>NZ_JBEZYC010000011.1:0-272020 GCF_040638345.1 Kribbella sp. NPDC026611
CGGCTCTGGACCTATCTCAGCCCGCCGGAGTATGCCTACCCCGGCGAACGCACAGGCCGCTTCCGGCTCGGTGGGGACCAACTGCTCACCGACTCCAACGGCCAGAGCCGCATCTCGTACGAAGACCTCGCAGTCGCAGTGATCGACGAGGCCGAGCTGCCAACTCATACTCAACGGCGATTCACCGTCGCCTACTAGCGGTGGCGATCTCGGGTGCAGGCCACGCTCGAGGACGATGACTTGTTCCTGAGGCATAGCGCCATCACCAATCGGAGATGGTCAGAGGTCGCGGCCGGCGATCGCCGGCAAAGACGGTCAGTTGGCCGTTTCGCCGGCGGCAGCGTCGACCCGACCAGCCAGGATGCCAAACGCCGCGAGTTGTTCCAGTACTCCGTTCTCTGATCCTGGCCGTTATCGGCCAGAACGACGTCCACGGCATCGGCCAGCGAACCTGACCGAAACCTCAGATGGTTCCGCAGGTGCGACGCACCGCCGCGACTGTCTCAGCCGCGCTTCATGTCGGTCACCGTGAGGCTTCCGTCGTGGAGTTTCAGGTAGCCGTGCCAGGCTTGCTGGCCGAAGCCTGCGCCTTCGTAGGAGATCCAGTGCACGGCGATGCGATTCCCTTGCACGGTGAGCGCCTTGACGTCGCTGTGCTCGGTCTGGACGTACTTGTCCAGGTCGATCGACGCGACGAGCGTTGGGCCTGGGCCGTAGATCGCGATGGTCTCCGGCCAGGTGACGCCGCCCGCTGAGCAGTCGAAGGCCACGGCGGTGTCCTTGATGCCGTCGGCGTTCAGGTCTGTGGTGGCCGGCGGCAATGGCGTTATCCAGTCGGCACCATTCAGGCGGATCGAGGCGTAGCCGTCGTGCAGCGGGTCAGCGATCGGCAGATTGCCATTGACGAGGCGGCCGGCTTGATGTCTGCACATCTCCGGCGCTTCAGCTTGGAGCAGACCAGCTGTGGTGACGGCCGGGAGCCCTCTCATGATGGCAGCGGCGACTAGGCTCGCAGCCTTTCGATCTGCCCAGTCACCGGGCAGTTTGCCCGCCACAGTAGCTCGGAAGCGTTGGCTGCAGCCGTCGAGTGGCTTGATTGCCACGGCCGCGACCTCTGCAAAGTCCTTGAACTGCCAAAGCTCCTTGCTGGTGTCGGCGAACCGGTCCTGCAGCGCGAGGTTTTTGTACAGCCGGTTCGAGTCAGTGTCGACCGCCGAGCACGTTGGTGTCCATTGCCCCAGCTGCTGCGGTGTTCCACGGCCGTTGATCGACCAGGAGAGCGGTCCGACCAAGGCGTTCGCGAACTGGTCCGACAGGTAGAAGATGACCTTGCCGGCGGTGATGACCTTGAAGACGCTGACGAGCTCATGGGCGAGCCGGTTCGACTGGATTGCCGCGGTCTGTGACAGGCCGCCCTTGGCGATCATCGCCCGGGACAACTGCTCGAAGCGCCGGCCGAACTCGCTGTCTGGTTCCATCAGTTCCTTGGCGCACCCGCCGATCGCGTTGGCGACGGTCCGGCCGAGCTCGGCTACATCCCGGAGGTTCGGTCTGCCAAGCAGTTCCTTTCCCCCACACTCGTAGAGCGCCTGCACCGCCGCTGCCACGGCTGGGCTGTCGGCCGCAACACGCAGTTCGTTCGCGCCGAAGGCCACCGCATCGGCGAGCACGGTGATGGGATCGACCGAGGTGCGGGCCTCGATGTGGTAGCTCCCAGTCTCCTTCGGGCGAGCGATGCCGACAGCGTGAG
Organism: Kribbella sp. NPDC026611; assembly: GCF_040638345.1. Classification (NCBI taxonomy): domain Bacteria; kingdom Bacillati; phylum Actinomycetota; class Actinomycetes; order Propionibacteriales; family Kribbellaceae; genus Kribbella; species Kribbella sp. NPDC026611. The sequence goes on from NZ_JBEZYC010000011.1 coordinate 1,751, forward strand.
TTTTGAGCGGCGGGATGAGGTGGCGGGTGGATGTATCGAGGACGTCTTGAGCGATGGAGTAGACGATGGCCTTCGGGTCGTACGCGTCGTCCCCGCGCCACGTCCAGGCCCACTGCTGACCGCCGTACACCATAGACATCTGCTGGCTGAAGGTGCGGTTGTTGGCAACGCGGACCGTCACCCGGTTGTCCTTGTCAGGCTCGAAGCAGACACGGATCGCGGCCGCCGACAGGTCCTGGTCCGGATCGACCGTAGCGGTGACCCAGGGTGGGAGCTTCTTCCCGCTGCACTTCGGTTCATCGACTCTGGCGCCGATGATCTGCCCGGTTCCCTGGCCGACGTCTGCGATCCAGGTCAGGATCGAGAAGTCACGCACCGCGGCGGTCATACGAGTGCCGTGCCAGATCGGCTTCTCGGCGGTGTAGGCCCAGGCGTGGGCCGCCGGGTTCCAGCGCGCCAGCACCAACGAGCTCCGCTGAGTCGCCGTCAGCTTCGGAAGCTCCCATGAGAGCGAGAGGGGCGAGACCAGCGGAAGGTCGTGGTCGACAGAAACCGGTCGACCGGCGATCTCGGTCCCATACGGCCCGACGAGGATTCCGATCTCGTCACCAGAGCTGATCTTGACACTGTGCCCCGCCCGGACCGCTCCCGCGGGTACGTCGACCTCGAGCCCGTTCCAGGTTGCTTGACCACCTCGCGAGTCCATCGTTTTGGCGGTGTCGGCCAACGTTGGTGGATGCTCCCCAGGCGGAGCCGTCGGACTCGCGATGGGCGATACCGACGGTTGATCAGCTGACACCTCTGGCTGCCGGCTGCACCCGGCGGCGGCAACCAAGGCCAGCACAAGAGCGATTCCTGCGATTCTCACATGTCCCCCCAGACATCAACGAACAATGGCTACATCGCGTAACCCGGCCAGCCAGTTACTGTTTGTTTCCACCTGTGGACTACGCGGGCTCGGCAGAAACCTCCGCGACGCGTCGATGAGCGCCGGGTGCAGTCCGTCGGGAGGGTGGCAACGGCATCCGCAGTCGCGCGTTGCCGAATGAGGTGATGAACGCACTCAACCCCGGCCTGCCGCTCCTGGAGCTGAGTGGGGCCGAGCTGCCCGCGTCGCCATCGAGCCGCCGATGGACGCGGCGTTCGCCGGACGCGCCGCGCCGTCCGCTCGACTGCCGTCGACGAAGATGCCGGCGGCAAGTACGTGCTGGTCTATCGCGACTGCGAGGAGAACAGGCTGCTGCGCCGGTGCCGAGGTCAGACAGCTCTGCGGTGGTTCGGTGCAGATCCAAACTGTAGCACTTGTACTAATTTCGCTGTACTGTCGGCAGCCAAGCGGTGTCAGTTCGGATCGTCGATGTTTCAGAGGAGGTACGGTGAGGAACCTTCGAGCAGCGCTGACTGGTGTATGCGTTCGCTTCACACAACCGGCCCTTGGCAGTGCGCGCGGCCATCTCCGGTACGGATTCCGGCGGGTTACCACGTTCGCATCCGTGGCCGTGCTCACGCTCGTCGCCGGTGCGGCCGTCCCGGCGACGGCGGCCGATGCGACAGTTCCCAGCCTTCGAGGGGAGGCGGCCAAGGCTGGGATTCTGATCGGTTCCGGGGCGATCAATCCCGACTATCTCGACGAGCCGCAGTTCAGAAAGGTGCTCGCGGAGCAGTTCAACAGCCTGTCACCCGAGAACGAGCTCAAGTGGTCGTTCAACGAGCCGCAGCACGGCGTCTTCGATTTCACGAAACTCGACCGGCTCGTGAATTTCGCGCAGCAACACCACATGGCAGTGAAAGGCCACGGCCTCATCTCCAGCTGCTGCAACCCGGCGTGGCTCGAACAGATCCAGGATCCCGACCAGTTGCGCGCCGCGATGGCGAACCACTTCAGGACGCTCATGACTCGCTATGCGGGCAAGGTGGACCGGTGGGACGTCGCCACCGAGGTGCTGTCCACCTTCGGCGGCACCGGCCTCGAACACAACTACTTCTATCAGGTCCTCGGGCCCGATTACATCGCCGAAGCGTTCCGCATCGCACACGCGGCAAACCCGAATGCCAAGCTGTTTCTCAACGAGTCCCTGGTCGAGTTCTACCCGGCGAAGCGTCAGGAGTTCTACGACCTCGTGTCCGGCCTGGTGAGCCGGGGCGTGCCCATCAGCGGCGTAGGGCTCGAGATGCACGAGACGTTCGCTGGCCCGGAGCCCGGGGTAATCACAGACATCGTGAACTCCTACAAGGCTCTTGGGCTGCAAGTGGCCGTCACTGAGATGGATGTACATCTGACGCCGCTGCCCGACAATGCTGAGTTCCAGCAGCAGGCAGAGATCTACGGGAGCATCATGCGCGAGGCGCTTGCGGCCGGCGTGCGGGACATCAGTTTCTGGGGTTTTACCGACAAGCATGCCTACACCTGGGTCCCGGGCGCGAAGCCGCTGATGTTCGACGATCAGTACAGGCCGAAGCCGGCCTTCTTCGCCACCTGGAACGCGCTGGCATGCTTTGCATCGCACGCGAAGTCTCCGGCATGAGGGTCGTGGGCCTCAGCCGAGAGGGTTGAGAACGAGATATCCGTCGAGTCGCGAGACCTGGTTGCTGTCCGGGTCGCCAGGGAGGGCATGGCCGAGGTCGTTGGAGCGTACTTCGCCGATCCATTGGTCGTGTTGGTATTCGTGGTTGATCAACGCAACCAGTAGATGGGCAGCGACGACGGTGAGCTGGGCCGGGGCGGCGACGTGGCCGGCGGTGATGTCGGTGATCCTGGCGTGTACACGCTCGGCGACCGTGTCGCGGAACTCCGTGAGTCGTTGGACTGTGGGCAGTGCGCCGCGGAACTTCTCGGGCCGCGCGGAATCCATGAGCCCGTCCAATTCGGGATCGGGGCTGGGTTCGGCGGCCGTGAGGTTGCGGATCATGAAGTGGGCGACGTGGGCCTGGTGGCCGAGGTGCCAGCCGATCGCGCTGGAATTCTCATTGGGTCGCCAGGTCACCTCGTCAGGGCTGAGGTCTTTCCAGAGTTCGTCGGTGTAGGCCCGGGCGTGGTCGTACTCGCGCAGCAGTGCTTCTACCTCATACATGACTTCCCCGTGGTGTGATCTGGTTCTCTGAACGAGCGGTCAGGACCGCGTGGGCGGCGCGCTCACCGGCGGCGAGTGCGCCTTCGATGTGTCCGGCGTAGTCGGAGGCGGTTTCGGTCGAGGCCCAGTGGAGGCGACCGTTCAGCGCGGGCTGTTGATACAGACGATGCCCGAAGAGGCTGTAGTCGGTCAGGTTGTGCACACTTGCGGTTGAGGTCCAGTGTTCGGCGCTCCAGTCTTGGAGGTGCAGCGCAAGCGGGCCACCTGCTTCCGGGCCGAACAGCTGAGTGAGCTGGTCGGTGACTACTTGCCGGAGTACTGACGTTGCGGCGCCGGCTCGGGCGAAGCCGAACAGGGCAGCGGGTTTCCCGTGAGGACCGGACATGTCGTGAACCTCTTGGAGTGGACCGGTATAGCTGAAGGCAGCCCCAGCGAGTCCTTCGGCGCGCCAGAACGGGCTGGGGTAGACGGCGACGACCTTGACGACGTTGCCCATCCATACCGGCGTGGCAGAGGCAAGTCTGACGAGGCCGGCGGGCAGTTGGTCACTGAAGTCGATGCGTTCCAGGGCTAGCGCGGGCGGTACGGCCAGAACGATGTGGCTGGCGTGATGGAGTGTGTCGGGGGTGTGGACGGTCAGGCCGGTGCCGGTGGCGCGAACGGCGGTGACGGGCGTGCTCAGGCGCAGCGTGCCGGCAGGTAGCTCGGCCGCCATCCGATCAGTGAGAGCACCGGCACCGGCAACGTAGCGGTGGGCGGACGAATCGACTGGGTTATCCGGCAGACGGTGTACGCCGGAGGCGTCCTGGAACAGCGCGTTGCCTGCTGCGTACTGCTGAAAGCTGCCGACTCCGAGGCGCGTGGTGAGGGCTTGCACTCGCTTCTCGCCGTCCCAGAACCAAGTGGCTCCCAGGTCGAGGGCCGCGCCGTCGTCTGCACGAGTGCTGAGAAGGCGGCCGCCGGGACGGTCGCGTGCCTCCAGGCACACCGTGTTGCACCCGGCTTGGGTGAGTACGGTCGCCGCAGTCAGTCCTGCGGCTCCCGCGCCGATGACGACAACAGGCTGTCCGTCCTGGTGTGGCATGCGCGCCTTCTTTCCTCTTGGATGCCGGTTCCAGGAAGGCGGGCATCAGGGGGTCGGGGTGAGGACCATACGGAAGCGGGCTTGTCCGGCCTGCTGTGTCTTCAGGGCTGCATCCGCCTGTTCCAGCGGCGTGGTCTGCACACGAGGACGGACATCGGTCGCGAGGGCGAACCGCATCGCCTGCTCGGTATCAGTCGGGCTCCCGGTCAGCTGGCCGGTGACGCTACGGGCGTGCATGACCAGCTTGTCCAGGGGCAGCTGGAGAGGGGTGCCGTCGAAGCCGACGACGGTGAGCCGGCCGTGGGGTACCAAGCCGTCGATGAGTCCCGCGAGGGGTTTGCTGCTGGCGGCCGTGGAGAGGATCAGCCGGCACCCGCCGAGCTCCCGCAGCGCTGGTCCGACCTCGTCGTGGGAGGCATCGATGTAGTGATGTGCGCCCAGCTGCAGGGCGGTCGGCCGCTTGTTCTCTCCCCGGGCGATGGCCACTGTCTCGAAGCCCATGGCCGCGGCGAACTGAACGGCCAGGTGGCCCAATCCGCCGATCCCCACCACGGCGACCCTGTCGCCCGGTTCTGCGCCGCTGTTGCGAAGAGCGTTGAAGGTGGTCACCCCCGCGCATCCGAACGGCGCGGCCTCCGCCATGGATAGCCCTTCGGGGATGCGGATCAATGCGTTGACCGGGACGGTGATGGTCGACGCCCAGCCGCCGGGGTAGGACAGGCCAGGGATCTGGCGATCCGGGCAGTGCACCACGTCGCCCGAACGACATGCGGTGCACGAGCCGCAACTGCCACCGAACCATCCGACCCCGGCTCGTTCGCCGATCTCCCAGCCGCGGACGCCCTCGCCCAGTTCGGCCACGACACCGGCGACCTCGTGGCCGGGAGTGATCGGAAACCCGTTGACCGGGTGGAGGTCTGCGACGGTGCCGGCATCGGCTCCACAAATGCCTGATGCGACCACGTCCAGCCGCACTTCTCCCGGTCGCGGCTCTCGTGCCTCCACGGGAGCTACCACCAGGGATGCCCCGGCCTTCGTCACTTGTGCGGCCCGGTGGGCTCGGCGGTCGTCCTGGGACACGGCAAATCACTCCTCATGAAACAAACGGATAGCTCCACTGCTGGCATTTTCTGCTGAATGCAGTGCTGCACATGAGTGCGCCAGTGGACCCCGAACTCAGCGGGACGTGTTGCCCACGGTAGGCCGGGTCGAAGGCCTTCGGTAGCGGACGCCATTGAATGCTGATATAGCCTGTGGTTATGACTGCCGGGAGCTTGCGGTGAACATCGAGGGGCTGCGCTACGCGCAGGCCGTATCCCAGACGAAGTCCTTCAGCGCGGCGGCGCGAGACTACGGCGTTACTCAGCCGGCGCTGTCGAACGGGGTTGCCCGGCTGGAGGACGAGCTCGGCGTCAAGCTCTTCGACCGGTCACCGCGAGGGGTGAAACCGACAACCCAAGGCGCCCGCATCCTGCCGATGATCGACCATGCCCTGACGTCTCTGGACGCCATCATGTCCGAGGCACAGCGGTTGGGCAGCCCGGCGACCGGGGCCATCCGCATGGGCGTCTCACCACTGATCGGAGCGGACCTAGTGGCCTGCGCCTTCGACGCCGCACGCGGACTGTCGCAACCTCGTGATTTGGTGCTGCGGGAGGCGGATCTGGACCTGCTGCGCGGGGCACTGAGGGCCGGCGAGTTGGATGTCCTGCTGGTGCCGGCGGTGGAGGCCATGCCCGCCTATCGTCACCGCGTCATCCTCAGTGAACCCATGGTCGTGATCGACCCGGCTGCAGCTCCCGGTGCCGAGGGGCCGGTTGAGCTGGGCGCAGCTGCCGGCGCCGACTACATCCTCGTGCCCGACACGTGCGGGCTCACCACGTTCATCACCCGGCTGTTCAGCGCCAACGACCTGGCGCTGCGCACGTATCCCGGCGAGGCAGCCAGCTATCGCGTGCTGGACGAATGGGCCGGCATGGGTGTCGGTGCGGCGCTGCTGCCGCGCTCCAAGGTGAGTCACCGGCATGCCAGCTGTCGCCCGCTGATGCGGGCGGGAACCCCCGTCGAGATCTCGTACGAAGCCGTCTGGGGCCGGGCGAACGCTCTGGCTGCCGATCTGGACGAGTTCGTGGACCTTCTCGCCGTGGCTGCCGCATCCCTGGTCGACGAGCGCCCTCACGGCCAGCGGTCTCTTCAAGCGGATGAGCCGCTGCAAACCCCCAGTGTGAGCGATTAGCTCTGCCTATAGCCCCATCACCGAAGATCCGCTACCGGACGGCGGCCGGGAACTCTACCGTGGCTACGACAACAATGGCTGCTGGATTTCTCGCGACAACGAGACGGCACAGGATGCAGTTAGTGGCCTGTCTGGAAATCGCGCTCCGCGCTGACACCGTTCCAACAGGGGTACACACCATGTCCCGCGGGTTCGATCTCACCGGCAAGAAGGCTGTTGTCGGAAGAGACCGACTGGGTGACCGGACTCTGAGGTGCTGAACAACCGTCTGTCTCGGGTCGGGTCTCACGTGGCGGTTGCCGGTGGCCTGATCAAGGGTGGGTTGGGAGAAGCCGTTGCCGTCGGCGCGGAGGTGATCCAGTTCTTTGCGGGCAACCCGCGGAGCTGGATCCCCCGCAACTTCGATCCGGCGGCCGATGACGCCTTCCACGCGGCCCTCGACGACCTGGGGTTGGAGGCGTACGTCCATGCACCACATCTGATCAACCTTGGTTCGTCGGCTCCATTGGTGGTGGAGCGATCCTTCGCCGCACTCACCGCGGCATTGCGGCACGCGTCGCGTCTCGGTGCCACAGGGGTTGTCTTTCACGCCGGCTCTTCGGTCGTGCCGGACCGCCGCCGCGCTGCTCTCGCGCAGCTCCACGAACTAATGCCTCGGCTGCTCGATACCGGACCGCCCGGCGTCCGGCTACTGGTCGAGCCGACGGCGGGCGGCGCAGCCGCACTGGCCTCGACGATCGAGTCGACGGTGGAGTACCTGGACGCGGTGGCCGATGACCGGCTGGGACTTTGTCTGGACACCTGTCACCTGCACGCGGCGGGGGAGGATCTCAGCACCCCTGGAGCCGTTCAGCAATGGGTGAAGATTCTCGGCGATTCCGTCGGCCTCCATCGGCTGCATCTGATCCACATGAACGACAGCCGCGACCCTCCTGGCGCGAAACGTGATCGCCACGAGTCGCTCGGAAAGGGAACACTCGGTACGGCGGGGCTCGCCGCCCTCCTGTCGCTGCCCGAGCTCCGCGGGGTCTCATTTCTGGCCGAGACGCCAACGCACGCCGAGGACGTCGCCATGCTGCGCAGCTGGCGGCGCGACGCGGAGAACGTGTCGACGGCGCCGGCCTCCGATGAGACTTTCGACGTTGAGGTGGGTGATGATGAGCAGCGCATCGCGACTGCGGAATGATCAGCCCATGCCGTTCGCCGCTTCGCCTGCGCTGATTCGCAGAACCGACCGCTGGTTCGTCCGCTGCGGTACGCCCACGATGATTGAGGGCTACGGTTTTGCGACGCATGTGCTCCCGCGGATGCTGCCCGCGCTGACCGTAGTCGCGCTGGCGAGCCTCGCCTGGCTCGTGACGCTGCGACCTGCCGGTTCCAGTCGTTGGATCGTGCTCGCAGCAGTGATGGCGGCTGCAGTTGCGGTATGGGCGGCCCTCGCGCTGTTCGTCCGCCGGCTGCCGCGTTTCTCGCGCACCGCGACGGTCGTTGTCCTCTGTCTGTACGCAGGCTTGCCGGGGATGGTTCCGCTGCTGCAGTTGGCCGTGGACGGAGCAGTGACCCCGCCGGGGGGCCGCGTCGTGGGGCTGCTCGGATTTGTCATCTTCTTCGCTGCGGTCTTCGGCGTGACGCTGCTAGCCACCGTCTATGGCTTCGGTGGCCTGCTGCGCCGGGCGGCACGGCACGCTCTGCACGATCTCGGCAACAGCGTTCACATCTTGGGGCGCGCGCTGCCGACCATGCTGTTCGTCACCCTCTTCTTGTTCTTCACCGGCGAGTTGTGGCAGGCGATGAACCGGCTGGCCTGGTGGCGCCTGGGGCTGATCGTTGTTCTGTTCGCGGCGATCACCGTGCTGGCGGCGGCCGCGCGCCTGAGGGATGAGATCAGCCGCGTCGAGCAGGATCTCACGCCGCCGATGTTGACTGCCGCCTGCCGAAACACGCCGTTGGCCGGCGTACCGATCACAGAGCTGACCAGCGACGACGCTGTGCAGGCGACACCGCTGAACGGGCGCCAGGCCCGCAACCTGCTGCTGGTGCTCGCGACCCGGCAACTGGTGCAAGCGATGATCGTGGGCTTGGCGCTGTTCGTCTTCTTTCTGATCCTGGGATTGATCGTGGTAACTCCGGGAACAGCCGAGCAGTGGATCGGAGCTCCGCCGGTGCCGTCGGTTCTGCTGCCCGGGCTGCCAGTTGCATTGCTGCGTAACGCCACTCTCTTCGCGGCCTTCGGCAGCATGTACTTCTCGGTGACATCGATGCGCGACAGTGAGGAACGACGCGAGTTCTTCGCCCCGATCATCGACGAAATCGAACGCATCCTGGCAGTACGCGCGGTCTACCTCGCCGTCCGCGAAACCGTTCAGCCAACCCCTTTACGTAATCGAGCTGATTGAACCTCTACGCCATCACAGTGCTGGTTTCCCGATTCAAACGTGTTGTCGGACTCGTTCACGTGGTGACGTGGAGCTCGCGGATCGTGAGGTCGCGGAAGGTGGCGTTGCCGTCGTTGACGAACAGGCGGATGCGGTCGTCGCCGGGGAGTGGAAAGACTCGGTGCGAGTGCACGTCGCGGCCTTCGTTGATGAAGTATTCGACGCTGGATCGATCGACGAGCACTCGAAGCGTCAGCTTTCCCGCGGAGCGGTCGATTGCCGTTTGCGACTCGCCGCCTGTCGGATTCACGGTCGGGCGCCGGTTGACGTACGCGTATGGTCCGTTGAGGAAGGCGCCAACGGCCACGTGACGACCGCCTGCCGGGCCGCGTCGGAGTTCGAACCCGATGTTCGATGGCGCCGAGGCGGGATCCCACTCCAGCGTGCACGAGAGCTCATATGCGGTCACGCGGAGGTCGAGGTCGCGCACGCCCGACAGCCGTACGTCGCCGATCCGATGGGTGCGGGTCGCGTAGCTGCGCAGTGCTGCGGTCGGCGCTGAGGCCAGCGCGTAGGTCGAGCCGGTCCGCAGCAGCCGGAGATCGCGCACGGTCATGTCATCGCCGTTGTAGCCATCAGTCACCAGCGAGGGAGTGTTGTGCGGGTAGTCCCAGAAGTTCGCCCAGCCGATGGCGTGCCGAAGCGCGGTATCCTCCTTGCCCTTGGCATCGTGGTGCGGGTAGGTGACGGCGCCGTAGAAGTCGAAGCCGTGGTCGAGCCACCGTGGCTCGCCGTCATCGGGCGTGAAAGTGGCGCCGTCGAACGCTCCTGTCCAGTACGCGTAGGTCGCGGGTAGGCCGCGAGCCTTACCATTCGCGCTGACGCCGAGCACCCAGTGTGGCGTGCCGTCGTCCGCGGTCATCTTGAACAGGTCGGGGCACTCGAGGAGACCGATGTCGCTGCGAGAGAATTCGCCAACGCGCTGCCAGGTGCGCAGGTCGGGCGAGGAGTAGAAGCCGATTTTCTGTCCCTCGGCGGTCGCAAGTGCCCAGTGTGAGCGCTCGGCATCCCAGATGACCTTCGGGTCCCGGAAGTCTTGCACGCCCGGGTTGGGCAGCACTGGGTCGATCGGCCCGGCACGGAACGAGCGGCCGCCGTCCGTCGAGTACCAGAGGTACTGCGCCTGAACGCCGTTCGGCGCTTGCGTGACGAGTGCGATGACAGCGCCGCGCCCATAGCCGGCGGTGTCTTGTTCGTCAACGACGAGGCTGCCCGACCAGCAGTCGCCGTTGCTGTTGGTGTTCTTCGGGATCGCGATGCCGCGATCCTTGAACAGAACATGGTCGCGGGTGGCCGCGAGCCGCCAGGCGGTGCCCGGCCCGCCGTTGAGGTAGTCGGCGTTGTACAGGTAGAAGTACAGATACTCGCCGTTCAGGAAGATGGGTCGCTGGGGGTCGTTCTTCCAGTTGTCGGGCACGCTGAAGTGAAACTCGGGGCGGTAGCAGGGTTGGCCTTGCCGACGGGTTCCGATCGCCTGCGCTGTCGGTCCGCTCGCTGCGACTGCAGGCGCATCGCCGAGCGCAGCGACTGCGGTGCCGAGGGCCAGACCGCCAACGCCGGCGACAACGCCGCGGCGGGACATGTGCTGGGGGTGAGTCATTCGGTTACCTTTCATCTGGCCGTGCGGCCTAGTCAGCGTTGTAGAGGTAGTAGAAGTGATAGGTGCCGTCGACAACGACTGGCCGCTGGGGGTCGTTCATCCAGTGGTCTGGCACCGTGAAGTGGTAGCTACTGCGACGGCCCTGTGTCATCGAGGCCTCCGCTCGAGTCTGCTCGGGAATGAGGGGAAGGGTGCGTGGGGCTCGATCTGGTACCAGTAGGCGACCGAGGAAACGTCGTCGCTGCGTTCGAACAGGTCGGCACCGACCTGACCGATTTGCTGGACTGTGACCCGCAGATCCCGCTCGAACCGGATGGGATCGGGCAGGTGCCATCGGTACATGCTGTGGACCGGAGCCATCGCGGTCGCGTACACGGCCTGTTGGGAGGTGTCGCGGGTGGCGTACTGCGGGAAGCCGGAATATGGTGCGCTGAACGTGAGGACGTGAGGTTCGACTGTGGAACTCAGCTGATCCTGGAACGCCCAGGCACCGCCGGCATAGTCCTCGGTACCGGTGCCACAGATCGTGGGGAATTCGTCATCGCCGTCGAGGAAGAACTTGACCTCTCCCTCACCCCACCAATATCGCTCGAGTGCGGTCACGCTCAGGAAGGTGCCGACGTACGCTCCGCGGCCGCGGACACCGTCGACGATGGTGTAGTCGGTTCCGATGGTCGTCGGGTTCTGTCGCCTCCACTGCGCGTGGAAGCGGCCGGTGTCGGGCGGCACGTCTTCGCTGAGCTCGTAGTCGATCTGGTAGAAGAACCCGCCGATCTCGACGGGGTGCTCACTAGTTACCGTTACGCGGGCGGATGAGGCGAAAGGCATAGGGAAGTAGCAGTTCATGCCTCCGGTGGGCGCGCCCGTGATCGGCGCCGAGGTGACCAGCGCCCGTGTCCCGGCGCCGCAGCAGAAGAAGTCTCCGATGGGCGCCTCGACGGAGGGTGTCTCTTCTCCGTCCCAGTAGGCTCGCAGCACGAGATCGCGGAGGACGAAGCCGACCGCGTCGGTGTGATCGGGCATCGTGAACCAGAGGTGGGTGAGCCTGCCGCTGCCTTCGATCTCGGCGAGCTGTGTGGTCTCGCCGGGCGCGAGATTGACGCACGGCCGTCCCTTGCGGCCGGGGCCGAGCGAGGACGCGCTCCGGCCGCCGGCTCCTTTGGCACCAGTTGGGTTCTCGGCGGTGATGGAGCGACTGACAACGCCCGGACGCAGGGTGGGCACGAAGTTGTACAACGGCGTTCTCCTTGTCAGGGCCGCACTGGACGCGGGCCGGTCCAGATGTCGGCCATCGTCCAGGCATCGAGCTGTTCGAGCTGGATATGGCCGCCGACTGCGCCGACGGCGACTCCGACGGCGTCTGGTCGGGTGGGATAGACCCGCGCCGTGAGGGCGCGGCCGTTGGCGAAGATCTCGAGCACCGAGTGGTCGATAATGACGCGCAGCTCGACTCGCCCGTCGGTCGCGATCGGTACTGCGCCGACCAAAGGTTTCCGGTCGACGTCCAGGTCCCGGCTGCTGTGTTGGCGGTCGAGGCGGAGCTCACCGGTGTCGCGATCCACGATGATGACCGTCTTCTCGGATCCGTCCGATGTGCAGCGAACCGTGATCTCAGCAGTCGCTCCAGGAGGGACGACAAGTCGCAATTCGATGTCCAGTTGATCGCCGGCGACGTCAGAGAGCGGGACAACCGACCGGTCCGGGAGTGTTTGCGGTCCGACTGAATGGTGGTCCCGGCGCAGGGACGCGACTTCCTTCACTGGTGCCTGGAGGAGTTGGCCGTCGGCACCGAGGAGAAGTTGTCGTGGCAGCGAGATGGCGCCGGACCAACCCGCCTGTCGGGTGGCATCGCCCGAGCGGCCTTCCTGGATCCAGCCGTACGCGATGCGTCGACCGCGGACGTCTGTCATCGACTGCGGTGCGTAGAAGTGCCGGAGGCCGTAGTCGAGCACGTGCAAAGACCTGGCGACGAACTTTCCGTCGGCGTAGTCGCCGACGTAATAGGCGGGGTAGTGCGTCGTCTCGTCGTCCCAGACCGAGAAGACCAATATGTGGCTGTCGCCGAGTGGGAAGAGGTCGATGCATTCCCACATGGTTCCTGTCCACAACTCGCCCGGTACGTCGATGTCCGCGGAGTGCAGCAATCCGTCGTAGCGCCAATGACGTAGGTCCGGCGAGGTGTAGTGCAGCGCGGCTCCGCCGATGCCGGCGATGCCGCCGCCGATGAGCTGGTGCCATTGGCCAGCCTCGTGCCAGACGCAGTGGTCGCGGTAGGCGATCAGGTCGAGGCCTTGAGGAGATTCTGGGATTACCGGGTTGCCGGGCTCCTTGTGCCAGCTGCGCAAGGTCGGGTCGGCCGTGGCGATGCAGGCACGTTCGGAGCCGCCGCGATGGCCCGAGTACATGACCGTCGGGACGCCGTCATGGTTCACGAGAACGCCGGACCAACAGCCATCGGCGTCGGCGTCGGCGCCGTCGCCGGGGGTGAGGGCGATCGGTTCGTCGTGCCAGTGCACCAGGTCCTTGCTGGTGGCGTGGCCCCAGTGGATGCGTTCGTGCGCGGTGGAGTCGGGGTTGTACTGGTAGAAGAGATGGTAGGTGTCGCCCCACTGGGCGACTCCGTTGGGATCGTTCATCCAGCCGCCGGGGGCGACGAAGTGAAAGCGCGGCCGGTGCGGGTCCTGCCAGGCAAGCTCGCCGAGATCCGCCGCCGGCGCCGCGGTCTCGCTCGTCATCGATTTCCTCGCCGGATGGTCGGCGCGGTGGCGATGACGGTTGCGCCGTCAGCATAGAGTCCGCAGCGAGCCGGGCGGTCTGCGTAGAGTCGCGCACTCAATGCGACCTGATCGTTCACGTAGGCGACCATGGCGCTGCCGTCGACAACGATGCGGTAGTCGAGTGGGACGCCGGCTTGAATCTCGAGCGGCCGGTCAAGCTCGGGCATGTGGTCGACATACCAGTTCCGGTAGCCGCCGATCTTCCCGAACTGCAATGCCTGGCGGGCGGGGTTGAAGCGGAGGAAGTAGCCGGTGTCGCCGGCGGCATCCACATGGAGGAGGACACCCGCCTCACCGGCGTCGGCGAACGTGAGCTGTCCCTCGAGCAGGCAGCTGGAGCCCATGCAATCGCCGCGGACCGCTGAGTAGGCGTACCGGCTGTCAGCTCGGTAGCCGTCGGCTGTCGTGGTCCAGTCCGTGCCGTCCAGTTCGAGGTGCTGCCGAGTGGGTTCGCCGAACGCTTGGACCAGTGTTTGCGGCATCCGGACGCCCAGGGTGCCGTCGTGGTTCTGGATGACCTCGTGGACGGTCAGGGCGCCGCCCCAGACCCAGTCGCCTCCGTCGGCGTCGCCTACCTTGCTCGGGTTCCAGCCGAACAAGAACCGTCGGCCGTCCTCGTCGCCTGCGGTCTTGGCAGCGTAGAAGGCGCGGTTGTCGAACATGTTGTCCGCCGGCGTTTCCCAGGGTCCTTGGAGCGAGCGGCTCATCACGTACCGGGTGGCCGTCCGGGTTGTGTACTCGGAGAACACCAGGTAGTACCACTCGCCCATCCGGAACAGATCCGGGCATTCGTGGCCGTGGTAGCGGCCGGGAGCGTAGAAGGGTTTCTCAACTGTCCAAGTAGATAGATCTTCGCTGGTCAGCAGCGCCGTGCAGCCGGAGCGCGAGACCGGTCCGTCTGCAGTGCGGGCCGCCAGCAACATGTGGTACCGGCCGCTATCGGGGTCTTTGTAGACGAAGGGGTCTCGCCAGTCGTGCCGTTCGTACAGCGACTCATCGGCGTACGAGACTTCGCCGGCCACTTTCTCCCAAGAGATCAGGTCCTTGCTGGTGGCGTGCAGAACGGCCTGCTCGTGGTGTGCTTCGTCGCGGAAGTACGGGTTGATACCGGTGTAGAAGATGTGGTGCAGACCCTTGTCGTCGGTGATCACCGATCCCGTGGCGACGGTGAGGTCCTGGTCGTCGATGCTGCCCTTCGAGAGAGCTTCACCATGGTCGACGAAGGTCACGAAGTCATCAGTGGAGACGTGGTGCCACGGGCTGCCGATCCCGTACGAGTCCTTGTCGCGGTAGTCCCTGAGGTAGAACACGTGGTAGCGGCCGTTGGCGTAGAACGGGATGCAATCGCCGACGACGCCGGGGACCGGTTTGTAGAAGATCTGCATGAAGGTTTCCCAACGGTTCGAAGTTTCAGCGGGAATACGGGTCGGCGGCGTCGCGGAGGCCGTCGCCGACGAAGTTGAACAGGACGACGGCGAAGACCAGGAAGGCCGCCGGCGCCAGGAGCCACGGGTAGTTGGCCACCACGGTGACGTCCTGGGCCTGCTGCAGGAGCGTCCCCCAGCTGACGTCGGGGGCGCTGATGCCCAGACCGAGGAAGCTGAGCGTGGTCTCGCCGAGGATCATCCCTGGGATGGCGAGCGTGATGTGTACGACCAGGAAGCTGGTCACACCGGGCAGGAGGTGCCGGCGGATGATCGACAGGTGCCCGGCCGAGGAGATTCTGGCGGCGGTGACGTAGTCCTCCTCACGCAGTGACATCACCTTGCCGCGAACGACCCGCGCCAGCCCGGTCCAGCCGACCAGGGACAGGATCAAGGTGATCGCGAAGTAGGTCTGGATGCCTGACCAGCCCTGAGGGATCGCGGCGGACAAGGCCATCCACAGCGGGATGAGCGGGATGCTGATGATGAAGTCGATCAGCCGCTGGATCACCGAGTCGACCCAGCCACCGAAATAGCCGGAGATGCCGCCGAGCACGACACCCAGCACGAAGCTCAGAAATACGCCTCCGAGGCCGATCAGAAGTGAAACCCGGGAGGCGTGGATCAGCCGCGAGAACAGATCCCTGCCCAGATTGTCACTGCCCAGGAGGAACACGGGGTGTCCCTTGGTGCCGAAGAGCCGGTGTTCCAGCGGAATGAAGCCGGCGAGCTTGTAGGGCGGCGTCTTCACGAACAGCTTGATCGGATACCGTTTCGCGTCGTCCGGCACCATCTGCTTGTACTTGAACGTCGCAGGGTCCAGCTGGTTGCGGGTCTCGTAGATGAAGGGCAGGTGCCAGTTGCCGTGCTGGTCCATCAGGTGTACACGGGTCGGCGCGGTGTACTGGGCATTCTCGAAACGTTGCAGCTTGTCGTACGGCGCGACGAAGTCTGCACACAACGCGACGGCGTACAGCGCGATGAGCAGGATCAGGCTCGCCGTAGCGAGGCGGTGTTTGGTGAATTTGGCCAGCACCAGTCTCGACTGGGAGGCGTCACGCAGGCGCTCTTCGACCTGCCGCTGGCGTTGGCCGCGGGCCGACCGGTGGTGTTTGAGAAGTTCAGCGCCGCGGCGGTTGACGTAGTGGCGGTCATCGGACAGCGTGGCCGGCTTGCCGTCGCCGTCTCGTGTCGTGTGGTGGGTGGCGGTGTCGGTCATCGCGTCCTCGTCACTCATACCGGATGCGGGGATCGAGAACGGCGAGCAGCACGTCGGAGGCCAGCGTCCCGACGACGGTCAGAGCGCTGAGGATCATCACCAGTGCACCGGTCAGGTACATGTCCTGGGAGAGGATGGACTCGAGCAACACCGGCCCGGTCGTCGGTATGTTGAGGACCTTCGACACCACAACCTCGCCGCCCACCATCGCCGGCAGCATCCACCCGATCGTGCTGATCAGCGGGTTGATGGCAATCCGGACCGGGTAGCGCATGACCAGCTTCCACTCGGGCATGCCTTTCGAACGGGCCGTGGTGACGTACTGCTTCTTGACCTCGTCCAGCAGCGACGCGCGCAGGACCCGGACCACGCCCGCTGCTCCGGTCATCGCCAGCACCAGTAGTGGCAGCCAGAGGTTCTTCATCATGTCGACGAACTTCGCCACCGACCACGGCGCTGCCCGGTACTCGGGTGAGAACATGCCGGTCACCAGCCAGCCGGTCTTCTCGTACACCACATACATCAGCACCAGCGCGAGCAGGAATCCAGGGACTGCCAGACCGACGAAGCTGATGAAGGTGAACAAGTGATCCCAGATCGAGTACTGACGTAGCGCGGAGTAGATGCCTATGGGGACGGCGATAAGCCAGGTCAGCAACATCGCGGCCACGGCGATACCGATCGTGCGCGGGACCCGCTCCTTCAGGATGTCCACGACAGGGCGGTCGTAGAGGAACGAGTTGCCGAAATCGCCGTAGCCGATGTGTTCGACCCAGATGCCGTACTGAACGTACACGGGCTTGTCCAGCCCGTACTGGGCTTCGATCGCGGCACGCTGTCCCGCATTGACCGAGCCGCCCTGGAGTTCCAGGTTGTGCACGTAGGTGTCGACGAAGTTGCCTGGCGGCAACTGGATCACCGCGAACGAGACGACCGAGATCAGGAACAGGAACGGGATGAGAATCAGGAGCCTGCGAAGCACGAACCGAGCCATCAGACTGCCTTCCTACCGGACACGCGCGGTTCACTCATCGGCGAACCATGTGGCCTCGGCGTTGATGTAGGTGTCGAGCTCGTACGGCGAGCCCTCCTTCTGCACGTTCCGCAGCCGGGCGTCGACGATGTTCGGCGTGACCCGCACACCCGCCGTGGGGATGAAGACGTAGCTCTGCCGGAACCAGGCCATCAGGTCGTCATAGGCCTTCTTGCCTTGAGGTGACTCGGGCGGGAACGCCTTCCGGGCCGTGTACAGGTCATAGAACTTCTGCAGGTAGGCCGGCGGCTTGCGGCCCTCCTTGCCGTTGGAGGTGAAGTACGTCCACGTCGCCGGCGACCACGGACCCTTGCTGGCCGGAAGGAAGTCCTCGGACATCCCCGAAGCCCACGCCGGACCGTCGTTCCAGGCCATCGAGGCCATGATCTGGTTCGCGGCCTTGCGCTGGTCGAACAAGGTTCCTTCGATCCGCTCGATCTGGACGTTGATGCCGACCTGCCCCAGTTGTTCCTTCAAGAGTTCGGCGACCGGGTCAAAGTCCGGGGAGCCTGCCGAGTGGGTGAGGCGGAAGACGAACGGTTTGCCATCCGGACCGAGCCGGAAGCCCTTGCTGTCAGTGCGGTTCATGCCGACCTCGTCGAGCAGTGTCTTGGCGAGCGCCGGGTCATGGCCCTGCCACTCCGGACCGGGCTTGTTGTAGAGCCCGAAGTACACCGACTTACTGATGCCTTCCGGGTCGATGGCAGCTTCGATCGCCTTGCCGAAGCGGTGCGCTGGATCTGCCATCAGTTTTTGCCAGACGCTGCTCTGGTCCTGGTACTGATAGTCCTGGTTCAGATAGACGACCAGTGGGTTGTTGAACGACTTGGTGGTGAAGACCCTGAACTTGGAGCGCTCGGCGTTCTGTTTGTAGACAGGCATCTTGTTCAGGGCAACCTCGCCACCCGAGGCGATCGACACCTGGCCGCCCAGGACGGCGTTGGTGAGAGCGTCGGTGTCGACGACTCTGTCGATGACCACCTGGTCGACGTAGGGCAGCTGGTGCCCGGACTTGTCGACGTGCCAGAAGTACGGGTTGCGGTCGTACACGCTGCGGTTCTCGGTCGACTTGCTCAGTACCCACGCGTTGAGCGTCGGCATGCCCAGCGCCCGTGGGTCACCTGCGTCCCAGTGGAGAACGTCCTTGTAGGTGAGCAGTTGCACCCAGTTCGCGCGCCGGTTCGACTTCACGAGGGCGGCCAGCGCGGCCGGCTTGGCGTACGTCTGGTGGAACTGCTTGAGGTAGTGGGCTGGTTTGAACAGATCGTTGTAGTAGGGAATCCACGAGTTCAGATCAGCGATGAACGAGCCGTACGGGCGGGAGAAGTCCAGCTCGAAGTTGTACTGGTCGACGATCTTGAGTGTGGCGGGACCGAGGTTGGCGTTGCCTTGCGTGTAGAGCTCGGTCGGCCAAGGCGTCTGTACGTTCTTGTCCTGGTACATGTCCTCGAAGGGGAACCGCACGTCCTCGGTGGTCAACGGAACCCCGTCGGACCAGCGCAGTCCCTTCCGAATGCTGAACTTGAAGGTCTTGTAGTCGTCGCTGTGGGAGAACGCGCTGACAATGTTCGGGGCGCTGACCGCGGTCGACTGGCTGGGGGAGCGGAGAATGGTGGCGCCACCGGCGATGTTGAGCCAACCACTCGGGAAGGTCGCCGCTCCTTTGAAGGTGCCGCCGTACTTGCCGTCCTGCCAGTCCATGTACTCGTTCTGGATCAGGGTGCCTGGGCCGACCACGAATGGTTGCTCGGGCAACCGCTGGTCGATCGGCGGAAGCGTACCCGCCGCGACCTTCTCTGCCAGCGAGGGTGGTTCGATGAACCCGCGCGCTGAGCGTGGGCCTTCGTCGACTGCCTTGACCACTGCCGGTTTGCCGTCGCCGGTCGCCTGTCGGACGACGACAAAGCCCACCGCGAGGGCGACGACGACACCCGGCGCGATCAGGCGCCTGATCTTTCGGTTCATCTGCGATCCAACTCCTTGATGATCAGCGCCTGCTGCGGCGGCTGACAGGCCAAAGCGTGAGGCCACTGCGGCCCTACCTGGGGGCGGAAGTGGTGACGTGCACGCGTCCAGGTCGCCCGCCGATCGGTGCCAGCGGGTGATGGCGTCTCCGCAGCGGTCGTGCGGGTGCGCTTGGTGTTACGATTTAGTAAATTGATACAACGGTGCGGTGGAGGCGTCAATAGGTGGACATCTTTCCGTTGCCCGGCTGCCACATCTCGAACGCGAGGACTTGACACTGCGGCCGCTCCACTCAATCCTTTTACTAAATCGGTTGGAGGAGTGCATGGCGGCAGAGAAGACCTCGCGGCCCACGATGGCTCAGGTGGCGAAACTGGCCGGCGTCTCGCCGACCACGGTGTCGCTCGTGATCAACGACGATCCGCGGGCGAAGAGCATCTCGGAGCCGACCCGGGATCGGGTCGCGGAAGCGGTCAGGTCGCTCGGTTACCGCCCCAATCACGCAGCCCGCGGTCTGCGCACACAGAAGTCCGAGACGCTGGGGTTCATCACCGACGAGATCGCCACTGCGCCGTTCGCCGGCGACACGATTCGTGGCGCCCAGGACTACTCGTGGAAACGCAATCACCTCCTCACGGTGCTCAACACCGGGGGAGACCCCTCGATGGAGGAGGCCTCCATCGAGATGGTGCTCGGACGCCAGGTCGACGGCATCATCTTCGGCGCGATGTACACCCGTGAGGTCGCGCCACCGCGCAGCCTCGAGCGAACTCGTGCCGTCCTGCTGAACTGCTACGCACCCGGAAGCACCTACATCTCGGTGATTCCGGCTGAGAAGGAAGGTGGCCGTACCGCGACGCAGATCCTGCTCGACGCCGGCCACCGCCGGATCGGATTCATCAACGGTCTCGGCACGACGTACGCAGCCAAGGAACGGCTGAAGGGCTACCGCCAGGCCCTGCGCGACAACGGCGTCAGCTACGAGCCAAGGCTTGTCCGCAATGGCAACTACCACTCCGACAGCGGTCACCGGCACGCCCGAGAGCTCCTGACCGGGGAGAATCCGCCCACCGCACTGTTCTGCAGCAGTGACCGGATGGCCGTCGGTGCGTACTACGCGATTATGGAGCTGGGCCTGTCGATCCCGCGTGATGTCTCCGTGGTCGGCTACGACAACCAACTCGAACTGGCGGCCTACGCCAGCCCGCCGATGACGACCATCCAGCTGCCCCACTACGAGCTGGGCTACACCGCGGCGCGGTACCTGCTCGAAGATGCCCCTTCGAACGGGCAGGGCGGCGGCACCGTCCACGAGATCGAGTGCCCGGCCGTGATCCGCGACTCCGTGGGACCGCCACCCAACTGACGGGAACGCTATGAACCTACTCGAGCTCCACGATCTCAAGGCGTACTTCTTCACCGACGAAGGCGTGGTCAAGGCGGTCGACGGCGTCAGCCTGACCGTCGGGGAACGTGAGATCGTCGGCGTGATCGGCGAGTCCGGCTGCGGCAAGAGCACCATGGCGCACTCGCTGTTGCGGCTCCTCGTGCCCCCGGGAGAGGTCGTCCAGGGCAGCGCTGTCCTCACCCGCAAAGACGGCACAGTGACGGATGTCTTCGCACCCGATCCGGACTCTGCCGAACTTCGCTCGATCCGCGGCAACGAGATCTCGATGATCTTCCAGGAGCCCATGACCAGCTTCTCACCGGTGCACACGATCGGCTCCCAGATCGGTGAGATGATCGCGCTGCACACTGATCTCAAACCTCCCGAGATCCGCGATAGGGTCCTCGAACTGCTCGCCAGGGTAGGGATCTCCAGTCCCGAACAGCGATACGACGAGTACCCTCACCAGTTGTCCGGCGGCATGCGGCAGCGCGCGATGATCGCCATGGCGCTCGGCTGCAAACCTCGGATCGTCGTCGCCGACGAACCGACCACAGCGCTCGACGTCACCATCCAGGCGCAGATCCTCGAGCTGATGAAGGACCTCCAGGAGCAGGAGGAGATGTCAGCGATCTACATCACCCACAACCTCGGCGTGGTGGCGGAGTACGTCGACCGTGTCTACGTCATGTACCTGGGCCGAGTGGTGGAGAGCGCGAGTACGGAGCAACTGTTCGAGAAGCCGCTCCATCCCTACACCCAGAAGCTTCTCAGGTCGGTTCCGCGACCCGGTAAACGCGTCGACAAGCTGGATGTCATCGAGGGATCGGTACCCACCCCGATCGGGCTGCCGCCGCAGTGTGGCTTCGTCTCGCGCTGTCCCAGTGCGCTCGAAGGCATCTGCGACGGCGCCGTTCCCGCGATGACGGAGGTCGAGGAAGGCCACTACGTCAGATGCTTCCTCTACGACGAGCAACAGGAGCCGAAGGATGAGTGGGCCGATGTCTGAGGAATCCGTTGACCCTCGAGTGCTCGCGGTCGACGAGCTGACCAAGTTCTTCCCGGTCCGTAAAGGTTTGTGGCGCCGGCAGTCCACGGTAGTACGGGCCGTGGACCGGGTGAGCCTGCACGTCGACAAGGGCGAGACGCTGGCTCTGGTGGGGGAATCTGGCTCCGGAAAGACGACGCTGGGCCGGATGATCGTGCGCGCGATCGAGCCGACCAGCGGCCAGGTGAGACTTCGAGGCGACAACGATGACTGGCTGGACCTGACCGCGGTCCACGGCGACCAGCTCAGGGCCGCGAGACGAACCTTCCACATGATCTTCCAAGACCCCTACTCCTCTCTCGATCCTCGGATGACCGTCCAGGACATCGTGCTGGAACCCCTGCTCTACAACCATCTGGCTCGAGGCGCCGAGGCCCGTCGTCGTGTCCTCGAGACCCTCGAGCTCGTCGGATTGAGCGCCCGGCACCTGCACCGCTACCCTCACGCGTTCAGTGGTGGTCAGAGGCAACGGATCGGCATCGCCCGCTCCCTGGTCTGCAACCCGCGGCTCATCGTCTGCGACGAAGCCGTCTCCGCGCTGGATGTGTCGATCCAGGCGCAGATCCTCAACCTGCTCAAGGACCTTCAATCCCGGCTCGATATCTCCTACTTGTTCATTGCCCACGATCTGGCGGTCGTCGAACACATCGCCCAGCGGGTCGCGGTCATGTACGTCGGCCAGCTCGTCGAACAGGCACCGACCGACGAGCTGTTCAGCCGACCAAGGCACCCGTACACAGAGGCCCTACTGTCGGCTGCGCCCATTCCCGACCCCAGCCGGCACCGTGAGCGGATCGTATTGCGAGGAGAGGTTGCGAGTCCTTCCGCACCGCCGAGTGGCTGCTACTTCCACCCCCGCTGTGCCTACGCGATCGACCGGTGCCGAGTCGAAGCACCTCTGTGGCGCGAAATCGCACCGGCTCACCATGTGGCATGCCACCGCGCCGACGAACTGACTCTGACCAGCGGGTGGACCGACACCGGACCCACCGTTAACAAGGTGCCGGTCTAAGCGATGGCTCGACGCCGTCAGCACAGCATCGCGAGCCCAAGCACCCAATCAACGCCGCTCGCCCTCATCATCGGCGAGGCGCTCGTCGACATCGTGCGATCAGGTGAACCCAACGGCAAGCCCGAGGATGATGCAGGACGCGAGATCGCCAAGACGTCAGAGTGTGCGGACGGTCGCGGCGTCTGGATCCCAGTCTTCTGGAAGTGCGATCGTGGCGTCGAGGGTGCTCCGTACGTCGACGAAGGTGCCGGAGTCTGCTGCTTCCGCGATCGATGCGAGGACGTCGAGTACGTGGTAGGCCTGCAGCCCGGAGGCGCGTTCCGGTACGTCGGCTCGGATGGCCCGGGCGAGTTCGAGGACGCCCGTGCCGCGCTCGCTCTGCCTCTTGGTGGGGATGGTCTGCGGAGCGTCGGAACCCTCGGTCCAGAGGACCACGTCGCCGTCGAATGCGTTCGGGTCCGGAAACACCAACGTTCCCTCCGTACCGGCGATCTCCACTAATCCCATCCGCGGAAGCGCTGATTGGAAGCTGAACACGCTCTGTGCTGAGGCGCCGTCCTGGAATTCGATGAGTGCGCTGATATGAGTGGGGACCTGTACGGCGAAGATCTCGCCGGCGCGCGGGCCGGATCCGATGACCCGTTGGGTCCGTGCCGTCGAGGCGGTCGAGGCGACGCGCTTCACCGGGCCGAGATTCTGCACCAACGTGGTGATGTAGTAGGGGCCCATGTCGTAGAGGGGTCCCGCGCCCGGTGCGTACAGGAACTCGGGATTCGGGTGCCACGCTTCTGGGCCGGCGGCCTGGAAGGCTGTCAAGGCGGTCAGAGGTTGTCCGATCCTGCCGGCCTCGATGAGCCGTTTGCCTGTTTGGAGTCCGGCCCCGAGGAAGGTGTCCGGTGCACTGGCGATACGGAGTCCGAGCAGACTCGCCTCGGCGAGAAGCTCGGCCGCGGACTCGCGGTCAACAGCGAACGGCTTCTCGTTCCAGACGTGCTTTCCGGCGGCCAGTGCCTGCAGGGCAACCTCGACGTGGGCGGCGGGGATGGTGAGGTTGACCACGATCTCGATGTCAGGATGAGCGAGCAGTTGCTCGGTGGTGCCGCTCGCGGAAACGCCGTACTTCGTCGCTTGTTCAGCCGCTCGAGTGGTATCGAGGTCCGCGATGAACAGCACTGTGAGGTCCGGGAACCTGGTGAGGTTCTCGAGGTACTGATTGCTGATGACTCCGGCACCGATGACGCCGACGCCGACAGGTCCGGTGCCGGTCACAGGCTGTCTCCGTTCGCGGTGAGGAAGGTCGCGCTGTCTGCGAGCGCTTCGAAGACGTCGCCGTCGAAGGCGTCGAGTTCGACAATCCGCGTGGCCTGGGGTGCCGCTGCGAGCACCTCGAGTACGGGCATGCGTCCGCTTCCGACGGCGGTCTGGGCGAGGCTGTTCCGAGAGATGTCGCCGTCCTTGACATGGAGGTACTGCACGCGGTTGCCGAGCCGCCGAAGGAGCGACGGCACGTCTTGTCCGCCGACCGCTGCCCAGTAGGTGTCGACCTCGAGAATGACTGCCGGGTCGAGTTCACTCGCGAGAACCTCCAAGGCGGGACTGCCGTCGAAGGTGTGGTCGAACTCCCAGTAGTGGTTGTGGTAGCCGAGCCGGAGACCGTAGCTCTCGGCAACGGACGCGAGCTGATTGAGCCATCGTGCCGTCTCGGAGACGTCGGCGCGCGTGGTCCAGCGCTCCGCCGGGACGCACGGCTCGATGATCGTCTGCACGCCCAGCGCAGCCGCATCCTCGAAGATCGGAGCGACATCCTGGCCGTACATCATGGCGTGGGCGCTCTCGGGTACGAGGCCGTACTTGTCGAATGCCCGGGCGTACTCGTCGACGTGGCCGACGATGTCGTACGCCTCGACCCTGGTGAAGCCCAGTCGCGCGATCCGAGCGAGTGCGCCGTACAGGTCTTCGCGGATGGCATCTCGGACGGTGTACAGCTGAACGGACAGCCCTGCTTCGGCAGTAGTCATCGACTCCTCTTTCCCTGACGGCAACGCCTGGACACTACAGCGAAAATAGTACGCCTGCTACATTTTGCGGAGCTGACCGTCATCTGGGAAGGAATCCGTGGATGGACCACTACCCGTACCGCGATTCGTCGTGCTCGACGGACGAGCGAGTCCGTGACCTGCTGGGGCGGATGACGCTTGAGGAGAAGGCTGCGCAGACGGCGGCGCCGTTCGGCTCCGTGGTGGACGTGCACACTCCGCCGGAAGCAGGGTGGGGGAGTGCGACGGCCGCGCTGTCCACGCTCGGGCTGCCACCTCGCGAGACTGCCCGCAGGGCGAACGAGTTGCAGCGGAAGCATGTTGAGGGCACCCGGCTCGGAGTACCGATTCTGCTCGCCGAAGAGGCTTTGGTCGGGTTGAAGGTGCGTGATGCGGCCTCGTTTCCGGACGCGATCGCGCAGGCGGCTACTTGGGAGCCGGAGCTGGTCGAGGAGATGGCTCGCACGATCGGTGCCCAGATGGCGTGCATCGGAGTACGGCAGGCGTTGTCTCCGCTTGCTGACGTGGCGCGGGATCCGCGGTGGGGTCGTGTTGAGGAGACGTACGGCGAGGATCCGTACCTGGTCGGGTCGATGGCGACCGCGTTCGTTCGTGGACTCCAGAACTCCACCCCTGGGGCGCCTCTCATTGCCACGCTGAAGCACTTCATCGGCTACCCCGCCAGCGACGGCGGGCGGAACACCGAGCCGGTTCAGCTCGGCCAGCACGAGTTGCGCGAGGTTCATGCGGCACCGTTCGAGCGGGCGATCCGCGAGGGAGGTGCACGCGGCGTGATGCCGGCGTACTGCGCGATCGACCGCGTCCCCGTCACCGGGTCGAAGGCGTATCTGACGGGGTTGCTGCGCGACGAGCTGGGGTTCGACGGTCTGGTGATCTCCGATCTCGGGGCCGTGCGGCAACTGCACACCAAACATGGAACCGCGATCGACAGTTGCCACGCTTTGGCGCAGGCGTTGCGCGCCGGCGTGGATCTGGTGCTGGACAACGAGGTTTCCTCGGATCAGATCGTCGAGGCCGTCCGGTCGGGTCTGCTCGCTGAGGCAGATCTCGACCGCGCAGTGGCGAGCGTGTTGCGCGCAAAGTTCGAACTCGGGCTGTTCGAACGCCCCTTCGTCGACGTTGACGCCGTCCCCGAAACCTTTGACTCGACGGAGGAGCGTGCACTCGCGCGCACCCTGGCCGAGAAGTCTGTCGTGCTGCTGCAGAACGATCCGGTCGACGGTACACCGCTCCTTCCGCTTTGCGACGTTCCACGAACGATCGCAGTCATCGGCCCGAACGCTGACCGGCCAATGGGACAGCTGGGCAACTACAGCTATCAAGTCCTCGACAGCACAACGCGGCGCTTCGCGCTCGCCGCTGACCCGCAGGCGCGGATGGACGATCCGCACAAGACCACCGCAGACGAGGCCCATCTGCTGGTCGAATCAGTCCCGGTCGTGACCTTCCTGGAGGGAATCCGGCGCCGCGCCGGAGACGACTCGACGGTGCTGTACGAACGGGGATGCCCCGTCGCCGCCGACGATCGATCGGGCTTCGCGGCG
This sequence comes from Kribbella sp. NPDC026611, assembly GCF_040638345.1. Classification (NCBI taxonomy): domain Bacteria; kingdom Bacillati; phylum Actinomycetota; class Actinomycetes; order Propionibacteriales; family Kribbellaceae; genus Kribbella; species Kribbella sp. NPDC026611. Next base: position 27,643 of record NZ_JBEZYC010000011.1, read on the forward strand.
GCGACCAAGATTGCGGCTGGCGCAGATGTCGCCGTACTGGTGATGGGAGACCAGGCCGGGATCAACTCGGCGGGAACGGTCGGGGAGGGCCTCGACAGCACCGAATGTGGTCTGCCTGGCGTGCAACGTGAGCTCGTCGAGGCCGTCGTGGCGACCGGTACTCCGACAGTCGTGGTGCTCAGTCACGGACGTCCCTACGTTCTCGGGTGGATGGCTGAGTCGGTGCCGGCGATCGTTACCTAGTTCTTCGGTGGGGAAGAAGCCGGAAGTGCCGTCGCGTCCGTCCTCTTCGGAGACGTCAATCCCGCGGGCCGCCTGCCGATCGCCCTGCTGGAGTCGGTTGGTGCGGCGCCTGTTCCGTACTGGCAAACCCTGCGGCCCCGGTCGTACGTCGACGGCTCGACGGCGGCAGTCTTTCCCTTTGGACATGGGCTGAGCTACACCAGCTTCGAGTATCGCGATCTCGACGTTGCGTCCGCCGAGGTGGGGACAGACGGCGTCGTGCGGCTCTCGTTCACCCTCACCAACACGGGCGAGCGGACCGGAGACGAAGTCGTGCAGGTGTACGGACGCGACGTCGCCGGAAGAACGGTGCGGCCGGAACGCGTCCTCGTCGCGTTTCGTCGTCTTCCGCTCGAGCCGGGCGAGTCGGCACGACTGGCGGTCGAGATACCGACCAGCAGGTTTGCGCTTTGGGACGCGCACGATGGCTGGGTAGTAGAGCCAGGAGAGATCCAGCTCTCTGTCGGTGCGTCATCCGCTGACATTCGGCTTCGTGCCGACATGACTCTGAATGGGAGTGACCATCGAAGCGGACGTGACCGTGCGTCAACGCGTCGGATCGTCGTGGAGACCCTGATCTAGTCAGACAAGCGGAGCTTCCGGGATTGCCCACTCGAAGAACGTGCGCATGGCTCGCTCCATGTCAGTGGAGGAATCGATCAGCCACTGCAGCTGGAGTCCGTCCCACGTGCCGGTCAGCAATCTACTGAGCAGCATGGGATCTCGCGCGGCGTCGATACGGCCCTGTGATTGATCGTAGGCGAACGCGTCCGCGAGGTCGCTGGTTTTCCTGCGATAGCGAGCGATGAACCAGTCGTGGGCGGGGTGGTCCGGGGCGGACGACTCTGCCGCGAGGATCGCCAGGAGCCGCAGAAGTTCTGGTCGGTCCATGTTGGCGCGCACTCGGCCCATCGTTGCGAAGGCGACGCCACGTTCGGCGCACTCAGCGACGAAGACGTCGGTTCCGCCTGTCTCGTCAGCTCGTTCCAGTACTGCTTCGAGGAGTTCGTACTTGGTGCCGAAGTGATGCACGATGCTGGTCAGACTCAGGTTGAGCTGGCGTGAAATGTCGCGCAGTGACCCGCCGCGGTACCCGTTGGCGGCGAACACCGTGGTGGCCGCGTCCAGGATTTCGATGGAGCGCTGTGCCGACTTGGCGTAGGGGCCTCGAACGCGGCTGGGTTTCGGCGCACTCATGGCACAAACCTTAGTACGTCAGGCGTGGCAGGGGGTGCAGCCGGCATCGGACCAGGCCGACGCCGCGGCGATCGGTAGGGATCGGAAAGGAACTCGGCGGTAGCGGGGAAAGGGAGTGGAGGACGATGCCTGTCCCGCCGACAGTCTCGTCACCGTTGAGCACTCGGAGCGTTTGGAAGTCGGGCGCCCGGCCGGCGATCTCCTCCGTCCGGAGCAGTTCGGCGTGTCCTCCGTCGGCTCGACGAAAAGTGAGGTGGAGGCCGCGCCCGGCGGCGATGAACTGGTCAGGTTCGACCTGGATGACGATTCCGTATCCGCGCGCGACCGGCCGGGATGATCCGGCGCCGGTTTCCCTACGTACCGACAACACGTAGTCGCCCAGGTGGATCTCGGCGTGGGGGCGGGTTTCGTCCACGTGCACGCCGACTGTCTCGTGGTTCGCGACGAGCGGCGCGACGGACTCGAGGAGACCATACGCATCGCTGAACGCATCCCCTTCCTGTCCTTGGACGGAGTCGATACCGAACGGAGAGGTCCCGATCGCTCCGTAGCTGCCAATCGCAAGGAAGACGTCGCCCGCACCCTGCTCATCTCGTCTCATCTCCGGGATGAACAACGCGCCGGCGGCAGCACGGTAGCTGCGGCAGATGTCGGCGAAGCCTCCGAAGTAGATGTCCGGTACGACGAGGTCCAACGTTGGGGCGAACTGTCGCCAGAGCCCCGCAACGTGCGGGAGCGGCCCGCCGCTGGGATAGGTTCCGGGTCGCTGCCCACCGGCGAGCGGCACATCGGACATCTCGATCTCGCTGTCCAGCCAGGCGTTGGTGAACATCGGAAGCGGATACTCGGCCTTTCCGGCGGCCGCGACGGCTTCGATGTGCGTTGCGTAGGCGGTGGCCATGAACGCCTCATCGGTGGTCGCAGAGTCGCCGAACACTGCGGCCCAATTTCCTTGCCGCTGGCAGCCGCCCTCCTTCCACGCTCCTGCGATCCGGAGGTCGGGATGAGCGTCAAGTGCCTCGTACACTCCATCAGGCACCTCGGCATCAAAGTGCCTCGTTGCCCCGGCGCTCCGATCACGAGAGTCACCGAGCAAGCCGACCTCGTTCTCGACCTGCACCATGATGACTGTCCGGGTCGTGGCGTCTACCGTGCGCAGATAACGCATCAACGCGGCAAACGCCCTGGCGTCAGCCTCCCGGATCGCCTCTCCGAAGGGCGACACCTGGTCGCGCGGCGCGTCCGAACTCAGTTCGGCTCGAGGGAATCGGGCCGGATCGGTCTTCACCCACGCAGGTGTGTACGTCGACTTGCCGTTCTTCCAGGCACCGAACCACAGCGGGACAAGCCGGACTCCCGAATCGCGCGCCGACGCGAGTAGCTCGTCGACGAGGCTGAAGTCGTAGTCCCCTTCGCGCGGCTCGACGGTTTCCCACGTAACCGGGGCAAGAATGGTGTTGAAGTTACGGCCCGCCAGCGTCGCGAACGACGTGCGAATTTCCTGCCGGCTGCCGCTCGACGAGTTGTGCAGCTCGCCCCCGAGGACCAGGAACGGCCTGCCGTCCACGAAGAGACGTGGATGTCCGCCGAGTGTCCGGAGCGAGGGAAGCGGGGCGTGAGACTCGGTCTCGAGCGGGATGGTCATCGGTTCCTCCGTCGGTGGTGCTGGCGCGATGGGGCGGTCGTTGGTTACGACTCGTACCGACCCGAAGGAAAATGTAGCACCTGTACGAATTTCGTTGTACTGTCACCTCAGCCCCACCGCGGGGCCGCTCGAAACAGCGTGAGTCACTCGTGCGCCAGGAGGTCGACATGAACAGGTCTGGACTGATCAGCAGGCGGCGGCTGCTCTCGGGGACGGTAATCGCCGCTGGTGGCGTCGCGGCGGCGCCACTGCTGAGCGGATGCAATGCAGGCTCCTCGGGCAAGTCGTCGGACGGTGGCAGCAAAGGCACCGTGACCCTCACCGTGATGTTGGGAGTCAACGACCTCCCCAAGGAGACCATCGCCGACTTCGAGGCGAAGAACCCCGGCATCAAGATCAGCCTGCTGCAGACCGACGCCACGCGGCTGAACGCGATGCTTGCCTCAGGCAACCCCCCGGACGTCGCCGGCGGTGGCGCTGTGGGGAGCGCGAACACGAACGCACGGGGCCTCGCGACGGATCTGACTCCATACCTGGAGAAGAGTCAGGTCCTGAAGAAGGACGATCTGCAACCGGTCAACGACAGCTTCCGCTGGGATGGCAAGAAGATCGGTCAAGGCGGGTACTACGGCATCGTCAAGGACTGGAGTCAGGACGCGACGCTCTGGTACAACACCGCGCTCTTCGACCAGGCGAAGGTGCCACACCTGAACGACTCCCAGCCCACCAGCTACGACGACCTGCTGGCCATTGCGAAGAAGGTCACGGTCAAGCAGGGTGGCAAGACGAAGGTCTTCGGTCTCGGACTCGAGTGGTCCTGGAACCTGTACGCGCCGTTGGCCACGATGGTGCTCCAGCAGGGTGCACAGTTGTACAACGAAGACCTGACCGAGGTGGACTTCACCACGGACGCCGCGCGTCGCGCGGTCAGCTGGTACGTCGACTTCGCCCGGTCAGGGGTTGGGCCGACCTCGTTGAACCCGTTGCCGGACGGCTCCGACCAGTCCACGTTCAGCGCCAAGCGAATGGCGATGACGCAGGACGGCTACTGGTTCGGTGGCAACTTCGTCAAGGACAAGGGCCTCAACGATGCCATCCGAATGGCACCCGCCCCAGTCATCGGCGACAAGCGCGTCAGTCCCTGTTACACGGGCCAAGGCGCGTGGATTCCGGCCAAGTCGAAGCACAAGGACGAGGCCTGGAAGTTCATGGAGTACTTCATGGCCGGCCCGCCCGCCGAGGAACGGGCCAAGAGTGGATGGGGGCTTCCGTCGCTGAAATCGCTGCTCCCGAAGCTGCCGCAGACAATGCCGTACCAGAAACAGGCCTACACCGTGGCCCAGAACGAGCTCCAGTACGCGGCGCCGCTGCCCGACTCACCGTACGTCACGATCAACGCCTGGAACGTTGCCCTTGACAAGCAACTGCAACGGGCGATCAAGAACGAGCAGACCGTCGACGCCGCCTGTGCGGCGATCAACACCGACATCAACAAGCTGCTCAAGCAGGGCAAAGAACAGATCGGCTGAGACGGTGGCTCGACGCACTTGGTCCCGCTACCCACGGCGAACCTTCTACCTGTTCGTGGGGCCGTGGGTCTTGGGATTCCTCCTACTGACCGCGGTACCGCTGGTGTACGCGTTCGGCGTGAGCCTGACCAACTTCGACGGTAGTTCGCCGCGTTGGCGTTGGGTGGGCCTGCGCAACTACTCCGAACTGCTCGGCGACCACGACGCCTGGGCGGCGCTGATCCGGACGATCGGCTTCACAGCGATCGCGGTGCCGCTCAGCGTCGCCGGCGCGCTCGGACTTGCAGTCCTGCTCAACCGTCGGTTGAAGGCGGTGGGACTCTGGCGCACCATCTTCTTCCTTCCGTCGGTCGTCCCGGTGGTCGCGATGGCCATCATGTGGAAGCTCGTCCTGAACCGGGACGCCGGCATTCTCAACGCCATCCTCGGTGTCGCCGGAATTCACCCGATCAGGTGGCTGGTCGACCCGATGGCGTTCTACGCACTGATCATCCTGACGTTGTGGGGACTCGGCGGCGGCATGGTGATCATGCTGGCGGCGCTGCAGGGAGTGCCTACTGAGCTCGAGGAGGCGGCTCGGGTGGACGGTGCCGGGCGCTGGAGGGTGTTCCGCCACGTCACCGTGCCGATGATCTCGCCGGTCGTCTTCTTCCAGGTGACTACCGGCGTCATCGCGACCTTCCAGATCGTGGTTCAACCGCTGCTGCTGGCCGAGACCAACAGCATCTCCGGCGTCGGTCAGGTGCCGCAGAGCACCCACCTCTACATGGTCCAGGTCTATCAAGAGTTCTTCCTCGACAACCGCTTCGGGTACGGCTCAGCGATGCTCTGGGTCTTCTTCCTCGTCATTCTCGCCTTCACCCTCTTGGTCCAGCGGTCGAGCCGACTGTGGGTTCACTACGAGGTCGACAGCGATGCAGACCGTTAGGAGTCATCCCGTGCACGTCAGCCGATCCCGCCCGGCTCCGACCGACGCGCGTCGCCCGGCGCCGTCAGGCACGCGCCTCAGCGCTGGCGCCATCTACGTGCTGCTGATGGCACTGACCGTACTCTTCGTCGGTCCATTCATCTGGTTGTTGCTAGCGGCACTCAAAACCAGAGACGAGTGGGTCTCGATTCCGACCCACATCCTTCCCAGCCACGCGCAGTGGAGCAATTTCACCCACGCGCTGACAGACATCAATTTCCCTGCCTACGCAATGAACTCGTTGTTCCTGGCAACGATCCATGCGGTGCTCGTCACGCTGTCGAGCGCGGCGGTCGGGTTCGGATTCGCCCGGCTACGAGCCCCCGGGAAGCGCGCAATGTTTCTCGTACTCCTGTCGACGATGATGCTTCCCCAGGTGCTCACGCTGTTGCCGACCTATGTGCTGTTCTCGCGGATCGGACTTCTGAACACCTACTGGCCGTGGGTCCTGTGGGGTCTGGCCGCCTCGCCTTACCTGGTGTTCCTGTTCCGGCAGTTCTTCGCAGCGATTCCCCGCGATCTGGAGGACGCCGCGATCATCGACGGCTGCGGATGGGTACGCATCTTCGCCACGATCTTTTTGCCGCTGTCCCGTCCCGTTCTGGTGACGGCATTCCTGCTGTCTTTCACCTGGACGTGGGGCGACTACATCGCACCAGCCCTCCTGCTCGACATCGACCACACGACACTGTCGGTGGCCATCACGGCCTGGTACAAGGACCCGCACGGCAACGCCATACCGACCGTGCAAGCCGCCGCAGCGGCCCTGTACGTCACCCCAGTCCTGCTCATCTTCCTCTTCGCCCAGCGCTACTTCATCCGGAGCGTTCTCGGATCCGGCGTCAAGGGATGAGTACGCCGCTCAACGGGCGTCGAGTACTGATTACCGGAGCCACCGGGCGGATCGGGCTGACGACTGCGCACCATCTCGCTGAGGCGGGCGCGTTCGTGACGACGCTGTCGAGTCTCGGTCACCCGGCTCTCAGGGCGGACCGTGTCCTGATCGGCGACACGCGGGCGGAAGCAGACGTCGCCGAAGCATTGCGCGGTGTCGACTTGGTGGTGCATCTGGCCGCGCTGGCTCACCCCGACTTGGGTACGCCGTACGAGGTCCACAGCACTAACGTGGTCTCGACGTTCAACGTGCTTGCACAGGCCGGCGCTCTCGGCATCCGGCGAGCGGTGATTGCCAGTAGCATCAATGCGACAGGTGTGCCCCTCAATCCGCACAAACCGATGCCGGCGTACTACCCGTTGGACGAGAAGCTGCCGTTCGATATCGCCGACCCGTACTCGCTGTCGAAGCAGTCGGATGAGAACACCGCGCGGATGGCGTCGCGGCGGTGGGGGATCGACGTGGTGGCATTCCGATTCCCCCACACGAACGTCGCCGAGGTGATCGAAGAGCATGCCGGCAGGTCCCGCGCCGATCCACGCGCCAGTGTGCGCGAGGCGTGGAGCTACCTGGACGCGCGAGACGCGGCGCACGCGATCGAACTTGGACTGACCGCAACCTTGTCCGGTGCTCACACCTTCTACGTCGCCGCGAGCAACACCAACACGCCGTACGAGACCGAGGCCCTCCTGAACGCTTACGCGCCGGATGTGCCACGACGACGGCGGTTCATCGGACGCGAGGTGCCGATCGACCTGACCGCGGTCAAGACGGCACTTGGCTTCCAAGCACGGCACGAACTCGACCTCCCCATCATCCCGCTCGAGCAGATCGGAGCGGTCGGATGAGACGCGCCGTCATGGTCATGTACGACTCGCTGAACCGGCGCATGCTTCCGCCGTACGGCGCGGAGAACGTGCACGCACCGAACTTCAGCCGGCTGGCCGACCACACCGCTCTGTACGACAACTGCTATGCCGGGAGCATGCCCTGCATGCCTGCACGGCGTGAGCTGCACACCGGGCGGTACAACTTCCTCCACCGGTCGTGGGGTCCGCTGGAACCGTTCGACGACTCGATGCCGGAGCTGCTGCGGCAGCACGGCGTACACACGCATCTCGCGACCGATCACCAGCACTACTGGGAGGACGGCGGCGCGACGTACCACAACAGGTACTCGACGTACGAGTTCTTCCGCGGTCAGGAGGGCGATCGGTGGAAGGGGCAGGTCCGCGCGCCCGACGTGCCGGAGACGCTGAACGGTACGAGCGTCATGAACCGGCAGGACTGGGTGAACCGGCAGCACCAGCAGGACGAGTCGCAGCACAGTCAGACGTTGACGTTCGACGCCGGTGTCGAGTTCATCGAGACGAACCTTGCTGAGGACCAGTGGTTCGTGCAGATCGAGACATTCGACCCGCACGAGCCGTTCTTCAGCTACGAGCAGTACCGGCGGTTGACAGGGGTCGACATCGAGGCGCCGGTGTTCGACTGGCCGTCGTACCGGCGGGTGGTCGAGACGCCGGAGGAGGTGGAGCGGGCCCGCGGCGAGTACCTGGCGTTGCTGGCGATGTGCGACCGGTCGCTGGGCCGGGTGCTTGATCTGTTCGACCAGCACGGGTTGTGGGACGACACGATGCTGATCGTCTGCACCGACCACGGCTTCCTGCTCGGTGAACGCGGCTGGTGGGGCAAGACTGTCCAGCCCTGGTTCGACGAGACCATCCACACCCCGCTGTTCATCTGGGATCCCAGGGAACGCGCAGCCGGCGTACGACGGGACGCGCTGGTGCAGACGATCGACATCGCACCAACGCTGCTGGACTACTTCACCGTCGACGCTCCGGCCGACATGCAAGGCCTACCGCTGTCCGGCGACCGGCGACGTGAGGCCGCGCTCTTCGGAGCTCACGGCGGCCACGTCAACGTCACCGACGGCCGTTACGTCTACATGCGCGCCTGTGCCGACCCGTCCAACTCACCCCTCCACAACTACACGCTGATGCCCACCCACATGCGAGCCCGGTTCGGCCCCGCGGAGCTCCAGAACGCTGAGCTGGTCGACGGCTTCACGTTCACCAAGGACGTACGGCTGCTGCGCGTTCCAGCGCCGCCAGTCGGGAACCCCTGGTGGCATGGCTCGCTGCTGTTCGATCTGCACACCGATCCGGAGCAGCAGAACCCTCTGCGCGACGACGATCTCGAGTTGAGGTTGTGCAACCTGATGCTCGATCTCATGCACGCCAACGACGCTCCACCTGAGCAGTACGAACGTCTGGGACTGCCAGCAGACGGACCAGCCACGACTGAGCATCTGCTGATCGGGCACCAGTGGCACCAGGTGCAACGAGCACTCCAGCCGTCGGTCCGCCGCGCCGACCTGAAAGCCGACTCCCCACTACGAACGCTGACCTTGACCGATCTCCTCGACCGCTATCCCGACGTTCTCCCCGACCACGTCCTCACCGGGCTGGCAGAGATGCGCCGCCTCAACCCGTCCGGTCCCCTGCTCGAGGTCTTCGCGGGGCACCCAGGCATCACCGCCGAGCTGATGCTGGAGATCGAGGCAGCACTGAACACCCGCAAGATGCATTGATGGCACGCCCGAATCCACTACTACAGCGCCGGCCGAGCCCGCCGGCGCGGCGCCGGCGGGCTCGGGACTCGTCGGCTAGGTGGTGGTGAGGAGTTGGACCTCGGCGAGGTTGGTGAAGCCGCCGTGGTTGTCGCTGACTCGGAGTAGTGGTTGTGAGGTCGGGGCGGTCAGGGGATAGACGTACCACTGGTTGCCGTCGGCGATTCCGGTGACGGTGGTGAGGGTCGTCCAGGTGGTGCCGCCGTCGGTCGAGCCTTGGATGACGGTTCCGTTGGCGCGGCCGGGGAAGTTGCTGCGCGGGTGGACCCGTACGGCGTCGAAGGTGAGCGTCGTACCGGCCGGGGGAGTGACCTGGACCCACCCGTTGCCGCTCGTGGTGTCGGTGAAGGTGTTGATGTCGCCGTCGAACATCCGCCGGCCGTTTGCCTCTGGCGTTCCCACGCCGGGGAAGGCGGGGCTGGAGGCAACGACCCAGCTCTGCTCGACCGGCACCGTGCGGATGCGGGTGTTCCAGAGTTGGAGTGAGCTGCCGTCGGTCGTGTCGACGATGGTCGCACCGGTCTGACCAGTGGCTGTGGCGTAGTCGATGCTGAAGCGCAGGGTGCGGCCGTACGCGACGTCATCGGGCAGCGTCGCCGTCGCCGTCCAGTGGGTGCTGTCGCTGCTGTTGACGTGGGCGTCGAGACCCTCGATGCTCGCCGCCACGCTGCTCAGCGGTTCGCCGGCCGTCATGGTGAGGGTGACGGTGTCGCCGTCCTGGGCGAGGGTCGGATCGCTGTCGTTCGAGGCGATCGAGACGGACTGCATCGCCGTACTCATCTCGACCCGCTGTCCGTAGACCCGGAACTCGCTGAAGCTCGACAAACCGGGGTACGCCGGATCGGTCGGCACACCCGGATGGTCGACCTGGAGCTTCAGGAACCGGAAGCTCTTGCCCTTGGCCTCGTCGCGGACCGGGATCCGCTCCAGCGCGAACCCGTGGTCTGAGGTGTCGGTCGTTTCGCGGGATGTCAGCACTGTCCAGGTCCGGCCGTCGTTGGACCCGTAGACATTGGCCCCCTGAGTTCGATTCGCGAAGTTGTACCGCGCCTGCAATCCGAATGCGTCGGCGGTGATCCGGAAGCCGGACCCGAAGTCGATGATCGCCGGCGCGGTCAGATCGCCTGAGAACGTGTTGAAGTCACCGTCGAGCATGTTGCCCAGGGCAACCTGGGACAGCGTCGCCGAGGTGGCCCGGCCCCAGTAGTCGAACGAGCCGTCGTCGGACATCGTCGGCGTCAGCTTCTCCAGGTGCGCGACTGCGCTCTGGAGGTTGACGAGATCAGCGGCGAAGGTCGCCGAGTCCGCGCTCTGGACATGTCCTTCGGCGACGGTCTTCGCGGCCTCGACCGCGTTCTCGGTCGCACGGGTGTAGCCGACAGCGTCGTACCCGTCCAGCGCCGCTTGGATTGCCGCCGAGCGGTCCGGACTTACTGTCAGCCGGACCCGGAGTACGGCGTCTGTGGTCGGGTCGGAGGCGACGACGAACGTGTCGACCGTGCCGACCTGCCGAGTGGTCGGACGCCACGTCAGCGTTCCGGTCTGCGCGTCGATCGCCGCGCCTGCCGGCAAGCTGGTTCCGGCTGTGTAGCTGAGCGGATCGTTGTCCGTGGCAACTAGCGGCGTCGACAGCGGCTCACCGGCAACACCCAGCAGGCGTACGTCGGAGCCTTGCGGGAACTGCGGTGGTGACAGCTCGGTCTTGGCCTTCAGGTTGACGGCATCGAGATCCACGTCGGATCCCAGGACGGTGTAGTACGCGAGATACTCGCCGCCCGCGCTGCCGCGGAGCTTGCTGGTGCTCATGTCATACGTGATGTACCGCCACTTGCCGTGGGTGTCAGGCAGCGTCAATGAGTAGTACGGCGCGAGCGTTCGTTCCTTGCGGATCTGCAACGTCGCCGCACCGTTGGTCCGGATCAGAACGCCGACCGGGCGGTACCCGGACCGGTCGTCGTACAGCAGCGTCCGCACCGCCAGGGTCGAGCGGGGCTTCATCCGGACGTATGTCCCGTGCACCGACGTCCCGGGCGTGATCGGCACGGTGCGCGTCTCCGCCTGCACCAGCGCGTTCTGCTGCACCGGCGTCGTCGTACCGGCGAGCGACGCGGGGAACGACAGCCAGGCGTCCGGATTGAAGTCCGGGTTGCTGTTCCAGAAGTTGTACGGCGCCGTACCCCAGAAGAACTGCGGTCCGCCGTCCTGCTTGGTCGCCAGCTTGGTGATGCTCGGCGCGATCTTGGAAACAGCCGGCCCGAGCAGGCCCTGGTAGATCGTGTAGAGCTCGTTGGTGGGGTCGAAGAGCCGGCCGCGATACGCCTGCGAGAGCACGCCGCCGCGTCGGGTGGTGTCGATCCACGGGATGTCCTTGCCCATCATGAACGCGAAGAACTGCTCCGATCCGCGCAGCAGCCGGTAGTCTCCGAACGCGTACGGCGAGACCGCGTCGCGGCCCGTCGACACCGTGCCGCGGACCGGATCGAGCCGGGTCCCCTGGACGTCGATCACGCGCGCGAGCTGGGTCAGCATCGTGACGTCGTCCCAGGCGTGTGCCTGGTCGCGTCCCATCTCCTGTAACTGCACGAACGAGCGCCCGTACGGATTGCGCGGATCGTTCTTCGCGATCAGCGGCATCACCTTGCTGAGCGCGCCATTGGTGTCGGCGTCGGTGTTGGTCGAGTTGACCGAGAACCACTCGACCGCCTCGCGATAGCGGGGGAGGTTGTCGGTGAAGATGTAGCCGGCGATCGCACCGATGAGCGAGTAGCTGTGCTGCCCCATGAAGTTGTGGTTGCGGTACAGGAAGGTCTGGGTCAGCGGTACGACGAGGTTGGCGGTCAGGTTCGCGGTGTCGCTGTCGTTCCAGGCGAGGTCGTAGCCGCTCGTCCCGGCGTTCACGCTGGTGTAGCGCAGGATCTCCGCGGCCGCGAGCATCCGCATCAGCGGAGCGCCGCTGTGGATGTGGGCGTCCGGGTAGTACACGTACCCGTTCGGATCCAGATGGCTCCAGATCCGGATCAGTCGCAAGCTGTTCTCGCGGTACACCGGATCGCCGGTGATCACGTACTGGATCGCCTGCGTGTACGCGCGGAACGCGTCATCGATGAACTGCGACTCGACGCCCTGCGAGTTGAACGACTTGTTCGCGGGCTGGTCCACACCCGGGCCTTGGTTCCGCGAGCTGAAGGTCGTCGACGCGTACGACGTCGCGGTCATCGCCGCGTAGTACGACGCCCACGGTTCGACGCGCTGCTGCACCTGGGTACGCGCTGTCTCGAGGGATGACGCGCTGGCCGCCAGACCGGGATGCACGAATCCAGCCGCTGATGTCACGCGGTTGATCGTCGGCGCGGGGAACCCGGCGGCGGCTGCGGGCGGCGCGACTCCGACGAGCCCGCCTAGCGCCGTGAGGACGGCAGCCGCCGCTACTGCGACGGCTGCCCGGTACTGATTCATCGTGAGCCACTCTCCCTGGTTCGTCGGCCGGGACCAGCGGGAGCCTCGCATCGCGGTCACCGGCAGCCAAGAACGAACCCGTTCCCGAAATTTTTGGACCTGCATAGTTAACGATTGCTGTGCGACGCTTGAGCGCACATCGAGAGGTTGATCCAGAAAGCGCTCTCTGGACTTTTGGAGGTACTGTGCCCGATCGACCGCCGGCCGTCTTCGTGCTGTCCGCGGAGCACTGGCCATCGCTGTTCCCGGCCGCCGTGCTGCGGCGGATCGGCGAACTCGTCGCCGGTGATCCGGTGCTGGTCGTCGACCGGTTCGACGATCCGCGCCTGGACGGACGGCTCGCCGACCTCGAGATCCTGATCACCGGCTGGGGCTGTCCCGCGATCGGCGTACCGCTGCTGGATGCGATGCCGAAACTCCGCGCGGTGCTGCACGCCGCCGGCAGCGTGAAAGGGCACCTGTGTCCGGAGGTGTGGGAGCGGGGCATCGCGGTGTCGTCCGCGGCGTCGGCCAACGCCGTACCGGTCGCGGAGTTCGCCCTCGGCGCGATTCTGCTGGCCGGCAAGGGCGCGTTCGGATTGCGGGAGCGCTATCGCCGAGACCAGGGCTTCGAGCTCGGGTTCATCCATGCCGATGTGGGGAACTACGGGCGCACGGTCGGCATCATCGGCGCGTCCCGGGTCGGCCGGCAGGTGATCGAGCTCCTGCGGCCGCTGGACTTCCACGTCCAGGTCTACGACCCGTACGCCGATGACCTGCCCGTGGTCGACCTGACGACCTTGCTCTCGACCAGCGACATCGTCAGCGTGCATGCGCCCTCCACGCCGGAGACGTACCGCATGATCGGACGGGACGAACTGGCGCTGATGCCCGACGGGGCGATGTTGATCAACACCGCGCGCGGACAGCTCGTCGATACCGAGGCTCTGACCGCCGAGTTGCTGTCAGGACGGCTCGCCGCGGTACTCGACGTGACCGATCCGGAGCCGTTGCCGCCCGGCTCACCACTGTTCAGCCTGCCGAACGCCTTCGTCACGCCACACGTCGCGGGTTCGCACGGCAACGAACTCACCCGCCTCGGCGCCTGTGTCGCGGATGAGCTCCAGCGCTTCCTGTCGGGGGACCCGCTCCGCTTCCCGGTCACGCTCGCCGATCTCGACCGCGGTGCCTGAAAGACAACGATCCCTGCCCTTGACACGCCTTAGTGGCGCAGTTAGGTTCCCGGCAGATGGAAAGCGCTTTCTATAGAAAATCGGAAGGAGACTGCCATGACCGATCTGCCGGCCGGGCGGCGCCGCGCGATGCTGCGGACGGGTCTGTGGCTGGGAGTGCTGGCGTTGCCCGCCGTGGCGTTCTTCCTGGTCTTCAGCTACGCCCCGATGGCCGGGCTGGTGGTCGCCTTCAAGGAGTTCGACATCAGCCGCGGGATCTTCGGCAGCCCGTGGAACGGCCTGGACAATTTCCGGTACTTCTTCAGCTCGGGCGACGCGCAGCGGATCCTGGTGAACACGCTGCTGCTCAACGTGCTGTTCCTGGCCGCGACGCTGGCCGCCGGAGTCACGCTCGCGATCATGCTCAACGAGCTCCGCGGCCGGTACTTCAAGCGCGTCGCCCAGTCGACGATCTTCTTCCCGTACTTCGTCTCGCCGGTCGTGATCGCGATCATGCTGCAGGTGCTGCTGTCCGGCCCGGCCGGCTCGGGCGGCGCGGTCAACGACGCGCTGTCGGGCTTCGGCCTGCCGACGGTCAGTTGGTACACCGAGCCCGGTCCGTGGCCGTGGATCCTCACCGTGGTGAAGGTCTGGCAGATGGGCGGCTACATGAGCGTCATCTTCCTGGCCGCGATCACGTCGATCCCCGAGGACGTCTACGAGGCCGGCCAGATCGACGGCGCGAGCCGGGCGCAGATGGCGCTGCGGATCACGCTCCCGTTGCTGAAGCCGACGGCGGCGGTGCTGCTCGTCCTCGGCGTCGGCCGGATCTTCTACGGCGACTTCGGCACGATCTACGCGATCATCGGCGACAACGGCACGCTATTCCCGACGACCGATGTCATCGACACCTACGTCTTCCGCTCCTTGCGCCAGATCGGCGACTTCGGCACCACAGCGGCGATCGGCCTGTTCCAGTCCGTCGTCGGGTTCGTCCTGGTCGCGACGGCGCTGCTGATCCAGCGCCGGTACTCCAAGGAAACGAGCCTGTTGTGACCACTGCCCTCACCTCGAGCCTGGCGAAGACGACCACCCGCACCGCCACCCGGCGGCGGCGCCGCCCGGAGGCCTTCACCGTCGTCAGCGTCATCGGCGTCACCGCCTTCATGCTGGTCTGCCTGGTGCCGTTCTGGATGATCGTTTCCGGGTCGTTCACCGACGAGCAGACGCTGGCCACCACCGGCTACAGCCTGATCCCGAGGCCGTTCTCCACCACGTCGTACGAGCTGATCTTCACCGGTCCGACCGTGCTGAGCGCGTACACCGCGAGCATCTTCATCACCGTCCTCGGTACGGCGATGGCGCTGACCTTCACGTCCGGGTTGAGCTGGGTCATCGCGCGGCGGCTGCCGTACGTCAGCAGGCCGTTGGCGGTCTTCGCGTACATCCCGATGCTGTTCAGCGGCGGACTCGTCCCGCTGTACCTGCTCGTCACGCAGTACCTGAAGCTCCAGAACAGCTACTTCGCCGTCATTCTGCCGTTGCTCGTGGCACCTTTTCTGGTGTTCATCCAGGTCTCGGCGTTCCGGCAGCTGCCCGAGGAGATCCTCGACTCGGCGCGGGTCGACGGCGCGGGGGAGATGCAGATCTTCTTCCGGATCGGGCTTCCGCTGTCGAAGCCGATCCTCGCGGTGGTCGGCCTGTTCTACGCCGTGCACTACTGGAACGAATGGTTCACGGCGCTGTTGTTCATGTCGGACGTGCACAAGTATCCGCTGCCGCTGTTGCTGCAGAACCTGATCTCGAACGTCTCGTTCTCGCAGATGCTGCCGACGGCCGCGGAGCAATCGACGCCGGTCTACCAGCTCCGGCTCGCCCTGACGGTCGTCACCATCGGCCCGATCCTGCTCGCGTATCCGTTCGCGCAGCGCTACTTCGTCAAAGGCATCACGCTCGGAGCCACCAAAGGCTGACGGCTCCTCCCACCACTTCAGTACTTCCAGGAGGCATCGTGCCCGCCACATCTCCAGCCGGTCTCAGCAGGCGCGGCTTTCTGGCCGCCACCGGCGGCCTGTCCCTCGCATCCCTTCTCGGCCTGAACGGCTGCGGCGACTCGTCGTCCGGTTCCGGCTCCGGTGGTAGCATCGACAACCTTGCGTTGCTGCTCCCCGGTGACGCGCCGAAGGGCTGGGACGCCGTCCTCGCGAAGGTGAACGAGAAGCTGAAGAAGGATCTCGGCTTCACGATCTCGCCGCAGTTCATCGCCTGGTCGAACTACCAGCAGCAGTCACTGCTGAAGTTCACCGCCGGCGAGAGGTTCGACACCGCACTCCAGGCCCGCTGGCTGAACATGATCCAGCTGGTCGCGAGCAAGTCCCTCGTGCCGGTCGGCGACTTGATCGGCAAGTACCCGAACCTCAGCAAGACGCTCGATTCCCAGCTGCTCGAGCAGAACAAGTGGTCCGGCAAGCTGTACGGCATCCCGCAGGTCAACTCCGCCGCCCGCCTGCACCACTTCACCGTCCGGCGGGACCTGGCCGACAAGCTCGGCGCCGGCGACCTCAGTACGTTCGACCAGCTGGAGAAGTTCTGGTACGACGTAAAACAGAAGGTGAAGATCACTCCGGTCGGCATCTCGTCGAACATGCCCGACCTGCTCGTCGCGTTCGCCCCCGTCGGCTGGCTCAACCAGCACGACTGGGAGAACCCGCACGTCAGCGTGCAGACCTTCAGTGGCGGCTCGTTCCCGTTCTACCTGGCGCAGGACGGCAAAACGACCGGCTCGGCCCACCCGATCCCGTTCTGGGAGGCGCCCGGCGTTCTCGACGCGCTCCGCACGGTGCGCAAGTACTACCTGGACGGAATCATCAACAAGGACGCGCTCAACGTCGACTCTTCCACGATCGGCACCCAGTTCGAGTCCGGCCGGATCTCCACCCGATGGGCGATGACCGACGGCCTGTCGTCCCAGGCGCTGGCGCCGCTGCGCAAGGCCGTGCCGGGCGCCCAGATCGCCAACGTCATCCCGCTCGGCGGCGGCAAGGACGCGAAGCCGAACCAGACCTTCCAGGCCGACAACTTCGTCGTGCTGAACGTCAAGGGCAAGAGCAACGAGCGCGCCCTGCAGCTGGAGGACTGGGTCTCGATCAAGGAGAACCACGATCTGCTCAGCTACGGCGTCGAAGGCAGGGACTGGAAGCCGGTCGGCACGGACAAGTTCGAGCAGCTCTCGCAGTACGGGTTCCCCGGGTTCGCCCTGTGCTGGCGGCAGAAGCTGGAGAAGAAGATCAAGGACATCACGCCGACCGAGGAGGCGTGGTTCGACTGGGCGCAGGACTACGACAACTTCACCGTCGACCCGTACGCGTCGTTCGTGCCGGACGTGACTCCGGTGAAGCGGCAGGACAGTCAGGTGAGCGCGGCGATGACGCAGTACGGGAACCCGTTGTGGATCGGAGCGGTCGACGTCGACAAGGGCCTGGACAGCCTGAAGAAGGCGGTCGACAAGGCCGGGCTCGCGGACCTGCAGGCCGAGATGGAGAAGCAGGCGAACGCATACCTCAAGGGTGCCTGAGGACCGATGAGTACGCCGCGGAGAAAGCTCGCCGTCGTCGCGCGGGAGGCCGGCGTCTCGGTGTCCACGGTGTCGAAGGTACTGCGGGCGTACCCGGACGTCGCGCCCGCGACGCGCGAGCGGGTACGCGCCGTACTGCGGAGCGCCGGGTATCCGGTGGAGCGCACGGTACGACGGAGCGCGTCCGTGCTCGTCGATGTCGTGGTCGGCAGCACCGGGACGAGCTGGGCCGGCGAGGTTCTCACCGGCCTGGCCGAGCGGGTCCGCGAGCCCGGGCTGGCTGTCGTGGTCACGACGGTCACGCCCGGGTCCCCGGTGCCCCGGCTGTGGCTGGAGCAGTTGTTCACACGTGGCAGCCGCGGGGTGATCGGGCTCGATGCCGAGTTCACCGAGGTGCAGCTGGCGTACCTCGCGGCACATCAGATCCCTTGTGTGGTGGTCGATTCGGGCCCCGGTGACGCGGTATCACACGCGCTGGCGGCGATCCTCGAGATACCCGCGGAGCTCGCCGGCTAACGCACCCGGCTGACCGAGCTCCGGATCACCACATGGGTCTTGAACAGCCTGTGATAGCCGGCCCAGCCCGGCTGCAGGTGCTGGTCGGCGACGGCGATCTGGGCCGCCGTACGCCCGAGATCCTCGTAGGGCACGTGCACGGTGGTCAGGCGCGGGCGCAGGTCCTGGGCGAGCTCGACGTCGTCGTACCCGACGACGGACAGATCCTCCGGCACGGACAGGCCCTGCTCGTTCGCGGCAGCGTAGACCCCGGCCGCGACCACGTCGGTGCCCGCGAAGACCGCGGTGAAGTCGTGGCCCGCGGTCAGCCTGCGCCGGGTCAACTGGTAGCCAGATGCACGCGTGAAGACGCCGTGCTCTATCAACTCCGGAGCATCCGGTACACCGAAGTCGGTCAGCGCCCTGCGATACCCGGCGAGCCGCTCGATGCTGGTGCTGTGCCGCTCCGGGCCGGCCAGGAACAGGATCCGCCGATGGCCCTGCGACAGCAGATGGCTGGTCAGGGCGTACGCGCCGTTCTCGTTGTCGTACTCGATCACGGCGGCCGGAACCCCGTCGCCCAACGGCGGCCGGCCGCACAGCACCAGCAACGATCCCGCCGCGTGGAGTGAGTTCGCGAGCTCGGTCATCTTCTGCCGGTACTCGTCGGCCTCGTCCGTGACCCCGCCGATCAGGATCACCGCGCCGGCTCGCTGCTCTCGCATCAGCTGGACGAGCGCCAGCTCGCGCTCCGGGACGCCCTGCGTGGTGCCGATCAACGTGAGCCAGCCGCGCTGCGCCGCTTCCTGCTCGACACCGTGCGCTGCGTCCGCGAAGGACTGCCCGCGAACATCCGCCAGGATGAAGGCCATCGTCTTCGATCCTGCTCCCGCCGCGAGCGCCCGCGCATGCGTGTTGGCGGAGTAGTTCAGCTCGCGGATCGACCGCTGGACTCGTTGCCGGGCGGAGCGGGAGACCGGGTAGTTGTCGGCCAGCACGCGGGAGACCGTCGCCGGTGAAACCCCTGCGTGGGCGGCCACATCGGCAAGCGTCGGACCCGTCGACGCCCGCCGGCGACCGGATGCTCCCTCGTCTGTCATGTTCCCCTCTCGTGGCATCGCCGCCAGAGTCTAATCCCGGGCTAATCCTGACGGGGAGGAGCGGTGGACGACCGGATCACGACGTGCGTGCCCAGCATCATGTGCTGGTCGAGAGCGTGCTCGTCGCGGTGCAACGCCAGCCGTACGGCGGCGCGCCCGAGTTCCTCGTGCGGGATCCGGACCGTCGTCAGCGCCGGGTTCAGGTCCGCGCTCAGCGGGATGTCGTCGTACCCCACGACCGAGACGTCTTCGGGGATCCGCAGGCCGGCGTCCCGGAGGGCGGCGAGGACGCCGGTGGCGACGATGTCGGTGACGGCGACGACGGCCGTCATCCGGGCGCCGCGAGCCAGCAGCGTCGTCGTCTGCCGGTAGCCGGACTCGCGGTCGTAGTTGCCGCTGACAATCAGTTCGCGGTCGACCTCGACACCGCGGGCAGCGTGTGCCGCGGTATACCCGCCGAGTCGCGCGCCCGTCGTGCTGTGCTCCGGCTCGCCGGCGCCGACGAACGCGATCCGCCGGTGCCCGAGAGAGATCAGGTAGTCGGTCACCGCGAACGCGCCGCCCTCGTTGTCGTACTCGACGACAGTGGCCGGCACGTCCGGGCCGATCGGCGGACGGCCGCACAGCACCAGCCGCGAGCCGACCCGGTCGAGCGAGTACGCGATCTCCGCGATCCGGCCGGTGTGGGACTCGGTCCGCAGGCCGCCGCCGACGAGTACGACGGCCTCGGTCTGCTGCTCGCGCATCAACTCGATCAGCTCGAGCTCGCGATCGGGATCGCCGTGATGGGTGGAGACCAGACACACGCGACCCTCGGCGGTTGCCTGCAGCTCGACGCCCTGGCCGATGCACGCGAACAACGGCCCGACCAGGTCGCGGACCACGAACGCGACGGTCCGGGTCGATCCGCCGACGAGAGCCCGGGCCTGGGCGTTGATGACGTAGTCGAGGTCGCGGATCGCGCGGAGCACTCGCTTCCGGGTCGAGGCGCTGACCGGGTAGTCGCCGCCGAGCACGCGGGAGACGGTGGTGGCGCTCACGTTCGCGGCGGCCGCGACGTCCTTGACCGTCGGCCGGCCGTTGGACGACGGTCTGGGCACCCGGGGTCTCCTCGAGAGTCGAAAATTCGCTGCTGGAGTTGGAGCTGGAGCTGCATAGAAAACGTTAACTATGCTGCCACTCATGCAGCCCGATGTCGAAGCCGTACGGCTGTGCTTCACGGCCGAAGGAGCCGGTGAGCCGATCCTCCTGGTGCACGGCTGGGGCGGGGACGGCCGGTCCTGGGATCCGGTCGCGTTCGCGGGCCGCCGGGTCGTGACGGTCGATCTCCGTGGCCACGGTCGCTCCCCGGTTCCTTCCGAGGGATACCTTCCGCAGGACTATGCCTTTGACCTCGGCACGCTGATCGAGGCGCTCGACCTCGGACCGGTTGTCGCGGTCGGCCATTCGATGGGTGGGCAGATCGTGGTGCGGCTGGCCATCGAACGGCCGGACCTGGTCCGGGCGGTGGTGGCGATCGACCCGGCGTACGGCGCCGACGAGGTCGAGGCGGCGTCCTGCGAGCAGCGGCTGATGGATCTCCGGCGGGACGGCGCTGCTGCCGCCGTACGGCAGTTAGGCGATCTGACCGACCGCGTGCGAGACCAGCTGTTGCGCACACCGGGGCACGTCCTCGCTGATAGCTATGCCGGGATGTACACCGATCCCGGCGCGATCGGCGCACGCCCCGCGGCCGCGAAAGCTCTCGCCTCGCTGGACCAGCCGCTCCTCTGCATCCGCCCGACCCCGTCGATGGCAGCCTGGGACCTGACCTGCTCGCTCCGGCCCGGCTCGCGGGTGGTCCTCTGGCCCGGCGCAGGACACTTTCTGCACCACGAACGACCGAAGGCCTTCACACAACTCGTCGACAACTGGCTGGATTCGCTGGACGAATTACCATGAGGACGCTGACCGAGCTATGTCAGCGGACTGACCTTGTAGGCTCGCTTGATCTCTTGATCGGCTGTGTTCCCCATGGAATCAACGAGGTGGGTCCGTAGCGATACGTACTGCGCGCCGGCCGGTACGGTGACGGTGGCGTAGGTCTCGTGGACAGGGGCCGACCGCCAGGTCGCACCGTCATCGGTGGATATCTGTACGGTCAGCGTCGTCACCTTTCCGGCTGTGGAGCCGTCAGGAGCCGTCGCGGTGATGGGCAGCCGGTGGGTCCGTCGTGTGCGTACGACGTTCTTGGCGTCAACCGCCGGTCGGGCGGTGACGGTCCAGAGGGGCAGTGGTGTCTGCGTCTTCGTGGTGTCCGACCGGAAGCCCCAAGAAGCGCGGACGGCCGTGGACACGTCAAGAATCCCGGTCGATACCGTGCTCGCCTCGACTCGGTAGTCGGCCGGCCCGGGCGGCACGTCCACTTCGCCTGGTGTTGTGGTGAAGGGGTACGGCAGGTTCGCCAGCTGGGTTCCGTTGCGCCGGAGAACAAGTGAGCCGTGTCCGGTGGCGGCCCAGGAGGTGTGACTGCGGGCGTCGGCCTGCAACGGGGCGATCCGCAGGGTGTCACCGGTCCGGGAGTTGAACTGCGGTCTTCCTTGCGCCTGACCGAACACGGCGGAGCCGATGACGTCGGTATAGGTGCCGGACGGCTGATAAGTAGCGGGGTCCCCCGACAGGCCGAAGCCGCCGTCGTCGGTGAAGTAGTACGCGCTTGTCTGCCAGCTCAGTCCGTTGGTATTCACGTAGACGGTTGGTGTGGCAGGCAACGTCCGGTAGGTGAAGGTGTAACCGCCGCCCATGATTTCGTCGGCTCCGAATCCGTCGTACCCGAGGCTGGCGATGGTGCCAGGTGCTTGCGCGACCAGCGTCGGCCGCAAGGTCGCGAGGTCGCGCTGATTGACAGCTTTGGTGTAGCCGGTGGGGTACCCGTCGATGGCAGGCCACGCCAGCGAGTAGGACACCGGTGTGTCGTCGAATCCCTTGGCGGTGGGCTGGGCCCAGATACTGCGGACGGCGCTGGTCAGTCCCGGCACGGACGGGCCGAGCTGAGCGGTGTAGATGCGCTCCGGGCCACCGAGCCGCGTAGAGACGCTTGTCGAGTAGCCTCGATTGTTGACGGTGTAATTGCTGTCGACAACTGTTCGTACTTCGTGGACAGCGGACGAGGGCGGATCGATGCGAACCTGTCTGGCCTGCCGCGCGTCGATGGTCAGCGTCAGGTCGGAGTCGACATCCAGCCGTGGCTGGATGAGCTGACTGGTCTCAATGCTCCCTTTGCCGATCCCGATCAGGCTGTCGACGAGGTACTGCCCGGCGGGAACCTGAAGGGTGGTCGTGTCGCCGTCCTGGCTGGACTCCAGGGCCTCGGCCGTTCGGCGGTTGACGACCGTGTCGAGAAAATCGACCGTGGCAGTTCCGGACCTGTCCAGGTGCCGGATGGTCACCGTGTAGTGGGGTTCGTTGGCACTCGCGTTCGCCGGTCCTGGCAAGCCGGCGAACGTGAGCAGGGCCGCAATGCCCACCACCGTCGGCCGAGCGATAGAGATCATACTGTCTGAGATGCATCGACGCGGCAGGTATGTCACATCTGTCAGAGTCACCACCAGTACGCAGCTTGGATCGTGTACGGGTCTTCGAGGCGGCGAACCTCTTCCTCGGAGAGGTCGAGACCGAGGGCGGCGCCCGCGTCCGCGAGGTGGAGCGGTTTGGTGGCTCCGGCGATCGCCGCGGAGACGACGGGCTTGGTCAGCAACCAGTCCAGGGCGACCTGTCATCGGGACGCTCGAGACCGCTTGATGCGTAAACGAGCTGATTCGGTGCACTTGAAAGCTCTTCAAGTGTGTCGCATGATCTGGTGAGCCCTTGTATCAGGAAGGAGCGTCCATGAACAGCAGTGCCGACGGGCCTCTCGATCATGATGCCGCCGCGAGCAGGATCACCCAGCTGGAGAACCGGGTAGCTCGCATGAAGCGAATCTACGTCGGTGGCGTTGTCCTGCTCGGCGTCATCTCGCTGGCCTACTTCGCGGTAGTGGGCGCGATACCCCGGGCGGTCGTGAAGCCGTACGATTCCCTCCTCATCCTGTTCCCGGTGACGCTGTTCTTCGTGGGCATGGGTATCCGCCGGGCGAGCACGTCGGCACCTGGTGTGCTGCGCGTCGAACAACGACTATGGGCCGGGTACGTCGTAGCCGTCGTCGTCGCCGGCGCGCTCGACATCTTCGTGTTGAGGCAGGGCACGATCGCCGCAGCCCTGCCCGGCCTGCTGCCGGCCGCGGTCTGCTTCGCCGCCGCACTGGCCCTCCGCGAGAAATGAACGAGCCACACCCACGCCACAAACTCGACGAAATCATCCACTCCCCGGTGCGCCTGTCGGTCATGGCAGTACTGGCCACCACCAGCGAAGCGGACTTCAGGTACGTGAAGGACATCGTCGAGGTGAGCGATTCGCTACTGTCCAAACACGTCGCCGTCCTCAACAACGCCGGTTACGTCCGAATCGTCAAGGGAGTTGCGGACCGCCGACCTGTCACCTGGCTCAGCCTCACCAAGACCGGGACCGAGGCGTACCGAGAATACGTTCGTACGCTCAACCGAATCATCAGCAGCAAGAAGACACAAGACGATACGCACTGAACGCTCACCCGTGACCTGAGGTTCGATGAGGCAAGGGTTCCGGCCGCTTGGCCTGGGACCGGTGCGTGACGGATTTGCCGTTGCTGTCGGTCTCGACGACCTTCGACGAGATGCGTACCCAGGTTCCGATTTGCAGTGGTGGCCTCGCCATGTCATGCCTCCAACCGAAGTGATGGTTGGCTGCTGGCTTTCAGCAGATGAGGACGCGCCGATCTGACACCGCGCACCGAAACTCGCTCACGTACGGGGTGTTGACCGTGTTTGAGACCCAGCATGACCGCGCCGCCCGACTCGAGACTTTCCTGGACGAGGGTTTCGAGAGTTCGGACGCAGGACGTCGGCTGCCGATCCAGCTGTCACGGACCAGGTCGAGGAACATCGTGTTGGTGAGGTACCGACTGACGTCGTCGTACCCGATCCGGATTCGTCAGGTGGTCCGCGCTGCGTGGCCGCGTCCGCCCCGGCAACGAGCGGTGTGCCGACGAGGGCGCGGCTGAAGTCGGTCGCGCTGGGGAAGCCGAGGTGAGTGGCGCGCGAGAGAGTCCAGGCCGAGTAGCCGAGAGCGTGGGCATAGTCCTCCACCCGGCAACGCCGGCCTTGAGCACGTTTTCGGGCTCGCTCTCGACCTGATAGGCCTCATCGATACCGCACCGTCTCCTATCGACTCACTCACTAGCCGACCTGACCCCTGGTCTGAGCTGCCCGGACCAGCCGAACGGATAGCGCCAGCTAGTCAACCCAAGGGTCGGAGGAGAGTTCACCTTCACGCGTTCATGACTCGCACGCCGTCCCTGGGAGTTCGGTGAGGCGCTCTACTGTCAGGCGAATGCGGCGGGCGCGGGTTTCGGGCTTCTTCGCCGAGGTCACGTTCTTGATCGTCTCGCGTTGCCGGAATCTGGTGAGTTGATCGAAGGCCCTCGTTGCATCGGCCTGGGCCAGGGCGATGGCGAGGTCGTGAGGTACTTCGACATTCTGATCCTCTGCTGCCTCAAGTTCGATCGTGACGTCGACCGTGTCGCCGGCGGTAGCGCCTACCTGCCGTTGGACATCCTTGTTGACGGCTGTCATGTAGGTGCCGTCCATCTTGTGGAGAGTGGCACGAACCGGCTCGCCATTGATCGTGAGGAGCGCTGGCAGCAGACGTGCTGTCCCGAGCGAGGATGCGAGCTCGGCGGGCACGCACAGGCGGACGGTGTTGCGCTCCTTGACCAGTTCGACGTGGAAGGCGATGGTGCTCAAGTCGTCGTCTCCGAGCCGGTCGTTGTCCCCGTTGCTTGGGCCAACAGGTACGACGGTAGCCGGCCGGTCGTGAACTTCTTCCAGCCGCTTCGGTGCATGAAAGCGAGGATGGCACCGCTCGGTCCCTCGAATCCCTGGTGGTCCAGCCGCAGCTGTGTCCCTGCGTCGTCTGCGAGCGCGGTCAGGGTCCACCGGACAGTGGTGGTGTTTCGCATGCGTCGTCCCTTCCAGCTGTAAGCGAGCCGATGGGGTTCGTCAACTTCCAGGACCTTGCCTTCGATCACTCCATCCCAGCCCGGCATTGGTTTTGCGCGTAGCTGGAAGTGGTGTCCGACGACGGGTGCGAAGTCATGGACAGGCATCAGCCATTCCGAGAGGGCTTCGGGGTCAGTAAGAGCCCGCCAGACCGTGGATGGCGGATGAGGCAGGGTGGTCTCGAGGGTGAGGTCACGTCGCATTGTCGGGTTCTCCTGGTTCTGGTGGACTGCTTGCTTCTGGATGGCTTGGCATGGTTGTGGTTTGCCGGTCAAGGTAGTCGTGCAGGCCTTTCAGCCGTTCGGACCAGAACTCGCTGAAAAGCGAAGCCCAGTCGAACAGGTCCTGCAGTGGCTGAGGCTGGATGCTGTAGAGGCGCTGGCGGCCAGCGCGGCGCTCCCGCACCAGTCCGGCGTGACGCAGCACAGCCAAGTGGCGAGAGAGCATCGGCATCGTCACTTCCAGGCGGTCTGCGAGTTCCGTGACGGGGATCTCTCTGAAGCGCAGCAGAGTCTCCAGCACAGCGCGTCTAGTGGGGTCGGCCACAGCGCGGAACACGTCCTCGGTAGCACTCGGCCTCGACATGCATCATACTTACGCTAAATGTGAACTATTCGCAAGTCTGACCCCACTTGTAGCCATCGTCGACACAGCGACCAGTTGGTGGCGGCAACTGTCGGCACGCCGGCCGGCGGCCGCTCCGCACGGCTTCGCCCTGCTGGACGGCTCGCTCGCGCCGAGCGTCAAGGATGCCTGTCCAATCGAGCAGATCGCCTTGGTCGTGGGTGGCCTACTTCACGGGCATGACACTTTCGCGAGCGCTTCTACGGCATGCTGTTCGAGCACGGACCCTGCATCGCACGTGCCGCCTTCGAGCTCGAACCCGACTCCGTGTACGGCGCGCCGTAGGGCGACAAGTTCAACACCCCGTTCAAGGTTCAGCTGGGCAGTGCGTCGGTGACGCCGTCGTCGGTCAATGAGACGGCGACCGGTGACTCCGGTGGGTTCGACGTGAGGTTCGAGTCGAGCGTGCCGCTGGAGGGACTGAAGGTAGACGCCTTCGGGCTCAGCCAGCCGAGTACGACGACTGAGACGGCGCATCAGGACAACCCTGACGACCCGTCGACGGCGAGCGTGCGGAAGAACCTCACGCTGTCGCACGCGTCCCGGTTGAGCGTCAGTACGGCGCTCGACAGCAACGACCTCGACCTGTTCGTGGTCCGGGATGCGAACAACGACGGAGTGTTCTTGCCGTCCGAGGTCGTCGCCTCATCCACCACGTCGACCGCGAACGAGTCGGTCGACCTGGTGAACCTGCCGGACGGCAACTACCAGATCTGGGTCCACGGGTTCTCGGTGAGCGGTACGCCGGCCTTCACCCTGAACGTGAACGCGATCCAGGGCAAGGACCTGACCGTCAGCGGCGTACCCACCGGCCCGGTCGCGGCCGGCGCACCGGTCGCGCTGCACGTCGCCTACAACAAGACGATGACACCCGGCCAGACCTACAACGGCGAACTCCTCCTCGGCCCGTCCTCGGCACCGTCCGCGCTGTCCTGAGGAGGAATACGCACCTTAACCACACGTTTAGACCTAGAGCTTGACTCCGATCCGCTTGTTCGAACCCCGTACCGCTGAATTCCAGCTGAGGCTGATCATCACCCGATCGCCTTCGCGGCATCGCGGCTACGGCGTCAGCACCCGGCGATCGGGGGCAGTAGGACTTGTCGGTCATACTGACCCCCGCACACCTCACGCGCCGTGAACACACCCTGCCTCGCCAGGGGGACAAAACAGATCCCCCGCCCGTCGAAAAGTCTCAGTCGAGGGCCTGTGCGATCTCCCACAGGTTTCCTGCCGGGTCCGCGAAGGCCGCGGTGCGCCTGCCCCATGGGCGGTCGATCGGGCCGTTCAGGAGCGTGACGCCATGCGCCTGTAGCTCCGCGGCGGCCGCGTCAGCGTCGTCGACTCGGACCGTGTAGAGCGCCCGCCCGCCGGCAGTCGACGCGGCGACCGCATGCGGCTCGATCAAAGTGGGTGCTTCGCCGACCGAGATCAGGTTGAGCATCAGGTTGCGGAGCCCGAGCAAGGCCGAGTCGGGGTCCTCGAAGATCACCTCGAGACCGAACACGTCGAGGTAGAACTTCTTGCAAGCCGCTACGTCCTCGACGAACAAGGTGATGACCTCGAGCTCGTCGAGGCCTTTGATCGGGCTGGTCTTCGTCATGCTGCTCTCCTGCTACGTGGGGCCGCTCACCGGCCGCGGGTCTTTGATGAAGACATCGAGGCCGTACGACGGATCTCGACATTCTCGCCAGACATCGGCGTCTGACAGCTCTACGGGGCGAGAACTCATGGCATCAGCACCCCGCCCTGGCGGCATAGTGAGGCGCCGGGGCCAAGGGAAGCGGCTCGAACGGCTTATCAGGCGGCACATAGAACCGCGGCCAGCCGCTTGCCGCGGGGTCCTGGCCGTGTCGGCTGGGTTACTGTCGCGTTCTGACCGCTGCTGGCCGACCCTCCTGGTCCAGAAGGTGGCTAAAACAGTTTGTCCCTTTACCGAGTGGCGCCACGGAGAAGGCCGGCGAGGAGGTAGCGCTGGAAGATGACGACGAGGGTGAGGGGAGGGACCAAACCGATGAGCCCCGCCGCGGCCTGCAGGCCGAACTTGGCCGAGGTCTTGGTCGTCAGATTCGGGATGAGGACAGTGAGCGGCTGGGCGTCCGGTGAGTTCGCGAACACTGCGGGGATCAGGAACTCGCCCCAGCTCCCAAGAAAGATGATCACTCCGGTGGCGACGATTCCCGGCGCGATCAGGGGGCCGATCACTCGTACCAGCACCGTCCAGGTGCCGGCTCCGTCGATCCGGGCGGCCTCCTCGATCTCGACCGGGATGGTTGCGATGTGACTGCGCAGGATCCAGATCGAGATCGGAATCATCCCGGACACGATGACAGCGACGACGATGCGGACCGTGTTCACCTGCCCGGTGGACGTGGCCAGCTGGAACAGCGGGATCAGCACCAAGTACACCGGCAGGGTCATGGTGATCGTGATCAGCGCGAGCGCCGGCCCGGCACCGCGGAATCGAATCCGCGCGAATGCGTACGCCGCCGGAACGCAGACGGCCAAGGTGGTCACCGTCACCAGTACCGATTGGACGAACGAGTTGAAGATCGCCCGGCGAAAGCCGGCGGTAGCGCCGGTTCCGGCGATCACCTCGCGATAGTTGTCCAGCGTGAGGTGCTCGGGAACCAAGGAGATCGGCACCTTGAGCGCGTCGGCCGGCGTTGTCAGGCTGACGACCACACCCCAGTAGAGCGGCGCCAGCGTCCAGAACAGCACGACCAGGCCGACCAGTGCCAGCAGTATCCGCGTTCGCAGCGATGTCGTCATGGCTAGTACTCCACCTCGCGATAGAGGAACTTGAGATAGACGAAGGCGAAGAAGGCCGAGAGACCGGTCGCCAGTACGGATGCGGCGTACCCGAAACCGAAGTCGAAGTCCTGGAAGGCCGACAGGTAGACCTGACCGGTCAAGGTAATTCGCTGTGGGTCGTTGCCGACCAGAACGAAAACCTGGTCGTACAGGCCGATTGCCGACAGCGCGCCGGTCAGCGCTACCAGTGCCATCGCCGGTCTGAGCAGCGGCAGGGTGATCGACCGAAACTGCTGCCACTGGCTTGCGCGATCCACCCGCGCTGACTCGTACAGTTCCCGCGGGATGCCCTCGAGCCCGGCCAGGAAGATGATGGCCGCGAAAGGCGACGCACTCCAGGCCACCATCAGCCCGATCATCAGGGTCCCGATCCGCGGGTCATGGATCCAGGTGACGTTGGTGTCGATCAGACCGAGCTGGGTGAGCGCCGAGTTGAGCAGCCCGCTCCCGGTCGGGTTCAGAATCAACGCCCACAGTGATCCGGAGATGGTTCCGGGGACGGCCCAGGGCAGGATGATCACCGCGACCGCCACCGTCCGGACGCGGCCGGTCAGCGCCCTCAGCCAGGTCGCCAGCGCAAGCCCGATGCCGAACAGCAGCACGGACAATGCGACCAGATAGCCGAAGGTGTTGATCAGCGCGGTTCGGAACCCACGGTCGGTCAGCACCGTGCGGTAGTTGTCGAGGCCGACAAACGGATGGTCTGCCTCGCCCAGTTGGTTGGCGAAGACGCTGCCGACCAGGCTGTGTGCCGACGGGTAGAGCACCAGCGTGCCGGTGATCAGCAGCGCGACGGAGATCAGCAGGTAGGCTCGCCCATTCTCCCGCCGCCGGGCCCGGCCGGCCTCGCGGTGCCAGGCCGTGCGACTCAGCTGGACTCCTGCGGCAGGTTCGGTCCGGCTGCTCACTTCACCTGCCTGGCGATCTGCGCCTGGAGGTCATCGAGACCCTTTTGCGGCTCGACATTGCCGACAGCGACGTTTTGCACCATCGACGCGGCTTCCCGGTTGAACTTCGCGAACCAGGTCGGCGGCCCGTTGACGATCACCGGCTCGATGCTGTCGAGCAAGTCGATGATCTGCTGGCCGCCCTTCAGCTTGCCCTGCTGTACGACGTCCTCGAGCGCTGCCCGGTTCGCGGGGATGTACCCGCCACCGCCATCGGGATCGGTGTACGCCGCCGCCTGGTTGCGAGCTTGCAGCCACCAGGTGATGAACATCGCCGCAGCCTCTTTGTGCTTGGAGGCCTTCGGGATCGACAACGCCTCCTGAACCCCGAGGCTAGGCCCATCAGTTCCCTTCGGTCCCGGCGTATGCGCGAAGACCACCTGATCTTTGGCGATCCTGCTGTCCTTCGGGCTCGCGTATGTCGTTAGCGCACCGGGTGACTCGGCGAGCACGATCGCCGACTGCCCCGCCGCGAACGCGCTATCCACCTTGCCGTCGTCGAGCTGCACCGAGCCCGGGTCGAGCAGGCCCTCGTGGTGCAGGGTGCGCAGGAACTGCAGGGAGTCGAGCGCGCTCGATCCGTCGGTCAGCGCGGCCCGGCCGTCCGCACCGAGGATCTGGCCTCCCGAACTGCGCAAGAGTGAGTACCAGGCAGCCGCCGAGCCGTCCGAGATCACCAAGGGGAATCCGACAGGGTACTTCGCCAGTCCAGCCTTCTTGACAGCCTTCGCGGCCGCGATGACCTCCGCGTACGTCCGGGGCACGGTGGTGATGCCGGTCTTGCTCAGCATCGTCATGTTGAACGCGCTGCCGCGGAAGTCGAGCGAGTACGGAACGCCGATCTGCTGGTCCTGGTAGCTGAACGCCTTGGCGCCGACCGCATCATGAGGGGTCTCCGGCCCGAGGTAGTTGCGCAGATCGGTGTCCCAACCGGCGGCACCGAACTGACCGACCCAGCCGCCGTCCATCTCCAGAATGTCGGCGGGCGCCGTGCCGGCCGCCTGCATCGCCACGATCTTGTCGTGCAGTTGGTCGTAGTCGAGAGTCTCCCACTTGACCTCGATCCCCGTCCGCTCCGTGAAGCCGGTGATCACGCTCTTGGGCAGCTTCGCCCAGGGGGGCATCAGCACGTGCACCGAGGTGCCCGCGAATTCCTTGCTCAACACGCCGGCCGTGTAGCCGGCCGCCGGCTTCTCCTCGACGACTTGTTGCTTCGAGCAACCGGCAAGTGCTGCGGCGGTGGCAATGGTCGCAACGACGCAGGCGGTCCAGCCCTTTGCAAACATGGTCGGCCCCTTCGGAGTCAGCAGGCACGCAGACACCGGGTCGCGGCCAAGGTGTGGACAAACTATTGCGACTAACTGTCGACTGTCAACAGTTGATATACTTGGCGTGCCCGGGTCAACAGGTAGATCACCCGGCACAGAGAATGGTCTGGTCGCCAGAGTCCGGCGGCGGACCGCCGAGGACGAGGAGCAGGCATGAGTGGATTCGAAGTCACCCCCAGGATCTTGAGGGATCAGGTCCTCGAGCAGGTCGAAGAGGCGATCGTCTCCGGTGACCTGAAGCCGGGCGACCGGATCAACGAGGTGCTACTCGCCGCGCAGATGAACGTCAGCCGCGGGACACTCCGGGAGGCACTGCGCAGTTTCGAACAGGCCGGGCTGCTCGTGTCGAAGCCGAACCGGGGAACCTATGTGCGGGTCATCGCTCCGGAGGACACCGTCGAGGTCTTCGAGCTGATGGGGATCGTCGAGGGCCGGGCGGTCCGGCGCGCGATCGAGCTCCGCGGCCCCGATCTGCAGGCGGTGGCCAGCACGCACCTCGAGCGGATGGCCGAGGTGCTGACCGACAAGTCGTCGACGCCGCGGACCAGGCAGGACGCGGATCTCGCGATGCACGAGGCGATCTGTGCTTGCGCCGGGAGCGAGTTCCTGATCGACACGTGGCGCCGGCAGAAGGGCATGGTGCTGTCGGTGGTCGCCAACGTCGGCCAGCCGGTCATCACCCAGGTTCAGGCCGCGGAGTCGCACCAGGAGCTGGTGGATGCGATCGCGACCGGCGATCCGGACGAGGCCGAGCGAGTGTTCCAGAAGCACTGGCGAGACGCGGCGGAGGCGATCACTTCAGCGATGTCAACGGCAGCCGGCCGGACCGTCTCGTGACGAAGCAGCCACTCGGCCTGTGGCCGGCCAATCCGAGGTACTTCCGCTTTCGCGGTGAGCCGACCGTGCTGATCACATCGGCTGAGCACTACGGCGCGGTACTGAACCTCGACTTCGACTATGTCCGCTACCTCGGCACACTGCAGCGGCATCGCTTCAACTACACGCGGGCGGCCTCGGGTGCGTTCGTGGAGCGGAAGCAGACGATCGAGGGCTCGGGATGGGAGAACCCGTACGCGCCGCGGCCCAGCCGTTTTGTCGCTCCCTGGCGTCGTACCGAGGTGCCCGGGTACGCGCACGGCGGAACGCGGTTCGATCTGACCGCCTTCGAGCCCGCGTACTTCGACCGGCTGGACGACTTCGTCAACCAGGCCGGGCTGCGTGGGATCGTCGTCGAGTTCACCATCTTCACCGCGATGTTCTCGGCGTCGCAGTGGGGTATCAGTCCGATGAACACGGTCAACAACATCAACGAGCTCCCGCCGCTCGCCTGGGACGAGGTGTATCGGGTCGGCAACGGTGGCCTGCTCGATCACCAGCTCGCGCTGACCCGTCGACTGACTGAGGCGCTCGTTGACCACGACAACGTCTTGATCGAGATCTTCAACGAGCCGTACTTCGGCAATGTCGAGCCGGCCTGGACGGATCGGATCGACGCCGAGATCGCGAAGGTGTTCGCCGACCGCGGCCGCCGCGTCCCGGTTTCCTGGAACATCGCAAACCAGCGCGGCATCATCAGGGACACCCCGTCGACCGCGAACGTCTTCACATTCCACTACGCGACGCCGGAGGCCCTGACCGACAACCCGGACGTCGCCCTACCGGTGATCGACGACGAGACCGGGTACGCCGGCGTCGGCGACCGGCCATACCGGCGAGAAGCCTGGCGGTTCCTGTTGAGCGGCGGCTCGGGGTTCAACCACCTGGACTACAGCTTCGCACCCGGCCAGGAGGACGGCAGCCGGCACCTCCCAGAGACCGCCTCCAGTGGTGGCGGTCCGCGGTTACGATCCCAGCTCACCTTCCTGCGAGACTTCCTGTATAGCGTCCCGTTCGCGGACATGACACCGATGGAGGTCATCGCGCCGGGCGGTGAAGCGGTCGGGCTCGCCCGGTCAGGTCGGGCGTACGCGTGGTACATGACTGCCGTCGAATCGCGCGTATCGGTGTCGTTCGAGGTTGCTGCTGGCAACTATATGGTGTGCTGGTCGGATCCGGTTGGTCTGGTCACCACTGCTCCCGTCGACATCGACGTCGACACAGATGGAACGATCACCCTTTCGGCACCCGCTGGGACGGCCAACGAATGGGCCGGGACGCTGCTGCGGCGAACAGCCGCCTCCGGCGACACCGTTGCGACGTTCGACTTCGCGGCAGCAGCGCGGACAACCGGCTAGACGCGGTGACCGCGGACGGCGATCATCTCGACCTCGATCAGCACGTCGACGGCAAGCTGCACGCCCAGGGTGGTCCGGGAGGGGCGTGGCAGCGTGCTGAAATGCCGGCCGTACACCTCGTTCATCACGGGGAAGTCGCGGACGGCGTCGGCGAGCAGCACGGTGACCTTGACGACGTCGTCGAACCCCGACCCAATCTGTTCAAGCCGCTCGCGGATCGTCAGCAAGACCAGATCGGTCTGGTGGGCGATGTCTCCGGAGCTGAGCCGCCCGTCAGGTTCGATCGGGATGTGTCCGGAAACAAAAATGGTGTTCCCCACCTCGTACACCATCGTCAGCGGGACGAGGCTGACATCGAAGAGCGGACGGTCGGGCATGCGGGCTCCGATCTGGGAGGTTGAATTGGGCTTCACGCGGTGGTGACGACGTTGGTGATCGCACCAAGGCCTTCGATCTCGCACCGGACGACGTCGCCCGGTTGGAGGTAGCGCGGCGGCATCCGACTCGCGCCGACACCGGCCGGCGTACCGGTCGCGATGATGTCCCCTGGTGTCAGCGTGCATACGGTCGAGAGCCAGCTGACGAGCTCGTCGACGCCGCGGACGAGTTCGCTGGTGCGCGATTCCTGCCGTACTTCGTCGTTCACGGTCGTCCTGATCGCCAGCGCGTCCGGGTCAGCGATCTCGTCGGCGGTGGTGAGCCATGGACCAGCCGGAAAGAACGAGTCGAATCCCTTGCCAAGCGTCAGTTGACCCTCGGAGTCGAACTGCCAGTCGCGCGCGCTGACATCATTGCAGACCAGATAGCCGGCCACATGCCTGCGCGCTTCCGCGAGGGGAATGTTCCGCCCGGCGCGCCCGATCACTACCGCCAGCTCGACCTCGTAGTCGACGGCGCCACTGGCCGCCGGCAGACGAATACGATCGCGAGGACCGCTGATCGCGCTCGGCAGCTTGGCGAAAACCAGCGGGTTGACCGGAACAGGCACGCCGAGCTCCGCGACGTGGTCCAGATAGTTCAGTCCGGCGCACAGGATCTTCTCCGGCCGCGACACCGGCGGACCGAGATCAGCAGTCTGCTCGGCGCTGATCGCCGCACCCCGGTGTGCGCCGGCCAGGATCTCCTTGTGTACGGGCGCGAGCCGACGGATCAGCGGCTCGTCGCCGACGAGCAGCGCTGTGACATCCGGCAGCGATCGGCTCTGACCGAGCAGCGTCTGCACGTCGTACAGGAACTCGCCGACGACCAGAGCAGTCCGTGAACCGAGGGCCGTCCGTACCGCGGCGATGCGCATCCGGCTACCAGGTCTTTCCGCGGGCCGACACAGCGAAGATCTCTTCGACGATGCCACCCCGGACACCGATCAGTGTGTCGGTGAGGTTGATCGTGGGACAGACATGCATCGGATGGAATGCCAGTTTGTCACCGACCTGCGGAGCCGGGTCGCCTTCGCCGAGCTGGACCATCCCGTGTTCCTCGGTGACCGTTGCCAGGTAGGCCGTTCCCTTGACCGCGCGGCCGAAAGCCATCGGGTGGGGGCCGTAGCCGTCCTTGCAGAAGGTTTTCGAACCGCCGTCGACGGTGGCCCGGCGGTCGTCGACGCTGACCACCGTGCACAGCATTGACACCGCAATCTGGTCCCAGCCGCAGGCGCCGATTTCGTGCATGCCTGCGTCGAAAAAGATGTACGTTCCGGCGCAGGCCTCGGTGGTTCCGACGACCTGCGCGAAGCTGCGCGCGGTGGGCGTCGAGCCTCCAGCGACAGTCCGAATCTCGATACCGTCGGCCCGCAGGGACTCCGCGACCCCGGTCATGATCCGGCCCTCCTCATCGCCGAGGTCGTCCAGCGGACGCCCGCCGGATGCCGCGAAGAAGGCGCTGCGGTGCGTGGTCAGCCCGTCGAGCGTCAGGTGCCGGGCTTTCTCGACCTGCCGGGCCAGCAGGACGGCCTCGGCCGGGCGTACGCCGCTCCGGTCGAAGCCGGTGTTGATCTCGACCCGCACGCCGAGGTTCACACCAGCGGCCTTGGCCGCCGCCTCCCAGCCGTCGATCGCGGCCTCGTTCTCGACGTGCACGGTCAGCCGCGCGTCTCGGGCCAGCCGAGCTGCCCGCTCCCACTTCCCGAACCCGTAGACCGGGTAGGCGATCACGACATCTTCGATGCCGTCAGCAACGAACACTTCGGCCTCACTCAGCTTGGCCGCCGCGATGCCGACCGCACCCGCGGCCAGTTGGCGGTGGGCCAGCGCCGGGGTCTTGTGGGTCTTGATGTGCACCCGGAAATCCGCACCGGCGGCCGAGACCGCGCCCTGCATGGCGATGAGGTTGCGATCAACCCGATCGAGGTCGATGATCACGGCCGGGGTGTCGAGTGCCTCCACCGGAAGGCCGACCACAGTGTCCCAATCTGTCACGGTCATCGCGACCACGCCCGCAGGGCAGCCTCCGGATCGTGGCGTTGCGCCGAGCAGGTGTCGAGGTCGAAGACCTCGATCTGGCCCAGCTCGCACTCGGTGACGAACAACCGCCGAGCGCCGGCCGGTCCGAACGACACGTTGGTCGGCAATCTGCCGGCGGTCGGAATCGGCGGCAGTACCTTCCCATCGGGGGCGACGACGGCGACGCGGCCACCGCCGTACACGGTGCAGAACAGTCGGCCGTCCGCACCGAAAGTCATGCCGTCCGGGCCCGCGAAGGACAGCTCCGCGTCGTCCGGCAGCAAGACGTTCGCGAAGCTCTCCCGCGGTCCGTAGCGAGCCCGGACGGGATCCCAGGGGTAGCGGAACACCTCCCCGGTGATCATTTCGTTCGCGTACAAGTCGCCGTCGGGGGCGACGGCGATACCGTTCGCGAACGCGATACCTCGATCCACCACTTCGCAGGCTCCGGACCGGGTGTCGATACGGAAGATCCGACCGTCGATCGGGGCCGTCCGATAGTCAGCCCGGATAGCGCCGCCCGGAGCCCAATCATCCAGCAGAACACCCGAGTCGGTCAGGTAGAGCATGCCGTCCGGCCCGAAGACCAAGTCGTTCGGGAACAGCAACGGCAGACCCGCGCAGTCCGTCATGGCCACGCCGACTGTCCCGTCGGCCACCATGAGCAAGGCCGGTTCTGGATGCGACTCCGCGACCCAGAGAACACCGTTGCGCTCGGCAACGACAGCGTTCGGCCGGCCGGTCCGCGCCAGCCCTGACACCGCCCGCCCGTCCGCCGAGACGACGGTGACTCGCCCGGTTCGAACGCCCATCTCGACCAGCAACCAGCGGCCGTCGGGCAGCGGATAGGGCCCCTCGGGCAGATCAAGCCCGGAAGCGAACACGGCCACCGTCGCCTCCCCAGCACTCTCGGGTTCACGAAACATGTAGACCAAACCTAAGAGTGATAATGTCAACTGTCAACAGTTTGGAATCGGACCACAGTCAAGGAGGCAGGATGACCGAGCGAGAGGCCGGCAGAGTGGTGATGATCGCCGGCGGCGCCCAGGGGATCGGATATGGCGTTGCTCGGCGATTCGCGAGCGAGGGCGCGCGTCTGATGCTGCTCGACATCGATCACCAGGCCCTGCAGAAGGCAGTTGCCGAGCTCAGTGGGGAGGGCGTCGAGGTCGCCGGCCATCGCGTAGACATCACTGACCGCCCAGCCGTACACGCGGCGGTCGCGGACACTCTCGACCGCTGGGCCCGCATCGACGCGCTGATCGCCTCTGCGGGCGTCGTGGAGATCCGGCCCCTCCTTGACATCACGGATGCGTCCTGGCGCCGGATCATCGACGTGAACCTGACCGGCACCTTCATCTTGGTGCAAGAGGCCGCCCGCGCGATGGCGCGGGCGGGAACCGGCGCCATCGTGGTGATCGCCTCCACGAATGCGTTTTTCGTCGAAGCCGAGACCGCGCACTACAGCGCGACCAAGGGTGGACTGATCGCCTTCGTGCGGGCGGCTGCCCTCGACCTGGCGCCGCACGGCATTCGCATCAACGCGATAAATCCTGGCCAGATCCGGACCCGGCTGTCCGCGGTACTGACCGAGGACCCGGCCGCGGGGCCGGCGTATCTGAAGAGGATCCCGCTGGGCCGGTGGGGCGAGCCGTCCGACATCGCCGCAGCCGCGTCGTTCCTCATCTCCGACGATGCGAGCTACCTGACTGGCGAGGCTATGACAGTCGACGGCGGCGTGACGCTCGGCGTGGCGCTCCAGGTCGAGCAGGGCGAGCTGCCCGGGTTGAGCAGCGATAGGTAACTTCCAACTGTTGACAGTTTATATGCAGGGTCGTTACGTTTCCGTCATGTCGACGCGCGGCCTGACACGGGGGTGCCAGGCCATTCCTGCCCTCCCTCGATCCAAGGAGAACCCGTGCTCCCTCGCGCAAAGAAACTGTTCGCAATACCACTGCTAGCGGCCGCAGTCGTGGCTGTTGGCTCGGCGGCTCCGGCCCAGGCCGGCTCCGCCCAGGTTGCCCAGACGATGCTGTTGGAGACGTTTCCGACGCCCTCGACCACCGGCGTGCCAGTCGGTACGACCCTGACTGTCCTTCCGCCGGACGGCTACGACACCAATGGCGTCCCGTATTACGTCGTGGGCGCCGGCGAGACGATCGACAGCAAGCGATTCACCGGCAACCTGATCATCTCCGGCAACGGCGCCGTCATCAAGAACAGCGAGATCTACCGCACGATCAGCAACGGCGACGATCACTACACCTTCAGCGTGACCGACTCGACCCTTGGTGCGCCGGATGGCAACGGGTGCAACGGGGATGTCGCCATCCAGTTCGACAACTACACCGCACTGCGGGTGCGGGTGCGCAACTTCTCCGATGCTTTCCGGGCCACCACGCCAGGCGGCGCCTCGAACATCTCGATCAAGGACTCGTTCGCGAAGCTGTGTAGCAATTCGGGCGACCACAGCGACGGCTACCAGGGGTACCACGGCGGGACCAATGTGCTCATCCAGCACAACACCATCGACCAACGCTCCGCTGCCCCCGACGTCACGGCGCCGATCTTCAACTCCGACGACTCCAACGGCATCTCGGTCAAGAACAACCTCCTGATGGGTGGGAGCTTCACGATCCGGCTCGACGGCGACGGCACCCAGTCGGTCGCGCAGGACAACCGCGTCGTCAACAACTCGTGGGTCTGGGGTCCGGTGTCCAACGCCGGCCCCAGCGGCGGGAGCAACTGCCCGTGGATCACCTGGTCCGGAAACACCCTGGTCACCATCGACAGCAGCTACAACATCACCAGCACGGTCGGACCGCTGAACTGCGTCTGACTCAGCCGGTGCCCGCCCGCGGCGGCGGGCGGGCACCTTCCGAAAGGGGTGCCCGTGCAGCGCATTCAGGGGCTAGGGGCAACCATGATGTTGCTCTTGGCAATCGCCATCAGTCCACTTCCTGCTCTCGCCGGAGCCGAGGTCCGCCCGTCATCGCCGTACCCGACACCGGCAACGACCGGCCTGCCGGCAGGCGCCCAGCTGACAGACCTGATCCCGAACGGGGTGGATCCCGACGGCGACCCGGTCTATTACGCCCAGGCAGGTGACGTGATCGACCACCGCCGGCTGACGGTCGGACTGGAGATCCGCGGCGACGATGTAATGATCAAGGACAGCGAGATCTACGGCACGATCAGCAACTACACAGGGCATTGGCGCTTCACCGTCGTCGACTCTACGGTCGGCGCACCGGACGGCAACGGGTGCAACAGCAACGTCGCCCTGCAGTTCGACAACTACACCGCGCTGCGGGTCCGGGTGCGCAACTTCGCCGACGCGTTCCGGGCGACCACACCCGACGGTGACTCCGACATCCTGATCGAGGACTCCTACGCCAAGCTGTGCAGCAATCCCGGCGACCACAGCGACGGTTTCCAGGGGTACTACGGCGGCCGCAACGTACTGCTCCTCCACAACACCATCGACCAGCGGTACGCCCCCAGCCATACGGCGCCGGTGTTCAACTCCGACGGCTCGAAGGGCATTGCGCTGATCGACAATCTGTTAATGGGCGGTAGTTTCACCGTACGCGTCGACAGCGATGGAACGACTTCGCTGGTGCTGTCGAACAAGATCGTCGACGGCGCCTGGGACTTCGGTCCGGTGCGTGGCGTCGGGCCCGACGACACGAGTGACTGCCCGCTGCTGATCTGGGCGAACAACAGCCTGGTGCGGATCGATGCCGACTACCGAATCACGGAAATCGTCGGCCCGCTCCCTTGCGCCTGAGAAGTCGGGCCGTCATCCAGCGCCCTGCGGCCTTAGCGGATCCGCGACACCTTTCTCTGCCCCGCGTTCCCCTTCACCGTCACCGCAACCACAGTCGACCGGTACTCGAGCCGGCGCTCCCGGGGACACCGGACAGCCAGTTCCGGGCCCCGATCGGGAATCGCTCGCAGCCCAGGCGTCAAACGCTCGACCCTGGGCATCTGGGGAGGTCGAGCTGCCCGCGGTCGTGCGGATTCCGGGGAGAGCCCTGAGGGCAATCCGACGGCAAGGCCCAGATGTAGCCACTGGTCGGCATTGTTGAGCGGTACGAAGTTCGCGCCACTGTCGTGGTCGAGAACCCTCGCACTCCGTCGCCTGCGCGACTGGACCTCCGTCCTCGGCTGCAGGAGAACCGTTCATCGCCCGGAGGCTGTATGATCTAGCTCACATCCTGCGCCGTGGGGGAGCGGGAGCCGATGGGGGGAGCCTCGGTGGCCTTTGATTCGAAGCGGCTGTATGTCCAACTTCCCTGTCGGGGGGAGATATCCGAGATCGAGGAGACGGTCCAGGTCGTGCCGCCGACCTTCTGCCGGTATCCCTCGGAGACGCGGTTCGTGCCGACGCCGGTTACACAGTGCCCGCTGATTTCCGAGGTGCCTACCCGGTGCGCGGCGCTCAGCCGGGACCCTGTGGACCCGGACACTCTGATCGTCACGCCCGAGTCACTCATTGCGCTCCGGCGGACGCTGGAGCTGCGCCTGGCCATGGTCAAGGAAGCCGAGGTGGCGGTCGCGCGACGGCAGACCGTTGACGGGGACGGAGCTTAGGGATGCCATTCAACGCCAAGAAGCTGCGGGTCGTGCTGCCCGCCGGTGACGTCGTCGGAGCCGACGAGCCTCGAGTCCTGCCCGTCGCCCTCGACTTCGGCGCGGCCGACATCGACACGCTGGAATGCTTTGCCGCCGCACATCAGATCGTCACTGATGGCTGGTGCTGGAGCGACTCCTGCATGGATCAGTTCTCCGAGCCGAAGCTGCTGTACGCCGTCCCGGCAGAGATGCTCCCCGCGCTGCGCGAGGCTCTTGAGGCGCAGTTGGTGGAGTGCGATCGGGCGCAAGAGGCGCTTTCACAGTCGCAGATCGACCAGTAGACGCACAATCATTGTGGCGACGCCCGCAGTCGACGTACCTGATCCCGCGGCAGGCATGCTGAGAGCCGGCCGCGGGTACGAGCTCCTCGTCAGCGAACGCTGTCCACCTGAGGAGCGCGACGCGCTCACGGCCACAGGCGACGTGCCCTACGGGTTGTTGCGGCCGACGCCCGGGTCCGGGCTTCCGCCCCGAGTTGTCTCGCCGGACACGGCG
The DNA here is from genome assembly GCF_040638345.1 of Kribbella sp. NPDC026611. Lineage (NCBI taxonomy): Bacteria > Bacillati > Actinomycetota > Actinomycetes > Propionibacteriales > Kribbellaceae > Kribbella > Kribbella sp. NPDC026611. Next base: position 68,200 of record NZ_JBEZYC010000011.1, read on the forward strand.
TTGCTCTTCCTGACGCTGGCCGACGCCGGCCCGCTGCCGGAGTACGCGCGTGCCACTCTGGGGCGTGAGGTGGCGGGCACCGTGGAGCGGTTGGTGCTGGACGGCGTGCTGGAATTCGAGCACCAGGGCAAGTGGTGCCATGGTGGTGCTGCAGCCGCCTTGCTCGCACCGAATGAGCCGCTCATCGGCCACGGGCGAATCGGAGCTTTGTCGCTTGCAGCGCTTCGTTATGGTCAGCATCTCGGGAACGCTTCCGAGGACGAGCTGGTGCACCGTCTCTATGGCTTCGGTCGGCGCCCAATCGGGCCAGAGCTGCGGGGCCTGATGCCTGACACGGCAACGGTGTCCGATGCTATCGGGCTCGGCGTCGGCGTCGGCGGACGCGTCACGCGAGCGCTCGGTGCGTCGTGGGCGGAGCTGCCGGCGTCCAAGGACAGTCGGCACTGGCGGCATTGGCACCCGCGCGTCGGCGGGCGCCGTCGTCCGTTGCGTGCGAATGTCAAGCTCTATCTGAGCCCTACCGTCGAGGCGCTCGGCGACGCGCTCGGGGTGCTCGCCGAGTTGCTCGGCGCGGCACCGTCGGCTACGGCGTTCAAAGTCGGTGTCGGCCTGGGCGGTATCTGCCGCCCCGACAAGGTCGTCATTTACTTCGACGGCCTCGACGCCCTGCATGCGACGGCGCAGGACCTGGCTTCGCGCTTGCATGGGGTGCCCGCGCAGGGGGTGCCATTCACCGCGGCCGTGACCGAGGATGGGCTTCTGTCGTGGGCGGTCGACCCGGTAGAGACCAGCTGGCGGTACTGGCTGGCGGGTCGAGCCGCCGAGCATCTTCTGCAGGGCAGGCTGGAGCCCGACGGGCCGCCACCCTGGCGCTACGCCCTGCAGCGACTGCGTCTAGACGGTGTCGACACGGTCCGGTGGGCCCGCGCCGACGGTGTGGTTCCGCAGGCCTCCGAAAGGTAGGGACCATGTCGATCACCGAGCCGTTCATCCTTCCCGCCGACGTGCAGATCGTCGCGGTTGCGGACCTGCCGCCGGTCCTGCTGGCAGAACTGGGCAACGACGCGGACGGATTTGCCATCACCCGGCATGGTTCGCGCACGGGGACGAGCGTGGTCGACGGCCTCACTGCCCGCCTGCTCCAGCGGTTCCGTACGCCGACGACGATCGTTGACGCGGTGCTGGAGTTCAGTGGCGCCGAGAGTCTCGATGCGCGCGAGACGCTGGAGGCGAGCTTCGCTGTGCTCGGCACGATGATCACCGACGGCGTACTCATCACCGCCGACTCGCTGCTGGCCGAACCGATCGCGACCACGCTGCGGCCCGGCGACAGGCTCGAGGAGCTGCAGATCGTCGAGGTCGTGCATGTCGTCATCGACACGGAGGTCTACCGGGCCCGCACCGACGACGGCGCATCGTACGCGGTGAAACTCGCCAGGCCCGGCTCGGAGATCCGGATGCGCGCGCTGCTGTCGCACGAAGCTGAGATCCTCGAGGTTCTGGGCGGCCAAGTCGGCCCGGCTGTGCTACGGCTGGGCGAATTCGAGGGGCGGCCGTGGCTCGCGATCGCCTGGTCCGCGGCCGCCGACGCGGCAACGGCCGCAGCGGAGCACCGCACGGCAGGTGACGGGCCCGCACTGCTCGACCTGGTCGAGCGGATCCTAGAGGCCTACGCTGAGCTACACGCACGGTCCGTGCTCCACGGAGACGTCCACCCACGCAACGTTCTGGTCGACGCGGCCGGCGCGGTCACCCTCATCGACTACGGCCTAGCCACCGCGGACGGCGTCCCTGCTCCGGCGGTAGGAGGCGTCGACCTCTTCACCGCACCGGAGTTCGCGGCCGCGCGGTTGAACAGACGCGATCCCGGGCCGCCAACGCAGGCCGCCGAGCAGTACAGCCTCGCCGCGCTCGCTGTCCTACTCCTCGCGGGCCGACACACTCACAAGTTCTCCCTCGAGCGGGACGCGATGCTTCGCCAACTGCGTGACGAGCCACCTGACGTGTTCGACCAGCTCGAGACGTCCGGTCTCGAGAGGCTCCAGTTGCCGCTACGGCGAGCGCTGGCCAAGGATCCGTTGGACCGGTTCGCCTCCGTCGCCGACTTCCTCCGCAGCGTCCGGGGTGCCGTGGACGGCGCGGCCCTGGCGCGACGGCCCTGGCGACACGGCGCAGGAACAGCGCTCGTGTCGGACGTCATTCGCAGGTTGACCATGCCCGACGCCCTCCTGTCGGGCGGGATCGAGGCGCCCACCGCATCGGCCATGAACGGAGCTGCTGGATTCGCGCACGCGCTACTGCGGATCGCCTCTATCCGCGGCGACGGAGAGCTCTTAGCAGCTGCAGACCTGTGGGCCGAACGCGCCACGGCCGCTATCGCATCGCCGGACGCATTCACCAGTGCCGATCTCGAACTCATCAGCGACACACTCGGCGATCGCTCCTTTTACCACCACGAGGCCGGTGTCCACGCGGTGCGCGCGCTCGTCGCGGTCGGCCGGGACGATAGCCCGGCTTGGCGTTCGGCCGTCGAGGCGTTCGTCCGCGCAGCCCGCCGTCCGTGCCCTCCGCTCGAGGTGGCGTTCGGCCGGGCTGGCCTGCTCCTCGGCTGCGCCCTTCTGCTCGAGACCCCCGAAAGCGGTACGGCCAATGCCGGCGAGCGACTGACGACACTCGGCGATCAGCTCGCGGCGAGCATTGCCGCCGAGATCGACCGCGCTCCGGCGATCGCCGACGGCAACCAGTTAACGCGGCTCGGGGCAGCGCACGGGTGGGCGGGATGGCTGTACGCGCTGCTGCGCTGGTCCGACGTCCAGCGCACGCTACCGTCGGCCATGGTCGTCGAGCGGCTCGACCAGCTCGCGGCCATGGCGCGCTGGGAGGGCCGGGCAGCGTCCTGGCCGCCCGATGCGCACGCTCCCGCTCTCGAGAACACACTCGCCGCAAGCTGGTGCAATGGGGCAGCCGGCTACGTGCCGCTGTGGACGGCAGCCCACGCGCTCCTCGGCGACGACCGCTACCTCGAGCTCGCGCTGGCCGCCTCATGGTCCGCATACGAGGGCGGGGAGGCCGCCCCCGGCGATCTCTGTTGCGGCTTGGCAGGCCGCGCCTACGCGCTAGCCACCATGCATCGGCACAGCAGCGACGAACGCTGGCTGATCCGCGCACGCGTACTCGCGGACAAGGCTGCCGAGCGCATCCGCGACCGCCCGTTCCGTCGCGACAGCCTGTACAAGGGCGAAGTCGGCGTGGCGTTGCTGATGGAGGAGCTGAACAGTCCTACGCGTGCCGGCCTACCGCTCTATGAACCCGAGGGCTGGCCAGAGTGAGCGGGCTCCGATCATTGGGTCCTCGATGACGGCTGCACTCCGATGGGGCGGGTGCAAAAGGGTCGCGTCCACCGCTTGAATCGGACCCGGACTTGCTGTGATGCCCGAGCACCTACTGCCGAGACTCGTTGCGTGGCTCGCTGTTGATCACGGAGGAAGCCGGTGGTTTGGCGCTGCTTCGATGTGCGTCTCTGCTGATCGCGGTATCGCCGGTGAGGCTGCTGCGAGTAGCCCGAGCGGGTGTGCGTAGTACTCCCGTTGTGTGATGTTCCTGGCCGTTGGCGGGTCGCCGAGCATGGACGCGGCGCGGATGTTGTAGCGCTCTCGATAGGCAGCCACATCGCGGACCAGCAGGCGGGCAGCATTCGCCGTCAGGCCCGCCTGGCGAAGTAGCTCGTCGTACCAGACCGCTGCCGTGTTATATGCGCAACTCGCCAGCCAGGCTGATGGCAACCCGGAGGAGCACCCGGCCGGTCGTGACTGCCGGCGAGGTGCTGACCGGGACCGGGTCGGGCAGGTGATCCGCAGGTGTGTGCCGGTCAGTCGGCTTCGGCGCGGGCCTCGATGTCCTCTATGCCGCTGGGCTGCCCGGCGCGAGTCCACCGCAGGTACAGGGCCGTGGCGATCAGCACGGTGCCCAGCAGGGACAGGATGGGCCAACCGCGCGTGAGGTTGACGATAAGGGTGAAGGCGACCGCAGCCGCCGCCGCGGCGTTGACGGCCGCCAGGACGGGCTTGCGCTCTGCGCGCGCGAAGCGCGTCATCGCAATCAGGCCGATGAGGAAGCTGACGAACACCGCGACCGCGTAGAAGAGCACTAGTTCTTGTTCCTGCCCGGCCGACGCCAGGATGATCAGCGCGGCGGCCACCAGATAGACCACGACCGCCAGGTACGGCGTGTGGTGGTGGTTGGTTCGTCCCAGCCAGGCGGGTAGGACTCCAGGACGCTCGTTGCTGCCGGCCAGCGCCTTGAGCAGGCCGGGGCCGGCTTGGAAGGAGGAGCTGGCGGCGGCCAGTAGCAACAGCGAGCTGGTGAGCTGGAAGGTCGCGTACAGCCAGCCAGGACCGGCGGCGGCGTGTGCGATGTCGGCGATCTGCGTGGAGTCGTTTCCGGGCAGCCCGATGTGGAGTCGGGCGGCCAGCGCCGTCAGGGCGAGGGTCAGACCGCCGACGATCACCACCAGCAGCGCAAGAGTGCCACGTCCGAAGCGCCGGCGTGCCTTGTCATCGAGCTGGCCGAGCTGCGCAATGGCGGTTGAGGGCGCCTCCACACCGGTGGCCAGTGCCATCGCGACCGGGAATGCCAGTACTACAGCCAGCACCGCCGGATGCGACCCTGGGTGTGGGGTTGCGGGTGCGCTGCCCAAGGAATGAGGGTCGACCAGGCCCAGGATCAGAACGCCCACCGCGACGACAACAAACAATGCGGTCATCAGCGCGAACAGCAGCCGTCCGCCGTGCCCGAACCACGACAGGCCTGCCACGGCCAGCAGGAGGACAAGGGCGAACACGATCCGCCACGGCGCCAATGCTGGTGCCAGCGCGATGACCGCGCTGGCGGCTGCCGAAATGGAGATGCCGATCGTCAGCACGAAATCGACGACCAGCGCGCCGATCGGCAGGAACGTCCATCGGGGACCGAACGCGCGGCCGGCGGCCGCTGCCGCCCCGCCGCCGCTGGGGAAGCGCGCCACCAGTTGCCAGTAGTTGGCTGTCACCAGCGCCACCAAGCCCACCACGAGTGCCATTGTTGGCAGTAGCCGGGACAGATCACCGTGCAACGCCCGCAAGGCGGCCTCGATCGCGTAGGCGACCGACGAGACCGGGTCGGCGATCACGGCGAACGCGAACGCGAAGAACAGAACCCAGCGGGGCGGCACCCTGCGGGTGTGTACCGAGGTGGAGCTGGTGGAAGGGGTCGGCAGATCGGGCATCGTGATGTCCTGACACTGGATATGGGTGCGCACATTGCCGACCAGACTTCCCGGCACACCAGGCAGAAATATTACACCCGCCCTGCTCAGCTCGGGTCGAGTTCGGGGCCACGGATCGCTGAGACGCCGGCCCGCCGGTGAGTTCGCTCGCGAACGCGAACCGCTTGGGCTCGAAGACTTGTCCGCTCACTCGAGCGGGCCCACACCTCAGGCGGTGCGGCGTGTGCGGCGCTGGGGTGCGGTCTTGGCCGGGCGTTTTCTTGGGCGTTCGAGTTGGGGCGCGGCGAGGGGTTCCTGGAGATCCTCGAGTAGTTCGGCCTGGCCGGACAGCATGCCGGTGAGGATCGAGCGGGCCACCTTGAGCAGTTCCGCGACCTCGGGGCTGGTCAGCGAGTAGATCACGGTCGATCCGTGCTTGCGGGTCGCGACCAGGCCGGAGCGACGCAGTACGGCGAGCTGCTGGGAGAGGTTCGTCGCCTCGATGCCGACGTCGGGCAGCATCTCGGCCACCGAGTGGTCTCGCTCGCTGAGCAGCTCGAGCACCCGGATCCGCGCTGGGTGCCCGAGTGTCTTGAAGAACTCCGCCTTGACCTGATAGAGCGGCCTACTCACCGATGCACCTCCTGATCTGCGCGGTTGAACACTTGCGAAAACCTTCAACCAGCATAGCGGCGACCGAGTGCCAGGACGGTTTCCTGGATCTCGTCGTACGACGTCGACCAGATCTGTCGTGCCGAGCCCTGGGGTCAGCTTGGATCCTCGGCGAGATCTGTCGGGAGCGGGACGCCGTTTTCCATCGCCAGGCGCAGCAGGCTGTCGAGTTCTCCGTCGTAGACGCGCTCGGAGTCGATGTCTCCGGTCTCGCGAGCGGTGCGCAGTTCCCTCCGGGCGACGATGACCCGGTGGCGCAGTTCCTCCGCAAACGTTTCCATGATCTCCCGTCGGGGCTCGTGGACTGATCCCACCGTACACAAGAGTTGCAGAATTCTTCAATTCATGATCGCATGCATTGCGCAAGAGATGGAGCGAGGGAAGGCGGGACGCATGACGACGCCCCTGCACCAGCTGAAGGCGGAGTTCTTCAAGACCGCGAACACCCCTTCACGCCACTGACCGGCACTGTCCTTGCCGCCGCTCACGCCGCCGGCGACGTCCTGTCCCGGCTACTTACCCGGACCGATGAGATCCAGAACTCCGTCGCGCTGATCGACGAACTGATGGCCATCCGGCCACCTCTCGGTGCGGAGACAGCGAAGCCCAGCTGGCTCTCCGCCGGCCGATCCTCCGCCGGCCGATCCTCCGGCGTGGGCCTCGTCGAGGGCTGGCGCGGGACCATCGCGCACCGCGTGGAGCTGGCACCGGACGGGTCGGTGTCCCGACTGAAGATTGTCGACCCGTCCTTCTTCAACTGGCCCGCCTTACCCGTCGCACTGGCCGACACGATCGTCCCCGACTTCCCCCTCACGAACAAGAGCTTCAACCTCTCCTACGCCGGGAACGACCTGTGATCAAACGCCGCCGGCCCCAACCGATGAAGATCGAGACCGTCCAACGCTGGGTCGCCTCGGTCATCCTCATCCACGTCGGCTCTGTCCCGGCGGTCGCGCTGGCCGTCTACAGCCTCGGCGCAGCCGACACCGACCGAGGCAGAGGCATCGGCCTCTGGCTCATGTCCGCAGTCATCGGCCTCCTCACCATCGCCGGCGTACGCCTCATCTTCCAGCGCACACCCTTCTCACCCTGGCTCCTTCTAGGCCTCCTCCCCACCACCATCACCGGCTTCTACCTCTTCTAGGCGTCCGCGCCGGCCGAAGCGCTCAAGGGACGCGATTGCGATTGCGGCCCGGCCCAGATGCAACCCGCTGCGTTTGGGCATTAACTGAGCTGACGGCGAGACGACAGTGCACGCGTGCACCCCTCGGTCGACATTCCGATGACTGTCAGCGCGGCGAAGGGGAGGCGGGTGCTCGCCCGCAAGTCCACCGCCAAGAAGGCTCCGGCGAAGAAGGCACCCAAGAAGGCGTAGCGGGTGCACCGCACGTCACCGTTGGCAACCTCAGGGCAAAGCTCTGCCAGAGAGCAGGACTGACGAGCGAAGAACCACCCGCCAACCGTGAACCACGGCAGCGGCTAGACCGGGACAACCTTCCCGAGGAGTTCACGGACGAGTTCCTCGGCAAGCTGCTGGTCAGCGACGCGATCCTGGCTGGGCGAGACGCCAACCTCAGCGACGCCCAGCGGCGGTCGCTCCGGGAGTGGAGCGCCAAGCGGTACGGCGGAGTCATGAAGTCGGTGCGCGACTCGGTCGGCAAGTCTCTCGGCGGCAAGGACCTGATGGGCAAGCTGTTCGGCGCCGAAGGCTGGCCGAAATTCGGGGGCACCGACGTCCTCGGCAAGGACTTGCCTGAGAGTGTCGAGCGCTTCCAGTCTGCTGCCAAGATTCCGCAGAGCTTCCGCCACCCGGCAAGCTGGATGAGGATCTCACCGCCGGCGTGTCGCAGGATCGTCTGCACGTCGAAAAGCGTGAACGCCGGATCCGACAGCATCCGCGCGGCAGCGGTGTGGCGAAGATCGTGCAAGGTCCAGTTCGAGCCGAGAGGCGCGCTGCAGCACCGCCCGCGCAGCGTGATGCTCCGCGATTGGCACGCCAGGCCCTCTCCTGATGCCTCCTGTAGCACCAATCGGCGCTCAGAAGAGTTCAGTCAACTAGCCGCTCACCGAGCGTGTCGGGTTGGGAGGCAGATGCTGGTACCCGCGCATCGGATCCGGGCCGAGATGCGTTTTTCCTGGGAGAGCCGGTGTTGCATCGGTCCGGGAGGGAGTCGAGGTGACGTTCGAGGAGTGGGCACGAGGCGGCGTACCGGAGCTGATCCGGTTCGCGACCGTGCTGTGCGGGTCCGGCCATCTGGCCGAGGACCTCGTCAGGAGACCGTGATCAAGGCGCACCGGCACTGGGAGCGGGTGCAGGCGGTCGCCCGGCCGGAGGCATACCTGCACCGGATGGTCGTCAACGAGTACCTGTCCTGGCGCCGCAAGTGGTCCCGGATCATCCCGCGGCCGGAGATCTGGCTCGATGCCGACCGCTCGCAACCGGACCACGCCGTGCGGCTCGCCGACCAGGACGAGCTCGTCGCGGGGCTCGCCAAACTTCCGCGCCGGCAACGCACGGTCCTCGCGCTGCGGTACTACGGCGGCCTCACCGACGCCGAGATCGCCGAAACGATCGGCTGCGCCCCGCACACCGTTCGCTCGTACGCCTCTCGTGCACTGGCCAAGCTCCGGATCGAGCTGGGGCCGTCCGCATCCACCTCACCTGGAGTCATCAATGCGCACTGATTCGGAACTCCGGGCGGCCTTCGATCGCCTCGCCGCCACCGCACCCACGCCGACACTGAACCTCGACGCGCTGCCGCCGCAGCAGCTGTCCCCCTCGCAGAGGCCGCCGAGACGACGCCGTACCGTGCTCGTTCTCGCCACCGCCGCTGCCACCGCGACCGCCGCCATCGGCCTCCGGGTCGGCCTCGAGCAGGCGCCGGTCGCTGGACAGCCGGGCGAGGCCTGGCAGAACTGGATCACGGTCACCGCCCCGGCCGGAATGATCGTCAACCCCCGCGCCTACCAGGCGAACCGGCAGATCTACCAGTTGGCCGGCGTCGACAGCCCATGGCAGAAGTGGTGCCTGCTGACCCTGCACCGCAACGGCGACTTCAACCCTTCCCGCATCCCGGCCAACAGCCCACGGGTGGACATCAACGGCCTCGCGGGCCGCCTCGCCACCATGCCGGACGGCGAACCCGTCGTCCCGTTCCCACCCGGCTACGCGATGTCGTTCGGTAAGGACGGGCGGCCGGTGACCAGCGTTGCCTGGCAACCCGCGAAAGGCATCTGGGCCCTTCTGGCGTGCCAGTCCCAGCGCCACTGGGGCACCGTCAAGGTCCCGACCATCGACGCCCCCTCGGACAGCGACCCCACCACCGCCCTGGCCATCGCCAAGACCGTCAAGGCCACGCCCCAACGGCTGACGAGCCCGTTCAAACTCGGCTACGTCCCCGCCGGCCTGCACCCCCTCCGAGTCCAGGACAAGACCTCGAACTTCCCGGGCGACGGTCACTCCTTCAGCATGATCTTCACCGACAACAACCCGGCCACCGGCACGGTCGACCGCCCGCTCTGGAGTGGTGACAAGGACCACCCGAAGGCCGGCGAGGGCGTCACCTACGGCAGCATCTGGGGCCCCCAGGCCCAACCCGGCGAGGACCTCGAGATCACCTACTCCACTGACAAGTTCTGGAACGCGCAGACCCGCATCGGTACGTCGCCCGACCTGACAATCCACGGCTACAAGGCCTGGTACCTCTGGGACCACCTCGAAACCATCCCCAACCAGAACGGCGCCCCCGCCTACCAACCAGGCCCCAAGAACGTCCTACGTCTGGAACGCAACGGCGTAGCCATCACCATCCGCACGCTGGACACCCCTGTCAACACATCCGCCCTGCGTCGCATCGCCGAGTCATTGACCCTCCCGAACAAGCCGCTGGACCCGCACCAGTGGTACGACGCGAGCACCGCCCTCCCGCACTGACCACCCACCCCCTGAAGACCGCACGACGGCGAGGCAACACAGGGATCCAGTACCGGCGCCCTGCGCCGGCGTGAACCATGCCGACTTCGCTGCGGACGGGCGAACCTTCGTGGTCTCGTGTGAGTTCTCCGGTCAACTGCTGCTGGTGGACACCGCGGGCGAGCGCGTCCTGAAGGTCCTGCGGCTGCCGATCCGGCCGGGGAAGATGCAACCGATGCCGCAGGACGTGAAGCTCTCGCCCGACGGAACGATCCTTTGGGTCTCCGGCCGCTACCACGGAGTCGTCTACGCCGTACGCCTGTCCACCGGCAAGCTCCTGGCCCGGATCAAGGTCGGCAGCGGCCCGCACGGCCTGGCGGTGTTCCCCCAGCCAGGTCGCTACTCGCTCGGCCACACCGGGGTCTTTCGCTGACCACGCGTACAACCTGGGAGTCGGGTGTGTGTCAGGTTGGGTTGGGGGAGGCTAGGCCGATGTCGTAGGCGAAGATGACGGCTTGGATGCGGTCGCGGGCGCCGACTTTGGCGAGGACGCGGCCGACGTGGGTTTTTACGGTGGACTCGGAGAGGTGGAGGCGGGCGGCGATCTCGGGATTGGTCCAGCCACGGGCGATGGCGACGAGGATCTCGCGTTCGCGGTCGGTCAGGGCCTCGAGCTTGGCGTCGTCGTCGGCGTGGGGTCCGCGCGGGAGCTGCTGGACGTAGGTGTCGAGGAGGCGCCGGGTCAGGGCCGGAGCGATGATCGCGTCGCCGGCGGCGACCGCGCGGATGCCGCCCAGCAGTTCGTCCGGCCGGGCGTCCTTGAGCAGGAAGCCGCTCGCTCCGGCGCGCAGTGCCGCGTGGGCGTACTCGTCGAGGTCGAAGGTCGTGAGGACCAGGACCCGCGAACGGTGGCCGCTGGCAACGATCTGGCGAGTGGCCTCGATCCCGTCCATGCCGGGCATCCGGATGTCCATCAGCACGACATCGGGCCGGAGCTCAGCGGTCCGGCGTACTGCGTCCGAACCCGACTCGGCCTCGCCGGCGACCTGGGTCTCGGGTACGGACTCCAGCAGGATGCGCAGACCGAGTCGGTGCAGCGGCTGGTCGTCCACGATCAGCACCGTGGTCATGGCGTCCTCTCAGGAGCAGGGGCGACCTCGAGCTCGGTCTGCACGATCCAGCCGCCGGCTGGGGTGTGGCCGGCCCGTACGGTGCCGCCGTACAGGGCGGCGCGTTCGCGGACGCCGATGAGGCCTTGCCCATCATCGGAGGACTCGCTCGCCGGCTGGACGCCGCTCGGCGGGCCGGTGTCCTCGATGTGGATCCGCAGCCGCTCGTGCACGACCTCGAGTGAGACCCGCGCCTCGGTGTCGGGGCCGGCGTGCTTGAGGGAGTTGGTCAGCGCTTCCTGGACGATCCGGTACGCGGCCAGTTGGAGACCTCGATCGGCGGGAATGTCACCGGCCGTCCGGTAGACGACTCGTGGACCCGCCGCGCGGATCCGGTCGCACAAAGCGTCGACATCGGCGATGCCGGGCTGCGGACTCAGTTGTGGTGCGGCGGCCTCGTCCCGCAGCGCGCCGAGCGTACGGCGTAGGTCGTTGAGGGCCTCGCGTCCGGTCTCCCCGATCAGCGTGAGCGCCTGGGCGGTTCGGTCGGGGTTGACCCGGACGGCGTACGCCCCGCCGTCGGCGAGCCGGATGATGACCGACAGGTTGTGCCCGAGGATGTCGTGCATCTCGCGCGCGACGCGGGCTCGTTCGCCGGCGACCGCCAGCAGGCTGCGCTGATCGCGCTCGATCTCGAGCTGGGCGGCCCGGTCGCGGAGACCGGTGAGTTGCGAGCGCCTGAGCCGGACGACGAGGCCAAGCGCGACCGCGGCCGTAGTGGCACTGACCAGGAAGAATGCCGCGCCCGCCACCGACGCGAAGGTGGAGAGACGGACGACGGCCAGTGTCAGCGCGGCAACCGTCGCCACACACGCCCAGAGCAAGCGCCGCAGCGTGCTGTGTAGTGTGAGGCTGTACAGCACGATCAGCAAGGCGACGTCTGCGCGGAGGAACGCCGGCAGTGACCACTGCACGACGAAGGCTGTCGCCGTGATGGCGAAGGCCGCTGTCGGTGTACGCCTGCGCAGGAACAGGGGGAGCACCAGTCCTGCCTGCAAAGCGACTGTCACCGCGAGGGGGACCTGCGCGAACGGCGGGAGGTCTCTCCTTGCGTCGCCGACGTCCAGCAGCTCGGGCATGCAGAACAGCAAGAAGACAAGGGCGACGACCGCGGTGTCCAGAACCCATGGCCGGGCGCGATCCGCACGGCGCAGCCATTGGTCGATCCGCCGGCCGCGGAGCACCAGCGGGTGCCGCGACAGCGGATCGGGATCGGCGGCCAGGAAGTCCGTCGGTTCCGGTGCCTTGATGCCAGTCACCCTGCCCACCTGACCATTGTGACCGCCGATTACCAAGAAGCCGTTCAGGCATCGGTCCGCATCAGCCGCCAAGCAGCCGCGGCCAGTGCCAGAGCCGTCCAGGCGGCGAAGACCAGGAAGCCTTTGCCCGGCGTCAGCGTGTACGTCGCGTGGTGCAACGCGTACATCGACTGACCGGCCTCACTCGGCAGGTACTGCTGGATTGCGTGATGCCAGGACTTCGGCAGCAAGGAGACCAGCCCCGGAACGAGCATCAGCACTCCGACCAGCGTCGAGATCGCTCCGGCCACGGACCGCAGCAGCGCTCCGAGCGCAACCCCGATCACGCCGATCAGCCCGAGGTAGACAGTTGCGCCGAGCAGGCAACGGACGACGCCAGCGCTGGAGAGCGTAAGGGCGGCCGGGGTTCCGGTCAGGATCCCGCTGTCGACGAGGAAGGTCACGAAGACCCCGACGAAGGCTATGACCAGCGCGATCACGCCGTACACGGTGGCTTTCGACCACAGGACCGGCATCCGGCGCGGTACGGCGGCGAGTGTGGAGCGGATCGATCCAGTCGAGTATTCGCTGCCGGTGATCAGCACTCCGAGCACTCCGAGAGCCAGCTGCGAGAGCGGTACTCCGAACAACGCCAGCTCCAGCGTGGTCGCGTCGGCGAAATCGGGGTCGAGTTGGCGGCCGGACGTGAGGCTGGAGTGGTACCGGAGCGCCGCGATGATCCCGAAGGCCAGCAGGAACGCCAGACCGAGTCCGAGCGTGATCCAGGTCGATCGCAGCGACCGGAGCTTGGTCGACTCCGAACGGAGGACGTGCGCGCCGGTGACGCGGTACTCCTGCTTGCGTGCCACGGGGGTCGGGGGAGGCGGAGCGACTGTCGTCATGCCGCACGCTCCCCGGGCTCGGTGGTGCCGTGGTACACGACCGTGTCCCGCGTCAGGTCCATGAACGCCTCCTCCAACGACACCTTCTTCGTCGTCAGCTCGTACAACGCGATGCCGTGCTCGGCCGCCGTGCTGCCGACGGAACGGGCCGAGAGACCCGAGACCTCGAGCGCTTCGGAACCGGCCTGCCCGACGATCTCGACGCCGGGACCGGCCAGGACGTCCCGCAGCCGCGCCGGATCGGCGGTTGCCACCTGAACGATGTCGCCGCCGGCTTCCCGGACCAGTTCGTCGACGGTGGTGTCGGCGAGCAGCCGGCCGCGACCGACGACGATCAGCCGGTCCGCGACCAGAGCCATCTCACTCATCAGGTGCGAGGAAACGAAGACCGTTCGTCCTTCGGCGGCAAGACCGGTGAGCAGGTTGCGGATCCACAGCACGCCCTCCGGGTCCAGCCCGTTGACCGGCTCGTCGAGCATGACCGTCGCCGGGTCCCCGAGCAGGGCACCGGCGATACCGAGGCGCTGCCCCATCCCGAGCGAGAACTGCCCGGCCCGCTTCCCGGCCACCGACTGCAGACCGGCCAGCTCGATCACCTCGGCGACCCGGCGACGCGGGATGCCGTGCGTCTGGGCCAGCGCCAGCAGGTGGTTGAAGGCCGACCGGCCAGGATGCGTGGACTTCGCCTCGAGCAGCGCGCCGACCTCCTGCAGCGGAGCCCGGTGCTCTCGGTAGTGCTTCCCGTTGACCGTCACCGAGCCGCTCGTGGGTGCGTCGAGCCCGATGATCATCCGCATCGTCGTCGACTTGCCCGCACCGTTCGGCCCGAGGAACCCCGTGACGGCACCGGGCCGTACGGCGAACTCCAGTCCGTCGACCGCCGTCGTCTCGCCGTACCGCTTGGTGAGCTGTCGTGCCTCGATCATTCCTCGTCCTCACTTCCGGAGCCGGTCTCCTGATCCCCAACGTAGGGATCCGGCAACCGCCGCCCGTAGTACCGCGGCCTGATCTTCGACGAGCCCGTCGTACCGCGGTACTACCCGGCGCACCTCCGAGGTTTGGCGTAGCGGTTCTCGTGCGGGCGGGGGATGTCCGCGCCGAGCGGCGTACCTGAGCTGGGGACCGGCGGCACTGCTGGGTGCTCGGTACGGCGTTCGAGCGTGGCCCTTGGTCGGCCCTGATCTTGGAGTGGCGGCGGACGAGCGGCGACGGTTGGTCGGCGAGAGTCGTGCATGTCCCGAAGCCGGTGTGGGGGAGCGCGCGGCGCTGCTGCGCTGACGCTCCTGCTTATGGTTGTCGGTTCGGTGATCGCCGACTACGGCGCTGCAGAGGCCTTGGCCTGTCCGAGGCTCTCCTGGAAGCCGGCTTCGCCTTTTCCATATTTTTCGGCTGATCCTGTCCTGGAAACGGTGATCCCGGTTCTGCGGTGGGGGTGCAAGAAGCGACCTTCGGGTTCATGGAGCACGAGTGCGGTGATGCGCAGGACGGACCCTGCCCGACGGGGTCTCAATGGAGCAGTAGCCAGAAGTAGACGCCGGCGCCGAAGATCGGCTACGGCCGCCGTACCGTCGTTCATTCTGGCCAAGGTGATGGCGGCGATGAACGGTCCGGCGGTGACGGGCAGCAGGTACCGCGGGTGCAACGCGTTCCGGTCGAACGGGTTGGACAGCCAATGGGCGACGAGTTGGGCGGCGTTGATTGCGAGCGCGGCGATGGCGGCGAATGTCAGCCACTGGGCGAGAACGCCGAGTTCTCTCGCGTAGTTGCTGATGAGCAGGAGTGCGACGACCGGGATGTACGCCGTCAACGGCCCTAGCAGCGGATGCCGCAGGTCCAGCCTGAAGCTGCCGGCCTTGTTGTTGATGGTGCCGACGACGTACATGACGGTGAAGAGCGCCCAGATGAAGGCCGGCAGCGGTACCGGCCCCTGCCTCCGTCGTGGTGCTCAGCGTGTCCTCAGTCGGTCAGGAAGGTGGTCAGGACGGGCAGCAGTTCCTCGGGTGCCTGCTCCGCGACCCAGTGACCGGCCGCGGCGATCACGGCGCCCTGGACGTTGGCAGCCACTGGACGCATACCGTCCGCGACGTGGTCCGCCCAGCTGTCGGCGCCACCGATGGCCAGTACGGGCATCGGCAGCGGTTGCGTCGCGCGCACCTTGTTCTGCGCCATGGTGGCGTCCCAGGCGCGGTAGAACCCGAAGCAACCGCGCAGGGACTCGGGGTTGGTGAAGCCCTGGACGTAGTAGTCGATCACCGTCTCGGATAGTGGTTTGCCGCCTTGGATGGCGAACTCGTAGCCGAAGAAGATGTGCTCTTTCCCCTGGACGAGTTGCTCGGCCACCTTCCCAGCGCGGTTGAAGGGAATGTGCCAGACCTTGTCGTTGAGCGGGCCAGGGACGAACAGCGGCGGAGCGGGTACCGCTCCGGGCGGCCCGGGGATCTCAGCGACGGCGAGCCGGTCGACCCGGTCGGGGTGGTCGGCGGCCAGGGCGTAGGCGGCCACCACGCCGGTGTCGTGCCCGATCACCGCGAAGCGTTCGTGCCCGAGTACGTCCATCAAGGCGATCAGATCACCGGCGAGCGTGCCGGCGTCGTACCCGTCGTCGGGTTTGCCGGTCAGGCCGAGACCGCGCTGGTCGACGGCGATCACGGTGTGGTTCTGGGCGAGCGATGGCATCACGAAGCGCCAGGCGTACCAGTTCTCCGGCCAGCCGTGGATCAACAGGACGGCTGGACCGCTGCCTCCGACGACCGCGTGCTGACGTAGGCCGGCCGTCTCGATGAACCGGCTGCTGAACGTCGCAGCGAACCCGGCCGGGAGATCGGGGGCCTGCGCGACAGAACCAGGGCCGTTGGCAACGGGAAACTGTGCGAGATCTGCGGGCATGACAAGTCCTTTCCACAGCAGTACGGGGATGTCGGCGCTGAGTGAGGCCGACGATCTCCATGCTCACGCCCGAGCTCTTCACCGGGACCAGGGAGTGTCCCTGGTTCGGCCTGTGGGGCGGTGACCAGGGTCTTTGACCGGTGGGTGATGGAGGTCGGCCGGACCAGGCTGATGGAGTGCTCGGCCACAGTCGGTGGTCGCCGGAGGAGGAGAATGGTCATGAACAGGTCACTGCACGAACCGGAACCGCTCGGCGACGCCACCGCTGATCCGACAACCCAGGACGCTCACCGGGGGCTGTCGCGGCGTACCTTCGCAGGCGCGGCCGCCGGGGCCGCGCTCGTCGGCGGCTGGGCCGCACCGGCCGCTGCCGGAACGGTCGGCCGGGTCCCGGACGACTTCGGTACCGTCGCCACGGCGCCGCGGCTTCCGGCAGGGTTTGCTCAGACCTTCAAGAGCCGATTCGTGCGCGCCAACGGGATCCGCCAGCACGTGGTGATCGGAGGCGACGGACCTCCACTCTTGCTGGTACACGGCTGGTCGGAGAACTGGTACGCGTGGCGCTTCCTGATGCCGTCCCTGGCCAGGAACTACACCGTGATCGCGGTCGACCAGCGCGGTCTCGGGCTGAGCGAGAAGACCCGAACGGGGTACGACGCAGGGACACTCGCCACCGACCTCGCAGCCCTGATGACGGCGCTTGGGCACGAACGCTTCGCGGTGGTCGGGCACGACACCGGGATGGTGATCAGCTACGCCCTTGCCGCCGATCACCGCGACCGGGTGGAGCGCCTGGCGGTCGCCGAGGTCCCCGGTCCGCCCGGTGTGGGCGACGCGCCGTCGTACTTCATCTTCGCGGCGGTGAACAACAAGCTGTGGCACATCGCGTTCAACCGGGTCGACGACGAACTCATCGTCGACATGGTCGGCAGCAACGCCAACGCCTACTACCGCTACGAATTCTCGATCCAGGGTGGCGGCGCGACCCTGCCGGACTACGCGATCAACTACTACGTCAGCCTCCACACCCGCAACCGGGACGCCTTGCGCGCCAGCTTCGGGCTTTACCGTTCCTGGGACGCCACTCTGGAGCAGAACGTGGTCCGCAAGGACACCAAGCTGACGATCCCCGTTCTCGGCATGGGTGGCCTGAACAGCTGGGGTGGGATGGTCGCGACGGATATGGAACCCGCGGCCAACGACGTCACTACTGCGGTCATTCCCGGCGCCGGTCACTGGATCGCCGAGCAAGCACCCGCAGCGACGCTTGCCGCGCTGACCACCTTCCTCGCGCCCTACCACGCCACCGCCTCGCGCCGGTTGCGTCCACCTCGCTGAGGACCGACCGTGCCTTCGCTGCGCCAAGGGCTCGAAGCGGTTCCCCTGCGGTCGATCAGGTCATACGCTGACGGCAGTGGTCGCCGTGAACTGGCTGGCGCCTCCGGGATCCGGATCGTCAGTGGCGGTTGCCTCACTTTCCGTGCCGAACGACGGCAAGTCCGATAGCGCTGTCACTGGGGATGGTCAGGGCATCCGGGTGGGGGCGATATGGCGCAATTGCACAAGGTTTCGCAGTGCGAAGGTCAGGTCCGGGGGCTCGGCCTTGTCCGGGGCGGGTGCTGAGCCGACCGCGCTGTTGCTCGGACGGCGCAGCGAATGCGCGACTCTGGACCTATTGGTGGCCGAGGTGCTCGGCGGCGGCAGTCGGGTCCTGGTACTGCGTGGTGATGCGGGCGTAGGCAAGAGCGCGCTGCTCGGCTACTTGTACGGGCTGGTCGCCGGCTGGAGGATCGCAACGGTCACCGGCGTGGAGTCGGAGATGGAACTGGCCTACAGCGGCCTGCACCAGCTGTGCACGCCCCTGCTGAATCACCTCGAACGATTGCCGGGCCCGCAGCGCGATGCGCTCGCCACGGTCTTCGGGCTGAGCGCCGGGCCGGTACCTGATCCGCTGATGGTCGGGCTCGCGACGCTCAGCCTGGTGGCCGAGGCCGCGGAGAAGGACCCGCTGATCTGCGTCGTCGAGGACTCGCAGTGGCTGGATCGTTCATCCGTCCAGGTCTTCGGGTTCGTCGCTCGCCGGCTCCTCGCCGAACGCGTTGCCTTCGTCTGCGCTGCGCGAACGGGGATCGAGGACGACGTCTTCGAAGGACTGCACTCGCTGCGGATCACCGGACTCGATGACGCCGACGCCCGGACCTTGCTGCTGGGGAACATGCACGCACCGCTCGATGTGGCCGTCAGCGACCAGATCATCGTTGAAAGCCATGGCAATCCGCTAGCACTTCTCGAACTGCCGCGGACCTGGACTACCGCAGATCTGGCCGGCGGATTCGGGCTCCCCGACAACCACGCGGTGGCAGGCAAGATCGAGCGAAGCTACCGCCGGCGTCTGCTGGTCCTTCCGTTGGAGACCCGACTGTTGGTGCTCACAGCTGCCGCGGAGCCACTCGGTAATGCCGACCTGCTGCGCAGTGCCGCTGCGACCCTCGGCGTCGACATGGCCGCGGCGGCTCCGGCGATGGACGACGGGCTCGTGCAGATTCGCAGCCGAGTGGAGTTCGCTCATCCGCTGATCAGGTCCGCCAGTTACCGGGCCGCCGCTGTCGACGACCGCCACCGGGTCCACCGCGCGCTCGCCCAGGCCACCGACGCCAAGGCCGATCCCGATCGGCATGCCTGGCACCGTGCGCTGGCGACGGCGGGACCCGACGAGGACGTCGCGGCCGAGCTCGAGCGCTCGGCCGGGCGGGCCCAGGCCAGAGGCGGTCTGGTGGCGGCTGCGGCGTTCCTGACCCGTGCGTCCGACCTGGCGCCCGATCCGGCGATGCGGGCCCGACTGGCGCTGGATGCGGCCTTCGCCAACGTACAGACCGGCGCTTTCGAGGTCGCCCGCCGCCTGCTAGCCACAGCCGACGCCGGACCGGCCGACGCGGCGCAACGCGCCCAGATCGACATGGTCAGGGCCTTGATGGCCTTCGCTTCCCGGCGCGGGAGTGAGGCGACGCCACTCTTGCTCGCGGCCGCGAGACGCCTCGAACCGCTCGACCCCCAATTGGCTCGGCAGACCTACCTGGATGCCTTCTCGGCCGCGCAGTTCGCGGCTCGGCTCAACGGCGGAGTGAGCATCGTCGACGTAGCTCAGGCTGCCCGGGCTGTTCCCCTTCGAGCGGACCAGGAGCCGACTCCCGGCGACTTGTTGCTGGACGCTTTCAGCGCACTCACCGACGACTACGCCGGGGCGATTCCAGCCTGCCGGAAGGCGTTGCAAAGACTCCGCTCCGAAGAGATCCAGACCCGCGACAGACTGCGCTGGCTGTGGCAGGGCTGCGTACTCGCACTCGAAGTGTGGGATGACGAGAACGCTTACGCCCTGTCCTACCAGCATCTCCAGACGGCCAGGAAGACCGGTGCGCTGAGCGAGCTGCCGCTGGCGCTCGGTTCGCGAACGCCGGTACTGGTGTTCTGCGGCGAGTTGACCGCGGCCGCCGCGCTGGTCGAGGAGGCACAATGGGTGCGGGACGCGATGGGGATCGACGAGGCGCCGTACGGTGCATTGACCGTCGCCGCGTGGCGCGGGCAGCTCGCCGAAAGCAACGAACTGATCGAGATCACGCTGCGCGAGGCAGCCGTACGCGGCGAAGGGGTCGGCGTCGCGATCAGCGAGTATGCGCACGCGGTTCTCTGCAACAGCATCGGCCGGTACGACGAGGCCCTGGCGGCCGCCCGGCGCGCTTGTGAGGATCCACAAGAGATGGTCGCGCACAACTGGGGGCTGACAGAGCTGGTCGAGTCCGCCACGCGGGCCGGACACCCAGAACTAGCCGAAGAGGCCGCCGAGCGTCTTTCCACGAAGGCGCTGGCAAGCGGAACCGACTGGGCCCTGGGGATGGCGGCCCGGGCGCGAGCGTTGCTCAGCGAAGGTGACGACGCCGAGCGATTGTTCCGCGAGGCGCTGGAGCGTCTGAGCCAGGCCCGGGTCCGCGCCGAGCTCGCGCGGGCTCACCTGCTCTACGGAGAGTGGCTCCGTCGGTCGCACCGCCGGGCGGACGCGCGCGCCCAACTGAGCATCGGCTACGAGATGTTCGCCTCGATGGGAATGGACGGATTCGCCGAGCGCGCCCGCCGGGAACTCGCCGTCGCAGGTGCGGCCGCACCGAAACGCACTTTCGAGGCGCAGCACGAACTCACCGCCCAGGAAGCCCAGATCGCGCGGCTGGCCCGCGACGGCCTCTCGAACCCCGAGATCGGAGCCCAGCTGTTCATCAGCGCACGGACGGTCGAGTGGCATCTGCGCAAGGTCTTCAGCAAGCTCGGCGTCAGCTCTCGCCGCCAGCTTCGGGGGACCGCGATCCGCTAGCCGCCAGGCGTGCTGCCCACCCGTCGAACGGGAACCGGTCGCCCGCCGCCCACGCTGCACGGAGACCCGGCGCGCCCAGATCCCAGTCAGCGCGGATCTCGCGTGTCACCGCCCGCAGGTCGAGCCACAGATCGTCGACCGTCGGACGGCCCCAGAACCAATAGCCGTTGTAAACGGTGTGAATCACCAGTCCCGGCTTGAGCACGAGGATGTGCGGGACCATCGGGTCGTTGACCGGATCGGTGTAATCCTGGATGTCGAGATCTTTCTGGACCGTCCGCCCCGGGTCGGACAGAAAGGTCCACCGAGCGTCGACCGAGGCGCGGAACTCTTGCACCTGGGGCCGTCCGTCGGTCGAAATGGTGACCACCCCGGCGCAACCCAGCGCGAGCTTCGACTGAAACGCGGCCAACTCGAGATGGTGCTGATGCTCCTCGGGACAGTAGTGGCCGCGAGACAGCACGACGATCAGCGGATCACGGCCCTGCAGCTCGCTGAGAGCCCGGACGACGCCGACGTGATCCAGCAGCGCGTAATCGGGAAAGGTACCGCCCGGAGTGATGTCACAACGCATGGATAACCACCTCTCACCCCGGGCGCCTGCTCGCGGATCCGACCCATCGCGTCCGTCGCTCCCTCCACTATGGCCACCACGATCAGCCCTCCGCACCCGGGACACCCCCGGGCCTACTCCCTGGTCCTCATCGCCCACGACGGTCCACGACTCTTACCAGCCTCCAGAGGAGCCGCGCGCTCTACCTGCATCGACACTCCCGCCGTGTCGTAGACACGAGGACCTAGGGCTGTGCAACACGACAGCCAGGGACGCCCGTCAGCGAGTCCGCGATGTGTTGAACGCGTAACCTGCGACCTTAGATAAACGCCATCCAGAACCACGCCCTCGGGCAGCTGCCGCACGGCGGCGTCAACAATGTCCGGGAAACGGTCGCTGATGTCGTTGCGGTTGCGGGTCCACAGCCGCGCCACCACCGCGGACAATGGCGACGCGGCTAGTTGACTGAAATCTTCGAGCGCCCGATTGGCGTAGTAGGTGGATGTCTGCAGAGGGTATGGCGGTGTCGGGTGGCGAGCTGGGTCAGGTTGTCGAGTTCGAGCAGGGTCTGCGGTGGCGGGCGTGGTTTCCCGACGAGGAGCATGTGGCGGCGTCGTCTTTCCTACGGGACCTAGGGGCTTCGGGTTGTTCGCCGGCGACGCTGCGCAGCTACGGGTACGACCTGCTGCGGTGGTTCCGGTTTCTCCACGGCCGGGACGACGTGGGAGCGCGCGGAGCGGACTGACGTGCGGGAAATCGTCGAGTGGATGCGCGAGTCGCCGGTTCCGCAGCGGCTGAACCGGCGCGCGGATGCACCGTCGCCGGGATCGGTGAACCCGATCACGGGCAAGGCGGTGCCGGGCACGAAGTACGCCGCGCGGGATCAACCATCAGCTGAGTGTCCTGTTCGGGTTCTACGAGTGGGTGTGCGCGGTCGATCTGGGCCCGTTGATCAACCCGGTGCCGGCGCAGCGCAGATCGCCTGGGGGCTCAGGTATTCAACACGTCGGCTTGGTAGGCGCGGATCTGGGCGACGGTGGTGTCGGGGAGCAGCCGTTTCGGCCAGTAGATGTCCAAACCGCCAGTCTTGTTCCGGCTCCAGGTCAGCAGGGCGACACGTTCTTTCTGGAGGCGGTTCAGGGTCGGGTCGTTCTGGGCTGGCTGGGCAATGAATCTTGTGGCGAGCGACAGGATCCTGCCGTTCTTCGTCGGTGGGTTCGCGGGAAGCGATTGGAGGTAGCCGGTGTAGGTGGAGAGCCGCACGCCAACCACGTGGCTGGCCCCTGTGAGGATCCCGAAGCCCACGTCCTCGACGTCCTGCCACGGCACCACGCCACCGATGGTGGGCCGAAGGCCAGCAGGGGTGAGTTCGAGCAACGGTTTCGGCCGGACCAGTTGACTGCCGGTCAGGACGGCTCCTGCGGCGAAGGCGACGAGAACAAGGAGTCCTTTCACAGGTCGCCCGTCGAAGAACATCACGACGCCGACCAGCGCAAACAGGGCGCACCCGGCGGTGTACAGCAGCTGCAGTTTGCGATTTGCGTAGACGGCGATGGTGTCCATGTCCGAATCTCCCCCAGTGGCGCCTGAAGGAAGTGTGTGCGCACCAAGGCGTTCTAGTCCAGCTCCTGGTGCTGACGGTGGGCAATTGAGCTTCGGCGGTTCTGGTCGCTTGTCGTCCAAGAGGATCGGCCGTCCTGGTGGCCGTGCAGAAGGCGGAGCCCGGAAGCTCTGCCTCCTACGTTGTTGGCTCAGGACGCGAGTTGGTCACCGGACATCCCCCGCGATCGCTCTCGCATTACTTCGACGTCGACGACGAGGCGATCGCGCACATCCTGGCCCGGCGCGCCTCAGTCGCGGTCGCGACCGCCCGTCCCGACGAGACGATGGCCCAGGCCGTCGACGCTCGAAAACTCGTCGGACAGGCAATGGGGATATTGATGGAGCGCTTCGGCGTCGACAGCGACCGGGCGTTCGCGATCCTGCGCCGCTATTCCCAAGACACCAACACCACGCTGCGCGACGTCGCCCAAGACCTCATCGCGACCCGCAAACTACCCCAGCTGATGCCACGCAGGTTCGAGCTCTCTCGGCACTCATCGCTTTGTGGTGCGCCCAGACAGCATCATTGACACCTTCAGTGAAGGTAGCCGTCCCACTTCGGCTCATAGCGGCAACCACCCGGCAGCGCCGACTCCACGGGAACCGACTCGACCGCCCGCTCAACGCGACGTCGACCGGCCCGGCCAGATCGGCAGCAAGGCGTACGCCGTCGCCATCAGACCGGCGCGGGCTCATCCCAGGTCCCTCCGGATCAGTAGTTGCCTACAGCATCCGGTACCCACCACTGACCTGACGCCCGACTCCCACAGCCACTGGCGCAGCTGGCGAGCGGTTTCCATTTTCACCAGATCGCGGATAGGACCACTGGGTATCTGGTCTTATCCGGTTTAGCTCAAGATGAATTTTCTTCAGCTTCTCCATGATCTGGGGGGCACAGATCGGCGGGGCGTTGCTTACTACCCATCAGACGCTTGAGATCCCGCAACCGCGGGCGACGTCGGGCCGCCGAGCTATTGCTGCACAAATCGGCGCAGCGCTGCTTATTACCCCTTGAGCAGCCTCCTCTTGCCGCCGTCTGCTTCCGCCTCAAGACGTACTGCATCACCTTCACCGTGCAGTACCGCCAAGCCAATCCCCTCTGGAGAAGCAAATGTCAAAGAAAGCCCGTGGCCCGACTGGAAATCCTGGAGGGGCAACGCCCCAACCCTTCTGAGAACGATACCGAGGCAAGGCGCAGGTCAGCTCAGCTTGAGCGGGCCGCCGCGCTGCTCCGGCCGGACAGTCCCGAGGAAGGCGAGTGGGTTGTGGAACGACTTTCCACAGCGCGCTCAAGTACGCGTTCAAACGGCTGATGGCCATGTCGCGAACCGGCCGGATTTCCCCGAAGCACGGAGGGTCGGTCGCCGGGAGTTCGACGGTCCGACACCTCCCGGTCTGGGTGGGCTTCGAGGAGATCTTTCCCCAGGTGCCGATGGGCAGTGGTGGTCTCGACATCTCATGCCTCCAACCGGGCTGATGGTTGGTTGCTCAACGGTGTCGGCCATGAGGTGTCGGAGTGCTGCGAGAGGATGCAAAACGATGTGATGTGACGCACAGTCACGGTCAGATGAAGCTCCAGCCAGCTGATGCAGGAACGGCTAGCAGCCGCGTGTGGAGGCTCGGTTCTGGCAAAAGGTCGAATAAAGGTCGACCTGCAGACACAGCAAAGCCCAGGGCACCTTGGTGGCCTGGGCTGTTGTGCGCCGCCAGGGACTCGAACCCCGAACCCGCTGATTAAGAGTCAGCTGCTCTGCCAATTGA
Organism: Kribbella sp. NPDC026611; assembly: GCF_040638345.1. Taxonomy (NCBI): domain Bacteria; kingdom Bacillati; phylum Actinomycetota; class Actinomycetes; order Propionibacteriales; family Kribbellaceae; genus Kribbella; species Kribbella sp. NPDC026611. The sequence continues at coordinate 92,498 of NZ_JBEZYC010000011.1, forward strand.
GCTAGCGGCGCTTGCGAACGAAGAGGATCGTAGCAGGGGGGTGGGGGAAGTACGAAATCGGTTAGCGGGTGAGGAGGGTCATGGCGGCGTTGTGGCCGCCGAGGCCGGAGACGGCGCCGCCTCGGCGGGCGCCGGAGCCGCAGATGAGGAGGTTGGCGACGTCGGTTTCGGTGCCCCAGCGGCCGGCCTCGACGTCGTCGTCCACCCATGGCCACTGGAGGTCGCCGTGGAAGATGTGGCCGCCGGGCATGCCGACGGAGGCCTCGATGTCGTACGGCGTTTTCGCCTCGATGCACGGCGCACCGTTGACGTCGCGGGCGATGCAGTCCTCGAGTGGCTCGGCCAGGTACGACTGCAGACCGGCCAGAACCCGTTCGACAGCGGCCTCCCGGGCCGAGTCGTTGTCAGAGGCAAACAATCGGGCGGGGAAGTGCACGCCGAAGACAGTCAGGGTGTGGTGGCCGGAGGCAACCAGCTCGGAGGAGAGAATGGTTGGGTCGGTCAGCGAGTGGCAGTACACCTCGGACGGTGCGACCGCGGGCAATGAGCCACCGGACGCGTCGCGGTACGCCGTCTCCAGCTGGCTGTAGTCCTCGTTGATGTGAAAGGTACCGGCGAAGGCCCGCGCAGGGTCATCGCCCGACTTCAACGAGGGCAGGCGAGACAGCAGCAGGTTGATCTTGAGCTGCGAACCTTCCGGCTTCTCAACGCCCGCGGAACCGCGCAGCGCAGCCAGCGTCGAGGGTGCGACGTTCGACAGCACCCAGGAGCAGTCCACTGACCGCTCTCCGTCACCACCGAGCCAGGTGACCGAGCCACGCACGCCGTCGGCCTCAACGGACGTCACTGACGCGTTGGTGACCAGAGAAGCCCCAGCGCGCCGTGCAGCTGCGGCCAATGCGTCGGTGACTGCGCCCATCCCGCCTACAGGCACCCGCCACTCCCCGGTGCCGTTGCCGATGAGGTGGTAGAGGAAGCAGCGGTTCTGGATGAGGGACTCGTCGTGGAGGCCGGCGAAGGTGCCGATGACGGCATCGGTAGCGACCACGCCCCGGACCGTGTCGTCACTGAAGCGCTGCTCGACTGCAAGACCAAGTGGGCGCTCCACCAGCTCGTCCCACAGTGCGCCGCCGACCTGAGAGCGCAGAGCAGCAGCAGTCTGTAGCGGCTCGAGCAGTGTGGGTGCCACCGCAGCGGCCAGCGAGCTGACTGAGCCGTAGAAGTCGGTCCACGCCTCGTACTCCTTGTCGCCACCGGTCAGTGCGCGGAAGGAGTCACGGGTGACAGCCCCCTCGGGCCGTTCGACCATCAGCCCCAGGTCCCGGCCGCCTCGTCGTACCGGTGTGTACGACGCCACCGCGCGCGAGCGGAGGTCCAGCCCGAGCCCGAGGTCAGCGACGATTTTGTCCGGCAGCAGGCTGACCAGGTACGAGTACCGCGACAGCCGCGCGTCAACGCCCGGGAACACCCGCTCGCTGACCGCTGCGCCGCCGGTGTGCGCCTGCTGCTCCAGGACCAGCACGGACTGCCCGGACTGGGCCAGGTACGTCGCGGCGACCAGGCCGTTGTGCCCACCACCGACGATGACGACGTCGTAGAAGTCCTTCATCCCACCGGCCAATCGAGTCTGTGGTACGCGGCGTCCCAGAACATCCATTCGTAGCGGCACGTCGTGGCGAAGTGCTGGTGACAACGTTCCCGCTCCGCGGCGCCGACGTCCAGTGTGTCGGTCACGGCAAGCACCGACTCGACCACGCGGTCGAACTCCTCTGACCCGTACGTTGCGATCCACTCGCGGTAGACCGGGTCCGGCGACGACCGCTTCAGCAGCTCCCGTCCGACGTCCCGGTAGATCCAGTAGCAAGGCAGCACTGCGGCCACGGCCTCGGCGTACGTCCCGGTGGCGCAGACCGCAGTCAGATAGGACATGTACGCCGTGGTGGTCGGCCCGGACCCAGCAGCGTCCACGTCAGCCGACGTCAGCCCCAGCGACGCCAGCAACGAGGCATGTAGCTCCCGCTCCACAGCGATCGCGTTCGCCGCGTGCAGCGCGAACATGCTGACGGCGTCCTCGTCCGGAGCCCGCCCGGCCACCAGGCTCAAACACCGTGAGTACGCGCGCAGGTAGTGGCTGTCCTGGACGACGAAGTACCGGAAGGCGTCGTGGTCGAGCGTGCCGTCGGTCAGCCCGGTGATGAACGGGTGCCGCACGATCTCGTCGTACACCGAAGCTCCGCCGCGGTCCCACAACTCGCCGGAAAACGTCATCCCAACTCCCTCGCCGTCGACTGGGACCGACCTTATCCACAGGCTCTCGTTCGTCCATGATTTGTCCGTCCAAGGTGGCTTACTCTGGCGCCATGAGGACACACGGGGAGATGCCGCCGGACACGCCGCTGCTGCGGCGGATCCGCGCGTCGGTGATCGGGGACGACCAGGTGATGCCGGGGCCGTACGGGCCGCGCCGCGTCACATATGCGGACTACACCGCATCGGGACGCGCGCTGACCTTCCTCGAGGACTTCATCCGCGAGGAAGTCCTCCCGCGGTACGCGAACACCCACACCGAGTCGAGCGGCACCGGCCTGCAGACGACCCGCCTGCGCGAGGACGCGCGCCGGATCATCCACCAGAGCGTCGGCGGCGACGACGAGACCGCGCTGATCTTCTGCGGCTCCGGCGCGACCGGTGCGATCGACAAGCTGATCGGCGTCCTCGGCCTGCGCATCCCGGCCGAGCTCGACGACACGTACCACCTGACCGATCAGATCCCGGTCAACGAGCGCCCGGTCGTCTTCATCGGGCCGTACGAGCACCACTCCAACGAGCTGCCCTGGCGCGAGTCGATCGCCGACGTGGTCGTGATCCCGCAGGACCACGACGGCCACATCGACATCGACGAGCTCGAGGCCAAGCTCCAGGAGTACGCCGAGCGCCCGCTCAAGATCGGCTCGTTCTCGGCGGCCAGCAACGTCACCGGCATCGTCAGCAACACCCAGCGCGTCTCCGCCCTCCTCCATCGGTACGGCGCTCTCAGCTTCTGGGACTGCGCCGCCGCCGCGCCGTACGTCGAGATCGACATGTACGGCGGACGCGACACCGACCCGCTGTCGTACAAGGACGCGATCTTCCTCAGCCCGCACAAGTTGATCGGCGGCCCGGGGACCCCTGGCGTACTGGTGGCCAGGCGGGAGCTGCTCCGCAACCGCGTCCCCGACGTACCGGGCGGCGGGACTGTCGCGTACGTGAACCCGCTCGAGCACCGGTACCTCGACGACCCGATCCACCGCGAGGAGGGCGGCACGCCGGCGATTATCGGGTCGATCCGGGCCGGGCTCGCCTTCCAGCTGAAGCAGGCGGTCGGGATCGACGTGATCCGCGCGCACGAGGACGCGTACCTGCGGCGCGCGGTCGAGGCGTGGAAGGAGGAGCCGAACCTGCAGATCCTCGGGAACCTCGACGCGGAGCGGTTGTCGATCGTGTCGTTCGTGGTGAAGGCGCCGTCGGGACGGTACCTGCACCACAACTTCGTGGTCGCGCTGCTCAACGACCTCTTCGGCATCCAGTCCCGCGGCGGCTGTTCGTGCGCGGGGCCGTACGGGCACGCGCTGCTCGGCATCGATCTCGAGCGGTCGCACGAGTTCGAGGAAGAGATCATCCACGGGTGCGAGGGGATCAAACCGGGCTGGGTGCGGATCAACTTCAACTACTTCATCTCGGAGGCCGTGTTCGAGTACGTCGTGGCCGCCGTGCAGCTGGTCGCCCGCGACGGCTGGCGGCTGCTCGGTGACTACCGCTTCAACCCGGCGAACGGACTCTGGCGTCACCACCGCGGTGCGGTGGAGCCACCGATGCGGCTGTCCCAGGTCGGGTACGACGCCGACGGCAAGCTTCGCTACCCCCGCCACGACCACACCGCGCCCGAATCGGCTCTCGACGACTACCTGGCCGAGGCCCGCGACCTGCTCGACACCTGTCAGGACACCACCACCGACCCCGAAGGCGAGGTCAACACCGACTTCGACCACCTCCGCTGGTTCGACCTCCCGTCCCGCTGCCTGGCACGCGACTAGGGTCGGACCCGTGAGTGGTCCCAACGAAACGACGGAGAACGAGAGTCTCCTCACGGTGCTGGTTGCGCTGACGGCCAACCTGTTGATCGCGGTGGCGAAGACGGTGGTGGCGGTGATCACCGGGTCCGCGTCGATGGCGGCCGAGGCGGCGCACTCGTGGGCCGACACCGGCAACGAGGTGTTCCTGCTGGTCGGGGAGCGGCAGGCGCAGAAGCCGGCCGACCGGACCCATCCGCTCGGGTACGGGCGGGTCGGCTACATCTGGTCGATGTTCGCGGCGTTCGGTCTGTTCGTCGTCGGCGCGGCGGTCTCGGTGTGGCACGGGATCCAGTCGCTGCGCACCGGCGAGGTCGAGGGAGCGTCGTACACCTGGGCGTACGCCGTGCTCGGGGTCTCTTTCGTGCTCGAAGGGGTCTCGTTCGCGCAGGCGCTCCGGCAGACCAAGGCCGGCGCCCTGGAGCGGATGATCCGACCGTGGCGGTACGTGCGCCTGACCTCCAACCCGGTACTGCGGGCTGTCTTCGTCGAGGACCTGTCCGCGCTGATCGGCATCGTGATCGCCGCACTCGCGATCTTCATGCACCAAGTCACCGGCAACGCGGCCTGGGACGCGGTCGGCTCGATCGTCGTCGGACTGCTGCTCGGGGCCGTCGCGCTCTTCCTGATCACCCGGAACATGGACTTCCTCACCGGCGAGGCGGTCACGCCGCTGGCTCGTAACCGGGTGCTGCGCGCGCTGCTGGAGCACAAGGACATCGAGCGGGTCACGTTCCTGCACATGGAGTGGGTCGGCGCGGACCGGATCTTCCTGGTTGCCGCGGTCGACGTCGTCGGCAACGACAGCGAGTCCGAGGTCGCGGCCCGGCTGTACGCGATCGAGGACGCGCTCAACGCTCGCCGCGAGATCCAGCAGGCCGTCCTCACTCTGTCGAGACCGGGCGATCTGACGGAGCTCGAGCCTGGTGAACTGCCCCGCTGGTACGTCGAACCGCCCGTCTGAGTACGCTCGCGAACCGTGGAGCCGGTACACGTAGCGATCTCGGCCTTGGCCGCCCTGCTGCCGATCACGAACCCGGTCGGCGCGCTGGCCACGTTCGCCGGCCTGACCGAGGGCGCGGATCGTGCCGCGATCAAACGGCAGGCGCTGATGACGGGCGTCTACGTCTTCGGGATCCTTGCCGTCTTCACCATCCTCGGGACGCTCGTGCTCGAAGGCCTCGGTATCGGACTGCCCGCGTTGCAGATCGCTGGCGGTTTGGTCGTTGGCCACTCCGGCTTCGGCATGATCGTGGCGCGCGAGGCACTCACCGACGACGAGAAGACGCACGGCGTGACGAAGCCCGACATCTCGTTCTCGCCGATGGCGCTCCCACTGATCGCCGGCCCGGGCGCGATCGGCGTCGTGATCGCGCTGACCGCCCGCCACCCAGGCGTGCTCAACCGCGGCGCGGTGATCGTCGCCGCGCTCGTGGTGGCCGGGTTGGTCGCGGTACTGCTCCGCTTCGGCACACCCCTCGTCGACAAACTCGGCCCCACCGGCCTAGGCGCCCTCGGCCGCATCATCGGCTTCCTGACACTGGCAATCGGCGTCGAGCTGGTGACACACGGGGTACTCGCGGTCGCGCACTAACTCGCCTACCAAGCCGGGTGGAACGGGCAACTACTTGAGCGCGCACGGCGTGACCTGCGACAAGCCGTTGGGTGCGGTGGAGATGGTTGCCCTGGGCGTTGATCTGGACCGGCAGCGGTGGTGAGCAGGATGCATGCCGTGGGTCGCGGGGTGCGGTCGGTCCAGGCGTTGGTGCATGCTCGCGGGCTGCGCGCCTCCGCTTTGCCTTGCACGTACGACGAGCTCCGCCACCTGGCGGAGCTCGTCGGGCTGCTGGGTTACTTGTGTGGCTTGGGGGTTTGTTTTTGTGCCGGCGGGAACTTCCAGGTTTGGCTGTGGGCCATCTTGGTCAGTTCGGTGGTGGTGAAGAGTGGCAGCGGCCGGGTGTGTTTGGTGCCCTTTTCGAGGGTGCCGTTGTAGTTGGTGAGGATGATGGTTCGGCCGTCGCGGAGCATCAGGGTGACGGAGTTGCTGACGATGCCGTTGGTTTTCTGCCGGTTGTCGGGGTACTCCGGCAGATTGGTCTGGGTGATCAGGGCCGAGCCGTCGGGGTTCATCGTGCAGTGCGGACGGTTCTGGCAGCTCACGACGGTGCCGGGGCCCGGCTTCGCCGGGGGTCCGCTGAGGCCGACCTCGATGCGGGAGCCGCCCTTGCCGTCGTTGACGACGTACGCGGCGGTGAGATAGCCGTCGGCGGGCTTGCCTGAGCTCTCCGGCGCGGAGAGGGTGCGGCCGGGCGCCGAAACGAGCGACCGGAGCGTGGCGAGGGTCTCCTTCGCGCTCGCGTGGGGCGCCGCGACGGTCGGCTTGCCGGCAACCTGCGGGGTGACCGGGGTGGGGTTGTGGTTGACGAGTTGGAGACCGCCGGTGATGAGTGCCGCGGTGGCGAGTACGGCGCCGGCGCCGGTCGCCGTGACGAGCGTCGTACGGCGGCGACGTAGGCGGATGCCCTGGTGGACGGTGCGTTCGAGGAGGTCGGGGGTGACCGGCTCGAGGTTTTCGGTGGCCTGACGCATCAGGGTGCTGAGTTGGGTGTTCATGGTTCTCCTCGGGTTCAGAGCGCGGTCAGCTGGGTGGCGCCGTCGCCGAGGACCGCGCGGAGGCGGCCGAGGGCTCGGGCGGTGCGGGTCGTGATCGCGCTGGCGTTCTTGCCGAGATCGAGCGCGACCTGCTCGACGCTGCGATCTTCGAAGAACCGCAGCACCAGTACGGCGCGATCCAGCGGCGCCAGCTCCGCGAGGGCGCTCTGCAGGGCCATCCTCAGCTCGGGATCCCCAGGCCGCTCGGCCGTCTCCGGCAGGTCGGCGGTCGGCCGCTCGGACCAGCTCTTGCGGCGGCGTTGGGAGATGTACGTCCGCACCAGCGCGGTCCGTGCGTACGCCTCCGGGTTGTCGATCTTGTGCCAGGTCCGCAGCAGGTTCGCGAGCGTGTCCTGGACCAGATCCTCCGCGTGGTGCCGATCACCCGTCAGCAACCAAGCGGTCCGGTACAGGTGCGGTATCCGCGCCCGCGCGAACTCCTCGAAATCCTCGGTAGACCTCATCCACAGCCTCTCGTCGATCCTCTACCCGACAAGACGCATCAACCAGCCGACAAGGTCACACCCCCGCTAGAACACCTTCGCCAACACCCACACCGCAAACGCCAAGAACCCCACCACAAACGTCACGGCCACCACCACCGCATACCCAAACCAAGAACTCCCAGACCCCTTCACCCCCGCAGTCTCTCAGAACCCCCCACCCCAACCGCAGACGACAGACCCAACCCCACCCGGCCACGGCTGAATGGACGCCGGGTGAGTGGGGTGCAGGCGGGTGGTTGGCGGTGCGTGCTGGGTGGTGGGCGGTCGGGTGGTGGTGGGTTGTGTGTGGGAGCGGCGGGCGGGTGAAGGCGGCGTGTGCTGGTGGTGGGTTGTCGGGGGTGAGTGCCGGGTGCGGTCGCGTGCTGGAGTGCGTGCTGATGGTGGGTTGGAGTGGGCGCCGGCGAGTGCAGGCAGGCGGTGGATGTGTGTGCGGGTTGTGGGGAGCGTCGGGGTGAGTTGTAGGTGGGTGTCGGGGCGTGGGCGGGATGCGGGTGGGTGGTGGAGGTGTGTAGTGATGGTGGGTTGTCGGGTGAGTCGGTGCCGGGGCGGGCGGGGTAACCCAGCCACAGCCGGTGAGCTGGCTGGCTGACCTGGGCCGGAGTCGAGTGGAGCGGAGGTGAGCTGATGGTGGGTGGCCTCGGTCGGTGGGTGACGGGCGGACCTGGGCGGAGAGTCGAGCGGAGCGATGGCAGGTGGTAGGGCTAGCCAGAGCCGGTGAGCTGGCTGGCTGACTCGAGGTGGGAGTCGAGCGGAGCGGCGGTGAGCGGACCGCGGGAGGTGGCCATAGCAGGTGAGCTGACTGGCGGACCTGGGCCGGGAGCCGAGCGGAGCGAAGGTGCGAGGGGTGCGGGTGGCGGAGCCCCCGCTGGCGGCGAGCGGAGCGACGGCGCACAAAATGCCGAAGGCGACCCGGCCTGCGCGTTCCGCAGGCACAGATCGCCCTCGACTTCGGGTGGGTGACGGGGCTCGAACCCGCGACCACCTGGACCACAACCAGGTGGGTGGTGTGCAGAGCGTGACGATTGGGTGTGATCGCGGTACCCCGTTGGACCGGCGCGTACGGCGTTGCTCACCTGTGGGCACCGCACCGCGGATCCCGCGGACGCGATCGAGCAACCGTAACTGTTCCAGCACGGTGGCTACTGGTACCTCGCGGCATCGTGGGGCTACTGCTGCCGCGGTGTCGACAGCACCTACCTGACCGTCGTCGGATGCCGGCGGCACGATCCGCAGGCAGATCCGCGAGATCGAGTGGCGCGTCGACTGGCCCACGTTCTCCTACCGCCCAGGTGACGGCGACCCACCGAAATGAGGTGTCAGACCGGATTGTTCTCAGCGGTACGACGTCGGCGGCGGAGGACGATCAGGATGAGGGCGAGGAGTACGACGGCTGCGGCCGCGAGGATGGCCGGGAGGCGGAGGGAGGTGCCGTTGGCGGCAGTCGAGGTGGTTGCCGGGGGCGCGGTGGGCTGGTCGTCGAGCGCTGCCTTTGCCTTGACGAGTTTCAGCGTGACGTCGTTGCCGTCGCCGCCCTTGTAGGTGATCTGGTAGCCCCCGACCCGGGTGCCTTCGGGGAGGCTGGTGAACGCACCGGCGATCGGGTCGGTGCCGTCATTCGCGATCAGCAGCGTTTCGTTGGTGTGGTTGGCCGGCGGGGTGAGGGCGAGCTTTCCGGCCAGCGATACCCTGCCGAACACGCGGATCGGCGTACCGGTAGCTCGGGTGGACAGTTGCCCGTCGGGTGTCTGCTCGAAATCGCCTTTCACGGTGAACGTCCCGCCGGTGGTGCCGGTGCTGACGAGCCGGCCGCCCTGGAAGGTGCCGGAGAGTTTGGCCTGACGACTCAAGGTGAGCGTCGCGTGATCGCCGTACAGGACTGTGGTGCCGGAGGCCTGGCTGAGGTTTCGGAGTGTCTGGTTGCCGGCCTTGGTCAGGTCCAGCTTCGCGCCGGCCTTGGTGAGCCTCACGGCGCTGCTGGACGTCAGGCTGCCGCTGGTGAGCGCCAGGATTCCCCGCGAGATCGTGGTGGTGCCGGTGTACGTCAGCGCACCGGCGAGGCGAGTCGTCGCTACGCCGGCCTGGGTCAGTGAACCGGTGCCGCTGAGCTTCGAGAGCGTGATCGCCTTGTCGGCGTTGCGAATTACCAGCGAACCGTCGTTGACGACGCGGAACAACGCGGCCTTCGTCAACAGGCTGCCGTCACCTCCGGGCCGTCCACTTCCGAGGCGAAGGGTCGCGCCCTTCTCGATCGTCGTCGAGCCGTCGTAGTACTGGTCGGCGGCGAATGTCACGTCGTTGCCACGGACCGCCTTGATGACGACGTCACCGGCGCCAGGCGACTTGAGGGTGTCGTGGAACACGCCGCCGCCGATCGGGGCGCCGAGGGTGACCGGGCCGTTGTAGGCGAAGGTGAGTTTGGAGCGGGACCGCGCGGCCAGCAGGTTGATGTAGACGGTGTCCGCGGTGCCGGGCATGAAGATCTTGCTCGTGCTGCCGTCACCCCACTGCACGTTCGCGCCCTTGATGTTGGTGCCGCGCTTGTTCAGGTTGTGCGGGATCTTCCGCCAATTGATCGCGGGATCGCTCAGTGACGGATTGGTGTCGCCACCACGGTTCGAGTAGCTGTACTGGCCGGTCAGGATCACTTTGCTGCCGGGGCGGGACTGGACGTTGATGTCGCTGCCGTACTCGCGTTGGTAGAAGTTCTGCCGGATGGTGACGGTCTGGCCGAGCGGGGTGTCGACCGTCCAGGTGCCTTGGTTGAGGATGGCCCGGACGTTCGGCAGCGCGACCGTGGTCTCCGGTTTGCCGGCGGACGCCTGGGTACCGTTGTCGATGACGCCCGAGAACGGATTGCTGCCCGCCAGGTCAAGGGTGCCCCACAGGAACCGTGGTTGGCTGATCAGCCCAGAACCGCTGATCGTGCCGAGGTTGACGGACCGGATGAGCGACAACCGCAGGGTGCCGTTCACCTCGATGTTGTCCTGGTTGAGCTGGTAGCCGGGCGTGCCGTACGGGAACCTGCCGATCAGTCCGGTGCCGCCGCCGTTGCCGTACTGCAGAGTCGCACCCTGGTCCACGACGATCGCCGGCGGATCGGGGCGCGTGACCACGACGTACGGGTGGTTGCCGCCGAGGATCCGGACCGCCTGCCGTTGCTTTGCCTTGGGCAACGAGAAGTCGCTGTCCTTGGTGAGGATCAGGGTGCCCCTACCCGCGATCCGCAGCGTTCCCTCGCCGCGGATCACCCCGTCGTACGTCGTGGTTCCAGCGGGCACGTTCACCACCGCGGCACCGGTCAAGGTGACGTCGCGGTTCGCCAGGATGTCGGGCGTGATGTCGCCGCTCCCCGCCGCGACCGCCGGCACCGGGCACAGCCCCAGCGTGGCGAGCACAACCAAAGCCCCGATCAGGCGTCTCAAATCCGTCATCCTCCTCGAATCCGGCGCCCACCCTAGTCAGCTGTGCGACGCGGCTTCGACGGATTCGGCAAGCCTTTGGACAGGCTTGATGTCCGGCTCGGCCTTCCGGCAGGCCGACCCGGAGCTCAATGGGTGTGGGTCAGGACGGGTCGCCGTACTGCAAACCGCGTCCGTTGGTGTCGATGTAGACGCGGCCGTAGGTGTCGGGGTCACCGGTGATGACGCCGACGCCGCCGATGCTGCCCCACTGGTGGGCGTCGTCGTTGACGCGGAGCCAGGTGGCGCCCTTGTCGGTGGAGCGGAAGACCCCGGTGACGTCCTTGACGGTACCGATCAGGTACAGAGCCTGGTCCTGGTTGAGCGACGCCGAAGCCATGAGTCACAGGTACAGCGGAACCAGACGTACCCGGGGCGCGTCTTACGCGCGATCAGCCTACCGACGACCCGAAAGGCTCATCACGTGAACGAGCACGACCGGCAACCGCAGCCCGGCCAGATCCCGGTTCTCGACACCAAGGTCGGCTGGAGTTCGCTCCACGCCGACGGGCAGCAGATCAGTTACGGCCGGCGGTCGATGCCGCTCGACGAGATCGAGTGGATCGGCTACTGGGTCGAGCAGGTCACCGAGAAGCGCTTCATGTTCCCGACGACGTACACGACCTACTGGCACTTCGAGGTCGGCAAGTACCCGCACAAGGCCGCGCCGGCGGTCACGCTGGTCGACTCGCGGATGGGTCGCCGGGACGAACTGCCGGACTGGTGGACGTTCCTGGTGAACCTGTCAAAGCAGGTCGTCGAACCACGCCTGCTCACCGACCTGGTCAACCGGGTCCGCCAGGGCGAGACCGTGACGGTCGGCGGCAGCATCAAGGTGAATCAGGACGGTATCAGCTGCAAGCGCCCGAAGCTGTCCCTGGACTGGGACTCGCTCCGCACACCCGTTTCACACGCCGGCATGATCTACATCTTCGCGACCGACTCCGACCAGCCCGTCCTCACCGTCCCCCTGGGCCACCCCAACGCGATCCTGATCGCACCCCTCCTCACCGCCCTCTGCCAATGGTGAGAATCAGTACGCCGGTCAGCCGGCCCGGTGAAGCGGCTGGACGACGTTGTAGCCTGCGTCGACGGCCAGACGAGCGAGTGAACAGCCGACCAGGCCGGAGCCGATGATTCCGATGGTCTGTGGAGTCTGCGGCCGCTGTGCCGAGATGGCAAGACCGATCGTTCTATCTGCTCGCTTTGAGGCCGTCACGAGGTGAGGAATGAACACATGTCAGAGACACGGACTCGACTGCTCAACACGGCCACCCGGCCCGAGCAAGGACAATCTGCCCGTCGCCTACCTGACCGAAGCCGGCGAGGCGATCCGTACCCGGGAGGCGAGCGTAGCGATGGCGAGCCGAGTGCGGAAGGTGACCACAGCAGGGTGAGCTGATCGGCGAACTTGATCCGGGAACCGAGCGGAGCGATGGCGAGCCTAGTGCGGAAGGTGACCACAGCAGGTGAGCTCATCGGCGAACTTGATCCGGGAACCGAGCGGAGCGATGGCGAGCCTAGTGCGAAGGTGACCACAGCAGGTGAGCTGATCGGCGAACTTGAGCCGGGGGCCGAGCGGAGCGATGGCGTAGGGGGTGCGGGTGGCGGAGCCCCCGCTTGCGGCGAGCGGAGCGCAGCCGCACAAAATGCCGAAGGCGACCCGGCCTGCGCTTTCCGCAGGCACAGATCGCCCTCGACTTCGGGTGAGTGACGGGACTCGAACCCGCGACCACCTGGACCACAACCAGGTGCTCTACCAGCTGAGCTACACCCACCATTGCCGCCTCAGTGCGACGGCTGAGCAATCATAGCGATGAACCCTCCGGACAAGAAATCGAGGCCGGGGGGCCCAAAACGTGGGTCAGTCGGCGGCTGGGGCGGGGGTGGTGATGAGGGTGGCGGCGGCTCGGGCGGTGTCGGAGTCGGGGCCTGGTTGGGGGACGAAGACGGTCTGGCGGTAGTAGCGGAGCTCGGAGATGCTCTCGGTGATGTCGGCGAGCGCCCGGTGGTTGCCGGTCTTGGCGGGCGTCGCGTAGTACACGCGCGGGTACCACCGGCGGACCAGTTCCTTGATCGAGCTGACATCGACGTTGCGGTAGTGCAGGTGCGACTCGACCCGCGGCATGTCCCGGACCAGGAAGGTCCGGTCGGTGCCGACCGAGTTCCCCGCCAACGCCGCCTTGCGCGGCTCCTTCACGTACCCGCGGATGAAGTCGAGCACCTGCTGCTCGGCGTCGGCCAGGGCGATCCCACCGGCGAGCTCCTCGAGCAGCCCGGACGCGGTGTGCATGTCGCGGACGAAGTCACCCATCTGCTCGAGCGCGGCCGGTGGCGGCGCGATCACCAGGTCGATCCCGTCACCGAGCACGTTCAGCTCGTAGTCGGTGACCAGCACCGCGACCTCGATCAAGGCGTCTGTCGCCAGGTCGAGGCCGGTCATCTCGCAGTCGATCCACACCAGCCGGTCGTTCATGGGCAGCCACTTTACGGCGACCGGCCGACACTCCTGCGACCGCCGCCCTCAGCGCGGCGCGTGGCCCACGTGGATACTGCGTACAGACAGCACCGCGAGGTCCTTCCGCCGGCCAAGGTACTGCGGACTCTCCGGGTCGAGCAGCACCTTCCACGCCGCCAGATCCTCAGCACTCAACCAGTCCGCCCCAGCCTCAACGTGGCCATGTCCATGTCCGTGTCCATGCCCGTGACCAGAAGCGGCCTCCCCGGTCAGCTGCCCGATCCGAACCCGGAACGCCTCGACCACCTTCTCCTGCCGCTCAGCCGACAGCGGCGCCGACGTCTCGGTCAGGATGCTCCGCGTCGTCACCTCGGTCAGCCCGGCCCGCGTCAGCGCCTCGGTCCACCCGTACCCCATCGGCACCGACCCCGGCAGCGACTCCCGCATCACCTTGAACCACCGGTCCTGTGCGATATCGAGCCGCAGCTCCAACCCGGGCTCACCCACCCCGAGGTCCCACGGCAGGCTGCGCGCCGGCAGCCCACCCTCGGCCAGCGCCAACCGCCCACCCGGCGCCAACAACGAAGCCAGCGCGTCCACCGCGGCCTGCTGGTCGCCGGCGTGGTGCACCGATGCCGAAGCCCAGATCAGGTCGGCCGGCGCACCAATTGCCTGACGCAACGGCTCGGCCCCGTCGTCCATCGACGCCAGCTCGCACCGGACCAGCCCGGCGGTGTGCTCCCGTGCCTGCTCGAGTACGTCGGGATCCGCGTCGATCGCGACCACCATGGCACCGTCCGGAAGCGCCTTCGCCAGCGCGAGAGCCATCCCACCGCCACCGCACCCGACGTCAACCGCGACCTTGTCGCCGTCCCGCACCAGGCTGCCGGCAACACCGGCGTTCCAGTCCGCCTCGACCTCTGCCACCGACCGCAGCCGCCCGGCGTGCTCTGCCCAATCAATCTCGATCATGCCGACAGTGTCGTCCCCTCGGTTCGCACAACCCGCATCCTGTTGCCGAACCGGCAAACTCCCTCCCAACCAGCGGCCGGTCCCTGGACAGCCGGAGAAATCCATAGATCAGGGTCAACACGGTTGCGGTGGTCCTCTCCGGGATGCTGTCCTGTTCGGGGGTTCTGGGGAGGAGGTGGCAGCGGGTGGATCAAAGCGGCGCGGGGACCGTGGGGCGCCCCCGGTTGACGGCTCTGCTGGACGAGGGGGCTCAGCGTCGGCTGCTGACCGTGGTTGCGGACGCCGGCTTCGGCAAGTCGACCCTGCTACGCGAGTGGTCCACCGGACGCCTCTGTGCCTGGCACACCGTGCGCTCCGAGGACGGCTCGCTCGCAGCCATGGTCTCGGGTCTGGTGGACGCCCTGCAACGTCAGGTGCCTGCGCTGGAGACGATCCCGGCCGAGCTGCACAGTCCACGCGGTCCGGACGCGGACGCCGAGCAGCAGACCCGTGCCCTTGCGTACGCCGCTCTCCTGGCCGACGCCCTGGACGAGAACCTCGACCACGACCTGACCCTGGTCCTCGACGACCTGCACGAGCTGGACCCAGCCGCGCCGGCAACCAGACTGATCGAGGGTCTGGTCCGTACGGCACCACCGACTCTGCACGTGGTCGTTGCCTCGCGCACCCCGATGCCCTTCGGTATCGACCGGCTCCGCGGCCGCGGTCAGGTGCTGGAGATCGACGCGACCGCTCTGGCGTTCACAGTCGCCGAGACGCACGCAGTACTGGAGAAGGTGCTCGGCGACGACGTCGACGGCCTGGCTGAGCCGTTGCAGGCCGCAGTACAAGGCTGGCCGGCCGCAGTACGTCTAGCGGTAGAGGCGCTGCGCACTGCTCCACCCGCAGACCGCAGCACCCGGCTGAGAAGAGCCCTGCGCTCAGACGGCCCGCTGTACGACTACCTGGCCGAGGAGGTCTTCGCTGCGGAGCCCCCTGCGGTACGGCGGCTTGTCGCCGGCGTCGCCGTACTGCCGCGCTTCGGATCGGACCTGTGCCAGGCAATAGGTCTCACCCATGGCGTAGAAACCCTGCAGCAGCTACGAACCAGAGGACTGCTCGTCTCAGCCGGTGAAGAGGACGGCTACGAGCTCAACCCGCTGGTGAAGAACTTCGCCAACGACCGGCTGGCTGTGGACGCGAAGGAGATCGCAGAGCTCTCACTGAAGGCCGGCAAGTGGTTCGAGTCGATCGGCGAGCACCGGGACGCACTGGCCTGCTACCAGGCCGTCGACCCGGCAGTGGTCGCCCGCATGCTGCACGACCGTGGTCATGCGATGGTCAGCGGTGGCATGGCCGAGATCGTGGTCGCCGCGGTCGCGTCACTGCCCGCGCCACGTGGTGCCGTCATGGACCAGCTGGAAGGCGAAGCCCGGCAGGTGCTCGGTGACTGGCAGGGCGCGGTGGAGTGCTTCGAC
Source organism: Kribbella sp. NPDC026611 (assembly GCF_040638345.1). Taxonomy (NCBI): domain Bacteria; kingdom Bacillati; phylum Actinomycetota; class Actinomycetes; order Propionibacteriales; family Kribbellaceae; genus Kribbella; species Kribbella sp. NPDC026611. The sequence continues at coordinate 108,110 of NZ_JBEZYC010000011.1, forward strand.
CGCATCATCGAACCGGAAGGCGAGATCCCCGTGGCGGTCGCGTGGCGGCTCGGTCTGATCCACCACCTGCGAGGCCAGACCGACGTGGCCATCGCGACGTACGAGCGTGGTCGGCTGGACGGGCAGCAACCGACCGACGAGGCACTGCTGCAGGCCTGGTGGGCTGGAGCGCATTGGCTGCGCGGTGAGTTCGAGGAATGCCGTGCACTGATTACCGCGGCGCAGCAGTCCGCCAAGCAGTCCGGGGACGACCGGGCGCTGGCCATCGTGCACACGGTGCTGGCGATGCTGGCTGCGGTCGACAGTGACCCACAGGGCAACTTCACCAACTACGTCCGCGCGCTGGAGCACGCAGAGCGCGGCGGTGACCTGCTGCAGTCGATCCGGATCCGTGTGAACCGTGGATCGCACCATGTGGCCGAGGGCGACTACCAGCTCGGTCTGAAGGAGCTGGACATCGCACTGGAGCTGGCGGACCGCGCCGGCTTCGCGGTGTTCCGTGCACTCGCGCTGAACAACCGCGGCGAGGCTTTGCTCCGGCTGGGCCGGCTGGACGAAGCGATAGGCGAGTTGGAAGCGTCTCGCTCGCTCTACCAGAAGCTGGACTCCAAGCGGGTCGCACAGCCGCTCTCGGTGCTCGGTGAGGTGTACCGCGAGCGCGGCGACCGCGCTATGGCCCGCGCCTGCTTCGAAGAGGCGATCGTGATCGCCGAAGAGATGAAGGACATGCAGTCCCTCGTACCGTCGCTGGCCGGACTTGCCCGCGTGCTTGCCGTCGAGGAGCCGGAGCGTGCAGCGGAGCTGGCCGAGCTCGCGCGGCAGGCGGTTGCCTACGGCCCCGTCCTCGGCTTGTCCAGTGCCCTGGTGGCGCTCGGCTGGGTCACGCTGCACGCAGGCAACAAGACCGACGCGGCAGCCAGCGCTGAGGAGGCAGCAGCCCTTTGCCGCAAGCGACGCGACCGGGCCGGTCTGGCCGACGCGCTGGAGCTCAACGCGGCCGCAGGCGGTGGCGACGAGGTGCTGCACGAAGTACTGAACATCCGGAACGAGATCGGCGACCCACTCGGCGAGGCACGCGCCGAGCTGATGCTCGCCCGGCGTCGGAAAGGCCCAGAGGGCCGCGACCTCGCGCTGCGTGCGCACCAACAGTTCCTGGCCGCCGGAGCGACCAGGTACGCGGCAGCCGCGCTGGCCGCGACCGAAGAGTCCGGTCCACCACCGGTCCGCGTCGAGTGCCTTGGTGGCTTCCGGGTACTGCGGAACGGCAAGGCGGTCCAGCTGGGCGAGTGGCCGTCGAAGAAGGCCCGCGACCTGCTGAAGATCCTGGTGGCCCGTCGGTGTCGACCGGTCGCCCGCGTGCAGCTGCTCGACCTGCTCTGGCCGGACCAGGACGAGTCGCTCGCTTCGCCGCGGCTCTCGGTCGCACTGTCGACGGTCCGCTCGGTGCTGGACCCGCAGAAGCGCTACTCGGCGGACCAGTTCGTCGGCGCGGACCGGGCGACCATCTGGCTGGACGGCGACCAGACGGAGGTGGACGTCGAGCTGTTCCTCCACGACGCGCGGGAGGGCCTGAACACCGGCGACCTCCGGCTGCTCCGCGCGGCCGAGGCGGCGTACTCCGGTGACTTCCTGGAGGAGGACGTGTACGCCGACTGGGCAGCGGGCATGCGCGAGGAGGCCCGCGCCCTGTACGTCCGCGTGGCCCGGGTCCTGGCCGAGCGTGGCCAGCGTGACCCCGACGCAGCGGCCGGGTACCTGCTCCGCATCCTGCAGCGCGACCAGTACGACGAACGCGCACACCTCGGCCTGGTGACGGCGTACCAGGCCAGCGGTGCGCACGGGGAAGCCCGCCGCGCCTACCGCACGTACGTCCAGCGGATGAGCGAGCTGGACGTCGAGCCGGCCGCCTACCCTGCCGTACCGGCCCGGCTTTAAGACTGCCTGAAGGTGCCGGCGGACCATCTGGACATGGCAGCCCCGGTACACAACCCAGTGGTGGTCCGTCAGTACGGAGTGACCGGTCACTCCGGCCGCGACTACCAGACCGTGCCTGGGACACCGGTCCGGTCGACCTTGGCCGGTGTGGTGGTCGGGACCGGGCCCGAACGGGTCGTGGTCGAGTCGAACGCGATCCAGCACCTGTACGCCGAGCTGGCAGACATCACGGTCAACGAGGGGGAGACCGTGGAGACGGGGGACCAGCTAGGGGTAGCGGTGCGTCCGTGGCTGCACTACGAGGAGCGGGTGGCGCCGTACGGGGACGGTGACCACCGCGGTCCGCAGTTCGATCTGCACACCAACGCACGGATGCGGGTCGTAGCTCCGGGCGGGTCGGTCGAGGAGGGAGCGACCGAGCCGTCCGGAGCTACCGTGGACCCGTGATCCAGACTGAGCGCCTGGCGCTGCTGCCGCTGCGGGTCGAGTACGCCGAGGAGATGGCGAAGGTCCTGTCCGACCCGAGTCTCTACGCGTTCACCGGGGGAGAGCCGCCGAGCGTCGAGGTGCTGGAAGCCCGCTTCCGGCGGCAGCTGGCCGGTCCGGACCGGGCGGGGGAGCAATGGCTCAACTGGGTCGTCCGGTCGGGCGACGAACTGGTTGGGTACGTCCAGGCGACGATCGTCGACCGGACTGCCGAGATTGCCTGGGTGATCGGAACACCCTGGCAGGGCCGCGGCTACGCGAAGGAGGCGGCCCGAGGCCTGGTGGCCTGGTTGTGGTCACAGGACGTGGAGCGCGTCATCGCGCACATCCACCCGGACCATGCTGCTTCTGGTGCCGTCGCCGGCCTGGTCGGCCTGACCCGCACCGAGGAGCTGGACGACGGCGAGTACCTCTGGAGCAGCTGACGGCAGGGCTCCACAGAGCCCTGCCGTCAGATTGCACTCAGAACGAGCTCAGTTCGAGCTCAGAGCGGGCGGACGTTCTCCGCCTGCAGGCCCTTCGGGCCCTGCGCCAGCTCGAACTCGACGCGCTGGTTCTCGTCCAGCGAACGGAAGCCCGACGTCTGGATCGCCGAGTAGTGCACGAACACGTCGGCCCCGCCGTCCTCCTGCGAGATGAAGCCGAAGCCCTTCTCGCCGTTGAACCACTTCACTGTTCCCAAAGCCATGATTTCTCCTGAAATGACAAAACGCCCGGCGGATTACAAATCCGCGGGCGCTTCGAACGAACGTGGAACTGCATAACATCAACCGGAATGAACCCTAGCACGCCCGGTGAACCGAGGGCCACCCCCGACTCCCCGGGCGCGCCGTGAGTCAGCGCACGTACGTCGCCAGCGAGGCCGCGCCGGTCTGGGCGACCGACGCCAGCCGCAGGTGGACCGGCGTGTCCGTCGGGCCGAACATCCGCTCCCCGGCGCCGACGATCGTGGGCAGCGTCATCAGGCGGTACTCGTCGACCAGGTCCTCGGCCTGGAGCGCCCGGATCACGCTCACGCTGCCGGCGACCGCCATCGTCCGCGGCTCGGACCGCACGTAGCCGGTCAGCGAACCCTCGATCACCGTCGAGTTCGGGAACGCCGAGACGTCGGTCATCGAGTGCGACACGACCGCCTTGGCCATCTTGTTCATCCGGGTCGAAAACTCGTCGGTCCGGTTCGGCCAGAGCCGGCTGAACAGCTCCCAGGTGTTCCGGCCGAGCAGCAGGACGCCGGTGTCCATCAGCTCGCCGAGGCGGAACTTGTCCCCGCCGTGCGTCTCCGGCCCGTGCCGGAACGCCCAGCCGCCGGCCGGCGTACCGTCCGAGCCGTCCGGGTCGGTGACGATGCCGTCGAGGCTGACGAATCCGGTGACGATGACGTGTCCCATGGTCCTGACTCCTTCGTCCGAGTGCTTGTCGTCAGTACCTACCGACCGGCCACGCCGGATTCATCGCCGTGCGACGAACATTTTGGCGCCCAGTGTGATCTTGACCGCATTCGCCCTGGACCATACTGTATGCCGTATACCAAGCCTCCCGGAAGGCAGGGACCCCTATGAAGGTTGCGGTTCTCGGCGCCGGTGCGATCGGTGCGTACGTCGGCGCGGCTCTGCACCGTGGTGGGACTGAGGTCCACCTGGTGGCGCGCAAGGCGCACCTCGAAGCGATCCGTTCGCACGGTGTGCAGGTGCTCAGTCCACGCGGTGACTTCACGGCCCGGACGCCGGCCACCGACGACCCGGCCGAGATCGGTCCGGTCGACTACGTCTTTCTCGGCCTCAAGGCGAACTCGTACGTGAGCGCCGGCCCACTGCTCCAGCCGCTGCTGCACGACAAGACAGTCGTGGTGGCAGCGCAGAACGGCATCCCCTGGTGGTACTTCCACGGTCTCAAGGGCCCGTACGAAGGCCGCCGGATCGAGTCAGTGGACCCCGGCGGCTCCGTCACCGAGGTGCTCGACCTGGATCGCGCCATCGGCTGCGTCGTCTACTGCTCGACCGAGCTGGAGGCTCCGGGCGTCGTCCGGCACCTGGAAGGCACCCGCTTCTCGATCGGCGAGCCGGACGGCACGATGTCGGACCGGTGCGCCGAGTTCAGTACGGCGATGATCGCCGGCGGACTGAAGTGCCCGGTCGAGGCGGACATCCGCAAGGACATCTGGATCAAGCTGCTCGGGAACGCCGCGTTCAACCCGATCAGTGCGCTGGCCCGGGCGACGATGGTCGAGATCGCGACGCACCAGGGCACCCGGCAGATGGTCCGGATGATGATGGAGGAGTCGCTGGAGATCGCTGCCGCCCTTGGCTGTCACCCGGACATCTCCGTCGACAAGCGGCTCGACGGCGCCGAACGCGTCGGCGAGCACAAGACGTCGATGCTGCAGGACCTCGAGAAGGACAAACCGCTCGAGCTCGACGTCATCCTCGCCGCGGTCGTCGAGCTCGCCGACCTCACCGGCACCAAGGCGCCGACACTGCGCGCCGTCCACGCGGTGGCCGACCTGCTCTCCACCAAGGTCGGCGTCACCGCGGCGTCCTGAGCCAGGTGGGTCCGGCCGCAGCGACGTCGGACCCACCTGTACCACTCAGAGCTCGATCGGCCCCAGCGACGGCCCGCTGACGAAGTGGGCGACCGGGTCCGCCATCACCTCGAGCTCGAGGACGACGAGGTCGTTGCGGCCGGTGCGCAGGACGGGACCGGGGATGTAGAGCGTCTCTTGCGGCCCGCGACGCCAGTACCGCCCGAGGTTGAACCCGTTCACCCAGGCGAACCCCTTGCCCCAGGCAGCGGTCGACAGGAAGTGGTCCACCGGCTCGCCCACCTCGAACGACGCCCGCCAGGCGGCCGGCCCGACACCGGGGGCATCCGGTGCCGTCGTGTCCCACAACCGGGGTACGGCGTCGAGGTCGATCGCGCACGCCGACCAGTCGGTGAGCTCGTCCGTCCCGAGCCGGACCGGGCCGATCAGCCCCTTGGGCTCGCCGATCCGCGGACCGTAGTTCACCCGTCCCTGATCCTCGACCAGGATCTCGAGGTGTCCGCCGTGCGGCAGCATCATCGCCCGGTCGTGCCGCTCGCGGTCGAGTACGCCGACCGGCGCGCCGTCGAGGAAGACGTAGGCGCGGTCCCGCACCTCGTCGACGGTGAGCAGCACCGGCGCCTCGGCCGGGATCTCGGTCCGCAACAGCGCCAGGGTCGCGTCGAGCTCGTCCAGCGTCGGCACCGTCGAGTGCTCACTCCAGCCGCCTTGGGTCCAAGTGCCGGGCTCAGCCAGCAGCCGGATCGGCGCACTCAGCGCCGCGGACGTCTCAGGAGCAGGAGCCCCTCGCGACGGGACCGCCTCGGGCACCGGTGCGTACCGAGAGATGACGTCGCGGAACGCATGGAACTTCGCAGTGGGGTTTCCAGCCTCGTCCAGCGGCGCGTCGTAGTCGTACGACGTGATCGTCGGCAGGTAGACGCCCTTGTCGTTGGCCCCGCTGGTCAGCCCGAAGTTCGTGCCGCCGTGGACCATGTAGATGTTCACCGAGGCGCCGGCCGCGAGCAGCGCGTCCAGCTCGGCCGTGGCCTCCGCCACGCTGGTGGTGTGGTGCGGTCCACCCCAGTAGTCGAACCAGCCGTCCCAGAACTCCATGCACATCAGCGGCCCGGTCGGCTGATGCTTGCGCAATGTGGCGAGCCGCTCGTCGGCGCGGGACCCGAACGACCCGGTGCGCAGTACGCCGTCCAGCCCGCCGGCCTCGAGCATCGCGTCGACGGGCTGGTCGACGGTGACGAGGGGGACGGTGATGCCGGCATCGCGGATGATGCCGGCCACCGCCTTCAGGTACGTCTGGTCGGAGCCGAACGCGCCGTACTCGTTCTCGACCTGGACCAGCAGCACTGGTCCGCCCTGATCGACCTGCAACGGCCGGACGATCCGCAGTACCTCGGACAGGTATTCCTGGACCGCGGCCATGAACCGTGGTTCGTACCGGCGGACCCCGATGCCTGGCTCCCGGAAGAGCCAGGCGGGGAGACCACCGTTGTCCCACTCCGCGCAGATGTACGGCCCGGGGCGCACGATCGCGTACAGACCGGCCGCGGCGACCTCCCGCAGGAACCGCTCGAGGTCGAGCATGCCCGTGGTGTCGAAGGTCCCGCGACGCGGGCTGTGCGCGTTCCACGGCACGTACGTCTCGATCGTGTTGAGCCCCATCAACCGGGCCTTCTCGATCCGGTCGGCCCAGCTGTCCGGGTGCACGCGGAAGTAGTGCAGCGCGCCGGACAGGATCCGGAAGGGCCGCCCGTCGAGGAGGAAGTCGGACTCACCGATCGCGAAGTGGGTCACGGGTCAGCCGTTCACCTGGAAGCCCTGCTGGTTGCCATAGGTCACCAGTGCATCCTGCCAGGCCTTCAGTCCGGCGTTCAGGTCGGACTTCGACTGGTACGCCTTGCCGACGGTGTCGCCGTAGATGCTGTTCGCGTACAGCTCGTACGGCAGGTAGCTCCAGCCCTTGACGACGGAGCCTGCCGCCGCGGTGAGCACCTGGTTGATCTTCTGGCCGCCGAAGTACGCGCTGGTCTTGTCGACGAACGCCGGGTCCTTCAGGTCGGCCGTCGTCGCCGGGAAGCCGCCGCTGGCCAGGAACGGCTTGACGCCCTCGTCGTGGTTCAGCCACCGGACGAACGCGGCGGCCAGCGCCGGGTTCTTGCTCTGCTTGAGCACGGACTCGGTGCTGCCGCCGTTCTCCGCGGTGGCCGGCTGACCGTCGTACGTCGGCATCGGCGCGACGCGCCACTTGCCGGCCCCGGCCTTGACCGACGCCTCCATCACACCGGGCATCCAGGCGCCGGTGGGCAGCGTCGCGATCGTCCCGTCGCCGAGCGCCTTGAACCACGCGTCCGTCCAGCCGGGGATCTGGCCCACCAGACCGCCGGAGACGAGCAGGTTCCAGGTGCTGGTCCACTTCTTCGAGCCGTCGTCCTGCAGGTTCAGGCTGATGTTCTTGCCGTCGGTCTTGAACGGCGTCCCGCCCGCCTGCCAGATCATGCTTGTGGTGAAGCCGGCGTCACCGGAGTCGTTGGTGAGGTACGCCTTCGGGTTGGCCGTGTGCAGCTTCTTCGCGGCCGCGACGTACTCGTCCCAGGTCTTCGGTACGGCGATGCCGTACTTGTCGAAGACCTCCTTGTTGTAGAACAGCGCCATCGGTCCGGAGTCCTGCGGCAGACCGAAGAGACCGCTGCCGGCGTGCACCGCGGCCCAGGTCGATGCCGTGTACGCCGACTCGTACTGGCTGAAGCCGTACTGGTTCAGGTCGACGAGCGAGCCCGGCAGCGCGAACTGGGGGAGTGCCTGGTACTCGACCTGGGCCACGTCCGGGGCACCCGAGCCGGCCTTGATCGCGTTCTGCAGCTTGGTGTAGTGGTCGTTGCCGGTCCCGGCGTTGACGTAGTTCACCTTGACGTTCGGGTACTGCTTCATGAACGCGTCGACCTGGGCCTGCGCGGACGGCGTCCAGCTCCAGTAGGTGATCGTGCCGCCGGCCTTGAGGGCGGCGTCGACGGCGTCGGCCGACCCGGTGGTCTGGCTGCTGCCGGCGTCGTTGCCCGCCTTGGACCCGCCGCAGGCGGCCACGACGGCCAGCGCCGTCAGTGCGGCTCCGGCGACCACCAGCCGCCGGATTCCGCGCCACTGTGACTTCATCGGTGTTCCTTTCACTTCACGCTCCCCGCGCTCAGGCCTGACTGCCAGAACCGCTGGAGAAGGAGGAAGGCGATCACCAGCGGAACGATCGTCAGCACCGATCCGGTGATCACCAGGTTGTAGATGGGGCGGGCCCCCACGCCGGTCGCCTGGTTGCTCCACTGGGTGAGCCCGACCGTGAGCGGGTAGAGGCTGGGTTTGCTGAGCATGATCAGCGGCAGGAAGTAGTTGTTCCAGGTCGACACCATCGCGAACAGCAGCGTGGTGACGATGCCGGGGGCAAGCAGCCGGAGCGCGACGGTGAAGAACGTCCGGACCTCGCCGGCGCCGTCGATCCGGGCCGCCTCGAGCAGGTCGTGCGGTACGGCGTCGGTCGCGTAGACCCACATCAGGTACAGGCCGAACGGGCTCACCAGCGACGGGATGATGATCGCCCAGACGGTGTTGGTCAGCCCGAGGTTGGAGAACATCAGGAACGTCGGCACCGCGAGCGCCGTACCGGGCACCGCGACCGCGCCGAGCAGGATCGCGAACACCGCGCGCCGGCCGGCGAACTTGTACTTCGCCAGCCCGTAGCCGGCCGCGGTGGCGAGCAGCGTCGCCCCGCCGGCGCCGACCACGACGTACAGCAGTGTGTTGCCGAGCCAGCGCAGGAAGATGCCGTCGTTGTAGGTCAGCGTGTCCCTGAGGTTGCCGAAGAACGCGAAGCTCTTCCCGAACCACAGGCCGGGTGTGGTCAGCAGGTCGTTCTGGGTTTTGGTTGCACTGAGCAACAACCAGGCCAGTGGCAGGATCGTGTAGAGCAGGTACAGGACCAAGACTCCGGTCAGCAGCTTCGACCGTTTCGGGCGCAGCGGAGAAGACAGGACACTCACAGCGACTCCCGGGATCCGCGGAGCTGGACGACGTACGCGATGATCGCGGTGATGACGCCCATCACGATCGCCACCGTCGCGGAGTAGTTGAACTGCTGGCCGGCGAAGGACAGGTTGTAGGCGTACATGTTGGGCGTGTAGTACGTCGTGATCACGTTCGGCGCGAGCGTGCGCAGGATGTTCGGCTCGTTGAAGAGCTGGAAGCTGCCGATGATCGAGAAGATCGTCGCGATCACGATCGCGCCGCGCAGCGCCGGCAGCTTGACCGCCCGGATCGTCCGGAACGTGCCGGCGCCGTCGATCGCGGCCGCCTCGTACAGCTCACCCGGCACCGTGCGCAGCGCCGAGTAGAAGATCAGCATGTTGTAGCCGACGAACTCCCAGGTGACCACGTTGGCGATCGACGGCAGCATCCAGCTGCCGCTGAGCGGCTGGATCGCGGTCGTGCCGAGCAGGTGGTTGAGGTTCGCGGCCAGTCCGAAGTCGTTGCCGTAGATGTAGCCCCACATCAGGACGGCGACCACGCCGGGGACGGCGTACGGCAGGAAGATCACGATCCGGAAGAACCCGGCCGCGTACAGCCGGGCGCTGTCGATCGCGAGCGCCGCGGCCAGGGCCAGGATCAGCATCACCGGCACCTGGACGACCAGGAACAGGCCGACCCGCTCGAACGCCGTCCAGAACTTCGGGTCCTGCAGCGCCTCGGTGTAGTTGCCGAGCCCGACGAAGACCCGCCCACCGAAGAAGGCCTGCTCGCGGAACAGGCTCAGGTAGATCGCGTACCCGATCGGGGCCAGGAAGGTGAGCGCGAAGACGGCCAGGAACGGGCTGACGAACAGCCACCCCTTGCCGTCCCGGAACGCTCCCCGGCGCCGCCGGCCGGTCGTCCGCACTCCGACGACCTGGTGCTGGGCCACAGACTCCGCCACGTCCGTCGGCCTCCTTTCACTGCGGCGTCCCGCGGGACGCGCGATGTTTACGTCAACATCGACGCGGCGACCGTAACGTGTTTACGTCAACATGTCTACACTGCGGACACGAACCGGAGGAGGGGGCCGATGTCGGCGGAGGAACCATCGGTACGGCGGCGCAGAGGGCCGTCGATGGCCGACGTGGCCAGACTCGCCGGCGTGTCCGGTCAGACCGTGTCGCGGGTGGCGAACGACCGGCACAACGTCGACGCCGTCACCAGGGAGCGGGTCCAGGCCGCGATGCGGCAGCTCGGGTACCGGCCGAACAGCGCTGCTCGCGCCCTGCGCAACGGCGAGTACCGCAGTATCGGAGTGATCGTCTTCGAGCTGCACAGCTTCGGTACGACGCGCACGCTGGACGCGATCGCCACCGCCGCCACGATCCGCGGGTACGCGATCAACCTGGTCCCCGTGCTCGACGTCACCCAGAGCGCGGTGACGAACGCGTTCAACCGGCTGGGGCAGCAGGCTGTGGACGGCGTGATCATCCTGATCGAGGCCTACACCCTGGACGAGGCCGGCGTGCGGCTGCCGGACGGCCTCCCGGTGGTCGTTATCGACTCCAGCGCCCACTACGACTACCCGATCGTCGACACCGACCAGCGGCAGGGTGCACGCCTGGCGACCGAACACCTGCTGGAGCTGGGGCACGAGACCGTGTGGCACCTCGGCGGCCCGCCTACGTCGTTCGCCGCGGACCGGCGCCGGCAGTCGTGGGAGCAGACCTTGATCGATCACGGCCGCGAGGTGCCGCCGGTGGTCGACGGGGACTGGACCTCGACCTCGGGCTACGAGGCCGGCCGGCGGCTCGCCGCGAACGACGCGGTGACCGCGGTCTTCGTCGGCAATGACCAGATGGCGCTCGGCCTGTTGCGCGCGCTGTACGAGCGCGGCCGCGCGGTGCCGGACGACGTGAGCGTGGTCGGCTTCGACGACATGGAGGAGTCGGCCCATTTCTGGCCGCCCCTGACCACTGTCCGCCAGACCTTCAGCGAGGTGGGCCGCCGGAGCGTGGACGCACTGATCGCCGAGATCCAGGCCGGCGAGCACCACCACGCCCCGGTCGCCGTGCCCACCGAGCTCATCATCCGGCAGAGCACCGCGCCGCCGCTAAACCGCAACCAGCACCGAGCGCAGTAGCGCGGCGGTCTCGGTCGGGGTCTTGCCCACGCGTACGCCGGCTGCCTCCAGCGCCTCCTGTTTCGCGGCCGCCGTACCGGACGAGCCGGAGACGATCGCGCCGGCATGGCCCATCGTCTTGCCCTCGGGGGCGGTGAAGCCGGCCACGTAGCCGACGACCGGCTTGGTGACGTTGGCCTTGATGAAGTCGGCGGCGTGCTCCTCGGCGTCGCCGCCGATCTCGCCGATCATCACGATCGCGTCGGTGTCCGGGTCGTCCTGGAACGCCTGCAGGGCGTCGATGTGGGTGGTGCCAATGATGGGGTCGCCACCGATCCCGATCGCGGTCGAGAAGCCGAAGTCGCGGAGCTCGTACATCATCTGGTACGTCAGCGTGCCCGACTTGCTGACCAGGCCGAGCCGGCCCGGACCGGCAATGTCGGCCGGGATGATGCCCGCCTTGGCGCGGCCCGGGCTGATGATGCCCGGACAGTTCGGTCCGATGATCCGCGTCCCGCTCGCCTGCGCGGCCGCGAAGAACGCCGCGGTGTCGTGGACCGGGACACCCTCGGTGATGACCACGACCAACGGCACGCCGGCGTCGACGGCCTCCAGAACCGCTCCGCGAGTGAAGCGGGGCGGCACGAACACCACCGACACGTCGGCGGCCGTCGATTGCACCGCCTCCGCGCACGACCCGTAGACCGGGATCGACCGCTTGGCGAAGTCGACCGACTGGCCGCCCTTGCCCGGTGTCACGCCGCCGACGATGTTGGTGCCGGCAGCAAGCATTCGGCTGGTGTGCTTCTGTCCCTCGGCCCCCGTCATGCCCTGCACGATGACCCGGCTGTGCTCTGTCAGGAAGATCGCCATCTCAACTCCTCAGTTCTGGGCGGCCAGCTCGGCGGCCTTGGCCGCGGCGCCGTCCATCGTGTCCACCACGGTCACCAGCGGATGGTTGGCCTGGGCAAGGATGCGGCGGCCTTCGTCGACGTTGTTGCCGTCCAGCCGGACGACGAGGGGCTTGTCGGCGCGGTCGCCGAGCACGGCGAGCGCCTGGACGATGCCGTTCGAGACTGCGTCGCAGGCGGTGATCCCGCCGAAGACGTTCACGAACACGCTCCGCACCTGGGCGTCGGACAAGATGATGCCGAGACCGTTCGCCATCACCTCCGCCGACGCGCCACCCCCGATGTCGAGGAAGTTCGCGGGCTTCACGCCGTACTGCGAACCGGCATACGCCACCACGTCCAGCGTCGACATGACGAGGCCGGCGCCGTTGCCGATGATGCCGACCGAGCCGTCCAGCTTGACGTAGTTGAGGCCCTTCTCGTGGGCCGCCGCCTCGAGCGGGTCCGCCGACGTCTTGTCCTCGAAGGCTGCGTGATCGGGGTGCCGGTACGTCGCGCTGTCGTCGAGCGTGACCTTGCCGTCGAGGGCCTCGAGCGAACCGTCGCCGAGCTTCACCAGCGGGTTCACCTCGACCAGCGTCGCGTCCTCGGCGACGAACACGTCCCACAGCCGCTGGACGATCGACGTAGCTTCCGCGGGGAAGCCGGCCGCCGCCACGATCTCCTCGGCTTTGGCGGCGTCGACGCCGACGGCCGGGTCGATCGGCACCTTCGCGATCGCCTCCGGCTTGGTGTGGGCGACCTCCTCGATCTCCACCCCGCCTTCCGTACTGGCGATGCAGAGGTACTCACGGTTCGCCCGGTCGATCAGGAACGAGAAGTAGTACTCCGCGGCGATGTCCGCTGCCGGCGCGAGCAGCACCCGGTGCACGGTGTGACCCTTGATGTCCATCCCGAGGATCTCGCCGGCCTTCTCGGTCGCTTCCTCGGGGGACCTGGCCAGCTTCACGCCGCCCGCCTTGCCGCGGCCGCCGGTCTTCACCTGCGCCTTCACCACCACCCGGCCGCCGAGATCCACGGCGGCAGCGGCCGCGTCGGCCGGATCCTCGATCACCCGGCCGAGCGTCACCGGGACGCCGTGCCGGGCGAAGAGCTCCTTCGCTTGGTACTCCATCAGGTCCACGTAGGCCTCCCATCTCGGTGAGTGACTACGGTATGCGGTATGCAATCTGGCCACAAGAGGCAGTCGCAACGCCTCAGGTCTGGACAGCGATGGTTCGGTGGAGTACCACAGACTTCATACGGTATGCAGTAGTCAGGAGGCGCCATGAATCACGTGATGCCCACTCCCCGGGACGTCCGCGACGTCTACGGCCGGCGGTACCGGATCGGCGAAGACGCTCGCGAACTGACCGGCCACTCCCGGCGCTGGCAGCTCTGGGCTGCCTGGGCCTGCATGGTGGCCATCAGCCCACTGCAGTACGCGTTCGGCATGGCGGCAGGCGGTCTGGAGGTGGACCGCGGCTGGGGTGCGGCCCAGACCCTCTGGCTGCTCGCCGTCTTCGTTGCATGTCAGGCGCTGGTCGCGATCCCGGCCGCCTGGCTCCAGCGGGTACGCCGTGCCTCGCCGACGCAGCTGGTCATCGCCGGTGGCGTGCTCGCCGCGATCGGACTCGCAACGCTCGCCCACGCGCACAGCTACGCCGCTGCCCTCATCGGCTACGCGGTACTCGGCGGCGTCGGCGCGGGAGTCGTGTACTCCGCGTGCATCACGACATCGGCGCGCTGGTTCCCGGACCGGAGGACGGCGACGATCGGGTTCGTCACAGGCGGATTCGCCGTCGGCGCCGTGCCCAGCATCGCCCTGCTGGCGAACTTCAGGTCGACGGTGTTCGACGTGACCGCGGTCGTCGCGCTCCTGATCGTGCTGGTCGCCGGTGGTCTGCTGAAGGATCCGCCGAAGCACTGGTGGCCGGCCGACATCGACGCCCAGGCCTGGGCGATCGACCGCAAGCTGAACCGGAACATCCCGCACAACCAGCCCGCCGTCCGCCACTACCGCCCGGCCGAGGCAATGCGCACCGGCGCGTTGCCGCTGATGTGGTTGCTCCTGGCAATCAGCGCTGCGCTGTCGTTGTTTGGCATCGGCTTCGTGGCGAGCTACGCCACCACCAGTGGTCTCGGCACCACAGTTGCCGCCACTGCTGCCGGATTGCTTGCTGCTGTCAACGGTCTTGGGCGATCGACAGCGGGCAACTTGTCCGACAGATTCGGCCGTCGACGCGTGCTCGCCGCCGTGCTGATGATCGAGGGCTTCGCACATATCGGTCTGGTCGCGGCGGGCAACGGTCCGGCGTTCGTGGTCTGCGCGATGTTCGCCGGCCTCGGCGGCGGCGCGTTCTACGCGATCATGGCCAACCTCGTCCTCGAGTTCTTCGGTGAGAACAGCCTGCTGCAGAACCAAGCGATCCTGTACTCCGCCAAGGCTGTCGGCGGGCTCGTCGGCATCGGTGTCGCAGCGTCTGTCGTGGCCGCGGTCGGGTACCGTCCGCTGTTCCTGGTCGCCGGACTGCTCGGCCTGCTGACCGCGCTCAGCGTGCGGCTGCTCAAACAGCCCGGTCGCCCCGCCCTGCCGGTCCGCCCGCAGCTCGGCACCCCCGTGACCGGCGAATGAACGGCCACGCACTGGCCGCGCGACCCGATCCGTGCGTCATGGAACTGGTGTCCCGGCTGGCCGGGGAGCCGTGGACAGACCGCCCGAGCGGCGTACATCCGGTCCTGGGATCGGTGGCACGCGCCGTGCACGACCACAGTACGTCCGCCGGCCGGCGCGAACTTCTCCCGCTGGCGCCACACTTCCTCGACACTGCCCGTCCCGGCTTCGAGCCGTCCGCCCGCGTCGTCGCGCTCTGTGTCTCCACAGCGCTCGCGGGCGGCGAGCTCCGGCCCGACGAACATCGCCGCCTGCGAGCTGCTCACCAGACCGCATTGCACCTGTTGGGCACAAGAGAACGTCCGGCCGGTGCCGCCCGCTGGTGGTTATCAGTTCTGGGCCGGCGGAGTGAGGCGTTCTATCGCACCTTCGTAGCGACAGAGCATGCCGCCGAAGCGATCGCTGTCACCGCGCGCACAGTCAGCGACGTACGCCTCAGAGGTCTGCTCAAACAGTGCCTGGCGGCTCATGGCGCCGCCGTACGGCCAAGTCCCTCGTGGTCCGCGTCGGCCTAGAAGTCCGGTTCGTAGTCCTCGTCCGGAATCGCGACCAGCTCGGTACGTCGAGGTGCGGACCGAGCCGATTCCTCAACGCCACCAGGGATTGCCTCCTCGAAACGAGCTCTGGACAAGCCCCACTCGGTGGGATAAGACTACGACTACACCATACGGTATGCAATCTACAACGAAGCCGAAGAACCTGATCTCGGCCCTTCCGAGGAGAGGACTGCAGATGGCGCAGACAGTGTCGGAGACCCAGCCCGTCGCCGAAGTGAAGGAGCCGGAGACCATCTCGGGTGGTCATCTGGTCGCCAAGGCGCTGAAGGCCGAGGGGATCGACGTGATCTTCACGCTCTGCGGCGGTCACATCATCGACATCTACGACGGCTGCGTGGACGAGGGCATCGCCGTCGTCGACGTCCGGCACGAGCAGGTCGCCGCGCACGCCGCGGATGGGTACGCGCGGGTCACCGGCAAGCCCGGCTGCGCGGTCGTCACCGCCGGCCCGGGGACGACGGACGCCGTCACGGGCGTCGCGAACGCGTTCCGGGCGGAGAGCCCGATGCTGCTGATCGGCGGCCAGGGTGCGCTCAACCAGCACAAGATGGGGTCCCTGCAGGACCTGCCGCACGTCGACATGATGACGCCGATCACCAAGTTCGCCGCGACCGTGCCGCACACCGCACGCGCCGCCGACATGGTCTCGATGGCGTTCCGCGAGTGCTTCAACGGTGCCCCCGGCCCGTCCTTCCTGGAGATCCCGCGCGACATCCTGGACAACTCGGTCCCGGTCGACTCCGCGACGATCCCGGCGGCCGGCCATTACCGGGCTTCGACCAAGAGCATCGGCGACCCAGCGAGCATCGAGGCGCTGGCCGACCTGCTGGTACGCGCCGAGAAGCCGGTCGTGCTGCTCGGCACCCAGGTGTGGACCTCGCGCGGCAGCGACGCCGCGACCGAGTTCGTCCGCACGCTCGACGTCCCGGCCTTCATGAACGGCTCGGCCCGCGGCACGCTGCCGCCCGGCGACCCGCATCACTTCCACCTGTCCCGGCGCTACGGCTTCAACAACGCCGACCTGATCCTGATCGTCGGTACGCCGTTCGACTTCCGGATGGGCTACGGCCGCCGGCTGCCGCAGAGCGCGACCGTGGTGCAGATCGATATGGACTACCGCACCGTCGGCAAGAACCGCGACATCGACCTCGGCCTGGTCGGGGACCCGGGTGCGATCCTGGCCGCGGTCACCCAGGCCGCGTCGGGCCGGCTGCACAAGACCGACCGCAAGGCCTGGTTCGCGGAGCTCCGCGCCGAGGAGGACGCGGCGTACCAGAAACGGCTGCCGCGGCAGCTGTCGGACGCGAACCCGATCCACCCGCTCCGGCTCGCGCACGAGATCAACGAGTTCCTCACCGAGGACTCGATCTACATCGGCGACGGTGGCGATATCGTCACCTTCTCCGGTGGCGTCGTGCAGCCGAAGTCGCCGGGCCACTGGATGGACCCGGGCCCGCTCGGCACCCTCGGCGTCGGCATCCCGTTCGTGCTGGCGGCGAAGTACGCGCGGCCGGACAAGGAAGTGGTCGCGCTCTTCGGCGACGGCGCGTTCTCGCTGACCGGCTGGGACTTCGAGACCCTGGTCCGCTTCAACCTCCCGTTCGTCGGTGTCGTCGGCAACAACTCCTCGATGAACCAGATCCGCTACGGCCAGGAAGCGAAGTACGGCCACGATCGCGGCCGGATCGGCAACACCCTTGGCGACGTCAGGTACGACGAGTTCGCCCGGATGCTCGGCGGGTACGGCGAGGAGGTCCGGGACCCGAAGGACATCGGGCCGGCCATGCAGCGCGCCCGCGAGTCCGGGCTGCCGTCGCTGATCAACGTCTGGGTCGACCCGGACGCGTACGCCCCCGGAACCATGAACCAGACCATGTACAAGTAGGAGGACCAGCTATGCCCAAGGCCCTCGACGGTGTCCGTGTTCTCGACATGACCCATGTGCAGTCCGGACCGTCCTGCACCCAGATCCTGGCCTGGCTCGGCGCCGACGTGATCAAGCTCGAGGCACCGACCGGCGACATCACCCGCCAGCAGCTGCGCGACCTCCCGGACGCGGACAGCCTCTACTTCACGATGCTGAACTGCAACAAGCGCAGCATCACGCTGAACCTGAAGTCCGACCGCGGCAAGGAGATCTTCACCGACCTGGTGCAGAACGCCGACATCCTGGTGGAGAACTTCGCCCCCGGCGCGATCGACCGGATGGGCTTCACCTGGGAGCGGCTGCAACTGCTGAACCCGCGCCTGATCTACGCCTCGATCAAGGGCTTCGGCCCGGGCCGGTACGAGAACTTCAAGGCCTACGAGGTGGTCGCCCAGGCGATGGGCGGCGCGATGAGTACGACGGGCTTCGAGGACGGTCCGCCGACCGCGACCGGCGCGCAGATCGGTGACTCCGGCACCGGAATCCACCTGGTCGCCGGCATCCTCGCCGCGCTGTACCAGCGGACCGTGACCGGCAAGGGCCAGCGGGTGTCGGTGGCCATGCAGGAAGCCGTGCTGAACCTGACCCGGGTCAAGCTCCGCGACCAGCAGCGGCTCGCGCACGGACCGCTGAAGGAGTACCCGAACGACAACTTCGGCGACGAGGTGCCGCGCTCGGGGAACGCCTCCGGCGGCGGTCAGCCTGGCTGGGCCGTCCGGACCGCTCCGGGTGGGCCGAACGACTACATCTACGTGATCGTGCAGCCGCCCGGCTGGGCGCCGATCGCCAACCTGATCGGCAAGCCCGAGCTGGCCGAGGACCCGGACTGGGCGACGCCGGCTGCGCGCCTGGACAAGCTGGACAAGATGTTCGCGCTGATCGAGCAGTGGACCGAGCAGCACACGAAGTTCGAGGTGATGGACAAGCTCAACGCGCTGAACGTGCCCTGCGGGCCGATCATGTCCACCCGCGAGCTGATCGAGGACGAGACCCTGGCCGATCTCGGTGCGGTGGTCGAGGTCGCGCACCCGCAGCGCGGCAGCTTCAAGACCGTCGGCTGCCCGATCAAGCTGTCCGACTCGCCGGTCGAGGTGCAGACCTCGCCAGGGCTCGGTGAGCACAACTCCGTCATCTACGGCTCGCTCGGCATCGACACGGCCGAGTTGCGGGAACTCAAAGCCGCCGGCGTGATCTGACCATCCTGAACTGGAGTCCCCATGACATATGACAAGGCAGCAGTCCGGACCATCCTCGACCAGGCTCTGGCGGACGGCCGCACCTCGCTGAGCGCACCCGAGGCCAAGCAGGTCGCGGACGCGTACGGCATCCCGACGCCGGGCGAGGGGCTGGCCACGACTGCCGAGGGAGCCGCCGGTCTCGCGGCCGAGATCGGCTTTCCCGTCGTGCTGAAGATCGTCTCGCCGGACATCCTGCACAAGACCGACGCCGGCGGCGTGATGGTCGGGGTGGACAGCGAGGACGCCGCTCGCGACGCCTTCGACAGGATCCTCGCCAACGCCGTGGCGTACCAGGCCGACGCGGAGATCACCGGCGTACAGGTGCAGAAGATGCTGGTCACCGGCGGTGACGTGCAGGAGGTCATCGTCGGGGCGGTCACCGACCCGACGTTCGGCAAGATCGTCGCGTTCGGCCTGGGTGGCGTGCTGGTCGAGGTACTGAAGGACGTCACCTTCCGGCTGGCCCCGCTGGCCGACGGCGAGGCGCGGGCGATGATCGACGGGATCGGCGCGCACGAGATGCTCAACGGTGTCCGTGGCGCCAAGCCGGTGGACAAGGACGCGCTGGCTGACCTGATCCGGCGGCTGTCCGACCTGGTCACCGACTTCCCGCAGTTCGCCGAGGTCGATCTGAACCCGGTGCTGGCCGGCCCGGACGGGTCCACCGCCGTGGACTTTCGCATCATCGTGGACGCCGCGGCCGGCGAGCCGGTCGAGCGGTTCGGTCAGGAGGAGATCCTGACCGCGATGACGCGGATCATGAAGCCGCGGGCGGTGGCCGTGATCGGTGCCTCGAACGAGGACGGCAAGATCGGCAACTCGGTGATGAAGAACCTGGTCAACGGCGAGTACGCCGGGGACATCTACCCGGTCAACCCCAAGGGCGGCGAAGTCCTCGGACTGAAGGCGTTTCCCTCGGTGCTGGACATTCCCAGTGAGGTCGACGTGGCGGTGTTCGCCGTACCGGCCAAGTTCGTCGGCGCCGCGCTCGAGCAGTGCGGGCAGAAGGGGGTCGCGGGCGCGGTCCTGATCCCGTCCGGGTTCGCCGAGACCGGCGAGCAGGCGCTGCAGGACGAGGTCGTCGCGATCGCGCGCAAGCACAACGTGCGGATCCTCGGGCCGAACATCTACGGCTACTACTACCTGCCGGAGAGCCTCTGCGCGACCTTCTGCACGCCGTACGACGTGCAGGGCAGTGTTGCGCTTTCGTCACAGAGCGGCGGGATCGGGATGGCCATCCTGGGCTTCTCCCGGTCCAGCCGGATGGGAGTCTCGGCGATTGTTGGGGTAGGCAACAAGGCCGACATCGACGAGGATGACCTCCTGACGTTCTTCGAGAGCGACGACAACACCAACCTGATCGCCATGCATCTTGAGGATTTGAAGGACGGCCGGGCGTTCGCCGAGACGGCGGCCCGGGTGTCGAAGAAGAAGCCGGTCGTCGTGCTGAAGGCCGGCCGGACGTCCATGGGCGCCCGAGCGGCCAGCTCGCACACCGGAGCGCTGGCCGGGAACGACAAGGTGTACGACGACATCCTGCGGCAGAGCGGCGTGGTCCGGGCCCCGGGGCTGAACGAGATGCTCCAGTACGCCCGGGGGATCCCGCTGCTGCCGACGCCCAAGGGTGAGAACGTCGTCATCATCACCGGCGCGGGCGGTTCCGGCGTCCTGCTGTCGGACGCGTGCGTGGACAACGGGCTGTCGCTGATGGAGATCCCGCCCGACCTCGACGAAGCCTTCCGGAAGTTCATCCCGCCGTTCGGTGCGGCCGGCAACCCGGTCGACATCACCGGCGGCGAGCCGCCCTCGACGTACCGGAACACGGTCGCGCTCGGGCTGTCCGACGAGCGGATCCACGCCCTCATCCTGGGCTACTGGCACACGATCGTGACGCCGCCGATGGTGTTCGCGAAGCTGGTCGCCGAGGTGGTCGAGGAGTTCCGGGCCAAGGGCATCGACAAGCCGGTGGTGGCGTCGCTGTCCGGTGACGTCGAGGTCGAGGAGGCTTCGCAGTACCTGTTCGACCACGGTGTGGTCGCGTACCCGTACACCACCGAGACCCCGGTCCAGGTTCTCGGTGCGAAGTACCGCTGGGCCCGCAACGCGGGTCCGCTCGGCCGCAGCTGATTGGAGGAAGCAAGTCCGCGGGGGAACAACCGCTAGCTGGCGTCGAACTAAGGAGTCCGCCTTGGACGTCACGAGCAAGACCTCAGAAGTACCCGAAGAGCCGGCGGCAACCGTCACCGAGAAGGTCTGGAAGGCCGGACGGCTCGAACCGATGCCGATCCGGAAGCTTCCGGACGCACCACCCTCGCTGCACATCCTCGGCCCGACCGTGTTCCTGGTCGCGCTCGGGGTGGGCATGGGGGAGTCGTACATGTGGCCCCGGCTCGTCCTGGTGTTCGGGCCGGACATCCGCTGGTTGTTCATGGTCGGCGTCACGCTCCAGGCGTTCGTCCTGCTGGAGATGGCCCGGTACGCGATGGCGACCGGGGAGAGCATCTTCTTCGGCGCGGCGCGGATCTTCAAACCGCTGATGTGGTTCTTCTACGCGGCGGCGATCCTGATCTACATGTGGCCGGGACATCTGTCCGCGGGTGCGGCCGCCTTCGAGGAGATCACCGGCATACCGTGGCAGGTCACCGCGTGCGTGGCTCTGGTGTTCGTCGGTGTGCTGTTCAGTCTGTTGTCGGTGATCTACAACTTCCTCGAGAAGCTGCTCGGTCTGCTGATCGGCCTGCTGGTGGTCGGTACGTCGGTCATCGCGGCCATCGTCGGCAGCTGGGACGACCTCGGCCGGACGCTGTCCGGGATGTTCGCGTTCGGGTACTTCCCGCACGACGCGATGAACTCGGTCTGGTTCCCGGTCGTGGTCGGTTCGATCGCGTTCGCGGGACCGTCGGGGATGCAGCAGATGTGGTACACGCTGCAGCTGCGGGACAGCGGCGCCGGTATGGGTGCGCACATCCCGAAGATCCGCGGCCTGCGGGCCGCGGGCGAGGCGGAAGCGATGCCGTCCCGCGGGTTCATGTTCGACACCGAGGACCCGGCCGAGCTGGCGAAGTGGAAGGGCTGGCGCAAGTGGGTCACCTTCGACGCGATCCTGCTCTTCTGGGGGATCACGATGCTGGTCACGATCTCGTTCACCGTGCTCGCCATGTCGGCGGCCCGGGAGAACCCGAACGTGGCGTCGCTGATCGAAGGCGGCGACCGGGAAGCGGCGCTGAAGGCGATGTCGGACGCGTTCGCGTCGGCCGGCTCGCCGATCCTCGGCACGCTGTTCTTCGCGTTCATCGCGCTGATCGGGCTGAACGCGACCCTGGGTCTGTTCGACTCGTTCTCGCGCGGCCAGGCGGACATGACGTACTACTTCGTCCCTGGTGCGAAGCGGTTCTCGATGTCGCGGCTGTACGCCGGGTTCCTGTGGGGCGTGATCCTGTTCGGGATCCTGATCCTGCTGTTCGGGCCGGCCGACGGTCCGGCGGGGATCCTGGACACGTTGGCGTTCCTGTCGACGTTCGCGATGGGTGCCTACTGCATCGTGCTGCTGCTGACGAACAACCTGCTGCTGCCGAAGAAGATCCGGCCCGGTCCGGTCCGGAACGTGATCATCGGCTTCGGTGCGGTGTTCTACCTGGGCATGCTGTTCTACTGCCTGTTCCGCTTCGGCGTGGCGGTGGGCTGAGCATGACGGACATGTCTGACGTGAAGGAGTTGGCGGAGTACTCGGTGCCGGCCATCTCGGTCGGCGCCGCGGCAGGGTTGATCGCCGGTGGACTGGCCGCGTTCGTGGGCCAGCCCGCCGACTGGGCAGTCCTCACCGGGCTCGGGCTCGGCGTACCGCTCATCCTGTTCGGCACCGGGTACGCCGTACTGGTCGCACTGGGGAAGGTCCCCGCCGGAGTGTTCGCGCCGGCGGCGGTCTACTGGGTGGTCGCATTCCCACTCTCGCTGCTGGCCCACGCCGTCGTCACGACCTGGGTCATCACGGGTACGCCGGGCCTCCCGCCGGAACCGTGGAAGTTCCTCGCCTTCCGGGCCTTGATCAGCATGGGCTTCGCCATCGGCTTCCTCTGGATGCACGACCAAATAGGCCGCCACTGGTGGCCACACATCTTCGACCGCAACACCTACGCAAGACGCACGGTAGAGCAGCACACCCACCTAGCCACCGCCCTAGCCACCCGCAAAGCAGCCACCACCCGCAAGTAATCCCCTCCCAGTCGCCCCGCAACCCCCCGGGTTACGGGGCGACTGCATCGAAAGGACACCGCTCCGCGGCGGCTGCCTATTGCCGCCTCCGGCGGGTCCAAAGGTCACCGCTTCGCGGTGGCTGTTCTGTTGCCGCCTTCGGCGGGCGCGCGTACTGCTGATCCCGGCGACTGCTTGTGGCGCGAGTTGATGTGATGAGTGGGTTGGAAGGTCACCGCTTCGCGGTGGCTGTTCTTCTGCCGCCTTCGGCGGGTGCGCCTACTGCTGATCCCGGCGACTGCTTCTGGCGCGAGCTGATGTGATGAGTGGGATGAAACGACACCGCTTCGCGGTGGCTGTCTGTTGCCGCCTTCGGCGGGTGCGCGGCTCGTGGTCACGGGCGGGTGTGATCGGCGCAGGCTGACGTGGAGAGTGGGTTGGAAGGTCACCGCTTCGCGGTGGCTGTTCTTCTGCCGCCTTCGGCGGGTGCGCGGACTGCTGATCCCGGCGACTGCTTCTGGCGCGAGCTGATGTGATGAGTGGGATGAAACGACACCGCTTCGCGGTGGCTGTCTGTTGCCGCCTTCGGCGGGTGCGCGGCTCGTGGTCACGGGCAGGCGTGATCGGCGCAGGCTCACGTGGAGAGTGGTTTGGAAAGGGCACCGCTGCGCGACGGCTGTTCTGTCGCCGCCCCTCGGCGGGTAGCGGTGGTGACGTGGACTGCGAGGACGTGGCCGCGCGATCATCACTTTCGAGGCCAGAGCGGCTCTGCCCGGTGCTCCTGCGGGCCCGGCATCTCGGTGGTTAACCGCTGCGGTTGCCCGTTCGCCTTCTGCAGGCAGGCTGTGAAGGGTGCATCGCATGGTCAACCACCGAATGCGTTCGGCTTGGGGTGAGGGTGCGCGGTGCGTGGGTTGCTCATCCGGCGTAGGCGGCGGGCCACAAGGCGGCGGTTCGCGGCAGATGGCTGATGCGGATCTCGGCGAGTGCGGAGGAGTCGGTCCAGCGGGGCGGAGGGTGGCCGGTCCGGCGAAGGCGGAGGGGGCCGGTCCGGCGGGGGCGGAGAAGGAACGCGCCGTCGCACGGGTCGGCAAGAGAAACATCGTGTGGAGCGTCAACGTGCGCTGTTAAGCTTCGGGGCCGTGCAGCTGACTGAGGAGGTGGTACCCATGGATGTATCGACGTGGGTGCTCCTGTTTGGGGTCACGGTCGGGCGGTAGGTTGTCCGGGAGCGCCGTAGCGCACTCCTGAAAGGCACGACTATGCAGTTCACGAACGAACGGCGGCTCGACGATGGTGTTGTCGAGCGTGGGTTCAGCCTCGGCGACGTACCCGGCATTCTGTGGACACCCGGATCGGAGTCGACCAGAGTCCCGCTGATTCTGATGGGGCACCCAGGTGGGCTGGGCAAGATGTATCCCCGGCTCGTGGGTCGGGCACAGCACTCCGCGTCGATGGGTTTCGCCTCGGCCACCATCGAGCTCCCGGGGAGTGGCGATCGGCCCCGGCTGGTCGGCGTTGACGAGGCCCGCGCCGATCTGCGACAAACGTTGGCGGCGGGGGAGCCGGTGGACGGGATCGTCGACCGGTTGATCCTCCCGCTGGTCGAGCAGGCAGTCCCGGAATGGCAGGCCGCCCTGGACGCACTCCTCGAGTTGCCCCGGCTCGGCGGCCCGGTCGGGTACTCCGGAGGCGTGATCGCCATCGGCGTACGACTGGCTGTCGTCGAGCCACGCATCGCTGCAGCCGGCCTCTTCGCCGGCAGTTACGTGCCCGCCACCATCCTCGAGGAAGCGCGCCAGGTCACCATCCCGCTGCACGTCCTGCTCCAATGGGATGACGAAGGCAACGATCGGCAAATGGCCTTGGACCTCTTCGACGCCTTCGGCTCCAGGGAGAAAACCCTCCAAGCCAACCTGGGCGGCCACACCGGCGTCCCACAGCACGCCGCCGAAGACGCAGCCCGCTTCTTCCTCCGCCACCTCAGCTGAAGCGAGCAGCAGAAACGCTCGCAGTACCAGGCGGCGTTTGGGCGGTTCACCGCCGAGGTTGACCGCTCAAACGCACCGGACGGGCGCGCCGGGACAGGTCAGTTCGTCGTACGGCGGCGACGGCGGGGGGACTCCTCTTCCGGTGGGGGCTCGGGGGAGGGGGTGCCGGACTGGAGGTCGTGGTAGGCCTTGCGGGTGTGTTCGGTGTGTTCGCGCATTGTTTGGGCGGCTTTGTCTTCGTCGCCTTCGCTGATTGCCTTGACCAGGCGGTTGTGTTCGCGCCAGGAGGCGGCGCCGCGGACGGGGGCGACCGGTGTGTAGTACCAGCGGACGCGGCGGTCGACCTGGGCGGCGAAGTCGACCAGGAAGCGGTTGCCGGACATCTGCGTGATCAGGCTGTGCAGCTCGGCGTTCGTCCGGACGGTCCCGTCGATGTCGCCGGACTCCTGGTACGTCGTGCCGATCTTGCACAGCTCGCGCAGCCGGGCGACGTCTTCCTTGGTCGCGTGCCGGGCCGCCAGCCGCGCCGACTCGGACTCCAGCGCCGCGCGGGCCGCGAGCAACTGGTCGACCTCGTCCTCGGCGGGTACGTGCACCATCGCGCCGAACCCGGGCCGCAGATCCACCCAGCCCTCGTTGTTCAGTCGTTGCAGGGCCTCGCGGACCGGCTGCCGCGACACGCCCAACATGCCGGCCAGCTCGACTTCAACCAGGTGCCGGCCGCGCTCGAGAGTACCGTCGATGATCATCTCGGTGAGGGCCTCGTACACCGACTCACGCAACGGCGTCGGCCGCTTGACGTGCCGCACACCGGTCGGTTCCGCACCCGCCCCTGGCCCAGCGCTGATGGTGGTCATGAGACCCCTTCTGATCAAAGTCATGGCACTTGGTAGACAGTCTACCAAGTGCCATGACGTGACATATAGGGCCGGATGTTTCAGGCCGCGGACTCGTCGGCACGCCGGCAGTCGTCGTCGTGCGCGGACCGGTGGTGGTGGTCGTTGGTCAGCTTGGCGAGCTCGGCGTCCAGGTCGACCGGGGCGTTGAGCTCCTGCAGCTCCGGGGCATCCGGGAACTGCGGACGAGCCGCCAGAGCGCCGAACCTACGGGTGAAGATCATGTCCAACCTTTCTCTGAATTCTGGCTTCTGTATACATTCAACCAGCTCAACTCGCCGGTCATGCCCAGATCTCAGGTGATCCCGCTCTCATGACCGATCAGTAGCCAAGCGTCACCTGCTGTTCGTCGAGTAGCTGTGCGCGCCAACCCCGGCCAGTTGACCGCCGTCGACGATCAGGTACTCCTCGCGGATCGGCGTACCGGCCAACCACGATTCCAGGATCTCGCGCGTGCCTGCGGCGTACCGTGCCTGCGCCGAGAGCGACGAGCCGGAGATGTGCGGCGTCATCCCGTGGTGCGGCATCGTCCGCCACGGGTGATCGGCCGGCGCGGGCTGCGGGTACCAGACGTCACCGGCGTACCCGGCCAGCTGACCACTCTCCAGTGCGCGCACGATGGCGTCCCGGTCGACGATTCGGGCCCGCGCGGTGTTGATCAGGTACGTCCCGCGCTTCATTGAGCTCAGCAGCTTCTCGCCGAACAGCCCTTCGGTCTCCGGGTGCAGCGGCGCGTTGCTCGTCACCACGTCGCAGTGCGGCACCATATCGGCCGCGCTCGGGTGGAACGTCAGCCCGAGCTCGCGCTCGACCGACTCCGGCAGGCGGTGCCGGTCGGTGTAGTGCAGCTTCACGTCGAACGGCGCCAGCCGTCGCAGTACGGCGGTACCGATCCGCCCCGCTGCGACCGTACCCACCTGCATGCCCTCGAGGTCGTACGAGCGTGCCACGCAGTCCGCGACGTTCCACCCGCCGTCGACGACGACCTGGTACGACGGGATGTAGTTGCGGACCAGGCCGAGGATCATCATCACCACGTGCTCGGCGACGCTGATGCTGTTCGAGTAGGTGACCTCGGCAACGGTCATCCCGTGCGCGATCGCCGCGTCCAGGTCGACGTGGTCGGAGCCGATCCCGGCCGTGATCGCGAGCTTGAGGTTCGGCGCCTTCGCGATCCGCTCCGCGGTCAGGTACGCCGGCCAGAACGGCTGTGAGATCACCACGTCGGCGTCTGGCAGTTCGCGGTCGAGGACCGAGTCCGCGCCTTCCTTGTCGGACGTGACGACCAGCGTGTGCCCCTGGCTCTCGAGGAACGCGCGCAGGCCGAGCTCGCCGGATACGCTGCCGAGCAGGGCGCCCGGCGTGAAGTCGACCGCCTTCGGCGACGGCGCGGTCTGGCCGCCCGGGTACCCGGAGATCACCGGGATCTCATCGCGCGCGTACGACGTCGGGTAGCCGGTCGTGGGGTCGTCGTACAACACGCAGACTATCTTTGCCATGATGGGAATCTCCTTGTTCTGAAGGGAATTCCACCATCTCCGGGTCACGGCCCGACGGTCAAAGACTTGCTTGCTATGTCGAGATAGCCCGAGCCCATCAAGTGCACATCGAGCAGATCGTCGAGAGCCTTGTGGACGCCGGCCTGCCGGGCGATATCCAGCAACGCCCGCGCGAGCACCGGCTCCGGACTCCGCGCTGCGATCACCAGACCGACCCGCGGCCCGTGCGCGGG
This sequence comes from Kribbella sp. NPDC026611, assembly GCF_040638345.1. NCBI lineage: Bacteria > Bacillati > Actinomycetota > Actinomycetes > Propionibacteriales > Kribbellaceae > Kribbella > Kribbella sp. NPDC026611. Next base: position 135,278 of record NZ_JBEZYC010000011.1, read on the forward strand.
ACTCTTCAGTGGTACGACGCGCATCCCGTCCGGTACGCCGAACATGTGCAGCCACGCGTGCGAGATCACGGTCGACCAGTGGTTGCCGTGCAGATGGCTGTAGAGCCCCGAGACGGTGTCGCTCTCGATGGCCGGTGTCGCCGTCACGCCGTCATCGGTGAAGTACCCGTTCATGATCCGCCGGTTGCGCATGTCGGGGGAGAGCAGGCAGAGCGGAAGCTCCGAGACCTGCGCCCACGTTGCCATCGGCAACTCGGCGAGCGGCGAGTGCTTCGGCGTCAGCAGCAGGTACCGCTCTTCGTACAGCGGCGTCTTCCGGACTTGCCCGAGGGTGTCGTCGTCGAGGTACGTCATCGCGACGTCGAGATTGAAGTCCGCCAGCTTGTGGGTGATGTCCCGCGACGACAGCGACTCGATCGTCACCCGCGCGTGGCCGTGCCGCTCGCAGAACGGGGTGGTCAACAGCGAGACGACCGGCATCGCAGTCGGGATCGCGCCGAGCCGGAGCGTGCCGGTCAGACCGCCGCGCAGTACCGACAGCTCGTGCCGCAGCGCGTCCTGCTCGGCGAGGATCCGCTGCGCCCAGAGCAGCACCCGTTCACCCTCGGGCGTAAGCCCTTCGAACCGGCGGCCGCGGCGGACGATCGGTACGTCGAGCTCCTGCTCGAGCTTGCGGATCGCGGCCGACAGGGACGGCTGGGACACGTAGCAGGTGTCCGCCGCCCGGGCGAAGTGCTTCTCCCGGGCGAGCGCGACGAGGTACTCCAGCTGGCGGAGCAGCATCAACGACTCCGGGGCGGTGTGCAGTCGTCTGTATACATAATCCAACTGTAGTGATGCCGGGTCTCTTTGTCGGTAGCGCCGAGTAGCGTGTGAGGTGGATCACAGAGGGTCGTTCGGGTCGCGCACCGTTCGACGGCTGGGCAGAGGAACCTCAGGCACAAGGGAGTTGAGATGGAAACGGTTGTCTCGAAGGACGGCACCGAAATCGCCTACGACACCTACGGGCAGGGCCCTGGTCTGGTGCTCGTGGCCGGCGGGTTCACCGAACGCTCGCGGTACGTCGGTGACGCCGAGGCGCTGGCGTCGACGTTCACGGTGGTGAACTACGACCGTCGCGGCCGTGGGGACTCCGGCGACACGCTGCCGTACGCGGTCGAGCGGGAGTGGGAGGACCTCGAAGCGGTGCGCGCGGCCACCGGTGCGCGCTTCGCGTGTGCGTACTCGTCCGGCTCGATGGTGCTTCTCCAGGCCCGGCTGCCGTTCGAGAAGCAGGCCGTGATGGAGCCGCCGTTCCGCGTCGAAGGCGCACCGCCGCCTCCGGAGCACTACGTCGAGCGCCTGCAGGAGTACGTCGCCGCCGGGAACCCGGGTGGCGCCGCGGAGCTGTTCATGACCGAGGCGGTCGGGCAGCCGAAGGCGGCGGTCGACCAGCTCAAGGAGACGCCGGCGTGGCCTCGGTTCGAGGCCATCGCGCACACCCTCGTGTACGACGCGCTGCAGCTGCGCGACAACGCCGTACCGACCGAGCTGCTGGCGTCGATCGACGTACCGACGCTGGCGCTGTTCAGCAACGCCAGCCCGGACTGGCTGAAGAACGCAACCCGTCAGACCGCGGCCGGACTGCCCAACGGCACAGTCGAGGGGTACGACGGGACGTTCCACACCATCCCGTCGGACACCCTGGCACGGGCGCTGACCGCCTACTTCCTCAGCACGTGATCCAACTGTCGCGGCCGCCCGCGGAGGCTAGCCGAAGCTCACCCGCTCCCGGTAATAGTCGAGCAGGTCCCGATCGCCCTCGACCTGCACGTTGTCGTTGCGGCGTTTGTAGAGGTGCAGGAGGAGGTCGGTGACCGGTGCCTTGACCGTCACGGCCGTCGGCTCGTCGCTGTGACGCCACTGGATCGCGTCGCCGGTGAGGTCGACGACCCAGGCTTGGTGGGCCGCCTTGAACTTGAGGGTCCGGCCGGGCGCGAGCAGCTCGCGCATCCAGGGGTGGACCTCGAAGTGCAGCGGGAGCGCGCCGAGCTCCATCCACTCGTCGATGCCGTCCGTGGCGACCTCGGCGTCGAGCTCGTAGGGACGATCGAGAGCGAGCGCGGCGTCGGCGCGGTGCATGACGGTCTCGTGCGTCATCCGGCGCGCGGTGAAGCGGATGGTCGGGTTGTCGATCGGCATCTGGATCGGTACGTCGGGCCCCGCGGTCAGCAGCGCCTTCGACAGGTCGCGCGCGCCGTCGACGAGCCAGTCGGCGAGCGCGCGGGCCTTGGCGTTGTCCGCGGTCCAGTGCGTGGGGTCGCGGAAGTCGTCCTCGGGCGGCGCGCTGCCGGTCTGCGCGACGATCGTCGCCTCGCGGTGGGCGCCGCCGACGTGGCGGACGAGCTGGCCGACGTTCCAGCCGGGGCACGACGGGACCGGCGTACCCAGGTCGGCTCCGGTCAGCTGGTCGGCCATCAGCTCGGCCTGCTCGACGATCAGCTCGCAGTGCCGCTCGTAGTCCATCTGTCTCTCCTCCGTTTGGTTCTGCCTGGGAGTCGGAGCCAGATCCGGTGTCTTGACGTCAGTTCGGCAGGCGCATGGGCATCAGGATGTAGGCGGCATCTTCGGACGGGGTCTCGTCGGGGGAGCGGATGCCGGTCAGATTGGCCGGGCGGGTGGGCTGGGTGAAGGCGAAGTGGGCGATCGGTGCGCCGAGTGAGGCCAGGCCGTCGAGCAGGTAGCCGGCGTTGAACCCGGCGATCACCGGCTGTCCGGTCAGCGTGATCTCCACAGCCTCGGAGGCCTCGGCCTCCTCGCCGTTGCCGGCGTCGAGAGTCACCACGCCCTCCTCGATGGTGAAGCGGATCGGCGCCGCTCGCTCGGCGACCAGGGCGACCCGCTTGACTGCCTCGACCAGCGTCGCCGTGTCCACCGTCACGGTGCTGGTGATCGCGGCCTCCGCCGGGATCAGGTTGCGGACCTTCGGGAACTCGCCGTCGATCAGCCGGCTGGTCGCATGCCGCCCGCCGCCCTCGAACCCGATCAACCCGTCCCCTGTGCGGGTGGAACCGAGCGCGAGGGTCAGCTCGTGCCCGGCCATCGCCTTCGCGACGTCGGACAGCAGCTTGGCGGGGACCAGCACGTTCGTGTCGATGTCGGCATCGACCGGCTCCCACGGGATGGTTCGGACGGCCAGCCGGTACCGGTCGGTGGCGAGCAGGGAGATCGACGTACCGCGGATCTCGAGCCGGATCCCGGTGAACACCGGCAGTGTGTCGTCGCGACCGGCCGCGCTCACCACCTGCGCCACCGCGCGCGCGAACAGGTCACCGTCGACGACGCCGCTCGCCTTGGGGATCTCGGGGAGCGCCGGATACTCGTCGAGCGGCAGCATGTGCAGGCTGAAGCGCGAGCTCCCGCTGCTCACCTGGATCCGCGTCGACTCGCCGTCCAGCTCGACCGAGTCCCGAGGCATGCTGCGGCAGATGTCCGAGAGCAGCCGCCCCGACACCAGCGCGCGTCCCTCGCCGGCCACCTCGGCCGGCACGCTCACCTGCGCGGAGCTCTCGTAGTCGAACCCGGACAGCGTCACCTGCCCGTCCGCGGCCTCGACCACCATCCCGGCCAGGATCGGCACACTCGGCCTGGTCGGCAGGCCGCGCGCGACCCATCCGACCGCCTCGGCCAGCACCTCACGTCCAACCCGAACCTTCATCGCCGTGCCTCCCGATCCCCATCGCGAAGTACGACTCAATCACCTGCCGCCGACAGTTTTAAGGGCTGGGCCGCTTTAAGGGCTGGGCCGCTTTGAGGGCTGGGCCGATCTGTCCGCGGAGGCCATCCGCGGACAGATCGATCGTTGCGGCGCAGCGTGGGTCAGTAGACGGTCACGCCGTACGCGCTCGCGGCCTCGGTGACGGGCTGGAAGAACGTCGTACCTCCGGTGGTGCAGTTACCGCTGCCGCCTGAGGTCAGGCCGATCGCCTTCGATCCGTCGTACAGCGGACCGCCGGAGTCGCCGGGCTCTGCGCAGACGGTGGTCTGGATCAGCCCGCTGACCCGGCCGCCGCCGGAGCCGGAGTACCGCACCGTGACGTTGAGCGCAGTGACCTTGCCGCTGTGGACGCCGGTCGTCGAGCCCTTGCGGGTCACGTTCTCACCGACGAACGCGTTGGCCGCGGTGAAACCGCCCGGGTGGCTGAGCGACGTGTTGGTGTACTGCACCAGCGCATAGTCGTTGCCCGGGAAGCTGTACCCGACGGTCGGACCGATCAGCGTGCTGTGGTTCGAGTTGGTGTACCAGGTGCTGGCCACCTTGCCGCAGTGCCCGGCGGTCAGGAAGTAGTAGGAACCGCCCTTCTGGACGTTGAAGCCGAGCGAGCAGCGGTACTGGCCGCCGTAGATCGCGTCTCCGGCCGCGAGGAGTGGACGGAAGACGCCATTGGTGCGGTTGACCTGCACTGCGCCTTGCTTCAGCGCTGCGAGGTCCCTGTTGGAGACAGTGCTGTCGGCCGTGACGACTACCTTGCCGGAGGCCGCGTCGGTGTACCAGGCGATGCCCCGCACTCCGGACCGCTCGACGGCGGACTGCGCGGCGGACAACTGGGCGGCCGGTGACGGAGCCTTTGCCTCTGCCGGTACGGCGTACAGCGCTGCGGCGACCGCGCTGACGGCGGCCAGGAGCTGGGCGGTCCGGCGCAGGCGTGTCCGGACTGTCGTACGTTCGATCCTCACTTGTTCCTCCTGCGGAGTGAACGGGACCGATGGGCGGGGTCCCTGGAGTGCCGGGCGGTGGCGGCGCGTAGTCGTGACAGCACTTCCCGACACTTCGGAGTGTTTTCCCGCTGGGCGTTGTGTGCAAGCCGAAGCCGCGTCGCGAGGCGGCTTACCCGGTGATCGAGACGACGGTCTTGCCGCGGACCAGACAGTCTTTCAGGTAGCGGACGGCGGCCGCGGTCTGGTCGAGCGGGAACACTCGATCGACGGGCGGGGTGAACTTGCCCGCGGCGGCGAGGTCGGCCAACGCGCTCAGGTCCTCGTGTTTCTCCGAGTTGATGTAGACCTTCAGCGACTGCCCGATGAACGGCGCCAGCAGCATCGCCCGGAGCTGCCGGTCGGTCCCGCCGAGCCAGCGGCCGTCGGTCTCGCCGCCGACGATGACGATGCGTCCCTTCGGCGTCGTGGCGTGGCGGAGCTTACGGAGCGTCGCGTTGCCGGCGACGTCGAGGATCACGTCGTACGGCGCTGCGTCGGCGAAGTCGTCGCGGGTGTAGTCGAGGACCTCTTCCGACGCCGAACACCTCATCACCCACCTGGAACCGGGTAACGCCGCCTCCGACGGCTGCCACTACCCCTGCCAGATCCATCCCGAGCGCCGGATGCTTCGGCGCCCGGACACCGTAACCAGCCAGCCGCTAAGCTTACATCGTAAGGTGGCCGAAGTGGATCCCCTGGAGAGCACTTGCTTCGCGCCGACTGAGGACGACCGCCGACTGAGCCCCTGGTACGACGTGACCCGGGTCGTCGGCCGCCTGTCTCAGCAGCGCCGGCCAGCGGCGGCAGTGCGTCTCCATGCTTCCGGAGCGGACCACACGCCCTCTGGCCCATTGGCCCGACCGCGCAACGTCGCCCGGGACATCCAGCAGGACCAGGTGCAGCGGCACACCGGCGCGTCTGGCTCGCCAGCCCAGGAGATTGCGCACCCAGGGCCGGGTAGCGCAGTCGTGCAGCACCAGCGGACCCCGGCCAGGGCGGATCGCGTTGAGGACGGTCACGTAGTACGCAAGGTGGAGGAGCGGTCGCCACCACGCATACGGCACCCGGCCCAGCAAGGGCATCCACCGAGCCCGCAGCCGCTCCGAGTCGAGCACCCGTACACCGCTGTGGTCACTCCCCACTGGGTACAGCCGACGCAGCAGAGTGCTCTTGCCCGCTCCTGGGATCCCCGCCAGCACCACAACCGCATCCACGGCATACCGGAGCTCACGCCCGCGCAGCACTCCTTCGATCAGTCCCGAATGCACCCGACCCGTCCTTCCTGCCCTCGCCAGTACAGGTAAGACGAACGAGCCAACCCCACCGCCCCCAAAGCACACTGAGAACTCAGTAGGAACTTTCTGAGAGCCAGGGTGGTCCGGTTCGACCGCGCTGGGTGATCCTGTCGCTATGGGCAGGTCCCTGTGGTGGGGCTTGGCGGCGCTTGCCGTTGGGGTCGCCGGTTGTGCGGACGCGGTGGATCCGGCGGCCGGTGGGCCGAGCACGGTCTCGACCAGCCCGGAGCACACGAGCGGGTACTCCGCCCACGCGCCGGCGGTCGTCGCCGTCGAGAACCCGGACGGCATGGCGGTCGCCGCGGGGGCCCTGTGGGTGAAGACCGACGACGGTCGGGTGGTTCGGATCGACCCGGCGACCAACCGGGTGACGGGTCAGGTCAAGCTCGACACCACGTCCGACCCCAACCAGTACTGCCAGGGCATCGGCTCCCACGGCGCATCTCTGTGGGCGTGCGCCACCACCGACCAGGGCACGGACGTGGTCCAGTTGGACGCGGCAACCCGACACGTGCTCCGGCGAGTCGCCGCACACAAGGTCTTCGACCAGCTGACGATCCCCGTAACCTCCCGCGGTGCCTGGGTCCTGACCGGCGACGGCACAACCGTTGCCGTCGTCAGCCTGACCGGTCAGGTCACGTCGTACCCACTAGGTGTCCGCTGCCTCCAGTTGGCCGCCTCCGAAGACAAAGTGGTCGCCACGTCCTCCACAGAGGGCGCAGTAGTTGCTCTGGACGCCTACACGGGTCAGGTCACCGCCCGCACCTCGCTACCAGCCCCTCGACTGGCCGCCATCACTCCCACCGCTATCTGGATAGACACCAGCGACGGCCTGACCCGCCTGTCATCCGACCTGACCCCCGAGGCCAAGTACCCCTCCCTGGCAGCAGCCGGCGCAGCTTCATCAAGGCTTGGGGCCCCATACCTGGTCGGCATTCCCACTGCAGGTGTAGTGGATCAGCTTGACTCCATTTCCCAGTTGGCTGGCGGGGACGGCCAGGCACTCGCCGGTGGAGAGGTTGTGCAGTCTGTTTCCCTGGTCCCACGACCAGAGTTGAGCTTCGCTGAAGCCGGCGCAGTTGTTCTGCCACACCGGCCCACCGTGGCCGCCGGCCGCCTCCATGCACATCCCGGTTTTGTCGTTCTCGAACGTGTACTCGGGATTGCCGTACGCGTCACGCCCCTGGAACGTCGCGTCCCAGTACTGATCGGTGGCGGAGGGCTCGCAGGTGAACTGGATGAGCTGCGTCTGAATCACCCTGCTTCCGCCCGGAACGGCCGCGCATTTGTCGCTGTGCTTGTTGATCAACGGGATCGTGTAGACGGGCCCGGAGGCACTCGCCGGTGCGGTGAGCAGACAGGTGGTCGCACCGAAGACGAACAATCCGGCGACCCAGCTCCGAACTCGCATGTGATGACCTCTCCTCGGGGTTTCGTTGGAACACAGAGAACGGGTGGAAGGCATCGGGCCGCAACGGATAGACCAATATCTGCAGCTTGTTGCGATCGAAGCAACGAAGACCGCCGGCTGAAGCGTTGCGGCCGAGGCGCCGCCCCCCCAGCGACCCGGCCCGCGGCTAGCTTTCCGGTATGAGACCTGATGCGCTGGCCAAGCACCTGATCGAGAGCAATCGCTACATGGTTCTCGGGACTGTGGACCCGGACGGGCGTCCGCGGGTCTCGCCGGTGTACTTCGCTCCGGACGGCTACTCGGTCGTCTACTGGGTGTCTTCGCTCGAGTCACACCACTCGCTGAACATCGCCGAGCGTCCCGAGGTCAGCATGGTCGTGTTCGACTCGGCGGCGGAGGTCGGCAGTGGTGAGGCGGTCTACTTCATCGCTCGGGCAGAGGTGGTGCCGGACGAGGAGTTGGAGACGTGTCTCGACACGGTGACCTGGACGCGGTTTCCGGGACTCCGGCAGTTCGCCGCGGCGGAGCTGCGGGATCCAGAGGTACGGCGGCTGTATCGGGCGCGGATCAGCGAGCATTCGATCCACATCCCGGGCCGGCACCCGGAGTACGGCACGGGCACCGACCGCCGGATGACAGTCGACCTCGGCTAGGACGCTCAAGTCCACTTACACCGCAGCGATCGGCTCCAGCCCCGCGATCAGCTCGTCAAGCTCGTCCGCGCTGAGTACGTCGTACGCCGGCGCTGCCAGTTCGTCGGTGAGGGCCTCGATCCGCTCCTTGGCGTCCCGGCCGGCGGCGGTGAACCCGCCTGCGGCATCGACGAGGCCGCGGCCGCGCAGCCGTTCGACGACTGCGGACAGCTGTGGCTCGGGTAGGTGATGGACCCGATCGAACTCCTCCGGCCGCATTCCGAGAGCGAGAGCCATCAGGACATGTGCCTCGGTGCCACCGATGCCGTGAGCGACCAGAGCAGCGTTGTGGCCGTCGCCGCGGTACTCCCGCAGCAGATTCGCCGCGTGCCACAGCCTGGCCACCGGCTCCTCGGGTACGTCGAGGGCTCGGAGCCCGGCGTACAACCCTCGGCCCTCGGTCGGCGCGCTGACCGCTGCTCTGGTGGCGAGGTCAGCGACCCGGACCAGACCGGGTGAGTCGGCGAGATCCCCGATCCTCCGCCGCAGCTCCGCGGCGCTGGCCCGTTCACGCACGGCGATGGCCTCCTCCGGGGTGGTCTTCCCCCAGACCCATGGGATGTGCCGCGCCACCTCGCCGTCGGCGAAGTTGTAGAAGACCGCGTGCACCACCTCGGCGGGCGCCAGACCCAGCGGGGCGGCCCGGCCGGCGAAGTACCCGTCCCAGTAGTTCCGCATCCCCAGCGCCAGGAACGCCTCCGTCACCGCATCGGAGAACGTCACGGTCGCAATCGGCTCAACCAGCTCGAACATCCGGTGAATCTTCACGTGCGGATGCGCCATCGCCGACATCTCCCATGGTCACGACCGCCACCACAGGCAGCCTCTAACCCTGACGTCGGACAAGGTCGCCGGCATTCGACACTTCCGCACCGCCCAACGACGTACAGATCTCCGATGAGCGCCGTCTACTGTCCGGCCAGCTTGGCCACGGCCGGCGCGAGGGTGTCGGCAAAGTCGGCACCGATGACGAAGTAGGAGAAGCCGATCTCCTCGCGACGCCGTTGGATTTCTTCGGCGGCTGCCGACGGGTCACTCGGAAGGATGACGAGCGAGTCGGCCGCGCGCAGCGCCGCGGTGTCGAGGCCGGGAGCCGCCATGAACGGGGCGGTACGGTCACCGATGGCGGCGACGTGCTGGGCGAGTTCGAGGTCGCCGCGGCCGGCGAAGTCGCGTACCACCTTCGTGGTTTCGGCCCGGTCGTCGTCCGCTGGGAGTACGAACGTGACCGCGTCGGCGACTTCGAGCGCCAGCGCCCGCGACTTCGGCCCACTCACCGCCATGACCACCGGCGTGTGCAGCTCGGGACCGTCGAACGAACGGAGGGCCGCCACCGTCTCACGCATCCTGGTGCGACGCTCAGCGGGGGAGACGGCAGGCAGCCCCAGCTCGACCTCGATCCCGGGCCGGCCGGCGCCGAGGCCCATCTCGAAGCGACCTTCGGTGAGAACTGAGAGCGAGTGCGCCTCCCAGGCTGTACTCCAGGGTTCGCGCAGCGCGGCGGCATAGACCCACGAGCCGACCCGCAGGTCAGCAACCGCGGCCGCGGTCGCCAGCGTGGGCCCCATCGCCGGCTGCCAGGTAGGAACGTCGGGCAGCAGCAACGTCGAATAACCGAGGTCAGCCACACGTCGCGCACCGTCCCGCCACGCCGCCAGGTCATCCCCCACCGGCGCAACGACCCCGAACCGAAATGGCCTACTCACTCGCCCGGCCTGCTCGTTCATCGTGCTCTCCTCGAGTCCGGGACCCTTGCTGGGTCCGCTTGCCCCTTCCACGAACCCACCACCCAGAATTCGACAAACCCCACCCAAGAACCTCAACACTTCGGCCGGAGACGAATCATCCGTGACCGACGCCCCCCCACCGGCGGGCACGCAGCACCTGACCTGCGCGTTCAGCTGGCGCGCCCGGCAGGATTCGAACCTGCGACCAACGGATTAGAAGTCCGACGCTCTATCCAGCTGAGCTACGGGCGCTTGGCAGGGAAGAGTCTGTCAGATCGGCGGGTGAACGCGCCTCTGGGTTCCGGTCCGGGCGGTTCGAAGTACAGGGCTGTCGTTCCATCCAGGTAACGCTGAGTGGGTGGTTCTGCCACGCGGTCGGCTCCCCAACTAGGCTTCGGGGCATGAGTCACCCCTCACCACGCCCGGCCGGCGCGCCGCAACCCGCGGCGGGGTCGGCGTACTCGCCCGGCGGACCCTATCCGCAGCCGAACGTGCTCGGGAGCCATCCGGTCCCCGGCCAGCGGCGGAACCAGGGTGTTCTGATCGGGATCGTGATCGCGGTGGTGTTCGCGATCGCGGGTCTGGTGATCTTCGGCATCGTGGCCAAGTCCACGGGCGCGGGCGGCTTCACCTGGGGCCTGGTGTTCGCGTTCGTCCCGGTCGTCCCGGTGATCGCGCTCTACCTCTGGCTGGACCGCTACGAGCCCGAGCCGACGAAGTACATCATCTTCGCGCTCTGCTGGGGTGCGTTCATCGCGACCCTCGCGGCCATCTTCATCAACACCGAGGTGTCGCACCGGCTGGCCGAGACCGGCGTGGGCGGCGACCGGTCGGCCGTCTTCGTGGCGCCGCCGGTGGAGGAGTTCGCCAAGGGGTCGGTGATCCTGCTGCTGGCGCTGGTCCGGCGGAAGGAGTTCGACGGCATCATCGACGGGCTCGTGTACGCCGGGATGGTCGGCGTCGGCTTCGCCTTCACCGAGAACATCCTGTACTACGGCCGCATCTTCAACACGCTCTCCGAGGAGTCCGGCAGCGACGCCGGTCTGCGCGGCGCGTTCGTGCTGTTCGTGATCCGCGGGTTGATCTCGCCGTTCGCGCATCCACTCTTCACGTCGTTCACCGCGATCGGGATCGGCGTCGCGATACGGCACCGAAGTACGGTCGTCCGTTTCCTCGCCCCGATCGTCGGGTACCTGGCAGCAGTGCTGGCCCACGGCCTGTGGAACGGTGGCGCCAGCTGGGCCGGCGGTGGCGGCTTCATCACCGTGTACCTCTTCTTGATGGTGCCGATCTTCATCGGCATGGTGATCTTCGCGCTGGTGATGCGGTCCCGGGAAGGACAGATGATCGCATCACGGCTGTATGACTACGTGCGGTTCGGCTGGCTGGTGCCGCAGGACGTACCGCTGATAGCGACGCTGCGGGGGCGCAAGGCGCTCCGGCAGAACGCGAAGCGGTACGGCCCGCAGGCGGAGGCGGCCGCGAAGGCGTTCCAGCAGAACGCGACCGAGCTCGCCTACCTGCGGGACAAGATCGTGCGGCAGGTGATCGGGCCGGACGCCCTGGAGACCGAGAAGCGGCTGCTGGACGAGCTGCGCGATCGGCGGGGGAGCGTGCCGTTCCCGCCGATGCCGGCGTTCGCCCAGGCGGCACCGCAGTACTCCGGTCCGATGCCTGGTGGGTACGGGCCGGGTGCGCCTGGCCCGGGCGGGTATGGACCGGTGGGCCCGGGTGGGCCTGGTCCGGGCGGCTACGGGCCCCCTGGACCCGGTCCTGTGCCTAGTGGGCCGGTGCCGGCTGGACCGGGCATGGCAGGGCCTGGCGGGCCGATCGGTGGGCCTGTGCCTGGTGGGGCTGGTGGGCCGGGGACCGATGCCGGTACGCCGTGGGCCGGGGGAGGCGGCGCTGATACGCCGGGACCGGGTGGGCCGCCGGACGGTTATCCGCCTGCTCAGCCGGGGTATCCGACGGGGCAACCCGGTTACCCAGCGGGCCAGCCTGGTTACCCACCGGGACCCCCTGGTCAGCAAGGATCGGCGGGAGGATACGGTCCGTATCCACCACCGCAGTGACTGCCACCCGTCCACGCCGCCAAACGGGGATGACGATGACTTTGCTTCTGCGCTGTCCGACCGGGCACTCTGTGCTCGTGGGCGGACGCCGTGGCTGACATCAGGTCAGCAGCAGGTGAAGGTTCGGAGCCTCAGGTTCCGAGCCAGGATCAACCTGCCCAGGAGCTGGCGAACCTGATCGCCCAGTCACCCCCCAAACGCACCTTCTGGCGCCGACGCCGCAAGTCGTCCACCCCCACAACACCTGAGCCGACCCAGCCCTCCACGTCGACCAACGCGGAGGAGCCGGGAGAGTCCGCAGTAGCTGACGCCTCAACTGCTACGAACAAGCAGTCCACCAAGTCCTTGGACGGCACCTCCGACACGCCCGGCAAGCCCTCAGACGTCCCCGCGGCCGAGGACGCGTCGGCTGCCGAGTCTGACGCGTCAGCAGACAACGGAGCGCAGGCGCCGAAGCCAGCCGAGCCGGAGAAGGCCGAGGCAGACGACGCCGCACCAGCCGCCGGCGAATCGACGGACGACGCGGTACAGGCAGCCGAGGCACCGGCCGAGGACGCTGCGCCCCTGGCGGACGCCGCGTCAGCCGAGGACGGCGCGGCTGCCGGGAACGCCGGGCCTGCGGCGGAGGCAGTGTCAGCCGAGGACGGCGTGGCTGCCGAGGACGACGTACCTGCGGGCGAGGCCGAACCAGCAGGCGACGCATCCAATGACGACGCATCCACCGAGGACGCACCTGCTGAGGACGCATCGACCGGCGATGCATCCGCTCAGGACGGTACCGTCGCGCAGGCCGACGAGCCTGCTGAGCGGCCGCGGCCGACTGTTGGTGTTGTCTACGAGCCGGACGAGTCGCCGGACGGGTTTCCGCTCGAGTACGGCAACATCATCGTTGGTCTTCCCAAGGGCCCCGACGACGCGGCGACCGAGCCCGAGGACGCGGCCGATAAGCCGGGTGCCGCCGGGACCGCGGTGGCTGAGGGTGGCGAGACGCCGGAGGTTGAGGTCGGCGGAGCTGCCGTGACTGAGCCGGGCGACGAAGCCGAGGCTGACTCGGCGGCCGAAGAGACGTCAGCGGCTGAGGCTGACGTAGCTGCGGTTGAAGAAGCTGATGCTGACAAGGCGCCGGTAGACGCGGGGGACGAGGCCCCGGAGGTCAAGGGCAGCGGGAACGCGGCGCCTGAGGATGGCGACGGGGCTGAGGCTGCTGAGGAGTCAGCGGTTGCTGCGGACCCGGCTGCGGTTGAGGACGGTGTGCCGGCTGGGGATGAGGCGGCCGCTGAGGGTGCTGAGCCGGCTGAGGGTGTGGCTCGGGGCTCTGGTGGCTCGGTGGACGGGGCCGGGGAGTCGGGTGCTGAGGGCAACAACAGCTCGGCTGACGAATCTGGTGAGCTCTCCGGCGACGACTCTGCAGGTGGGACGGCCGAGGAGGTCGGCAGCTCTGGGGATGAGTCGACCGAGGACGCTGGCAAGTCGATGGAGGGCTCGGCGGGCGGTCCGGCGGATGAGGTGTCAGGTAGCGCCGTGGATGGTGCGGATGACGCGAACGGCGACTCCGCTGACTCCGGCGACTCCGGCGAGGCCGCTGACTCCGGCGAGGCGGTGAAGGCTGACTCGAGTGCGACCGGCGCCGAGTCCGACGCGGCCGGACGGAACTCACAAGCTGCGGCTGACGACCCCGAGGCTGCGGCAGGCGAGAGCGTCGCCGAGGGGGCGACCTCGGCGGACGGCTCCAGCGACGGCTCGGACGAGGATTCCGGCGAAGGTTCCAGCGACGGCTCTAACCAGGGTGCCGGCGAAGGCTCTGGCCAGGGTGCCGGCGAAGGCTCTGGCCAGGGTGCCGGCGAAGGCTCTGGCCAGGGTGCCGGCGAGGAGTCGGGCGAGGTTGCTGGCGACGGATCGGGCGAGGCTTCCGGTGAAGGCTCGAGCGATGGATCCGGCGAGGGCTCGAGCGAGAGTTCCGGAGAAGGCTCGACTGAGGGTTCCGGCGAAGGTTCGAGTGAGGGCTCTGGCGAAGGTTCGAGTGAGGGGCCTGGCGAGGATTCCAGCGCAGGCTCTGGCGAGGGTTCCGACGAGGGGTCTGGCGGAGGCGCCAGTGACAGCTCCGGCGAAGGGGCTGGTGAGGGTGATTCGCGGGAGTTGACGGCGGAGGAGCTGGCTGAGCGGTTGGCGGCTGAGCAGGCTGCTATGGCTTTGATTACTGCTTTGATGAAGTTGCGGGGGGCTTTGGCGGGGAGTGGGTTGCCGCTGGAGGTGGTGGGGGCTGATGAGGCTCGGCAGCAGCAGAAGGGGATGTTGGATCAGCTGGATGACTACCTGCTGCCCCGGCTGGTGCAGTTGGAGGCTCCGATTCTTGCCGTGGTCGGTGGGTCTACGGGGGCTGGGAAGTCGACGCTGGTCAACACCGTGATCGGGAAGGTTGTCAGTGAGCCGGGCGTGTTGCGGCCTACGACGCGGTCGCCGGTGCTGATTCATCACCCGGCGGACGCGGACTGGTTCGTGGGGGATCGGGTGCTGCCGGGGATGGCTCGGACCAGTTCCGAGCAACCGGGCGGGACCGAGGATCCGGGGCAGTTGCGATTGGTTGCGTCTGACACTGTGCCTCGTGGGCTCGCGATCCTCGACGCGCCGGACATCGACTCCGTCGTCGAGGCCAACCGTGACCTCGCCACCCAGCTGCTCGCGGCGGCCGACCTCTGGCTGTTCGTCACCACCGCGGCCCGGTACTCCGACGCCGTCCCGTGGGACTTCCTGCAGAGCGCGTCCGACCGCAGTACGGCGGTCGCGGTCGTCCTCGACCGGGCTCCGGGCGAGACCATCGACGACATCACCGGCCACCTCGCCCAAATGCTGCTCGAACGTGGGCTCGGCGAGTCGCCGCTGTTCTCCATCCAGGAGACCGTTGTCGACAGCAACGGCATGCTCCCCGCCGAGTCCGTTGCCTCGATCAAGGACTGGCTCGTCGACCTGGCCGCCGACGCGGAGGCTCGCGCGGCAGTGGTACGCCGTACCCTGCAGGGCGCCGTCTCCGCGATGGTGAAGCGGACTCCGTCGTTCGCGGACGCGGTCCGCGCTCAGGCCGAGACCGCGATCGAGCTGCGGTCGACCGTGGAGTCGGCGTACGACCAGGCCGTCAAGGACATCGCCAAGGCTTGTCAGGACGGGACGATGCTGCGCGGCGAGGTGCTTGCCCGGTGGCAGGAGTTCGTCGGCACTGGCGAGCTCCTGAAGGGCTTGCAGTCCAACGCCGGCCGGTTGCGCGATCGCCTGAAGAACTCGCTCGGCAACAAACCCGCGGAGACCCGCGACGTCAGCGACGCCATCCAGTCCGGTCTGGAGTCGCTCCTTCGCGAACACGCCGCAGCCGCTGCCGAGCGCGCCGAACAGGCCTGGCAAGCGAGCGCTCCCGGTCGCCAGCTGCTTGCCGCCGGTGGACCTGAGCTGGGCGGTCTGTCGGAGGACTTCCCGGCCGGAGCCGAGCGGGCCGTCCGCGAGTGGCAGACGTTCGTGCTCGACCTGATCCGGAAGGAAGGCGGCAGCAAGAAGTCGACCGCCAAGATCCTGGAGTACGGCGTGAACGGGCTCGGGCTCTCGCTGATGGTGGCGACCTTCGCCAGCGCGGCGGGCATCCCGAAGGGTGCCGAGGCCAGCGCCGGAGTCGGCAGCGCGGTGGTCGGGCAGCGGCTGCTGGAGGCAGTTTTCGGCGAGAAGGCGGTTCACGGGCTGGTCGAGAAGGCAGGAGAGGACCTTGACGGTAAGGTTCATGCCCTGATGGATGCCGAATTCGCCCGCTATCTGGCTGTCCTTGACCAGCATCCGGTCGACGCCGAGGCCGCCAGGCACCTGACCGAGGCCGCGCGCGCGGTGGAGGACTGCACGTGACGGAAACAGTGGATACGGTCGAGGCCCCGGTGCGGGGCGCGACCGATGTCCTGAAGAAGATCGACGCACTCGAGGCGGCGGCGAAGGCCGGTGACGGCCGGCTCGACCCGGTGGTGCTCACCGAGGCCACGCAGATCGTCGACCGCGCCGGGCAGCGCTTGCGGATGTCGGGTGAGCTGACCGTGGTCGCGCTCGCCGGTGCCACCGGCTCGGGCAAGTCGTCGCTGTTCAACGCATTGACCGGGCTCGACCTGGCCGCGATCGGAACGCGCCGGCCGACCAGCTCGATGCCGCTTGCTTGCGTCTGGGGTGACGAACCGGCCGGTGAGGTGCTGACCTGGCTGGGCATCCCGCGCCGGCACCAGGTGCAGCACCGGAGCTCGCTCGAGGAAGCGCACTCCGAGGACCTCGACGGCCTCGTCCTGCTGGACCTCCCCGACCACGACTCGACCGAAGTCGAGCACCGGCTGATCGTCGACCGGCTGGTCGAGTTGGTGGACCTGCTCGTGTGGGTCGTCGACCCGCAGAAGTACGCGGATGCCGCGCTGCACAATCGGTACATCAAGCCGTACGCCTCACATTCCGGCGTGATGGTGTTTGCGCTGAACCACATCGACAAGCTGACGCCGGACCAGCGGAAGAGCTGCCTCAACGACCTGGACCGCCTGCTGAAGACCGACGGTCTGAAGTCTCCGACCGTGGTGGCGACCTCGGCTGTCAGCGGTGACGGTCTGGAGGAGGTGCGTGGTCTGCTGGTGAAGCGAGTCAGCAACAAGCGCTCCGCCCGTGAACGCCTCTCCGCCGACGTCGACCGGGTCGCGGACCGGATGGCGAGCCAGTGTGGCGATGCGAAGACGCCGGAGATCGCCGACGACGACGTCACCGAGCTCGTCGACGCCCTCTCGGACGCGAGCGGCCTGACTGTGGTCTCGGACGCCGTACGGCGCTCGTACCTGCAGCGCGCCCGTGCCGCGACCGGGTGGCCGTTGACCAAGTGGGTCGGGCGACTCCAGCCCGATCCGTTGCGACGACTGCACGGCGATGACGTTTCTCGCCAGCAGGGCAAGGCGTTGCGGAAGTCGGCGTCGTCCGAGGTCGCGATCGCCCGTACGTCGTTGCCTGCGGCAACTCCGGTGCAGCGGGCGCGGATGGATGCCGCGGTCCGCGCGATCACGAACAAGGCCGCGGAGGGGCTGTCCCGGCCGTGGGCCGACTCGGTGCGGTCGACGATCCGGCGCCGGGAGGAGTCGCTCGGTGACGAGCTCGACCAGGCGGTCGCGCGCACGGACCTTGGGACGTCCAACAATCCCGGCTGGTGGAACGTCGCCCGGATCGTGCAGTGGCTGCTGTTCCTGATCACGCTCGGCGGTGCGGCCTGGTTGATCGCACTGCTGGTCGCGCGGATCGCCGACCTGAACGATCCGCCGCTGCCGGAGTGGAACGGCATCCCGTACGCGTGGATCATGCTCGTCGGCGGCGCCGTGCTGGGTGTTGCGGTCTCGGTCGTCTGCCGGTTGTTCGCGGCGAACGGCGCGCTTCGCCGCTCTCGCCAGGTAGCCAAGGCGTTGCGCGGCGAGCTGGAGAAGGTTGCCGACAGCCACGTTGTGACCCCGGCCAGGGATGAGCTCGCGGCGTACACCACCTGCCGCGACAGCCTGGCCATCGCCCGCAGCTGACTCCCGCGTCGGCTCAGCCGGCTGGTGAGCTGCTCGGGCTACCGGGGTCGAGGGCGGCCAGGTTGTGGAGGCCGGCGCGGATTCGGTCGATGGGTAGGTGCTGTTCGGCGTTGAGGTACTCGACGACGTCGGCCCGCAGCGCGGTGAAGACGACGTAAGCGAGGTACTTGCTGTCGCTCGCCGGATGCACTGCGCGCAGGCGTCGATCCAGTTCGTCGATCCAGAACTGACTGGCCGAGTTCGCGTAGTAGGCGTGCGGGCGGCGGTTCTCCAGCGCGCGGATGAGAACGCGGTTGTCGAGAACGAAGTCGAACAATGCGTCGAGGTAGGCGTGCAACTGGGCCGCGGGCGTCCCGCCGGGGCCGAGCGGGGGCGCTCCGGTGCGAAGAGCGTCCCGTAACGCCGCAACCTTCGGGGCCAGCACGGCTTCGACGAGTCCGTTGAGGTCGCCGAACCGGCGCAGCACGGTCGCCTTGCCCACTCCGGCCGTCTCCGCGATCCGCGCGAGTGTGATGCTCCCTGGCTCGTGCCGTTGGTAGAGCTCTTCCGCCACGGCGAGGATGGTGACGCGATTACGTGCCGCGTCTGCGCGCTCTGCCATCTGGCTCCTCCTCGGAAACGATCTCCTTGCCTAAGTGGACCGCTGGACCGTATCGTAGCGGGGGTTAAGTGGACCAGCGGACCGTTTGGCGGTGGTGGGTAGATGGACGAGGTGGCCAGCCAGCGATTGGTGGCGCTCGCGGCGATCGATGGACTACGGGAGAGCCCGGTGTCGCCGTACCGCGACGGGCGGCCGGTGGCTCGGGTCATCGAGGTCGTGGGGCGGGTAACCGGTGAGCCACGGCCGTTCGGGGTCAATGTCACTCGGATCAACGGACACCTCTATGTCTGTTCGGCGACGCGGGAGCGGGACTGGGTGCGCAACTTGCTGGCGGCGCGGCGATGCCGGATCGAACGGGACGGTCCGGGCGGCGCCGACTCCGAGCGGGTGCCGGTGCTCGTGGTGGGACGTGAGGCGGCGGTTGCGTTGGCGACGTACCTGCCGCAGAGCGGGTACCACGATCCGTTGCTGCCCTTTGAGGAGGGAGCCTCGGTCGACGAGATCGAGCGCTGGGTCGACAGTGTCGCGGTCTTCAGGCTGGATCCTGCCGAGAGCGACCGAACCGATTGCCTGATGAAGGGGGAGGTCTGAGATGGAGCAGGTGACTCTTGCGGACGGCGGTGCCGGTCTCGACGTCAGCTCGTTGTGCCTCGGCACGATGTACTTCGGGACGACGATCGACGAAGACCGTGCGTTCGCGATCCTCGACCGCTTCGTCGAGGCAGGCGGGACGTTCATCGACACTGCCAACACCTACTCGTTCTGGGTGCCGGGTGGGACGGGAGCCGAGAGCGAGCAGCTCCTGGGGCGCTGGCTCGCGTCGCGGCGTACTCGTGATCAGGTTGTCCTGGCCACGAAGGTCGGAGCCTTGCCCGATCCGCCGGGTGCGTCCTGGCCGGAGTCCGCGGAAGGGCTGTCCAGCAAGGTGATCGAGGCGCAGGCTGTGGCGAGCATGCGCCGGCTGGGCACCGACTACCTCGACGTCTACTACGCGCATATCGAGGATCGTCGTACGCCGTTGGCGGACACGGTGGCCGGTTTCGGTGCACTGATCGAGCGGGGAACGGTCCGGATCGCCGGATGCAGCAACCACGCGGCCTGGCGGATCGCCACGGCGCGCGAGGTTGCCAAGGCTGGCGGGGTGCCTGGCTTCAGTTGCGTACAGCAACGGCATACCTATCTCCGGCCGAGACCCGGGTCGGACTTCGGCGCCAACCCGCCGGCGAGTGAGGAGTTGCTGGACCTGGTGCGCACCGAGCCAGAGCTGACCTTGCTCGGGTACTCCGTGCTGCTGTCCGGCGCGTACAGCCGGGCGGACCGCCCGGTGCCTGAGCAGTACGCCACCGAGGAGAACCGGCGCCGGCTCGGAGTGCTCGGCGAGGTGGCGCGGGAGCTCGGTGCGACGCCCAATCAGGTCGTCCTCGCCTGGCTCCTGCGGGGCGATCCACCGGTGCTGCCGATTCTGGGGGTCAGCTCGGTTCGTCAGCTCGAGGAGTGCCTGGGCGCTCTCGACCTCGAGCTCGACGAAACGCTCGTCGAGCGGCTTGATGCGAGCTGATCCGGATGGACTGTGGGTTACAGCTCGGCGTCGGGGGCGAACTGGGCCATGGAGAGCTTGGCGGCGGAGAGTAGGTCGCCTTCTGAGGTGGTGCCCGAGGCTCGGACGGTTTCGATCCAGGTTCGGACGCACTGTTCGTTGTACTTGACGACTTCCGGGGAGTTGGCCATCTCCCTCGGGTCGGCGTCGGCTGGGAGCTCGCCGTTGACGTAGAGCGCGAGGCCGAGGAGAGCGCCGTCCCAGCCGGGGCCGACCCAGAGCGCGCCGGCGCCGCCCGGGGCGGGGGCTTCGCTCATCGAGTGCTCGAGCTCGAGGTCCGTCGACGTACCCGAGCCGGGAGTCAGCCGGATCTCCAGGAGGCTGGTCGGGCCGCCGAAGGTGACGCGGAACCGCTTGGGTGGTTCGCATTCCAGGATCTCGCCGCCGGCGTTGCCCTCCAGTTCGAAGGTGCCGCCGACCTCGAGGTTGCCGGTCACCGGCATGAGCCAGCGCCGCATCCGCTCCGGGGTTGTGAGCGCATCCCAGAGCTCTTCCGGGGTGGCGGTGTACGAGCGGCGCATCACGACCGACACGGTCTCGCCGGTTCTGCTGACCTCGCGCTGGACCGCGTTGATGTGCTCGAGCAGGTCGATCACGGGTGGTTCCCTCTCCTGGTGGACTCTGGTCGTGAACAGAATGCCGGGCCGCGCTTATATAAGTCAACACTGAGGTAGTCATGCGGCCTCCGCGGACAGGGGGAGTGGTGTGACCGGGTATTCCTCGGTGGGGAAGGGGGCTGCGGTTACCTCGGCCGGCGCGGCTTCGGCCGGCGTGAAGGGGAAGGATTCGGTGCGGGGTGCGTGCTTGGTGAACGTCGTCGTGCCGCGGCTGAGGTCGTGGCCGAGGGAGAAGGCTTCGAGGATGACTCGGCTGTGCTGCTCGCCGGCGTCATCGGTCCATTCGTGGGTTCTCAGCCGGCCGGTCACGATGACGGGCTGGCCGATGCGGATGGACTCGAAGGCGTTCTGGGCCAGGCTTCGCCAGCACTGGACCGTGAACCAGGTGGTCGGCTTGTCGAGGTACTTGCCCAGAGTCTTGTCGAACTGACGCGGGGTCGAGCCGAGTCTGAAGGAGGTCTGCGGGGTCTGACGAAGCTCCTTGAAATCGGGATCGCTGCCGACCCATCCCAGGACTGTGAGGTAGGTATCTCCGAGGCTCATCTTCGTCGCCTTCCGTTCGGTGGGGCGTGGGTTGTCGACAGAGAAGATGCACGGATCGTGGGTGCGGTGGACGCCCGAGTTCGTGGCTGTGGAGAAAGCACATAGGCTCTACGTATGGCGGAATTCATCTACACGCTTCGTAACGTGCGGAAGGCGCATGGTGACAAGGTCGTTCTCGACAACGTCACGTTGAACTTCCTGCTCGGCGCGAAGATCGGCGTGGTCGGGCCCAACGGCACCGGTAAGTCCTCGCTGTTCAAGATCATGGCGGGGCTCGACCAGCCCTCCAACGGTGAGGCGCGGCTGGCCGAGGGCGCGACGGTGGGGATCCTGCTGCAGGAGCCGCCGTTGACCGAGGGCAAGACAGTGCTGGAGAACGTGCAGGAAGGGGTCGGCGACACCAAGCAGAAGCTGGACCGCTTCAACGAGATCTCCGCCGAGCTGGCCGACCCGGACGCGGACTACGACACCCTGCTGACCGAGATGGGCGACCTGCAGACCGAGCTCGACCACCGCAACGCATGGGACATCGACGCGCAGCTGGAGCAGGCGATGGACGCGCTGCGTTGCCCGCCGCCGGAGGCGCTCGTCGACAAGCTCTCCGGAGGTGAGCGGCGTCGGGTCGCGCTCTGCAAGCTGCTGCTGCAGCAGCCCGACCTGTTGCTGCTCGACGAGCCCACCAACCACCTGGACGCCGAGTCCGTGCTGTGGCTGGAGCAGCACCTGCAGAAGTACCCGGGCGCCGTCATGGCGATCACCCACGACCGGTACTTCCTGGACAACGTCGCCGAGTGGATCCTCGAGCTCGACCGCGGCCGCACGTACGGCTACGAGGGGAACTACTCGAAGTACCTCGAGACCAAGAAGGCGCGGCTCGTCGTCGAGGGTCAGAAGGATGCGAAGCGGCAGAAGATCCTGGAGCGCGAGCTCGAGTGGGTTCGGTCGAACGCGAAGGCCCGGCAGACCAAGAGCAAGTCGCGTCTCGCGCGGTACGAGGAGCTCGCCGCCGAGGCCGAGCGCAACCGCAAGCTGGACATCGACGAGATCAACATCCCGCCGGGTCCGCGGCTGGGCAGCACGGTCCTCGAGGTCAACAAGCTGGTCAAGGGCTTCGGTGACCGCACGCTGATCGACGGTCTGAGCTTCTCGCTGCCGCGGGCCGGCATCGTCGGCATCGTCGGTCCGAACGGCGTCGGCAAGTCGACCCTGTTCCGGATGATCGTCGGCGAGGAGCAGCCCGACGCGGGTTCGCTCAAGCTCGGCGAGACGGTCAAGATCTCGTACGTCGACCAGTCCCGCGGCGGCCTGGACCCGAAGAAGACGGTCTGGGAGCAGGTGTCGGACGGGCTCGACTTCATCAAGGTCGCGAACTTCGAGATGCCGAGCCGGGCGTACGTCGCCTCGTTCGGGTTCAAGGGACCGGACCAGCAGAAGCCGACCGGCGTGCTGTCCGGCGGCGAGCGGAACCGGCTGAACCTGGCGCTGACACTGAAGATGGGCGGCAACCTGCTGCTCCTCGACGAGCCAACCAACGACCTGGACGTCGAGACCCTGCAGTCGCTCGAGGACGCGCTGCTCGAGTTCCCCGGCTGTGCCGTGGTCGTGTCCCACGACCGGTGGTTCCTGGACCGGGTGGCGACGCACATCCTGGCCTGGGAGGGTACGGACGAGGACGAGGCGAAGTGGTTCTGGTTCGAGGGCAACTTCGCGTCGTACGAGGCGAACAAGGTCGAGCGGCTCGGCCCGGAGGCGGCCCGCCCGCACCGGGTCACGCACCGCAAGCTCACCCGCGACTGACCTACCGCGCCACCGAAGGGCCCCAAGCACGCTTGGGGCCCTTCGTCGTTCCTGACAGTTAGCCCTTGCGCTAAGTATCGGGTCAGGCAATACTTAGCCTCATGGCTAACCATCAGGAGATCGACGGTGTGTTCGTCGCACTGGCCGATCCCACTCGGCGCCGGGTGATCCGGCGGCTCGGCCACGGCCCGACGAGTGTCGGCGACCTCGCGGCCGAGTTCCCGATCACGCTGCCGTCGTTCATGAAGCATGTCCGGACGCTCGAGTCGAATGGGCTGATCCGCACGGTCAAGACCGGGCGGGTCCGTACCTGCGTGCTGAACCGCGAGCGGCTCGAGCTGGTCGACGGCTGGCTTGCCGAGCAGCGTCGGATCTGGGAAGGCCGCACCGATCGGTTGGAGCAGTTCGTCGTGGAGGAGGAGTCGTGAGCGAGTTCGATCCGGAGCTGGACCTGCGGGTGGAGCGGGTGATCCGGGCGCCCAGGGAGCGGGTCTGGGCGGCGTGGACCGAGCCGGGCAAGTTTGCGCGGTGGTGGGTGCCGGCGCCGACTGTCTGTCGGGTCGAGCGGCTGGAGGTGCGGGCCGGGGGCGGGATTGTGACGTGGATGAGTGAGGACGGCCAGACCTTTGAGCCGCACCTGGATGCGAGCTTCTTGCTGGTGGAGGAGCTGGAGCGGTTGGTGTGGACGAATGCGATCAACAGCAGTTGGCGGCCGGTGGAACCTGAACCGTTCGTGATGACGGCGGAGGTGGTGTTTGCCGATCATCCCGAGGGGACGGACTACCGAATCGTGGTGCGACACGGGAGTGCGGTGCAGCGCGCGCGGCACGAGGAGATGGGGTTCGCGGACGGCTGGGGATCGGTCACCAAGCAGTTGGCCGCGGTCGCGGAGGGGGAGCTGTGAAGCTGGTACTCACGCAGTTCGTGACGCTCGACGGGGTGAGCCAAGGGCCGGGGTCGGCGACCGAGGACACGAGCGGCGGCTTCACGCGGGGAGGCTGGCTGGTGCCGTACATCGACGAGATGTTCGTACGGCGGGCGGTCGAGGGGCTGCGGCTGGCCGATGGACTGCTGTTCGGGCGGCAGACGTACGAGGCGTTTGCGCGGGACTGGCCGCGGATCACGGACCCCGGTGATCCGTTCACGGGGTTGATGAACTCGCTGCCGAAGTACGTCGTGAGCACGACGCTGGACGAAGGTGATTGGGAGCCGACGACCGTGCTGATGACCCTGGAAGGTGTTGAAGAGCTGAAGCGACGGCCGGGTCGGGAGTTGCAGGTGCAGGGGAGTGCGCGGCTGGGCCGCAGCCTGCTCGAGGCCGGCCTGGTGGACGTCGTGCGGCTGGTGGTTGCGCCGACTGTGGTTGGCAGCGGGCGGCGGTTGTTCGAGCATCCGGTCGATGCGGTTGGGCTCAAGTTGACGCAGCATGAGGTGACGCCGAGCGGTCTCGCGTTGCTCGAGTACGAGACCGTCGGCGTGGCGCCTGTGGGGGAGTATGAAGGGGTTAGTGCGTTTGTTTGAAGTCGTCGAGGACCGTGTCGATGACGCGGAAGTCCTCGGTGATGAGGGCCTTCCAGAGGGTCCAGGCGCGGGCTCGGGACCACATGGCGGCGTCTTGGGTGACGGCGGAGCGGAAGGTTGTGCGGGATGAGCCGGTGAAGAATGTGTAGGCGATCACCAGGTCGCAGGCTGGGTCGCCGACGCCGGAGGTGCCGAAGTCGATGACCGCGGACAGCTTGCCGTCCTGGACCAGTAGGTTGCCGTGGGCGATGTCGCCGTGGAACCAGACGGGCGGGCCGTCGTACGGCGACGCGAGTGCGGCTGCCCACACCTCAGCGGCCAGGTCGGTGTCCGTCCGGCCCTTCAACATCGTCAGCGCTTCGACGGTTTCGTCGTGGTAGTGCTGGAGGGAAGCGCCACGGTAGAAGCTGTGGGCGCCGGCGAGCGGCCCGCCAGCAGTGTCCACGGACTGCAGAGCGAGGATGAAAGCTGCGATCGACCGGGCGAAATCATCCAGATCGCCCACCGTGTCGTACGAAGCTGTTTCGCCGGAGATCCAGCGCCGGATGGCCCAGGGATGTGGATAACCGAAGCCCGGCGCTCCCTTGGCCACGGCGGTCGGGATCTCGACCGGCAGGTGCGGTGCCAGGACCGGAAGCCAGGTGTGTTCCTTGTCGATCGCGGCGACGTAGGACTCGGCGGTGGGGAGGCGGGCGGTGAGGCCGCTGCCCAGGCGGTACGTGCGGTTGTCCCAGCCGTCGACCTTCACCGGCGTCACCGGCAGGTCGGCCCATTGCGGGAACTGCTGCGCCACCAGCCGCCGTACCAGCTCTGCGTCGATGCCTGCCCGGCCGTCCTGAGGTGATGTCACCGCAGCAGCTTCCTCAACACCCCCGGCGCCCTCAAACGGTTTAGCCCTGGGCTTCAGCGACCGAGTCGGTGAGGAACGCCAGGATCGTCCGCAGCTCGTCGTCGCTGCGCGACGCCAGGACCCCCTGCATCCGCTCGGCCTGCTCGGCGTACAGCGGCACGAACGTCTCCTGGATCGCCTCGAACGACGGCGTGATGACGACCTTGCGGCGATCGCTGGCGTCGGGCCGGCGGGTGACGAAGCCGTGCGACTCGAGCCGGTCGATCACGCCGGTGACCGTCCCCGAGGTCAGGCCGGTGCGCTCGGAAAGCTGCCGCGGCGTCAGCGGGCCGTACGCCTGGAGGAGCGTCATGAACTGCGAGTCGCTCGCGCCCAGACCGACCTTGGCGGACACGGCGTGGTTGTACAGCACCACCTCGGCGATGAAGCGGATCATCCGCTGCTGGATCTCGCCGGTGAGCTCTTCACGAGTACTGGTCATGGTCCGCCTCAGCATAGGGCTTGCATTTATCTCGGATTTCCAAGATACTCGGATCAACGAGATACTTGAAGGGATGAGAGAAATGAAGGTACTGGTGATCGGTGGTGGGACCGGCGGGCTGGCGCTCGCGCACGGCCTGAAGCGGGCCGGGATCGGTGTCACCGTGTTCGAGCGGGACGCGCTGCGGACCGACGGGCTGCACGGCTACCGGGTCGGGATCGACCCGGACGGCAGCCGGGCGCTGCACGCGTTGCTGCCGAAGGACCTCTACGACACGTTCGTCGCAACCAAGGCGCGCGACCCGAAGTACTTCAACATGCTGACCGAGGACCTCAAGGAGGTGCTGTCGATGGAGATCGAGGCGTCGACGGACCCGGTCGAGAGCGAGAAGTCGATCAGCCGGATGACGCTGCGGCAGGTGCTGCTGACCGGCCTCGACGACGTGGTCGAGTTCGGAAAGGAGTTCACGCGGTTCGAGCAGCAGGGTGACCAGGTGACTGCGTACTTCGCCGACGGGTCGAGCGCGACCGGTGACCTGCTGGTGGCCGCCGACGGTTCGGGCTCGCGGGTACGGCGTCAGTACCTGCCGCAGGCCAGGACCGAGGAGACCGGGATCGTCGCGATCGCCGGGAAGCTGCCGATCACCGAGGAGAGCGCGAAGCTGGTCTCGCCGAAGGTGTTCGAGGGCATCTCGATCGTCACCGCACCGCGCGGGTTCGCCTGCATCCTGCACGTGATGGAGTTCCAGTGGGACCGCGACGGGAACGTGAAGCACGGTATCGGCGGCAACACCGAGGACCTGATCCGGCACTGGCCGGGCCTGCAGTTCGACAACACCCGTGACTACATGAACTGGGGCCTGTCGGCGACCAGGGACAAGTTCCCGGCGAACATCATGGAGCTGCGTGGTCAGGAGCTGATCGACGTCGCGCTGAACGTGACGCCGGACTGGAGCCCGAACCTGCGCCGCCTGTTCGAGCTGACCGATCCGGGCACCTGCTTCCCGGTGAACATCTGGACCTCGGTCCCGCTCGACCCGTGGGAGTCCTCGAACGTCACGCTGATCGGTGACGCGATCCACACCATGACGCCGGGCCGTGGCGTCGGCGCGAACACCGCGTTGCGCGACGCGGTGAACCTGTGCCGCGAGCTCATCGAGGTCCGCGACGGCCGCAAGGAGCTGGTCCCGGCCGTGCACGAGTACGAGGCGAAGATGATCGAGTACGGCTTCGACGCGGTGCTCAAGTCGCGGGCGCAGATGACGTCCGACGACCCGGTCCACAAGCCGGTGGTCGGCCGCGTGGCCCTGGCCGGCATGCGGACGGCGATGCGCACGATCAACCACCTGCCCCCGGTCAAGCGGCGGATGCGCGACAAGATGATGGCCTACCGTGGCGCCGACCGGGACGAGCTCGCGCTCGAGATCACCCCGGCCGCGCACTGATCAGCCGGCCCGCCAGGACGGGCCGGCGATCAACGGAAGGCGTCAGCGCTGGCCGATGTGCTCCGCGACGGAGTCGAAGACACGGCCGACCGCGGCGAAGTCCTCGGGGGTGGCGAGGTCGACCAGGTTCTCCCGGACACCCTCCACGTGGTACGGCGCCGCCTGCTCGAGCAGCGCGAAGCCGGCGTCGGTGAGCTCGGCCCAGACGCCGCGCTTGTCGCTGGTGCACGACGTACGGCGCACCAGCTCGGCAGCCTCGAGGCGGCCGACGGTGTGGGTCAGGCGGGACCGGCTCTGGTGCAACCGGTCGGCCAGGTCGGCCATCCGGAGTCGTCGGTCGGGGGCCTCGGACAGCCGGACCAGGATCTCGTAGTCGTTGATACCGAGACCGAACCGGCGCAGGTCGTCGTCGAGCTTGGCCATCAGGCGTGCGGTCCCGAGCAGGTACGCACGCCACGCCACCTGCTGCTCGGCGTTCAGCCACCGAGTCTCAGTCGTCATCGTCACGAGAACAGTGTACCGGGAATGTAGTTGACTTTTAAACCGTTACTGCCTACTGTCGTAGCAACGGTTGAAGTTTTAACTATTAGACCCAAGGCTGCGTCGCCCCCATCCGTACGCACCTTCCCGAGAGGACCTCATGAGCGACACCACGACCGGCACCCCGACCAGCAGCATCCCCGGCCTGGTCGCCGGCACCTACACCCTCGACACCGCGCACACCGAGATCGGTTTCACCGTCCGGCACCTGATGACCAAGGTCCGCGGCGTCTTCAAGGACTTCAGCGGCGAGATCCACGTCAAGGACTCGATCGAGGAGTCCAGCACCAACGTCGTCGTCGAGCTGGCGTCCGTGCACACCCGCAGCGAGCAGCGCGACGGGCACCTGCGCTCCGGCGACTTCTTCGACGCCGAGAACACCCCGAAGATGACGTTCGCGAGCACCGCGATCAAGGCCGAGGGCGACGACTACGTCCTGGCCGGCGAGCTGACCATCAAGAACGTGACCAAGCCGGTCGAGCTCGCGGTCGAGTTCCTCGGCGTGGACCAGAACGCCTACGGCCAGACCATCATCGGCTTCGAGGCCTCGACCTCGATCAGCCGCAAGGAGTGGGGCATCGACTTCAACGTCCCGCTCGAGGGCGGCAAGCTGCTGATCGGTGACAAGGTGGACATCCACCTCGACGTCCAGGCCGCGCTGCAGGCCTGACGCACCCGGACAAGAGCCCGCATCCCCGTGGATGCGGGCTTTGTCATGCCTGGACCATCCGGTGCGCGAGGTCGGCGTACAGCTTGCCGAGCGCCCACGGGTCACCCCGGTGCGGCGTGTACCACCGGGCCACGTCGATGGACAGCGAGAGTACGGCGAGAGTCGTGCCGGGCGGGTCGCTGACGGCGAACTCGCCGGCGGTGACCCCGTCCGCGAGGACCTGTTCGATCTGGGCCGAGATGGCCCGGCGGATCGTCGCCACCTCGGCCAGGTGCTCCGGGGAGAGTGCGGCCAGCTCGTACTGAACGACTCGGGCGATGGTGTGGTGCTCCGCGTGCCAGGCGGTGAAGGCGGAGACGAGCGAGCGGAGCCGGTCCGACGGGGTGGCGCCGTGGTCGGCGGAACGCAGTACCTCCAGTGCCGACTTGTGGCCGTAGAGGCTGATCTCGAAGAGCAGGTTCTCCTTGGACGGGTAGTGCACGTAGAGCGCGGCCGGGCTCATGCCGGCCCGGGAGGCGATGTCCCGGGTGGTGGTGGCCTGGTAGCCGCGCTCGGCGAACGCGTCGACGGCGCCGGTCAGCAGCCGGCGTGCGGCGGCCGGTTGGACATGCTCCCAAACCAGGGGACTGGTGACTGCGGACACGTTGACACCATGCACCGAACGCGTGAAGCTAAGCAAGCGCTTAGTGACAGCGATCAACGCGAGAGTGCCACCAATGGACCCGGGGAGGCCCACCGATGGAGCGCACGATCTTCAACGAGGACCATCACGCCTTTCGGGCCAGTGCCAAGGAGTACTGCGACCGCTCGCTGGTGCCGCGGATGGAGCAGTTCCTCGAGGAAAAGACGATCGACCGCGCGGCCTGGCTCGAGGCCGGCAAGCAGGGGTTCCTCGGGCTCGACGTCCCGGAGGAGTACGGCGGTTCGAGCGTCGGCGACTACCGGTTCAACCAGGTGTTCGCCGAGGAGGTCTCGAAGGTCTCCGCGTCGCTCTCGAGCTGCTTCGGCATCCACTACGACTGCTGCGCGCCGTACTTCGTCGACCTCGGGACCGAGGAGCAGAAGCAGCGCTGGCTGCCCAAGTTCTGCTCCGGTGAGTACGTCGCCGCGATCGGCATGACCGAACCCTCGGGCGGTTCGGACCTGGCCGCGCTGAGAACGACCGCGAAGAAGGCCGACGGCGGCTGGGTGCTGAACGGGTCGAAGACCTTCATCACCAACGGCGACATGGCCGACCTGGTCATCGTCGCCGCCCGCACCGACCCGGAGCGTGGCGCGAAGGGCATCACGCTGTTCGTCGTCGAGGAGGGCATGCAGGGCTTCGCCCGCGGCCGCAAGCTCGACAAGGTCGGCCAGACCGAGTCCGGTACGTCGGAGCTCTTCTTCGAGGACCTGTTCGTCAGCGACGACAACGTGCTCGGCGAGGTGAACCGCGGCTTCATTCACATGATGGAGCGGCTGGCCCAGGAGCGGATCGGGGCCGCGGTGTCGAACATCGCGCACGCCACGCAGATCCTGGACGAGACGATCGAGTACGTGAAGCAGCGCAAGGCGTTCGGCCAGCCGGTCGGCTCGTTCCAGTACAACAAGTTCCTGATCGCCGAGCTCGTCACCAAGGTCGAGGTCACCCAGGCGTACGTCGACAACGGCGTGGTCGCCCACGACGAGGACCGGCTGACCGCGGTGGACGCGGCCAAGACCAAGTGGTGGAGCGCGCACGTGCAGAACGAGGTACTGGACGCGTGTGTGCAGTTGCACGGCGGCTACGGGTACATGAACGAGTACCGCGTCGCC
The DNA here is from genome assembly GCF_040638345.1 of Kribbella sp. NPDC026611. Lineage (NCBI taxonomy): Bacteria > Bacillati > Actinomycetota > Actinomycetes > Propionibacteriales > Kribbellaceae > Kribbella > Kribbella sp. NPDC026611. The sequence goes on from NZ_JBEZYC010000011.1 coordinate 165,222, forward strand.
CGCGCGTGGCGGGACGCCCGGGTGACGAAGATCTGGGCCGGCTCGAACGAGATCATGAAGGAACTCATCGGCCGCGACCTCGGCCTGTAGAAGGGAACCTCAGTGCCTGAAGCAGTCATCGTGTCGACGGCCCGCTCGCCGATCGGTCGCGCGAACAAGGGGTCGCTGACCACGATCCGGCCGGACGACCTCGCCGTGCAGATGATCCAGGCCGCGGTCGAGAAGGCCGGGCTGACCGGCGACCAGATCGAGGACCTGGCGCTCGGCTGTGCGGAGCCGCACGACGAGCACGGCGGCAACATGGCTCGCCGAGTCGCGGTCCAGCTCGGCTGGGACAACACGCCGGCGACCACGGTGAACCGGTTCTGCGCGTCGTCGACGCAGACCGCGCGGATGGCTTTCCACGCGATCAAGTCGGGCGAGGGTGACATCTTCGTCAGCGCCGGCGTCGAGTGCGTGTCGCGGTACAAGAACTTCGGTTCGGCCGGGGTCGGCGATCCGAGCTCGTTCAACGAGGTCTTCACCGACGCGGTCGCGCGGACGGCGAAGTACGCCGAGACCAACGAGACCTGGCACGACCCGCGCCTGGACGGGCAGATCCCGGACATCTACATCGCGATGGGCCAGACCGCGGAGAACGTCGCGACGCTGCGCGGCATCAGCCGCGAGGACCAGGACCTGTTCGGCGTCCGCTCGCAGAACCTGGCCGAGAAGGCGATCAACAACGGCTTCTTCGAGCGCGAGATCGTGCCGGTGACGCTGCCGGACGGGACCGTGGTCAGCAAGGACGACGGACCGCGCGCCGGCACCACGCTGGAGAAGGTCAGCCAGCTGAAGCCGGTGTTCCGGCCCGACGGTACGGTCACGGCCGGCAACTGCTGCCCGCTGAACGACGGTGCGGCCGCGGTCGTGATCATGAGCGACACCAAGGCGCGCGAGCTCGGCCTGACCCCGCTGGCGCGAATCGTGTCGACCGGTGTCAGCGGTCTGTCGCCGGAGATCATGGGCCTCGGTCCGGTCGAGGCGTCGAAGCAGGCGCTGGCCCGGGCCGGGATGAGCATCAACGACATCGACCTGGTCGAGATCAACGAGGCCTTCGCGGTCCAGGTGATCGGTTCGGCCCGCGAGCTCGGTATCGACGAGGACAAGCTGAACGTGCACGGCGGCGCGATCGCGCTCGGCCACCCGTTCGGGTCGACCGGCGCGCGGATCATGACCACGCTCGTCAACGGGCTGCAGTTCGAGGACAAGCAGTTCGGCCTGGAGACCATGTGCGTCGGCGGCGGCCAGGGGATGGCCGTGGTTCTGGAGCGCCTCAGCTGATGACCATGGAGGGTCGTACGGCGATCGTCACCGGAGCCTCCCGCGGCATCGGGCTGGCGGTGGCGCAGCGCCTGGTGGCTGACGGCGCACAGGTGATCGTCACGGGTCGGAACAAGGAGGCGCTCGACGAAGCGGTCGCCACGCTGGGCGGTCGCAAGCATGCCCTGGGCATAGCGGGCAACGCCGCGGACGCCTCGCACCGCGGCGCAGTAGTGGCCGCAGCCGTAGCGACGTACGGGTCGGTGGACCTGCTGGTGAACAACACCGGCATCAACCCGATCTACGGCAACCTGCTCGACGTCGACCAGACGGTCGCGGCCAAGATGGTGGACACCAACGTGCTGGCCGCGATCGCCTGGGTGAAGGCCTGCCGGGACGCGTGGATGCGCGCCCACGGCGGTGCCGTCGTCAACATCTCCTCGATTGCCGGCCTCGGACCCTCGCCGGGGATCGGCTGGTACGGCGCGACCAAGGCGATGCTGTCCCGGGTCACGCAGGAGCTCGCCGTCGAGCTCGCGCCGGAGATCCGGGTCAACGCCGTGGCCCCGGCCGTGGTCAAGACCAAGTTCGCCGGAGCCCTCTACGAAGGGCGTGAGGACAAGGTCGCCGCGACGTACCCGATGAAGCGACTGGGTGTGCCGGAGGACGTCGCCTCGCTGGTGTGGTTCCTGCTGTCCGACGAGGCATCGTGGATCACCGGCCAGACCATCACCATCGACGGCGGCCTCACCCTGAACGGCGGAATCGCCTAGGGCTGGAGACCCCCTCGCGGCCGACGATGAGCCATGCAGTTTCGCTTGCTCGGCCCGCTGGAGGTTCGCCATGCCGGTGCGGTGGTGCCGATCGGCGCGGCGCGCCAGCGGGCCGTGCTGGCGATGTTACTGCTGAGAGCGGGCCGGGTCGTGACCGCGGACGAGTTCGTCGACGCTGTCTGGGAGCGACCACCTCGGTCGGCCAGGTCCAACCTGCGAACCTACCTCGCATCCCTTCGCCGGGCACTGCGTGCGGGCGGACAGGACCGGCTTCGCGGGGGATCCGATGGCTACTCCGTCACCGTCCTCGACGGCGAGCTCGACTTGATCGTGTTCGACAGGCTCGTCGAACAGGCTGCAGCTGCCACGCTCGCCGGCGACCTGGCGCGAGCCAGCGAGTGCTACCGGCAGGCACAGGATCTCTGGCGCGGCGATCCGCTCTCCGGACTGGCGATCGGGCCCGTGCTGCGTGCGGAGTTGGCCAGGATCGACGAACGACGGCAGGACATGGTCGAGCGTGCGATCGACTGCCGTCTGGACCTCGGACAGCACCAAGACCTGGTGGCCGAGATCCGGGCGCGCGTCGCCGACTATCCGTACCGTGAGGGCTTGCGCCGGCAACTGATGCTTGCCCTGCACAGGTGCGGGCGCCGGGCCGAGGCGCTGGCCGCCTACCAGGACATCCGCAGGCTGCTCGTCACCGAACTAGGAGTCGAACCGGGTGTGGAGCTGCGACAGCTGCAAGCCGTTGTCCTCCAGGATCAGGAGCCCACTGCTCCGGTCGAGGGGTCCGGACGTACGCCGACGGGCCTGGTGGGTCGAACCGTCGAGCTCAACCGGCTCGACGAGCTGAGCCGCTCGACAGGCCTGATCACGATCAGTGGGCCGGCCGGCGTCGGCAAGACCGCGCTCGCGCGGCACTGGGCGCAGCAGGTCGCGACGAAGTACCCCGACGGCCTGATCTTCCTTGATCTCCGGGGCTTTCACGGCGACGAGCCGCTCGCCCCGACCGAAGCTGTGACGGTCCTGCTCCGGAGCATCGGCGCATCAGAGGAGCGGATTCCGCCCGATCCAGCTGCTCAGCTGCAGCTGTGGCGGACACTCGCGACGGAGAAGCGAGTTCTGGTCCTGCTCGATGACGCTCGTTCGGCGGAACAGGTGCGGCCGCTACTGCCGAACGGATCCGGCAGTCTCCTCGTGGCCACCAGCCGGGAGCGGCTGGCGGGTCTCGTCGCCATCGACCGCGCTCGGCCGGTCGTTCTCGAGCCGCTCGACCCGGGCTGCGCGGTGGCGCTACTCGCGGAGGTACTGGACGACCACCGGGTGTCCATGGAGCCGGTTGCGGCTGCCGCGATCGCCGAGCTGTGTGCCGGGCTGCCGCTCGCCGTACGGATCGTGGCCGCTCGTCTCGTGACCGAGCCGAACCAGTCGATCGCGGCGGAGGTGGCTCGCCTCGAAGCCGCGGGCGGGTTGAGTGGTCTGCGAGTCCCCGGGGATCCGTCGGCGGCGGTCCGTACCGCGTTCGACCAGTCCTACCGGCTGCTGGACGCGTCCGCGCAGCGCATGTTCAGACTGGCGGGCAGTCTGCCAGGAGCAGACTTCTCAGTGCCGGTCGTTGCCGCATTGACAGCCGTCTCCACCAGCGATGCCCAGGTCCAGCTCGACGCGCTGTGCTCTGCGAGCCTGCTCGACCGCTGGTCGCCGGAAAGGTTTCGGTTCCACGACCTGCTGCGGCAGTACGCGGCCGAGCAGAGCGCGGCCGGCGATCCCGACCACGAACGGCGCGAGGCCCACCGGCGAGCGCTCGGCTGGTACCTGCATGGCGCCGAGACGGCCGGTCGGATGATTGATCCGCACCGGCGCAGATCCTTCACCTTGGGCCGACCTGACCCGCTCCTCCCGCTACCACGGCACCGGGACAGAGCGGCGGCGCTCAGTTGGTGCGAGACCGAACGGATCAACCTGGTCGCGGCAATCGCGCTCGCGGCCGAGCAGGGGCTGCACGACCTCGGTTGGCAGTTGCCGGTCGCGATGTTCGGGTTCTTCGAGCTCCGCCGGTACTGGTCGGACTGGATCACCACCCACCAGATCGGTCTGACCTGCGCGCGGGCGGCCGGGCTCGTCGCGGTCGAGAGCTGGATGCTGAACAGCCTCGGCATCGCCCTCAAACAGACCGGGAAGCTGGAGGCGGCGTTCGAGTACTACGGCGCGGCCCTGCGGATCCGGCAGTCGATCGGTGACCGGCAGGGCGAAGCGGCAACGCTGAACAACCTGGGTACGGCGTCCAACCGGCTGGACCGGCTCGCGGCTGCTGAGGACTACTACCGGCGTGCGCTGAAAGTCTTCCGGGAGGTCGGCGACCGTTGGGGAGAGGCGCTGGCACTGACGAACCTCGGCGAGGCCCACCGCCGGCAGGAACGGTTCACCGACGCGTTGGCGTGCTACCGCGAGGCATCCGCGATCAGACGGGCCCAAGGCGACCTCCGGGGCGTCGGGTACGTACTGCACAACCTTGGTACGACCTTCCGCGAGCTGGGCCGGATGCCGCAGGCGATCGAGCATCTCCGGTCGGCACTGGAGGTTCGGCAGCAGACCGGCGACCGTTGGGGGACGGCCCGGACGCTCAGCGAACTCGGACAGATCTACAGCGCGGTCGGGATCGCTGAGCAAGCCGGAGACTGCCTGCATCGCGCGCTGGTGATCTTCGACGAGCTGGGCGACCCGCAGGCAGAGCAGGTGCGCCGGCACCTGACTTCGACGGTACCGGCCCCGGACTCAGGCTAGGGTGCGGCATGCGAACGAGCCGGATGCTGCCGCTTGCAGTCGCTGTCGTTGCCGCGGCAGCCGTTGCCCTGCGGAAGGCCTTGGTGATCACGAACGTCCACGGCATGAGCATGGCGCCGACGTTCCGTGACGGCGAGCGGCTGCTGGCGGTCCGAGGACTACGCCGTCTGCGGACTGGTGACGTCGTGCTCTGCCGGATCCCGTCGGGGTACTCCGTTCCCGGCGCGGGCGGCGATGCGCTCCTGGTGAAGCGGGTCGCCGCCCTGCCGGGTGATCCCGAACCGCCCGGACCGGCCGCGGAGGAGGTGGCGCGGATCTCGCCCGGTCACGTCTACGTGCTCGGCGACGCGCTCGGCCACAGCCTCGACTCGCGCACCTTCGGACCGTTGCCGCAGGCATCCATCGTGGGGATCGTCGTCGGCCGGCTGCCGATCCGCTAGTCCCGGTAGCCCGCCGCCTGCCGGTGGAAGAGTTCGGCGTACCGGCTGTTGGCCCTGATCAGGTCGGCATGGCTGCCCTGCTCGGCCACGACGCCGTCGGCCAGGACGACGATCCGGTCGGCCATCCGGACCGCGTTCAGGCGGTGCGAGACGAGCAGACGGGTCGCTCCGGCGGTCAGCCGGTGGACGAGTTGATGCACTTCGTACTCCGCCTCGGGGTCGAGGTTCGAGCTTGGTTCGTCGAGGATGAGCAGGTCGCGGTCGGTGCGCATCAGCATCCTGGCCAGCGCGAACCGCTGCCACTGACCGCCGGACGGGAGCACACCGTCCGCGGAGTGGTCGTCGGCGCTGTACCGGCGGCTCAGCATCGTCTGATAGCCGTGGGGATAACCGCGGACCAGGCCGTCGAGGCCGGCCAGTCGAGCCCGGTCCTCGATCCGGTCGGCGTCGTCGAAGCGGTCCAGGTCGCCGAGGCCGATGTTGTCGGCTGCCGTCAGGTCATAGGTCATGTAGTCCTGGAAGACGACACCGATCCGGTTCCGCAGCGCGACCTGGTCCAGCGTGCGGAGGTCCACGCCGTTCCAGCAGATCCGCCCCTTGGTCGGTTCGTACAAGCCGGTGAGGAGTTTGACGAGGGTGCTCTTGCCCGCGCCGTTGAGCCCAACCAGACCGAGCGAGTCGCCCGGTCGAAGGTGCAGCGTGACGCCGCGCAGTACCCAGGGCAGGTCGTCGCCGTACCGGAACCAGACATCGTCAACAGTCACGCCCTCGTCCAGCGGTGCAGGTGTTGCCCCGGTGCCGGTGAGACAGGCCGGCGGTGCAAGCTCGATGAGCTGCTGCAGGCGACCGACCAGCAGGAGCGCCTCGGCGCCCTGTGCGAACTGCCGGACCAGTCCGGTGGCGGACAACGCCAGCCCCGGCAGGGCGGAAAGCACCACAGTGACATCGCCAGGGCCGACCCGACCGGCGGTGGCCGACCGGATGATGACGAGGATGCCGAAACCCGTCATGAGTGCGGACAGGCTGTCCAGGACGACCTGGTTCCTCAGTATCCGTCGGGCCAAGCCGCGCTCGGACCGCAGGATCGTCTCGAGCTCGGTCATCATCCGGGCGTGGAAGAACGCTCCGAGTCCGAAGATCCGGACTTCCTTGGCGGCCTGCGGTTCCGACTGGAGCCCCGCGTAGAACAACGTCCGTCGCTGGGCCGGACTGAGACCTTGGTAGATCTCGATCCGGATCCTGGTCAGCCGGAGCTCGGCCACCAGGTGCGGTACGACGGCGACCGCCGCGAGCGCCGCGACCGGCGGACTGATGGCCACCAGGACGCCGATGAATCCAGCCAGCGACGTGATGCCCAGGATCGTCGACGTGGCGACCTGGACGAGCTGGTTCGGCGCGAGCTGGGTGGCCCGCTGTCCGAGTTGCAGTGCGTCGTGGAAGTCTGGCTGCTCGAACACCTCGAGACCGTGGTGCCGGTTGAGCGCCGCGAAGAGATCTCCTTTGGCCGTGAGCTCCATCCGGTTGGTGAGTTGATCCTGGACGTAGCGCAGCCAGCTCTGTCCGAGCTGGCCGAGCAGCAGAACGGCGACGAGGAACGCCGCGGGCCACAAGCCGGAGCCCCGGTTTGCGCCGTTCAGGTTGTCGATGACGATCTTGGTCAGCCACGCGGCTGCGACCGGTACCGCACCGAGGACGCAGGCGCCTGCCAGCATCAGCAGCGCAGTGCCGGGCTGGGCGCGCCAGAGCAGGCTCCCGGCTGTGCGGAGACCCCTCACCTGGCCTCAGCGCGCTCCGGCAGCAGTTCGCTCGGGCTGCCTGGCGCCGAGAACCTCCCGGACACCACTGCCGGCTGCGACGGCCCGGCCCTCCTCGTCGACGAGGTAGAAGGTCGGATAAGCCGCCACCTGGAAGGCGACCTGTGCCGCGCCACCGAACGGTTCCTCGGCGAGAACGACCGAGTCGCCCAGCGCCGCGTGCATGCCTGCCGGGTCGGGCGTCTCGCCCGGAACCCGGGCCACGACCGCGAGGACACGTTCACCCCGTTCGGCGTAGGCACGAAGAGCGGGCAGCTGGGACTTGCAGGACGGGCAGCCGTAGGCAACGAAGGCGACCAGCGACTCCGCACCGACGAGCCAGGTTCTCGTCAGTGGCTCACCGTCGTCGGAACGGGTAACCTCGAACTCGCCGATCGTCAGCTCCAGACCGGAATCGCGGAGGTGCCGGTGCTTCTCCAGCTCCGCGATCCGCTCCGAGTGCGTCCGTAGTCGCCTGGTCAGCCCGAGCAGCAGCAACAGGCAGAGAAAGGCCAGCAGCGTCAGCAGAACGACTGCGGCGACAAGGAACTCCATGGACACTCCTAAGGACGGGCCAGTTCGGCCAGGTCGTCGAGGTACACCGTGACGATGACGCCGACGGCAGCGGCCGCCACGGCCAGCGCGATCCCGCCGAGGGGCGGTACCGGCCGGTCCGCACCCGCGGTCACCAGACCGGCAACCATCAGAGCGGCGAGCACCAGGTTGCGTATGCCGTGCCTGGCCCCCAGCGGCGCTGTAGATCGGCCGAAGCAGCGGCAGGGGACCGGGACCGGGAGGGCTGTGGCGCGAAAGGCGATGCCGGCGAGCCCGGTGGACAGCAGGCCGGCGAGGAGCAGCCCGGGCCGGCCGTCGCCGTACCAGACGACTCCTGCGGTGAGCAGCTCGGCCAGGACGACCGTCCAGGCGAGGCCGAGGGCAACGCGGGACGGGATCGGCGCCAACCGTTGGACGGTGACGCCGAACCCCGGCACGTCGCGCAGCTTCGACACCGCGGAGACGACGAACACCCCGGACGCGAGGCACTGCGCGAACAACGTCAGACAGTCGCTCAACAGTCCGGGTACAGCTGAACGCACTCGCAGTTCCCCAGTGCGTTGATGCAGCACCGGTAGAAGCTGGCCCGCGCGCCTTGCGTGCAGCACTTCCACAAACAGCCGGAGCTACAGCTCAGGCAGGCGGCGTGCGAGTCGACGGTTGGCACGATGCGGGTGACGAGGCGATCGGCGAGTGCGACGACGGACTTCACCATGGCGTTTCCCTTCGGCTTCCCAAGGCCGCAGCGGATCTGCAGACCGTTGCAGCAGCATGACGACAGCCGCGCACATGGAGCGCATAGTTCCCGCACATTTCCAGATCAGGGCTGACGGCCCTGCCAGGCGACCAGTTGGTCGTACGGCGCCGCATTGTCGGGGACAGGTACTACCGGGGCGAACGGGATTCGGCCGCCGCGGGGGTCGGCGGGGAGGTACTGCTTGGTCATCGGGAGCAGGTACGTCGCGATGGCGTCGTCGAGCGTGTCCAGGCGGCCGGTCGCTTTCGCGAGGTCCCAGGAGTGGGTTGCGAGCTCGCGGGCGTAGGAGTTCAGCGCTACGGCGCCGGAAACCGTGCCCCACGGGACTCGGCATACCCGCTCCAGCACGCTGTCCTCGGCGAGGGTCGCCTCCAGGGCGGCGCGGCGTTCCTTCCAGACACCGTCGACGTCCTCGGTCTCGGTCACTGTCGGGATGCTGAAGATGTCGCCGCCCGACAGTGCGAGGTCGATCCGGCCGATCACGGTGAGCAGGTGGCCGACCAGCGTGCGGACGTCGTACTCGGTGCACGGCGTGGGCAGGTCGTACTCGTCGGGCCCGACCGAGGCCATCAGGTGCTGGGCCTGGTCGAGGGCGCGGACGAACATCGGTCGGGGGTCTTCGAAGTTGTTCATGCCGACCACTCTCAAGGGCTATATACGACATCTGCTGTCGCATATTGTGAAGAGGTGCGAGCCGACCGGTTGTTGCAGATCATCCTGCTGTTGCAGCGGCACCCGCGGCTCAGTGCGCGCGAGCTGGCCGAGCGGCTGGAGGTGTCTACGCGCACCGTGATGCGCGACATGGAGGCGCTGTCGGCAGCCGGCGTACCCGTCTACACCGAGCGCGGGCGGAACGGTGGCTGTGTCTTGCTACCGGGATACCGAGCCGACGTGAGCGAGCTGACACCACGCGAGGCACAGGCGTTGTTTGCCTGGTCCGGTCGGGCCGCTATGTCGGAGGAGCTCGGGCTGAAGGACGCGCTGCGGACGGCCATGGGCAAGTTGTCAGCGACGCTGCCACTGGAGCTGCAGGACCACGCTGAGGCCTTGTCGGGTGCCATCGTGGTCGACCGCCGCCGCTGGTTCGCAGAGGCCGAAGACACCGGTGCACTGCCGGTACTGCGACAGGCCGTGGTCATGCGGCGCCGAGTCAGACTGCAGTACGCGTCGGCCAGTGAGGGCCCGCAGCAGCGGACGGTCGACCCGTGGGGCCTGGTCGAGCAGGCCGGCCGGTGGTACCTGATCGCGGCCCATCGTGGAGCGCCCCGGATGTACCGCGTCTCTCGGGTCGAGGCGGCGGATGTCCTCGACGAGACAGCGGACCGGCCGGACAACCTTGACGTACAGGCTGAGTGGGAGCGGCTACGGTCCGAGCTGGAGCAGCACCGGCCGGAGAGCGTCGACGTACTCGTCAGGGTCCGGCCAGAGCGAGCCGAGATGGTACGGCGGATCGCCAGCCCGATGCTGGTCAGGGCGCAGCCGGCGCGCGCCGTTCCCACCGACGACGAGTGGCCGCACCTGCGGATGCACTTCCGGGTGCGGGAGGCGGCCTGTGGTGTGCTGCTCGGGTTCGCCGGTGACGTGGAGGTGCTGGAGCCGGCCGACCTGCGGGTCCGGATGCTGGAGCTTGCGCAGGCGGCCGTCGCGACCTACGCCTGACGGGTGGCGACGAAGGTCTGCCGGAGGATGACGTTGCCGTCGGCATCTTCATCCTCGTTGCGCCAGTGGAAGCCGGCCGGTGTGATCCCCGTGAAGGCCCAGCGGGTCTTCTGCAGCTGCGACTCCAGCGTGATGGTGTCGCCGCTCGCGTGCGCGACGAACGGCATCACGAACGCGGCCTTCGGCCCCATCCAGGTCGAGCGGAATGCGTCGAGCTCCGGGTCGAAGATGCGGATCGAGAGGCCCCACTCGCCGTCGCCGTCGGTGGCGCGGGCGGCCCGGCTCGGGGTGATCCAGACGTCGGCGACCGCCCGGCCGTCGAGGGCCCAGGCGAAGTGCCACTCACCCTTCGTCTGCCGGGTGACCTCGCCGGTCTCGTCGTACCAGGCGACGTCGAGGTCCCAGCTGCCGATCAGCGGAGCGAAGGGTTTGAAGGCATCGGCGAACTCCGGGCGTGGTCCGTCCGCCACCATCAGGTCTGCCAGCACCCGGGCCGCGGCCGCGCCATCAGTCATGTCCATGAAGGCTGCTTACGCCGAACGCGGCGACGGCGTCAAGGCTTTCCGGGGTGGGGCAAAGGACTGCCGGAGGGGGCGCGGACGCCCCGCCGCCGGTGACCCCGTCGTGTCATAGCTCGATGGCACTGACCGATGGCACTTCCGGCGGTCGGGGCAATCAGTCCGACAGCACCGCGTAACTCTAGTGCCAGTCTGCCGTAGGACCGAATCACAGGATGCTCGCGGCTGTTGCGATCGCGTTGCTGCTTGTTAATGCGTGGCGCGCCGAGGGTCCGCTGGCTAGGGTCCGGGAGCATGACAGCTCAGTTCGTGGTGCGGCAGGCAGTGGCCGATGACGCTGACGCGTTAGCAGAAGTCCGGCGTACGGTGTACTCCTACAAGGTGATGTCTCCCGCCGCGCTGCGGTACATGCTCACGGTGAGCATGCCGGAGGAGCGGTTCCTGCCGCTGGTCGGCGAGGTCGACGGGCAGGTGGTCGCCTGGGGGTCCGCAGGGCTCAACCCCTGGACCAGCGACCCCGGCCAGAGCGAGATCTCCGTCTACGTGCATCCGGACCATCGCAAGCGGGGAATCGGCAGCGCACTGGCCGAGCGCTTGCACCAGCACCTCACCGAGGTCGGTGCGATCCGCATCCGCACGTTCGTGCAGCCGGAGAGCCTGGAGTTCGCCCACAGCCTCGGGTACGACGGGGCGCGGCTGATGCACTTCTCCGGCGTACAGCTGTCGGCGCTGCCGGACCAGCCGCCGACGCCCGAAGACATCGAGCTGGCGACGCTGGACCAGCTCGACCCGCGAGCGGTGTACACAGCGGACACGGTCTCGTCCATGGACGAGCCGAGTGACTCGCCCATCGACGCGGTGACGTACGACGCGTGGCTCGACGAGATCTGGCGGGCGCCGGGGCTGGACAAGTCGCTCAGTGTCGCGGCGATGGCCGGCGACGAGATCGCGGCGTACACGGCGGTCGAGGTCGCCGGTGACCGGATGTGGTCGGGGATGACCGGCACGATCCCGGCGTACCGCGGCCGCGGGCTGGCGAAGCTGGTCAAGTCCGTTGCCCTCCGCAAGGCTGGCGCTGCCGGCATCGCCTGGGCCTACACCTCCAACGACGACGAGAACGGCCCGATGCTTGCCGTCAACAACTGGCTCGGCTACCAGCGGGTCCAGACCGAGCACGGCCTGCTGCGGAATCTCTAGTGAACGTTTGGCGCCGAGATGGAGCTGTAATCGGTTTCCTTGTGGTATGCACCTGAAATCGGGTTATTTTCCGGGAGACTTCGCTGAGAAGCTCGCGAGGAGATCGCATGGAGATCAGGGCGGCCGCACCGGGGGACGTCGACGGCGCGATGGCGATGCACGATGCCTTGGTGCCGTACTGGGTGGTCACGCGCGGCGCGCTGACCCGGAGACTTGCAAGACCCGCGAGTCCGGGACACGGTACGTTCGCTGCCCTCGACAGGGGTGACGTGGTCGGATGGTCGGCGTACGGCCTGATCGCCGGCTCGGAGCCGGTGGACGGTGAGCTGCGGCTCCTGATGCGGCCGGAGTACCGCGGTCGGGGGATCGGCACGCAGTTGCTGGAGGCAACGCATGCGGAGCTGCGGGCCGGCGGGGCAACGACCGCACGGGTGTTCGCTGAACCCGGCACAGTCGACTGGGCCGCACGGTGGGGGTACCGGCAGACCAGGCAGGTCCACTACGCAGGCATCCATCCGGCGAAGGCACCGGACGTCCCCGGCGTACCGAGCGGCGTCCACCTGGTCCCGCTGGAGGAGGTGGACCCGGAGCAGCTGTACGCCGCCGACGTGGTTGCCCAGCGCACTAAACCGGGCGACGCGAAGATCACCGCGCGGCCGTACGACGACTGGCTCGACGGCGTCTGGAACTCACCGGACCACGTCCTCGAGCTGAGCATGGCCGCGCTCTACGACAACCAGATCGTCGCGTTCACCCTCAGTCTGGGCGACCACACCCGGATCTGGTCGAAGATGACCGCGACCATGCCGGAGTACCGCGGTCGCGGCCTGGCCAAGCTGGTGAAGGCGGCTGCCCTGCACGCCGCGGCTGACGCCGGCGTGCACGGCGCCTACACCGCCAACTACGACGGCAACATCCCGATGATCGCGGTGAACGAGTGGCTCGGCTACGACCGGATCGCCACCCACGCCGTGCTGATCTGCCCGCTCTAGGGAACCAGCAGTACGACGGTCTCCGCCACGCAGGCCGGCTTGGTGGAGTTCTCCAGCTCGATCACCCAGTTGAGCGAGACCTGTACGCCCGCCGGGGTCTCGACCGCGTTGGCGACCGAAGCACTGGCCCGGACGCGGGTGCCGACCGGGACCGGTGACGGGAAACGGACCTTGTTGACGCCGTAGTTGAGCTTGGCGGTCACGCCGTCGACCTTGAACAGCTCGTCGCCGAAGCGCGCGATCAGGCTCAGGGTGAGGTAACCGTGCGCGATCGTCCCGCCGTACGGGCCCTTGGCGGCCCGCTCGACGTCGACGTGGATCCACTGGTGATCACCGGTGGCGTCCGCGAACTGGTTCACCTGCTCCTGGGTGATCTCCAGCCACTCGGTCTCGCCGAGCTGCGTGCCGACCGCGTGAACGACCTCGTCGACGCCGTGGAAGGACTGCGGCATGTCGTGCTCCCTCTCAGTTGCGCGTCAGTTCCGGGGGCCGCCGGCGACATACAGGACCTGGCCGGAGACGAAGCCTGCCTCCTCGCTGCAGAAGAACGAGGCCGCCGCGGCGATGTCCTCCGGCTTGCCGGTCCGCTGCACCGGGATGCTCGCGGCGGTGGCCTTCTTGAACTCCTCGAAGTCGACGCCGACCCGGGCCGCGGTGGCCGCGGTCATGTCGGTCTCGATGAAGCCCGGCGCGATCGCGTTCGCGGTGACGCCGAACTTGCCCAGCTCGATCGCCAGCGTCTTGGCCAGGCCCTGCAGGCCGGCCTTCGCGGAGGCGTAGTTGGCCTGGCCGCGGTTGCCCAGGGCCGAGGTGGAGGAGAGGAAGACGATCCGGCCGTAGCCGGCCTCGACCATGTGCGCCTGGCAGGCCTTGGACATCAGGAAGCTGCCCTTGAGGTGCACGGACATGACCGTGTCCCAGTCGTCCTCGGACATCTTGAAGAGCAGGTTGTCGCGGAGCACACCGGCGTTGTTGACCAGGATCGTCGGGGCGCCGAGCTCGGCAGCCACCCGCTCGACGGCGGCCGCGACCTGGTCGGAGTTGCTGACGTCGGCACCCACAGCGATCGCCTTGCCGCCGGCCTCGGTGATCGCCTTCACGGTCCCGCCGCAGGCGCCTTCGTCGAGGTCGATGACGGCCACAGCGTTACCGTCCTTCGCGAGCCGCTGGGCAACGGCCGCGCCGATTCCGCGGGCACCGCCCGTAACGATCGCCACTCGCTGCTCGCTCATCGACAACTCCGTTCCGTCAGGTGGTCTGCCGGGGATGACATTACCCACGCTCAGTCACCCGGGTAGTACCCCGGATGCGATGATCGCCGTGTGGATCATCACAACCGGCACGTGTACGAGTGTCCGCTGCGCTGGGGTGACATGGACGCCCTGGGCCACGTCAACAACGGCCGGTACGTCGACTATCTCCAGGACGCCCGCGTGGACTTCCTGTTCCGGACGGCGGCCGAGCTGGGCGCCGACGCGCTCGAGACGGGGCTGCTGGTGGCCCGGCACGAGGTCCAGTACCGCGCGGCGCTGCGGTTCCGCCCTCGACCGGTCCGGATCGAGCTGTGGATCAGCGAGATCCGGGCCGCGTCGTTCACCGTGGACTACGAGATCCTCGACGTCGTGCCGGAACGCCGTACCTATGTGGAGGCTCGCACCAAGCTGGTGCCGTTCGACTTCACCGCCAACCGGCTCCGGCGGATCACGCCGGTCGAGCGCGAGGCCCTGTCGAAGCTGGTGGGCGCATGAGCTTCAGCTATCAGTTCCTGGTCCGCTGGTCGGACATCGACTCCTACGACCACGTCAACAACGTCAGGTACTTCGACTACCTGCAGGAAGCCCGCCTGGCGTTCCTGTCCAACCTCCTGCACACGTCCGGCGACTACGTGGACGCCTACCCATGCGTGCTGGCCAGCCAGTCCGTGGACTACCTCAGGCCGATTCTGCTGAGGCACCCGCCGTACGACGTCGACGTGTGGGTGGAGGCAGTCGGTACGACGTCCTTCACGCTGGGCTCGCGCATCGTCGACCGGAGCGGCTCCGGGGAGGACGTGTACGCCAAGGCGACGTCCGTCCTGGTCGCCGTGGATGGCTCGACGCACGCCAAACGGGTCCTGAGCGAGTCAGAACGGGCAGCCCTGCTCGAGCATGTTGTGACCTCTTGAGACACTGGGTGCGACATGAGTGAGCAGCAGAGCTTTTATGACGCCGTCGGTGGGGCGGATACCTTCCACCGGTTGGTGGCAGCGTTCTACCGCGGTGTTGCCGCCGACCCGGAGCTGCGGGCGATGTACCCCGAAGAGGACCTCGGTCCGGCCGAGGTGCGCTTCCGGATGTTCCTGGAGCAGTACTGGGGCGGCCCCAAGACGTACTCCGAGCAGCGCGGGCACCCCCGGCTGCGGATGCGGCACGCCCCGTTCGCCGTCACCCCGAGCGCGCGGGACCGGTGGCTCGGCCACATGCGGGCCGCACTGGACGAGCTCGGCCTGTCCCAGGAGCGGGACGACGAGATCTGGCGCTACATGGTGATGGCCGCGCACAGCATGGTGAACACCGACGAACCGCAGTACCCGGGCGCGATCGACGTGTCCGGCCGCTGAACCTCTCTTCGAAGGAGACAACACGAGCATGGCTACCATCCGTACGGCGAAGGCCCACTGGGAAGGCTCGCTGATGGAGGGCGCCGGCCAGGTCGCTCTCGAGTCCTCCGGCGTTGGCACCTACGACGTCACCTGGGCCTCCCGCGCGAACGACGCCAACGGCAAGACCAGCCCGGAAGAGCTGATCGCCGCCGCGCACTCCACCTGCTTCTCGATGGCCCTGTCGCACGCGCTGGCGCAGGCCGGTCACGCGCCGGACTCGATCGACACCCAGGCCGACGTCACCTTCCAGCCGGGTGAGGGCATCACCGGCATCAAGCTGTCGGTGAACGGCAACGTGCCGGGCCTGACCGCGGACGAGTTCGCCGAGTACGCCGAGGGCGCGAAGAAGAACTGCCCGGTCTCGCAGGCGCTGTCGGCTGTGCCGATCACGCTGGACGTCACCTTCACCGCCTGATCTACAGCACAATGCCCGGCGAACCTGCTGGTTCGCCGGGCATTGGTGTGCTCAGCCGTGGAACTGCGCGGCCACCTTGGTGAAGTCGTACTGGTGCTGCGAGATCCCGCTGCACGAGTCGCCGTCGTTGTTGCTGCCACCGCAGGCGCGGTCCCGGTTGACCGCCCAGAAGGTGAAGCGGGCCAGGTGGTGCTGCTGCGCGTAGGCCAGCATCGCCTTGTAGTCGGACAGCCGGACGGTCTCGCCGTCGTCGGTCTTCCCGTTCATCGACGAGATGCCCATGTGCCGGTACGCCTGGTCGTCGGAGTACCCGTAGGCGGACTTGAGCTTGCCCTTGAGGCCCTCCTCGGCCTTCTGGGTCAGCGTCGCCATGTTGGCCGAGCCGCCGCCGAAGTCGAACGGCATCAGCACCCAGCCGTCGTTGGCCAGCCCGGCGTTCGCGCCCTTCTTGATCAGGTCGACGCCCGAGGAGTCCGGCCCGCTCTGGTCGGTGCCCATCGTGATGTAGGTCTTGATCCCGGCGTTCTTGCCCTTCACGATCTTCAGCGCGTCGACCACCCGCTGCCGGGCCGTGCTGCTGTGGAACTCGGTGTCCTCGATGTCGATGTCGATCGCCTTCAGCTTGTAGGCGGAGATCACCTTCTGGTACGCGCCGGCCAGCGCCGAGGCCGAGCTGCACTTCTCGCCCAGCTTGTTGCCGGACCAGCCGCCGAACGACGGGATGACGTCGCCACCCGCGGCCCGGATGCTGTTGATCGTCGACTGGTCGGAGCCGCCGGTCAGCGCGCGGTCACCGTCCCACTTCGGGTTGCAGCCGCCGTCGGACAGAATGAAGGCGAGCGTGAACCACTGGTTGCCGGCGGCCTTCATGACGTCGGTCGGCTTCTGCGGGTTGCCCCAGCCGAGGTACAGGTACGGCGCTGCGCCGATGCTGCCCGGATCGGCCCGGACCTGCTGGGTGGACGCCTGGGCGGCAGCCGCGGCGCCGAGCACCAGCGTGCCGGCGGCTACGGCCGCAGTGGCGATCTTGAACGTGCGTGAGCGCATCTCGAGCTCCAATTCTGGGGGCGGCAAGGCCGAGTTAGGAAAGTTTCCTATTAGTTAGGGGTGGGGTCAATATCGGCGCCCGATGTTCTTCGTTCATGATCAGAAAGGCGCCCAGGCCGTGGAAGTCGTTCGTGGCCCGCTGGCGGCCGACGTAGTACTTGTAGTCGCCGACGTTGGTACCGATGGAGATGTCCGTCAGGTTGGTGCGGCCGTCGGAGCCCAGTGACACCTTGGCGAGCACGCCGTCGTAGCCGCGTTGTGCGGCTGCCGCGTAGGACTGGTCGACGTACCCACGCTGCACAGCGCGCGAGATGACGAACGTGTACATCGACGAGCAGGACGTCTCGGTCCAGTTGTCCGGCTTGCTGCCCTTGTCGACGACCTGGAACCACCGTCCGGTCTTCGGGTCCTGGTACTGCGCGTACGCCGCTACGAGCTTGCGGACCACGTCGACGAGCTCGGCGCGCCGCGGCTGGTTCGCCGGTACGACGTCCAGCACGTCGATGGCCGCCATACCGAACCAGCCCTCGGCCCGGCACCACACCTCCGACGACAGCCCGGTCTTCGGGTCCGCCCAGGACTGGGCGTGAGCCTCGTCGTACGCATGGCGCAGCAGGCCGTTCGGTTGCTGCAGGTGGCTGGCGTAGATCAGCAGCTGGTCCACGGTTTCCTTGTCGGTGTACTGCGCGTCGCCGAACTCATGGCCGTACTCCGCGAGGAAGGGGTTCACCATGAACACGCCGTCGCCCCAGAGCTGGTGCTGCCGGCTGGTGGCGTGCCAGAAGCCCTTGTCGGCCGTGCGGGGGTAGGTGTTCAACCGGTTGCGGATCTTGGTGGCCGCGACCTTGTAGCGGTTGTCGCCGGTCTCGTGGTGCAGCAGCACCAGCAGACGGCCGGAGAGCATGCTGTCGAGGCTGCTGAAGCTGTTGTCGATGTTCCCGGACTTGTCGACGAACCGGTCGACCCAGGCCTTGAGGTAGCTGAGGTACTTCGGGTTGTGGGTGCGTTGGTAGACCAGGTACTGCCCGTAGAGGTACAGACCGACCGGGTAGGACCAGCCGCCGATCGTGGTTGGCTTGTAGCGCGCCATGGTCGACTCGACCATCCGCACCGACCAGTCGGTTGCTGCTAGGGCTGGTGGGTCGGTGGCAACGTCCAGATAGTCCAGGTTGGGCGCACCGTTCGCTGTGGTGGCGGTGATACGGATAGTGTTGGTGCCGGCTCGCAGGCTGGCTGCGGTGTGGATGGTTCGCCACAGGGTCCACGCGCCGGTGGTGGGGACGGCTACGTTCTTGGCGACGACCGTGCCGTTGACGGAGATGTCGACGGCTCGGTTGGCAGTGGTCCCGTTCGCGTGGTCGAAGACGAGCGTGGCAGCGCCGGCCTGGTTGCGGTCCACGGTCCACTCGACGTAGCTGGCGGTCTGGTTGGGCGTGTTGACGAAGCCGGCCCCGGAGTACCCGGAGTGGTCCTTGTCGACCGTGCTGCCGGGCGACAGCGTCGCCGCTTCGGCTTCGTACCTCGTGGTGGTGCCTGCTCTCGCGACCCGGTACATGACGGTCCCGTGAGCCGGCACTGATGCGCTGATCTGGCCGTTGGTGGTCCGAGTCGCCTTGGTCCACAGGTCTTTCAGCGAGTAGGACTGGGAGCCACCGAGACCGAGTGCTTCAGCGGTCGTGGTGATGGTTGCCGTCGAAGCAGTCTCGTTGGAGAGCGCTACGGCTCGGTCGCCGTTGGACAGGGTCTTGGCGTAGGTGACCAGGCCGTTGGCGGAGCTGACCACAGAGGCCTGGCGGCCCAGGCGGTCCTGGTCGACGGCGATGACGTCCGGGTTGGTGAGGATGGCGTACGTCTCGTCGGACGCCTTGCGGAGATCGGTGCCGATCAGCAACGGCGCCGACATCATGGCCCACAGGCTGAAGTGCGTGCGGTACTCCGTCGCGGTCATGCCGCCGTTGCCGACCTCGAGCATGTCCGGGTCGTTCCAGTGGCCCGGTCCGGCGTACTGGCCGAGCGCTCGGTTGGCCTGGACCTTGCCGAGCATGCTGCCCCAGTTGTCGCTGATGTCACCGGTGGTGCGCCACAGGTTGCCGACCTCCGTCGCCCACTGCCAGACCGGAGGCGGTCCGGTCCGGCCCCACTCACAGATCGAGTAGGTGATCGGCCGGCCGGTAGCGAGCAGCGCGTCCCGCATGGCTTTGTAGCGCTGCTGCGCGTCGACGCCCTGGTTGTTGCAGTTGTCGTACTTGAGGTAGTCGACACCCCAGGACGCGAACAGGCTCGCGTCCTGCTTCTCGTGCCCCAGACCGCCGGGGAAGCCGTTCTTGTCGCAGGTCTTCGTGCCGGCGCTGGTGTAGAGCCCGAACTTGAGGCCCTTGCCGTGCACGTAGTCGGCCAGACTCTTGATGCCGTGCGGGAACCGGGCTGGGTCCGGCACCAGATTCCCTTCGGCGTTGCGTTGGGGGAGCGCCCAGCAGTCGTCGATGTTGACGTACTGGTACCCGGCGTCCTTCAGGCCGCGGCTGACGAACAGGTCGGCGATGCTCTTGATCATCGCCTCGTTGAAGGCGGAGGTGCACTTGGTCGAGTTCCAGTTGTTGAAGCCCATCGGCGGCGTGCGGGCCAGACCGTTCTCGAGGCTCGCAGTACGGCAGTTGCTGGACGAGTCGGTCGCGCTGACCCGCAACGAGGTATCGGCGACGCAGTATCCGTTGACGGACTGGAAGCCCAGGTCGTACGGGCTCGAGCTGCCGCGCTGCGCGGTGAAGGTGCTCAGCCCGACGGTCGCGGCGTCGTTGGCGATGACAGCCGGCCGCCCGTCGTTCTTGGCGAACCGGAGCGAGCTGTTGGTGAAGTGAACGCCCTCCACCTGATGCAGGTACCAGCCGTACGACGGCCTGGTGCCGATGCTGTTCGGGTTGTAGTTCTTCGGGTCGTTGCTGGGTACGCCGGTGCCCATCGTCCCGTTGCCGCCCGGGACAGTGAGTTGCACGTTGTCGAAGGTGACGTCGCTGAGCTTGTGCTCACCCCAGAGCGTCGGGCTGTACGCCGTACCCCTCGCGCCGTCGTACGTGCCGGTGACGTTCTGGTAGGTGACATCGTGGATGGACCCGACACCGGGGCTGCCACCGCAGCGTTTGCGGGTCCCCACCTTCTGCATGATCGGGCTGCGGGTCCCGGACATCGTGATGTCGCGGTAGTGCACGTCGGAGATGTTGCTGCCGTCCATCGAGACCATGCCGAGCCCGGACTTGCCCGCACCGGTGATGTTGATCCGCTCGAACACGTAGCCGGTGAAGTCACCGCAGGTCTCCGAGCCGAACATGAGCGCGTTGCAGCAGCCGGCTGACAGCTGGCTGTCGGAGACGTGCACCTGGCCGTTGTCGATGGTCTTGCCGAGCGCCCAGTCGCTCTTGAACACGAGCGCATCGTCGTTGGCCGCGATGTTCGCGTGCGTGACCGTCACGTTCTTGGCGTTGATCACGTTCCAGCCGTCGCGGTTGTCGGCGGTCTCGATCCGCAGGCCGTCCGAGCTGATGTTGTCGCAACCGTTGGTCAGCATCGCGAAATGGCCGCCGCGGCGCAGCCGGATGCCGTCCACGCGGAGCCCGTCGCAGCGGGTCAGCGAGATGATCTTGTCGGCCTGGCCGGACTTCGGGTTGCCGGTGATCAGGTGACCGCCGCCGTCGATCGTGCCGGTGCCGGTGAAGGCGATGTCGGTCAGCTTGTCGCCCCACAGCATCGCGTCGTGGAAGTGGCTGTGGCCGTAGTCCTGGTACTTGTCGTTCGGGTTCGACTCGGCCTTGTCGTAGGTGTCGTTGCTCGCGCCGAGGACGGTCGCGCCGGAGTCGAGCTGGTAGGTGAGGTGGCTCTTCAGGCGGATGGAGTTGGCGCTCTTGTAGGTGCCGGCCGGGAAGCGGACCGTGCTTCCTGGACCGGCTGCGGCGATGGCTTTGTTGATCGCTGCGCTGTCGTTGGCCTTGCCGTCCCCCTTGGCGCCGTAGCTCTTCACGTTGACATCGGCCAGAGCCAGAGCCTGAGCGGTGCCGACCGGTCGCGCGTACGACGTACCGATCCAGGCCTCGTCGATGCGCAGCCGCTTGTAGCGGGTGGTGTCGCTGGAGGCGGCGTACGTGTTGACGACCTCCAGGCGGACATGGCGGGTCGTGGTGGCAGGCAGGTCGATGTAGACGACCGCACGGCGGCTCGGCAGGGTTCCGGTCTTGATCGGCGTACCCCAGCTCTTGCCGTCTGAGCTGACGTAGACGCGGTAGCTTTTGATGCGCGCGGACTGCTCAGTCGACGAGCGCGCGTAGGCGACGGAGTCCTCGCGTTGGTTGAGGCCGATGAACCGGACCGGCTTGCTGGCGCCGAGGTCGAAGTACAGCGAGACCGGTGTGGTCTTGTTGCTGTCCCAGTAGGTCAGGTAGCTGCCGTCCGCGGCTGCAGCGGCGTTGGAGCCGGCCGAGGCGCTCATGGTGTACGACGACACGGGCAGGATGCCCTCGCGGCCGGCGGTCTGCACGGAGAAGACCGTGTCGTACTGGTCCCAGCTGGTGAGGCCGGTGAGGGTAAGGATGCCGTTGGCCTGCGAGTGCGCGACCGGCTGGCCGGTGCGGAGGTTGGTGACGCTGCCGATCCGGTAGCCGTTGTCGCGGATCCGCAGGGTGCTGGTGGTCGGGTGGGTGAGCACGTGGATGTAATGCTGATCTGGGTCGGTCCGGCTGACGGTGGTGACGCCGTACCCGCCGTCGTTCCAGGCGCCGGGCTTGAGGCCGCCGTACAGGTATCCGCCGCCCTCGACCCCGTGCAGCGAGGGCCAGATGGGTTGCAGATATTTGTCAAAAAGGTTGTTGAATTGTTCCTGCTGGGACGGGAAGCGGCCGTTGACCATCGCGGTCTCGGCCATCAGCGACTTGATCGACGAGCCTGCGTTCGCGACGTACCGCCCGATCGTGAGCCGGGTGTCGACGGCCGGGTTCGAGCCGTCGTACCACCAGGCGCCCTTCGACGGGAGCTTGTAGTCGGCCTCGATCAGCCGGGGCGCCGCGGTGTAGACGGCCTGCGGGTAGTCGTAGTCGGGGGACATGCCGGTCTTCTGCTCGTTGCTGATCATGTCCATGATCGGCGTGTCCTCGTTGTTGTTGCTGAGCGTGTAGTCCGGCCGGTCGTGCCGGATCCGGTCGTACAGTCCGTGGCTCTCCCAGTAGGCGTTGTCGTTGTCGATCCAGAACCCGCCGAGGTCGGGGTAGCGCTGCATCACCTCGACGAAGTTGTCGTAGCTGAACTCGCCGAACCCGTCGCGGGTCGTGAGGTCGACGGTGTGACCCTTGTACTTCGAGTACGCCGCCGAGTCGAGCCAGTCCTGGCCGGACGGCAGGCCGTCGTGGTGCCACTGCGGGTCGTCGGTCATGTAGAGGATGACCTTGAGGCCCTCTGCCTTGGCGGCGTCGATGGTCTCGCGGAGGATGTCCCGGTTGGTGTGGCAGCTGCCCGGGATCTTCGACGGCCACGGCCGGGCGTAGCCGAGGCGGCTGTGGAAGGTGGCGAGGACGAGGTACTGCGTGTGCAGCTTCTGGGCCTCGCCGACCCAGTACTTGGGATCCCAGCCGCCGGACTTGACGGCGTTCTCCCAGCTCGAGCAGCTGGTGTAGCCGGGAGAGGTTCGCATCCCCCAGTGCAGGAACAGCCCGCCGACGGACTCGCGGAGGAACTGTTGCCGGGGGTGCTGCAGCTCGGCGCTGGCCGGCCGGATGCTGATCGAAGTGGTCAGCAGGATGAACGGTAGAAGGGCCGCCAGACAGCGGCGCAGGGCGGAACGTGCACGCATCTCGGAGCTCCAACCTGGGGGCGGTCAGGATTGGTGATTTTGGTTAGGAAGGTTTCCTAACTGTTCTCCGACGATGATGGACCGGTTTCTCACACCACGTCAACAGCTCATTTCTGTCGGTGCTGCCGAGCAGACTCGGCGCATGCCTGACGACGCCGCCGACGCTGCCCTGCTCGACAACCAGCTCGCCTTCCTGGCCGCTCACCGAGGTGCGGTGCGGCGTTCGCGCGATGCGATCGAGGTGGTCGGGGACTCGCCGGACTTCTCGGTGTGGATCCCGCTCTCGACCGCCACCGAGTTGCCGGCCGACGCGCGGACGGTCCGTCTCGTGCCGTGGAGCGGCGACGGGTGGGAGGAGCGGTTGCTGCGCGCAGGCTTCGAGCCGACCCACGTCCTCGTGCACATGGAGGCGCCGGTCGAAGGAGCGGCGGACGAGCCGCTGGTCGCCGTGGCCTCGGACGCGGAGGCCGCGGACTTCGCGGAGGTGCAGGCGGCGGCGTTCCTGGATCCAGAAGAGGCCGACTACGACTGGTGGCGGAAGGAGTTCGTCGAGCGGGCCGTCCAGAACTACCGGGAGCAGGCGCTGTACCTGCTCCGGGTGGACGGCCATCCTGCCGCCACGACGCTGGTACTGCGGACCGGTCCGGTCACAGGCGTCTACGCGGTGGCGACGAAGCCGCAGTACCGCGGCCGCGGGCTGGCGACGCGCCTGCTCGGACAGGCGCGCCGCGACGCCGCGGGTGGGCGGCTGACGTTGCAGGTGGTGGAGGGGTCGGACGCCGAGCGGCTCTACCTCAGCCTTGGGTTTCGCTGTGCGTTTCGGTCACCGCATTTTCGTCGGCCTTAGCCTCTTCCTTCTCGGTGGCCGAGCCGACGCCGGACGGAGCCGGGCTGTCCGGGTCGCGGGTGGTCAAGTTGCCGACCCGCATCACCTCGCCGTTGCGGACGTACCAGGTGGTGCCGTCCTCGCCGCGCAGCGTGGTGATCCGCAGACCGACCGCGACCACCACGCCGGTCGCCTTCTCCATGTCGATCAGGTCGCCGACGCCGTACTGGTCCTCGAAGATCATGAACACGCCGGCCAGGAAGTCCTTCACCAGCGTCTGCGCGCCGAAGCCGAGGGCCACGCCGATGATGCTCGCGGACGCGATCACCGGGAGGATGTTGAAGCCGAGCTCGGCCAGCACCATCACCACCAGGACCGCGGTCAGCACGATCGTCACCACGCTGCTCAGCAGCGACGCGATCGTCTCCGCACGCTGCGCGCGGCGCTCGCTGGCCAGCGTGTTCTCGACGAATCCCTGGCCGATCTTCGACTTCGACAGCACCCCCGCCACGGTGCCGTTGCCGGTCCGGCGGGCGAACCGGCGGATCAGCTTGTGCAGCAGCCAGCGGAGCACGAAGAAGCCGATGATCAGCCCGGCGATCCGGGCCGGGACCACGATGATCTGGTCGGTCACCTCCAGCTTGCCGTCGTTACCCATCCGGAAGAACGTCGGAAAGGCCTCCGGCACCGAAAACAGGGGGTGACTGACTGAGGACAGAAGGTAGCTGGTCAGAATAGGCATCTCGCCGCCCGATCTTAGTAAGGCCGACAAGGGAGATGCGAACGCATGCCGAGCCGCCTGGATGACGAGCTGAAGAGGCTCGTGAGCGCGGGTGTCCTGCGCCAGTACCAGGCGGACTCGATCCGGGACGCCGCCGACGCCGAGATCGACGCCGCGCTGGCCGACCCCGGACGCCCGCATCCGCAGGCATCCCCGCCGCCGCCCGCGCCCGAGCCGGCCAAGCCGAAGCAGCCGCCGGTGGCGACGCACTCGAACGCGCTGGTCGAGGTCCTCGGGTACATCGGCGGCGCGCTGCTGCTCGGCGCTGTGGCTCTTCTCACCCTCGCCAACTGGGGTGAGATGGGTCGCGCCGAGCGGGTGACCACCGGGACGACCGCGGCGGTGATCCTGCTCGGGGCCGCCATCGTGCTCGCTCTGCTCGGCCGCAACACGCAGCTGAGCTCGGCGCTGGCGTCGCTGGGGTGCTGCGTGGCCGGGTTCGCGACGTACGTCGCCATCGAGGGGGAGACCGGGCGGGTCGTCGGGGTGGCGGTCGCGCTCGCGCTGGCCGGCGCGGGGGTGTGGTGGCTGGCCGGATCTTCGTTGCTCGTGGCAACGTTCGGGATCCTCGCCGTGGGCGTGCTGGTGATCACGGCCGACGTGCTCACGCCCGACCACGGCTCGGCGGCGAACAGCGCGGGGATCGCCGGGACCGGGTTCATCCTCGTCGCCTTCGCGCTCGCCATGCTGGGGCTGGTGCGGGACCAGGTGACGGCGTGGTCACTCGCCGGCGCAGCGATGTTCAGCTCGTCGATCTGCTGGCTGGTGCAGGAGCGCGGCGAGGTGATGGCGCTCGCGGTGGGTACGGCGGGTCCGGCCGCGTTGCTGGTCGCGTACGGGCGCAAGCGGCACTCGGCGTACGCCGTGGTCGGCTGCGCGATCCTGCTGGTCATCTGGCCCACCGCCCTCTACCAACTCACCGACAACCTGGCCGGCGTCGCCATCGGGCTCGTCGTCGCCAGTGCGGTGCTGCTGTTCGCAGTACTAACGCTCAGCCGTCGACGGTCTCCGGAGTAGACGCGGCGCGCGCCGTTACGCGGTTGTGCTGTTGATGCGGCAGACTCGCTGAGGTGACAGCTCCCACCCCGGCCCTTGTCGAGCTAGCGGTTGCCCATGGTGTGGCTACGGAGTACTGGGACTGGCGAGGCGAGCATGTGGTCGTCTCCAGTGAGGTCGTGTCCGACGTACTTGCCGCACTCGGTGTAGACGCGTCTACACCGGAGCAGGCGGCGTTGGCGCTCGCTGAGCATCAGCAGGCGCGCTGGCGACGTACCTTGCCGGCCACGGTCGTGATGCGCGAGGGCTGGACGCCGTGGTTCGCCGTACACCTGCCGCATGGGTCTTCTGCGGAGGTGTGGGTCGACCTCGAGGACGGCGGGCAGCGACGGGACGTGCCGCAGCAGGAGCACTGGGTCGAGCCGGAGTGGGTCGACGGGGTACAGGTTGGTGAGGCGACCTACCAGCTGCCGGGGGATCTTCCGCTGGGCTACCACCGGCTGTGTGCACGGATCGGCAGCAACCCGGAGATCTCGGTCAGCACCCTCATCGTCACGCCGCGCAAGCTGAAGCCGGAGAAGCTGCATCGGACCTGGGGCTGGGTGCTGCAGCTGTACTCCGTACGGTCGCGTCGGTCGTGGGGGATCGGTGACCTGCACGACCTGGCGGATCTGGCGGCGTGGTCGGCGCACGACCTCGGCGCCGGGTTCGTCCTGATCAACCCGCTGCACGCGGCAGAGCTGGCGGGGCGGATGGAGCCGTCACCGTACCTGCCCGCGTCGCGGCGGTTCGGCAATCCGATCTACCTGCGGGTCGAGGACATCGACGAGTACGGCGACCTTGCGCCGGCAGAGCGGGACCGGGTGCGGGCGCTGTCGCTGCAGACGCGGGCGCTGAGCGAGGACCCGACCGGGATCGACCGGGACACTGTGTGGGCGGCCAAGCGCGAGGCGCTGCAGATGCTGTACGGCGTCCGGCCGTCGGTGGGGCGGATCGCGGAGTACGGCGCGTACTGCGACCGGGAGGGTCAGGGGCTGATCGACTTCGCCACCTGGGCGGCGATCGCGGACGTGCACGGACCGGAGTGGAGCAAGTGGCCGGAGGACCTGCGGGACCCGGCGTCCACGGCGGTCGTTGCCTTCCGCAACGAGAATCCCGACGCGGTGGAGTTCCACTGCTGGTTGCAGTGGCAGCTGGACGAGCAGCTGGCGCGGACGCAGGCTCGGGCGAAGGCGGCCGGCATGTCGCTGGGCGTCGTCCACGATCTGGCGGTTGGTGTGCACCCGGACGGTGCGGACTCGTGGGCGTTGCAGAACGTGCTGGCGGCGAACATCCATGTCGGTGCGCCGCCGGACGCGTTCAACCAGCAGGGGCAGGACTGGTCGCAGCCGCCGTGGCGGCCCGACGCGCTGGCCGACACGGGGTACGCCGCGTGGCGGGACCTCGTCCGGGCCGAGATGAGGCATGGCGGCGGGCTGCGGATCGATCACATCCTCGGGATGTTCCGGCTGTGGTGGGTGACGTCGCCGGAGCGGCCGACCGAGGGTACGTACGTGCGGTACGACCACGAGGCGCTGATCGGGATCCTGGTGCTGGAGGCTGCGCGGGCTGATGTCACGGTCATCGGCGAGGACCTGGGGACCGTGGAGCCGTGGGTGCGGGACTACCTCACTGAGCGCGGGATCCTGGGGACGTCGGTGCTGTGGTTCGAGCGCGACGCGGCTGGTGCGCCGCTGGCACCTGAGCGATGGCGTGAGCTCTGCCTGGCCACAGTCACCACCCACGACCTGCCGCCCACTGCCGGCTACCTGGCCGGCGACCACGTCGAGCTCCGCAACCGTCTGGGCCTGCTGACGCGCCCTGTGGCTGAGGAGCTGGCCGTGGACGAGGCCGAACGCGACTCCTGGCTCAACGCCCTCCGCGAACGCCACCTGCTCAGCAACACCGACGGGGACGTGGAACGCATCGTGGAGGCCCTCCACCAGTACGTCGCCCACACGCCCGCGAAGCTGGTCGGCGTAGCCCTGACCGACGCGGTAGGCGAACGCCGTACCCAGAACCAGCCCGGCACCACGGACGAGTACCCGAACTGGCGCATCCCCCTGGGCGACTCCCAAGCCGACCCGATCCTCTTGGAAGACCTCCCCAACAACCACCGCCTCCGCCGGCTCATCGGAGCCCTCAACCTCTAGCTTTCCGTATTCGTCTGGCTACCACCTGTTGACAATAGATTTGAACGGTTGTTTTCTATTGGTATCTAGGCGCCTTCGCTGTCCACCGCCCCAACAGTTGAAGGAGTCCGCATGCTGCGGAATCGGAAACTCGGCATGGCCGGGATTGCCGTCGGTGCGTTTGCTCTGACGGTGTGTACGTCGGTCCCACTCGCCTACGGGCACGGGTACACGACCGCGCCCGTCAGCCGCGCGAAGAACTGCCAGAACGGCACGGTCACCAACTGTGGCCCGATCCAGTGGGAGCCGCAGAGTGTGGAAGGTCCCAAGGGGTTCCCGCAGGCCGGGCCCGCGGACGGGAAGCTCTGCTCGGCCGGGCTGCAGCAGTTCGCGCAGCTCGACGACCAGCGCGGCGGCACCGGCTGGCCGGCGACCACGTTGCAACCAGGGCAGGGATTCACGTTCACCTGGCACCTGACTGCGGCGCACTCGACGACCGACTTCAAGTACTACCTCACCAAGCAGGGCTGGGACCGGACGAAGCCGCTGACCCGGGCCGCGCTCGACCTCAACCCGTTCCTGACCGTGAAGCTGAACGGCGCCCGTCCGCCGACGGACGTCGCCCACCCGGGCACCATCCCCACCGGCCGGACCGGACGGCACCTGATCCTTGCGGTCTGGACCATTAATGACACAGCGAACGCCTTCTATCAGTGTTCGGATGTTAATTTCTGATTCAACCTGACGTTTCGCCAATAACTTTCCTGGGAAGTGCACTCCTTGAGATAACCGCCCCATATTTCAAGGAGTGCCCCATGAAGTCTCTCCTCCGTCGCGTCGTCGTTCCCGTGGTCGCCGTCCTGGTCGGCCTGCTGCCCGGTGTGGTGGCCATCGAGCAGGCGTCCGCGCTGACCAAGCTGACGCAGTCCCAGGCGGCCTCGATCCTCTCCGCCGCCGGCATCACCTGGTCGTCCAGCGGCAACTGCACGAACCGCAACAACTCCACCTGCACGTCGTTCGACCAGATCAACGACAGCACCGTGTACGGCGTCCGCACGCTGAAGCAGGCGAGCGGCTGCGCCATCAACATCACCGGCGGCACCGAGACCGGCCACGCCAGCGGCACCTACAGCCACTGGAACGGCTACAAGGTCGACATCTCGAAGTACACGTGTGTCGGCAACTACATCCACAACACCTTCACCCGGATCGCCGACCGCGGCGACGGGTACCCGCAGTGGCGGTCCGGCGCCGGCAACATCTACGCCGACGAGGGCAGCCACTGGGACATCACCTACTACAACTGCGGCGGCTGCTGAGCCGGCGCGACGGCCGCTCCAGCCTGAGGTGCTGGAGCGGCCGGGCAGGCGGGGTACTAGGCTTCGGCACGTGATTGCTGAAGTGTCCGGCCACACCCTGCTGGTGTTCGTCGGCATCCCTGTCCTGGTTGTCGCGGTGGTGGCGTTGCTGGTGTTCGCATCGTCGATCGCGCACGGGCCGCGGTACCGGCCCGGGCTGTCCTGGTGGGCGCCGCCGGTCTGGATCAACGGACCGACCGCGACGAAGCCCGACCCGGCGAGCCTGCCCGAGCTGCCGGGCGCGCCCGGTACCCCCGCGACCGCCACCGGCGTCGCCCGTACGACCGGAGGCGCAAGTGCCAGCTGGTGACGCATTCAGCCCCGACCAGCTCTACGACATCGAGCGCGCGGTCCGGCATGCCGAGGAGATCTCCGGCCTGCACTTCTCCGTGTACGTCGGTGGCGCGGACGAGGAGACCCGTCCGTTCGCGATCGAGCTGCTGAACGAGCTGGACGACCCGGACCGCACCGTCCTGGTGTACGTGGATCCGGCCGGCCGCCGGCTCGAGATCGTCACGGGCCCGCTGGCCCGGCGGCAGCTGAGCGACACGTCGGCCGGCCTGGCTGCGCTGACCATGCAGACGTCGTTCGCGACCGGTGACCTGACCGGCGGTCTGGTGACCGGCGTACAGCAGCTGGGTTCGCACGCGGTCCAGGCGCCGCTGCTGCACGCGTACGACGAGCCCCACAAGCTGTGACACCTGCCCTGCAGCCGCACCGCATCGACCTGGGCGACGTCGTACTCCGTCCGTTCGAGCAGTCGGACGAGGCTGCGGTGGCCGAGGCGCTGCGGGACCCGGACATCCTCCGCTGGACCGCGGGTACTGCGGTGATCCGCACGCCCGCGGCCAAGCGCGCTGCGCGGTGGCTGTCTCCACGCGTCGACGCCTGGGCCCGCGGTAACGCGATCTTCGCGATCGCGGACGCGGGCACCGACGAGGTGGTCGGCAACGTGGCGCTCCGGGACGTGCACCGCGTCCCGGACCAGGCGGTGGCCGCCTATTGGGTCAGCCCGGTCGCGCGCGGCCGTGGGCTGGGTGCGCGCGCACTGGACGCGGCCGCCCGCTGGGGCTTCGCGGCCGACGGTCTAGGGCTGCACCGCATCTCGCTGGACCACTCACTGATCAACGAGGGCTCGTGTCGCGTCGCCGGCCGAGCCGGCTTCCAACTCGAGGGCGTCATGCGTGACTACTACGTCGAGCCGAGTGGAGAGCGCCACGACTCCCACCTGCACGCCCGGCTCGCCACCGACGCCGTCAGCGCGCTTTAGCCGCCCTTTTAGCCGCCCGTCAGCCGCCTGCGCGGACCGCTGGCTCGTACGTTGGGCAGGCCGGGTTGCTGTAGAGCCGCTGGGTCCGCGTATCGGAGCACTGGTTGAGCACCTGCTTCGAGGTCGTCCCAGGTCCGAGGTAGACGAACCAGGTGTTGGTGACCGGCTCCCACGAGCTGTTCACCATCCCCGGGTACTGCCCGTTCACCAGCATCGCCTTGGCCGGGATACCGCCCTTGCTGAGCTTGGTCGCGGTGTCCCTCGCGGCCTTCTCCGCGTCCCCGACGTCGGCCGTGTACTTCTCCAGGACGACGATCCACTGCCCGGGCCTGAACTTCGGCGACACCGGGCCGGTGTCGACCGGCGGCGTACTCACCTGAGGCTTGGTGGCCCGCGGAGCGCTCTTCGCCGAGGCGGGCGGGTTGCGGTCCGCCTTGGTGGTGTTCGGCTCGCTGCTGGACGCGGGCGCGGCCGGTCCGGCGGCGCCGACATCCGCTCCGGAGCCGAGTCGCAGGCCGTCAGCGGGCGGGTCCTGGGACGAGCCGCGGGTGAGGATGAAGGCGAAGATCGCGACCATCGCGGCAGCCGCGACGATCGCTGCGCCGATGGCGCTGTGCGACCGCTGTGCCTTCCGCGCCGAGCGCTGCTCGGAGCGTGGTGCCGGACGTTGCGCGGGCGTTGCGGCCGGTCGGCCGGGGCTCTTCTGTTGTCTCCGGGCAGCCCGGGCGGGCGGCCTCCGGTGATCGACAGGGGTCACAGCACGGGTCCCTCCCCAGACAACCCAAAGCAAACCTGGATGGCTATTTCGCGTCAGCTTAAACCGAAGAGCCCAACAAATGAGACTCTCTCAGGTGGCGAGAATCTCTTTGTGACCACGGAATCGCACACCGCGCACGCCTCCTCACCGTCCGCCGACGAACAATCGTTTGACCTTTACCGGTAGCGTTCGCGCTACCACTGTCCGGGTGCGGGGGCGATGGCCGGAAAGTTTCCAGGCTGAAAACCTCCAGGTATCTGTTTGACCGACCCGGAGGAATTTCCCGATGAAACGACTGCCGTTCTTCCTGGTGCTGGCCGTGACGCTCGCGGCCGCCGCCGTGCCCGCGACCGCGACCGGCCGGTCCGAGTTGCAACGCGACGCAGACGCGATCCGGCAGACCGGAACCACCGGTGTGATCGCCCGCGAGACCACGCCGAAGCGCTCGACCACGGTCGTCAGCGGCGTCGGCGAACTCGGCGGTGGCGAGCCCCGGCCGGACGGTCATTTCCGCATTGGCAGCACCAACAAGATCCTGGTGTCGACCGTGGTCCTGCAACTGGTCGCCGAGCACCGGATGGCCCTCGACGACCCGGTCGGGAAATGGCTGCCCGAGCTCTTCGAAGGAACCGGGTACGACGCCCGCCGGATCACCGTGCGCCGATTGCTGAACCACACGGCCGGCATCTACGACGGCGACTTCCCGTACATCGAGAACGCCGAGCAGTACTACGAACGCCGGTACACCGTCCATACCGAAGCGGAAATCGTCCGCACCGGCCTCAGCCACCCGCCGGAATTCGCGCCGGGGGAGCGCTGGAGCTACTCGAACACCGGCTACGACCTGATCGGCCTGATCATCAAAGCCGTGACTGGCCGGACCTGGTACGACGAGGTCGACCGCCGGATCGTCCGCCCGCTGCACCTGCACGACACGTACTTCCCCCAGACCGACCCAAGGATCGCCGCCCCGCACGCCCATGGCTACACGCGCTTCACCGCCGGCACTTACACCGACACCACGGAGCTGATCGACGCGGACGCGTCCGGTGGCTACATCTCCACCGCCAAGGAGCTGGACGCCGTCGTACGGGCGATCTTCGACGGCCGCCTGCTGAAGCCGGCGCAGCTGCACGAGCTGACGCGGACCGTCGAGACCGGCGGCGTCGCCGACGAGTTCTGGACCAACGCCCGCTACGGCCTGGGAGTCTTCTCCCGCGACCTGTCCTGCGGTGGGACGGTGTGGATTCCCAGCGGCGACCAGATCGGCTACAAGACCCGGACCGGGGTCAGTCCGGACGGTCGTCGGAGCGTGGTGATCTCGCTGTCGGCGCAACTGGACGACTCGCCGGCTGCCGCGATCACCCAGGAGAAGGCGGCCGTCCGGCTGATCGACCACGCGCTCTGCAAGAAGCCTTGACCTCGACCTTGACCTAGAGAAGGCTCTAGCTGGTTCGCTCCTGGTATGCGTTATCTGACTATCGGAAGTGACCCGGCCCGGCAGCGGCGGGTCAGCCAGATCGCCCTCGGCGCCATGCTGATGGGGACCCAGACCGACGAGGAGACGTCGTTCGCGATCCTCGACCGGTACGCCGAAGCGGGCGGGAACTTCATCGACACCGCCAACAACTACGCGTTCTGGATCAACGGCACCCAGGGCGGTGAGAGCGAGCAGCTGCTCGGGCGCTGGCTCAGCAGCCGTGGCGACAGTAACGAGCTCACCATCGCCACCAAGGTCGGTGGCCGGCCCCCACAGCCGGCCAAGGTCCTCAGCGAGAAGCTGGAGGGCCTGTCGCCACAGGTCATCAAGGAGTCGCTGGCTCGCAGCCTGCAGAACCTCGGCCGCGACCACGTCGACGTGTACTACGCGCACGTACCGGATCCCGCCACGCCGTTGGAGGAGCAGGTCGAGGCGTTCGGGTCGCATGCGGCCGAAGGCACGATCGGTCTGGTCGGGCTGAGCAACTTCTGGGCCTGGGAGATCGAGCGGGCTCGGAAGCTGGCCGCAGCCGCCGGACTGCCCGGCTGTGAGGTGTTGCAGCACCACCACACGTACTTCCGCGGGCGAACCGACCAGGGTGGTCTCCGCTCAAAGGACGGATCGATCGGCGTCACCAGTGGCGAGCTGCTCAGCTACCTGCGCACCGAGCCGGGCCTGACGCTGGTGGCGTACTCACCGCTGCTGAGCGGCAGCTATGTGCGTGCAGACAAGCCGCTGAGCGAGCTGTTCGACCACGCCGGCACCCGGAAGCGGCAAGCCGCGCTGGACGAGGTCGTCAAGGAGACCGGTGCCACGGCGAACCAGGTGGTGCTCTCGTGGCTGATGGGCGGCGCCGTACCGATCATCCCGTTGGTCGGTGCGTCCTCGGTGGCTCAGATCGACGAGACGCTCGCCTCGGTCGACCTCGAGCTCACTGCGGACCAGCGCCAGCGCTTGGACGACGCCGGGGGCAACTAGGTGCCGGAGGGGATCCCGTCGTAGTTCGGCTGCGGGCGGGTGTCCAGTGCGTCGTCCAGCCAGGCGTCGACGTCGACGCTGCCACTGAGGATGTGGCTCACGTACGACGTGCGCTCGTGGCTGAGCACCTCTTGCTCCCACACGCAGGTCCCGGCTCCGATCGGAGCCGGGCGGAGGTCATCGACGTCGAGGCCGCTGAAGATGCTCAGCCGTGACTGGAAGTCCCGTGACCAGCTCTGCACGACCAGGTAGATGCCGTCGTCGCCGAGGTGCAGTACGACGACAGCCAGGCCGACAGCGCCCATCGCGTCGTCGAAGTCGAGCTGCCGGCCCGCAGTACCTTGCACGGTCTCGACCATCTGGTCGTCCCACTGCCGTCCGCGGGCGGTGATGATGTACGGCTTCACCAGGCGGTGCGGGTAGCGCCAGGGCATCAGGGGAGTGATCGGGCGGGGTCGGTAGGCCTCTGCGAGTCCGGTCAGCGCAACAGCTGCCGCACCGGCCAAGGCGGGGTCGGAGGCGGGCACCGGTCCAGTCTTACCGCACTCCGTGCTCTGTCGCGACACTGCCCGGTCTCTGGTGAGACCGGGCAGTGTCCACGGGTGTCAGGCGACGATGTCGCTGGCCTGCGCTGCGATGGCGCGGGTCAGGTCGGCCTGTGCCTCGGTGACGTACCGCAGCGTCGGCGCGTCGACCTGCGCGGACTCCGCGTCCAGCCAGCCTGTCAGGGCGTCCAGCGAGGACTGCTCGGCGAGGTTGCGCGGCGACAGGTAGACCAGGACGTTCTCGCCCATCGACGAGCCGAGGCGCGTGTACACGTCCTTGGCCGCGCTCAGGTACTTCTCGACGTACGGGCGCAGGAGGTCCTCCTGGCCCGGCTGCTGGAAGCCGAGGATGGTCCGGAACTGCGTCTCGTTCGGGGTGTCCTCGGACTCGACCGCGATCCGCCAGGCTTCTTCCTTCGCCTCGGCGGTCGGCCGCGCGGCGCGCGCCTGGGCGGCCCGCTCCTGGCCGGTCATCGTGGTGTCGCGGGTGAGCTCGTCGTCGATCTCGTCCGCACCGATGCGACCCAGTCGGGCCAGCGCCACGATCAACGTCCACCGCAGGTCGGTGTCGACGACCAGGCCTTCCGGCAGGTCCCTTCCGTCCAGCCAGGCAGCGAGCCGGTCCGCACCGGCTTCCGAGAACACGCCTGTGCTGTAGGCCCGCACGTAGGCGAGCTGGTGGTCGCTGCTCGGCTCAGCGTCGGCGACCAGACCGGCCAGTGCCTCTTCGAACTCGGCCCGCAGCCCAGCCCGGTTCTGGGGCGCGGCGTACAGGTTGATCGCACTGCTCGCCTGGGCGAGCAGCGAGCGGACGCCGGTCAGGTCGGTCTCGGCGCGGATGCCCCGCAGCACGATGCCGACGTACTGGCTGGCCGGCATCTCCGCGTCGCGGGTCATGTCCCAGGCGGAGCCCCAGGCGAGTGCCCTGGGCAACGACTCGGTCAGCTGGTCGATCGACTCGACCAGCGTCGCCCGGGAGCGCTCGTCCAGCCGGATCTTCGCGTAGGTGAGGTCGTCGTCGTTCAGCAGGACCAGGTCCGGCTGCGACGCACCGGTGAGCTCGGGCAGGTCCGTCCGCGGCCCGTCGATGTCCACCTCGAAGCGCTCGGTCCGGACCAGGCCCTCGGGGGTACGGCGGTACAGGCCGACCGCGAGGCGGTGCGGCCGCAGTACCGGGAACTTGTCGGTCGCGGTCTGCTCGATCGCGAACGAGGTGAACGCCCCCTGGTCGTCGACGGCGAAGTCGGCCCGCAGCGTGTTCACACCGGCAGTCCGCAGCCAGCGCTCGGTCCAGTCGTCCAGGTCCCGCCCGGACGCCTTCTCCAGCGGCTTCAGCAGGTCGGTCAGCTCGGTGTTGCCGAACGCGTGGTCGGCGAAGTACTCCTTCAGCGCGGTGATGAAGGTGTCCTCACCGACGAACGCCACCAGCTGCCGAAGCGTCGAGGCGCCCTTGGCGTAGGTGATGCCGTCGAAGTTCACCTCGACCGCGTGCAGATCGACCATGTCGGCGGCGATCGGGTGCGTCGAGGGCAGCTGGTCCTGCCGGTACGCCCAGTTCTTCCGGGCGTTGCAGAACGTCGTCCACGCGTCGGCGTACTTCGTCGTCGCGACCACCTGGGCCCAGTGGCTGGCCCACTCGGCGAACGACTCGTTCAGCCACAGGTCGTCCCACCACGTCATCGTGACCAGGTCGCCGAACCACATGTGCGCGAGCTCGTGCAGCACGGTGTTGGCACGGGCTTCCAGCTCCGCGTGGGTGGTCCGGCTGCGGAACAGGAGGTCGTCCCGGAGCGTCACGCAGCCTGCGTTCTCCATCGCGCCCATGTTGTACTCAGGCACGAAGGCCTGGTCGTACTTGTGGAACGGGTACGGCGTGCCGAAGGCATTCTCGAACAGCGCGAAGCCCTGCTTGGTCACCTCGAACAGGTCGTCGACGTCGAGCGCGTCCTTCAGCGACGGACGGCACAGCAGCGACAGCGGGTAGGACCCGTGCGGACCGTCGTACACGTCGCTGACCACGTGGTACGGACCGGCGACCACTGCGGTGATGTACGTCGAGATGCGCTCGGTCGCCGGGAACTCCCAGTGGGCCAGCTCCTCGCCGTGCTCGCCCTTGTACGGCGTGGGTTCCGGCGTCGGAGCGTTCGAGATGACGACCCAGCGGGCCGGTGCGGAGACGGTGAAGGTGAACGGCGCCTTGAGGTTCGGCTGCTCGAAGGTGGTGAACACCCGGCGGGCGTCCGGCACCTCGAACTGGGTGTAGAGGTAGGTCTCCTTGTCGGCCGGGTCGACCGAGCGGTGCAGCCCTTCACCGGTACGCGAGTACAGGCAGTCGGCGACCACGGTCAGCACGTTCTCCGCGGCCAGATCATCCAGCTGGATCCGGGCGCCGTCGTAGACCGTGTCCGGGTCCAGGGCGACACCGTTCAGGGTGACGGTGCGGACCTTCTCCGCGATCAGGTCGGCGAACGTACCCGCACCGGCCTCGGCCGCGAAGGTGATCGTCGTCACCGACGGGAAGGTCGGAGCGCCGCTGGGCGCGTTGGTCAGGTCGAGCTCGATCGCGTAACTCACGTCGCTGACCACGCCGGCACGGGTACGCGCCTCGTCGCGCGTGAGGTTGGTTCCAGGCATGTCGGCATCCTATGCACCTGGCTGTGGGCTTTGCTGAGGGTTTCCCCCCGATCTTGGGTATCAGATATCAGACCGGTATCTCAGATCTTTCAATTTTGTATGATGAGGAATATGACTGCCTCCGCTGATTTCTGGTTCGACCCGGCCTGCCCCTGGGCCTGGATGACGTCTCGCTGGATGCTCGAGGTCGAGCAGGTGCGCGACGTGACGACGACCTGGCACGTGATGAGCCTCGCCGTCCTGAACGAGGACCGCGACGAGCACGACGCCAACTGGCAGCGCAAGCTCGGCCGGGTGCGCGTACTGATCGCGGCCGAGCAGGCGCACGGCAACGAGGTCCTGCTCCCGCTCTACACCGCCCTCGGCCGGCGGATCCACACCGAGGGCCGCGGCGGCGAGGACGACGCCGTACTGGCCGAAGCGCTGGCCGAGGTCGGCCTGCCGGACTCGCTGCTCGAGGCCGCGGACACCGACAAGTTCGACGACGCGCTGCGCAAGTCGCACCACGCCGGCATGGACCTGGTGGGCATGGAGGTCGGGACCCCGGTGATCTCGGTCGAAGGATCCGCGTTCTTCGGCCCGGTGGTCACGCCGGCCCCGAAGGGTGAGGCCGCCGGCAAGCTCTGGGACGGCGTCCGGCTGGTCGCCGCGACCGACGGCTTTTTCGAGCTGAAGCGGACCCGCGACCGGGGTCCGGTCTTCGACTGAAACGGACGTTTGATCTTTCGGTCTGTCGTTCAGGGCTTGAACTGAGCACGCCCGGCCGGTGAAGGTTGCTCACTGAGGAATTCGTCAAGTGGTGAGTAGGTTACAGATGACAGTACGTGATGAACTGCCTGCGGTCGGTGCCGACTTCGCCGAATTTGTTGGTGTGCCCCCCGGTGTGACGGCCGGTATCGCCGTCTTCGACCGCTCCACCGGGCAGTTCGTCCAGCAACTGAATGCCGATCATCAGTTCCGCTCGGCCTCGGTGGTGAAGCTCCTGATCGTGCTGGACGTGCTCTGGCAGCTCGGACCGGAGTACGACGTGCCGGCCGCGGACCGGGCCCGGCTCGAGGTCATGCTGCGCAGCAGCGACGACGATGCGGCCAGCTACTACTGGGACGAGTGCGGTGGCGCGGCGATCGTGGAGCGGATGGTGAAGCGGCTCGGCCTCACCCACACGTCCGGGCCGCCCGCCACCCACCCGGGCTTCTGGGGGTACGTCGGGATCACGGCGGCCGACACCGTCCGCATCTACCGCTACATCCTCGACCGGGCGCCCGTGCGGGTCCGGAGCTACGTGATGGGCCTCCTGCACCAGCCGACCCGGTACGGCACCGACGGCTTCGACCAGTACTTCGGGATCCCGTCCGTCTTCGATCCTGAGTTCAGCATCAAGCAGGGCTGGTCCGGCTTCCTCGGCTCGAGCGGCTACCGCTCGGACCGCGCGAAGCCGGACTCCCTGCTCGACCTGGTCAGCGACGCACTGCACACCACCGGGACGGTCGGGGTGGACGACCGGACCATCGTCTCGGTGTTCACGCTGCACCCGAGCGGGACGAAGTACGGCAAGGCCTACACGGACGTGACCCGGCTGACCCGGGCGCTGACGGTGCCGGGGGCGGTCCGGACTGCTGGGAGTTGGGTGGTGACCACTGGCGAGGGTGTGCGCGTGCGGACCGCACCGAACACGTCCTGCGGGATCCTCGGGCACCTGCCCTCCGGCGTGGAGGTCCTGGTCAGCGCGCAGACGCAGGGCGAGCTGATCGACGTACCGCCGCGGTCGAGCGACTGGTGGTCGTACCTGCCGAAGTACGGCGGCTACGTGACCAACGTGTACGTCGGATCGGGTGCACCCAAGCTGCCGGGCGTACCGGTGCGCCAGTAGATTGCAGGCCATGCGAGTGCACATCGGCTCCGACCACGCCGGGTTCGAACTGAAGAACCACCTGGTCCAGCACCTGACTGCTGCCGGCCACGACGTCCAGGACCACGGCCCGGCCGTGTACGACGCCGTCGACGACTACCCGCCGTACTGCCTGCGGACCGCGCAGGCGGTGGTCGACGACCCGGGCAGCCTGGGCATCGTGATCGGTGGCTCGGGCAACGGCGAGCAGATCGCCGCGAACAAGGTGAAGGGGGTCCGGGCCGTGCTGGCCTGGAGCACCGAGACCGCACAGCTCGGCCGCGAGCACAACAACGCCAACGTGATCAGCGTCGGAGGGCGGATGCACACCGAGGAGGAGGCGACCGGGTTCGTGGACACGTTCCTGGCCACCGACTACTCCGGCGAGGACCGACACACCCGCCGGATCGACATGCTGTCGGCCTACGAAGCGACCGGCGAACTGCCGCCGCTGCCCTGAGCGTCCTGGTCGTCTTCGGCCGGCTCCGGTGGCAGCACCGGGCGTCGCTGGACCGGCCGGCGCGGCCGGGAGACGTCCCGGGCGCGCATCGACCGACCGGTGCCGACCACCGCCGGCGTGGCCGGAGCGGTCCGGGCACCCTTGGAACCACCTGTCGTCCCCATATGAGGAATCATGCCTGAAGGCCACACCCTGCACCGACTGGCGAACGACGTCTGGGACGCGTTCGGCGGCCGTCCGGTCCGGGCGTCCAGCCCGCAGGCCCGCTTCGTCGAGGGCGCCGCGCTGCTCGACGGGCACGTGCTGCGGCAGACCGAGGCCCACGGCAAGCACTTCCTCGCCGACTTCGAAGGGGCCGGCTGGCTGCACATCCACCTCGGCCTGATCGGCAAGATGGACATCCGGCCGGCGCCGGTCCCCGAGCCGGTCGGACAGGTCCGGCTGCGGCTGCAGAACGCCACGTCGTACGCCGACCTCCGCGGCGCGACCGTGTGCGAGGTGATCACCGGCGAGGAGCGGGACAAGCTGCTCGGCCGTCTCGGTCCGGACCCGCTGCGCGACGACGCCGACCCGGAGCTGGCATGGAAGCGGATCCACCGCAGCAAGCTGCCGATCGGGCAGCTGCTGATGAACCAGGAGGTGCTCAGCGGGGTCGGCAACGTGTACCGGGCCGAGGTGCTGTTCCGGGCCAAGCTGAACCCGATGACACCGGGCAACGTGGTCAAGAAGCGCGAGTGGGCAGGGATGTGGACCGACCTGCTCGAGCTGATGAAGTACGGCGTCGAGACCGGCCGGATCGACACCGTTGCCGACGACCACACTCCCGAGGCGATGGGCCGGGACCCGCGCAAGGACGACCATGGTGGCGAGGTCTACGTCTACCGACGGCAGGGGCAGCGGTGCTTTGTCTGCAACTCGGTGATCCGGACCCAGATCTTGGCCGGACGCAACTTGTTCTGGTGCCCGAAGTGTCAACGCACCGGACTCACCCGCAAGAGCTGAGTGTCATCAGTTGGGTTACGAAGTGATGCGCGGACCGAGTGGTGCCGTTATGTTCTTCACACCATGAGATGGAGCGGCGGTCTGACGCTGGTACGACGCATCGGCCGCCGGGTCGAGGCGCTGGCGCGCCGTGCCCGCCGCTCGCACCGACTGGCGTTCTTCGCGCTGGCTGTGATGTCGCTGGTGTGCGCCGTACTCAGCATGCTCCTGCGGACCTACGTGCCCGCGTCGCTGCTGCTCGTCCCGCTGCTGCTGGGTGGACTGCTGCTGCGCTTCCGCGAGCTCGTCGCCCTGACCGTCATCACCGTTAGCGCCGGTTCGTACGTCGTGCTGTCGCGACCCGGGCCGGTGCCGCGGACCGGCTTCGTGCTGGTCATGGTGATCGTCGGCTGGATCGTGCTGACCAGTGCGAAGGTGCGCAGCCGGCTCGGCGTACCAGGCACTCGTGGTGAGTCGATGCTGATGGAGCTGCGGGACACACTGACCGCTCAGGGCGAGCTGCCGCCGCTGCCGGGTGGCTGGCGGGCCGAGGTGGCCATCCAGTCTGCTGGTGGGTCTTCGTTCTCCGGTGACTTCGTGGTGTCGACAGTGCGCGACCACGTGCTCGAGGTCGCGCTGGTCGATGTCTCGGGCAAGGGAATCGACGCGGGGACACGGGCCCTGCTGCTGTCCGGCGCGTTCGGCGGACTGCTGGGCGTCGTACCGGCGGAGGCGTTCCTGTGGTCCGCGAACCGGTACCTGCGTCGGCAGGACTGGGACGACGACTTCGCCACGGTGGTACATGTCGCGGTCGACCTCCGGACCGGCGAATTTGACGTACGGACCGCCGGCCACCCTCCGGCGATCCAGTTCGACGCTTGGTCCGGGCGGTGGCAGACGCGGGACGCTGAGGGGCCGTTGCTCGGGCTGGTCGAGGCGCCGGAGTTCAAGGTGAACAGCGGGGTGCTGAAGCCGGGGGACGCGCTGTTCCTGTACAGCGACGGGATGGTGGAGACGCCGCGGCGGGACATCGGCCGGGGTACGGACCGGCTGACGGGACACGCCGAACGGCTGGTGGCGCACGGGTTCCAGGGCGGCGCGGCCGAGCTGGTGGCGACCGCGGGCGGGCCGGGGGACGACTCGGCGATCGTGATCATCCACCGCATGGCGCATGCCTGAGGCAACGAGTCTCTCGTTGTCAGTCGTCAGTTGTTGACTTGGGCAACGAAATGGTCATACTGCAGATGAGGTGTCCGCCCGGACTGTGACGTATGCCAGACAGGGGATCAGGGATGGTCATCAAGGGGGTTCGCGCTCACCTGGCTGCCGGAGCTGTTGCGGCCGGAGCGCTCACGGTACTGGTTGGATCGGCGGCACTGCTGGTGCGGCCGTCGTCGCCGGGGATGGTCGACGCCGCGATGCAGGCGCCGGGCAACAACGGCACGATCAAGGTCGAAGGTGTGGACCTCGGGAGCGGACCGCCCGACAACAACCCGCACCAGGGCTGCTCCTTCACGGTGGAGTTCTACAACTACGAGCAGGGGCAGTTCAACGCGCAGGTCATCTTCGAGGACCAGGCGCCGACGGCGAACGCCGGCCTGCAGGTGGTGTCCGGCAACCTGAATCCCTTCATCGGTGGGGATCCAGCCGGTGGTGGCAACGACCTGGACGCCAAAGAGGTGTACACGCTGAAGTTCAGCGGACAGCCTCAGCCGCAGCAGGGCTACCACGTCAAGCTCACCGTCCACGCGCCGCACTCGCAGGGCGCCGACGTGAAGCACAAGGTCTTCTGGGTCGAGGGCTGCAACGCCCCACCACCCACCACGCCGCCGACGACACCGCCTACAACACCTCCGACGACGCCACCTACGACGCCGCCGACGACACCACCCACCACGCCGCCGCCGACGCCACCTACGACACCACCTACGACACCTCCGTCGACGCCACCTACGACGCCGCCGCCTCCACCGACCACAGCGGAGACGACACCGCCGCCGAGCACGCCGGCCACGTCGACACCGGTGAGTACGCCGACGACGCACCACACCACGCGACCGCCGACGGGGGCGGTACCGACAGCGATTGACGCCGGACTGGCCGGCAACGCGCAGACCAGAGCAACGGCCGCATCCACATCCAACGACTCGACGGAAGCAGGGGGCATCCTGATGACCCTCGGCGGCATGCTCCTGGTCGGCGGCGCGATCGCCAGCCTTCGCCGCCACGGCCGCCACACTCGGTGACGACCTTGCCACCAGCAACAACCCGGCCGGGCGCCGGCGGTTCTCCGGAACCGTCGGCGCCCCGGCGCGTTGTCCACAGGCGCCTGTGGACAAGGGTCCGGACCTGTGCAGTCAATCGTTACCTGATCAGGTTGACTGCTGTAACGGAACCGCAATACTTCTCGTGGACCTACTCCTGCACCGTTCAAGGACGGACATGATCCCCACGGGTGTTCGCTCCCGGGCCGCGAGCCTCGTCGCCGCGGCCGGAGCGCTTTCAGTACTGCTTGGTGCGTCAGCTCTGCTGGTCGCGCCGTCGGCCAGCGCCGACGAGACGACAGTGGCCAACGGCCACAAAGGCAATCCGCCGGGCAACAACGGCACGGTCAAGATCGAGGGCGCCGACATCCAGAGCGGCCCACCGGACAACAACCCGCACCAGGGCTGCACGTTCGTCGTCGAGTTCTACAACTACGACAAGAACGACAGCTACTACGCAACGGTGACGTTCGAGGACCAGGCGCCGACCAAGGACGGCGGCCTGCAGGTCGTCTCCGGCAACCTGCACCCCTTCATCGGCGGTGACGCGGCCGGTGGCGGCAACGACCTGGACGCCAAGGAGGCGTACACGCTGAAGTTCACCGGTCAGCCCCAGCCACAGCAGGGCTACCACGTGAAGCTCACCGTGAACGCGCCCGGCTCGATCGGCGCCGACAAGAAGCACAAGGTCTTCTGGGTCGAGGGCTGCGACGCCCCGCCGACCTCTCCGCCGACTACGGAGCCGACCTCCCCGCCGACGACGGAGCCGACGAAGACGCCGTGCCCGCCGACGAAGACTCCGCCGACCAAGACGCCGCCGACTCCGACCAAGCCGCCAACGAGCCCCACCAAGTCGCCGTCGACGCCGCCTGCGACCCCGCCGGCCACGCCGCCCGCGACTCCTCCGGCCACGCCGCCGGCGACGTCACCGGGGACCTCGTCCGACACTCCGCCGACGGCAACCACGTCGACGCCGGTGTCCGACGTACCGGGTGAGTCCGAGACGCCGACTCCCGGCGTACCGACCGAGGTGGATGCGGGTGTCGGTGGCCCTGGCGATGCTGTTGCCAGTAGCAACAGCCCGTTCAGCCTGGCGGGTGGACTGCTGCTCGCGATCGGTGGGCTGATGCTCGCTGCCGGTGCGGCTGTCGCTCTCCGGCGACGTGGGAAGCACAGCGTCTGACGTGAGCTCTGCGCGACGTCGCGGCCGCCCTGCTCCACTGCGGTGGAGTGGGGTGGTCGCGCTCGCGGGTACTTGTGTGCTCGCGGCGGGCGCGTACCTGCAGTTCGGTGAGGACCACGCCGGCGCCTCGGCTCCTACCTCACCCTCGCCGCGGTCGTCGTCCGCCGCGGTCACCGCGCGTGGTGAGTCCCGGAAGGTCCCGCAACCTCTTCGGTCAGCTCCGTCGACCACTCGAGGGACGAAGCCCCCGGCCGCCCCGGTCCGTCCTGCGCGACCGACCGGCATCGCCATCCCGCAGCTAGGTGTCGACGCACCGGTTCTGGCCATCAAAGCTGTCAACGCCGCGCTGACCCCGCCCTCCGACCCGACGACCGTCGGCTGGTGGTCCGGAGGCGCGCAGCCGGGCGCGAAGCGCGGCTCGGCCGTCATCACCGGGCACACCGTCCACAGCGGCGGAGGGGCGTTCGACAACCTCGACAAGCTCGTTCCCGGGTCCGTGATCCAGGTGTCTACCGTCCGCGGCGTACTGCGCTACCAGGTGGCGACGGTGACGACGTACCGGAAGGCCACTCTGGCCAAGCGTGCCGCGCAGGTCTTCGACCAGTCCGTTGCCGGGCGGCTCGTCCTCGTCACCTGTGAGGACTGGAACGGCGAGATCTACCTCAGCAACGTTGTCGTGATCGCCCTGCGGATGGCGTAGCCTGCTCGGTCGTGACGACCGATGGGCTGGGCGACTCTCTCGATGTCGGTGCGGACCGGGCCGCGCCGGACGTCTCGTTCGAGGAACTGGTCGCGATGATGCCCGACCCGTTGCGCGAGGTGTTCCCGCCGTACCACTGGCAGCTGGCGAAGCTGCGCGAGCTCGACCTCAAGGTGGAGCCGGTCGAGATCGCCGACCTGGTCTGGATGTTCGACCTGCCGCTGTGGCAGCTCGACGGGGAGCGGTTCAGGGTCACGCCGCACCAGGTCGCGGAGACGCCGATGAACTACCGCGCGCACTACCAGCGGGTGATGGACGCGGACCTCGACTTCCCGGTCAACCTGGTCGCGTACCGCGGCCGGCTGGTGGTGCTGGACGGGATCCACCGGTTGCTCAAGGCGCACTTCCTGCGGCGGCGCTGGATCGAGGCGACGATCGCGACCGCGACGCAGCTGAAGTCCTGCTCTCCCTGATGTGCAAGTCTCGACTTGCACATCGCCGATCGGCCTGTCAGGATTGCGGGCATGGAGAGCGTGGAGCGTGAGGTATTCGTCGAGGCCCGGCCGGAGCTCGTGTGGAGTGCGATCACCCAGCCGGAGGCCTTTCAGCGGTGGTATGCGTTCGGTGGTGCGGAGATCGACCTGCGCGTGGGTGGCAAGCTCACGATGCGCTGGGACGAGCACGGGGAGTACTACGGCTTCGTCGAGAAGGTCGAGCCGGGGCGGCGGTTCGCTTATCGGTACGGCGTTGAGCCGGGAGTGGAGCCGGCCCCGGGGAACTCCAACCTCGTCGAGTTCACCCTGACCCCTGAGG
The DNA here is from genome assembly GCF_040638345.1 of Kribbella sp. NPDC026611. NCBI lineage: Bacteria > Bacillati > Actinomycetota > Actinomycetes > Propionibacteriales > Kribbellaceae > Kribbella > Kribbella sp. NPDC026611. The sequence goes on from NZ_JBEZYC010000011.1 coordinate 210,010, forward strand.
GCGAGGGGACCAGGCTGCGCGTGGTCGAGTCGGGCTTCGAGCGGTTGGAGTCGTCCGCGGAGGAGCAGGCGAAGCTGGCCGACCAGTCCGCGCAGGGATGGGACGGTGGTTTGGCGGCGCTGTCGGAGCTGGCGCCAACGCTGTGACCACCGCTGACCGGCCGGAGCAGGTCGAGCCGGGCGCGGCCGGCGCGGCTGGCGTTCCTGGCGTGACACAGGCCGGGTCTGGGCGGCAGGTGTTCCGGCCTGATGCGGTGTTCGAGGCGTTGGGGGATCCGACGCGGCGGGTGGTGTTCGAGGTATTGGTGAACGGAGGTGGTGGGACGGCGACCTCGATCGCGAGCGAGGTGCCGGTGACGCGCCAGGCTGTGGTGCAGCATCTCGGCGTACTGCGGGAGGCCGGATTGGTGGAGAGCCGACGGCAGGGTCGGGAGGTGCGGTTCGAGCTGCGGTCGTCGGCGCTGAATGCGACGGCAGCGTGGATGGCGGACGTCGCGGCCCAGTGGGACCAGCGTCTGGCCGTCATCACCGAGCTGGCCGAGTCCAGGCAAGCGGCCGAGACGGACGAGGAGTCGTAGGTAGTGGATCGGGTACCGAAGGCTGGACGGCGACACGCGGGACTTCTGTTGATGACGCGTCACCATTAGCATTGGTGACATGACATCGAACACTGACGAATACGCACCGAGCACCGCCGGCTGGGTCCGGGAGCAGGTGGAGAAGGTCACCGAGGCCGGGACCACCGCCGCGGTCGACATCAAGGGCATGAAGGTCGTGCTGATGACCATGCGCGGCGCGAAGTCCGGCAAGCTCCGCAAGGTGCCGGTGATGCGGGTCGAGAAGGACGGCGTGTACGCGGCGTTCGCCTCGCTCGGCGGCGCACCGAAGAACCCGGTCTGGTACTACAACCTGCAGGCCGACCCCAACGTGACGCTGCAGGACGGCGAGGTCAGCAAGCAGTACGTCGCCCGCGAGATCGACGGCGCGGAGTACGACGAGTGGTGGGACCGCGGTGTCGCGGCGTACCCGCCGTACGCGGAGTACCAGACCAAGACCGACCGCAAGATCCCGATCTTCTTGCTCGAGCAGGCCAGGTAAGTCACCCGCCGGTCGCTGCCAGGGAGTCAATTCCTGGTAGAGAACCCAGGCCGGTTCCCGGAACTCGGCCGCCCTCGTGAGACGCTGACCTCGGCCGGATTGTGTTGATCCGGCCCGGCGCCGGTGCGTCGATCGAGTTCTGGGAGTCGTCCTGACCACACACGACGCGGTGCGCGAACCGTTCGTCGGGTCAACGCGGTTGCGTCTGGCCGGACTGGCACTGCATGCCTATACCGCGAGCGGAACGGTGCTCGCGTTGCTGATCGTCATCGCCGCCATCGACGGCGACGCCGTCCGGGCCCTCTGGCTCGGCCTGGCCGCGCTGGTGATCGACGGCACCGACGGGATGCTCGCGCGCCGGCTGCGGGTGAAGGAAACGATCCCGTGGTTCGACGGCGCGATGCTCGACAACATCGTCGACTACCTGACGTACGCCTTCGCTCCGATCGTGCTGCTCTGGACCGGCGGCTACCTGCCGTCCGGTGCGTGGGGAGCGGTCCTCGGCGCGCTGCCGCTCCTTGCCTCCAGCTACCAGTTCTGCCGGGTCGACGCGAAGACCGAGGACCACTTCTTCCTCGGCTTCCCCAGCTACTGGAACGTGGTGGCCTTCTACGTCGTCGTGCTCGGCCTCAGCCCGGTCACCACCGGCATGGTCCTGGTGATCTGCTCGATCCTGGTCTTCATCCCGGTGAAGTACGTGTACCCGTCGCGGACCAAGGCTTTCCGCTCGCTGAACCTGCTGACGACCGCGATCTGGCTGGCGTCGTACGCCGTCCTGCTGGCCCAGATGCCGAACCCGAACCCGTTCGTGGTCGTGGTCTCGCTGGCGTACCTGCTGTACTACGGGGTGCTCAGCCTGTACCTGACGTTCCGGGCGCAGCGGCGCAAGGTCAGGGTCAGCTGAGTGGTCCTCGGTCTCGGCGCGGCGCTCGGCGCCGCGGTGCTCTTCGGTGTCGCCTCGATCCTGCAGGCGGTCGGTTCGCGCAAGGTCCCGACCGAGTCCGAGCTGGATCCGCGGCGGCTCGGCGGGTTCGTCGCCTCGCTGCTCAGACAACCCGCGTTCCTCGGCGCGCTGGCCTTGAACCTGGCGGGCTTCGGGCTGCACTTCGTTGCCCTGCGCCACCTTCCGCTCTATCTCGCGCAGGCCGGTATCGCGGTCAGCCTGGTCGTCACCGCGCTGCTCGCGACGCGGCTGATGGCAGACCAGCTCAGCGGCCTCGAGTGGTCGGCGGTGATCTCGGTCTGCGTGGGCCTCGGCGTGCTCGCGGTGTCTTCCGGCGATGCGGGTGACAGCGTCCAGCACCACGGCCTGATCATCGGCGTCATCGTCGGCCTGGTCACGATCGCGGTCCTCGGCGCCATTGCCAGCCGTTCGCAGCACGGCGTCTCGACCGCGTTGCTCGGGTTGCTCGCGGGATGTGGGTACGCCGGGGTTGCGATCTCGGCGCGGATGCTCCAGGACGGCTCGCTGCAAGAGTTGTTGCGCAGCCCCACGACGTACACGCTGCCGATCAGTGGCGCGCTGGCGTTCATCCTCTACTCGCTCGCGCTGCAACGCGGTTCGGTGACGCTGGCAACGACCCCAATGATCGCGCTGCAGACGATCACGCCTGCCGCTGTCGGTGTCTTCGTGCTCGGTGATGCCGTCCGCGCGGGGTGGTGGCCGGCCGCGGTCGTCGGGTTCCTGCTGTCGGCAGCCGGGTCGGTCATCTTGGTCCGCTTCGAGTCCGTCAAGGCGTAGGCGCCGCGTGGACCGTCCGGCGGTGTCGTTCTTCAGCGGGCGCGACGGGGCGCGTCTTGCGTACCGCGTCGTGGGTGCGGGCCGGCCGTTGGTGTTGCTGCACGGGTTTCAGATGGACGGGACGATGTGGCTGCGCGCGGGCCAGGCGGAGGAGCTTGCGGCCCATGGGTTCGGGGTGATCCTGCCGGACTTCCGCGGACATGGTGCGAGCGCGCGGCCGCATGAGTCGAGCGCTTACCCTCCGGACGTGCTGGTCGATGACGGGCTGGCGCTGATCGAGCAGCTGGGGCTCGAGGACTACGACCTCGCTGGCTCGTCCCTCGGAGGACGAATCGTCGGGCGGCTGCTGGTGCGAGGCGCCACACCCCGACGGGCGATCATCGCTGCCCAGGGCCTCAACCAGTTCACGGGCGCCGGAGAAGGGGTCGGGTCGTTGATGCGGCGCGTGTTGGGTGGTGGGACGTTCGAGGCGGGGTCGGCGGAGGCTGAGGCGGAGCACTGGCTGCGGGTGAGTGGCGCCGATCCGACGGCGTTGCTGCATGTGCTGGACTCGCTCGTCCCGACGTCGACCGAGGACCTCGGTCGTGTCCGGGTGCCGACCTTGGTGGTGATGGGCACGGACGACGAACGACGCGCCTCAGCGGACCAGTTCGTGGCTGCACTACCGCACAGCACCTACGCCACAGTCCCAGGAAATCACTGGATCTCTTCGTCGTCGGCAGAGCTCGTCGCCACGATGATCGCCTTCCTGACCGAGGACTAGCGCGGCCCTAGCGCGTAGGCCACTTCCAGGGTGGTTCGTCGAGCGGGCCCTGACCGGCCATGGTCGTCGCGCCGCGATCCTTGACCAGCTCGATGGTGTGGACCTCATCGGTCAGGGCGCCGAGCGCTGCAAGGAAAGGCCGGGAGTGGGTGACCACGATGACCTGCGCCTCCTTCGCCGCGGTGATGACGAGATTCGCCAGCGCCGGCAGGAGATCGGGATGCAGGCTGGTCTCGGGCTCGTTCAGGACGAGGAGCTCGGGCGGACGTGGAGTCAGCAAAGCCGCGACCCAGAGCAGATACCGAAGAGTGCCGTCGGACAGCTCACTCCCGGACAACGGACGAAGCAGCCCGTGCTGATGAAACGCCACCTCGAACCGCCCAACGGTGTTGACGATCTCCACGCGGCTACCGGGAAACGCGAGCTCGATCGCCTCGTCAAGCGCACCCCGTGGCCCGATCTCGCGGACGGTCTGCAACGCGGCTGCGACGTCACCGCCGTCCGGACCGAGCACCGTAGTACGCGTGCCGATCTGCACTCGACGGGCGGGCGCGTCCGCGTCGGTCCGGAAATGGTCGTAGAACCGCCAGGACCGCATCCGCTCCCGCACCGTCAGCAGTTCCGGCGCCCGTTCCGGATCGGCGAACTCGCTCAGCATGCTGTCGAACGTCTGCACCTGGTACCCGCCGCGCTGCCACTCGCCGGTCCCGGACCGGATCCGCACCTCGCCGCCGGACCGCTCGACCAGCAGCGCGGCCGGACGAAGGAACGGACCGGCCCACAACGCCTCGCGCTTGATCTCCGGATCCAGATCGAACTGCGAGCCGAGCGGGACCGGTAGACCGAGATCCATGAGATAGCCGTAGTCGTCCCCGGCGAATCCCATCCGCAGCCCGACCGATTTGGTCCGCCTGGTGCCCTGCACGGGCCGGTCCTTGCGCACGTACTCCGGTCCGGCCCACAGCGTCGACTGCAGACCACCCTCGCGAGCCAGCGCGGCGACAGCGCCGTTGCGGGACGCGTCGGCGAGGAGCCGGAGCGCCCGGTACAGGCTGGACTTGCCGGTCCCGTTCGCTCCGGTCACTACATTCAGCCCGCGCAGCGGCAGCACGAGCCGGCGCAGCGACCGGTAGTTCTCCACCGCGAGGGTCGTCAGCACACGGCCAAGCTACAGGCCAGATCCGACAGTCCCCGACCCAGCGCGAGGATCGGTGCCCCGGCTGGACAGCCCCGGGTTCCGATACCCCGAACCACGGGCCATCGGCGGCCGCGTCGACTCGACGGACAACGATCCAGTGGCCGGCGGCCTGCCGCCCGCCCTGGCCGTGCCCTCGAATGCCGCCCGGTACGCCCGCCCCAGCGGGCGCGTGATCGACCGCACCGGAGTCCCCCACGACAGCGGACCGATTCTGGTTTCGTCGGCCAGGGAGGTCGTGGTCGTCGTCACCGGCTCCCCGCGACCTACCCGGCCGATGTTCTTCTGCGTCTCGCTGCCGTACCGCCAGAACGACTCGTGTCCCTTGACCGGCAGATCACCCGGCTCGTCGCCGACGGTCGCGAGGTGGGTGACGTCCTCGAAGTCGACCGGGTCGCGGCCGTGTCCCTCACTGATCGACACGGGATCGTACGGCGCTCGCAGTCCGAAGTTCAGCGTGCCTTCGCGCAGGTTGAGGTCCTCGATCGAGTGGATGTCGTCGCCGAGACCGGGACTGCCGGACCAGATCACCCGGTCCACGTTGGCGCGGTCGTCGCGAATGGCTTCGGCCAGGGTCCGCGTGCCGTAACTGTGGGAGAATGCGGTGGTCCGGGCGTCCGCGCGGATCTGGATGTCCACACCAACCATGCACCGGGCCAGCAGATCGCCCTCGCGGCGCGCCACCTCGGCGGTGACCGTCTCGGTGAACGTGTTCGGGCCGTCGTAGACGTAGAGCAGCGTCGCCGTCTCCTGGCGGGTGGACCGACCGTTGACCCGCTCCTGGGGAGTGGCTCCGCCATTCTGGATCGCGGTGTGGATGTTGTTGGCGATGCTGGTCTGCGTCGGCATGTCGTCGATCGTCACGCCGATGCCGTGCACGATGTACACGACGTTCTCGGCCGTTGACAGATTGCCGTACAGCTCGACGGCCCGGCCGTCGCCCGTCGATCCGACGGAGAGGAACTGCCGGTCGATCTCGACCAGTTGCCGCGAAGGCAGCGCCAGACCGTCGTCGTCCAGTACCGGGTCTCCGGCGTCGTCGATCTCGGGCACGTAGATCACCTCGATGCGCGGCGCGAGCATCCGGTTGAGGGTGTTCAATCGAAGCCGGTCCTGATCGGGTAGGCCGTCCGCGCCGAACCTCGTGCGGAGCACGTCGCGGTCCCGCTCGAGCCGGGCCCGGTTCGTCCGGACCCGCAGCTGCCAGGGGGCGCCGTCCAGTTCACCGACGATGTCCGGGCGTGCCGCGGCCAAGTCGTCGTGGGCCTCGGGGTGCCTGTCGAAGAACGCTTCGACCTCGGCCACGGCGTCGCGAGCAGACAGGCTCCGGGCGCGCCGCTCCAGCTCCTCGAGTTCCTGGACGAGCGGATTCTCCAGCCGAGCCTCGGTCATCGGGCCGCCTTCCGCCGTGCGCTGGGCATGGCCCTGAGTGTGACATCGCGGCGGTTCAGCCGAGCCGGAGCGCAGACCGCCCCGGACCGACGTGGTCCGGGGCGGTCTGCGGGCGCACGACCGGGGTCAGGCCAGGGACTCTTCCCAGGCTTGGTGCAGGCCGGCGTAGTGGCCGTCGGTGGCGACCAGGTCGGTGGGGGCGCCGTCCTCGATGATGCGGCCGTGTTCCAGGACGATCACTCGGTCGGCGGTTTCCACGGTGGACAAGCGGTGGGCGATGACGATCGCCGTCCGGTCGGCGAGGATCGTCTTCAGCGCGCGCTGGATCAGGCGTTCGCTGGGGATGTCCAGGCTGGACGTCGCCTCGTCGAGGATCAGCACGGACGGGTTGGCGAGGAACGCGCGCGCGAACGCGACCAGCTGGCGCTGGCCGGCCGACAGGCGCGATCCGCGCTTCTCCACGGCGGTGTCGTAGCCGTCGGGGAGCGCCGTGATGAACTCGTGCGCACCGATCACCTTGGCCGCCTGGACGACCTCCTCCATCGATGCCCCGGGCTTGCCGAAGCGGATGTTGTCGGCGACCGAGCCGGTGAAGAGGAAGTTCTCCTGCGTCACCATGACCACGCGCTCGCGCAGGTCGTCCTCGGTCAGGTCGCGCAGGTCGACGCCGTCCAGCAGCAGCGACCCACTGGTCGGGTCGTAGAACCGCGCCACCAGCTTGGCGATCGTGGTCTTACCCGCACCGGTCGTCCCGACCAGGGCAAGCGTCTGACCCGCCGGCACGTCCAGCTGCAGACCGGGCAGCACGGGTACGCCGTCGACGTACTCGAACCGCACGTTCCGCAGCTCCAGGTGACCCCGGCCCCGCGCCGGCTTGGCCGGCTCCAGCGGCTCCGGTACGTCGGGCTTCTCGTTCAGCACGCCCGACAGCTTCTCCAGCGCCGCGCTCGCGGACAGGAAGGTGTTGTAGAACTGCGTGATGTCCTGCAGCGGCTCGAAGAACTGGCGCAGGTACAGCAGGAACGCGGTCAGCACACCGACGGTCACGTGCCCGTGGTACGCCTGGTAGCCGCCGTACGCCAGGATCGCGACGATGGTGACGTTGCCGACGCCCTTGATCGCGGGCATGAAGACCGCGTTCAGCCGGAACGACTCGAGGTTCGCCCGCCGGTAGCGGTCGTTGACGGTATGGAAGATCTCCTCGTTCCGCGGCTCCCGGCGGAACGCCTGGACCGCGCGGATCCCGGTCATCGACTCGACGAAGTGGATGATGACCAGGACGACCGCCTCGCGCGTCTGCCGGTACACGATCGCGGACCGCTTCCGGAACCAGGCCGTCAGGATCAGCAGCACCGGGAACGACAGCAGCGCGATCAGCCCGAGCTTCACGTCCAGCGTGAGCAGGAGGATCGCCGTACCGACCAGCGTCAGTACTGCGGTCACCAGCCCGTCGAAGCCGTTCGCCAGCATCTCGTCGATGACCTGGACGTCGGACGTCATCCGGGAGATCACCCGGCCGGACGTGAACCGGTCGTGGAACGCCGGGCTCAACCGCTGGAAGTGGTCGAACACGCGGCGCCGCAGCCCGAGCAGGATGGACTGACCGAGCCGGCCGGACCGCATCAGGAAGACCTGCCGGGCCCATGCCTGCAGCAACGCCATCGCCAGGACGACGGCGACGATCGTGATCAGGTCCCGCGCACCCTTGCCGGCGATGATCGGCGGGATGCCGTTGTCGATGCCGAGGTGGACCAGGTACGGGACCGCGAGCCGGGCGCCGTTCTCGACCACGACGATCACGACCAGCAGCCAGATCAGCTTCTGGTACGGCCGGAGCAACTCGCCGAGCAGCTTCCGCGAGTCCGCCTTGAGCCGGATCGTGGTCGCCCGCGAGATCTCCCGGTCGGGGTCCTCCTCGAACTGGCCACGCCAGTTCTGCTCGTCCCGCTGGTCGTCCTTCGGCTCCTCGTTGGGAGGAGGTGTCTGCTGGGTCGTCGTCATGCGTGCACCTCCTCTTCCTCCGCCGCGAGCAGGTGCCGGTACGCCGGTACCGTCGCGAGCAACTCTTGATGGGTACCGACGTGGGTGACCGTGCCGCCCTGCAGCAGCGCCACCTTGTCGGCCAGCATCACCGTGGACGCACGGTGCGCCACCACGATGCCCGTGGTGTCGGACAGCACGTTGCGCAGTGCCTCCTCGACCAGAGCCTCGGTGTGGACGTCGAGCGCCGACAGCGTGTCGTCGAGGACCAGGACGGCCGGTTTCGCCAGCACCGCTCGGGCCAGTGCGAGCCGCTGACGCTGACCACCGGACAGCGACATGCCCTGCTCACCGACGCGGGTCTCCAACCCCCACGGCAGCTCGTTGGCGAACTCCGCCTGTGCCACCTGCAAGGCTTGCTGGATCTCTGCCTCGGAAGCGTCGGGCCGGCCGAGGGTGAGGTTCTCCCGGACGCTCATCGAGAACAGGGTCGGGTCGTCGAACGCCGACGCGACCGCGCTCCGCAGTGAGGTGAGGGTCAGCTCACGGATGTCGTGACCGTCGATGGTGATCCGGCCTGCCGTCACGTCGTACAGCCGGGGGACCAGAGCGGTCAGGGTGGTCTTGCCGGAGCCGGTCGCGCCGACCAGCGCCAGCGTCGTACCGGGGGTGAGGTCCAGGTTGATGTCGTGCAGGACGTCCGCCGAGTCCGGCGAGAACCGGAACCCGACCTGCTCGAACCGCAGGTGACCGCGCGCGTTGGTGAGCTCGACCGGACCGGACTTGATCACCGAGTAGGTGTCGAGGATCTCGCTGATCCGGTCCGCCGCGGTCATCGCCTCCTGAGCCATCGCCAGGATCGCGCCGAGCGAGGTGACCGGCCAGATCAGCGACAGCATCAGCGTGATGAACGCGACCAGCGTGCCGAGCGTGATCGCCTCGCGGCCGACCGCGAGCGCGCCGAGCAGCAGCACGATCACCAGGGTCAGGTTCGGGATGACGCCGAGGAAGCTCCAGAACCGCGATGCCAGCCGGACCTTCGCGACCTCGGTCGTGTAGAGCGTGAGCGCCTCGTCGTCGAACTGCCGCTGCACGTGCCGGCGGCGGCCGAACGCCTTGATCACCCGGTAGCCGAGCGCCGACTCCTCGATCCGGGTGGCCAGGTCGCCCTGCTGGTCCTGCACCTCGCGGGAGATCAGCAGGTACTTCTTCTCGAACTTCAGCGACACCAGGATGATCGGGACCGCAGCGAGCAGCACGACGATGCCGAGCGGCCAGTAGAGCTGGAGCAGCAGGATCGTCACGACGGCCAGCTGCAGGATGTTCATCACCAGGAACAGCAGGCCGAAGCCCATGAACCGGCGGATGATCGACAGGTCGGTGGTGACGCGGGAGAGCAGCTGGCCGCTCTGCCACTTGGTGTGGAACTCCATCGGCAGGGACTGGAGCCGGACGTACAGGTCGTGCCGGAGCGAGGCCTCCAGGTCGCTGACCGCGGCGGACTGGGCCCACCGGCGCATCCAGACCAGGATGACCTCGGCGAGGCTGAGGCCGAGGGCCAGCAGGGCCAGGGGGACCAGCATGCTCAGCTCACGACGGGTGACCGGGCCGTCGATGATGGCTCGGGTGACCAGCGGGACGGTGAGCGAGACGCCGGTGCCCAGCATGGCGGTGGAGAACATGATCACCAGGCGCCACTTGTGCGGCTTCAGGTAGGGACGGAGCCGCCACAGGTTGCGGCTGCGTTCCGGGGCACGGGTTGTAGGGGCAGCGATCGACGGAGCTTGGGCAGGGTGCTCTAGGGGCATCTGGACGGGCGCACTTCCCATCTACTTCGATGAAGGGTGTTCACAAGGGTTCGGGCGACGGTTCCGGCGACCAAAAACGGCGCACTTTCCAGTATCGCCCAGTAGGTAAGCGCTTGTCCTGCCAATTCCATTCCCCGGCGATGAATTACCACTGCTCGCAATAGGCCATCCCTGTCCCACGCGGAGAGGCCCTCCGGACCTATAGCGGATCGCAATCAGTCCTCCGCCAGCGATCGTCCGGCCGATGCCGCCGAGGGGATGTCACGGAGCGTGCGCAGCGGTGAGAGCGCGCCCACGACGACTCCCGCGAGCATCCCCGCGGTCGCCAGCAGCAGCGTCGGGCGGATGCCGACCGCAGTGGCCAGTGCGCCGGACGACGCCGCACCGACCGCTTGACCGCCGATCACCAGCGTCCGCCAGGACGCCGTGACCTGACCGAGTAGGTGAGGAGGTGCGAGCGATTGACGCAGGGTGCGCTGGGGGACACCGAAGAGAGACATGCCGAGCCCGGCGACAGCCTGGCCCAGCAGGATCAGCGGTGTCACCCCGGTGAACAAGGCGACTCCGGCCAGGGATGCGAGGAAGACGCCGGACAGGTAGGAGTAGCCGATGCCTACCCGGCGGCACCAGGGGCCGGCGACGAAGGTGCCGAGGACAGCAGCTGCGCCGAAGGACGTCACGGCTAGGCCGACGAAGGCCGGGGAGCGGTGGAGCTCGCGGACGAGGTACAGGACGGTCAGCGGGCCTTGCATGGCGCCGGCGGCCGCGGCGATGGTGGCTGACGTGAGGAGCGGCCGCAGTACCCGCTGGCCGAACAGGACACGCAGACCGGTCGACAGGCGGACCTCCGCTCGCTCTGGTGCGGGAGGACGACCCGGCTCGCGGATCAGGTACGCCGTGAGGGTCGAGACGGCGTACGACGCGGCGTCGATGAGGATCGCGAACGGTGCCGTGAGTACCTGAACCAGGACGCCGGCCGCTGACGGCCCTACCGTCGAGGCGAGGTTCAGGTTGAGCAGGGACGCGCTGTTGGCACGCATGAGGTCGTCGCGCGGGACCAGCGCCGGGAGCATGGTCTGCGAGGCGGTGTCGTTGAGCAGGGTGAGGACGCCGGTCAGTACGGCGACGACGTACAGCTGCTCGATGCTCAGCCGGTCGAGGGCCGCGGCAGCGGGCACCGAGCCGAGCAGGACGAGCCGTCCGAGGTCGGTCCAGATCAGCACGCGGCGTAGCGACCATCGGTCGACCCAGACGCCGGCCAGGAGCCCGAAGACGAGGTGTGGGGCGATCGAGAGGGCGGACAGCAGGCCCATCTGGACGGCGGACGCCTGCAGTGTCACAACTGCAGCCAGTGGCAGTGCAACTGTGGTGACGGCGCTCCCCGACAGCGACACGAGTTGACCGACCCACAACTTGCGGAACTCGCCTCGCACCACCCATGCCATGTCCTGCAAACTGTCACTCACGAGAGCCGTTCGACTACTGTTGTTCGCCCGCAGCAGAGCTTGTTCACTGCCCGCGAAACTTGGCGACCCAAGGGAGCAACCACATGTCTCATGCGTCGCCACCAGGCAAGCCGAAGCGGCGGGTTACGTGGGTGGCCGCGGTGTGGATCTTCATCCTCGGGCTGCTGGTCGGTGCGGCTGTGCACGCGCGGATCGAGGGTCCGGCGGTCGGCGCGCCGCAGCCAACGGCAACGGTGACCGCGACCGTCTCCAAGCCGGCGGTGACCTTGCCCGCGCCGCCGCGGAAGACCGTGACCGCGCGGCCTCCGACTCCGGCGGCCGCGATCCACGGCGACGGGACGTACGAGGTAGGCGTGGACATCAAGGCCGGGGACTACAAGGCGGCCGGCGGCGCGGGATGCTACTGGGCGCGGCTGAAGAGCCTGGACGGCGGGACCGACGCGATCATCACGAACAACCTCAGCAACGGTCCGCAGACGGTGACGGTGAAGACGACCGACAAGGGGTTCGAGACCGCGCGCTGCGGGCCGTGGACGAAGGTGGGCTGAAGGGGTCCAGACCGGTTGGTGCTTCCGTTACCGGTGGTTACTGGTTAGGGTGCGGGCCGTTGTCCACAGTTGGGCTGGGGGGTCTGGTGTTCAGGTTCGGGTCAAGGCGCTCGCGGTCGCGTGTGCCGTCGTACTGCTGCCGCTGGCGGCCGGTCGGGTGATGGCAGCGGACCCGCCGGAGCACCTGGGCGAGGGCGTTCTTGTCCCTGGGCGTACTGCGGCCGACGTGGGGATGTCCGGGGCGCGGATCGTCGTGTCGGACCATGACAGTCACGCGGTGTACGAGACGAGCAACAACGGGACGAGCTGGACGGCCTCTGGTGGGTCCAGCAGCGGCAAGGCGCTGCAGGTGGAGGGCGCGTCGCTGCTGACGTTCGACGGAGGTACTGCGAAGGTCGGTGGGCTTTCGTTCCCGTCTGCCGACGAGGTGGTGCTGGGCAAGGGCGGGAAGCTCGTGTCGGACCAGGCTGCCGGAGCTGCTACGGCCTCGGTGTACGCCGTCGCCAATGGGACAAAGCTGGCGGACTACGCGCCGCCCTTTGCCCTCGCGGACAACACGGTGTGGAAGGTGACGTCGCCGGGACATCTGGACGGCAAGGACCTCACCACTGGGGTCGTGAAGACCGTGCTGGTCGCGAGTGCGTGCACGGTCGGACCGCACGGGGTCAACGGCCGCTGGGCGTTGCTGAGTGGGTGCAACCAGGTCGTGGACGTGCAGGGGCCGCAGGCGCCGCGCAACCTGACCGTGGCGGCGGACGCTCAGCTGGGGAACGGCTTTACGGTCCAGGCGTCTGGGTCCGACCTGCTGGTGACGGACCTGAACGACGTCGCGCTTGGGCAGCGGCGGTACGGCCCGGTGCGTACGGCTGCTCCTAGTTTCCGTGCGGACGGAGGCGGCGCAGCGAAGATCGTGTATGCCGACGGCGCGGACCGGCCGCGGGTGATCACGCTGGGCTGGCTGGCGGCGGATCCGCAGCAGCGGCCGGACACTGTGGCGCCGAAGCTGACCAGTGCGTCGGCCGGGGACCGGATCCGGGACAACACCAGCCTGTCGTTCGAGTGGGCGTACGAGGACCCGCAGGACCCGAACTCGCCGGCCACGGGCGTGAACACGTACGACCTACGGATCCAGCAGCGGCCCAACCGGACTTCGCCGTACGGCGCGTGGAACCAGGTGCCGGCGTGGCAGGGGCTGAAGACGAACGGCGCCAGCATGACGGCCGCTGTCGGCACTGATACCTGCTGGCAGGTGCGGGCGCGCGACTACGCAGGCAACGTCAGCGCGTGGAGCGCGTCGTACTGCAGCGAGGTCGACGGTACGGCCCCGTCGCTGGTGACGTGGCGGATCGGGGACCGGGTCGCGCTGGGCGCGCCGGTGACGGTCCGGTGGGCCTACAAGGACGACACCGACATCGCGTCGTACGACGTGATCTACAAGGTAGCTGCGCCTGGTGTTGCTCTAGGCAACTGGATCTACCCGGCCACGTGGCAGAACACGCGCATCACGTCGATCTCCTGGACGCCACGCCTCGGCTGGGACGAGTGCTTCATGGTTCGCGCCCGCGACTACCTCGGCAACGTCTCGGCGTGGGCCCCACAGATCTGCTCGGTCTCCCCGCAGGACGACCGAGCCTTCACCACCGCAGGCACCGCAACCCGCTCCACCAGCACCCTGGCCTTCCAAGGCACCACCGCCATCCTGAAAGCCAACGGCGCCTACCTGACCAAGGCAACCGAAGCAGCCCAGCGCATAGCCGTAGTAGCCATCCACGGCCCCGGCCAAGGCCGCGTCGACGTCTACCACGCCAACATCAAAATAGGCACGGTAAACCTGTCCGCCACCACCACCTCCCGAGTAGTCACCTACCTACCCACCACCCCCCTCCGCACCGGCCCAGTAAAGGTCATCTCAACCACCACGGCCCCCGCCGCGATAGACGCCCTAGCCTTCCTGCGCGCTCCATAAGCCAGGCCAGCTGATGGAGATTCGCCGGGTTGGTTTCGAGGTGCGGTCCTGGGAGGGCGGGCCGGTGCGTGAGCTCATGCCGACTGTGGACGGGGTGAGCTTGGTCGAGTTGGTGGCTTCGTATGAAGCGGAGCGGGGGTTTGATGTTGTTGGTGGGTACGCCGGGTTGGTCCTGGACTACTTCGACTACGGGGACCTGGCGCAGTACCTGACAGGACGGCCGGAGTCGCAGTACTGGGCTGAGCGCGGGGCTCTGGCGCTGCTCGGGTGTGAGTGCGGCGAGATGGGATGCTGGCCGCTCGAGGCCCGGGTCGCTGGTGGCGAGCAGGTGACGTGGAGTGGGTTTGCCCAGCCGCACCGGCCAGGCCGGGACTACTCGGGGTTCGGGCCGTTTGTCTTCGACCGGTCGCAGTACGAGGCGGCCGTGCGGCGGATCGGTTGAGTGACCCAGCGCGCCTGGAAGATGGGGGGATGGTGCGGATTCCGGGGTTGGTGGTGGGGGATCGGTGGTTTTCGGTGCCGGTGGAGCATGGGCGGGCGGGGGGTGGGACGCTCGAGGTGCTGGGGCGGGAGGTTGTTGCTTCGGGCAAGGTTGATGAGGACTTGCCTTGGCTTGTGTATCTGCACGGTGGGCCGGGGTTGCCGGCGCCGCGGCCGATGGGGGCCAGCGGGTGGCTGGAGCGGGCGACTCGGGACTACCGGGTGTTGTTGCTCGACCAGCGCGGGACAGGTCGCAGTACGCCGGTCACCGCGCGTACTGCGAAGTCGATGAAGCCGGCCGAGCTTGCGGCGTACCTGCGGTTGTTCCGGGCTGACTCGATCGTCCGTGACCTCGAGCTGATCCGCGCCGAGCTCAGCCCGGGCAAGCCGTGGACGACGCTGGGCACGAGCTACGGCGGGTTCATCACGCTCACGTACCTCTCGCTCGCGCCGGAGGGGCTAAAGACCAGCCTGATCATGGGCGGTCTCCCAGGCCTCGCCGCGACGCCGGACGACGTCTACACCGCGACGTACCCGCGCGTCGTCGCGAAGAACGAGGAGTACTACGCCCGCTACCCGGAGGACGTCGCCCGGGTACGCCGGATCGCGGACCACCTGCGCGACAACGACGTACGCCTGCCCGACGGCGACCGGCTCGACGTACTGCGCTTCCAGACGCTCGGTATCGAGCTGGGCATGAGCGGGTACGCCGAGGAGCTGCACTGGTTGATCGACTCGGCGTGGGACGGGGACGAGCTGTCGCGCCCCTTCTTGTACGGCGTGATGGGCAACGGCGGCGAGGGCAACGTGCCGCTGTGGACGGTGATACACGAGAGCATCTACGCGCAGGACGACTGCCCCACCAACTGGGCCGCCGCGCGCCTGCGCCCGCCGGAGTTCGACCCGGACCGGGAGCGGCTGCTGTTCACCGGCGAGATGATCTACCCGTGGATGCTGGAGCACATCTCCGGCCTGCAGCCGTTCGCCGAGGCGGCTCACCTGCTCGCGTCAGAAGGCGGTTGGACCCCGCTCTACGACACCGACCGGCTGGCCACCAACCGCGTCCCGGTCGCGGCGGCCATCTGGCACGAGGACATGTACGTCGACGCCGCCCTGTCGCTCCAGACCGCGGCGCACATCGGGAACCTGACCCACTGGGTCACCAACGAGTGGCAGCACAACGGCGGCTCCGCCTCTGGCGGTGCGGTCCTGGACCGCTTGCTCGAGCTGGCAGCGGACCTGCCACCTGTCTGATCCCTTGGTAGGGGAAGGATACGCACATGGTTTCGATGGTGCAGAACGTGGCGATCGACTGTGCGAATGCGTACGAGCTGGCTCGTTTCTGGAGCGAGGTGACCGGCCGGCCACTCGATCCGGACTGCGAGCCAGGTGACCATGAGACCGTCGTACTGCTGGCGGAGGGACCGGTCCTGTACTTCAACCAGGTCCCCGAGCCGAAGACCGTCAAGAACCGCGTCCACCTGTGCCTACGCCCCGAGACGACACGCGACGAGGAGGTACGGCGCCTCCTCGCCCTCGGCGCCACGCTCGTCGCCGACCGCCGCAACCCCGACGGCACCGGCTGGGCCGTCCTCGCCGACCCCGAGGGCAACGAGTTCTGCGTACTCCGCAGCGAAGCCGACCGCCGCGCGCCTCAGTAATTCCATCGCCCCGAGATGACTGCGAAGGCTAGGTTCCGTGCGTGAAAACCAACGACACGCTGATCGAGGCGGCCGCGGCGGTGCTGCATCCTCACCACGTAGGGGATCGACTGTTCGGGGACGTGGCGTCGGCGCTCGTGACCGAGGCCGGGAACGTGTACGTCGGGGTCTGTATCGACACCGCATCCGGCACCGGGTTCTGTGCTGAGCATGCCGCGATCGCCGCGATGGTCACCGCCCGCGAGTACAAGATCGCCAAGATCGTCGCCGTCTGGCAAGGCGCCGATGCGCTCCACGTCGTACCGCCCTGCGGCCGCTGCCGGGAATTCATCCGCCAGATCGACCCGGCGAACTCGAACACCGAGGTCCTCCTGGGCGCCGACCGATCCGCACCCCTCCACACCCTCCTCCCGGACAGCGACTGGCCCGCCTGAAGCTGGGTCGGCCGAGCGCGGGGTGTAATGGTGGCGTGAGTTGGACTGCGCCGCCGGATCCGCGGGTGTGGCATGGGTACTCCGATGCGCCGAGGCACACGGTCCTGGTGGTGCTTGGGTGGTTCTTTGCGGGGCTGTTCGCGGCGGTTGGTTGTCTCGGCGTGCTGATGCTGGCGGTGCCGTCGGACCCGTGCGCGCCGGAGGCTGTCGAGTGTGGGCCTGAGCCGAGGACGTTTGCGCTGGTGGGTCTGGGGTTGTGGGTCCTTGCGGGGGTCGCGGCTGCGTGGGCGGTGTATTGGCTGGTCCGGGATGCGCGGTACCGGTTTCAGGCTCCACCCAACTGGCCGCCGCATCCGCCGGGGTGGCGCCCGGCTCGGGGGTGGATGCCGCCGGCTGAGTTTCCGAAGGCTCCTGAGGGCTGGAAGTTCTGGCGCTGAGCGGGTCTGCATTTTGTCGGAGGCAGCTGACAAGGTGAGCGCATGGTGAAGCAGGTGGCCGACGGGGTCTGGGTGCGGCAGAGCGAGTGGGTCTCGAGCAATGCCGTGGTCGTGCGCGGGGATGACGGGCTGGTCCTGGTCGACCCGGCATCAGCGGGTCCGATCTGGAGGAGCTCGCCGATGACGTGGGACGCCTCGGCATCCCCGTGATTGCTGGGTTCTCCACCCACCCGCACTGGGACCACCTGCTCTGGCACTCCCGGTTCGGCGACGTACCGCGGTATGCGACTGCTCCCAATGTCCAGCTGGCCACTGCAGCGCGGGAGCGGGCGCAGGCGATGGCGGCGGAGAGCGCGGACGGCATCCCGCTCGAGCTGATCGGTCTCCTCACCCCGCTGCCCGCGGACGGCGGGCCCGTGCCGGGCGAGCTGATCGAGCACGACGCGCACGCGATCGGCCACGCCGCCGTACTCCTCGCGGACCGCGGCGTCCTGATCGCCGGCGACATGCTGTCCGACGTACTCATCCCGATGCTCGACCCGCGCCGCCCCAACCAGCTGCCTGCCTACGAAGCGGCACTCGATCGCCTCAGCGAAGCCGCCCAGTACGTCGACGTACTCATCCCAGGCCACGGAGCCGTCGCCGAACGCACCGAGATCGCGGCCCGCATCGCCGCCGACCGCGCCTACCTCAACGCCCTACGCCAAGGTGACGAGCCGACAGACCCCCGCCTGGCCCAGGACTGGCTGGCCGCTCCCCATCAGACAAACCTGAAGCAGGCCCAAGCCACGGATTAATCGGCATAGACGCCCCCTCTCGAGCGCCCTACTATAAACGTAGTAGTAGCCGCACGAGGGAGGCCGCCATGGCCACGTCCGAGCCACACAGCACAGGTTCCGTAGCCGCCCAGGCCTGGTCCCCGCCCCTTCCAGAGGCGCCCGGCTTCGACCACCGAGTCGTCGAAACGCCAGGCCTACGCACCCACGTCGCAACCATCGGCGAAGGCGACCCTGTCGTCCTCCTCCACGGATTCCCCCAACACTGGTGGCAGTGGCGCGCGATCGCCCCCGTCATCGCCGCGGCGGGCTACCAAGCAATCTGCCCCGACCTCCGCGGAGCCGGCTGGACCACAGCCGACAATCCCGAAATCAAACGCGAGACCCGCCTCCACGACCTACTCAACCTCTTCGACGCCCTGAAGATCGACCGCGCCCACCTCATCTCCCACGACATGGGCGTCATCACAGCAATGCAACTGACCTACGAACACCCCGACCGCGTGCGGACCGCAACCCAACTCTCCGTGCCACCGGGCTTCATGAGATTCAGCCCCAAACTCCTGCCCGGCTTCCAGCACCTCCCGCCCTTCATCTGGCATCGCCCAGGCGCCTCCCTGGCAGGAGTCTTCTCCCACAGGTACGTCGCAACCCCCATCTCCCAGGCCACCATCGAATCCCACCTGGCCCCCCTGACCCGCCCCGAAATCGACGCCGCAGTACGCCCCCTGACCCGAGGCATGGTCCTCCCCGAAGCCCTACGCATCATCCGAGGCACCTACCGCCACCGCCGCCTGACAGTCCCCACCCAAATCATCTTCGGCCGCCAAGACCACCCCTGGACCGAAGAAACCATGAGCCACGTCTGCAGCACCCCCGACCGCTACGCCGACCACATCAAATTCACCTACATAGCCAACGCAGCCCACTTCATAACTGACGATGCCCCGACCGCGATTGCTGACCTGGCCGTCGAATGGTTCAACCGACCCGCATAACCCGACCACAGCGGGCCGAGCGAAGCGAAGGCAAAGGGGGTGCGGGTGGCGGAGCCCCCGCCGCGTCGAGCGGAGCGAGACGCATGACATGACGAGGGCGAGGCAGCCTGCGCACTCCGCAGGCACACCTCGCCCATCGTCCGAGAGCGGGTGACGAGAATCGAACTCGCGTAGTCAGTTTGGAAGACTGGGGCTCTACCATTGAGCTACACCCGCGTGCTCAGGTAATGATTCCACAACCCTGGGGCCAGACTCAAAACGAGGAGCCCAGGCCCCCGGTGGTCAGAGCACTGGTTCCGGTCGACTAGACTCTTCCGGTCACTGCGGGGCGTAGCGTAGTGGCTAGCGCGCCTGCTTTGGGAGCAGGAGACCGCAGGTTCGAGTCCTGTCGCCCCGACAAACCCCCTGCAGCACCGCTGCGGCGCGGGCTGTCACCGTGCTGCCTGTCACCGAATCAAGGAGAACCGCCACCGTGAAGAGCACCGTCGAGTCCTTGAGCCCGACCAAGGTCAAGCTCATCGTCGAGGTGCCGTTCGAGGAGCTCAAGCCGAGCCTCGACGCGGCGTACAAGGCCATCGCTCAGCAGATCCAGGTGCCGGGCTTCCGCAAGGGCAAGATCCCGCCGCAGGTCATCGACCAGCGGGTCGGCCGTGGGCCCGTGCTCGAGGAAGCGATCAACGACGCCTTGCCGAAGCTGTACTCGCAGGCGGTCAGCGACAACCAGGTGAAGGCGATCGGCCGGCCCGAGGTCGACGTGACCGAGTTCAACGACAAGGAGAGCCTGCAGTTCTCCGCCGAGGTCGAGGTCCGCCCGGAGATCACGCTGCCGGACCTGGAGGGCATCGAGGCCGAGGTCGAGGACCTGAAGATCTCCGACGACGAGGTCGAGGAGCAGATCGAGGCCCTGCGCCAGCGGTTCGGCTCGCTGAACCCGGTCGAGCGCCCGGTGCAGGACAAGGACTACATCACCATCGACCTGTCCGCGAGCAAGGACGGCGAGCGGGTCGAGGAGGCGCAGGCGAGCGGCCTGTCGTACCAGGTCGGCAGCGGTCAGCTGCTCGACGGCCTGGACGACGCCGTGACCGGCCTGAGCGCCGGCGAGAAGGCGACCTTCGTCACCCAGCTGGTCGGCGGCGAGCTCAAGGGCGAGGACGTCGACGTCGAGGTGACCGTGACCGCGGTCAAGGAGCAGGAGCTGCCGGCGCTGGACGACGAGTTCGCGCAGACGGCGTCCGAGTTCGACACCGCGGAGGAGCTCACCGCCGATGTCCGCGCTCGGCTGGAGCGCGGCAAGCGGCTCGAGCAGGCCGGCGACGCGCGTGACGCCGTACTGGAGAAGATCCTCACCCTGGTCGACGTGCCGGTGCCGGACGGTCTGCTGACCGACGAGCTGGCCGCCCGCAAGGAGAACCTGGAGCAGCAGCTCGGGTACTCCGGGATGACGATGGAGCAGTTCCTCGAGGGCGAGGAGCAGACCCAGGAAGAGTTCGACGAGGACCTGAAGAAGCGCTCCGAGGACGCGATCAAGGCGCAGTTCGTGCTGGACCTGGTGGCCGAGCAGCAGGAGCTGAGCGTCAACGACCAGGAGCTCACCGAGCACATCGTCCGGCACGCGCAGCGTTCCGGCGTCAGCCCGGACCAGTTCGCCCAGCACGCGGTGGAGAACAACCTGGTCCCGAGCCTGGTCTCCGAGGTCGTCCGCGGCAAGGCGCTGGCGCACCTGGTCGAGAACGCCAAGATCACCGACGCGTCCGGCAACCACGTCGAGCTCAAGACCCTGCAGCCGGACGGCTCGTACGCCGACCCCGAGGCGGAGACCGCCGACGCGACCGAGGCCGAGGCCCCGGTCGAGGAGCCCGCGAAGGCCTGAGCCGGCACAGCACCGAGCGGCCCGGAACCCACCAAGGTTCCGGGCCGTTCGCGTGGGCGAAGTACCTGACACGGCAACACCGATTTAGCTGTGGGCAGACGCCCCGGTGCGCCGTGAGCGAACACCTGCGGCCCAGCCTTAGGTCTGTCGCCGCCGCCCAGTAATGTCGGGTTCGTGAACGAGACATTTGCAGCCAGCCCCACCGCCGCGGGCGGCAACGGCTCCGGCGGACAAGACGACGACATCTACCGCGAGCTGCGGAAAAACCGCATCATCTTCCTGGGGTCCGAGGTTCGCGACGACAACTCGAACGCGATCATCGCGCAGATGCTGCTGCTGAACGCTCAGGATCCGAGCGCGGACATCTGGCTGTACATCAACTCGCCGGGTGGCTCGGTGGACTCCGGCATGGCGATCTACGACACCATGCAGTGGATCTCCAACGACGTCGCCACCGTCGGGATGGGTCTGGCGGCCTCCATGGGCCAGTTCCTGCTCTGCGCCGGCGCGAAGGGCAAGCGCTACTCGCTGCCGCACGCGCGGATCATGATGCACCAGCCGTCCGGCGGTATGGGTGGTACGGCCTCGGACATCAAGATCCAGGCCGAGCAGTCGCTGCACCTGAAGGCGCTGCTGTTCAAGCTGATCGCCGAGCACACCGGCCAGCCGCTCGAGCAGGTCGAGAACGACGCGGACCGCGACCGCTGGTTCACCGCCGAGGCGGCCAAGGAGTACGGCTTCATCGACCACGTCGTGACCAGCGCCGCCCAGCTGAGCCAGGGCAGCCCGAACTCCTGATCTCCCACTCCAGTTAGGACGCACCATGAACTACTTCATCCCGCAGTGGGAGGAGCGCACGTCGTACGGCATGCGCCGGATCGATCCCTACACGAAGCTGTTCGAGGACCGGATCATCTTCCTCGGTACGCCGATCACCGACGAGATCGCGAACGCGGTGATGGCGCAGCTGCTGTGCCTGCAGTCGATGGACTCCGACCGCGACATCAGCATCTACATCAACTCGCCGGGCGGCTCGTTCACAGCGCTGACCGCGATCTACGACACCGTTCGGTACATCAAGCCCGATGTCCAGACGGTCTGCCTCGGCCAGGCGGCCTCCGCCGCGGCGGTGCTGCTCGCGGCCGGTACGCCGGGCAAGCGGCTTGCGCTCCCGAACAGCCGGATCATCATCCACCAGCCGGCCACCGAGGGCACCTACGGGCAGTCCAGCGACATCGAGATCCAGGCGAACGAGATCCTCCGCCTGCGGGCGCTGCTGGAGACCATGATCGCCGACGCGAGTGGCAAGTCGCGCGAGGAGGTGTCCCGCGACATCGAGCGGGACAAGTTCCTGACCGCCGAGCAGGCGATCGAGTACGGCCTGATCGACGACGTCCTGCAGTCCCTGAAGACCCCGGTCCCGGCCGGCGTCTGAGTACTCCCTGGCCCTAGGCAGTCCAGCTGTCAAGGGCCAGCCGCGTTCGCCACCGGCGTAGTCACAACCCGGTGGCGAGCGCGGCTTTTCCGCCCTTGACGGGGTACCGTCGAAACGGTCCGACTGCGCATAGAAGGGATCTGTCCCGGTGGCACGCATAGGTGACGGCGGTGACCTGCTCAAGTGCTCGTTCTGCGGCAAGAGTCAGAAGCAGGTCAAGAAGCTCATCGCCGGTCCCGGCGTCTACATCTGCGACGAGTGCATCGATCTCTGCAACGAGATCATCGAGGAAGAGCTGAACGAGGGCTCGGAGGTCGGTCTCACCGAGCTGCCGAAGCCCCGCGAGATCTACGACTTCCTCAACGCCTACGTCGTCGGACAGGACGTGGCGAAGAAGGCACTCGCGGTAGCGGTGTACAACCACTACAAGCGGGTCCGCGACGGCCAGGGCGCGTCCAGCGCCGGCCGGCACGCGAAGGACGAGGCCGTTGAGCTGGCCAAGTCGAACATCCTGCTGATCGGCCCGACGGGCTGCGGCAAGACGTACCTCGCCCAGACGCTCGCCCGGATGCTGAACGTCCCGTTCGCGATCGCGGACGCGACCGCGCTGACCGAGGCGGGGTACGTCGGTGAGGACGTCGAGAACATCCTGCTCAAGCTGATCCAGGCGGCCGACTACGACGTCAAGAAGGCCGAGACCGGGATCATCTACATCGACGAGGTCGACAAGATCGCCCGCAAGAGCGAGAACCCGTCGATCACCCGGGACGTCTCTGGTGAAGGCGTCCAGCAGGCGCTGCTGAAGATCCTGGAAGGGACGACGGCCTCGGTGCCGCCGCAGGGTGGCCGCAAGCACCCGCACCAGGAGTTCATCCAGATCGACACCACCAACGTGCTGTTCATCGTCGGCGGCGCGTTCGCCGGCCTGGACCACATGGTCGAGCAGCGGGTCGGCAAGAAGACCCTCGGGTTCAACGCGGTCCGCGAGCCGGAGAAGCCGAAGGAGGTCGGTGGGTACGCCGACGTCATGCCGGAGGACCTGCTCAAGTTCGGGCTGATCCCCGAGTTCATCGGCCGGCTGCCGGTGATCACGACGGTGTCCCCGCTGGACCGCGAGGCGCTGATCAAGATCCTGTCCGAGCCGAAGAACGCGCTGGTCAAGCAGTACCGGCGGCTCTTCGAGATCGACAACGTCGAGCTCGAGTTCAGCGACGACGCGGTCGAGGCGATCGCCGACCAGGCGCTGCTCCGCGGTACCGGCGCCCGGGGCCTGCGGGCGATCATGGAAGAGGTTCTCCTCAACGTGATGTACGAGGTGCCGAGCCGCGAGGACGTCGCGAAGGTCGTCGTCACCGGCGAGGTCGTCCTGGAGAACGTGAACCCGACGCTGATCCCGCGCGACCAGATCGAGCGCAAGCGCGAGCGCCGCGAGAAGACCGCCTGACCGCAGCAGTCAGCAGGAGGCCGGGTCCACCGCGAGGTGGGTTCCCGGCCTCCTTCTCGTGACGGACGCGGCCTGAGCAGCCGTCCGCCTACGGTCGGCGACATGACGCCCAGAAGAATCCTTCGAAGTCTCTTGGTCGGCGCTGCCGCAGTGGTCCTGCTGGCCCCGATGACGCCGGCGACGGCGCAGAGTGCCAAGCCGATGATCGCGTGGGGGAGCTGCGGGACCGACCCCCAACTGAAGCCGTTCCAGTGCGCCACGGTCGAGGTGCCGACCGACTACGACAGGCCGCACGGGCCGACCACGACGATCGCGCTGACCCGGCTGCCGGCGAGCGATCCGGCGCACCGGATCGGCACACTGTTCACCAACCCCGGCGGCCCCGGCGGTTCGGGTGTCGACCTGGTCCAGCAGGCCGGCCAGTTCATCTACACGCCGGAGGTCCGCGCGAGGTTCGACATCCTCGGCTTCGACCCCCGCGGCGTGAGCCGCTCGGATCCCGCGACCTGCTACCCGACCGAGGCGGACGAGGCCAAGGCGCTCGCGAACGTACCGCCGTTCCCGCTGACGCCGAAGGAGGAGCGGCAGTACACCGCCGCGGGCGCGAAGCTCGCAGCCAGCTGCCAGACCACCTCGCGCACTACTCCACCGCGAACGTCGCCCGCGACCTGGATCTGCTTCGGCAGGCCGTCGGCGACGACAAGCTGACGTACGCCGGGTACTCGTACGGCACGTACCTCGGCGCGACGTACGGCAAGCTCTTCCCGAACAAGGTCCGGGCACTCGTCCTCGACGGCACGCTCCTGCCCGAGTGGTACTCCGGTTCCGACGGCGACCGCCGCCCGTTCGGCGTCCGCCTCCGGCAGGGTGAAGGCGCGTCCGACACCTACGAGCAGTTCCTTGCCGAGTGCAAGAAGGCCGGGGCCGAGTGCGTGCTCAACAGCCTCGGCGACCCGAAGACCGTGGTCGAGAACAGCCTCCAACGGCTGAAGACCACCCCGATCGACGTACCGCTGCCGGACGGTACGACGATCAAGGTGACGTACGCCGTAGCCGTCGCGGTCACGTTCTCGAACCTGTACGACCCGCTCAACTTCCCGGCGCTCGCCCAGCTCTGGGCGCAGCTCTCGACGACGAACCAGGCGAAGGCGGCCCGGAAGGCACCGCAGGTGCTGATCGACTGGAACCGCCGCAAGGAGGACTACACCACCTCGATCGGCAGCGCGCTGCAGCCGTGTGTCGAGGCGCGCCAGAGCCGCCGGCCGTTCGCGTACCCGCAGTACGCCGATGCCGCCGACCGGCGCGCGCCGCACTTCGGCCGCTACCGCGCCTGGGTCGGGATCGAGTGCGAGTTCATGGGCATTCGCGACACCGACGCGTTCCTCGGCCCGTGGCAGAACACGGTGAAAGCTCCGGTCCTCGTCTTCGGCACCCGCCACGACCCGGCGACGCCGTACCAGGCCACCCGTCCGTACGCCGACCTGTGGCCGGACGCGCGGATGGTGACGGTCGAGGGCTGGGGGCACACGACGATCGGCAAGAGCAGCTGCGCCGATCGCCTGGTCACCGAGTATCTGGTCGACCTCCAGGCGCCCAGGGACGGCTCGACCTGCACCCAGGACCGCAAGCCGTTCGACCCGGTGCCTGCCGGCGCGAAGTCGCTGCAGCCCGGGGTGATCAGCGGGAGCTGAGCGCGGCGGCGATGGAGTCCGCGATCGGCGTGGTCGGCCGGCCGATCAGGCGCGACAGGTCGCTGCCGCGCCCGGCCAGCAGGCCACGCCCGATCGCGTCGTCCACGCCGACGAACAGCTGCGCCACCGGCTCCGGGAGACCCGCACCGATCAGCACCTGCGCGTGCTCGGCGGGTGAGAGGTTGCTGTAGGCAACTTCCTGCCCGGACTGCCGGGCCAGTTCGGCCGCGTACTCGGTCAGCGAGTAGTTGGTGTCGCCATTCAGGTCGTACGCCGTCTTCTCGTGCCCGTCCCCGGTCAGTACGACGGCTGCCGCGGCCGCGAAGTCGCGCCGCGCTGCGGACGCGATCCGGCCGTCCCCGGCGCTGCCCACGACACCGTGCTCGAGCTGGCCCGCGATCTGGTCGGTGTAGACCTCGTGGTACCAGCCGTTGCGGAGGAACGTGTACGGCAGACCCGAGTCGAGAATGGCCTGCTCGGTGGCGATGTGGTCGGCGGCCAGGTCGAAGTCGGCCTCCGGTCCGCCGAGCACGCTGGTGTAGACGATCCGTGCGACGCCGGCCTCGCGTGCCGCCGCGATCACCGCCTGGTGCTGGTCGCGCCGGTTCGGCTCGAGACCGGAGATCAGGAGGACCGTGTCGCCCGTCCGGAAGGCCTGCGCGAGGGCTGCCGGGTCGTTGTAGTCCGCGATCCGGATCTCGACGCCGCGGTCGGCGATCGGTGCGGCCTTCGCCGCGTTCCGGGCGACGGCGACGACCTGGTCGGCAGGGACCCGCTGCAGCAGCTCGTCGATGACCAGGTTGCCCAGGTGACCGGTGGCTGCGGTGACGACAATGCTCATCAAAGTGCTCCTCAAAGAAGTGGTGTCACCGACAGTAGACAGGTCGGATCGAGCGGATCTATGTCCATGAAGCGCTGGTTTATGTCTGATCGTCTTGTACTGTGATTGACATGGACGTTCTCGCCGATGTCGTCACGACCCTCCGCACCGGGCCGGCCACCTCCGCGCGCACCGACGCCCGCGGCCCGTGGGGGATGCGGTTCGCGCACTCTTTCGGCGCGACCTTCCACGTGATCCTGCAGGGCAACGCGTGGCTGCTGCCGGATGGCGTGGAGCCGATCGCGCTCGGCCCGGGGGACGTGGTGCTGCTGCCGCGCGGCCTCGAGCACGCGCTCGCCGATCACCCCAGTTCGCCGATCGCGACCTTCGACCCGGCCGCGACGGAGTGGCCGCAGGGGCAGGGTCCGCGGTCGCTGGTGCTGTGCGGGACCTACAGGCTCGATCGCGAGCGCCCGCACCCGGTGCTGAGCAAGCTGCCGGACGTGGTCGTCGTACCGGCCAGTCCGGGCAAGCACCGAACGTTGCATAGGGCAATCAGCATCCTGGGGGAGGAGCTCGACGCGCAGGAGCCCGGCGCGGCGGCCGTCGTACCTGCTCTGGTCGATGCCCTGCTGGTGCTGATCCTGCGGGCCTGGTTCGAGGACAACGAGTGCCCGACCGACAGGGGTTGGGCGCGGGCGCTGACCGATCCTGCGGTGGCGCGGTCGCTCGAGCTGATCCACGAGAAGCCCGGTGCGGCGTGGACCGTGGCGGAGCTCGCCGCCCACGTGGGCCTGTCGAGAGCGGCGTTCGCGCGGCGCTTCACCGAGGCAGTCGGTGAGCCGCCGTTGACCTACCTGGCGCGCTGGCGGATGACGACGGCGGCGCGGCTGCTGCGGGACCTCGACCGTCCGCTCGCCACGGTGGCGAAGGAGATCGGCTACACGTCCGAGTTCGCGTTCGCGAAGGCGTTCAAGCGCGACTTCGGCGTACCTCCGGGCACGTACCGCAAGCAGCTCACGCCGGCCTGATCGTCAGGTCCTCGGGGCGCAGCGTCGCGACCAGCTCGCCGCGGCTGCGGACGCCGACCTTGGCGAACGCGGACTTCAGGTGGTCCTGGATCGTGTGCGGCGAGATCGACAACCGGTCCGCGATCTCGGCCGTCGGGTAGCCGGAGATGACCTCCAGGCAGATCTCCCGCTCGCGGGTGGTCAGCCCGTACGCCGCGAGCAGCATGCCGACCAGGTGACGTCCCGACGCCGGCTCGATCGTGACCACGACCTCCGCCTCGTCGCCGATCAGCCGGCTGCCCTGCAGCAGCACCCAACCGCCGGTGGCCGTCTGCACCCGTGCCTGGAAGGTCCCTGACGTCGCGACCTGTGTCCCGGTGACGACAGCGCGGAGGAGTACGTCGAACCGCCCGGGCGCGATCGCGTTCAGCTCGTCCTGCCAGGTCCGGGCCGCGGCCGTGATCGCACGCGGCTCGCCGGTCGGTCCGGTGACGACAATCGACGGGCCGCCCCCACCGCGGTACCCGTGCGCGTCGGTCCGGACCGCGACCCGCGTCGCCGCGCCGATCACCGGCGCCACCGACTCGAGGAACTCGACCTCGCGGTCGCTGAAGTCCGGCCCGCTCCGGACGAAGCCGGCCGCTCCCCAGCAGTCGCCGTCGACCGCGAACGTCGCCCGCACTTCGTGCTCGATGCCGAGCGGTCGCCAGACCTCGTTCAGCCGCCGGTGCCCGACCACCTCGCGGTACGGCAGGTCGGAGAGCCGCGCGACCCGGTGCTCCGTGCGGGCCAGCTCGGCGAACGAGTTCGGATCGGTGCCGGCGTACTCCGTCTCGGCCAGCCGCGGCTCGTACTCCGAGGGGATGCGGTCCCGGCCGCTCGTCATCGAACTGATCACGAGCGTGCCCGGGTCCATGCCCGCCCAGCAGGTCAGTTCGCTTCCGACGACCTGCTCGACCACCTCGATCGCGGCCGCGTGCAGTTCCGCGACTCCCATCCCCGACGTCGCGAGTGCCGCGATGTCCCGCCGCGCAGAGCGCGCCCGGCCCTCCCACATGCGCCCAGTATGCGCCGCCGTCCAACCGCGGCCTATCCCCGAAATGTGGGGATTCCCGCGGCGGGTAAGCCCCTTTTGCCGCGGGATGTCTCGACGGCCTGGCTGTTCTTACCGTCGCTGCCATGAACGAATCAGTGCATCTGAGCAGCCCCGGCACCGGTGTGGAGTACCCGGCGCCGGACGCGACTGTGACAGTCAAGATCGGGACCGAGCACACCGCCGGTCAGTACGAGATCTTCGAGATCGACGCGCCCCGGGGCGAGGCGGCTCCACCGCACAGCGAGCCGTGGAGCAAGGCGTTCTACGTGCTCCAAGGCCGGATCCTGGTCCAGGCCGGGGATCAGGGATATGACCTCGGCCCCGGGTCGTCGATCAGCATCCCGGCCGGCACGCTGAACACGTTCTCGGTGCTGACGCCGTCGGCCAAGTTCCTCGCCGTCAGCCAGAGCGGCCGGATGGGCGCGTTCTTCGCCGAGCTGGCGGCCGCCGATCCGACCGACTATGCCGCGCTGGGCGAGGTCTCCGCCCGGCACGGGGTGACACTCCCGTGAGTACGGCGGCGCAGGTGCTGGCGAGCGTCATCGCCGTACTGCTGGTGTCGGTCTGGCTGATGGAGTCGTTCTTCTACCGCAGCCCGCGGCTCTACCCGATGTTCCTGCTGGAGCGGCGCGACTTCGACGCGGTCCGGTTGTGGATCGTGAACCTCGGGTTCTACAACCTCACGACCGGTGTCGCGCTGGCACTCGGCGTCGTCCTCGCCCGGACCGGGCACGTGCCGCAGGGTGAGGCGCTGGTCGCCTTCACCGCGGCGCAGCACGTCTTCCTCGCTCTGGTCCTGCTCGCCACCGAGCGTCGGCTCTGGCTCAACACGCTGCTGGAAGGTGTTCCTGCCGCGATACTGCTCATCGTGGTCCTGTAGGAAAATTACCTCTGCTGCGCAATTATGGGCATGAAGCACCGCACACTACTCGAGGTCCCCGGATCGTCACCGGTTGTTCGCCCGGTCCGGGGGCCTGCCGCCCTGAGTACCCGTGAAGGTGAGGCTCATGAGCCCAATCAGTCGCAGGACCCTTGTTCTCGGCGGACTGGCCACAGCCGGCATCGGAGTGTTGCCGGCCACCGCCCGCTCCTCCGTCGTCGCCGCCACTGCGGCAGTCCCGTTCCCGTTCCAGCTCGGTGTCGCGTCCGGCGAGCCGGACGCGACCAGTGTCGTGCTCTGGACCCGGCTGGCCCCGTCGCCGACCAACGCCGACGGTCAAGGCGGCATGGCCAACGCCGACGTCGCCGTCGACTGGCAGGTATCGACGACCGACACCTTCGCGACGCTGGTCGCGTCCGGCACGGTCACCGCGCAGTACGCCGCCTCGCACGCGGTCCACGTGATCGCGAGTGGCCTCAACCCTGACTCCGACTACTTCTACCGCTTCCGCGCCCAGGGCCACGTCTCTCCGGTCGGCCGAACGCGGACGACGCCCGTCGTCGGTGCCGCCGGCCGTGACCTGGTGATGGCCTTCACCTCGTGCTCGCACTACGAGGAGGGCTACTTCACCGTCTACCGCCGGATGGCTGACGAGAACCCGGGCGTCATCCTGCACCTCGGCGACTACATCTACGAGTACGGACCGACCACCGGCCGGCCGCGGCTGCACCTCGGCGCCGAGACCGTGTCGCTGGCGGACTACCGGCGCCGGTACGCGCAGTACAAGACCGACCCGGACCTGCAGGCGGCACACGCGGCCGCGCCGTGGATCGTCGTACCGGACGACCACGAGGTGGAGAACAACTACGCGGGCACCGTGCGGGAGAACAACACTCCGGCGCTGACTGCGGCGCAGTGGACCGCGCGCCGGTCGGCGGCGTACCAGGCGTACTACGAGAACATGCCGCTGCGTCCGGCTCAGGTGAACAGCGGCAACAGCATCCAGCTCTACCGGCGGCTGCGGTGGGGGAGTCTGGCGACGTTCCACATGCTCGACACCCGGCAGTACCGCGACGACCAGGCCTGTGGCGACGGCTGGAAGGTGTGCTCGGACGCTGACCTCGCCACCCGCAGCCTGCCCGGCAACCCGCAGGAGAGCTGGCTGCTCGACGGTCTGGGCCAGCACCTGGGCACGTGGGACATCATCGGCCAGCAGGTGTTCTTCGCGCGCCGCTTCAACTCGACCGGCGCGAGCATGGACTCGTGGGACGGGTACCGCGCCTCGCGGGCACGGATCCAGCAAGGCTGGGTGGACCGCGCCGTGCGGAACCCCGTCGTCCTCACCGGAGACGTGCACCGGGCGTGGGCCAACGACCTGAAGGCCGGCTACAACAACGCGAGCTCGGCGACGATCGGCACTGAGCTCGTGACCAGCTCGGTGACGTCGAGCGGTGACGGCGACACGTCCACCGCGGTGCCGGACGTCGGGACGAACCCGTGGCTGAAGTTCTACAGCAACCGGCGCGGGTACGTGCGGGCTACGGTCAGTCCGACGCAGCTGCACGCCGACTTCCGTGCGGTAGCGCTGGTGTCGGAGCACGGCGCCGCAGCGACCACACTGAAGTCCTTCGTCGTCCAAGAAGGCCACCCCGGCCTGCAGGCGGTGTGAGGCTCATGAAGAAGACACTGGCCTTCGTAACGCTTGCAGCCACTGCTATTGGCTTCACTCAGACCGCCCAGGCGTTCGTGGCGACTCCCACCTGGACGACGGCCAACAGCGTGGCCACTGGCGACCAGGACACGCCCTCGGTCGCGACCAGCCGCAACGGGTACGTCGCTGTGGTCTGGGAGGACGACCGGGACACGGACAACGCGACCGACAACGTGCACAGCGAGATCTACCTGCGGCTGTTCCACAACGACACCGCTGTGTACGAGAAGAAGCTGTCAGCCGGGGGCAACACCGGCGTGACGAACTGGCGGCACCTGCACCCGGACGTCGGCCTGGACGACAACGGCAACGCGGTCGTGGTCTGGCAGGACGACCCGGACGGCAACGGGTTCTACAACATCCCGTACCGGGTCGTGAACACCGCGGGCACTGTTACTGCGTCCGGCAACGCGAACAGCAGCTCGGACGGGCAGCAGGTCAACCCACGGGTCGCGGTGGACCCGGATGGTGCGCCGTCGACCGGTGCGGTGGCGTTCACGGCGGTCTGGGAAGACACCCAAGGCACTGCGCAGCCAACAGTGAGGGCGGCAGGGTTCACCGGTCCGACGACGCGCGCTTGGGAGGTCACGGCCTCACAGACGACCGGAACGCACCACAACCCGGACGTAGCCGTCGGAGCATCAGGTGACGCCGTGGTGGTGTGGGACGAGGACGGCGACGCCAACGCGTTCTACAACATCGGTCTGATCCGGCTGGGTCGCACGAACGGTGCAGCCACGCTCTCGCGCCGTACTGCGAACTCACAAGGCGGTGGCCAGCAGACGCACGCGTCAGTGGCCGCCAACTTCAACGGTGACTTCGCTGTGGCGTGGGATTCCGACCACACCGGTACGGCGGGCGTCTGGACACGCTCGTTCGACTCGACGGGCACGGCGCGGTACGCCGATGTCGAGGTGGCGGTCGGTGGGAAGCTGCCGTCGATCGGGATCGACGATCAGGCCCAGACCGTGGTGGGTTGGACGGTCGAGGCCACCGACCTCGACGTGTGGGTGCGTGGCTTCGGTACGACGGGCACGGACACCGGCCGGCTGTCGGCGCAGCAGCTCAGCTCGGTGACCGCGGGTCGGCAGGAGCAGATGACGGTCGCGGTCTCGCCGTACGCCGAGGTGGCGGTCGCCCACACGGACGACAACGACGGGAACACGTACGACCAGGTGATCCTCGGGACGGGAATCTCCAACAACAGCTGGTGAGTCAGCGCGACGCCGGGGTCATCGTGCTCAGCACGGTGTCCCCGGCGGTCACCACTTCCAGACTGGTGATCTCCTGCAGCGGGATCGACGTACTGGCCGGCACGTTGGCGTTGTAGTGGCCGTTCGCCGCCCACCACCCGGCCGTCTCGCTGGCCCCGTCCTTGCCGTGCACGACCAGCATGCAGCGCTCGTCCGGCTTGAGGTCGGTCAGCTTCAGCTGGATGTCGGTACCCCAAGCCCGGCCTGTCAGCTTGGCGCTCGTGTCCAGCCCACCGACGCCGTTAGTCGCGGTCCACGTCGCCTCGGCCGGGCCTGCGGCCAGCACTCCCCAGCCGACCAGACCGCTTGCTACCAGGGTCGATGCGGCCGTCGCCAGCACCCAGCGCCTTCTAGGCGACTTCTTCTTGACCAGCTGGAGTGGCTGAGGCTCTGGCAGCTCGGCCTGGATGTCGTCGAGCGGTACGGCGTGCAGCAGGCCGGGGAGGGGAGCGAACTGGAGCAGTGCGACGCGGCAGGTCGCGCAGGTCTCCAGATGACGCTCGGTCTCCCGGCGCTCCTCCGGCTCGAGCGCGCCGAGCACGTAGGCACCGATGGTGATGGTCTGCGGGCAGGTCATGAGCCGGTCACTCCTCGCTCTTCCAGTGCGGCTCGCAGTGCGTGCAACGCGTAGTAGCTCCTCGACTTCACCGTGCCGGCGGGGATGCCCAGCACGACCGCGGCCTCGTTCACCGTGCGCCGCTTGTAGAACAGCTCGATGACGACCTGCCGGTGGTCGTCGCTGAGCCCACGCAGTACTTCGGCCACCTGCCACGCCTGCAGCACCCGGTCGATGTCGTCGCCGTACGCCGGGAACTCGTGGCCGTCGATCGCCACCTCGGTGACCCGTGCGGACCGCTTCCGGTGCCCGGAGACGACGAGGTTGCGGGCGACCGTGAACAGCCAGCGGCCGGCCCGCTCCGGGTCGAGCTCGGCCGAGTGCGTCCAGGCGCGCGCCATCGTCTCCTGGACGATGTCCTCGGCGTACTGGCGGTCTCCGCCCACCGCACGCAGGACGTACCCGAACAGCGGCCGCCGGTACCTGTCGTACAGCGCGCGGATCACGGTGTCGTCATCCACACCTGATTACTACGCGGGAGGGTTACAGTCGGTTCACCTGAACCCGCCGGCGTCCGGGTGCGTACTGGTCGGGGAGAGGAAGTGATCCCGACGATGAAGTGGTTGCTAGGGGCAATAGTAATGGCCGGCGCGCTGACCGCCTGCGGTGGCGGCGGCACGCAGCAGGTGAGTGGGGACGCGGTCTCGGTGAAGAACGTCGACGGCGTCGGCCAGACGCTGGTCGACGCGAGCGGGAAGACGCTGTACTTCGCCGACCAGGAGGCCGGCGGGACGGTGAAGTGCACGGCAAGCTGCCTGAGCATCTGGATCCCGGCGACCGGCTCGGCCAACGGCGTACCGGATGTGAGCGTCAAGAAGCGGACCGACACGGGAGCGGATCAGCTCACGTACCAGGGCAAGCCGCTCTACACCTTCAAGCTCGACAAGGGTGCCGGCGAGCACGGCGGCAACGGCGTGACGGACTCGTTCGGCGGTACGTCGTTCACGTGGCACGCGGCGACGACGTCAGGCGCTGCACCGTCCTCGCCGTCGTCGTCCGGCAATGACGGCGATGACGGCGGCGGATACGGCTACTGACGGCGGTAGACCCCGGTCAGCCGGCCGCGGGCGATGGTGGTGCTGTCGATCGCCTTCAGCGCCTCGTCCAGGCTGCTGCCGTCGGCCAGGTTCGTTGCCTGGGACAACGCATAGACGTTGAAGCGGTAGTGGTGCGTGCCGCTGGGCGGGCAGAACGGGGTGTACTCCGGCTTGCCTTCCGAGTTGTTCGCCTGATGATCGACCTCGGTCAGCACGGTGGTGGTCGGCGGCAGGTCCAGGACGATCCAGTGGGTGAAGGTGCCGTTGGGCGCGTCGGGGTCGTCGACGACCAGCGCGATCGCCTTGGCGTCGCTCGGCGTACCGGTCCAGGCGAGCGGCGGGGCGGCGCCGATGCCGTCGCAGGTGTACTTCGAAGGGATCGCGCCGCCCTCGCGGAACGCAGTACTGGTCACGGTGATTTCGGCTGGTGCGGTGGTGGCGGGCTCCTTGGGCTCGCCGCCACCGCACGCGGTCGCCAGGAGGAGGATGGCTGTCGTCAGAGTGAGCAGACGCACGCCATCACCGTATCCGCTTTAGTTCCCAGGCACCCAGACGACCGCGTCGCCGACGGCACGTTCGGCACCGTTGGCGCCGCTCGGGTGGTTGACCAGCGTCCCGTCCTGCAGCGCCATCGCGGTCGAGCCGCCGCCGTCGAGGTTGATCGAGTTGGTCAGGCCGAGGGACTTCGCGACCGCGGCAGTCTCGTTCATCGTGGTGCCGACGCTGGTGGTCTGCCGGCCGTCGAGCGCGGCGAGCACGATCTTGCCGTCGCTGGTGGTACCGGCGATCGTCCGCGGGTTGCGGTCGAAGAAGCTGCCGGCCCCGGGCGGTACGACGACCTCGCCGTTCTTCGTCAGCTGGTAGCGGCCGGTGGCGCCGTACAGGCCCTTGCGGAGCGGGACCTTGGTGCCGGTCGCGTCGGCGACCTTCAGGTCGGTGCGGAGGCAGTTACCCGCGCCGGCGACCTTGAGCAGCGCGACGGTGTCCAGGCCGGTGGCCTGGATCGAGGTCTGGCCGGCGGTGAGCGGCGTACCGCGGAGGTTGGAGGTGCGGATGACGCAGCCGCGGCTGTCGAGCACGACCTCGATCCCCGCGCCGGCCGGGGTGCTGGCGGCGAACTCGGGGGTGAAGAGCACGGTGTCGCCCGCGACGGCGCAGGCGGTCTGGTCGGGGAGGGTGGCGCAGGCGGCCGGAACCACCGGCGGGTGGTTGACGAACTCCAGCGGGAGGATGTCGTGCTTGCCGCGCACGGTTCCGGACCAGGTCAGGTGCCCGGTCAGCAGCTTGTTGCTCTTGGCATCAATCAGCAGGTTGGCCTCGGTCGGGTCGGTCAGCGGCTCGCTGAGCAGCTTCCCGTCCGAGATCCCGAGACCGACCGGGTCACCCGGGTACTGCGGGTTGGCCGTGAACGTGAAGAAGCTCGCGTTGACTCCCGCGAGTGCCCCGGCCGCCTTCACCAGGTCCGACGTCTTCTCGACCCGGGCCAGGTCCGGCCCGTACGTCGTCCGCAGGTGCCCCTTCGCCTTCTTCGGGTCGATCGTCAGCACGCTGACCACCCACGGCCCGCGCGTGGTGGTGTTGATCTGGTCGGCCGGCGCCGGCTCGGTGCCGCGCACGATCCGCGTCAACGTCACGCCACGCGCCAATGTCTGGTAGCTATGCGTCTCCACCAGATCGGCGTCGCCCAGCGGCAGGCCGTACCCGGCGGCGACCGCAACCGTCGTGGTCGGAACAGCTTCGGCGGTCGCGGTCAGCCCGGCTGACAGCACACCCAGCACCGCGGCCGCGCACAGGGCAGCCCGGAATCCTCGAGCGGAAGTCTTCATACCGCCATCGTCGACGGCCTTGGTGGAATGTTTCCGATCCGGGTGCTGGATCGGCAGTTTCTTGCAGGTTACGTTTCAGTGGACGGTGCGCCGCAGCTCCATCTGGGCGTCGTACCTGAAGGGCTTGCCTTCGAGGTTGAAGCTCCACGAGATGGTGGGCGTGATGCGCAGGTACGTGTTGACGCCGAAGCGGCCGTCCTGCTCGACCAGCTCCGCCTCGCCGTAGATGCGCAGGTAGCGCGGGATCCACGGATCGGTGGACGGCAGGTCGTCGAGCAGCAGCGTGACCTTCGTGTTCCCGGCTTGGACGTTGCGGACCTTCCGCGTCTTCAGCGGGTCGATCCCGCCGATCAGCAGGTGCGTCCCGTCGTACTCGAACCCGACCGGCACCGCGTCCGGCTGGCCGTCCGCGCCGACTGTCGCGAGCCGCGCGACCAGCTGGGACTTCAGGTAGGCAATCTCGTCATCGGTGAAAGACATGATTCTCTCCCTAGATAGTTAATGCCACGTACAGTATGTCACATTAACTATAAAGGCCATGTAGCATATTCCCGTGACCGAGACCTGGGCTGATCAGCTGGATGTCGGCACGGGTCTGATGCAGCTGACCAACCTCGTCCAGGACATCTACACGACCGTGTCCGACCGCCACGACCTGACCCCGGTCCAGGCGCGGCTGCTCTGCGTCCTGCTCGGCGGCCCCCGCGGCATGGCCGAGCTCGCGCAAATGTTCGGCGTCGAGAAGGCGGCCCTGACCGGCCTGATGGACCGGATCGAGAAGCGCGGGCTGGCCGAGCGGTCCGCGGTGCCCGGCGATCGCCGAGCCCTGCAGGTGACGCTCACCGCGGCGGGCCGGAAGGCGGCGATCGCGTTCCACACCGACATGGGCGAGGCGCTGAGTGCGCTGACCGACCCGATCTCCGCCGCCGACCGCGACCACTTCCGCAGCGTGGTCGAAGGCATGGTCAGCAGGTGCCGCACGTCACGGTCCAACGGCTGAGCCACGCCAGTCTCACGGAGAACGGTTTCCCCTACGATCGGGACATGTCGAAGCCGCTGAGTACCTGAGGTGTCCGCCGTCGTGGGTGCCTTCGCCGCGCTGGTCGCAGTGGCCGTGCTGGGGTACGTCGTCGGTCTCCTCGGGGTGCTGCGGGCGCAGGACGAGCTGGTCCTCTCCCGCCTGGCGTTCTTCGTCGCCACGCCGGCGCTGCTGTTCACGACGGTCGCGCGAGCGGACCTGCACGCGATCTTCTCGGTCGTGCTGGTCACCAACCTGCTGAGCCTGTTCGTGGTTCAGGCGGTGTTCCTGCTGGTGGCTGCGGTGATCTGGCGACGGACGCGATCCGAGGCGACGATCGGCGTCCTCGCGTCGTCGTACGTGAACGCGGGCAACCTCGGTGTTCCGGTGGCGGCGTACGTGCTGGGGGACGGAGCGTTGGTCGCGCCCATCGTGCTGTTCCAGCTGCTGGTGATGGCGCCGGTGGCGTTCGCCGTACTGGACGGCGACAAGCAGGGGAGCGGGCGGCGGGTCTCCGTCCGGACCGTCATCACCCGGCCGTTGCGAAATCCGCTGACCGTCGCGTCGCTGCTCGGACTACTTGTGTCGCTGACCGGTCTGCCGTTGCCGACGTTGCTGATGCGCCCGGTCGACCTGGTGGCAGCTGCGGCGGTGCCGGTCGCGCTGATCGCGTACGGGCTGAGTCTGAGCGGCGGTGTGAAGGGTTCGATCACGCTACGGCGAGACGTGGTGCTCGCAGTACTGCTGAAGACGGTCGTGCAGCCGGCGATCGGGTACTGCGTTGCTCGGTGGGTGCTGGATCTCCACGGCGCCGCACTGCTCGCACCGACGCTGCTGGCTGCGCTACCGACCGCGCAGAACGTCTACGTGTACGCCGTGCACTACCGCGCGAGCCGGACGCTGGCGCGGAGTGCGGTGCTGCTCAGCACGTTGCTGTCGATCCCGGTGATGACGCTGATCGCCGGAGTACTCACTTCATCGAGTTGAACGCCTCTTCGGCGACCGGTTCGACCTGGTCGACGGCGACGCCTTCGTTGGCGGACTGGGCGATGACGGTGAGGGTGTTGGATCCCCGGTAGCACTGGGTCGGCAGGTTGCCGGTGGACTCGACGCAGGTGGACTTGCCGACCTTCTTGATCTTGTCCGGCGTCGCGCCGGAGTCGGCGACGGTCTTGTTGATGTCGACCTTGCCGCGCAGCGCGATGATCACGTACAGCCGCGAGCCGTCGAGGCTCCCGTACGCCTCGACCGTCACCTGCTTGCCGTCGTTGATCCGGCTCAGCGCGTCCCGGGTCTGGTCGAGCCCCGCCTGGTTGCGGATGTCCTGATCGGTCACCCGGTCGAGCCCGGCCAGCTTGGCCGGCGGGGTGATCCCGCGCTCAGCATTCAGCCGGTTCAGCGGCCCGAGACCCCAGACGTACCCGAGCACTGCCAGCACGACCAAAATCACCACCACCCCAGCGACCGTCAGCCAGGGCCCTCGCAACTTGATCCGCCGCAGGCTCAGTCGCCGCCACCATGGCTTCTTCGGCCCCGCCGGAGGAATGCCATAGGCAGCCGTCTCGCCAGCTTTCACGCCAACCGTCGCGTCCGACTTCTCGCCAGGCGCCTCCGGCTTCCCGGCTTCCGCCATCTCTGCCGGCACGGGTGGGAGCTCGGTGGTGTCGGCCTTGGCGTCCTGCACCGGCGTCTGCTTGGCCGGTGTGGTGGGGTCGGTCATGAGGTTGGCTCCTCGGACTGGTGGTCACGGGGTTCGAACCGATGGTTCCACACCGGTACAAACCGGTTCCGCAGCGTAGTCGATCCTCGGCAGGTCCAAGTGCCCGCCTCCTGAGGAGGACGCGGGCACCCGCGACGACGTTTACAGGGTCGCGACGACCTTGACGGTATCGGTGTCGTCGGTGCTCCAGAGGATCTCGCCGGTGATCCGGCCCGCGGCGCGCAGGTCGGGCTCGGCGCGCTCGGCCAGGGCGAGGCGGGCGGCCGGGCCGCTGACCTCGACCTTGCTGACCTCGGTCTTCATCGACACCTTCGCCTCGGACTTCGCCCCACGGATCCCGGCCAGGACCTCGGAGACCGCATCCAGCAGCTCGGCGTCCTGGTCCGCCACCGCGAGGTCACCCTCCGGCGTCGGCCACGAGGTCAGGTGGATCGACCCCTCCTGCCACCACGACCAGACCTCTTCGGTCGCGAACGGCAGGTACGGCGCGAGCAGCCGGAGCTGGACCGACAGCGCCACCGCGAGCGCCGCCTTCGCCGAAGTCGCGGCCGCCTCACCCTGTCCGCCGTACGCGCGCTCCTTGACCAGCTCGACGTAGTCGTCGCAGAAGGTCCAGAAGAACCGCTCGCTGATCTCCAGCGCGCCGGTGTAGTCGAACCGCTCGAAGGCCACCGTGGCCTCGGTGACGACGGCCCGCAACCGCTGCAGCATCGCCAGGTCGACCGGCTCGGTGACCGCTGCCGGGTCGATCGTGGTCGCGCCGAACCCGAGGACGAACTTGGACGCGTTCAGGACCTTGATCGCCAGCCGGCGGCCGACCTTCATCTGCGACTCGTCGAACGGCGAGTCCATCCCGGGCCGCGCCATCGCCGCGCGCCAGCGGACCGCGTCCGCGCCGAACTTGTCCAGGATCTCGGTCGGGACGATCGCGTTGCCCTTGGACTTCGACATCTTCTTGCGGTCCGGGTCGACGACGAACCCGGAGATCATCGACCGCGCCCACGGCAGCGTGCCGTTCTCGAAGTGGGCCCGGACGACGCGGGAGAACAGCCAGGTGCGGATGATCTCGTGGGCGTGCGTGTTCAGGTCCATCGGGAAGGTCCGGCGGAACAGGTCGTCGTCGCGCTCCCAGCCGCACGCGATGTGCGGGGAGAGCGAGGACGTCGCCCAGGTGTCCATCACATCGGGGTCGGCCTCGAACCCGCCGGCCTTGCCGCGCTGGGACTCGTCGTACCCCCGCGGGGCCTGCGAGGTCGGGTCGATCGGCAGCTCCGACTCCTCCGGCATCAGCGGGTGCGCGTAGTCGGGCTCGCCGTCGGCGTCCAGCGGGTACCAGACCGGGAACGGGACACCGAAGTACCGCTGGCGGGAGATCAGCCAGTCACCGTTCAGCCCCTCGACCCAGTTCAGGTAGCGGTGCCGCATGTGCTCGGGGACCCAGGCGAGCTCGTTGCCGCGCTCGATGAACTCCTGCTTGAGGCCGGCGTCGCGGCCGCCGTTCGTGATGTACCACTGCCGGGTGGAGACGATCTCGAGCGGCTTGTCGCCGTTCTCGTAGAAGTTCGCCATCCGCTCGGTCTTCTTCGGTTCGCCGTCCAGGTCGCCGCTCGCGCGCAGCTTCTCGACGATCAGCTCGCGCGCGGAGAAGACGGTCTTGCCGGCGAGCTCGGCGTACAGGTCCTCGGAGCCCTTCAGCCACGCCGGGGTGTCGCGGAGCAGGCGGCCGTCGCGGCCGATGACGGTCCGGACCGGCAGCTGCAGCTCGCGCCACCACTGGATGTCGGTCTGGTCGCCGAAGGTGCAGCACATGGCGATACCGGCGCCCTTGTCCATCTCGGCGGCCGGGTGTGCCAGGACCGGGACCTCGACGCCGAACAGCGGCGACTTCACCGTCGTGCCGAACAGGTGTTTGTAGCGGTCGTCGTCCGGGTGCGCGATCAGCGCGACACACGCCGGGATCAGCTCCGGCCGGGTGGTCTCGATGTAGATCGGCCCGTCGGCGCCGTGGTACGCGATCCGGTGGTAGGCACCCGGGTACGGCCGGGCCTCGAGCTCGGCCTGCGCGACCGCGGTCTGGAACGTGACGTCCCACATCGTCGGCGCCTCGGCCAGATAGGCCTCGCCGCGGGCGAAGTTGCGCAGGAACGCGCGCTGCGACGTCCGCCGGGAGTCCTCGGAGATCGTGGTGTAGAGGTGCTCCCAGTCGACGCTCAGGCCGACCGTCCGCCACATCGACTCGAATGCCTGCTCGTCGACGTGCGTCAGCTCACCGCACAGGTCGACGAAGTTCTGCCGGGAGATCGGGACCTGCTTCTTCGGGTCCGGCTTGGCCGGCGGGGTGAAGTCGGGGTCGTAGGGCAGCGACGGGTCGCACTTGACGCCGTAGTAGTTCTGGACGCGGCGCTCGGTGGGCAGGCCGTTGTCGTCCCAGCCGATCGGGTAGAAGACCTTCTTGCCGCGCATCCGCTGGAACCGCGCCACCAGGTCGGTGTGGGTGTAGCTGAAGATGTGCCCGACGTGCAGCGATCCCGAGACCGTCGGCGGCGGCGTGTCGATGGAGAACACGTCGGCCCGCTCCGCGGTGCGGTCGAAGGCGTAGGTCTGCTGCTCCTTCCATACGGCAGCCCACTTCTCCTCGAGGCCTTCGAGGGTGGGCTTGTCTGGAACGCGGGACGTCTGGCTCATGCGCACAATCGTAGTGGTTGTCAAGGGGTGCTCCGAACGGGTTATCCACACCCCCTCCTAGACTGGGCCTTCTCATGAGCGACCTCTCCTACGCCGAGGTATCGGCACGGCTCCAGGCGCGTTGGCCGGAGCAGAAGATCGACCCGACCCTGGACCGGGTCAAGCGGCTCGTCGAGCTGCTCGGCGACCCGCAGAAGGCGTACCCGGTGGTGCACCTGACGGGCACCAACGGCAAGACCTCGACGGCCCGGATGATCGACACCCTGCTGCGCGAGGCCGGGCTGCGGACCGGCCGGTTCACCAGTCCGCACCTGGAGACGGTCCGGGAGCGGATCACGCTGGACGGCGAGCCGATCAGCGAGGAGCGGTT
Organism: Kribbella sp. NPDC026611; assembly: GCF_040638345.1. Lineage (NCBI taxonomy): Bacteria > Bacillati > Actinomycetota > Actinomycetes > Propionibacteriales > Kribbellaceae > Kribbella > Kribbella sp. NPDC026611. Next base: position 251,234 of record NZ_JBEZYC010000011.1, read on the forward strand.
CGTCGAGGCGTACGCCGAGCTCGAGCCGTACCTGGACGTCGTCGACGCCGAGCAGGAGCACCCGCTGTCGTTCTTCGAGGTGATGACCGGGATGGCGTTCGCGGTGTTCGCGGACGCGCCGGTCGACGTCGCGGTGATCGAGGTCGGCCTCGGTGGCACCTGGGACTCCACCAACGTGGCCGACGGGACGGTCTCGGTGATCACCCCGGTCGCGGTCGACCACGCGCACATCCTGGGCGCGGACCCGGTCACGATCGCGCGGGACAAGTCCGGGATCATCAAGCCCGGTGGCACGACGGTGATGTCGCAGCAGAGCCTGGAGGTCTTCGAGGTGCTGCAGGCCAAGGCCGTCGAGGTCGGTTCCCAGATCGCCCGCGAGGGGATCGAGTTCGGCGTGGTCAGCCGCTCGCTCGCGGTGGACGGCCAGCTGATCTCGATCCAGGGCCTCGGCGGCGAGTACGACGACCTCTTCGTCCCGCTGCACGGTGAGTACCAGGCGCACAACGCCGCCACCGCGGTCGCGGCCGTCGAGGCGCTGCTCGGCGCCGGCGCGAAGACCGAGGGCCGGGTCACCACCGAGCTGCTGCAGGCCGGCTTCGCCCAGGTCACCAGCCCGGGCCGGATGGAGGTCGTCCGGAAGAGCCCGACGATCGTGGTCGACGCCGCACACAACCCGCACGGTGCGCAGGCGACCGCGGCCACGGTCTCCGAGGCGTTCCAGTTCCAGCCGCTGATCGGTGTCCTCGGCTGCATGAAGGACAAGGACGTGTACGGCGTGCTGGACGCGTTCGAGCCGATCATGGAGACCGTCGTCTGCACCCGGAACAGCTTCGTCGAGCGGTCGATGCCGGCCGAGGAGCTGGGTGAGCTGGCGGCCGAGATCTTCGGCGAGGACCGGGTGCTGGTCCGCCCGAACCTGCTCGACGCGATCGACGACGCGATCCGGCTCGCCGAGGAGAACGCGATCGCGCTCGGGAGCGGTGGTGTCCTGGTCACCGGCTCGGTGATCACCGCCGGTGAGGCGCGCACCCTGCTGGTCCGGAAGCCGAAGGACGCGACGACGTGAGATCGCTGGCCTCGATCTCGCTCGGCTTCGAGATGATCGTGCTCGCGCTCGTCACGCCGGTGATGATCTCGGTGGCGGACATCCGGCCCGCGGTGGCGGTGCCGGTCTGCCTCGGGCTGGCAGCGCTGGCGCTGGTGGCAGCGGGGTTGCTGAAGTACCGCGTCGGCTACGTGCTCGGCTCGCTGGTCCAGGTCGGGGCGCTCGGCCTCGGCTTCGTCGTACCGGTGATGTTCGTGCTCGGTGCGGCCTTCGCTGCCTTCTGGGTGGCAGCGATCGTTCTCGGCCGCCGGATCGACGAAGCCAAGAAGGCGCACGAGGCAGCGAGCAGTTAGGCTCGGCCGCCGTACCCCTGAGTGAGAGCCTGAGTGAGAGAGAGCCACAGATGTCGCAGCGCACCCTCGTCCTGCTGAAGCCCGACACGGTCCGCCGCGGCCTCGTCGGCGAGGTGCTGGGCCGGTTCGAGGCCAAGGGACTCCGGATCGTCGCCATGGACCTGCGCACGATCGACGGCGAGCTGGCCGACCAGCACTACGCCGAGCACGTCGAGAAGGCTTTCTACCCGCCGCTGCGCGACTTCGTCACCAGCGGCCCGCTGGTCGCGCTCGTGCTCGAGGGTGACGAGGCGATCGAGGTCATCCGCGCCCTGAACGGCGCCACCGACGGCCGCAAGGCCGCCCCGGGCACCATCCGCGGTGACTTCTCGCTGTCCAACCGCGAGAACCTCGTGCACGGCTCGGACTCCCCGGAGTCCGCGGACCGCGAGATCAAGATCTGGTTCCCCGACCTGCCCTGACGCGGTTCCGCACGCCATCACAACGGCAGCCTTCGCCTGCGCTCCCGCGCGGTCCGGCCGTGGACGGCAGATTGTGATGGCCGGGGGATCCGGCGGGTGAGGAAGCGGATACGATACGTGCCGGGCGGACGGGTCGTGTCGGTCCTCGGGCTGTGCGCGGGCGGCGCTTAGCCTTGGTTGTGGTCGAGTTGGAGGTGCCGCGGTGGCGAACAGCATGCTCGGCCGCGACATGGCGGTCGATCTCGGGACGGCGAACACACTGGTCTACGTGCGTGGCCGCGGGGTCGTGCTGAACGAGCCGTCCGTGGTGGCGACCCGGACCGACGAGCCGCGCGAGGCGGTCGCGTTCGGCCACGAGGCGAAGAAGATGATCGGCCGGACGCCCGGCAACATCACCGCGATCCGGCCGCTCAAGGACGGCGTGATCGCCGACTTCGACGCCGCCGAGCAGATGCTCAGGTACTTCATCCAGCGCGTCCACCGCCGCCGGTACTTCGCCAAGCCGCGAATCGTGGTCTGCGTGCCGTCCGGTATCACCGCGGTCGAGCAGCGCGCCGTCCGCGACGCCGGGTACATGGCCGGCGCCCGCAAGGTCTACATCATCGAGGAGCCGATGGCCGCCGCGCTCGGCTCGAACCTCGAGGTCCGCGACGCGACCGGCAACATGGTCGTCGACATCGGCGGTGGGACCACGGAGGTCGCGGTCATCTCGTTCGGCGGCATCGTCACCAGCCAGTCGATCCGGGTGGCCGGCGACGCGATCGACAAGTCGATCGTGAACCACTGCAAGAAGGAGTTCTCGCTGCTGCTCGGCGAGGCCACCTCGGAGCAGATCAAGATGACCATCGGCTCCGCGTTCCCGACCACCGACGGCCCGGACAGCGAGATCCGTGGCCGCGACATGGTCTCCGGCCTGCCGCGGACCGTGAAGGTGTCGTCCTCGAACATCCGGCAGGCGATCGAGGAGCCGATCACGGCCATCGTCGACGCGGTCAAGGCGACCCTGGACAAGACCCCGCCCGAGCTGGCCGGCGACATCGTCGACCGCGGCATCGTGCTCACCGGCGGCGGCGCGCTGCTGAAGGGCATGGACGAGCGGCTCCGGCACGAGACCGGCATCCCGATCCACGTCGCCGACAACCCGCTGGACGCCGTCGTGCTGGGCGCCGGCAAGTGCGTCGACAACATCGAGACCCTCAACCGCATCCTGGTTACCGACAACCGGCGCTAGGGTTCCACCGATGCTCAAAGACCTCGGTAGCCCGACGACCAGGCGGTCGTCGCCTCGCAGTGCCTTCCGTTCGGCCGGCGAGGCACCGCTGCGCTCGGTCGGTATGCCGAGCACGGTCCGGCGCCGCCGTACCGTGCTGATCCTGGTGATCCTGGCCTGCTTCACGCTGATCGTGCTGGACGCACGCCGCTCGGCGGGTTCGCCGCTGGAGCCGGTGCGAGAGGCCGCCGCCAGTGTGTTCGGTCCGCTCGAGTCGACTGCGACGTCCGCGCGCGAGCCTGTGGATGACCTCCGCGACCGGTTCGCGGAAATGGATAGGCTGAAAGCAGAGAACGAAAGACTCAAGCAAGCCAACGAAGACCTGACCCGGCAACTGACCACTTCCGACTACGCGCGGAGCCGGGCCGACGAGCTCGACAAGCTGCTCGAGGTCGCCCCGAAGTACACGATGACCCCGGCACGGGTGATCGGGATCGGCGGCGCGCAGAGCTTCAGCCACACGGTCACGATCGACGCCGGCACCGCGGACGGGGTGCGGGTCGACATGACCGTGATGAACGGTGTCGGGCTGGTCGGCAGGGTGGTGCGAACCACCCAGGGCACCGCGACCGTGCTGCTGATCGGCGACCGCAACTCGACGGTCGGCGGCCGGCTGAACCAAACCATGGCGCTCGGCTTCGTCTCCGGACGGGGAGACGTGGCCGGCACCCTCGACTACAAGCTGGTCGACCCGAAGGCGCGGCCCAAGGTCGGCGACCGGATCGTCACCTGGGGCTCGCGCGGCAACGCGCCGTACGTGCCAGGCGTGCCGATCGGCATCGTCACCTCCGTCACGCCGAACGCGGGCGCCCTCGGCTCCACCGCGACGATCAAGCCGTACGTCGACCCGACCCGGATCGACACCGTCGGCGTCGTCACCGGACCACCTGCTCGACCACCACGCACGCAACTCAAGGGAAGGGGGAACTGACATGATCGCCGCGCGTATCGGTCTGGCCGCCCTCTTCCTGATGGTGGCCGTGACCGTCCAGACCTCCGTGCTGACCAACATCGCGGTCGCCGGGGTGACGTGTGACCTCACGCTGATCGTCGTGATCGCGCTGGCGTTGTCCCGCGGATCGGAGTGGGGAGCGATCGCCGGGTTCGCGGGCGGCCTGCTGCTCGACGTCGTACCGCCCGCCGACCACACCGCCGGCCGGTGGGCGTTGTCGCTCGCCATCGCGGGCTACGTGGCCGGCCTGATCCGCCGCGAGACCTCCAGCGGACCGGTCGGCCCGCTCGGTGTCGCGTTGACGGTCGTGCTGGGGACTGCGATCTCCTTCTTCCTGTACAGCGCGACCGGTTCGCTGCTGCACGACCCGTCCGTCGACTGGTCCGAGTTCGGCGTCCGCCTCGGCATCTCCGCGGGCTACGACGTCGTCGGTGCCATCGTCGTCATCCCCCTGGTCATGTGGATCCTCGGCCGCGTCGTGCCGGCCCGCGAGCGTCGCAGCCGAGTGCTCCCATGAGCTGGGACGGTTTCGAGGCACCGCTGAAGGCGCGACTCCGGTTGTTTGTGATCGGGGTGCTGGTCTTCTCCTTGCTGTGCACGTTGTTCGGGCGGCTCTGGTACATGCAGGTGATGTCGAGCGCCGACTACTCGCAGGCCGCCACGCAGCAGCACATCCGGCAGGTGCTGATTCCCGCGCCGCGCGGCACGGTCATCGACTCGCAGGGCCGGACACTGGTCGGCAACCGGGTGTCCCTGGTGATCACGGTCGACCGGTCCGTGCTCGCGAAGCTCCCGGACAGCCAGCAGAACGTCGTACTGGCCAGGCTCGCCAAGGTGCTCGGTCAGAAGCCGAAGGACCTCAAGGCCCGCACGATGCTGTGCGGCGAGCCCGGCGCGTCCAAACCACCCGCCTGCTGGAACGGCACGCCGTACCAGCCGATCCCCGTCGCGAAGGATGTCAGCGAGCAGGTCGCGATCGAGGTGATGGAGCGCCGCGAGGACTTCCCCGGCATCTCCGCCGACTCGCAGACGCTGCGCGCGTACCCCGCGCCGTACAAGGTGAACGCGGCGCACATCCTCGGGTACCTGTCGCCGATCACGACCGAGGAGCTCGAGAAGATCGACAAGGCCGGTCAGGACTCGGTCCCGCACCGGTCGGACCTGGTCGGCCGGGCCGGCGTCGAGCGCGAGTACGACCAGCTCCTCCGCGGTACGCCGGGGGAGAAGGACGTCATCGTCGACGCGGTCGGCTACACCACCGGCATCCAGAAGCAGACCGCGCCGATCCCGGGCGCCACGTTGGTCACCACGATCGACGCGCGGATCCAGGCGGCCGTCGAGGGCCAGCTCAAGAACGCGATCCTGACCGCGCGCAAGCAGACCGACCCGGTCACCCACCGCAAGTACGTCGCCGACTCCGGCGCCGCGGTCGTGATGGACACCAAGACCGGCCGCCTGGTCGCCATGGCCAGCTACCCGAGCTACGACCCGGGAGTGTGGGTCGGTGGCATCTCCCAGCGCGAGCTGGACGCCCTCTACTCGCCGAAGTCCGGGACGCCGCTGCTGTCCCGGCCGCTGCAGGCCCAGCTGGCGCCGGGATCGACGTTCAAGCCGATCACCACGGCGGCCGCGCTCGGGGCCGGCTACAGCCAGAAGACCCGGCTGGACTGCTCGTCGTACTTCGAGGTCGGTAACCGCCGGTTCAAGAACTACGAGTCCGCGTCCTACGGGATGATCGGCTTCGACCGAGCGCTGGCGCTGTCCTGCGACACGTTCTTCTACCGGGTCGCGTACGCGCTCTGGCTGAAGGCGGGCGGCAACTCCAGCGACCAGAACGCGCACGACCCGCTGGTCGAGATGGCGCAGAAGTTCGGTCTCGGCAAGCCGACCGGCGTCGACCTGCCCGGCGAGGCGAACGGCCGGATCGCCGACCGGGCCTGGCGCAAGACGTACTACGACTCGATGAAGGACTACTACTGCAAGCTCGCGGACAACCCGCCGTCGGGCACGTCCGCGTTCCTGAAGCAGTTCTCCCGCGAGTTCTGCGTCGACGGTTACAAGTACCGCGCCGGTGACGCGGTCAACTTCGCCATCGGGCAGGGCGACACCACGATCACGCCGCTCCAGCTCGCGACCGTGTACTCCGCGCTGTCGAACGGCGGCACCGTCTTCGAGCCGCGCGTCGTACAGTCCTGGATCGGCGCCAACGGCAAGCCGCACGAGATCAAGCCGGCGGTGAAGACCAGGCTTCCGGTGCCGCGGAACACGCTGAAGTACATCGACAACGCGCTCAAGGAGACCGTCAGGTCCGGGACGGCGGCGTGGAAGTTCCAGGGCTTCCCGCTCGACCAGATCCCGATCCGCGCCAAGACCGGTACGGCAGAGGTCTACGGCAAGCAGACGACCTCGTGGCTCGCGTCGTACAGCGACCGGTACGCCGTGGTGATGATGCTCAGCCAGGCCGGTACCGGTTCGGGTGCGGGCGGTGACGCGGTCCGCAAGATCTACGAGACGCTCTACAACATCAAGCCCCCGCCGCCCGGCGGCACCGAGAAGCCGAAGGGATGAGGGTCGCGAGATGGCGTTGCTGAGCCCGATCCGGACGCGGCCGCGGATGGACCGCCGGTCGACGGTGTGGCAGGTGGACTGGCTCCTCGTGCTCGGCGTCGTCGCGCTCTCGTTCATGGGCGCGATGCTGGTCTGGTCCGCGACCCACAACCGCACCTCGCTCACCGAGGGCAACCAGTACGCGTTCCTGGTCCGGCACGCGGTGAACTTCGCGATCGGCCTGGTGCTGGCGATCCTGGCCGCGGTCACCGACCACCGCCGGGTCCGCATCCTCGCCCCGGTCCTGTACGCCGCCTCGATCGTCGGACTGGTCCTGGTGCTGGTGCCCGGCGTCGGCTCGACCATCAACGGGTCCCGGTCCTGGATCCAGCTGCCGTTCATGTCGATCCAGCCGAGCGAGTTCGCCAAGCTGGCCGTGATCGTCGGGATGGCGCTGCTGATCGCGGAGAAGGGCGAAACCGACCGGAACGAGGACGCCCGGACCATCGACGTCGCGCAGGCGATCGCGGTCGCCGCCGTACCGGTGATCCTGGTGATGCTGCAGCCCGACCTCGGCACGGTGATGGTGCTGGGCTCGATCGTGTTCGGGATCATCGCGGTGTCCGGCGTCCCGAAGCGGTGGATGCTCGGGCTGCTCACCGCGGGCGTGGTGGTCGCGGCGGTTGCGATCAAGCTGCAGGTCCTGAAGCAGTACCAGCTGGCCCGGTTCATCGCGTTCGCGAACCCGTCGTCGGACCCGCAGGGCATCGGGTACAACGTGAACCAGGCGCGGATCGCGATCGGCAACGGCGGCGTGTTCGGGCAGGGACTGTTCCACGGCGGCCAGACGCAGAACGCGTTCGTCCCCGAGCAGCACACCGACTTCGTCTTCACCGTCGCCGGCGAGGAGCTCGGGCTGATCGGGGCCGGCGCGATCATCGTGCTGTTCGCGCTGATCCTGTTCCGCGGGCTGCGGATCGCGGTGAACGCGCGGGACGCGTTCGGCCGGCTGGTGGCGACCGGAATCGTGTGCTGGTTCGCGTTCCAGGCGTTCGAGAACATCGGGATGACGCTCGGGATCATGCCGGTCACCGGCCTGCCGCTGCCGTTCGTCTCGTACGGCGGCTCGTCGATGTTCGCCTGTCTGCTCGCCGTCGGCCTGCTGCAGAACATCCACCTCCGCTCGCACCGGTTCTGACCCGGTCCGGTACGCTGCTGCGTGCTCGACCGCCGGTGGGCCCCGCCCGGCCCGGGAGAAAGGTCCGCATGACCAGGTTCGTGCTCGCACTCGCCGCCGCCCTCAGCGTCTCGCTCACCGCCTGCAGCGGCGATGATCCGAAGGCCGGATCCACCCCGACGCCGACCCCGAGCAGTACGCCGACCCCGGTCGCCGAGAAGACGTCGGACACGCCGGTGACGCGGACCAGCGCCGAGCTCACCAAGGCGCTGCTCGAGCTCAGCGACCTGCCGAGCGGGTTCCAGCTCGAGAAGGACGATCCGGACGACGGGTCGAAGCCGTTCTCGTCGCCGACCAGCAAGTGCAAGGCGCTGGTCAAGTACCTGAACGCGACCAAGGCCCCTGGCTCCAAGGCGAGCGTGACCAGGACGTACTCCGGCGGTCAGGAAGGCCCGTACATCGACTTCGGTCTCGACGCGATGGGAACCGCCGGCGAGGTCGCCGACCTCCGGGACGCGTACGCCGACGCCGTCGACGACTGCGCGAAGGTCACGCTCAGGACCGCGGGCGCGGGCAACACGTCGATGAAGGTCGAGAAGATCACCGCGCCGGCGTACGGCACCAAACCGTTCGCCTTCCGGCTGACCGGCACGAGCGGCCCGAAACGCGGACTCGAGTACGCGGCCGCGGTCACCGGCGTCGGCGACGTGATCATCTCGGTCGGCGTCCTCGCCGGCGGCGGCACCGAGCTAGACCCCGCCACCGAAGCCGCGGTCACCAAGGCCAAACAAGTCCTCAAAACCACCTGACCGCGTGAGCGGCGTCACAGGACGTCGTGTCACGCCAGGGCGGCCGCGGGCCGTCGTGTCGGTATGGATGAGCGGATGAGTTTCCCCAAGGTGTCGCCGGGTGGCTTCAAGGCCGTGTACGGCGTGGAGAACTATGTGCAGGGCGTCCTCGACCACCAGTTGCTGCATTTGATCAAGGTCAGGGTGTCGATGGTCAATGCGTGTGCGTTCTGTCTGGACATGCACACGACGGACGCGTTGAAGGAAGGCGAGACGGCGCAGCGGTTGTTCGGGTTGGCGGCCTGGCGGGAGTCGCCGTTCTACGACGAGCGGGAGCGGGCCGCGCTGGCGTTGACGGATGCGGTGACGGTGCTCGAGCGGACCGGCGTACCGGACGAGGTGTGGGATGCGGTCGTCGAGCACTTCGGTGCCGAGGGTGCGGCGCATGTGCTCCTCGCGATCGGCACCATCAACCTGTGGACCCGGCTGAACATCGCGACCCGGAAGCAACCAGAGCTCGCCGGTTGATTCTGGACGAGTACCAGTCCGCCCGCAGCATGCTGGCGGGTCTCGCCTACCGGTTGCTCGGTAGCTGGCAGGACGCCGAGGACGTCCTGCAGGAGGCCTATGTCCGATGGTCCGCGGCGGACCGTACCGACGTCGCCGAGCCGCGCCGCTACCTGACCCGGGTGGTGACGCGGCTGTCAGTCGACGTACTGCGAACCCGCCGGGCGCGCCGCGAAACGTACGTCGGCGAGTGGCTCCCGGAGCCGGTGTCACGCGACACCCTCGACGAGTCCGACCTGTCGCTCGCACTGCTCCACCTGATGGAGCGCCTGACTCCGCCGCAACGCGCGGTCTACGTACTGCGGACCGCCTTCACCCTCCCGTACGACGAGATCGCCGAAATCCTCGGCCGCACTCCAGAGGACTGCCGCCAGCTCCACCGCCGCGCAGTCAAGGCACTCGACCGCGCGGCCCCGCGCTACCAGCCGTCGCCCGACGAGCAGCGCCGACTCCTCCTCGACTTCGTGGCCGCTGCCCGCGACGGCGACCTGCCGCGGCTGGAAGCGATGCTGAAGGAGTCGGTGACGGCCTGGACCGACGGCGGCGGCATCCGCCGGGCCGCCCGCAAACCGGTCGTCGGCCGGACGAAGGTCGCGGCCTTCTACGCCCACGTCTACGCGCGCCCGAACGTGACCGTCGTACCCGTCGAGCTGGCCACCGGACCGGCACTCGACATTCACGTCAACGGCCATCGCCACGTGCTGACGGTGGAGCTCGACGCGCTTCGGATCGCCGGCATTCGGGTGATCTCCAACCCGGACAAGCTGGCCGCGGTCAGCTCAACGGCATGATCGTCGTGCGGCGGTGGTGCTCGAAGACGACCGAGCTGCGGATGTCGGCGATCTCCTGGCGCTTGGCCAGGGCGAGGACCAGGTCGCGGAGAGCCTGGGTGTCCTTGACCGCGACGTGGGCGAGGAAGTCGGAACCGCCGGAGACCATGAACATGTCGAGGGTCTGCGGGAGGTCCATCACGTAGGCCTGGAAGGACGTCGCGACCGCCATCGCCTGCGGCCGGAGCTTGATCGAGATGATCGCCTGGGTCGACCGGTCGATCGCCTGCAGGTCGACGGCCGCGTGGTACCCGCTGATCACCCCACGGTCGCGCAGCCCCCGGATCCGCTCCAAGCAGGTCGACGGCGCAATCCCGAGCTCAGCCGCCATCTCCCGGTTGGTCCGCCGCGCATCGTTCTGCAGCATCCGCAGCAAAGCCGTATCAAGTTCGTCCATGGGAGCCATTGTGCCCGTTGTGCCGAACGATGTTCGGTCTCCGCGCGATCCGGCCGACCGGAAGGCTAGCCTGACCGCCGTGCTGACGAACAAGATTGTCGTGATCCTGGCCGCCGAGGCCCCGATCGGTGTCGCCCTGAATACCGCTGCGCTGCTCGGTGTCGGCCTCGGCCGGCACCACGACGACACGGTCGGGCCGGAGACCGCCGACGCTGCCGGTACGCCGCACACCGGCATGTGTGCCTACCCGATCCCGGTACTGCGAGCCTCCGCCGAGCAGCTGCACCAGCTCCGCGCACAGGCCGCCGCCCGCCCTGACGTCACCATCCACGACATGACCCAGGTGGCCCAGCAGGCCCGCACCTACGACCAGATGTCCACGACCCTGGCCGGCACCAAGCCGGAGGACATCGAGTACCTGGGCCTGGCGCTGTACGGCCCCCGCCAAACCGTCGACTCGCTCACCGGCGCCCTGGCCCTCTACCGCTGACCCGAAAGTAGTGTGGGGGTATGCGACTCAACTACGTGGAGACCGGTTCGGCAGATTCGCCCGTTGTCCTGCTGGGTTCGTCGCTCGGCGCCAGTCACGCGATGTGGGCGCCGCAGGTCGACGTACTGGCCGAGCGGTACCGGGTGATCGCGTTCGACCACCGCGGGCACGGCGAGTCCGAGGTACCGGACGGCCCGTACACGATCGACGACCTCGGCGGGGACGTGGTCGAGCTGCTCGACGCGCTCGAGGTCGAGCAGGCGTCGTACGTCGGGATCTCGCTGGGCGGATCCGTCGGGCTCTGGCTGGCGATCAACGCGCCGGACCGGATCCACCGGCTGGTCGCGATCTGCCCACCGACCAACACGGCCGAGAACCCGCAGCCGTGGACCGAGCGCGCCGCGCAGGTACGCGCCGACGGCACCCAATCCATCACCGAGGCCACGCTCGGGCGCTGGTTCCGGCCGGAGTTCACCGAGATCGCGGACATCCGCAAGATGCTCGAAGACTGCCCGGACGAGGGCTACGCCGCCGCCTGCGAGGCGCTCAGCACCATGAACCTCCTGCCCGGCCTGGCCGGCATCACCGCCCCGGTGCTGCTGATCACCACCGACGGCGACGCCTCCGTCCCGCCGGAGACCGTCGTACCGCTCGCCTCCCAGATCCCCGGCGCCCACCTCGAAATCATCGAGAACGCCGCCCACCTGGTCAGCTACTCACACCCCGACCTCGTCAACCCCCTCCTCCTCACCCACCTGAGCTGATTCCGGCGAACGGGTGGAGCGGCGTTAGGCTGGTAGGCGCTCTGTCCTCGACCGGAAGTGCCTGATGACCGTCGAATCGCTGTTCCCGCGGTTGGAGACGCTGCTGCCCAGCGTGCAGAAGCCGATCCAGTACGTCGGAGGTGAGCTGAACTCGATCAGCAAGGACTGGGACGCGGTGAGCGTCCGCTGGGCGCTGATGTACCCGGACGCGTACGAGGTCGGCCTGCCCAACCAGGGCGTCCAGATCCTGTACGAAGTGCTGAACGAGCGCGACCACATCCTGGCCGAGCGGACGTACTCCGTCTGGCCGGACATGGAGCAGGTGATGCGAGTCAACGGGATCCCGCAGTTCACGCTGGACAGCCACCGGCCGGTCCGGGCCTTCGACGTCTTCGGGCTGTCGTTCTCGACCGAGCTCGGCTACACGAACATGCTGACCGCGCTCGACCTGGCCGGTATCCCGCTGCACGCGGTCGACCGGACCGACGAGGACCCGATCGTGCTCGCCGGCGGGCACGCCGCGTTCAACCCCGAGCCGGTCGCCGACTTCATCGACGCCGCGGTGCTGGGTGACGGCGAGGAGATCGTGCTCGCGATCTCCGAGGTGATCCGGGAGTGGAAGGACGAGGGCCGCCCGGGCGGCCGCGACGAGGTCCTGCTCCGGCTGGCCAAGTCCGGCGGCGTCTACATCCCGAAGTTCTTCACGGTCGAGTACCTCGCCGACGGCCGGATCCAGCGGGTCACCCCGAACCGCCACGGGGTGCCGTTCCGGACCGCCAAGCACACGGTGATGGACCTCGACGCGTGGCCGTACCCGAAGAAGCCGCTGGTCCCGCTCGCCGAGACCGTGCACGAGCGGTTCTCGGTGGAGATCTTCCGCGGCTGCACCCGCGGCTGCCGGTTCTGCCAGGCCGGGATGATCACCCGCCCGGTCCGCGAGCGCAGCATCACCACGATCGGCGCGATGGTCGAGAACGGCCTCAAGCAGACCGGTTTCGAGGAGGTCGGCCTGCTCAGTCTGTCGAGTGCCGACCACAGCGAGATCGCGGACGTGGCCAAGGGTCTCGGCGACCAGTACGAGGGCAGCAACGTCTCGCTGTCGTTGCCCTCGACAAGGGTCGACGCGTTCAACATCACGCTGGCCAACGAGTTCTCCCGCAACGGCCGGCGCAGCGGGCTGACGTTCGCGCCCGAGGGCGGGTCGGACCGGATGCGCAAGGTGATCAACAAGATGGTCACCGAGGAGGACCTGATCCGCACCGTCGCGGCGGCCTACAGCCACGGCTGGCGGCAGGTGAAGCTGTACTTCATGTGCGGTCTGCCGACCGAGACCGACGAGGACGTGCTGGCGATCGCCGACCTGGCGAAGAAGGTGATCGCGACCGGGCGGGAGGCATCCGGCCGGCGCGACATCCGCTGCACGGTGTCGATCGGCGGGTTCGTGCCGAAGCCGCATACGCCGTTCCAGTGGGCGTCGCAGCTCGGCGCCGAGGAGACCGACGCCCGGCTGTCGAAGCTCGCCGCGGCGATCCGCGCGGACAAGAACTACGCGAAGGCGATCGGCTTCCGGTACCACGACGGCAAGCCCGGCATCATCGAAGGCCTGCTGTCCCGCGGCGACCGTCGCGTCGGCCGCGTGATCGAGGAGGTCTGGCGGGCCGGTGGCCGGTTCGACGGCTGGAGCGAGCACTTCTCGTACGACCGCTGGGTCGAGGCGTGCGAGAAGGCGCTGGCGGACGAGCCGGTCGACCTCGCCTGGTACACGACGCGCGAGCGCGAGTACGCCGAAGTACTGCCGTGGGACCACCTGGACTCGGGCCTGGACCGGGACTGGCTGTGGGAGGACTGGCAGGACTCGCTCGAGGAGGACGGCGCGATCGAGGTCGAGGACTGCCGCTGGACCCCGTGCTTCGACTGCGGCGTCTGCCCGCAGATGGGCACCGAGATCCAGATCGGCCCGACCGGCAAGAAGCTCCTGCCGCTCAGCGTGGTGTGAGGTCTGGGCCCGCGGTCGGTGCGGGCCCACACCTGGTGTCCTGACTCAGCTGCAGCCGAAGTTGATGTCCGGCGTGGACTCGACCTGGTCCTGCCAGTACGCGACGCCCTTCCAGTAGCCGCAGTCCGTCCCCGGGCCGAACCAGGCGCCGCCACCGGCGTAGGGGTGCGTCCAGTCGTACAACGTGAACGGCCCGTTCGGGTTGTCGGCCCGCCAGAGCTCGACGCGGACCTCGCGAACATCCGTCGAACATCCGTCGAGCGAGACAGCGACGTACAACATCTCGGCGCTGGAGTACACACCGCTGGCCACATACAGATCACAGGCACTGACACTCGCCTGCGCCGGCGCCGCGCCCACCATCCCGGCCACCGCGGTCACACCCGCCAGCGCCGCTCCCAGAAGTTTCTTCATCCCCAGTCCCTTCGGTTATTAATTAACAGAAGAGCCAGAAGATTAAGTCACCAACTCACCCCAGTCGACCCTTTCGACCCCGTTGAAAGAAGCAGCTCGCTGAGCGGGAGGTCGTGGGCGCTGGGCAGGACGAGGTTCGCGGTGATGGAGTCCGGCGCGACGTACGGGTTGGGGATGGCGACTGTGTGCAGGCCGGCCGCCTGGGCTGCGGCGACGCCGTGGGCGGTGTCTTCGATCGCGATTGCTTGGACGCCGGGTACGTCGAGGCGCTGGAGCGCGAGGTGGTAGATCGCTGGGTCGGGCTTGTGGGTGGCGACCTCGTCGCCGGTGACGATCAGGTCGAACATCTCCACCGCATGCACTCGCTCGAGGTGGCCGACGACCCAGCGTCGTGGTGAGCTGCTGGCGATCGCGACCCTCAGGCCGAGCTCGCGGGCCGCGGCGATCCACGCTCGAATGCCGGGCCGGAAATCGAGTGTGTCGTGCAGCCGGTCGCGGAACGCGACCCGCCGGGCGTGACTCTCGGCCCGGTCGAAGTCGGTGCCGACGGCGGCGGCGAGGACGGCGTACCGGTCCTCGGTGACGTCACCGCCGTGGCCGGGCCAGAACGCCTCGAGGTCGAGCTCGAGGCCGTGGTGTGCCCACTCGGCCCGCCAGCTCTCGACCATCGTGGTCTCGGTGTCCATCAGCAGTCCGTCGAAATCGAAGACGAGCGCGCGGACGTCGACCGGCACGAGCCTGGTCGCGAGGTGGTGGATCTGCCGGTCGTCCAGGCCGAGGCTGGTCAGGTACGCGCGGATCCCGCCGAGCTCGTCGATCCGGTCGAGGGAGCCGAGGATCGTCTCCGGCCGGGTCCGCGCCGCCTCCGGACCGTCCTGGATCCCGAGCAGGACCTCACTGATCGCGTAGTCGTCGGCGATTGTGGCGCGCGGTACGCCGACCAGGTCGAGCAGCAGCGCGACCACCAGGCCGGTGCGATCCTTGCCCGCCCGGCAATGCACAACAACCGGCTGGTCGGCGGGAGCCGCGGCGATCGCGCGGAAGACTCTGCCGATGTGGGCCGCGTTGCGGGTCAGGCTGTTGCGGTAGACGTCCACCTTCCGCGGCTCGTCCTCCGGCACCCGCAGCATCTCGGCCTCAGGGTCGATCCAGGGAATCCGCTGGTACGCCGGGTCCGCCTCGAGCGGATGTGGTTGCTCGAGCTCCCAGTCCGACCGCAGATCGAGAACCAGCCCGGGGCGGACCGCCTCCAGGAGCGTGGGATCGACGGCGTCCAGCGTCTCGCTGCGGATCAGCGCCCGGTCGCGCGTCGGAACGCCGTACCGCGTCGGAAGTCCGCCTAGGTCACGCGCGTTCGGGCTCCACATGCG
Organism: Kribbella sp. NPDC026611; assembly: GCF_040638345.1. Taxonomy (NCBI): domain Bacteria; kingdom Bacillati; phylum Actinomycetota; class Actinomycetes; order Propionibacteriales; family Kribbellaceae; genus Kribbella; species Kribbella sp. NPDC026611. The sequence goes on from NZ_JBEZYC010000011.1 coordinate 266,655, forward strand.
GTCAGCTTAGGACAACGCCTCCGAGCGACTCGACGTCTTTCCAGGTGCCGTCGAACGCCTGGTGGTGCAGGGCGGAATCCATGCCGACGGCAAACACGTCGATCCGGCCGGGCGCACTGGCGACTACCGAGCCGGCGGGTCTGGGTCGCGACCTGACGACGGGCTCCAGCCAGCCGGCCAAGGCGGCGGTGTTCATCCGGAGGATGTCGGCGGTCAGCGACCAGTCGATGAAGTTGAGGGTGTCGTTGGCGGAGTGGATGTGGTGGTTCGCGCTGTCGCCGCCTTCGATCGTGAGGACGGCGGGAATGCCGGCGTCGATGAACGGGACATGGTCGCTGGCGAACGGGTTGAGCGAGGTCTCGACCGTAAGACCGGTGTACGTCGCAGCCGCGGTGGCGAGGGTGGTCAGCTGTGCTTGCGATACCGGGGCGCCTTCGAGGAGGACGGTCGGGGTCGCGGTGTTCTTGGTGCCGATCATGTCCATGTTGAGGACAGCGCGGACGCGGGCGCGGTCAGCCGGCGGGAGAGCGGCGACGTACTGCTTGCTGCCGAACAGGCCTTCTTCCTCGCCGCCGAAGAGGATCAGGCGGGTGTCGTGCTGCCAGGATCTAGTCGCGAGCAGGCGCGCGAGCTCGAGGACACCGGCGGAGCCGCTGCCGTTGTCGTCGGCGCCGGGTGCGTTCGCGGCGGGTCCGCCGGCGAGGTTGATGGAGTCGAGGTGGGCGGTGATGATCACCAGCTCGCGGTTGGTGCCGGTGCCGGCGCGGTCGGCGATCAGGTTGGCCGAGTGGCCGGCGCCGACGGTGATCTGGGTCCTCGCAGTTTGATAGCCGAGGGCAACCAGTTTGTGGTCGGCGTAGTCCATCGCCTGCGTGAAGGTCGCGCTCAACGAGTGCCTGGTCGGGAGGCCGGCCAGCCAGGTGAGGTCGGTCTGGTACGACGGGAGGTCGACCTGACTCACCAGGTCTGCGACAGTGGCGTCTGTGCGCGCTGGTGTGAGGCGCGGTACGTCGACGACCGTCGTACCGGGCTTGAGGTGCTCGATCCGCCAGCAGTGGTTGGAGCGTCGGCGCGGTCGGTCCGCCGACGAGATCACCAGGTAGCGGCCGTGGTCGAGCAGTGGGGTGACGTCCGGGTACTCCGCTTGGAAACTGCCGCCGACCTGCGTGACCAGCAGCAGACCGGGCGCCGTCCGGGATGCCCGGCCGAGCCGCTGCTCGGCCGGGACCCAGAGGAGGGTCTTCTCACCGAACCGCGCCGAGCGGGCGCCACGCGCGGCATCAACGGTCGGCACCACGAGGTACCGAACAGGTCCTGTACTCATCCCTCATCCCCAAGCGATCTCGAGCCGGTCAGCCCCGACCGAAACAATCCGGCCGCCCTGCAACCGGCCGCTGCTGTCCCAGCGGCCGGTTGCGCCGGGGGAGGGCGCGTCTCCTCGGCCTATCTGCAGCTGCCGATAGGTGCCGTCGGCATGGAACTCCACCCCCCGCCGGCCCCGGGCCGGCGGGAAGGCGTAGTTCTCGTGGCGGTAGACCGTCACCCCGTCGTGGTCTTCCTCGAAGGAGTGAGTCCAGCGGCCCACTGGGGTGGTCAGTTCGCCACCTCCTGCGGGAGGGTCGGCGGGAGCGTCTCCGGGATGGTCAGCTTGAAGTCGCTGATCACGCCGCCGAGCGCCTCGTACCCGGTAACCGACGGTCCCCAGGCCGCGCCGTCCCACCACTTGTGGTAGAGCTGCTTGTCGGTGCCGGTGACGAATACGTCCAGCCGGTTCGTGTCCCACGAGACCACCCGCGGCTCGTCGGTGCAGATCCCGCCCATGTACTCGTACCCGGTGACCGACGGTCCCCAGGCGGACCCGTCCCACCACTTGTGGTAAAGCGCGGAGTCCGTGCCGAGCAGGAACACGTCCAGCCGGTCCGATCCCCACGACACCACGGTCGGTGCCGTCGTACACACACCGCCCATGTACTCCCAGCCCGACCACGACGACCCGTCCCACCACTTGTGGTACAGCGCCGAGTCGGTCCCGATCACGAACATGTCCAGCCGGTTCTCGCCCCAGGCCACCACCCGCGGCGGCGAAGCGCAGACGCCACCGAGGTACTCGTACCCGCTCCAGGACGAGCCGTCCCACCACTTGTGGTACACCGCGTTGTCCGTGCCGAGCACGAACACGTCCAGCCGATCGGGGCCCCAGGCAACCACTTCCGGCGGGCTCATGCAGATCCCGCCGAGGTACTCGTACCCGTTCCACGACGAGCCGTCCCACCACTTGTGGTACAGCGCGCGGTCGGTGCCGAGGACGAACGCGTCGAGCCGGTCCGGGCCCCAGGTCGCCACCCGCGGCGGGCTCATGCAGACGCCGCCGAGGTACTCGTAGTCGACGGCGGACGGTCCCCAGGCGGAACCGTTCCACCACTTGTGGTACAGCGCGTGATCGGTGCCGAGCACGAACGCGTCGAGCCGGTCCGGACCCCACGACGCCACTTCCGGAGCACTCATGCAGATACCACCCATGTATTCGTATCCACCGACGGACGGACCCCAGGACCCGTTCCACCACTTGTGGTACAGCGCCAGATCGGTCCCGAGCACGAACGCGTCGAGCCGGTTCGCGCCCCACGACACCACCGAGCCGGCCGGCGTCGGTACGCCGACGGGCACGGGCACCGGGAGGTTCGTCCGGACGGTGTCGAGCGCGGCCTGCATCCGCGCCACCTGGTCGGTGGTGAACATGACCATGCCGCGGTCGTCGGTGTAGTCCATGTAGTCGTAGAACAGGTCGCCGTTCGGCCCGTTGCTGCAGGTCACGTGCGGGAACGTCGGTACGCCGAAGTTCGGGCCGGCCGCGTTCGGGGTGTCGGCGCACTCGTCGGTGCCGCTGCACCCGCTGCCGTCGTCGCCCCAGATGTGGAACAGGTTCAGGTAGTGCCCGACCTCGTGCGTGGTCGTCCGGCCGAGGTTGAACGGCGCCGCCGCCGTACCGTTGGTGCCGAAGCCGCTGTGCAGGATCACGACGCCGTCGGTGTTCGCCGGGCCACCCGGGAACTGTGCGTACCCGAGCAGGCCGCCGCCGAGCTGGCAGACCCAGATGTTCAGGTAGCGGGAGGTGTCCCACGGGTCGATGCCGCCGGTCGCGGTCGACTTGACCTTGTCGTCGGTGCCGAAGCTCGCCGTACTCGTCTGGGTCCGGGTGACACCGCTGTGCGGGTTCCCGTTCGGGTCCTCGGTGGCGAGGAAGAACTCGATCCGCGCGTCCGCGATCAGTCCGCTGAACACCGGCGGCACGATGCTGGTGTCCGGGTTGGTGGCGCGGTAGTCGCGGTTCAGGACGTCGATCTGGCTGTCGATCTGCGCCTGCGAGATGTTCTGTGCGTTCGTGTTCCAGACGACGTGGACGACACACGGGATCCGTGCGATCCCGGCGAAGCGCTGCTCGCCGGCGATGTAGTCCAGCGTCGCGGTCTCGAGCGCGGAGCGGGCCGCGGCGTACTCCGGTGACGTCGACAGCAGCCGCCGGTGCACCTCCATCACACCGCATTGCCGCCTGGTCGGGTACTCCGTGCGCCCGTCACCGGCAGCGCCGCTCATACCGGCACCCCCGGCCGTACCGCCACCACTCATCCCGGCCCCGCGCGGCTGACCGCCGCCGTTCATACCGTCACCATGCGGCTGGCCCGGACCGGTCATACCGTCCCCGGCCGGCTGTCCGCCACCACTCATGCCGGCGGCCGGTGACCCGCCGCCACTCATCGCAGTACCTGCTCCCGGAGCTCCGGTCATCCCGGTCACCGGCACGCCGTTCTCCACGCGCCCGTTGGCCTTCCTCGGCATTTCTCCCCCTTCCACGGGGGCACCCGAGCAGGCCGGCGCGGGTACGCCGAACCGAGACGATCACCCCCAGCGCATGCCTCGACCGAAGGCGATCGACGCCGCCTTCCCCCACCAAGCAGTAGGCCCCCAAGTCACTGCTCTGCGTTTCACCTTCCTCCCCTCACGCCGCGTGCACAAGAGTTCATGCACTGAGCAGTTTCGTTGGTAACACCCTCAACCGGTTCAGCGCACCTGCAGAGCGGCGAGCAGCATCGGCAGTGAGGAATGCAGTTCGCGCTGCCAGTAGGCCCAGGCGTGCGTACCGGGTCCGTAGAAGTTGGTGGTGAGGTGTTGGGCGCCGGCCCGGGTCAGAGCGGTCGCCAGTGCGTGGTTCTGGCGGTTGAAGTCAGCTTCGAGCGCATCGGTCTTGCCAGGTGGGTCGAACGGTCCTGCGGTGCCGTCGCCGCAGGACAGGTACACAGGAAGGGATTTGAGCTTCTGGGCGAGGTAGTAGGGGTCATGCGCGGCCCAGATGCCGCGCTGCTTCACCGGGTCCCCCCAGACGCGCAGGGGGTCGTTGCCCTGGCCCGCGAAGAAGCCCATGATCCGGTTGACCGACTCGTCGTTCAGCAACGGGTGTGCGGAGCCGGAGTACGCCGCGACCGCGCGGAACATGCCGGGGTGGCGAGCGGCGTACAGGAGCGCCCCTTGTCCGCCCATGGACAGGCCGGCGACCACGCGGTTGGGGCTGGCGCCCCAGCTCTTCTCCAGCAGTTGCCGGAGCTCGGTGGTGTGGAACGTCTCCCACGCCGGGTCGCCGCCGGCGCCGTAGTTCCACCAGTCGCTGTACCAGCCGTTCCAACCGGCCTCAGGCATTACCACGAGCACCTTACGCAGACTGTCGATCGAGGCGATGTCTGTGCCGGACCAGGATGTGTAGTCGCCGCAGCAACCGTGCAGCAGCCAGAAGGTCGGCCAGTGCCGGCTGCGGTCCGCCGGGTTCCAGCCGTCCGGCGTCAGCAACCGCACCTTGACCACGCGGTTGCCGAGCGCAGGGGAGCGCACCGACAGGTCCGTCAGCCGGTCGGCGACCTTGGTGACCGCGACGACCTCAGCACCTGCCTTGACGGGTGCGACAGCAGGAGGATTCAGCGCGACCGCCGGAGCAGCCGGCGCCAGCCCGAACACCAACACGACAACCAGCGCAACGCGCCGCAACCAGGCCATGGGTCTCACCTCTCGGGGCGGAGAGCAAATAAAACCAACGCTGTTACCAAATCAGCTCCGGACGCTCAGCGCGGCGCCGCGCGGCGTGTCTGCCCTCGGTGAGAGGTCGCGTTCCCACATCGTGCGTTGGGCGACTGGGCGGAAGCCGAGGTTGGTGTTGACGGCGATCATCGGGGTGTTTTCGGGCGCGTTCCAGGTGTGGAGTACGGCGGGCCGCGCGACGCCGGCCTGGAGTGCGCGCAGGTTGGGCGCTTTCACCGCGATTCCGAGGCCGCGGCCGCGGTGCGTGCGCCGGACGTAGGTGTCGTACTGGTTCAGCCGCT
>NZ_JBEZYC010000012.1:0-254963 GCF_040638345.1 Kribbella sp. NPDC026611
CCCCGCGCGGCCCCCCCCGCCCCCCGGCCCGCCCCCCCCGGGGGCCCCCCCGCCTCGGCCGCCCCCCCCCCCCCGCTATCGCGCGGCCCCCCCCCGGCGCTCCGCGCCGGGTCGACCGCGTCCTTCGGGTACTCGAAGAGGAAGCCGACGCCTGGGATGGTGCCTTCGCTCAGTTGTTGGTAGACCTGGGTTGCGTCTGCGATGGGGAACTGGCCGGCGATCAGGGAGCCGACGTCTATTTGTTCGCGGGCGATCAGGTCGACGAAGCACTCGAGGTTGCGGCGTTCGGTCCAGCGGACGTAGCCGGCGGGGTAGTCGATGCCCTGCAGCTCGTAGCGGTCGTCGTACCGGCCCGGGCCGTACGAGCGCGAGAACCGGACGTCCAGTTCCTTGTCGTAGTACGCGTTCCAGGGCAGGTCGAGCTTCGTCTTGCCGATGTCGACCACGCGAGCACGGTCACGCGCGAGACGAGCCGCGGTTTCCACCGGTCCGTTGGAGTGACCGCCGGCGGCCAGCAGGATGTGGTCCGCGCCGATGCCGTTGGAAGCCTGCAGGAGCGAGCGCTCCAAAGCATCGATCTCGTCGGGGGAGGAGCACGCCAGAGCGCCCGCCTTCTCCGCCATCCGGCAGCGGTCCGCGACCGTGTCGATACCCCAGACCCGCACACCAGCCGCGACGAGCAACCGCACGACCAGCTGACCAACCAGACCAAGACCGATGACCACAGCAGTGTCGCCAAGGTGCACCTCAGCCTGCCGCACCCCCTGCATGGCAATAGCACCAACAGTCGAGAAGGCGGCCTGCTCAGCGGGCACACCATCCGGCACCGGCACACACAAATTGATCGGCACCCAGTTGTACTCCGCGTGCAGCGCGAACTCGTTCCCCGCCGCAGCAACCAGCTGACCGACGCTGAACTCCTCGGCCCCGGCACCGACCTCGACCACCACACCGCACAGCGAGTACCCCAGCGGCGTGTACGAGTCGAGCTTGTTCATCACCTTCTTGTAGGTGTTCATCACACCCTGCTGGGCGACGGTGTCGAGCACCTTCCGGACCTGGTCCGGCCGCGCCTTCGCCTTGCCGACCAGCGACAGCTTGGCCTCGCCGACCTTCATCAGCTCGGTCCCGGTCGAGATCAACGAGTACAGCGACCGCACCAGCACCCCACCGGGCTGACACCCCGGCGGCGGCACGTCCAGGACGGCCAGCTCGCCGGACTTGTAGTTCTGAGCAACCTGTTTCATGTCGTCCTTCAGAGTGAGGTGATGGTCACGCCGAGGTCCCGCACGTGCCGGGTCCAGGTCTCCAGCGTCAGCAACTGCCAGATCTGCTTCGAGTAGTCCTCGCGCCCGGCCCGCTCGTCGTCGACGAGCTTCTGCACGGCGGCCTGCCGCAGGAACCCGCTCCCGACCAGCTCGCCACGCAGCAGTACGTCGTCGACCAGCTCGCGCAGGTCGTTCCGCACCCAGGCCCGCAGCGGCGCGCTGAACGACGCCTTCGGCCGGTAGATGATCTCCTTCGGCAGCCACGCCTCGGCCGCCTGCTTCAGCGCCAGCTTGCTGACCCGCCGGTGGATCTTCGCGCTCCCGGGAATCGAGAACGCGGCCCGCGCCACGATCGGGTCGACGAACGGCGTCCGTACCTCGGTGGACGCGGCCATGCTGGCCCGGTCGGTGTAGGCCAGGTTCAGCCCGGGCAGGAACATCCGCGAGTCGGCCAGGCACATCCGGTTCACGTGGTCGTCGAGCGTGGTGTCGTGATAGATGTCGGCGTGCTCGGACAGCAGCTTCCCGACGTACGGTTCCAGGTCGGGGCTGATCAGTCCGGCGAGCTGGTCGCCGTCGTACATCGTGTAGCTGCGCCGGAACGCCGTCTCCTCGGACAGGTTCGCGAACGTCTCGAACCGCTTCGCCCAGCGCGCGTACCGCAGGCCGCGACCGTTCACCGTCACCGGCAGCCGCCGGACGGTCGGCCCGACGACACCGTTGCGCAGTACGCCGGGGAGCCGCTGGTACTGCGCTCCCATCACGCACGCCAGGTGCTTGCGGTATCCGCCGAACAGCTCGTCCGCGCCCATCCCCGACAGCAGCACCTTCACACCCGCGTCCCGCGCGGTGTCGCACATCAGCAGCGTGTTGATCGCGGCCGGGTCGCCGATCGGCTCGTCCAGGATGTCCACGATCCGCGGCAGCAGCGACACCACGTCCGGCGCGATCTCGATCTCGTGCAGGTCGATCCCGAACTGCTGCGCCACCTTGCGCGCGTAGATCGCGTCGTCCGGCATCGCCTCGAGCTTCTGGTCCTGCGCCCGGAACGTGATCGTGTACGAGTCGATCCCGGGGTCCATCCGCTTCGCCAGCACGGTCACCAGGCTCGAGTCGAGCCCACCGCTGAGGAACGTCGAGACCGGTACGTCGGCCACGAGGTGCGCGGCCACCGACTCCTCGATCACCTGGCGAAGGTCGGCCGGCGGACCCGCCGCGGCCTCGGTGGCGACGTCGGTCACCCGCCAGTACGTCTCGTGCCGGTTGCTGCCGTCCGGCCGGAACTCCGCCCACGACCCCGGCGGCAGCTTCTCCACGCCGTCGATCGCGCAGCGCTGCTCAGGCAGCCAGTAGTAGAGCATCGACGCGATCAGCGCGCCGGGCTCGGTGCGCAGCTCGGAGCCGACCGCGGTGACGATCGCCTTCAGCTCGGAGGCGAAGATCACGCCGTCGCCGCGGCGGAGGAAGTACAGCGGCTTGATGCCGAGCGGGTCACGGGCCAGGTACATGCTCCCGCTGTCCTCGTCCAGCATCGCGAACGCGAACATGCCGCGGAACCGGGTCAGCGCGGCCGGACCCCAGCGGCGCCACGCCTCCAGCACCACCTCGGTGTCCGAGCTGGTGCGGAAGTGGACACCGGTCCGGGACAGCTCGGCGCGCAGTTCCTTGTAGTTGTAGAGCTCGCCGTTGTAGCAGATCGTCAGCCCGTCCTTGCTGAACGGCTGATCCGCGCCCGACGACAGGTCGATGATCGACAGCCTTCGGTGGGCGAGGTGCGCGCTGACGGTGTTCTCTTCGAACGAGTAGACGTGGTTCGCGTCCGGACCGCGGTGCGCGATCCGGTCGTTCATGGCCCGCGCGAGCGCGTACCCGTCGCGCTGCTGGTAGCAGCCGGCGATGCCGCACATGTCAGGACCCCGTCGCGTTCGTGACCGGGCTGATGTCGAGGTGGCTGACGTGCCCGGTGAGCTGGTCGTACACCCCGACGTACGCCTTCTGCTGGTGCTTCCAGGCGAGCACGTTCTCGACCCGTTCGCGGCCGAGCTTGCCCATCCGGCGGCGCCGTACCTCGTCGTCGAGGAGCGCGACGATCGCCTCGCCGTACTCCTCGACGTCGTTCGGCTCGACGTACACCGCGGCATCCGCGGCGGAGACCCTCGTCTCGATCAGGTCGAACGCGACGACCGGGAGCTCGAAGGCCATGTACTCCATCGTCTTGTTCATCGTCGACACGTCGTTGAGCGGGTTCTTCGGGTCGGGGGAGAGGCCGAGGTCGGCGGTCGACATCACCGCGCGGACGGTCTCGTCCGGCACCCGGCCGGTGAACTCGATGTACTCACCCAGGCCCAGCTGGTCGCGGAGCGCGACTACGTCGTCGAAGGAGTCGCCGCCACCCATCAGCGTGAACGCGATGTCGGTGCGGCCGAGCGTGTTGACGATGTGGTCGGCGGCCCGCACCACGATGTCGACACCGTCCTGCGGGCCCATCACCCCGATGTACGTGACCAGGTAGCGGTGACCGCGACGGAGCGACTCGTCCGCTCCGCCGCGGAGCAACTTGTCCGGGTCCGGGCCGGTGCGGACCACGGTGACGTCGTGGTTGGCCTTGCCGCTGCGGGTGATCGCGATCCGCCGGTACGAGTCGTTCGTCGACGTCACGTGGTCGGCCTGCCGGTGCGTCGTCCGCTCCAGGAACCGCAGGCCCTTGTACGGCAGGCTCGTGGTCCCGCCGAAGCGGGACTGGAAGAGCTCCGGACAGAGATCGTGGTGGTCGAAGACGAACTTCGTGCCGTCCAGGCGGCGCAGCAGCATCGCGATCGGCCAGAAGATGTCCGGCGGGTTGCAGGCCTGCAGCACGCGGAACTTGCCGGCCTTGCGAGCCCGGAAGACCAGCCGCAGCGTCATCAGGAACGAGTACGCGTACTCCCAGACGAAGCTGACCTTGCTGCCGCCCGGCGCGTACGCCTTGTACTTGTGCACGGTGACGCCGTCGATGACCTGGTACGCCGGGTCGTCCGGACCCTTCGGGCAGACCACGGTCACGTCGTACCCGCTCGCCACCAGCGCCTGGCACTCGAGCCAGACGCGGCGGTCGAACGGCACCCAGAGGTTCTGGATGATGATGAGCACGCGGGGACCGCTCACCAGCCCACTCCTTCGTATCCGGGCAGCGCCTCGACGTCCGGGCCGAGGCGGCCGCTCAGGTCGATGGTCCGGGCCGGCGGCTGCTTCATCAGGGCCTTGATCGCGGCGGTGTCGGTGGCCGAGACGATCGCGACGTCGGCGCCGGCGAGGGCCGCGTGCGGGTCGTCGGTGAGGACGCGTTGCAGGTGCGGCAGCTTGGACTGCACGTGCCGCAGGTTCGCGCCGACCAGGCGGCCCGGGTTCACGATCGCGTCGTAGATGCGCAGGTTGTAGCCCTTGCCGATCAGCCGCTCGGCGAGCTCGACGTTCGGGCTCTCGCGCAGGTCGTCGGTGGCGTGCTTGAAGCTCAGGCCGAGCAGTGCGACCTCGCGGCCGGGGCCGGCCACGATCCGGTCGACGACGTCCCGGACCGACCGCTCGTTGGTGGCGAGCGCGCCGGCCAGCAGCGGCAGGTCGGTGTTGTTCATCCGGGCCAGGTGCAGGACCGAGCGCAGGTCCTTCGGCAGGCAGGAGCCGCCGAAGGCGAAGCCGGGCTTCAGGTAGTACGGCGAGATGTTCAGGCTGGTGTCCTGGACGAAGATCTTCATCACCTCGCGCGAGTCCACCGCGAAGTGCCGGAAGATCCGGCCCATCTCGTTCGCGAACGAGACCTTGGTGGCGTGGAACGCGTTGCAGGCGAACTTGAGCGCCTCCGCGATCCGGACGTCGACCACCTGGACGTCCTTGCCGATGAACCCGAACAGGTCGGTCAGAGCGGTACCGACCTTGTTGTTCCGGGTGCCGACGACAACGAACGGCGGGTCGTAGAAGTCGGCGAGTCCGGATCCCTCGCGGAGGAACTCCGGCGTCATCGCCGTACCGAAGGTGAGGCCCTCGGGCGCCGGTACCTCGGCCAGCACCTGCTCGACCACCTCGTCGACGGTGCCCGGCGGGACCGTACTGCGGATCACCACGCTGTGGAACCCGGACAGCGGCGGCACCACGACCTGCATGGCCTCCGCGATGTCGCGGGTGGCCCGCTTGATGTAGGTGAGGTCGGTACTGCCCGCCGCGGTCGACGGCGTCCCCACACAGATCAGCGAGACGTCAGCACACTCCAGCGCGAGTCGTGGATCGGTGGTCGCGTGCAGTCGTCCCGCGCGCACCCCGTCCGCCACCAACTCGTCGAGGCCGGGTTCGACCACCGGGCTGTGTCCCTGAGTGATCGGACCGACCTTCGCAGTGTCGACATCGACCCCCCAGACGTCGTGACCGGCAGCAGCCAGACAAGCAGCCGTCACCGACCCCACATACCCCAAGCCGAATACGGCAACCTTCATAACGCCCCCCACAGGCTCATGACGTGGCTCTCCCACGTACCGCAGCGCACAGAAGAGCAGCGGACTCGCCCGGCTGATACATCGGCGGCCGAAATCGCCGGAAAGTATCCTGAGTCACGGAACGTACCCACCCCCGCAGCCATCGGAGTGATCATGGAAGCCCTGTTCGACCTGCCGTCCGGCGACCGGATCCGGGTCGTCGACACCGCCACGGCCGGCCAGAGCCTGAGCCGGATCCTGCAGCTGCACCGCGCCGGCAATACCGAGCCGGTGTTCTTCGGCGACCAGCCGCGGCCCGAGGGCGTGGTGATCACCTTCGAGCAGTGGGCGGAGTACGAGGCGCTCAAGGCCGAGGCCGAAGCCGACCGCCGCCAGGACCAGACGGTCCGGGAGCGCCTGAACAACGCGGCCCCGGAGGACTACGTCCGTTACGAGGACATGCTGAAGGAGCTGGGGATCGAAGACCCCGACCCGGGTGACCAGCGGTGACGGCGAAGTACGAGGTCGTCGTCCACCCGGAGCTCCGGAAGGAGATCAACGCGCTCGCTGCGGCGGCGAAGGCCGAGGACGAGAAGACCCGCGCGGAACGCAAGGCGTGGGCAGCGATGGCGGGCCAGCAGCTGCCCGACGACTGGAAGCCGCCGCGCGGCCCCGCCGGGCAGCAGCTGGACGCCTTTGTCGAGGCGATGCGGGCGCTGCGCGAGGGTCGTGAGAGGGACCCGAAGTACCGCGGCAGCAAGCAACTCGGGTACGGCCCGCAGTCCCACGATCTGCGCGACACCGCGGAGTTGAAGGTCCCGGTCTTCGACCGGGGCGGCACGCCGGAGTTCCCGGCGCAGTCGCACCGGCTGGTGTACCGCGAATTCCGCCCGCCGACGGTGCTCCGCGAGGATGGGACGGCGGCGCGGGAGGGCCTGCCGATCCGGCAGCTCGTCGCGTTCAACGACCGGGGCGACGAGCCGGCCGCGGTCGCGGGAGAGCGCCTCGGGCGCGTGCGCGGGATGGCGGAGAGCGACTTGCGCGGTGTGGTGGGTGGCGGGCGGCCGGAGATCGGCCGGGTCCGGGACGATGCGCAGATCACACCCCACGCGATGGAGGCTCCGCCGGACGTTCTGGCCGAGGTCAGGCGCCTGCAGGGGGTTCTCGCGGCTAGCCCGCCGGCCGGGACCAACCCCCCGGCCCCGGCGCCGGAGGCTCGGGTGAACCGGCCCGGTGAGCAGGGGCCGGAGCAGGCGCAGGAGAAGTGAACCGGGGCTAATTCGGATCCGCTGTATCAGCGGAGCGGCTCGCCGTTCTGTATTGGTCGACAGACCAGTACAGGGTGGGGAGACGACGGATGAGGGTTCTGGTCACCGGCGACCGGGGGTACATCGGGGCCGTGATGGTGCCGTTCCTGCGGGATGCCGGGCATCAGGTGGACGGGTTGGACACCGGGCTCTACGAGGGGTGTGACCTGCTCGGCGGGCCGGACCCGATCGGGGACCGGGCGCCGCGGGACATGCGGGACGTGACCGCGCGGGAGCTCGAGGGGTACGACGCGGTGGTGTGCCTGGCCGCCCTGTCGAACGATCCACTGGGGAACCTGGACAAGCAGGCGACCTACTCGGTGAACCTCGACGGCACGCTGAACGTCGCCCGGGCCGCGAAGGACGCCGGGGTCGAGCGGTTCCTGTTCGCCTCCTCGTGCAGCCTGTACGGCGCCGCCGGGTCGGAGGCCGTTGCCGAGGACGCCGAGATGTTCCCGGTCACGGCGTACGGCGAGACCAAGGCGCTGGCCGAGCAGGAGCTGTCCAAGCTCGCCGATGACGCGTTCAGCCCCACCTACCTACGGAACGCGACCGCGTACGGCGCCTCGACGCGCCTGCGGCTCGACATCGTCGTCAACAACCTGACCGCGATCGCGCTGACGTCGGGCCAGGTCCGGCTGGAGAGCGACGGCACGCCGTGGCGCCCGCTGGTCCACATCGAGGACATCAGCCGCGCGTTCCTCGAGGTGCTCGAGTCGCCGCGGGAGACGATCCACGACCAGGCCTTCAACGTCGGCCGCTCCGAGGACGTCGTCCAGGTCCGCGACATCGCCGAGATGGTCCGCGAGGTGGTGCCCGGCTCGACGCTGTCGATCGCCGACGGCGCCGGCCCGGACCTGCGCAACTACAAGGTCGACTTCAGCAAGCTCAACGACACCTTCCCGGACCTGAAGCTGCAGTGGACCGTTCGCAAGGGTGTCGAGGAGATGTACGACGCCTACCAGCGGCACGGCCTCACGCTCGACGACTTCAACTCCGCGCAGTTCGTCCGGCTGCGCCGGATCAAGCAGCTGCTCGGCGCGGGCCTGGTCGACGACCAGCTCCGCCGCCAGACCGACGCTCAGTTCCCCGGCCCGGGGGACGCACTGTTCCAGGGGGAGAACTGACATGGCGGAAACGCCGGCCTGCCGGATCTGCGGCCACGAACTCACCCGCACCTTCGTCGACCTCGGGATGTCGCCGCCGTGCGAGAGCTACCTGCGCGCCGACCAGCTGGACAGCGGTGAGACGTTCTACCCGCTGCACGTCCGGATCTGCGACAACTGCCTGCTCGTCCAGCTCCCGGCGTACGTCGCGGCCGACGACGTGTTCAGCGACTACCTCTACTTCTCGTCGTACTCGACCAGCTGGGTGGAGCACGCCCGCCGGTTCGTCGTCGACATGCAGGAGCGCCTCGACCTCGGTGCCGAGAGCCTGATCGTCGAGGCCGCCAGCAACGACGGCTACCTGCTCCAGCACGCCGTTGCCCTCGGCATCCCGGTGCTCGGGATCGAGCCGGCGGGCAACATCGCCGAGATCGCCAACTCCAACGGCATCCGGACCGAGAGCTACTTCCTCGGCGAGGAGACCGGCAAGGACGCCGCCGCCCGGCACGGCCAGGCGGACCTTGTCGTCGGCAACAACGTGTTCGCGCACGTGCCGGACATCGTCGACTTCGCCAAGGGCCTGCGCGCGCTGGTCAAGGACGACGGCCTGGTGTCGCTCGAGTTCCCGCACCTGCTCCGGCTGATCGAGCGTCGCCAGTACGACACGATCTACCACGAGCACTACCAGTACCTGACCCTGAAGACCGCCGCGCTGGCGCTGGAGATGGCCGGTCTCAAGGTTGTCGACGTCCAGGAGCTCGCTAGCCACGGCGGTTCGCTGCGCGTCTTCAGCACGCCGGTCGAGACCGCCGGGGAGCCGTCCGAGCTCGTCGGCAAGGTCCTGCTGGACGAGTCCGACGCCGGCCTGCACACGGTCGAGGGCCACCTGGGCTTCGCCGAGGAGGTCTTCACGATCAAGTCCGACCTGCTCGAGTTCCTGATCCAGGCCCAGCGCGACGGCAAGTTCGTCGCCGGGTACGGCGCTCCGGGCAAGGGCAACACGCTGCTCAACCACTGCGGCATCCGCGAGGACCTGCTGCCGTACACGGTCGACCGCAGCCCGCACAAGCACGGCATGTACCTGCCGGGCACGCACATCCCGATCTTCGCCCCGGAGCGCCTGGCCGAGACGCGCCCCGACTACATCGTGATCCTGCCGTGGAACCTGCGCGAGGAGATCGTCCATCAGCTCGGCTACGCCCGGGAGTGGGGCGCGAAGTTCGTCGTACCCATTCCGAAGCTCGAAATCATCTGAAACGGCCTGGGGGGAAGGAACAGAGATGAAGGTCGTGATCTTCTGCGGGGGCCACGGGCTGCGGATGCGCAGCGGTGTGGACTCCGCTCCGAAACCGATGATGACGATCGGCGACCGGCCGGTCCTGTGGCACGTGATGCGGTACTACGCACACTTCGGCCACACCGAGTTCATCCTGCCGCTGGGGTTCGGGGGTTCCTCGGTCAAGGAGTACTTCCTGCGCTACGAGGAGACGGTCTCCAACGACTTCGTGATGACCAAGGGCGGCCAGCAGATCGAGCTGCTCGACTCCGACATCAGCGAATGGAAGATCACCTTCGTCGACACCGGGATCGACACCAGCATCGGTGAGCGGCTGCGCCGGGTCCGGCCGTACCTCGAGGACGACGACGCGTTCCTGGCCAACTACGGCGACGTACTGACCGACGCGCCGATGGACAAGATCGTCGACCACGTGATGACCAGCGACATCACCGCGAGCCTGCTCGCCGTGCCGCCGCAGGACTCGTTCCACGTCGTCGAGTTCGGCACCGACTCGCGGGTCACCGGGCTGCGCTCGGCCGCCGACCTGAACGTCTGGATCAACGGCGGGTACTTCGTGCTGAAGAAGGAGATCTTCGACGTCCTCGGCGAGGGCGAGGACCTGGTCGGGGACGCGTTCCCGCGGCTGGCCGCGATGCGCAAGCTCGAGGCGATCCCGCACCACGGCTTCTGGGCGCCGATGGACACCCTCAAGGAGCGCAGCATGCTCGAGGACCTGTACCGCTCCGGCAAGAAGCCGTGGGCGCTGTGGTCGCACGACGCCCGGCCGCAGAACGGCCGGTTCGTGGACCGCGTGCCGGCCCGGGTGACCGACGACGAGTCGCCTGTGGTGGTGGCGATCTGATGCTCCCGTTCCAGCTCGGCCTGATCGACGGGCCGGTCCACCTGGTTGCCCTCGGCGCGCATCCGGACGACATCGAGATCGGCTGCGGCGGCACGCTGCTGAAGCTGGCCG
Organism: Kribbella sp. NPDC026611; assembly: GCF_040638345.1. Lineage (NCBI taxonomy): Bacteria > Bacillati > Actinomycetota > Actinomycetes > Propionibacteriales > Kribbellaceae > Kribbella > Kribbella sp. NPDC026611. Next base: position 10,376 of record NZ_JBEZYC010000012.1, read on the forward strand.
AGTCGGTGCCGGAGCTGACCGCCGAGTTCGTGATCGCGACCGGTACGCCGCTCCGCCTCGAGGAGGCCCGCCGCGCGGCGGAGCTGTTCCTCCCCGAGTGCGAGGTGACGGTCACCTCGGCCGAGCTGCCGGACGGACGGCTGCCGGCGTACTGGAACGAGACCAAGGAGTTGCTCGAGGCAACGGCCCGGGGCGGTGCCGCTCCTGCTGGGCGCCGTCCGGACGTCGTGCTGGCGCCGAGCCGGAACGACGCGCACCAGGACCACCGGCTGATCGCCGAGCTGTCGCCGACGGTGTGGCGCGACCACCTGGTGCTGCACTACGAGATCCCCAAGTGGGACGGCGACCTCGGCCGCCCGTGGCTGTACGTCGAGCTGACCGAGGAGCAGCTGCGCGAGAAGGTCGCGCTGCTGCACAAGGCCTACCCGTCCCAGGTCCCGCACGACTGGTTCGACGAAGAGGTCTTCGCCGGGCTGGCCCGGATGCGCGGGATGGAGTGCCGGGCGAAATACGCGGAGGCCTTCACAACGGGCAAGGCGACGCTGACATGGTGACCGAGGGGGAATTGGTGAGCTTCAACTGTCGTGGGTGCGCGTCGGCCGACGTGGTGCCCGTGGTGAACCTGGGGGAGCAGCCCTGCGCCGACCTCTTCCCGCCGGCCGAGACCTCGGGGCCCGATCCGCGGTGGCCGCTCGCGCTGTGGCTGTGCCGGGCGTGCACGTTGGTGCAGCTCGGACCCGTCGAGGCGCAGATCGCCGAAGAGCCCCTCGCCGTCGAGTCAGCCACGAGCCGGGCTCATGCGGAGGCTTCGGTCAAGGAGATCCTCCGTGATTACCCTGAACTGCTCGGTGGGGTGGTGTTCGAGTTCGGTAGTCCCCACGGGGGTTCTTGGCTCGACCACCTGTCTGCGGCCGGGTCGCGGTTGGCTGGAGTGGGTGAGCAGGCCGACCTGGTGATCGACGTGCACGGCATCGTGCACGAGCCGCAGTACGGCGAGAGCCTGAAGCTGCGGGCGGACCGGCTCGCGCCGGGCGGCCTGCTGGTGATGGAGTTCCACCACCTGCTCCCGCTGTTCGTCGGCAACCAGTTCGACACCATCCGGCACGGCCACTGGGCCTACGTCTCGCTGCGCGCGCTGCGCAACCTCGCTGCCCACCACGGTCTGACCGTGGAGTCGGTCCGGCAGGTAGAGATGTACGGCGGCAGCCTGATGGTGATGCTGCGGCACACCGAGGACGCGCAGCCGGATCCGTCGGTCGACGTCGTGCTGGACGACGAGGACGCCGCTGGTATCGCCGACGAGGTACAGCTCGGCAGCCTGCAGGAGGCCGCGTGGCACGCGGCCGGCGCGCTGCACGCCGAGCTGATCCGCCACAAGGTCGCCGGCCGCACAGTGCTCGGGTACGGCGCTCCGTCGAAGGCGCCGGTGCTCCTCGACCTCAGCAAAGTGACGACCGACCTGCTGCCCTTCACCGTCGACCTCTCGCCACGCAAGCACGGCCGGCGCATCCCCGGCGGGAGCATGGTGCCGATCCGTCCGATCGACGAGCTGAAGGCCGCGCGGCCAGACGTCGTGCTGGTCCTGACCTGGGACATCGCCGACGAGATCGTCGCGCAGCTCGAAGCCGACGGCGGCTGGGGTGCGACGTACCTGGTCCCGTTGCCCGAGCCGCACGAGAGGGCCTGAGATGGACGTCACCGAAGTCCCCGGGATCGCCGGCGCGCTGCTGTTCACGCCGACGCCGCACCGCGACGAGCGCGGGTTCTTCTCCCGCACGTTCGACCGCGACATCGTGCGCGCGGCCGGGCTCGACCCGGATGCGTTCCTGCAGGACAGCATCTCCCGCTCGCGCCGCGGTGTCGTCCGCGGCATGCACGTACGCTCCGGTGCGGGCGAGGCCAAGCTGGTGCGGTGCTCGTACGGCGCGGTCTTCGACGTCGTCGTCGACCTGCGGCCGGACTCACCGACGTACCGCAACCGTGAAGTGTTCGACCTGACCGGCGACAACCAGGTGACGGTCTACGTACCGGCCGGGTGTGCGCACGGTTTCCAGGCCCTGACCGAGCCGGCCGACGTGTCGTACCGGATCGACCGGGCCCACGACCCGGCGGAGGACGTGTCGATCGCGTTCGACGACCCGGACCTGGACATCCCGTGGCCGCTGCCGGTCACGCTGATGTCCGACCGCGACCGATCAGCGCCATCCCTGGCCCTGGCCACTGCGAGGCTGACATGAACAAGTCCTTCGAGAAGTCCACCCAGGCGAACAAGCGGCTGCAGGACCTCATCCCCGGCGGTGCGCACACCTACGCCAAGGGCGAGGACCAGTACCCGTTCGAGATGGCACCGGTGATCTCGCACGGCAACGGCGCCCATGTCTGGGACGTCGACGGCAACGAGTACGTCGAGTACGGCTCCGGTCTGCGCGCGGTCAGCCTCGGCCACGCGCACCCGCGGGTGCTGGAAGCGGTACGCCGCGAGCTCGACCACGGCAGCAACTTCGTCCGCCCGAGCATCGTCGAGCTCCGCGCTGCGGAACGCTTCCTCGAGACCGTGCCGACGGCGGAGATGGTGAAGTTCGCCAAGGGCGGCTCGGACGTGACGACGGCGGCCGTGAAGCTGGCGCGGGCGGTCACCGGCCGCGCCCGTGTCGCGGTCTGCTCCGACCACGGCTTCTTCTCCATCGACGACTGGTTCATCGCCCGGACGCCGATGGACGCCGGCATCCCCGGCGCGATCGGCGACCTGACCGTCGGCTTCCCGTACGGCGACCTGGCCGCGACCGAGGAGCTGTTCCGCCGCTACGACGGCGAGATCGCGTGCCTGATCCTCGAGGCCGCCACCCAGCAGGACCCGCCGGCCGGGTACCTGCAGGGCCTGAAGGACCTGGCCCACCGGTACGGCGCGCTGCTGATCTTCGACGAGATGATCACCGGCTTCCGGTGGTCGGCGGCCGGGGCGCAGGCCGTCTACGGGGTCACACCCGACCTCTCGACGTTCGGCAAGGCGCTGGGCAACGGCTTCGCGGTGTCCGCACTGGCCGGGCGGCGGGACGTGATGGAGCGCGGCGGTCTGCGGGACACCCGGGAGCGCGTCTTCCTGCTCTCCACGACGCATGGTGCGGAGACGCATGCCCTGGCGGCCGCGATGGCCGTGATGGACGTCTACGCCGAGGAGGACATCACCGCGCGGCTGCACGAGCGTGGTGAGCGACTGACCGCCGGCGTCCGCCAGGTGGCTGCCGCCGCGGGTGTCGGCGAGCACGTCGTCGTACGCGGCCGGCCGAGCAACCTGGTCTTCGCGACCCTCGACGAGAACTACGTGCCGTCGCAGGAGTACCGCACGTTGTTCCTGCGCGGACTGATCGACGGCGGCGTGATCGGCCCGTCGTTCGTGGTCAGCGCGGCACTCACCGACGCCGACATCGACAAGACCGTCGAGGCGGTCGCGAACGCCTGCGCGGTCTACCGCAAGGCCCTCGACGCCGGAGACGTCCGTCCGTTCCTGCTCGGCCGTCCGGTCAAGCCCGTCTTCCGCACCTACGTCTGAGAGATAGCGATGTCCACCCAGCCTCGACTCAGCATCGGCCTCCCGGTCTACAACGGCGGGGAGTACCTGGTTCAGTCGATCGACGCGGTGCTCGGCCAGACCTACACCGACTTCGAGCTGATCCTGTCCAGCAACGCGTCCACCGACGGCACCGACGACATCCTCCGGGACTACGCGGCCCGCGACGAGCGGATCACCTTCTACCGGCAGGACCACAACATCGGCGCGGCACCGCACCACGACTTCGTCTTCCGCAAGAGTCACGGCGAGCTGTTCAAGTGGGCCTCCGGCGACGACCTGTGGGCCCGCGACCTGGTGGCCCGCTGCGTCGAGCTGCTGGACGAGCACCCGGACGCGATCCTGACCCACACCTACACCGCCGCGATCGACGGTGACGACAACGTCATCCAGGCGCTGGAGTACCCGTTGCACACCGACTCGCCGGACCCGGCGGAGCGGCTGCGCAGCATGCTCAACGACGGCGACCTGCCCGGAGCGATCCAGGCCGACGACTTCTACGGCGTGATCCGCGCCGACGTGCTGCGCAAGGTGAAACCGCACGGCAGCTTCTACCACGCCGACCAGGTGTTCATGGCCGAGCTGGCGCTGCACGGCCGGTTCCTGCAGGTCCCGGAGTGGCTGTACTTCCGCCGCCACCACGAAGGCCGCGCGCTGCAGGCCAACCCGACCATCAGCAGCTGGTCCCGCAACCTCGACCCCAAGCGCTCCAACAAGCTCGTGCACCCGCCGGCACGCCTGGTCGCCGAGTACATCCTCGGGTACTTCGCCGCCGTACGCCGTGCTCCGCTGACCGCGGCGGAGCGCCGCGCGTGCAACCAGGTGATCCGCCGCTGGATGTCCAGCCGGGTGACGCGTCGCCTGCCCGGGCAGCAGAAGCCGGAGCCGATCAAGTACTTCGGTGCCGTCGACGCCCTGTCCGTGCAGACGCTGGTCGCCGGATCGGAAGGGAAGTGAGCATGAAGGTCGGTCTCTACGGCCGCCTGGGCGGCGGCAACATCGGCAACGACGCGATGCTCGACGCCGTCCTCGAGTACCTGCGCACCGAGCAGCCCCAGGCCGAGCTCGACTTCATGTGCGAGGGTCCCGAGGCGATCACCCGGCGGTACGGCGTGCCCGCGGTCCACATGCACTGGATGCAGTCGCGGAAGCCGGCCAGGTCCCGGATCGTCCAGAAGGCTCTCACCCTGCTGCGGATCCCGCCGGCCGCGATCATCGACACCTGGCGGACCGCACGCTGGGTGCGCAAGCACGACGTGGTGATGATTCCGGGCGCCGGCGTTCTGGAGGGCACTTTGCCCGAGCGGCCGTGGGAGCTGCCGTACACGATGCTGGTGATGGCCGCGTGCGGACGGCTCTTCGGTGTGAAGACCGCGTTGGTGTGTGTCGGTGGCTCGAAGGTCGAGGAGCGCGGGGTCCGGGTGCTGCTGCGCACCGCGGCGAAGCTGGTCGACTACCGCTCCTTTCGCGACGAGTACTCGCTCGGCGTCGGCCGCGAGACCGGCGTCGCCGCACCGCAGGACAAGGCGTTCGCCGACCTGGCGTTCGCCCTGCCCGTCGAGATGACGAAGACGCCGGAGCCCAAGTCGGTCGGCGTCGGCGTCATGGCGTACTACGGCTCTCCTGCCGACCGCCCCCGCGCGGACGAGGTGCACGAGCACTACGTCGACCAGATGCAGCAGTTCGTCCGGCTGCTGGTCGAGTCCGGCCGCACGGTCCGGCTGCTCGTCGGCGACCGTCTCGACGAAGAGGTCGCGGATGCCGTGGTCGCCGATGCGCGGACCTACTGGACCGGACCGGGCCAGATGCCGGTCAGCTACGAGCCGTTCACGTCCTTCGACGGTCTGATGGACCAGGTGGCCGCGGTGCAGACCGTGGTCGCGATGCGCTACCACTGCGTGGTCGCGGGTCTGAAGATGGGCCGGCCAACCCTGGCGATCGCGTACGGGCGCAAGCACGACGCGTTGATGGGCCAGATGGGCGTTGCGGAGTACGTGCAGGACGTCAAGGCTCTGGACCTCGAGCGGCTGGTCGAGCAGGTCGGTGAGCTCGAGGCGGACGAGGCGCGGATCGTGCAGACGCTGGCCGACCACGCCACCGAGTGCCGGGTGCGGCTCGATGCCGGCTTCGCCGACCTGACCGCCGTACTCTTCGCGCCGGCCACCGAGTCGGTCCGATGAGCGGTCGCCACGTCGCCGATCACCCGGGCAGCCTCCGCAAGCAAGTGGCGGGGCGGCTCGGCTGGGGCATCGCCGACCAAGCGGTGTCCAGCCTGGGCAACTTCCTGCTCGGGGTGTTCGTCGCGCGGCTGCTCGGGGCGACCGGACTCGGCGCCCTCGGTCTGGCCTTCCTGGCCTACTCGATCGCGCTGAACTGCTCGCGCGCGCTGTCCACCGACGCGTTGATGGTCCGCTACAGCGTGGCCGGCGAAACGAGTCGGCGCGAGGCGGTCGCCGCGTCGAGCGGGGTCGCGCTGCTGGTCGGTGTGGCCGGCGGTGCCGCCTGTGTGCTGGTCGGGCTGGCGCTGAAGCTGCAGACGCACGGAGCCGAGGCCGGCGCCGCTTTCATTGCCCTCGGCATCGTCCTTCCCGGACTGACGCTGCAGGACAGCTGGCGTTCGGCGTTCTTCGCCGCGGGCGAGGGCGCGAAGACCTTCCTGAACGACACGGTCTGGACCGTGCTGATGGTCGCCGTCCTGTTCGCCGGCCAGTACCTCCACTTCGGCATCACCGGCGCGCTGCTCAGCTTCGGCGGTACGGCGGCGGTGGCCGGCATCTTCGGCAGCTGGCAGGCGGGTGTCGTACCGCGGCCGGCGGGAGCGATCGGCTGGTTGCGCCGGCACGGCGACCTGGGCCTGCGGTTCCTGGTCGAGAACGTCGTCCTCGGCGCCGGCGGTCAGATCCGGACGCTGATCGTTGCGGCCACGGGTGGTCTGGCCGCGGCCGGTGCGATCCGCGGTGCCGAGCTGCTGGTCGGGCCGGTGGCCGCGTTGCTGATGGGAGTCGGCCAGGTCGCCGTACCCGAGGCGGCTCGTGCGCTGCGGCGTGGGGGCCACTCATTGTGGCGGCTGTGTGCCGGGCTCAGCGGTGGGCTGTCGGTGATCTCGCTGGGCTGGGGCGCGGTGATCCTGCTGATCTTCCCGCTCGGTATCGGCGAGCTGGTGCTCGGCAGTGTCTGGCCGGGCTCGCGGGCGCTCGCGCTCGGAGTGATCGTGAGCGCTTCGGCCGGATGCCTGCACGTCGGTCCGTCGGCCGGACTGCGGGCGCTCGGCCGCGCCGATCAGACCATGCGGTGCCAGCTCGTCGTGACGACGCTGTTCGTCGGCCTGGCCCTGGTCGGCGGCGTGCTCTGGAATGCGCAAGGAGTGGTGTGGGGCACCGCGATCGCCTCGGCCGTGGGGATCGGGATCTGGTGGAGCCGGCTGGCGAAGGCGCGGCGTGAGTACGTCGCCCCGGCAGAGGAGAGCGCAGTGCTATGAGCGAGTCCGAGATCGTCATCGCGACCCTGATGCGCCACAGCGGCGGATCCGGGCTGCAGAGTCATGTACGCACGTTCGACGAGCACCTGCGGGACGTGTCCCGGCGGGTCAGCATCGTCAGCCCGTTCACGGCCAGGTCGCCGTTCGTCCTGCCGATGTTCGCGGCCCGCATCGGCATCCGGCCACTCAGTCGCCCGGCAGCCGTGTGGTGGCACCAGTACTGGCACGCCCACTACCTGAAGGCCGCGCTGACGCGCCAGCTCGCGCACCGGCCCGACGCGGTGATCTACGCGCAGTGCCCGATCTCCGCGGGCGTCGCGCTGCAGGTTCGCACGACGCAGCCGGTGGTCATGGTCGCGCACTTCAACATCTCCCAGGCCGACGAGTGGGCCGACGAGGGCGAGATCCCGCGCGGCGGCCGGCTGTTCCGCTCCATCCGCTCCTTCGAGGACCGGGTACTACGCGGACTCGACGGCATCGTGTACGTCTCGGAGTTCACCAAGGCGGGGCTGGAGGACCGGCTTCCGGTATTGCGGGACCTGCCGTCCGCCGTCGTACCGAACGCTGTGTCGCGGAGCTCGGCGACGCCCGGACGCTCGGTGCCGCGCGCCGACCTGATCACCGTGGGGCGGCTGGACTCCCGCAAGAACCACCGCTACCTCCTCGAGATCCTCGCCGCCGCAGCGGCCCGCGGTCACCGCTACACGCTGTCCGTGGTGGGCGACGGTGCCGACCGGCAGGCGCTGGAGGCGCGGACGGCCGAGCTGGGGCTGGCCGACCAGGTCACGTTCCTCGGCTACCAGCCCGACCCGCGCGGTCTGATGCGGGAGCACCGGATCTACTGCCACACCTCGACGACGGAGACGTTCGGCATTGTGCTGGTCGAGGCCATGTCCGAGGGGCTGCCAGTGATTGCAGCACCGGTCGGCGGCGTACCCGAGGTGGTCCGGGCCGGCACGGACGGACTGTTCTGGCCGCTGGACGACGCGTCCGCGGCCGCCGACGTACTGATCGGCCTGATGGGGGATCCGGCCGCACAGTCGGCCCTGGCTGCCGCCGCGCAGTCCCGGGCCCGGGCGGAGTTCTCCGCCGAGGTGGCCGGGGAGCGGCTGCTGACCTTTCTCGAACACACGGGGATCCGCCCCGAGCAGTCACTTGTCTGAAGGGGGACAACGAATGCACTCCATTTATGTCGACGCCGAGTTCACCGACGACGAGCGGCGCGCGAAGCTGTACGAGGGCGATCTGTTCGTCTACTCGCCGCGTCCGTCGACGCTGGCGCTGACCGAGTTCGCGGCGGAGATGGCCCGGGCCGCGTTCGCACCGCTGGACCCGGAGACGGCGCAGTTCCACATGGCGGTCGAGGACTACGCCGCGCTGCTCGCCGAGCTCAAGCCGCGGTTCATCCACCACCCGGAGTCGAAGCGGCTGATCCAGGAGATGCTGGTCGACTTCGGCTGCGACCCCGAGCAGGTGTACTTCGACGTACCGCGGATGCGCAGTTCGACCTCGGACGAGTACCTGACCACCGGGATCGCGTTCGCGTTCCACCCGCACCGCGACACCTGGTACTCCGCGCCGTACACCCAGCTGAACTGGTGGCTGCCGATCTTCGCGATCAGCGAGGACAACGGCCTGGCCTTCCACCCGAAGTACTGGCACACGCCGGTACAGAACAGCTCGCGGGTCTACAACTACGCCGAGTGGAACGCGACCAGCCGGAAGATCGCCGCGACCCAGATCGGCGTCGACACCAGGATCCAGCCGAAGCCCGAGGAGGAGGTCGAGCTGATGCCGCAGATCCGGCCGATCGTCAAGCCGGGCGGCATCATCCTGTTCTCCGGCGCCCAGCTGCACTCCAGCGTGCCGAACACGTCGGGCCGGACCCGGTTCAGCATCGACCTGCGCACCGTTCACCTCGGCGACACCGAGTCGGGCTGGGCGGCGCCGAATATCGACTCCGAGTGCACCGGCACGACGATGGGCGACTACCTGCGGGTCAGCGACCTGGAGCACATCCCGAGCGAGGTCGTCGAGGCCCACGACACCCCGCGGCCGGCGTCTGAACCGGTCTGAACCGGACCGAGCTGAACCGAACCCCCACCGCAGCACCCGACAGATCCGGCCGGACCGGCCGGATCTGTCGTCTGTCCGGGCCTTGTCAAGTTCTCCCCAAGGGCTCGGGTCGGTGGTCGATCCCGGCCTGTGCCCGTAGTAATGTTCGATGACTCGTCGCCGAAGGGCGGGTGAACAAGGCATACTGCAGTCTTCACGTGGACACGTTCCGTGTCCGTCCGGTTGCAGGAGGATCGAGGAAGCGGTGAGTGGAGCAGAGGCGCCGGACGCGGTCGACGGCCGCCGGCCACTCTGGGTGGTGCCGCACGAGGTGCCGGCGATCGTCCCGCTCCCGTCGCGGTCGACCGAACCGCGCTGGGTGGGCGTGTACCGCTGGGCCGCCGTGGGCGGCGACCTGCTGGCCGCCATGCTCGGCGTGTTCGTCGCTCTGCTGACCCGGTTCGGCTACCACGTCGGTGGCAGCTACCTGATCGTCAGCAGCCTGCTCCCGCTGGCCTGGGCCGCGGCGGTCGCGCTGTCCAAGGGCTACGACCCGAGGTTCTTCGGCGCCGGGCCGGACGAGTTCCGCTCCTTGCTGCGCGCCGGCGTCGGACTGACGGCGTTCGTCGCGATGACGTCGTACGTGACGAAGGCCGAGATCGCCCGCGGCTTCGTGGTGCTGGCGATTCCGGTGATGGTCGTTTCCGCTCTGCTGCTGCGGTACGCGCTGCGGAAGGACCTGCACCGCCATCGGGTCCGGGGCCGCTGTATGCACAGGGTTCTCGTGGTCGGACGCAGCGGTCCGGCCGCGACTTTGTGTGAGCACCTCGAGAGCCGTCCGACCGACGGGTTTCGCGTGGTCGCGACCTGCCGGCCGCACGCCGACCAGCACGGCAACGGGCCGATCCACCCCGACGAGCTCGACGAGCCGGACATCCTGGCCGCGGCGGACCGGCACGCGGTCGAGGTGGTCGCCATCGCGACCGATCCGGAGCTCGCCGGCCAAATGCTGCGTCGGCTGTCGTGGGCGCTGGAGCAGCGCGGGATCGAGCTGATCGTGTCGCCGGGCATCATCGAGGTCGCCGGTCCGCGGATCTCGGTGCGCCCGGTCGCCGGCCTGTCGTTGCTGCACCTGGAGCGCCCGTCGGTCAGCGGTGGGCCGCACCTCGTGAAGGCGCTCTTCGACCGGGTCGTGGCGCTGGGCTTCATCGCCGTGCTGTCACCGCTGCTGATCGGGCTGGCCCTCGCGGTCAAGCTGACCAGCCCAGGGCCGGTGCTGTTCCGTCAGCAGCGCGTCGGCCGGGCCGGCGACGAGTTCACGATGCTGAAATTCCGCAGTATGTACACCGATGCCGAGCAGCGGCTCAGCGATCTGTACGCGTTGAGCGACGGTAACGGCGTGATCTTCAAGATGCGCAACGACCCGCGGATGACGCCGCTGGGCCGGTGGATCCGCCGCTTCTCGCTCGACGAGCTCCCGCAGCTGTTCAACGTGCTGCGCGGTGACATGTCCTTGGTCGGTCCGCGGCCGCCGCTGGCCGAGGAGGTGGCGCTGTACGCCGCCGACGACTCGCGGCGGATGCTGGTGAAGCCGGGCATGACCGGCTTGTGGCAGGTCAGCGGCCGCAGCGACCTGTCCTGGGACGAGTCGGTCCGGCTCGACCTGCGGTACGTCGACAACTGGTCGATGACTCTGGATCTGCTCATTCTCTGGAAGACCGTGCGCGCGGTGTTCTACGGCGCGGGGGCTTACTGATGGCTCAGTTGAATCGGGACACCGTCGTCTACGTGGCCGGCCACCGTGGCCTGGTCGGTTCGGCGATCTGGCGCCGGCTGGAGCGCGACGGGTTCAGCCACCTGATCGGTGCGTCGTCGGCCGAGCTGGACCTGCGCGACCGCGACGCGACCTTCGCCTTCCTGGCCGAGCACCGGCCCGGTGTCGTGATCGACGCCGCGGCCCGGGTCGGCGGCATCCTGGCGAACCGTGACCACCCGACCGAGTTCCTCAGCGACAACCTCCGGATCCAGGTCAACCTGATGGACGCGGCGCTCGCGGTGCGGACGCCCCGGCTGCTGTTCCTCGGGTCGTCGTGCATCTACCCGAAGTACGCCGAGCAGCCGATCCGCGAGTCGAGCCTGCTGACCGGCGAGCTCGAGCCGACCAACGACGCGTACGCGATCGCCAAGATCGCCGGCATCATGCAGGTCCAGGCCGTCCGCCGCCAGTACGGGCTGCCCTGGATCTCGGCGATGCCGACCAACCTCTACGGGCCGAACGACAACTTCGACGCGACCACCTCGCACGTGCTGCCGGCGCTCATCCGGCGCTTCCACGAGGCAACGGTCTCCGGCATGCCCGAGGTGGTGCTGTGGGGGAGTGGTACGCCGCGGCGCGAGTTCCTGCACGTCGACGACCTCGCCGACGCCTGCCTGCACCTGCTCGAGCAGTACGACGCCCCCGAGCCGATCAACGTGGGTGTCGGCAACGACGTGACGATCCGCGAGCTGGCCGAACTGGTCGCCCGGGTGGTCGGGTACAAGGGTGCCTTGAGCAACGATTTGTCCAAGCCGGACGGGACCCCGCGCAAGCTGCTCGACGTGAGCAAGTTGCTGGCGCTGGGCTGGAAGCCGTCGATCGACCTCGAAGACGGTGTGGCCGCCACCTACCGCTGGTACGTGGAGCACGCACTGTGAAGAGAGCATTCGTCACCGGGATCACCGGCCAGGACGGTTCGTACCTGGCGGAGTTGCTGTTGTCCAAGGGCTATGAGGTGCACGGGCTGATCCGTCGCGCCAGCACCTTCAACACGCGGCGGATCGATCATCTGTACGAGGATCCGCAGGCGCAGGACAAGCGGTTGTTCCTGCACTACGGCGATCTGACGGACGGGTCGCGGTTGGTGACGTTGCTGGCGGCGATCCGGCCGGCCGAGGTGTATCACCTGGCGGCGCAGTCGCATGTGCGGGTGTCGTTCGACGAGCCGGAGTACACCGGTGACACGACCGGGATGGGGACGACGCGGTTGCTGGAGGCGATCCGGATGATCGGGCTGGACTGCCGGTTCTACCAGGCGTCGTCGTCGGAGATGTTCGGCGCGACGCCGCCGCCGCAGAACGAGGACAGCCCGTTCTACCCGCGGTCGCCGTACGGCGCGGCGAAGCTGTACGGGTACTGGATGACGCGGAACTACCGTGAGGCGTACGGGATGTTCGCGGTGAACGGGATCTTGTTCAATCACGAGTCGCCGCGGCGGGGTGAGACGTTCGTGACGCGGAAGATCACCCGGGCGGTGGCGGCGATCACGGCGGGGCGGCAGGACCGTTTGTACCTGGGGAACCTGGAGGCGTGCCGGGACTGGGGGTACGCGCCGGAGTACGTCGAGGGCATGTGGCGGATGCTGCAGCACGACACCCCGACCGATTACGTGATCGCGACCGGCACGTCGTACTCGGTGCGTGACTTCGTGTCGCTGGCGTTCGATCATGTGGGACTGGACTGGGAGAAGTACGTCGATTACGACCAGCGCTACGAACGGCCGACGGAGGTGGACTCGCTGATCGGCGACGCGTCCCGGGCCGCCACCGACCTGGGCTGGAAGGCCCAGGTGCACGTGCCCGAGCTGGTCCGGATCATGGTCGACGCAGACCTCGCGACTCTCGAAGGGAACGACTGACGGATGACCGATCTGCACACCGATCTGCACACCGACATGCCTGCTGATCTGCACACGGCAGCACCGGCTGCGACTCGGGTGGACGTGCTCGGAATCCACGTCAGCGTGACCAATCCCGACCACACCGTGGACACGTTCGCGCGCTGGATCGACGACGGCGACCGGCAGCTGGTCTGTGTCACCGACATGAACGCGCTGCTGCACGCCCGCGCGGACGAGCGGCTGACCGAGGTCTACAACACGTCCGGCCTGACCGTGCCCGACGGGATGCCGCTGGTCTGGGCCGGCAAGAAGGCCGGCTTCGAGGAGATGGACCGGGTCGCCGGTCCGGACCTGCTCGAGCGGGTGCTGGCCGAGTCGGCCGAGCGCGGCTGGACGCAGTACTTCTACGGCGGCGCGGAGGGTGTGGCGGAGGAGCTGCGCGAGCGGTTCCAGGCGCGGCACCCGGCGTTGAAGGTGGTCGGCGTGGAGTGTCCGCCGTACCGGCCCTTGACCGAGGCCGAGAACGCGGAGATGGTGGCCAGGCTCAACGAGGCCCGGCCGGACATCGTCTGGGTCGGCCTCGGCGCGCCGAAGCAGGAGCGCTGGATGGCTGACCACCGCGACCGGCTGAACGCGACCATCCTGGTCGGTGTCGGTGCCGCGTTCGATTTCCACACCGGGCGGCTGGACCGTGCGCCGCTGTGGATGCAGCGGGCCGGGCTGGAGTGGAGCTACCGGCTCTACAAGGAGCCGAAGCGCCTCTGGCGGCGGTACCTGCTGGGTATCCCGCGCTTCGTGGTCGGCGTACTGCGCCGGCCGCCGCGGCCGGTTTCTTGAAGCTGAAGCGGCTGCGCGGCCCGGCCGGCCGCGCCAGCTGGGGCCTGGCCGACCAGGCTCTCTCCAGCCTCAGCAACCTCGCTGTAGGCGTCGTCGTAGCTCGCTCCAGCACCGTCGCCGACTTCGGCATCTACGCACTCGCCTTCGGCGGCTACACCATCGCCCTGAACGTCTCCAGAGCAGTAGCCACCGAGCCATTGGCAGTACGCCACTCCGGTACCCGCACTCCTGACTGGCAACGGGCCGTCCGGGCGAGCACCGCCACGGCCCTTCTCACCGGATTCCTAGGTCTCTTGGTGGGTCTGGGGATCGCGGCTGTTCCGCCCGTCCCCTCGAAGGGCGTCCTCGTCGCCTTCGCCCTCACCATGCCTGGGCTGCTCCTCCAGGACGCCTGGCGCTGGGCCTTCTTCGTCGTGGGGGAGGGTCGCAAAGCCTTCCTGAACGACCTCATCTGGTTGCTGGTGATGCTGGCGATCATGGGCGGCCTGTACCTCACCGACACCGCCTCGGCCTTCACGCTGACATTGGCCTGGGGACTGGGTGCGGTCGTTGCCGCGGTCGCGGGCCGCTTCCAGGCCGGAGTCGCACCGCGACGCCAGCTCATCCGTGAATGGGTCAAGCGCAACTGGGACCTGAGTCCGAAGTACGTCGGGGAGATGCTCGCCGTCTCCGGCACCATCCAGGTCTACATGCTCGGCATCACCGCCGCGGCCGGCCTGGCCGCGACAGCGGGCATCCGCGGCGCCCAGGTGCTGCTGGGACCGGTGAACGTGCTCAACCAGGGGATCCGGATGATCTCGGTCCCCGAAGCCTCCAGAGCCTTGCGGCACTCGTACCGACGGCTCTGGCTGGTCGGGCTGGCCATCTCGTTCGGCGTCGGCTGCGGCGCACTGGCCTGGGGAGCCGTGTTCCTGCTGCTCCCGCCCGTCGTCGGCCGCGAACTCCTAGGCCCCGGTGTCTGGAACCAGGCCCACACGGTCCTGATCCCGGTCATCCTGCTCCAGGCCCTCGGCGCCTCCAACGCAGGCGCCTTCGCCATCCTCCGCGCCCTCACCGCCGCCACCCGCGGCCTCCGCGTCCGCCTGATCAGCTCAGTAATCCTGATCACCTGCGGCATCAGCGGCGCCTTCCTCTGGGGCCCCAAGGGCGCAGCCTGGGGCCTAGCCAGCGCCTCCCTCGCCACCCTCCTCCTCTGGTGGAACGAAGCCCACCAAGCCATAACCGCCCACCGCCGCACCAGCACCACATAGAACCCTCACGACAAGAGCCAAAAGAAAAGAGCAGCAAGAAGAAGAGATTTAGAGGGGCGGCTGGCCCGAGCGGGCCGGCGGGGCAGGCTCTTCAGAAAAGAGATTGAAGAAAGGGCATGAAAGAAGAGATTTAGAGGGGTGGCGGGCTTCAGTGGTCGGCCGCAACTTCGCGGGTTATTCAGAAGTCTCAGCTAGGCTTTCAGGAAAAGAGATTAAGGAAAAAAGAACAGAGAAAAGATAAATTTAGAGTGGTGGCTGACTCGGCGACCGGCCGGAGGTTTGTCTGGGTGCCGCCAGTCCACCGACGGCGCCCTGCTCGCCGTGTCGACACCGGTCGCGGGAGGCCGCCACGACCGCCGCGCGATCACCGAACGCGGCTGGCACCGGTCACGAACAAACCGTCAACCGCACCGTCTCCACCCCGCGATCAGCCGTCGAACAAGCCGTCGGGCCTCGGCTGGTGACTTTTGAATAGGCCACTTTCTCTGCGTGATGCCGGTGCGTCAGAACATGCATCGACCCACCTGCGCGAAGTTATTGAAGCGTGGAAACTCCAATTCTTCTGTCGCGGTGGGTCGATGTGCGTTCAGACGCACTGACATCGCACGGCCAAGCTTCAGTCGGTCACCGAAGCCAGCCGCCACTCTAAATCTCTGTTCTTTTCTTCGATGTGGCGGTCGGCCCGAGGGCCTGCGCGGTGCCGGCGTGCAGACCAACCTCCGGTCGATCGCCTGGGCCGGCCACCACTCTAAATTTTCTTTTATTGGTTTCTTCTGGTTAAGGGATCTTTACGCTGACCGAGTTGCCCTTGATGATGTTGCGGCCGTCGTGGACTTCGATGTGGTAGGTGTACGTCGAGCCGCGTTTGAGGCCGCGGTCCTGGACGGTGTAGGCCTTGCGGGGCTGCCAGAAGTACGACGTGTACTGCGCGGAGTTGACGTTGGTCGACCCGCGGAACACGTTGTACGTCAGTGTCAGGTTGTCCAGGTCGTACGTGTCGGCGTACTTCACGTACACCCGGCCGGACGTCGTGGCGGTCAGCACCGGCGCCCCTGGTTTGCCGGGGGCGGCACCGCCGGGCGTGTTCGTGAACCGGGTGATGCCCTGCTGGACCGTGCCGTTGACGTGCAGGAAGTCACCGCCGACCCAGACGTCGGCCGGGCCGCCCGCCATCGCCAGCGGACCGACCTTCGTCGTGCTGGTCTGACTGGCGTCGGTGTTCGGGAACCACGGGCCGATGTTGCCGTTGATGCCGCTCAGCACGAGCAGGTAGTGCGTGCCGGTGCCGTTCGGGAAGCCGTTCGGCGAGGCGGTGCAGTCGTGCGCGTGCGAGCCCTTGTAGACCCAGTTGCCGATCGCCAGGATCGCCTCGGTCGCGCCCAGGCACTTGTTCTGCCAGAGCAGCTGGCCCGTGGTCGCGTCGGCGGCCAGGATGCCGTCGTAGCAGCCGCTGCCGTCGCCGCCGTTGGACACGAACACCTTGTTGCCCAGCGTGTCGATGTCCTTCACCCGGGTGGTGCACTTGACCGTCGGCTTCGGGATGGCGGCCGCGGCCGGCATCGAGAACGCGGCGCCGGTGGTGTTGTTCACCATCGCCAGCGAGTAGTGGTCCTTGCCGTTGATCGTGCTGAACGGGCCACCGACGAAGACCCGCGTGCCGTTGTCGGACACGTCGATCGCGTACACGTCGTCGTTCGCGTTCGGGTTCCACGGCAGCAGGTCGCCCTGGATCAGCCGGACCGCGCCGAGCCGGTTCCGGACCGCGCCGTCGATGGTGCCGAACGCGCCGCCGACGAAGACGCTGTTGCCGTAGATCGCGATCGCCTTCACCCGGGCCGCGACGACCGGGTCCCAGGCCTGCACGATCTTGCCGGTGGCGACGCTGAACATCGCGATCTTGCTGCGCTTCAGGCCGTTCACCACGGTGAAGTCACCGCCGATGATGACCCACTTGCCGTCCGGGCTGGTGGCCACGGCGTACACCGGGCCGTTCACGGACGGAGCGAACGCGGTCGGTGCGCCGGTGGTGCGGTTGAACGCGGCGACGTACGTACGGACGGCCTCCCCCTGGCCGGCCGGCTTACCTGGCTGCCGGATCCGGGTGAACAGGCCACCGGCGAACACCGTGTTCCCGGCGACGGCCAGCGCGTTCACGCTGTTGTTCGTCTGCCACGAGATCTGCTTGATCGCCGACACCGCAGAGGCGAACCCCGGGGTGGCCGCCTGCACCGGCGGTCCCGAAGGGATCAGCGCGGCGGCCAGGACGGCCGCACCGGTGACAACGGCCAAAATTAACTTCTTCATCAACGTCCTTCGACTGGGCGGGGGATCAGTCAGCGCGCGCCTCATCACGCACCAGCGTCGGACACTAGCGCTGCGGGAGTCCGACTGGAAGGCGGACCCCCGCGCGCGTTACAACTTTGTGCCAGAACTGCCAGCCGGCCGGCTGATCTCTTGCCCTAGCGGGCGCTGTAGTGAGACTGCACCTGGACCGGGCTGAGTGCGTACGGGTAGACCGCCGCCTCGTCGATGCCCATCCCGGTCTGGGTCGCGCCACCGCCCGGCCAGGAGTTCGTCAGGTCGTACCCGACCCGCCACCAGCCGTAGTACAGCGAGGCCGGTCCGACCGCGGCGCTGCCGGTGAGCATGCCGTCGACGTACAGCTTCATGGCGCCGGTGCCACTCGTCGAGTCGTACGTGCCGACCACGTGGTGCCACAGGTTGTCGTTGTTGCCGGACGGGCTCGTCAGCGTCCGCTGGGAGCCGTCGTTCACACCGAACACGATCGAGCCGTTCGTCCGCATGTAGAGCATCCGGTCGCCGCCGCTGCCGCTGTTCCCGGTCTTCGAGTTGCCGAAGCCGAGGATCCGGCCGCCACGGTTGAAGCCGCTCTGCTTCACCCACGCCTCCACGGTGAACTGCTGCGGCATGCTGTACGCCTTCTCGCCGACCATGCGGCCCGTGCTCGAGCTGGTCGTCATCGCGGTGTTACCGACGATCGCTCCGGCGCCGCCCAGCGTCACACCGGTGAACGTGCCGTTGTTGCTCTGTCCGGACGAGTCGACCGAGGTCGTCGTACCAGCTGGTTCACCGAGACGCCAGTACGCCTGCGGCCCGTCCGCGCTCACGATCTGGTCGTACGCCGTCGATGCGGTCGTGGCGACCGTCACCGGGTCGGAGTAGTTGCCGCGGATCGTCGTACTGCCGTCCGTGACCTCGACGCGGTAGTTGGTCTGCTCACCAGGCGTCACGTCCGTATCGGTGTACGCCAGCCAGGGCTGGCTCCACGGCGTGGACTTGGCCGTCCAGGTTGCGATGGTGGTGTTGCTGAAGCCCTTCAGCAGCCGGTAGGTCAGCGTGCTGTCGTCGTTGTCGACCACGGTCGGGAAGTGGATCTGGACCACACCCGGCTGGACGCTGTACGGCAGCAGCTTGGCGGGCTTGGCCGGGGCTGCACCCGGAGCAGCGTTGGTGAAGTGGGTCAGGCCCTGCTGGGCGACCCCATTGACGTGCAGGAAGTCGCCACCGGCCCACAGGTCGTTGCCACCGGTCGCGAAGGCCAGCGGACCGACATTGGTCGTGCTGTTCGGGTCCGCGTCGGTGTTCGGGAACCAGGGGCCCAGCGAGCCGTCGGTGAGCTTCTCGCTGAGCAGGAAGCGGTAGTCGAAGCCCTGCGGGAACCCGCCGGCGCCCTGGTTGGCGCAGTCGTGCGCGTGCGACCCCTTGTACAGCCAACCGTTGACGACCTTGACGGCCTCGGTCGCACCGAGGCACTGGTTCTTCCACTTCAGCGTGTTCGTCGCGATGTCGACCGCCCACGTGCCGTCGAAGCAGCCGCCGCCGTCACCACCGTTGCCGAAGTACACCGTGTCGCCGCTCGCGTCGATCGTCTTGACCCGCGTCGTGCAGGACCCGTTCGGCGGCGGTACGGCGGACGCGCCCGGGAACGGCAGTACGCCGCCGCTCACCGGGTCGAGGCTCGTCACCGTGTTCTGGTTGGTGCCGTTGACCGTGCTGAACTGGCCGCCCGCGTAGACCTTGGAGGCGTCGTCCGCCGCGTCGACGGCGTACACGTCGCCGTTCACGTCGGGAGCCCAGGCCAGGAGCGTGCCGGTGTCTGTGGTGGCCGCGGCCAGCCGGTTCCGGGTCTGGCCGTTGACCAGGCCGAACGAGCCGCCGAAGTACACCGTCGTCCCGGAGACCGCGATCGACTTGACCCGGTACGAGACCGACGGCTTCCAGTTCGCGACCAGCGCACCGGTGGCGGTGTCGAAGGCGGCGATCCGGTTCCGGGTCTGGCCGTTGACCGTGGTGAAGTCGCCGCCGACGAAGATCCGGGATCCGTCCGCGGTGGCCGCCACCGCGTAGACCTGGCCGTTCAGGACCGGGTTGAACGCGCTGACCAGCGCGCCGGTCGAGGCGTCGAACGCGGCCAGGTACGCCTGCGCGACCTCGCCGGTCCCGGCCGCGGCGCCCGGCGGGCGGACGCTGGTGAAGCGGCCACCGGCGTACGCCTTGCCGGCCGCGACCGCGATGCCCTGCACGCTGGCGTTGGTCTGCCAGCTGGAACTGCTGACCGCCGACAGCGAGGCCTCGGCGCTCTGCGCGGGCTGCGCGAGCGTCACGACCAGCCCGGTGGCGATGAGTGTCCCCACGACCCCCAGCCGTGCGAACAGACGTCGTTTCGTCATCCTGCGATGTCCCCCCTTGGACATGAAGTGAAAACCCCAATTCCCCCGAGGAAGAGAGTAGGGCACAGGACGAGATGCTGTGATCACATTCCGGTGCCTATATCCTGAGGCGCTGGCGTCGACAGAGTGGGGTAGTGCATGGAACCCGGCACCGTGGTCTGGCGGGAAACCGCCCAGTCACTGCTGCGACAGAAGTGGCTGATCCTTGGGTGCATCCTGCTGGGGCTGCTCGGCGCCTCGGTGTTCGCGCTCTCACAGACCATTCGGTGGACCGCCTCGAGTCAGCTGGTGATCGGCCCGGCGGTGCCGCCGGCCCTGGTCGGGAAGCTGTCCGCGGGTGCGGACAAGACCGGTCCGCTGGGCATGGACCTGCCGGCCGAGACCCAGGCCCGGGTGATGGCGAGCCCGACCCTGCTGGCGGCGGTGGTGAAGTCGCTGGGGATGGAGAACAACGACAAGACCATCCAGGACCTCGCGGCGGTGACCCGGGTGAAGGCGGTCACCGACAACGCCTACCTGGTCACCACGGACGGCCCGACCGCACAGAAGGCGGTGGACCGGGCGAACGCGATCTCGACCATCTACCTGACCCAGCGCAACAACGAGGCCAAGGCCCTGCTGACCAATCTGGCCGAGCAGGCGCAGGCGCGGTCCAAGAACGCGACTGCTCAGTCGCGCAGCCTGGTCAGCCAGATCGACGAGGCGATCCAGCGCGGCGACACCCAGACGGCCGCGGCGTACCGCGACCAGCGGGTCGGGTTGGCCACCGAGGCCCGGCAGGCGTCCGACGACGCGGCCGCGATGCTGAAGGCGCTGTCCGCGGTCGGCGCCGGCAGCGAGCTGGTGACGCCGGCCACCACGGACACGGCCAGCTCGTCGCCGATGGTCGCGCGCGACATCCTGGTCGGCGGGATCCTCGGTCTGGTGCTCGGCTTCGGCCTCGCGCTGCTCCGGTCGCACCTGACGCCGTACATCCTGACCCGCGACCAGGCGGCGCGGGCGGCGAGCTCGCCGGTGATCGCGGCGTCGGAGGGGAAGCGGCGCCGGTTCTGGCACCGGTCCGCTCCGGAGCTTCCGCCGTACGAGATCACGGCGCTGGGCGCCGAGGCGAGCGGTGCGCTCGCCCGGCGCGAGCTGAACCCGCGGGCGTACGCCGGTGGCGGTCCGGGTGCCCTGCTGGTCGTCTCCGCCTCGCCGACGCCGAACTCCGCGGGCATCGCGCTGGCCATGGCCGAGGCGAACGCTCGCGACGGCCGGGAGACACTGCTGGTGCTGGCGGACATCGAAGGTACGCCGGTGCTCCCGCACCTGACCGGGCACGAGGGCCTGACCGACCTGGTGATGGAGCCGGCCGCGACGCGGGCGATCCGGGCGCGGAAGCTGTTCCGGCCGGGGACGGTCGCCGACCTGTACGTGCTGCCGCCCGGGCTGAACCACGAGGAGACCGCTGAGGCGGTCGGCCCGTCGCTGGTGCCGGGCATCGTCGCCGACCTTCCGCCTGGGTACTCCGTGGTCATCCACGGGCCCGCCTCGGTCGGACGGCACGGCATCACGCCGCTGGCGGCCGCGGTCGACGCGTCGGTGCTGGTGGTGCAGGTCGGGCTGGACAAGGAGATGGACGTCGCGCGCCTGACGGGTGCGCTGCACTTCGCGGGTGCGCCGGTGCTGGGCGTCGTACTGATCGGGGCCTCGTCGCACGACGAGACGCTGGGCATCCCGCTGAACTACAAGTCGCTGGACGCGGCCGCGCAGCGCTGATGCTCACTGCCGACCGAGGGACCAGGCTGGCTCCGGCGGTGCCGGGGACAGTCGCCGGTGAGATCGAGAAACCGGCCTGGTTCTGGCTGCTGCTGTGGTGCCTGTTCGTGCTCGGCGTGCAGCCGTGGTCGTCGCGCGTCGCGGCCCCGCAGGGTACGACGGGGTCCACGAACAGCATGGCGAAGGGGCTCCTGCTCGGGGCGGTCTTCCTGGTCGCGCTGGCGGCGACGAAGCCGGGGTTCCGGACCCGGGTCAACCTGGCCAGCTGGTTCTACGTGATGTACGTGCTGTTCGCGGTGGCGACAGCGTTCCTGCTCGCGGAGCCTATGGGGCCGCTGACGCGGCTGGCGCGGTTCCTGCTCGGGCTACTGCTCGTGTTCCTGCTGTACCGGCCGCTGATCGCGATACCGGAGCGGTTGGTGCGGGCGCACCTGTGGGCGCACGTGTTGCTGGGGGCAACGGTTGTGCTGAGCTTGGCCTATGCGCCGTCGCAGGCGTGGCGGCCGTTGCGGTCCTTCGGGACGGGGTACCGGCTGCAGGGCGTGATCATCCCGATGCTGCCGCCGCGGGTGGGCGAGGTAGGCGCCGTACTGCTCGGGCTGGCTTTGATCGGGTTGATCTGCCGGAAGCTGTCGACGCTGCCTGCGGTGGCGTTGATCGTGCTGGGCGGTGCGTTGATCGCGGCGAGCCGGACGCGGACGTCGGCGGCCGCGGTGGCGGGCGGCTTGTTCCTGGCGCTGCTGCTGACCCGGAAGACTTGGTTCGGGCGGTTCTGCAGCCTGCTGCTGCCGGCGTTGCTCGGGCTGGCGTTTCTGACCATTGGGTCGCTGCATGCGTGGTTGCTACGCGGGCAGGGCACGCAGCAGATCAGCTCGCTGAGCGGCCGGACGACGAGCTGGCAGGCGGTGCTCGACGAGAAGGTGTCGATCCAGACGGCGATCATCGGGCACGGGCTGGGCAACAAGCGGGTGCTGCTGCGGCGCGGTGAGGGCGACATCGACGTGATGGCGATCGACAACAGCTGGCTCGGTCTCTACTGGGAGACCGGGCTGCTGGCCGTCGTGATCGTCGCGGTCGCGCTGATCCTGGCGTGGGTGTCGGTGCTTCGCGCGCCAACGCCGTACATCCGTGCTTGTGGGGCGCTGCTGCTCGGCTACGTCACGGCCGCGTCGCTGAACGAGAGCGGGCTGTCGGACCTCTCGTCGATGACCGTGCACCTGCTGGTGGCGGCGGCGATCTGCGACGCGGACCGATTACGTGGCCGGGCGCGCGCGTCAGCTGTTCACTGAGTCCTGATCGAAGCCGGACTGCTGCCACTGGGACCAGGACATCGACTGGCCGTGGTACGCGAAGCTGTTCGGGTTGGCGACCTGGTAGCTGTTGCGGCGGAACGTGATCGCGCCCGGCTTGGTGGGAGAGCCCTTGTTCTCGACGACGCCGAGGGTGGCCTCTGGGTTGGTCATCACGACCAGGTTGCCTTCGACGGTGACGTTGCGGAGCACGTACGTGCCGCGCGGGCCGTCGCCGCGGGTGCGGGACTGGATGGACAGCGCGTTGCGGTTGTCCTTGATCAGGTTGCCGGTCACCTGGACGTCGGAGGAGGTGTTGACGTTGATGCCGCCGCCGTCCCAGAGCGTCCCGCCGGAGCCGCGACCGGTGCCGAAGCCGTTGTGCTCGACGACGTTCTGGTCGATGACGGCCTGGTAGCTGATCTCGTACCGGATCCCGTCCGCGGCGTTGTCGCGGATCCGGTTCCCGGTGATCCTGCGGTCGTGCTCGGCGATGTCGCTCCAGAAGCCGATGCCCTGGTTGGCGACGATGTCGTTGCCGCTGACCTCACCGCTCGACCGGGTGGACTTGATGCCGCCGGACTCCCAGTCGGCGATCCAGAAGCCGTCGGTGTTGTTCCGGGTGACGAGGTTGGCGGTGAGCTTCACGCCGTCCGACTTGTACTGCCCGATGCCGAGCTGCCCGTTGTCGGCGACGGAGTTCCGCTCGACGACGGTGTTGTCGCCCTCGATCACCATGATCCCGACCGCGTGGTTCCACCGGACCTCGTTGCCGGTCACCTTCCAGTGGCGGCCGACCTGCAACGCGCCGGCTTGCGGCCTGCTCGCGAAGTGCTCGATGATCAGCCCGGTGACGGTCACGTTGTCCGCGGTCTTGTCGATCGCCGTCTGGGTCCGCGACAGCTCCACGAGCTTTCCTTGGGGGTCGTCGCCGAGGTACAGCACGTTGTGGTCGTAGTCGCCGTAGAAGGTCCCCGGCTGCACGCTCTTCCGGCTCATCACACGGGTCAGGTGCTTGCCCTGGACGAACACCTGCTCGCCGAGCTGACACGGCTTCGCCCGGTTGTCCTCGCACTGGCCCTTGAGCTGGTACGGCGCCGGCAACGCGCCGCGCACGACCCAGGCGTTGCCATCCTTCTCCCACCCGGACAGCCGTACGGCGCCGCTCAACACAGCACCCGCCTCGCCGCCGAGCACGTCCCCCGCCCGAGGTCGCACCGGCTTGGTCAGCCGATGCACTCCCTTCGCGAAACAGAAGGTGGTCTTGGCCGGCGCCGCGTCGATCTGTGGCTGCGGATCAACCCCCACCGGAATCACTGTCCCGCGACAGCCCTTCACCGTGGCCGGACCAGTAGCCCCCAGCTCGATCCCGGCGGCCGCAGGCGCAGCAGTAGGCACAGTCACCGTGGTCGTACTGGTAGGCGCCTGACCCTTGGAGTCCGTACAACCCGCCACCACCAACACCAACCCAGCAACCGCAACTACCCCGCGCCTCATCAGAATCCCTTCCACCAACCGATTGCGCGAGACTACCCGCCCACCAGCCCGCCCCCGAACCACAGCACCCCACAACCGTGTGGTGGGGTGCTGCGCACCCGCTCGTGTGGTGGGGTGCTGGGCACCCGCTCGTGTGGTGAGCCCCCGACCTCTCGCGCCCGCTTGGTGGGAGTGTGGCGGGTGCCTCGCGCGCCCGCCTGCTGGCGGGTCTCGCGTGTGCGTCGCGTGTCCGCTTGCGGGGGAGTCTCGCGGGTACCTCGCGCGCCCGCCTGCCGGGGAGTGTGTGGTGTGGCCATGCGCGCCCAACTGCTTTTGCGGTGCGGTTCCGGGGCCGCGGGGCGGTTAGCTCAGGTAGGTGTCTCGGGCTTGGGTGTAGGCGAGTGCTCGCGCCACCTGCAGGGCGTCGTCCTCGTCCAATCGGTGCTGGACTACCAGGTTCGCGAGGTAGCCCGCGTCGACCCGCCGCGCCAGGTCGTGGCGCGCGGGGATGGACAGGTACGCGCGAGTGTCGTCCACGAAGCCGGACATGTTGTAGAGGCCGGCGGTCTCGGTGACGAGCTCCCGGAAGCGGCGCATCCCGTCAGGGCTGTCCAGGAACCACCACGGCGCCCCCAGCCGGACAGCCGGGTACACACCAGCCAGCGGAGCGAGCTCCCGCGAGTACACCGTCTCGTCGACAGTGAAGAGCACCAGCCGGAACCCCTCCGCGTGCCCGAAGCGCTCCAGCAGAGGACGCAGCGACCGGGTGAACTCCGTAGCAACCGGAATGTCATGCCCCTGGTCCGGTCCGTACGTCGAGTAAATCCCCGGGTCGTGGTCTCGCAGTACGCCGGGATGCAGCTGCATCACCAGCCCGTCCTCAGCCGACATCACCGCCGACTGGTACAGCATGTTCCCCGCGAACGCCGCCGCGTCCTCCGCCGTCACATCACCCTTCAACGCCCCGGCGTACACCCGCGCCGCCTCAGCATCAGACAGCGGTACGGCGGCCGCGCTCAAGTGTCCGTGGTCCGTCGCCCGAGCACCAGCCGCCACAAACGCCTGTCGCCGCTGCCGAAGCGCCTGCAGGTACCCGTCGTACGTCGAGGTGTCGACATCGGCCAACGCACCCAGCTGCTCAATCAACGCCGGCCACACCGGACGGTCCACGTGCACAGCAGCGTCCGGCCGGAAGGTCGGGACGACCCGCCCGGGCAGGTCCGCGGCCAGCTGGACGTGCTGAGCGAGGTCGTCCGTGGCGGCGTCGGTTGTCGAGATGAGCTCGATGTTGAAGCGGTCGAGGAGCGCCCGCGGGCGGAAGTCGGGCTCGGTGATCCGCGCGGAGATCTGGTCGTACAGCTCGTCCGCGGTCTCGGCGGACGGATGCGTGGTGACCCCGAGCACCTCGGCGAACTCGTGCTCGAGCCAGTACCGGCTCGGCGTCCCTAGGAACAGGTGCCAGTGCCGGCAGAACTCCCGCCAGATCTCGCGAGGCTCGGCTGTCGTCTTCCCGTCACGCCGCGGGAGCCCGAGCTTGTCCGGCGAGACACCTTGCGAGATCAGCATCCGGGTCACGTAGTGGTCCGGCACCACCAGCAGCTCTGCCGGATCACCGAACGGCTCGTCATTCGCGAACAGGCCGATGTCCACATGCCCGTGCAGACACAGCAGCGGCAGGTCCTTGGTTGAGGCATGGATCCGCCGGGCAACCTCCCGCGCCGGTCCCGCCGGCAACGCCCGATCCGGATGCGGCTGTAGCGCCTTAGCCATGAACCCTCCTCGATCTGCAACAAGTCCTGCAAAGGATTGCAGTCCTCCATCTCCCGCACAAGAACCTGTCCAAACACGGTCGCTTGACACCAGCTGCAACCGATTGCACACTGCCAGGTGACCCCTGGAGGTGGGTGTGGCGGCGACGCTGCGGGATGTGGCTCGGGTGGCTGGGGTTTCGGCTTCTACCGTGTCGCGGGCCTTGACTGTGCCGGGGATGGTCAATGCAGCGACTCGGGCTCGGGTGGCGGCCGCCGTGGAGCAGCTGGGGTACGAGCCGAACCGGGCGGCGCGCGGTCTGATCACGGGGCGGACCGGGACGATCGGGCTCGTCGTACCCGACCTGGCCAATCCTTTCTTTTCGAGTGTGACGAAGGGTGTGCAGGCGCGGGCTCGGCGCTCGGACGTGGCTGTGTTCGTCGCGGACACCGACGAGGACGCGGCGGCGGAGGTCAGTCTCGTACGCACGTTGTCCAAGCAGGTCGACGGCATCGTGCTCTGCTCGCCACGGGCCGGCGACGAGGACCTACGGGCGATCACCTCCGACACCAATGTCGTGCTCGTCAACCGCGCCGCCGACGGCATCCCCGGGGTCAGCTACGACAACGAGGACGGGATGCGGCAAGCCGTCGCGCACCTGGTCGCGCTCGGGCACCGGAAGATCGCGTGGGTCGCTGGCCCGGCCACCTCGTGGTCGACCGAGCACCGCGGTTTCGGCCTCCGCAACGCCGTGGACAAGTACCGCGCCAAGCTCGCCCCGGTCGGTAACTTCGCCCCGACGTACGAGGGCGGTATGGCGGCCGCCGACCAGGTCGTCGCCACCGGCGCCACCGCCGTGGTCACCTACAACGACCTGGTCGCGATCGGTCTGCTCGCACGCCTCCACGCGCGCGGCATCGACGTGCCCCGCGACCTGAGCGTGGTCGGCGTCGACGACATCGCCATGTCCGGCATGGCCCGCCCCGCCCTCACCACGATCCGCCTCCCGAAGCAGGAGGCCGGCCGGATCGCCGTAGACCTCCTCCTCACCCTCCTAGCCGACCCCGACCAAGCCGTCGACACCCGCACCACCCTCCGCGGCGAGCTCGTGGTCCGCGCCTCCACCGGCCCCAAGAACCCCTGACACGAAAGGCCAGTCGCTTGAGCAGGCTCAGCCTCGACAACCTTCCCGTCGCCCCGTCCGTCGATCCCCGAGCGCTGTCGGTCGGCATCGTGCACCTCGGCCTCGGCGCGTTCCACCGGGCGCACCAGGCCGTCATCACCGAGCGGGCCGCAGTGGCCAGCGGTGAGACCAGGTGGGGGATCGCCGGCGTCAGCCAGCGGTCGGCAAACGTTCGCGACCAGCTCGCCCCGCAGGACGGCCTGTACTCCGTTCTCGAGCGCGGCCTCGGCGACCCGTCGGCCATGGTGATCGGCAGCATCCGCGAGGTCCTGACGGCCCCCGAGGACCCCGACGCCGTCGTCGACCGGATCGCGGACCCCGCGGTCAAGGTCGTGACCCTCACAGTCACCGAGAAGGGCTACCGCGCAGCCAACGGCGGACTCGACCTCGACGATCCCGAGATCCAGGCCGACCTCACCGGCCGCCCACCACGCACGGTCGTCGGTCAACTCGCCGCCGGCCTGACCAGAAGAACCGACCCGCTGACCATCGTCTCCTGCGACAACCTGGTTGCCAACGGCCCCTTCCTGCGCAAGCTCGTCACCGAGTACTTCGATGCCCTCGGCAAGACCCCGGACACCTTCGCGGCAACGAAGTTCCCGGCGAGCATGGTCGACCGGATCGTCCCCGCCACCACCGACGCCGACCGCGACGAGGCCGCCCGCCTGCTCGGCGTCCGCGACGAGGCGGTGGTCGTCGCCGAGCCCTTCCTCCAGTGGGTGATCGAGGACGATTTCGCCGGCGACCACCCGGCCTGGGAGCAAGCCGGCGCGGTCCTCACCGCAGACGTCGCCCCGTGGGAGCAGGCCAAGCTCCGCATGCTCAACGCCACCCACTCCATGCTCGCCTACCTCGGCGCCCTCAAAGGCTACGAAACCATCGCCGAGGCCGTCCGCGACGACGAGCTGCACCACCTGGCGCAGCGGCTGATGACCGAGGACGTCGTACCGACGCTGACCCCGCCCGACGGCCTGGACCTGGCCGAGTACGGCGCGACGGTCATCGAGCGCTTCGCCAACCCGGCGCTCAAGCACAAGACCCGCCAGGTCGCGATGGACGGCTCGGTGAAGCTGCCGGTGCGGATGCTCGGCACCGTCGCCGACCGCCTGGCCGCGGGCGCCGAGCCGCAAGTCATCTCCCTGGCCGTGGCAGCCTGGATGGTCTATGTGCAGGAGACCCCGGATCTGGATGACCCACAAGAGGCGAAGTTGAAGGCGGCGCTCGACGGAGCCTCCGAGCCGGGCGAGGTGGTCGACGCCCTGCTCGGAGTGGACTCCGTCTTCACACCCGACCTGCGCGACTCAACGGTGTTCCGCGAGCTGCTGGTCGGGCACGTCACCGCGCTGGCGGCACGATCGTGATGCCGCCGGTCGCGTCGAGCACCGCCTTGCCGAGCGTGAACACACTCGTCACGTCCTGACCGGTCCCCCGCCACTCCGTGGCCGTGTACCAGGAACCCGTCTTCTGGAACCGGTCCGCGGCCAGGCTGTCCAGGATGTACACGTTGTTGTCCAGCTTGACCGCGCCGGCCGGGATCGCCGCACCGGAGTTCTGCACCATGCCGGTCGCGGTGGTGCCGCCGCGCATCGTCACCTTGTTGCTGGCGACAACGATGTCGCGGAGCACGTTCCGTCCCCAGGGCCCGGAGCCGCGGGTGCGGGACTGGATCGCGATACCGTTCACGTTGTTGGCCACGATGTTGTCCCGGATCTGCACGTTCGACGAGGTGTTGACGTTGATCCCGCCGCCGTCCCACAGCGACCGGCCCGACCCACGCCCGGTGCCGAAACCGTTCCCGCTGATCGAGTTGTCCTCGATGACGCCGTTCCGGCCGATCTCGTAGCGGATCCCGTCCGCGGCGTTGCCGATGATCTGGTTGTCGGCGAACGTCCGGTTGTCGTCGTACGCGTCGCTCCAGAGCCCGACGCCGCGGTTGTTCTTGATCAGGTTGCCCGACACCGAGCCGCCGTTCGACCAGGTGGTCTTGATCCCGCCGGACTCCCAGTCCGCGATCCAGAAGCCGTCGGTGTTGTTCTTGCTCACCTCGTTGGCCGAGATGACGCCCCGGGCGGTGCTGTACTGCCCGACGCCGAGCTGACCGTTGTGGTGGATCCGGTTCTGCTCGAGTACGGCGCCGTCCGCGTTCACGAGCATCGCGCCGACCGCGTGGTTCCACCGGATGTCGTTGGCGTACACGTGCCAGCCCGGCCCGAGCACGACCGCCCCACCCTGCGGCGGGGTCGCGAAGTGCTCGATCGTCAGCCCGCGCACGGTCACGTTGGTGCCGCCCGGCTCGATCGCGGTGGGGGTCTTCGACATCTCGACCTTGTGCCCGGCCGGGTTGTCGCCGACGTACACCGCGTTGGCCGCGTAGTCGGCGTAGAAGGTGCCGGGGGCAACCTGATCCCGGGTCGCGACTCGCTTCAGGTGCTTGCGGTCGCGGAAGACCTGCTCGCGGAGGTAGCAGA
Source organism: Kribbella sp. NPDC026611 (assembly GCF_040638345.1). Classification (NCBI taxonomy): domain Bacteria; kingdom Bacillati; phylum Actinomycetota; class Actinomycetes; order Propionibacteriales; family Kribbellaceae; genus Kribbella; species Kribbella sp. NPDC026611. The sequence goes on from NZ_JBEZYC010000012.1 coordinate 39,834, forward strand.
TGTTCGCCTGGTTGTCCTCGCACTGCCCGGTCCGCGGGTACGCCGGGGGGAGCACGCCGGTCGTGACCCAGTCACCCTTGGATGCCGCCCAGTTGGTCAGCGGCACCGAGCCCGCGAGTACGGCGCCCTGGTTGCCTGCGAGGACCTGGTTGGCCTTCGGCCTGATGGTGTCGCTGATCCGATGCAGGCCCTTGGCGAAGCAGAACGTGGTCCCCGCCGGCCACTCGGCGACCACGGCCGCGGCGTCGTCAGTGGTCTTGATCGGCACGCCCGAACACGCCGGCGCGAGCGCGGGTCCGGTCCGGAAGGAGCCGTCGGCCGGGGGAGTGGACGCAGTACCGGATATCAGGTCGTCGGCGTACCGGGGTGCACTACGGGCAGGCAAGGGGCCGACGGCAACCACCAGCGTGCCGATGGCAACGACCGTCAGCAGTGCGCAAGTTCTCTTCATCAACGAGCCTCCGGTGGCACAGGTCGTCCCTGAGCGCACCCCCCATGGCGCGGCTTCGTTCGAAGATTACCTCTACTTCACGTAGTCATGGCAATACGTAACGCACAAATACGTTGCGATGAGCAAGCAATCTGAAAAAGCTTCAGTTCGGTTCGATCGTCAGTTCGCGAGGAAGGTGCCGATGGCATCGAGCCCGGCATCCCGCCAGCCGGCCGCGGTCAGCTTGGTGCCGAACTTCGCGAACCGCTGCGCGCTGAGCGCGTCCAGCAGGTACTTGTTGCCGCTGAACACGACCTCCCCGGCCGGTACCGCGGCGCCCGCGTTCTGCACCATGCCGGTCGCCTGCGTCCCGCCGGTCATCTCGATCGTGTTCCCGGTGACCGCGATGTCGCGCAGCAGGTACATGCCCCACGGGCCGCTGCCACGGGTCCGCGACTGGATCGTGACGCCGTTGACGTTGCCCGAGATCTTGTTCCCCTTCACGGTCACGCCGGTCGAGGTGTTGATGTTGATCCCGCCGCCGTCCCACAGCGACGTACCCGAGCCACGCCCGGTGCCGAAGCCGTTGCCGGTCACCGTGTTGCCCGAGATCGTCCCGTTCCGGCTGATCTCGAACCGGATTCCGTCGGCGGCGTTGGAGACGATCTGGTTGCCGGTGATCACCCGGCCGTCGTCGGCCACGTCGGCCCACATCCCGATGCCCTTGTTGGACTTGATCACGTTGCCGCTGACCGTGCCGGAGGACCGGGTGGACTTGATCCCGCCGGACTCCCAGTCGGCGATCCAGAAGCCGTCGGTGTTGTTCGCGGTGATCACGTTGTGCGTCACCGCCGCCGCGGCGGAGCTGTACTGGCCGAGGCCGAGCTGCCCGTTGGACTGGATCAGGTTCTTGTCGATCTTGGCGTTGTTCGCCTTGACCAGCATCACGCCGACCGCGTGGTTCCAGCGGACGTCGTTCGCGGTCACCTTCCAGCCGGGGCCGGAGACCAGTGCACCGGCCTGCGGCGCGCTGGCGAAGTGCTCGATGGTCAGGCCGCGCACCACGACACCCGTCGCGTTGGACTCGATCGCGGTCGCGGTCTTGGACATCTCGACCTGGTGCCCGGCCGGGTTGCTACCGAGGTAGATCACGTCGGCGCCGTAGTCGGCGTAGAAGGTGCCGGCCCGGACCGCGGAGACGCCCGCGACCCGCGTCAGGTGGGAGCCGTCGAGGAAGAGCTGCTCGCGGAGGTAGCAGATGTTCGCCTGGTTGTCCTCGCACTCGCCACTCTTGCCGTACGCCGCCGGCAGTGCGCCGCGCACCACCCACGCCGAACCGGACTTCGTCCAGCCGGTCAGCGGGACCGACCCGGTCAGTACGGCGCGCTGCGAGCTCGCGAGGACCTGGTTCGCCTTCGGGCGGATGGTCTGGCTGATCCGGTGCAGGCCGGCCGCGAAGCAGAACGTCGTACCGGCGGGCTTGGAGTTCACGATCGACTGGGCGTTGTCACCGGGCTCGATGGTCACACCGCTGCAGGGCCCGGCGACGGCGGGCCCGACCGTGTCGGAGTCGACGGTCGGCACGGACGGAAGCTTGGGCTCGGTCGTCGTCGGCGTGGTCGACGGCTTCTTGGTGGAGTGCTGAGTGCTCGGCTTAGACGACGGCGCGGTGCTCGTGGTCGCCTTCGGCTTCGCGGTCCCGTTGGTCTGGGACGGCGTGGGTGTCTTGCCGGCACGGTGCGACGGCAGGACGTGCGCGGTGGTCCGGTCGGCCGCGGCGCGTGACTTCACGGCATTTGTCGCGTTGTTCTCCTGGGCGATCACCGGAACCGCGACGGTAACGACTGCCACTGCCGCAGCGATAAGGGCTGCGAACCACAACTTCCTCAATGCACTCTCCTGGGAGCGGGAAACCAGGTGTAGCCACCGCGAGACTTAAGGTAGTGCCATGCGGGTCGCCATGTTGCACAACCGTTACCGGAGCGGTCAACCCAGTGGCGAGAACACCGTTGTCGCACAAACGGTTGATTTGCTGGGTAACTCCGGACATGAAGTCGACCTGTACGCCAGAAACAGCGACGACATCGCCGAGATGGGCCGAAAAGATCGCGCTCTGTTACCGTTCCGCTCCGTTTGGTCATTTTCGGCGGAACGCGATTTAACACAGCTATTGCAAGCGCAGCGGCCCGATGTGGTGCATGTGCACAACACTTTTCCGCTGTTCAGCCCCTCGGTACTGCGCGCCGCGTACAAGCTGGACCTGCCCGTGGTGGCGACGCTGCACAACTTCCGGCTGCTCTGTGCCAACGCCGTGCTGCAGCGCGACGGGCGGCCGTGCGAGTCCTGCATCGGCAGACTGCCGATCGCCGCTGTCCAGCACGGCTGCTACCGCGAGTCCCGGGTGCAGACGTTGCCGCTGGCGACGAGCATCGGGATCCACAACAGCCTCCACACCTGGCAGCGGTACGTCGACACGTTCGTCGTACCGTCCGGGTTCGTCCAGGAGCGGTACGTCGCGGCCGGCTTCGACCCGGACCGGTTCGTGGTGAAGCCGCACGCCGTACCGCATCCCGCTGCGGTGCGAAGCGGAGCCGGGGATGCGGTGGTGTTCCTGGGGCGGCTGGAGGAGGACAAGGGGTTCGCGGATCTCCTGCAGGCGTGGGACTCGTCGCTGGGGAAGCTGGTCGTCGTCGGCGACGGTTCTCTGCGGGCCGCGGCCGAGGAGCGGGCCCGGAAAGACCTGTCTGTTCAGGTGCTTGGTCAACTACCGTGGGCGGCCGGCATGGATGTACTGCGGTCCGCGCGCGTCGCCGTCGTACCGGCGCGTTCGTATGAGACGTTCGGTCTCGTGGTGGTCGAGGCGTTCGCGCAAGGGGTTCCGGTGGTCACCTCGCGGCTCGGGGCGCTCGCGGAGCTGGTCGACGACGGCGAGACCGGGGCCCTGACCGAGCCGGGCGACCCGGAAGGGCTGCGGAAGGCGATCGGGTTGGTCGCCGATCCGGAGACTTCGATAGCCTTCGGCGAACGAGCCCGCCAGGTCTACCTGGACCGCTTCACCCCGGAGCGTGACGTCCTGGCCACGGAGAGGATCTACACCGATGCGATCGCCCGGCACGCCGACAGCGGCCGGCCCCGGCGAGGACTCTGGGCGGGTCGTGCAGCCCGGGTATAAAGTCGCGCGGAACGTGGCGGTGCAGGTGGCGGTGTCCGCCGGGGGCCGCGGCACGGACGAAGGATCGCAGGAACTCGTGTTGGGGGATGGCAGGTTGCCCGATGTAACCGGTTGTGTGGCCGGGGTCTTCGACCTGTTCCACGTCGGGCATCTCGACGTGCTGGAGCGGGCCCGCCGCGGTTGTGACCGGCTGGTGGTTGCCGTCCTGACCGACGAGTGGGCGTTCGAGGCGTGGGGTGCGCGGCCGTTCGTGCCCTTGCTCGAGCGGGCGCAGATCGTTCAGCACCTGCGGTGCGTGGACGACGTGGTTGTGGTGGACGACGTACGGTCCGAGTGGCTGACCGGCGTACTGGGGGTACAGACCGTGTTCGCTGCCAGTGGCACGGACGGCGTGCTGGGTGTGGACGAGCTCGACGGTTTCCCGGCCGGGCTGGTCACCACCCTCCCCGCCGGCCGTGGATCACGCAGCCAGATCCTGCGTGCCGCGATCGACCAGCGCCAGTCACGCACCTCCGTCGCATGAGCTCCCTGCGCGCGACGGTCGCGCAGCTGTCGCAGGCGCAGAAGCCGTCGGCGGGGACGCCGGCGTACTCGCGGTTCGTCAATCGGCGGATCGGGCGGGTGTTCGCCGCGGCCGCGTTTCTCGGGCGGCGGACGCCGAACCAGGTGAGCCTGGCGTCCGGGTTCTGCTCGCTGGCCGGGATCGTGCTGGTGGCGTGTGTGCGGCCGTCCTTCGCGCTGGCGCTTGGCGTGACCGTGCTGCTGGTGCTCGGGTACGGGCTGGACTCCGCGGACGGGCAGCTGGCCCGGTTGCGTGGCGGCGGGTCGCCGCTCGGGGAGTGGCTCGACCACATGATCGACGCGGTGAAGATCGTGCTGCTGCACAGCGCGGTGCTGATCTCGTTCTACCGATTCGATGCCTTCAGCAACGAGCTGGTGCTGCTGATCCCGCTCGCCTACGTGTGTATGTCGTCGGTGCTGTTCTTCGGCCTGATCCTGATCGACCAGCTGCGCCGGCGGCACGGCGTTGGCAAGACCAACGAGCGGGGCGACTCGGTGCTGAAGTCGTTGCTGATCGCACCGACCGACTACGGCGTGCTCTGCCTGGTTTTCCTTGCCTTCGGCACCCCGTCGCTGTTCGTCGTGCTGTACGGCGCGCTGCTCGCGCTCAACCTGCTCTTCCTGCTGGCCGCGGTGGCGAAGTGGTACCGCGAGATGGCCGCGCTGGGGGTGCGGGCCTGATGGGGACCGTCGGCTACGCGCCCGGGGTGTACGACATGTTCCACATCGGGCACCTGAACATCCTGCGCCGCGCCCGCGAGCACTGTGACCACCTGATCGCCGGCGTGGTCGAGGACGACGTGGTGGCCCGGATCAAGGGCCGGCCGCCGGTCGTCCCGCACCAGGAGCGGATGGACGTCATTCGAGCGCTCGACCTGGTCGACGAGGTGGTCAGCGACTGGTCCAGCGACAAGTTCGAGATGTGGAAACAACTGCGGTACGACGTTCTCTTCAAGGGTGACGACTGGAAGGGGACGGAAAAGGGAATGAGACTGGAAAGGCTGCTGGGTGAGGTCGGCGCACAGGTCCACTACTTCCCGTACACCGCCTCCACCTCGAGCACCGATCTGCGCAGGCTGCTGGAGGGGATGAACTGATGCCGGGCCGGCCGAAGGTACTGCTCAGCGCGTACGCCTGCCGGCCTCAGGGCGGCTCCGAGCCCGGCGCGGGCTGGGCGTGGGCGAAGGCCGCTGCGCGCGACCACGACGTGTGGTTGCTGACCCGCCGGAAGTTCGTGGGCGAGATCTATGCGGAGCTCGCGCTTCGGCCGGTGCCTGGGCTGACCGTCGTACCGCTGGAGTTGCCGCGGTGGTTGCTGCGGTTGCGGCGACGGCCGGCCGACGTCTACTGGTACTACCCGTTGTGGCAGGGCTTGGCGCGGCGTACCGCGCGGGAGCTGCACGCGGAGCAGTCGTTTGATGTGATCCATCACTTGACCTTCGCCGTGGACTGGATGGGCGCCGGGGTGGTGGAACCGTCGTCGGCCAAGGTGATCTGGGGTCCGGTCGGCGGGTCGACGTCCGCGCCGCTGTCGCTGGCGCACTGGCTCGGCGCGCGCGGTGTGGCGGCGGAGTTGGTACGGCGTGCTTACACCGGCCTGCGCCGTCGGCTCACCGGGCGCCGGATGGCCGCGGTGGCCGACCTGATGGTTGCCCAGAACAACGATGTCGCCGAGGCGTTCCGCCCGTACGCGCGCGAGATCGTGGTCCAGCCCAACGTTGCCATCCGCCGCTTCACCGCGTCCGGCCCGTACGAACCTTTCGGTGCCCCCGGCATCAAAACCGCGTTGTTCGTCGGCCGCCTGATCCCGTGGAAGGGTGTCCTGCTCGCGATCAGCGCCCTGGCCCGGCCCGAAGCCGCCAACTGGGAGCTCCGCATCATCGGCGACGGCCCCGACTGGGGCCGCGCCGAAAGCCTCGCCTGGCAGCTGGGCGTCCGCGACCGCGTCGAGTTCATGGGCCAACTGCCCCGCGAAGACGTCCTGGCCGCCATGTTCCGCGCCGACGCCCTCCTGGCCCCCGCGTTCCGCGAGGCAGCCGGCTGGGCCGTCACCGAAGCCCTGGCCTCCGGCTGCCCAGTAGTCTGCGTCAACCGAGGCGGCCCCGCAGTCATCGTCGGCCCCACCGAAGGCGTCACAGTCCCCTACCAGGGCGACGTAGTAGGCAACCTCGCCAAAGCGCTCGCCACCCTAAAAACCCGCATAACCCCAGTAGACCGCTGGGGCCCCGACCGCCTCCCCGACCTACTAGCCCAGTGGTACACCCCCGCCCGCGTCTCCCACTAGCCGAACCACCGCACCGCCCCCGGCCCGGCGCACCCCGCCCCAGCCGCCCCGTCCCGCCCCCTGCCCGCACGAGGGGATAACCCCGCGAGTTGAGGGTTCACCCCTGGTACACGAGGGGAGAAGGCTCAAATCGCGGGGATAACCCCTCGGACGGAGTTGTCCACAGATTGGGGCTGGGGCGGGGTTTGGGGCATGCGATTGGTGGATGCTTGGGGGATGCGGGGACGGCTCAGGGAGATTGCGACGCGGCAGGGCGGAGTGTTCAGTCGCAGCCAGGCCCTGGCGAGCGGCTGCTCGCACGACGAGATCGTGCGCTCGTTGCGGGACGGCAGGTGGATCAGGATCCGGCGCGGGCAGTACGCCGAGAACGCGGAACCCAGCACGCTGCCGCCCTGGGAACGTGCCGCTTGGCAGCATCTCCGCAAGCTTCATGCGGCGATGAATTCGCTGCGGACGGGTTCTGTTGCCGCGAGCCACCAGTCGGCGCTGGTGCTGCACGGCTTGCCGATTTGGGGCCAGGATCTTGCCCACGTACACGTCACTCGCCTCGACGGGCAGTCCGGCGGTCTGATCGCCGGCGTTCGGCATCACGTCGGACAGCTCACCGGGGATGATGTGACGGTGGCCGCCGGCCGGTGGGTGACCAGAATGGGGCGAGCCGTCGTGGAGACCGCCTGTACGACGTCCTTCGAGATCGCCGTCGTGACGGTAGACGCCGTACTGCGTGCGGCGGGTCTGGCAGCGGGTGAGTTGGACCGGTTGCTTGACCTGATCGAGAACTGGCCGGGCAGTCCGGCGGCACGTGCGGCCGTGCGTTTCGGCGATGGGCGTGCCGAGTCAGTGGGGGAGTCACGACTGCGGGTGCTCCTGCATGAGCAGGACTTGCCGGCGCCAGAGTTGCAGGCTGAGTTCCGGGACCGCGCCGGGCTGATCGGGCGGGTCGACTTCTACTTCGCGGAGTACGACCTGGTACTGGAGTTCGACGGTGCACTGAAGTACGGCGGTGGGTCGCCGGAGATCTTGATCCGCGAGAAGCGCCGCGAGGATCGGCTCCGCGCGCTGGGCCTCGCGGTCGTCCGGACCGACTGGTCGGACCTGGACCGCCCCGCTCAACTCGCAACAACCATCCGCCAAGCCCTCGCCCGCCCCCGCACCCACCGAGCAGCCTGACCCCCTCACCCCGGGCCTCGCTGGAGACCCTCGCCGCTGAGCAGCTTCGAGGGGATATCCCCTCGATTTGTGGGTTCTCCCCTCGCACACCGGCGGAGAACCCTCAACTGAAAGGGATATCCCCTCGAAGGTGGCCTGGGCGGGTGGTTGGAGCGCGTCGAGGTCGGGCGAGGTGCGGCGCGGGGCCGGGGTGCGGAGCGACGAGATGGCGACTGCGTAGCACGCGGGGGCTTCAATCCCTGGCGGTTTGCCGGGGAGGGCGAGCATGCGGTCTAGGGCTAGTTTGGCGTATTTCTCGGTGTCGGGGTCGACCTTGATGGGGTTGACTACGTGGCCGGCTACCAGGTTTTCGAGGGTCCAGACGAAGTGGGGGAGGTCGATGCGGTTCATGGTGGCGCAGTAGCAGACCGTCTTGTCGAGGAAGACGATGTTCTTGTCGGTATGCTGCTTGGCGAGGCGCTGGACCAGGTTCAGCTCGGTGCCGACCGCCCAGGACGTGCCGGGGGCCGCCGCGTCCAGGGTCTGGATGATGTACTCCGTCGAGCCGACCAGATCCGCCTTGGTGACGACCTCGTGGCGGCACTCGGGATGGACGATGACGTTGACTCCGGGGACGCGGGAGCGGACGTCGTCGACGGACTCGGGGGTGAAGCGCCCGTGGACCGAGCAGTGCCCGCGCCAGAGGATCATCTTCGCGGCGGCCAGCTGCTCAGCCGTCAGTCCGCCGCCCGGCTTGTGCGGGTCGTAGACGACGCATTCCTCCAGCGACAGACCCAGCTGCAGTACGGCGGTGTTCCGCCCGAGGTGCTGATCCGGGAGGAAGAGCACCTTGGAGCCCTGCTCGAACGCCCAGTTGAGCGCGGTCTCGGCGTTGCTCGACGTACACACGACGCCACCGTTGCGCCCGCAGAACGCCTTGATGTCGGCGCTCGAGTTCATGTACGTGACCGGCACCGTCGCCTCCGCGACCCCGGCGTCCGCGAGCGCGTCCCAGGCCGCCTCGACCTGCTCGATGCGCGCCATGTCCGCCATCGAGCACCCGGCCGCGAGGTCCGGCAGGATCACCGTCTGCGACTCGTTGGTGAGAATGTCGGCCGACTCGGCCATGAAGTGCACACCGCAGAACACGATGTACGGCGCGTCCGGGCGGTTGGCCGCGTCCCGCGCCAGCTTGAACGAGTCACCGGTGACGTCCGCGAACCGGATCACCTCGTCGCGCTGGTAGTGGTGCCCGAGCACGAACACCTGGTCGCCGAGCGCGGCCTTCGCCTTCAGCGCCCGCTCGACCAGGTCCGGGTCGGAGGCCGGCGGGAGCGCGCCCGGGCACTCGACACCGCGCTCCGAGTGCGGGTCGGTGTTCTGGCCCAGGAACAGCAACGGAAGGGCCTTCGAGCCGTCTGCGATCGTCGTCACGTCAGACATCGTGCCACGCGCGACGGCCGGGATCGCGTGGCGCCCGTCACTGCTCAGAGTGTGAAATCCGTACCCCTGCGGTGTGAAGAGCGTCTGGCCTGCTCGCGGGCGACGGCCACGAATTCCCGAAGCCGGGGAGCCGTACTGCGGCGCCGCCAGACCAGCGCGGTCCGCGAGTGGGGCAGATCGGCGATCGGGACGTAGACGATGCCGCGGGAGCCGAGAGCGTCGACCGCGGCAGGAACGGTGGGATGGACGATCTGTCCGCGCGCAATCAACTCGCTCACCTGAAACACGCTGCCGGCCGTCCGCGGCAGCCGCCGGATCGGCCGCCCGCCCGGCGTCTGCCGCGGGATCAGCGCCTCGAGCATCTCGCGCGGCTCCGCGTTCATCGGCAGTACCGCGTAGTCGGCGACGTCCTCGATCGACACCCGGTCCCGGGCGGCGAGTGGATGGTCCGCGGCCACCGCCAGCACCCGCGGTTCCCGAGTGAGAACTGGTCCGACCACGAGATCCGGCTGGTCGAGCGGCAGCCGCATCGCGATCACCTCGACCTCTCCGCGGCGCAGCGGCTCCAGCGGGTTCGCGATCGGCAGGTCACTGATCTCTACGTGGCAGCCGACGTACCGCTCCTCGAAGGCAGCAACGATCGAGCGCAACCGTGCGCCACCGGCGACGCCGTAGATCCCGAGCCGTAGTACGCCGTCCAGCTCGCCATTCGCCGAGCGCGCCCGCTCGAGCACCTCGAGCAGGTGCGTGTACGCCGGCTGCAGCTCAGCGCGCAACTGCTCGCCGAGCACCGTCAACGTGACCCGCCGGCTGGTCCGGTGCGCGAGCTCGCCGCCGAGCTTGCGCTCCAGCGCCCGCACCGACTGGCTCACGCTCGACTGCGTCAGCCCGAGGCGTACGGCGGTACGCCCGAAGTGGAGCTCGTCGGCCAGGACCAGGAAGATCCGCAGCTCCCGCAGTTCGATCGTCGGCTCCATCGATCGGTGACTCTACTCGCTGCGATCGCCGATCGTGGATTGATGACCCGGTCCCGGCCCGGCAATCTGGCAGGGTCCGGAACCGACGACGAAGGCAGGCCATGGACAACGACCTCAGCGGCAAGAACGCGCTCGTGATCGGCGGCTCCCGCGGCATCGGCCGCGCGGTGGTGGAGGACCTGGCCGCAGCCGGCGCCGCGGTCGCGTTCAGCTATGTGAACAACAAGGAAGCCGCCGCGACGGTGGTCGCCGAGCTCGCGGCCGACGGGCGTACGGCGACTGCGTACCGGGCCGATCTGGGCGACGTCGCCGAGGTCCGCGGGCTGTTCGCGCAGGCCGAGGACGAGCTCGGGCCGCTGGACATCGTGGTGGCGAACGCCGCGTTGGCGATCATGAAACCGCTGGCCGAATGCACTGAGGAGGACTACGACAACGTCTTCGGCACGAACGCGAAAGGCACGTTCTTCGCGCTCCAGGAAGCCGCGCGCCGGGTCCGCGACGGTGGGCGGATCATCACGGTCTCGACCGGCGGGACCCAGATGTGGTTCACCGACCTGTCCCTCTACCTGGGCAGCAAAGGTGCCGTCGAGCAGTTCAGCCGCGTGCTGTCGCGTGAGCTCGGGCCGCGGGGGGTCACGGTCAACGTCGTCTCACCAGGCTTCACCGACACAGACCTGCTCCCCGACCGCGACCGGGCAGTCGCCGAGTCGATGTCCGCCCTCGGCCGCGTCGGGGCGCCGCAGGACGTCGCCGCTGTCGTCGCGTACTTGGCCTCCGACGCCGCGCGCTGGCTGACCGGCCAGAACCTGGCCGCCGCCGGCGGGGTCTTCTAGCAGCCAGTCCGTTACTGGAACGTCGGTGGCCCGCCGGCGGGCCACTCGACCAGTTCGATGCGGTAGCCGTCCGGGTCGGTCAGCCAGGAGGTCTGCGGCCCGTCGGGTCCGCCTGGCAGCTCCACCGCGCCCGGCTGTAGGTCGCGGAGCCGGTCGAGGGTCTCCGCGAGCGACGAGACCTCGATCGCGAGGTGCTGGAAGCCGCCGGTCTCCACCGGGCCGTCCGACGGCCGGTGCACGAGTTCGAGCGACACCGATGGTTCGTCGGGGAGCCGGAGCCAGACCAGGGTGGAGCCGCCGTCCAGCGGGATCTTGCTGAGCTCGATGTACCCGACTGTCTGGTAGAAGGCGAGCGAGCGGTCCAGGTCGCTCACGCGCAGCGCGAACAGGAACGTCTTCATGACCGACGATCCAACTGGCGGCGTGCGCCGAGGTCAACCGCGGCGGTAGGGGAGGATGGCGGCATGCGAGTGCTGATTGCGCCGGACAAGTTCGCGGGGACGTTGACGGCCGTGGAGGCGGCTGCCGCCATCGAGGAAGGCTGGCGGCGGCGAGATCCGCAGGCCGAGGTACTGGTCGCACCGATGGCGGACGGCGGACCCGGGTTCATCGACGTACTCTCGGCGGTCGTCGACGGCACGCTGCTGTCGGTCACCGTCCGCGGCCCGCTCGGCGAGGACACGCCGGCCACCGTGCTGCTCGCGGGCGAGACGGCGTACGTCGAGACCGCGCAGGCGTGCGGCCTGCACCTGGTCGACCCGAAGGACCGGCGGCCCGAGGACGGTACGACGTACGGCGTCGGCCAGCTCATCGCCGCCGCAGTGGACGCCGGCGCCAAGCGCGTCGTCCTGGGTCTGGGCGGCTCCGGCACCAACGACGCCGGCGCCGGCCTCCTCGCGGCTCTGGGGGCGACCGGCACCGAAGGACGACTCGACGGCGGAGCGACCGGGCTGCGGGATCTGAAAGCCGTTGATCTCGAGCCTGCGCGCGAGCGGGTCGCCGGGGTCGAGTTCGTCGCGGCAAGTGATGTGGAGAACCCAATGCTCGGGCTCCGGGGTGCGACCAACATCTTCGGCGCCCAGAAAGGCATCGGGGACGACCGCAAACCCGTTGTCGACGGCTGGCTCACGCACTTCGCGGAGCTTGCCGACCGTAAGACCGCCGACCAGAAGGGTGCCGGCGCGGCGGGCGGGCTCGGTTACGCGCTGCTGTTGTTGGGCGCGGAGCGCGTCTCCGGCATCGATCTGGTTGCGGAGCTGACCGGACTCAAGGAGAAGGCGTCGAAGGTGGATCTCGTGCTCAGCGGCGAGGGGGCGTTCGACTTCCAGTCCCGCGACGGCAAGGTGATCGCCGGTGTGGCGAAGATCGCCAACGACGCGATGCGGCCGTGCGTGGTACTGGCCGGGAAGGTCCTGATCGGCTCCCGGGAGATGCGCACGATGGGCGTCGAGTCGGCGTACGCGCTGGTCGACATCGTCGGCGAGGAACAGGCGTTCGCGGACCCGCACGGCTCGCTCGCGACGGTCGCGGAGCGTGTCGCCCGGACCTGGGCCCGGTGATGAGCCGGCCACCCGAGAGCGACCCGAGAGCGACCCGACAGCGGCCGGAGAGTGACCGGACCGCGGTGGGATGGTTGATCTGTGAAATTGGTGTGCGACCATGGGAATGACCGCGGGCCGGTAGCTGTTGGCCCAGGTGTTAAGGGACTTCCGTGCCCACCGCCGGGTGAGGGTGGCACTTGAGATGATGACTGGAGTCAGGGATGACTGAAGCGCAGACCGAGCAGGCCGTCGCCACGGGTGTTCTTCTCACCGACGGCGCCGCCGCCAAGGTGAAGGCGCTGCTCGACCAGGAAGGCCGCGACGACCTCGCGCTGCGGGTCGCCGTGCAGCCGGGCGGTTGCTCCGGGCTGCGGTACCAGCTGTTCTTCGACGAGCGTCAGCTCGACGGCGACGTGGTGGCCGACTTCGGCGGCGTCAGCGTCGTGACCGACCGGATGAGCGCGCCGTACCTCAAGGGTGCGTCGATCGACTTCGTGGACACGATCGAGAAGCAGGGCTTCACGATCGACAACCCGAACGCGACCGGCTCCTGCGCCTGCGGCGACTCGTTCAACTGATCCACCCCGAAGCCCCGGACACCACGCGTGGTGGTCCGGGGCTTCGGCATGTCCGTACTGCGGGACTCGTCGTTGGTCGCTGAACGCGCCGTTCTGTGATTGCGGTCACGTCGTCAGCCGTGGCTGAGGCTCTCCTCCCGGGCCCGCTTCGGCAGCAGGAAGGTGACGGCGAGGCTGACGACGTACAGCCCGATCGCGACCAGGACCGACGTCTTCGTGGCGCTGAGGAAGGCGTGCCGGGGGAGTAGCTGGAAGAAGATCGTGCCGATCACGGCGACCCCGATCGCGCCGCCGTACTGCTGCATGGCGGTCAGTACGCCGGACGCGGAGCCGGCGGCCTGGTCGTCGACCGATGCCAGGATGATGTCGAACAGCGGCGCGAACACCAGGCCGGCACCGATACCGGTGGCCAGGGTGGCCGGGACCAGGTTCCAGACCGTGGTCGCGTCACCGTACGTGTTCAGGGTCAGCCAGATGCCGCCCATCGCGAGCGCCATCACGACGACGCCGAGCTGCAGCGCCTTGCGGCCGAGCTTGGGGGCGAGCAGCCCGCCGGACAGCGGCGCGCCGATCGCGATCCCGAGGGCGAACGGCACCATCGCGACGCCGGCCTTCAGCGGGCTGTAGTGCAGTCCGAGCTGCGTGAACAGGTTGTACACGAGGGTGAAACCGCTCATCGCGAGGAAGAACGTAGTGATCACGCCGAGGCCGGCGACGTACCCGCGGTTGCGGAGCAGCGACGGGTCGATGATCGGGTTGCCGGAGCGGCGCTCGCGCCAGGCGAACAGCGCGAAGGCCGGAAGGGCCGCGATCAGCATCAGGATCGTCCAGACCGGCCAGCCGAGCTCGCGGCCCTGGACGAGCGGGTAGACAAGGAGCGCGGACGCCAGGCTGATCAGGAACACGCCGGGCGCGTCGAGCCGCTTCGCACCGGGGGTCTTCAGCTCGGGCATGAACCGGAGCGCGCCGACGACCGCGGCCAGGCCGATCGGGACGTTGATGAAGAAGATCATCCGCCAGCCCTGACCGAACCAGTCGGCGTCGATCAGGAAGCCGGCGAGCAGCGGACCGCCCACGGCCGACAGGCCCATCACCGGACCGAACAGCGAGAAGGCCTTGCCGATCTCCTCCGCGGGGAAGATCGAGCGCATGATCGCGAAGCCCTGCGGGATCATCACCGCGCCGAGCATCCCCTGCGCGAACCGGCTGCCGATCAGCAGCTCGGGGGAGGTGGCCAGGCCGCAGACGATCGAGGCGAGGGTGAAGCCGGCGGCGCCGATCAGGAACAGCCGGCGGCGGCCGACCAGGTCGCCGAGCCGGCCGAAGGTGATCAGGCCGATCGCGAAGCTGAGCGTGTAGCCGGCCAGCATCCACTGCATCGCGGACTCGGACCCGCCGAGCTCGTTCCGGATCGACGGGGCGGCGATGTTGACGACGGTGGCGTCGACGAGGTCCATGATCTCGGCGATCAGGATCGTGAACAGGACGAGCCAGCGCCAGCGGTACGGCGTACCGGCTGTGTCGGCTGTGTCGGACTGGGGCGGGATCGTCGGTGGCGTGGACTCGGGTGCGGTGGGGGTGGAGGTGCTCATCGTTGGCTCCTGGGGTGTGCGAACGGTGTTCGTTGACGAACACTGTTCTACATGCGAACGGTGTTCCGGTCAAGTACGGCGTTCGCTACAGTGGTGACATGACCCAGTCGCCGTGGCAGCCAATCAGTCCCGCCAAGCCAGTGCGGACGCCGAAGGCGCCGCTCACCCGGGACCGGATTGTCGACGCCGCGATGCGGGTCCTGGTCGACCAGGGGTACGACGCGATCTCGATGCGGAAGATCGCCCAGGAGCTCGGCACCGGACCGGCATCGCTGTACGCGCACGTCGCGAACAAGCGCGAGCTCGACCAGCTGCTGGTCGACCGGGCGGCCGAGCAGATGAACCTGGGCGACGAGCCGGACCCGGCGCGCTGGCAGGAGCAGCTCAAGGAGACGATGCGCGAGCTGCTCCGGGTGCTGCGCGCGAACCCGGGCGTGGCCCGCGCCGCGATCGGGCAGGTCCCGCTGGGGGAGGCGGCGCTGCGGAGTACCGAGCGAATCCTCGGCCTGCTCAAGGCCGGAAACGTGCCGGACCAGGCGGCGGCGTGGGCAGTTGACCTGATCCCGCTCTACGTCACCGCGGTCGCGTTCGAGGAGACGATCCAGGGCGCCTCCGGCTGGAGCGAGGATGACCTGGAGAGATACATCACCGAGCTACGGACGTACTTCGCGTCGCTCCCGGCCGACCGCTTCCCACTGACCATGGCCCTGGCTACGTCCCTGACCACGGGCGCCACCGGCGACGAACGCTTCGAGTTCGGCATCACGGTCATCACGGCCGGGCTGGCCGCGCTGGCGTCGGGAACAGCGTGATGGTGCGGGCGTGATGGGCTTCGCATGCCGGACGGGACGCCGGTTGGCGTCTCCGTCCTGTGGCTCGCATTTGTTCAGGCGAGTGGTTCTTGGAGCTCGGTGACCCATTCGTCCGGGTTCTCGGGGATGTCCAGGTAGAGCTCTCGGGCGGGTTCGGCCGGCTGGTGGGAGTTGTCGGCCAGCCACAGCGCCAGGGCTTGCCAGGCGGGCAGGACCTGGTCGATCGCGCCACGGTGAACCAGCGTTGCCGCCTGCACTGCGGGCAGATCGATCACCTCGAGACCGTTCAAGTTGCTTCCGGCATCGACCGCGGCCGGGACCGTCGCCCGGACGACGACCTCGTCCTCAGCCTGTTCGTTCCGCGCGTACAAACAAGTCAACCGGCCCGATGGCCGCACGTCTGCACCCTCCAACCGCCGCCCCAGCTCGGCACACAACGGCCGCACCACCGGCGTGATGTCGTCCGGCGTGAAGCTCCCCGCGGTCGCCGTCAGCCCGACCAACCGCACCGCCGGCAATTCCTTCACCACAACGTCGAACTGCTCCGACTCCAGCCCGCGCAACCGCGACTCCACCTGCGTCAACCGCGACTGGCTCTCGGCAACAGCGGTCTCCAACTGCGCCCGCCGCAACGTCAGCATCGCCCGGAGCTCGGCCGGACCGACCTTGTCCGCGATCATCTCGCCGACCTGCTCGAGCGAGAACCCGAGCTCCTTCAGCGCCACGATCCGGTTGAGATCGGCGAGTTGCGCGGCGGTGTAACTGCGGTACCCGGTCGACGGATCGACGTACGCCGGTCGCAGCAGCCCGAGCGCGTCGTAGTGCCGCAGCATCCGGATCGACACCCGCCCGTGCCGCGCGAACTCACCGATCGCGAACATCCGCGTCTCCTCTCACGAAGCCAAGTGAACCAGCTCCGCGAACGTGATCGCCGTATCGTCCTCATGCCACGGCCCGATCACCTGCGCCCCGACCGGCAGCCCGTCCTCCGTCCGCCCGATCGGCATGTTCAACGCCGGGTGCCCCGTCAGCGACGCGTGGGCGATCCAGAACACCTGCGCGTTGTACTCCTGCTCGCCGTACGACGTCGCAATCTTCTCCACGTCATGCGGGAATGCGACCGTGAAGCTGGTCGGGCAGAGAAACACGTCAACGTCCTCGAAGTATCGCTGCCACCTGGCACGCGCCTGCATCCGTCGTCGCTCGGCGTCCGTCAGTTGCCCGAGTGTCAGTGAGCTCGGCTCGTCACCATGCATCGCGAAGAACAGCTCGACCTGCTCCCCGAACGCCTCCGCCTGCTCACCTGGATCGACGCCCTCCGGCCATCCCTCGACGAACTTCACCCCGCGACGCGCGAGCCGATCGATCGTGTCGGACAGCACATCGCCCACCTCACTCGAGACCCGCGCCGCGGGGTGATCCGTGACCACACCGACCCGGAAGTCCTCCAGCCGCCGGTGCCGCGGCGGCTGGAGCGTCCACGAGTACGGCGCCTCCGGCCCAGCTGTGAGGTTGAGCGCGAGCCGCAGGTCCTCGGCTGAGTTGGCCAGCGGCCCGAGCGTCGACAGATTGGGCAGCTCGCTCGGCAGGTACGGCGTACCCGGCACCTGGAACCCGCGGAGGTCGACGAGCCCGTTCGTCGGTTTGAGCCCGTACACGCCGCAGTACGCCGCCGGCAGCCGGATCGACCCGACCAGGTCACTTCCATACTCTAAGTAACTAAGTCCTGCCGCCAACGCCGCAGCGCCACCCCCGCTGGAGCCACCGGGCGTCCGAGTCACATCCGCCGGGTTATTGGTCCGCCCATAAACCTCATTCACCGTCCGCCCGAAGTCGGCCAGCATCGCGTGCACATTGCTCTTCCCAACCACCACCGCCCCCGCCGCCCGCAGCCGCTCAACCACAGCCGCGTCCCTCCCCGCCACAAACCGCCGAAACGCAGGATTCCCCCAAGTGGTAGCCATCCCCACCACATCAAAAGCCTCCTTAACCGTCACCGGCACCCCATGCAACGCCCCAACCCCCACGGCCCCAAGGCCGACCCCGTCCCCGCCGCCCCCGACACCCGCCGCATCCACCCGGCCATGACGGCTCCCCGTCGTACCGTCGTTCGCTGCGGCCAGAGCGGCGTCGGCTGCGTCTGCTTCTGCGAGCGCCTGTTCGGCGCGCGTTGCCACCACCGCGTTGATCGTCGTGTCGGCGGCGATCCGGTCGAGTAGTTCCTCGGTCAATTCGCGGGACGTGACCTCACCAGCTCGGATCCGCGCCGCCGCTTCCGTCGCTGTCATCATCATGCGACCGGTCTACGGTCTGACACTGTGTGAGAGTCAACGCCCGACCGCCACCCCGTCATGAAACACCTGCCGGACCCGCTCCTCGAGCGAACCGCAGTCCAGGCTCGTCCCGTCCAGCACCACCAGATCCGCCCGCTTCCCGACCGCGACCTCACCCCGGTCGTCATCGAGACCCAAGAGCCGGGCAGCATCGATCGTTGCCGCGCGCAACGCCCCGGCATCACCCAGCCCAGCCGCGGCCAGATGCTTCAACTCCGACAGCACCCCCGAGTGTGGCCGTACCGGATTGTCGCTCCCCATCGCGATCTGCACGCCCGCCTCGATCGCCAACCGCACCGACTCCCGATGCGCCTCGGCCGCGCCGTCAGGACCTTCGTCCGGAGCGGACTGCGTCACAGACAGCGTCGGCACGTACCAGGTACCAGGTACCAGGTACCAGCCTCCGCCATCGCCCCAGCCGCCGCATCCAGGTACACCCCATGCTCGACACTCGCCGCCCCCGCCCGCGCCGCTAGCTCGGCCGCCCGCGCACCACCACCGCTGGCGAAGCAGCCAGACACCAGCGAGCGTGTATGTGCGGCCTACCTGCATCAGCTCGTCAATCGGCGACAACTGGTCGGCGTATTCGCCTGGGTCGTGCCTCAGCCGGGACAAACAACAAGCGGTACACCTGAGGCGGCCAACGAAGTACGACGACGGCAGCGGCCACGATGGCGGTGACGACGAGCGCCGCGGATGTGTCGCTCGTACGCAGGTGAGCGAAGTACCGAGTGGTCGCAGGTCCAGCCCATCCACACAGCCAGCGCACCGCAGCTCCTGTCAAGCAGGCTCCTTCACAGACGCACCGTCTGCAGCTGCACACGGTCCGATCGCAGGCAGTGCACACAGTCGGATCGCAGATGGTGCGCACGGTCCGATCGCCGACAGCTCCAATGGCTCGGAACCACCACGTCCAAGGCCTTGCCTCTCAGCCAACGTGCAGCCCCCGCTGCACGAGACCAAGGAGCACCCGGGCCCGGCGGTGTTAGTGGCACGGGCTGGCGCGGTTAGGGCAGCCGGGCTGGCGGGGTTAGTGGCACGGGCTGGTGCGGTTAGTGAAGCCGGGCTGGGTCGGTTAAGTCAGTAGGCGGAGGGCGGTGAGGGTGTAGGTGCGGGCCGCGTGGAGTAGTTCGGCGATGGGGACGGACTCGTCGGCGCGGTGAGCTTGGGTGGTGACCGAGCCGGGGCCGAGGACGACGACTGGTACGTCGAGGTCGCGGGCGATGTAGCCGCCGTCGCAGGCGGCGGTCCATCCGGCGAGGGGGCGAGGGGTGCCACCGGCATCGACTCGGGCCGCCTCGGTGGTGCGCACGAGATCGGTGTCGGCGGGGGTTTCGAATGCAGGCATCTCCATGGGCATCGCGAGGCCGACAGTCAGACCGCGGTCTTCCAGCCGGAGTGCGGCGATCCGACGGCCAAGCTCGGCGAGTACTTCGGCGGGGGACTCGCCCGGCAGCAACCGCCGGTCGGCCACGATCACGCACTCAGCCGGCACGATCGAGCCGCCGGTGCCGCCGTTGATCTGTCCGACGCTCCAGGTCGCCGGTCCGAGCAACGGGTGTGGGGCGGTGGCGAGCTCCGCGTGCAGCCGCTCGATCTCCGCGATGATTGCGGAGGCGCCGTAGATGGCGTTCGCACCGCCGTCCGGGTTGCCCGCATGAGACGCCCGGCCGTGCACCTCAACCCGCAGGTACGAGTCACCCCGCGCCGCGATGATCGTTTGCATGTCTGTCGGTTCGGCGGTGATGCAGCCGAGGTACTGGGGGACCGGGCTGGGGTTTGTGTGAGGTTTCGCCCCTGTCCTTTCCGCTTCAAGTCTATCGAGTCCGGGGCCGGCGGGGCTGGCGCTATCCACAGGCGTCCGGTGGAGGGCGGGGTCCGCTTCGAGTCTGTCGAGTGCGGGGTTGGTGGGGCTGGCGATGTCCGCGGGTGTCTGGTGGTGGGTGGGGTGGGCTTCGAGTTTGTCGAGTGCGGGGTTGGTGGGGCTGGCGATGTCCGCGGGTGTCCGATGGAGGGCGGGGTCGGCTTCGAGGCTGTCGGGTCCAGGGTTGGCGGGGCTGGTGGTGTCCACAGGCGTTTGGCGGAGAGCGGCTAGGTATGCGCGGATGCCTTTGCCGGTTTCTTCTTCGTCTATTACTGCGGCGAGGGTGAGTGGTCCGGATAGGGGGGTGGTGCGTAGGGTGGCGAGGGTGGTTAGGGCGGCGGCTAGGCCTGCCTTCATGTCGGAGGCGCCTCGGCCGTAGAGGCGGTCGTCGCGGAGCAGTCCACCATACGGGTCTACGGTCCAGCCTTCGCCGATCGGGACCACGTCGGTGTGGCCGAGGAGGAGCAGGCCGGGGTTGTTGCCGCCGGCAAGGGTTATGGTGAGGTTTTCGCGGCCTGGTGCTACCGGGGTGAGGGTTACCGTGAGGCCCAGCGAGCGGGCCGCCTCGGCGAGGACGCGGACGGTGGCGGCTTCCTCGCCGGGCGGGTTTTGGCCGGGGGCCTGGATCAGGTCCCGGGTGAGGCGGACCAGTTGGTCCTCGTCGATCCGGGACAGGACCTCTGCTTCGGCGGGCGTCAGGCTCATACCCACCTAGGTTAGGTTCAGCAGCTGACCAAGCCCCTCACAGCCCAGTACGGAAACCTTCCCGCCACGACGCGTACCCGGGCTGCCAGCCGAAGGTGGCCTTCGCCAACGAGTTGTCCGCCCCGCGGATCTCCGTGAACGCCGCCACCCCCACATCACCGACCGCGAGCCGCCCGATCCACGCCGGCACGTGCCGCGGCGGCTTCGCGCCGAGGATCCGTGCGAACTCAGGCAACCACACGGCCACCTGAGCAGGATCATCGTCCGCGACGTGGAACACGCCGGTCACCGAGCTCTCGATCGCCTTCACGGTCGCGTCCGCGGCGTCGTCGTAGTGGATGAACGACCACACGCCGGTCCCGTCGCCGATGATCGGCAGCCGGCGCTTGTGGATCAGCTCGACCATCGAGCCGCCCTTGCCGATGTCGCCGGTCGGCCCGTAGAAGCTGGCGTACCGCAGTGCGACGCCCTCGATCCCGGAGGCGCCCAGTACCGCGGACTCCAGGTGCCGGATCCCCGCCATCGTCTGGCGCATCGCCGGCACCGGATCCGGGTCGAGCGGGTCCGCCTCGGTCTTCGTCGCGGATCCACCGTGCTGCAGGTTCCAGCCGGCGTACGACTGGACCACGAAACGCCGTACGCCGTACGCCTGGGACGCCGCGAGCAAGTTGTCCGTGCCCTCGGTGCGCAGCCGGTTCGTCATCGCGAAGCTGTCGTCGAAGTGCTTGAAGTCGATCCCGCCCTTGAGCGCCGTCATCTGATGAACGACGACCTCTGGACGCGCCGACTCCACCGCTGCCCGTACGGCGTCCGCGTCGAGCCCGTCCGCGAGTACGGCGTCCGCGCCGAAAGCACGCACCCCAGCGGCCGAGGACTCCGACCGGACCATCCCGGTCACCTCGTGCCCGGCCGCCAGGAGCTGCGGTACCAGCGACCGGCCCAGTCCGCCGGACGCACCTGCCACCAAGACCTTCATCTCATTCCTCCGTCATCGTGGGTACGACCCGGAGGACTCGCGGAGCCCTCAGCTTTGTGACATCGCCTCCGAAATCAGTGAGAAATCGAGCGGTCCGAACGACACATTGAGCTTCCCGTCGACCGTCATGGCGCCGTCGGCGACCCGGCAGGTGAGGGTCGCGGCGAACGGCGTGTCCACCCACCGCAGCGTCGCTACAAAGGCGTCGCCGTCGCCGTAGGCGCTGGTCACGACCCGCGCGCCGGTCTGAGCGCCCGCATCGTCGATCGCTCCGGGAGCCGACGTCTCACGCCACCCACCCGGGCCGCACACGACGTCATGCGGTCCATCGTCGCCCAGGTCGCGGAAGCTGAACGTCCCAGTGCCGTCCGCATCCAGTCGCACCGCGGTAAGTCCCGCCGGGTTGTCCGCCGCGAACTGGTACGTCGTCCCGTCGCCGCCGGCCGGCGCTGGTCCCGAGGGCGGGGCCAGCTCCACAACGGAAGGCCGTGAGACCTCCGGCACCTCCTTGCCCTCGAGCGCCGGGAGCAGGTGGTCCCAGACCGTGTCCAGGATCGCCTGCATGTCCCCGGTCGCCGCAGTGGTAACCAGAGCCGCGTCGTACTCCGGGAAGACGAGGATGAACTGACCAAAAGCACCGTCGCATCGGTACGTGTTGTGCCGCCCGCGCCAGAACTGGTAGCCGTACCCCTGCTGCCAGTCCGGGTTCTCCTGATTATCGTTGGGCACCTGTTTCGATGTGGCTGCCTCGAACCACTCGGCCGGCACCAGTTGCTGACCGTCCCACTCGCCGTGCTGCAGCAGGAGCTGCCCGAACACGGCCAGCGACTCCGTGCTCAAGCTGAGCCCCCAACCACCGACGACGATGCCCTCCTTCGACACCTGCCAGATCGCCTCGCTCATGCCGAGCGGCTCGAACAGCCGTGGCTTGAGGTAGTCGAGCAGGCTCTCACCGGTCAGCTTCTGCAGGATCGCCGACAGCATGTACGTCGCACCGCTGTTGTAGACGAACACCGTGCCCGGCTCGTGCTGCACCTCCAGCCCGAGGAAGGTCTTCACCATCCGGCGGTCCCGGCTGAGCGCGGCGACGGTGTCCTCGTCGTGCCCGGTCGTCATCGTCAGCAGGTGCCGGACCTTCATCGCGGCCAGGTTGTCGCTGATCGTCTCCGGCAGCACGTCGGCGTCGAAGAACGAGACCACCGCGTCGTCCAGCGAGAGCAGCCCGGCGTCGACCGCCAGCCCGATCGCGGTCGAGGTGAAGCTCTTCGACACCGAGAACAGCAGGTGCCGGTCGTCGAGCCGGTACGGTGTCCACGCCTCCTCGAGCACCACGTGCCCGTGGCGCACCAGCATCACGGTCTGGATCTCCGGGCCGCCCGCGTCCAAGGCCCCGACGAACGCGTCGAGGGCGGCCGCGGACAATCCCTGTGCTTCTGCGGTACTCCGTGGAAGTCTGCTCACTCCAGCAAGCTATCTCCCCGAACGGACAAAATCAGGTGAGTCCTACCAGGCGGGCAGCCGTCATCCTCAATCCCGTCAAGATTCCTGACACCGAGGCGTTCCGCCGGACCGTCGACGCCGCGTTGTCGGACCGGGGTTTCGACGACTCGGTCTGGCTCGAGACGACCGAGGACGACGCCGGTTTCGCGATGGCGCGGGAGGCAGTCGAGGAGAAGGTGGACCTGGTCGTGGTCGCCGGCGGCGACGGCACCGTCCGCGTCGTCTGCGCGGAGCTCGCGGGGAAGAAGATGCCGGTGGCGGTCCTGCCGGCCGGCACCGGGAACCTGCTGGCCCGCAACCTGGGCATATCCCTCGACCTGGACATCGCCCTGGTCGAGCTCCTCGGCGGCCACGAGCGTCAGATCGACAGCGTCCGGATCGAGGGTGACGATCTCCCGGAGGACCGGTTCGTGGTGATGGCCGGACTCGGCCTCGACGCGGCGATCATCGCGGACGCCCCCGACGAGCTGAAGAAGCGCGTCGGCTGGGCGGCGTACGTCGTCTCCACGCTGAAGAACCTGAACCATCCCTTCGTCCACGTGCAGATCACCGTCGACGACCAGCCGCCGGTACGCCGCCGCGCGCGCACCGTGGTGATCGGCAACGTCGGCACCCTGCAGGCGAACATCCCGCTGCTCCCGGACGCGACGCCCGACGACGGCACCATCGACCTGGTCGTCGTCGCCCCGCGCCGGCTCAGCCACTACCCGCGGCTGCTGCTCGGTCTGGTGGTCAAGGCCATCCACGAGCAGCACGTCGAACGCTTCACCGGCAAGCGCATCCAGGTCCGGGCGGAGAAGACCGTACGGCGGCAGCTCGACGGCGACACCATCTCCGACGGCCGCTTGCTGACCGCAGAGGTCGACCCCGCTGCACTGGTCGTCCGCGTCCCCTGACGTGGGGCAGCCACCTCCTGAGGCGCAGGAGGTGGCTGCGTGACCTCTAGTGCTGCACGAGTACTGCGACAGTCCGCGCCGGCACCGTCACCGTCCCCGCCGACCAGGTGGTCTGCTTGACCACCGGGTCAGACCCACCGGCCTGCACCGGCGACAGCGAGAGGTTGGCACCAGCCATCCCCGGCAGCTGCTGGCTCACACTGGAGCCGGTCGAGTTGAACACCACGACCACACCCTTCAGTCCTGGGTCAACATTGGGTCCGACAGTGTCGTCGATGCGCATCGTGATGACACCAGGAGTCGTTCCGCTGAGGGGGAAGCTGACCTTCTGATTGATCAACGCAGCCGAACCGAGCCGGAACAACGGCGTGGAGAACCGCAGCTTCAGCAGGTCGTCCGCAGCGGCTGAGGCGGTGGTGACATCGGTAGCTGTCGGCTTGAGAGCAGCATCACCCAGTAGTGGCTTCATGTACGGCCACTTGGCCTCGTTGTCCGCCTTCGGTGGGAGCCCGTGCCCGAAGCCGTTGTCCCCACCGGTCCAGTCGAGCAGGTTGAACCAGTCACCGGAGTCGTACGAGTTCCGGTCCAGCGACTTGCTCCGCAGCATGTCCGCGCCGGCATGCCAGAACGACGGCGTCTGCGCCAGCGCGGTCGTGGCCAGCGACAGCGTGTTCATCCGGATCCGGTCCGGCATCGCCATGCCAGTAGGCAGCTTGTACGTCAGCGTGTCCCACAGCGTCTCGTTGTCGTGGGCGTCGACGTAGCTGATCACCTCGTCCGGCTGGTCGGCGTACCCGGCCGGTGTGCCGTTGTAGTCGACGCCGTCGCCGCGCACCGTCGTACCGGACTCCGCGGAGCGGAACGTGAACGACCGGAGGTTGCCGGCCAGGCCGAGCTGCACCAGGTCGGTGTCGTGGGCGAGTCGCTTGGCCCGCTCGTCCGCCGTACCGTTGATCGGGTCGCCGTTCGGGTCGCTCGCCGCGCCGGAGCCGAAGCCCTGGATCCGCGGGTTGTCGTCGAACGGGCCGCCGCCGCGGACCGCGTCGCGCATCCGGTCCGAGAAGGTGCCGATCCCGGTGCCGCCGAGGTTGCCCTGCCGAGCCTGGACGAACAGCGCGTCGTCCGCGACCTCGCCGAAGTTCCAGCCCTCGCCGTACAGGTAGATCGACTTGCCGTCGACGCCGTCCTTGGCGAGTGTCAGCTGGTCGAGCGCGGCCCGGACCTTCAGCATGTTCGCCTTGCTGTGGTGGCCCATCAGGTCGTAGCGGAAGCCGTCCACGTGGTAGTTGCGGGCCCAGCTGACGGTCCCGTCGACCATGATCTTCTCGGCCATCGCGTGCTCGGTCGCGATGTTGCTGCAGCAGGTCGAGTTCTCGACCTTGCCGGTGGCGTTGAGTCGCTGGTAGTACCCCGGCACGATCTGGTCGAGCACGGACGTCGGCGCCTGCCCGGCCGCCGGCGTGTGGTTGTAGACCTGGTCGAGCACCACTCGCAGACCGGACTTGTGCAGCCCGCCGACCATCGTGCGGAACTCAGCTACGCGCGGCAGCCCGTCCTTCTGGGTCGCGTAGGAACCCTCCGGTGCGAGCCAGTGGTAGGGGTCGTAGCCCCAGTTGAAGCCGTCCTTCGCGGCTACCGCGGTCACACAGGCCTGCTGCTGGTCGGAGTCCGGCGGCAACGCCTTCAGATCACACGCCGGTGTCTGCTGGCCCGTCTCCGGGATGGAGGCGATGTCGAAGGTAGGCAAGAGGTGCACTGTGTTGAGACCTGCTTGGGCCATCGCCCGCAGGTGCTTGGTCCCGTTGCCTTCGTCCGCGAAAGCCAGGTACGTCCCTCGGTGCGCAGCCGGTACCGAGTTGTCGCTGATCGAGAAGTCCCGGACGTGCAACTCGTAGATGGTCGAGTCGACGCCCCGTGCCAGCCTGGGCGACGGGGTCTTGATCCAGAGCGTCGGCTTGCCCGCTGGGTCGTTCAGGTCAGCGGCCACGGAGTACGTCGAGTCCGTGGTGAGCGCGACGGAGTACGGGTCCGTGACGACGTTTGTCTCGACCTTTCCGGTACTGGGCGCGTAGACAGTGACCTCGAAGCGGTACGAGGCGTCTTTCATGGAGCGGGACCCGGTGATGGCCCAGGACCCATCCGAAGAGCGGTGCATTTGCAGTGCCGATGAGCCGACCAAGAGCCTCACGTTCTGAGCCGTCGGGGCCCACAGGGTGAAGGTGGGTTTGCCGGCTTGCCAGGTGACGCCGTAGGAGCCTCCAGCAGCAGCTTTATAGACGTCGTCCAGGACACCAGGGATCTGTACGCCGGTAGCGTCCAGCAGACGGCCCACGTCGTCGTACTGCGCCAGCCCCAGCTGCCCGGTGAGGATCTTTGCCACGTCGCCGTGATCCAGGCGGAGCGTGGTGTACCCCGGCTTCACCTCAGTGGGGTCGTAGCGCAGGCCGACCGACGAGCCGCCGATGTCGTCCGCGTCGATCTTCAGCGACCCGGTAGTGGACCAGTGCAGCCGCCAGCGCGACCGCTCCGGGTGAGCAACCGCAGGTACGGCGAGCGTGTTCCGGTCGAGCCAGTACGCCTTTGCCTGCGACAGGTCCGGCGTCGCACCCGGCTTGGACGTCGTCACCGTGAACTGGTGCGTCGCCAGCACGTACGAGAACGTGACGACCAGCCCGTCACTCGGCACCGAGACCGGTACGTTGTTCGCCGGGTAGCTCTCGTCCCAGGACAGGTTGTGCGCGACCTTCGCCTCATAGTTGCCCGCTCCCAACTCGCTGGTGGACCACGTGTAGGTCCCGTCGCCGTCCTCGTCGGTCAACCAGGGTCGCATGCACGACGGATCCCAGTCGGCCGGACAGCCGAGCTCGGACTGGAACGAGCCGGGCACGGTGATGATCGGTCCCTGCGCACTGGACGTGACGTAGTGCCGGCCGTGCTCGTAGTAGAAGGTGACTGGTCCGTTCGGTGCGGTGTAGGAGATGTTGGCGCCGTTCGGTACCCCACCTGCGCCGTAGTTCTCGTCCCAGGTCTTGTTGATCGCCGCCTTGTAGGCGTGCTCACCAGCCGGGAGCGTGTAGGTGCCCTTCCACACCTTGTCCTTCGGGTCGAGCGTCAGCTGCGCCTGGTCGCAGTCCGGCGACCAGTCCGCCAGGCAGCCCATCTCGGAGTTGTGGTCGCCCGGCACGCTGACGTTGGCCGGCTGCACGACCGGACCGGTGCCACCGCCGCCACCACCCGGTGCGGCAGCGTCCCCGACCACGCCGTACGACCCGGAGACCGAGTAGTTGCCCGACACGTCGCGCAGTACGGCGCGGTACTCGAGCAGGGTGCCCTTCGGCAGCGCGGACACGTCCTGGAAGACCCGGTACGGCGCGTTGTCGTCGGAGCCGAGCCGCTGCCATGCCGTCGTACCCACTGGGCGGTAGCCGAAGGTCACGGTCACCGGGGTGTTCTCCGGTACGGCCGCACCGATCTCCGCGCGTCCACCGACCGTGGCACCGAGCTCTGGCGAGCTCATGTAGACCGCAGGTGCCTTCGACCGCGACGGGACCTCGTTCTGAGCCTGGTAGACCGTCACGGAGAGCGGCGCCTGGCTGAGGACCACACGACCCTCACGGTCCGTCTTGACTGGCGTTGACCCGCCGTAGACCGGCTTGAGCCAGGTGTTGGGCCCGTACGTCGGCACTGTCGCCGACGCCGCCGTCTTGGAGTTGTTCGCGACGACCAGGTACTCGACGTTGTCGCTGCCGAGCCGGCTGAACGCGTAGAGCCCGTTGCTGTTCGACGAGTACCGGTGCACCTGCCGCCCGTCGGACAGCGCCGGGTACTTCGCCCGCAGCTTCTCCAGCGCCGCGATCTGCTGGTACATGGGCGCGTTGACGTCGTACCGGTCCTTGCTGCCGATCGTGGTCGTACCGGTGCCGTCCACGACCTCGTCGTCCGCATAGTCGGCCGTCTTGGTCGCGAACATGTCCTGCCGCGCGTCCTTGTCCCCGCCCGGACCGGTGAAGCCCTGCTCGTCGCCGTAGTAGATGACCGGCTGACCGCGGGTCAGGAACATCAGGGAGTGCGCCAGCTTGTCCCGCGCGAGCAGCTCCTGGCCGGTCGCCCCGTTCTGCTTGAGGAACATGCCGACGCGGCCCATGTCGTGGTTGCCGAGGAACGTCGGCAGCTCGTACGCGTTGGAGTCGCCGTCGGTGTAGTAGTCGTCGTCCGCGTAGAAGTCGCGCAGCTTGGTACTGGGATCGCCCTTGGCGTAGGCGACCGCGCTCTGCTGGAAGCCGAAGTCGAGCGTGGCCTGCAACGCGCCCTTGGTGGTGTACGTCGACATGAACTGCGGGTTCGCGTCGAAGACCTCGCCGAACATGAAGAAGTTCTTGGATCCCGCACCGCGCGCCGCGGCCAGGATCTGCGGCGAGAACTTCTGCCAGAACTCGATGTTCACGTGCTTCACGGTGTCGATCCGGAACCCGTCGATCCCGAACTCGGCCCAGGTCTTGTAGACGTCGATCATCCCGTCCCGGACCTTCGGCTGCTCGGTGAACAGGTCGTCCAGCCCGACGAAGTCGCCGTACTCCGCGCTCTCGCCGGCGAATGTGGAGTCGCCGCGGTTGTGGTACAGCGTCGGGTCGTTCAACCAGGCCGGGACCTTCACCGTCTCGTCGGCCGGGGTGCGGAAGACCGGGACGTTCGGGAAGGAGGTGTTCCGGTCGAGCGGCGGGAAGGTGTCGCCGCCGGCGTACTGCTTGTCGTCGAAGACGTTGCCCTGGGCATCCTTGTACGGGACGGTCGACTTCGGGATGTAGCCGTACTGGTGGGACTGGTAGTCGATCACGTCCGCGGTGTGGTTGGTGATGATGTCGAAGAAGACCTTCATCCCCTTGCGGTGCGCGAGGGCGATCAGCTGCTTCATGTCCGCGTTGGTGCCCAGGTGCGGGTCGATCTGGGTGAAGTCGGTGATCCAGTAGCCGTGGTACCCGGCGCTGACGTCGGCGCCGGAGCCCTGGACCGGGCGGTTCTTGAACGACGGGGTCAGCCAGATCGACGTCGTCCCCAGCGACTTGATGTAGTCGAGCTTCTGCATCACGCCGGCCAGGTCGCCGCCGTGGTAGAAGCCCTTGTCGGTCGGGTCCAGACCGGTCTGCAGCCGGTCCCCGGTCAGACCGCCGGAGTCGTTGGACTTGTCGCCGTTGGCGAACCGGTCCGCCATCAGGAAGTAGAACCGCTCCTTGGTGAGGTCCTTGCGCAGGCTCGGCGTCGACAACGTCTTGTCCGCGGCCGTGACCGTCGAGCCGGCCAGCTCGACCGGCTTCACCGTCACAATGTGACTAGTGTCGTCGTAACTAAACTGGAGCTTGGCCGGTCCCTCGATCCGCAACGGCATGTTCGGACCGTTCAGCACCCCACCGGCGCCGTAGTTCTCGTCCCAGCTCTTGTTGACCGTGACCTTGTACTCGTACGACCCGGCCGGCACGTCGAACACCTTCGTGTACGGCGCACTCGCCCCCAGACTGCTCGCGTCGCACCCAGGGTCCCAGTCACCCGGGCAGCCGAGCTCGCTCTGCAGCGACCCCGCCAGCGTGATCACCCGGTCCGCGGCGACTTGCGCCGGCGCGGGTGTCGCCGTACCGAGCCCGAGCACACCCAGTGCCAGCGCGGTCACAGCAGCTGTCCATCGTCCGTACCTGCTCATCAGGGCACCCCTCCCAGCCGAACCTGCCGGGGACGCTAGTCAACGGTTCGGAACAGCGGAAGGGTTTGAACGTCACAAGTCGAACAGAGCCGGGAGAGTGGTCTCGATCGGCGTGCTCAGGATCGTGGTGGCCTGCTCGTCGTACGGCGTGGGCTCGGCGTTGACGATGATCAGCGGCTTGCCGAGCGACAGCGCGATGTCGCAGAGCCCGGCGGCTGGGTAGACCTGCAGGGACGTCCCGATGGCCACGAAGACGTCAGCGGCTTCAGTAGCAGCAACGGCTCGGTCCAGAACGGCCCGGTCGAGCGACTGGCCGAAGGAGACCGTCGCTGACTTCAGTACGCCGCCGCACACCTCGCAGGCCGGGTCCTCTTCACCGGACTCGAGCCGGGGGAGTACGTCGGCCATCGGGACGCGCCGGCCGCAGTCGAGGCAGTCGACGTACCAGACCGTGCCGTGGAGCTCGTGCACCAGCTCTGGTGACGAGCCGGCCTTCTGGTGGAGGCCGTCCACGTTCTGCGTGACCAGACCGGTCAGCCGGCCTTGGCGCTCGAGCTCTACCAGGGCCAGGTGGCCTGCGTTCGGCTCGGCGGTCCAGGCCGGTGCGGACAGGCGATGCTTCCACGCCTCCACCCGCACCTGGCGACTGGCGACGTACTCGTCGATGTCGAACAGCGCCTGCGCCGCCGGGTTCTTCGTCCACACTCCTTGCGGGCCGCGGAAGTCCGGGATCCCCGACGCGGTCGAGATCCCCGCCCCGGTGAGCACAGCGACCCGCCCAGCCCCGATCACTCGGCTGCTGCTTTCCAGTCCTGGGCCACCACGGACATCACCATTTCGTCCACCCATTCGCCGTCCCACAGGAGAGCGTCCCGCAGTACACCCTCCACAGTGAACCCGGCCTTCTCGTACGCCCGCTGCGCCCGCGGGTTGAACGCATACACGCCAAGGCTGATCCGGTGCAGCCCGATCTGCTCGATCCCGTACCCGACGATCAGCCGCGTCGCTTCAGTGCCCAGCCCACGTCCCTGGCCAGCCGGGCCGATCAGGATCCGGAAGTTGCAGCTCTGGTTGTCGGGATCCCAGTCGTTCAGCACTGCCTCGCCGACCACCTCACCGGAGGCCTTGTCGACGATGGCCAGGTCCAGCCGGTCGGTCTGGTACTTCCGCGTCCGGTACCACTGCCGGGCCTTCTCCTCACCGATCTCCCCGTGGCTCCCGGTCAGCCGGGTCACGTCCGGATCGGCCATCGCGGCGGCCAGCGCATCGTAGTCACCCTCGTCCACCGGCCGCAGGACCACCAGGTCGCCGGTCAGCGTCGGCTTGTGCGCGAACTCGGTCACGAGAGGCAGTCTGTCAGCTGACCCGCCGGACGACATACGAATTGCTGTCGGCCGACACCAGCTCCTGCGACCGCATCCGGCACCACGCCGGGATGTCGGTGGCCGCCGCCGGGTCGTCGGCCAGCACAGTGACGGTGTCGCCGACGGCGACGGTCGGTAGCGCTTTGGCCAGTCTGATCACGGGCAGTGGGCACAGCAGCCCGCGGCAGTCCAGCTCCACACTCACATCCCTACCTCCGCCCTGATCCGCGCCACGATCCCCGGCAGCACCGCGCAGAAGCGGTCGACATCCTCGTATGTCGTGACGCGCCCCAGCGACACCCGCACGTTGCCGTGCGTCAACACACCCATCGCCGCCAGGACATGCGACGGCTTGAGCGTGCTCGACGTACAAGCGGATCCACTGGACACAGCGAACCCCTCCGCATCCAGTGCAGTGACCAACGCCTCTCCATCCACGTAGAGGCAGGAGAACGTGAGGATGTGTGGCAGACGGTCCAGGGCGTCGCCGACGACTTCGACATCCGGCACATCCGTCGCCACCCGGTGCCGCACCTCATCTATCCAGGCCCGGTGTCGCGCGTTCACCTCCTCGGCCTCAGCCAGCCGTGCCTGGAGCGCAGCAGCCGCAGCCAGCGCGTTGGGTACCGAAGGGAAGCCGGGGGAGAGCCCGTCCTCCCGCTCGTCCATCGGCCACTCCGGCACGATCCGCGTCCTCTTGCGCACCGCCAGCAACCCCACACCGGCCGGCCCACCCCACTTGTGCGCACTGGCCGCCAGAGCCGACCACCGCTCGGGTACTAGCTCGTGCCCGATGGAGGCGGACGCGTCAACAAACAGCGGTACGTCGCCACACGCCGCAGCCAGCTCCGCGACGGGCTGACGCGTCCCCACCTCGTGGTTGGCGGACTGAACAGCAGCCACGGCCACGCCAGGTCGCCGTACTGCGTCTTTGAAGGCGTCCTGATCTACCCGGCCGCGAATGTCCACGCCGACCTCAACACCCTCAGACCCAGCACTGTGCAGCACAGCGGAGTGCTCGACGGCAGAGTGGACGATCGTGGAGCCGACGCGGCGTCTGGCTGCCCGGAGAGCGGACAGGCCGGTGTGGATGGCCGACGTACCCGAGGTGGTCAGGTAGAGCTCGTCCGGACGGATGCCGACCGCCTCCGCGAGGACCGCCCGGGCGTTGTCCAGCAAGAGCCTGGCTGTCCGGCCCTCGTGGTGCAGACGGACCGGATCGGCCCAGCCGGAATCCACTGCCGACAGCAACATTTCCCGTGCCGCGGGGTGCATCGGCTCGGCCGATGCGGCGTCGAGGTACGCGCGGTCTGTCACGGTCGAAACGCTAAGCCCTACCTATGCGCGGAAGCGGAAAGGGTGTCCAGTAGGGTTTGGCTGTCAGTCTCACTTGGGAAGGGAAAGGCGCCCCGTGGGTTCGAACGGCACGCCCGGAGTGGAGGAGCGACCGGCAGGTTCTGCCGGCGCCACACGGCCGGGGAAACGACGCCTGCTGGTCGGTACGGCGGTGGTGCTCGGCACCCTGCTGCTGACCGGTTGTTCGTCGGCGACCACTGAGCAGTGGAAACGACTTGGTCTCCCCGTCGGCGCGTCGGACCGCACCGAGCAGGTCCGGAGCCTCTGGATCGGTGCCTGGATCGCCGCCCTCATCGTCGGCGTGATGGTCTGGGGCCTGATCCTGTGGGTCTCCGTGCGCTACCGCAAGCGCACCGACGAGGCACCGAAGCAGGTCAGGTACAACCTCCCGCTGGAGGTGCTCTACACCCTGGCGCCGTTCGCGATCATCGGTGTGCTCTTCTTCTACACCGTCGAGCACGGCAACAAGATCACGGCGATGTCGAGCAGCCCGCAGCACACCGTGAACGTGGTGGGCCAGCAGTGGCAGTGGACCTTCAACTACAAGGACACCGTCGACGGGCAGCAGGGCGTCTGGGAGACCGGCACGCTCGACAAGCCGGCCCAGCTGTGGCTGCCGGTGAACGAGTCGGTCCACTTCGACCTGACCTCGCCGGACGTGATCCACTCGTTCTGGGTGCCGTCGTTCTACTTCAAGCTCGACGTCATCCCGGGCCGGACCAACAAGTTCGAGCTGACCCCGACCAAGACCGGCACCTTCGCCGGTAAGTGTGCGGAGCTCTGCGGCCTCTACCACAGCCGGATGGTCTTCACCGTCAAGGTGGTCAACCGCGACGAGTACGACGCGCACCTCAAGGAGCTGGCCGCGAAGGGCCAGACCGGGGCCGCCACGGGTGGCTCCAACGCCACCACGATTCCCGGTCACGGGGAGCAGGAGGGCGGGAAATGACCGACTTTGCCGAGCGCACCGGCGCCATCGGTGCCACCAGCACGCTGCCGCGGCGGCGTTCCAAGGGCGCGATCCTGGTCAAGTGGATCACCACCACCGACCACAAGCTGATCGGGCACATGTACCTGATCACCTCGTTCGTGTTCTTCCTGATCGGCGGCGTGATGGCGCTGTTGATCCGGGCCGAGCTGGCCAAGCCGGGCCTGCAGATCGTGAACGAAGAGGTCTACAACCAGCTCTTCACCATGCACGGCACGATCATGCTGCTGCTGTTCGCGACCCCGCTGTTCGTCGGCTTCGCGAACGAGATCATGCCGATCCAGATCGGCGCGCCGGACGTCGCGTTCCCGCGGCTGAACATGTTCAGCTACTGGCTGTTCCTGTTCGGCGGCACGATCACGATCAGCGGCTTCTTCACCCCGGGCGGCGCGGCCGACTTCGGCTGGTTCGCCTACTCCCCGCTGTCCAACGCGGTCCGCTCGCCGGGCGTCGGCGGTGACCTGTGGATCATGGGCCTGTACCTGGCCGGTCTGGGCACGATCCTCGGTGCGGTCAACTTTGTCACCACCATCATCACCATGCGGGCACCGGGGATGACGATGTTCCGGATGCCGATCTTCACCTGGAACATCCTGGTCACCTCGATCCTGGTGCTGATCGCCTTCCCGATCCTGGCCGGCGCGCTGCTGATGCTGGAGGCGGATCGAACGCTCGGGGCGCACGTCTTCGACGCCGGGAACGGCGGGCCACTGCTGTGGCAGCACCTGTTCTGGTTCTTCGGGCATCCCGAGGTCTACATCATCGCGCTGCCGTTCTTCGGCATCATCACCGAGATCCTGCCGGTGTTCAGCCGCAAGCCGGTCTTCGGCTACATCGGCCTGGTCAGCGCGACCCTGGGCATCGCGGTCCTGTCGGTGGCGGTCTGGGCGCACCACATGTTCGTCACCGGTGCGGTGAACCTGCCGTTCTTCTCCTTCATGACGTTCCTGATCGCGGTCCCGACCGGGGTGAAGTTCTTCAACTGGATCGGCACCATCTGGGGCGGGTCGGTGTCGTTCGACACCCCGATGCTCTGGTCGCTGGGCTTCCTGACCACCTTCCTCTTCGGCGGTCTGACCGGCATCATCCTGGCCTCGCCGGCGCTGGACTACCAGCTGTCCGACTCGTACTTCGTGGTCGCGCACTTCCACTACGTCGTCTTCGGCACGGTCGTGTTCGCGATGTTCGCCGGGTTCTACTTCTGGTGGCCGAAGTTCACCGGCCGGATGCTCGACGAGCGCCTCGGCAAGCTGCACTTCTGGCTGCTGTTCATCGGCTTCCACACCACGTTCCTGGTGCAGCACTGGCTGGGCGTCGAGGGCATGCCGCGGCGCTACGCGTCGTACGGCGCCAACGAAGGCTTCACCACGCTGAACGAGGTGTCCAGCGTCGGCGCCTTCATCCTCGGCCTGTCGATGCTGCCGTTCTTCTACAACCTCTACAAGTCGCGCAAGTCGCCGCTGGTCGGCGTCGACGACCCGTGGGGCTGGGGCCGCTCGCTGGAGTGGGCGACCAGCTCGCCGCCGCCGCGGCACAACTTCGAGAAGCTGCCGCGGATCCGGTCGGAGTCCCCGGCGTTCGACCTGCACCACGCCGACCTCGCGCTGGCGGAGTACTCCGACAACCGGGCCGGCAAGGACAACCTGCTGGACGCCGGTGACGACGCCGGCCGGGTGGACCACCTGGTCGAGCAGGCCGGGGCGGACCAGACCGGTACCGAGACCGACGGGAAGGACAAGGCGTGAAGGTCGAAGCCTGGGTCTTCGGGATCCTGACCGTGTTCGTGCTGGTCGTCGCGCCGATCTACTGGCTGATGTCCGACGACCCCACTGGTACCACCGCGCTGGTGATGACGTTCTTCCTGGCGCTGCTGGTGACGTTCTACCTCAGCGTCACCGGGCGCCGGATGGACGAGCGCCCGGAGGACCGCAAGGAAGCGGAGATCGTCGAAGGAGCCGGCGAGCTCGGCTTCTTCCCGCCGCACTCGTGGTGGCCGCTGTGGTGCGGGGTGACGATGGCCGTGGTCGCGCTCGGGATCGTCTTCGGCTGGTGGCTGTTCATCGTCGGCTGCGGCGTCGGCATCATCACCCTGAGCGGCTTCATCTTCGAGTACTACCGAGGTGACCACGCTCACTAGTTGAGCCTCGTACGAAAAACCGCCGCCGGGCGCGAACCTGGCGGCGGTTTCGTACGTCTTCAGTAGTGGTTCCAGGTACGGATCGTTGTGGTCCGTACCACTCCGGGCGGCGATGCGCTGCCACGGTAGACCGCCGCGGCAGGTTACCCTTGCGGCGGTTTGACTAAACAGGGGAGATCTGGGGAATGGTGAGCGGTTCGGTGAGGAAGCACGGCCTTGCCGTGGCGGGAATCTGCGTCCTGCTGCTGGCCGGTACGGCGTGCAGCGACACAAAGGCCGGCGGGGGTAACGGCGGCGACTCGAAGCCGTCTACGTCGACCACGCAGAGCAGCGGTACGCCGGGCGCATCCAGCTCCCCGGGTAGCTCGACGACCCCCTCGGACGACCCGGACACGAGCCTTGCGATCGTGCCGGCCAAGGGCGCGACCTCGGTCAAGCCCGACCAGCCGGTGACGGTGACCACGACCGGCGGCAAGCTGACCGCGGTCACGGTGAAGGACGACGACGGCGACGAGCTCGAGGGCAGCTTCAACGCCGACAAGACCCAGTGGACGTCGCTGCCCCAGCTCAAGCCGGGTGCGTCGTACACGGTGAGCGGTTCGGCCGAGGGCACCGACGGTGCGACCGTGCCGATCAGCTCGACGTTCACGACCCTGAAGTCGGGCAAGAGCCTGAAGGCCTCGGTCGTCCCGCTGAACGGCGAGACCGTCGGCGTGGCGCTCCCGGTCCAGATCTTCTGGAACCACCCGGTCAAGGACCGCGTGGCGGTGGAGAAGCGGCTCTCGGTGAAGACCTCGGTCCCGGTCGTCGGCAGCTGGCACTGGGTGAGCAGCACGCAGGTCAACTACCGCCCGCGCGACTACTGGCCGGCCGGCGCGAAGGTGACGGTGAACATCGACACCCAGGGCGTCAACGCCGGGAACAACACCTGGGGCTCGAGCGGGCGCAAGATCGCGTTCAGCATCGGCAAGTCGGTGGTCAGCAAGGTCGACGTCAAGCGGCATGTGATGACCGTGACGATCAACGGCAAGCTGGCCCGGACCATCCCGATCACCGCCGGCAAGGAGGGCTTCACCACCCGCAGCGGCGTGAAGGTGATCATGGAGAAGTTCACCACCAAGCGGATGGACGCGGCGACGGTCGGCATCAAGCCCGGCGACCCGAACTACTACAACATCCCCGACGTGAAGTGGGCCCAGCGCGTCACCAGCTCCGGCGAGTTCATCCACGGCGCCCCGTGGTCCGGCGGCAGCCAGGGCAGCGAGAACGTCAGCCACGGCTGCGTCGGCATGAGCCTCGCCAACGCCCAGTGGTTCTACAACCAGACCCTCCGCGGCGACCCCGTCATCGTCACCGGCACCGCCCGCCACATGGAACCAGGCAACGGCTGGACCGACTGGAACACCACCTGGGCCGCCTACAAGTCAGGCTCCGCCCTCTCCTAACCGAGAGAACCAAAAACAAAAGCAAGAATAAAAGCAAGAACAAAGAACAAAGAACAAAAGACAAAAGACAAGAACAAAAGCAAAGAGGGTTATTCAGAAGTCACCAGCCGAGTCGGTAGAGTTCGAGGCGGCTGGTGATGCGGATGATGTTGGGTAGTTCACGAAGTCGGCCGCGGTAGCCGGTGGCGAGGATTTTCCAGTTCTTGAGGTGGCCGATGGCACGTTCAACGGCGGACCGCTTGGTGGAGATGGTTTTGTTGACGGTTTGTTCGTAGCCCGTGAGGTCGTGGTATTTGCTGCGTTTGTACGGCACGGTCGCGGTGGTGCCGATGTAGGCGGCATCGGCGTACCACGTGAAGCCATCCAGCACCGGCTCCCAGCCGCACTCGGTGATCGCACGCCGGTCATGACGGCCTCCGGCGACCGGCGGCGAGACGGCGAGCAGGGTGCCGTCGGCGGCTGCAGCGACCTGGATGTTCAAGCCCTGACGCAGGCGTTTGCTGGAGTAGTTGTGTTTGCTGTCCGCGCGGTTCCCGGTCGGTACCAGCGTGCCGTCGATCAGGACGTCGCGGTTGACGAACACGCTGGTCAGTTCAGGTTCGTGCAGGCAAAGTACTTGGTCCAGCAGCGGCATGACGGCCCGATAGATCCGCGACACCGTCGGCTGGCTGACGCCGTACAGGTCGGCCAGCACTGTCTGGGGCACGTTCTGCCGCAGGTACAACAGCACCAGGACCACCTGCCGGTACAGCCCCAGCGTCGGCGGTCGACCAGAGCCTCTCGGTCGGCCTTCGAGGACCTGGAAGACCCGTACGACCAACTCGGTGATCTCATCGCGATCGAGCCCGAGTGTAGAGTGATACCGCATCGACCTACCTGTGTGAAGTTTTTGAAGTGTGGTAACTCCAATCCTTCTACCGTGGTAGGTCGATGCCTATTCTGACACGCCGAGTGCGACCGGACCGCAAACTCAACCCGACACCCCCGTCAATCTCTCTCTATCGTTTCTCTATTCTCTTTCTCCATCATTTCTTCGACGACTTCTGAATAACCCTCAAAGAACAAAGATATAGATGAGTGGCTGGCCTGGGTTGGTCAGCTGAGGCCAAGCGGGTCCTACCTCTTCCGGGGTAGGGCCCGCTTCGTCTGCCGGGTGACTGTGACCGCAGCCTGGTGGTGTCAGGGGAGGAGGGCTGTGAGTAGGGCGGGGGTGTGGAGGGTGGGGAGGGAGTGGTGGGTGGCTTGGGGGATGTGGGTGGTGGTGGCGCCGGCGGTTTGGGCTGCCTGGGCTAGGGCTTGGGGGTTGTGGGCTTTGGTGCGGTCGGGGATGACGACTGTGGTGGGTGGGAGGGTTTTGAGGGCTGCGGGTTTGGGGCGGTGGGGGCGGACGGGTTTGGTGGTGGGTTGGACGGCGGCTAGGGCTGATAGGTGGAGCCAGTCGGGGTCCAGGGGGAGGCCTTGGGTTTCCCAGGTGAGGAAAGCGGTGTGGCGGCGTTCTGAGGGGCGTATGAGCAGGGGGAGGGCTCGGGCTACGTACGTCGGGCTCAGGGCGGTGAAGCAGTCTGTGGGGTCTAGGAGGACCAACCTGGAGACGGGGGACTGTAGGGCGTAGGTGAGGGCTATCCACGCGCCATAGGAGTGGCCTACCAGGACGGGGTCGGTCAGGTCGCCGACGACGGTGGAGAGCCAGGTGACCACGTCGGACGGGGTGCGGGGTGGGGGTGCGGTGGAGAAGCCGGCGTCGCCGGGGAGGTCGGG
This sequence comes from Kribbella sp. NPDC026611, assembly GCF_040638345.1. Taxonomy (NCBI): domain Bacteria; kingdom Bacillati; phylum Actinomycetota; class Actinomycetes; order Propionibacteriales; family Kribbellaceae; genus Kribbella; species Kribbella sp. NPDC026611. The sequence continues at coordinate 78,220 of NZ_JBEZYC010000012.1, forward strand.
AGCGTAGACGCGGTGGGTTTGGGCCAGGTGGGGGGCCAACCGGAACCAGACGGGGGCGGTGGCGCCGTGGCCGGCCAGGAGGACCATCGGTGGGGCGTCCGCGGGGCCGCAGGCCAGGACGTGGGTGCCGGCCAGGTCCAGGTGGTCTACCGGGACGTTCCAGCGGGTGACGAGGGCGTCGTACGCGTCCTGGAAGCTCATACCGCGAGAATAGCTCACTGAGTGAGGTAAATTGAGGGCATGCGAGAAGGAGTGACGCCGGCGGATCCGCAAAGGGCTGCGGCGCTGGAGTTGGTGCACCGGCTTCGGGAGGTAGCGCTCAGGCTGGAGCTGGCGGTGGGGGAGTTCGCGAAGACCTCCGGCCTGCACGGGACCGACGTACGGGCGCTGGTCCGGCTCCTGGACGCCGAACGCGCCGGCCTCGAGCCCACGCCGAGCTGGCTCGCGCAGCAGCTCGGGATGACGTCTCAGGCGACGACAGCCGTCATTCACCGGCTGGAGGCAGCCGGCCACGTTCAACGGCTCAGGAACCGCTCAGATGGCCGCAGCACCTACCTCCAGGTCTCCGACGACGCCGTCGAGCTCGGCTGGCAGTTCTTCGGCCCGCTCCTCGACCGTCTGATCGCCACCACCCAAGCCCTCGACCCCGCCGAGCAGACCGTCGTGAGGACCTACCTGACCGCGGTCATCGACGCACTCGGATAAACGAAAAGGGCCCCGGCAACCAGCCGGGGCCCTTCACGTCGAGCGAAGGTCAGGAGCGGTCGCTCGTGACCTCGCGGTACGTCTCGGTGTCCTCGCTCAGCTCGTGGATCTCGTCCGCGTCGTGCGCGTGCTCGTGCGCGGCCTCGATCTCGTGCGTCGTCGGCTTCTGCACCGCGTCGGCGAAGTAGAACCGGGACAGCGCGGCGCGGACCTTGTTCAGAGCGCGACGCGGAGCGCGGACGCCATTGTCGTCGGTCTCCGGACCGATCTCGTGCGGCATGATCCGGTCCCGGGCGGTCAGCGAGTACGCCTCGTACGTCGAGATCGGCTGGTGCTTCTCGGTGTACGTACCCTCCGGCGACCGCATGATCACGCCGGTCTCCAGACCGTGCAGCAGCCGTTCCTCGTCGGCCCGCTGGAGCGAGATCGCCCAGCGCCGGGCCACCATGAAGGCCAGGATCGGCCCGAGGATCACCGCGAACCGCAGGAACCAGGTCACGTTGTTCAGCGAGACCCCGAAGTGGGTGGCGATCAGGTCGTTGCCGCCACCGACCCAGAGCAGGCCGTAGAACGTGATGAACGCGACGCCGATACCGGTCCGGGTCGGCATGTCCCGCGGCCGGTCCAGCAGGTGGTGCTCCTTCTTGTCACCGGTGATCCAGCCCTCGATGAACGGGTACAGCGCCACCAGCGTGACGAACGCCGGCGGGATGATCAGCGCGGGTATCAGCAGGTTCCAGCTCAGCGTCACGCCCCAGAAGTGCGACTCGAAGCCGGGGAATATTCGCACCGAGCCTTCCAGCCAGCCCATGTACCAGTCCGGCTGGGAGCCCGCCGTCACCTCGGCCGGGTTGTACGGCCCGTACAGCCACACCGGGTTGATCTGGAGCACTGCACCCATCAGCGCGGTGACACCGAAGACCACGAAGAAGAAGCCGCCGGCCTTGGCCGTGTACACCGGGAACAGCGGGTAGCCGACCACGTTCTTCTGCGTCCGGCCGGGACCGGCGTACTGCGTGTGCTTGTGGTACACGACCAGGAACAGGTGCGCCGTCACCAGCGCCAGGATGATCCCGGGTATCAGCAGCACGTGGACGATGAAGAATCTCGAGACGAAGTCGTCGCCCGGGAACTCACCGCCGAAGATGAAGAAGTTCATGTACGTGCCGACGATAGGTGACGCCTGGATCATGCCGTTGGTGATCCGCAGACCGGTACCCGACAGCAGGTCGTCCGGCAGGCCGTAGCCGATGAAGCCCTCGATGATGCCGAGGAACAGCATCCCGAAGCCGATCAGCCAGTTCAGCTCGCGCGGCTTGCGGAACGCGCCGGTGAAGAACATCCGGAGCAGGTGCACCATCATCGCGGCGATGAACAGGACCGCCGCCCAGTGGTGGATCTGCCGGACCAGCAGGCCGCCGCGGACGTCGAAGGTGATGTCCAGCGTCGAGGCGTACGCCTCGGACATGTGCAGGCCCTTGAGCAGGCTGTACGAACCCTGGTACTCGACCTCGGTCATCGAGGGCTTGAACCAGAAGGTCAGGAACGTGCCGGTGAGGATCAGGATGATGAAGCTGTAGAGCGCGATCTCGCCGAGCATGAACGACCAGTGGTCGGGGAAGACCTTGCGCAGGTTCTTCTTCCCGATCTTGGCGATGCCGAGGCGATCGTCGATCCACTTGACCGGTGGCGGAAACTCTTGCGTGTCTGACACTGGTGTCACCCTCGTTCCCAGAAGCTCGGGCCGACCGGCTCGGTGAAGCCGCTCTGCGCTACCAAGTAGCCCTCGCTGTCCACTGCCAAGGGTAGCTGAGGCAGCGGGCGGGCGGCGGGGCCGAAGACGACCTTGGCCGCATCGGACAGGTCGAAGGTCGACTGGTGGCACGGGCAGAGCACGTGGTGGGTGGTCTGCTCGTACAGCGAGATCGGGCAGCCGACGTGGGTGCAGATCTTCGAGTAGCAGAGGATGCCGTCGATGCCCCAGTTCTCCCGGCCCGGCTTGGTCCGGATCTCGCTGGGCTTGATCCGGACCACGATCACCGCGGCCTTCGCCTTGGCGTTCTGGTACTCGGTCGGGTTCTCCTCCTGCAGCGGCGCCAGGTTGGCCGGCGCCGCGTTGACCAGCTGACCGACGACCAGGTCGGACGGCTTGATCGGCCGGTCGGTGACGTCGTTCACGACCCGGATGCCCTTGGCCCAGATCGTGTTGTAGAGGCTCCGGCCGGGGAGCGGGCCGAGGTCGCGGAGGAAGACGATGGCCGGCAGGCCGAGCACGCCGAGGGCGCCGATCAGCGAGTTCCGGATCATCTTCCGCCGGGTGAAGCCGGACTCCGCCGTACCCTGCTTGAACGCCTCGGTGATCTCCGCGATCTGCTCCGGCGTGGAGTGCGCCGCGTGCCGGTCCTCGGAGATCTCCTCGTCGACCATCAGCTTCTTGGCCCACTGGATCGCGCCGGCCCCGATCAGGAACAGCGCGAGGCCGATGCACAGGCCCATGACCATGTTGTTCGCGTTGCCGGACAGCGGGCCGAACTCCAGCACCGAGTCCCGCGGGATCGCGAAGTACGCGACGCAGGCGCCGAGCACCAGCAGGGTGGCCAGCCCGAACATCCCCGAGACCTGCCGCTCGGCGCGGTCCGCGGCCTTCGGGTCGATGTCGGTGATCCGGTACTCGTGCGGCTCCAGACCCGGGTCCGGAATCGGCTCCGCCACCTCGACGGCGGTGCCGTGGTGGTCCTCCTCGGCCTTCACCGGGAGGTTCTTGTCGTCACTCACTGGCCTTCGCTCCCTTGGCCTTGACGCCCTTGGCGCCGATCCACACCGCTACGACCACCAGCAGGCCGATTCCGACGAACCAGCCCCACAGGCCCTCCGACACCGGGCCGAGCCGGCCGAGGCCGAAGCCGCCCGGGTCCTTCTGGTTCTGCAGCGCCTTCAGGTAGGCGATGATGTCCGCCTTGTCCTGCGGCTGCATGACCTGGTCGGAGAAGACCGGCATCTGCTGCGGGCCGGTCAGCATGGCCTCGTAGATGTGCTTCTCACTGACGCCCATCAGCGACGGCGCGTACTTGCCGTTCGGCAGCGCGCCACCGCGGCCGGCGAAGTTGTGGCACGCCGTGCAGTTGGTCCGGAACAGCTCGCCACCGCGGGTGATCTGGTCGTCGGTGGCCTTGCTCACGTCGTACGACTCCTGCCCCGGGACCGCCGGGCCGGGGGCGAGCGAGGCGACGTACGCGGCCAGGGCCTCGATCTCCTCCTCCGTGTACACCGGAGTCTTCCGCGGGATCTGGGCACCCGGCTGCATCGCGGGCATCCGGCCGGTGCCGACCTGGAAGTCGACGGCGGCCGCGCCGACCCCGATCAGTGACGGGCCGGCCATCTTGCCCTCGCCGTTCCCGCCACCCTCGGCGTTCAGGCCGTGGCAGCTGGCACAGCCGACCGAGAAGAGCTTCTTGCCCTCCTCGATCTTCTGCGACTGGGCCGAGTTGTCCGCGACCGCGTTGTCAGGGGCGAACGCGGCGTACGCCGAGCCCACTGCCAGGAGGCCGAAGAGGAGCACGACGAGGCCGGCGGACCGGTGCCGTCGTCGCGCGGAGAGAAAGCGCGCCGGTGACAAGGAAGGTCTCTTCTCACTCATTTGAGCAGGTAGATGGTCGCGAACAGGGCGATCCAGACCACGTCGACGAAGTGCCAGTAGTACGACACGACGATCGCCGAGACGGCCTGTTCGTGGGTGAACTTTCTAGCCATGTACGTCCTGGCCAGGACGTACACGAAAGCGATCAGGCCACCGGTCACGTGCAGCGCGTGGAAGCCGGTGGTCAGGTAGAAGACCGAGCCGTACGGCGACGACGAGATCGTCAGGCCCTCGTGCACCAGCCCGGTGTACTCGGTCACCTGCCCGGCGACGAACACGGCGCCCATCAGGTACGTCAGGATGAACCACTCACGCATGCCCCAGCCGCGGGGGTTCGCGAGCGAGCCGCTCCGCCCGACCTTGCCGTGCTCGGCGGCGAAGACGCCCGCCTGGCAGGTGAACGACGACGCGACCAGGATGAACGTGTTCACCGAGGCGAACGGGACGTCCAGCATGTGCGTCGACGCCGCCCAGAGCGTCTCCGTGCCCGGCGCCGCGGCGGCGGTCGTCACCGACCGGATCGTGAAGTACGCCGCGAACAGGGCGGCGAAGAACATCAGTTCGCTCGAGAGCCAGACGATCGTGCCGACACTGACCATGCTGGGACGGTCGTGGTGTCCGTGTTCACGAGACGCTGGGAGCGCGGTTGCAGTGGCCACGCGGTCATTATGTCGGTCCTCGTCCGCAGCGCTACGACCACCCCCGTGCATGTCGTCAACCAACTGTTCTGCAGTGGCGAGCGCCGGGCGCCCTCCGGCGTCTGCGGCGCCCAGGCACGCACCTCGGCGCACTTGAGCAGCATCCACGATGCTCCGCATCGAGGACGCTGCTCAAGCACACCGATGCACGCACCTGAACACCGCAGCCACTCGGATGGCGCCCGGCGCTCGCCACTACTGTGGAACCGTGCTCTCTCTCCATGCCACACCCGGCGACCGGATCGCGCCGTTGACACCGGTCCGGTTGCTGACGGCATGGACCTTCGAGCCGGTGTTACTCGGTGTGATCGTGGTCCTCGGCGCGCTCTACCTGTACGGCGTCCACCGGCTGCGGGTCCGGGGTGACAAATGGTCCCGGGGCCGTACTTTCGCGTTCGTCGGCGTGGGCCTGGGGAGCGCTGTGGTGGCGACCCAGTCGGCGCTGGGCACCTACGACACGGTCCTGATCAGCGTGCACATGGTGCAGCACATGATGCTGTCGATGCTGACCCCGCTGGCGATGGCACTCGGCGCGCCGATCACGCTGGCGCTCCGGACGCTGCCGCAGCGGCCGCGGAAGTGGTTGCTCTCCGTGTTGCACTCGTGGGTCGCGAAGCTGCTCTGCTTCCCGCTGGTGGGCTTCACGCTGTTCGTCCTCAGCCCCTGGGCGCTCTACTTCAGCGGCTGGTACGACGCGACGCTGCGGTCGACCGTGCTGCACGACCTGTTGCACCTGCACTTCATCCTGGTCGGCTCGCTGTTCTTCTGGCCGCTGCTCGGGCTCGATCCGGTGCCCGGCCGGGTGATCTACCCGTTCCGGCTGCTGATGACGTTCCTCACGCTGCCGTTCCACGCGTTCCTCGGGATCACGATCATGTCGGCGAACACGTTGATCGCGGAGGACTGGTACACGAGCTTCGGCCGGTCCTGGTCGCCGTCGCCGCTGCGCGACCAGTACATCGCGGGCGGTCTGCTCTGGGGTTCGGGCGACCTCGTCGGCGTGGCGTTCTTCGCCGTACTGTTCGTGCAGTGGGTGCGGGAGTCGCAGCGCGAGGCGCGCCGCGAGGACCGGCGGCTGGACCGGTTGGAGGAACAGGCTCGCCGGGCCGGACAGGCACCCCGGTAGCATTCCGCTTGTCTACTGGTACCGATACCGAACTTGGGATGGATCGATGAGTTCTGAGCGTCCGCTGAGGGTCCTGGTCTACAGCGACGACCGCACCACGCGGGAGTCCGTCCGGCTGTCCCTCGGCAAGCGGCCCGCCGCCGATCTGCCCGAGCTCGAGTACATCGAGTGCGCGACCGAGCCGGCCGTGATCAAGAACATGGACAAGGGCGGCATCGACCTGGCCATCCTGGACGGCGAGGCCGTTCCGGCCGGCGGCATGGGCATCGCCCGGCAGCTGAAGGACGAGATCTTCCAGTGCCCGCCGATCCTGGTCCTCACCGGCCGTCCGCAGGACGCCTGGCTGGCGACCTGGTCGCGCGCCGAGGGTGCGGTCTCGCACCCGATCGACCCGGTCCGGATGGCCGAGGTCACTGCGGACCTGCTCCGGCAGCGGCTGGCCAAGCTGCCCGCCACCACCGCCTGAGGCCTGAGCGGTGTACACGTGGTCGCAGGTCCTGAACCCGCTGCTGCGGCACGAGGACCTGGAGGCCTCCGCCACGGCGTGGGCGATGGAGCAGATCCTCTCCGGCTCGGCGTCCCCGGCCCAGCTGGCCGGGTTCGTGATCGCGCTGCGGTCCAAGGGCGAGACGGTGACCGAGGTCGAGGGTCTCGTCTCGACGATGCGGGAGTTCGCCACCCGGATCACGGTGCCGGGGCGGACGCTCGACGTCGTCGGAACCGGTGGTGACCAGGCGCACACCGTGAACATCAGCACGATGTCCGCGATCGTTGCCGCGGGCGCCGGGGCGAAGGTGCTCAAGCACGGGAACCGCGCGGCGTCGTCGGCCTGTGGTGCGGCCGACGTGCTCGAGGAGCTCGGGATCCCACTGGACCTGACCGCGGCACAGGTGGCCGAGGTGGGGGAGCGGGCCGGGATCACGTTCTGCTTCGCTCCGGCGTTCCACCCGGCGCTGCGGCATGCCGCCGTACCCCGGCGCGAGCTGGGGGTGCCGACCACGTTCAACTTCCTGGGGCCGTTGGCGAATCCGGGGAATCCGTCGGCGCAGGCCGTTGGGGTCGGGGACGGGCGGATCGCCGGGTTGATGGCCGGGGTGCTGGCGCGGCGGGGGATCGATGCGCTGGTTTTCCACGGCGACGACGGGCTGGACGAGCTGACCACGCGGACGACATCGCATGTGTGGACGGTCGGCGGTGGATCGGTGGAAGGGCCGTTCACGCTGGATCCGCGGGAGCTCGGGATCGAGCCGGTGTCGGCGGACGCGCTCCGCGGGGCGGATGCGACGTACAACGCGAAGGTCGTGCGCGCCCTGGTCGACGGGGAGCCGGGGGCGGTGCGGGACGTCGTACTGCTGAACGCCGGGGCGGCGCTGGCGGCTTACGAGCCGGTGGCCGGGGACATCACGTCGCGGATCCGGGTCGGGATGGATCGGGCGGCTTCGGCGATCGACTCGGGTGCGGCCAAGGACGTGCTCGATCGGTGGATCGCTGCCTGCGCTTCGGTGCAGTGAACCGGGCCGGCGGTTGCCCGCCGGCCCTTCTGCTCAACGCTTGATCTGGATCTGGCCGACCTTGTAGCGCCAGACGTTCTGCCAGGCGGGGGTCGAGCCGGCGATGTCCGCGATCGAGACGTCCGCCGTACCGTCGCCGCGGTCGACCACCGCGATCATCACGGTGGAGTAGGTCTCCGGCAGCTTCGGGACCTTCACCACGACCCGCGCGACGATCTCGTGGCCGGGGTGGCCGCCGACGGTGATCACCTTGTGGGTCGTGCCCTTCATCAGCTGGGCGTTCTTGTCGTAGAGCCCGACGATGGCGCGCGACCCGGCCTGTACGGCGGCTTCCTTGAGGCCGGCCGCGGTGTTCTTGTACGGGATGTCCGGGGCGAGCTGCCCGAAGGCGACGTAGTTGCCCCAGATCGCGCCCTTGCCGTTGTAGTTCGGATGCACGGTGAACCAGATCGCGGCACCGCCCCAGAGGCCGGTCCGCTCGTCCTCGTTCCGCCAGGACGAGCTCATGATCGGCATGGTGTCGTTGTTGGCAGCAAGAATCTCGGTCCCGAGCACCTTGCCCACCGGTGTAGGCGTCTCAGACGGCTTCAACGAAGGACTGACCGTCTCCAGCCCTGGCTTCCCCGACGGCAACGCCACCGGACTGACCGCGTCCGCCTTGCTCCAAACCCACCCCACACTCAACCCAGTAACCGCCAACGCAACCACAACCAAAACCAGCGCCCCCACCACCCGAGCCCGCCCGCTAACCCCACCATTCTGCGGCCGCAAGGTAATCCCGTACTCCTCAGCTGCACCTGCTTGCGCGTGCGCTTGTCCGAGGCCCTGCGAGTCCTGCGGTCCACCACTCGACAACGGTCGCTGCCCCGGCCCAGCGAGGTGCTGCCCCGACCCTGCATGCTGCGGCGCTGGCTGCACCTGTCCCGGCTGTCCGGCCTGCGGCCCTCGGCTGACCTGCTGTCCGGCCTGCGGCGGCCCCCACCCCGGCTGCGGCTGCTGTGTACGCCTGCTGTGCTGCGGCCCACCTGCCCGAGGACCACCTGCCTGGTCACCTGGCTGGAGGCCACCCGTCTGGGGCCTACCTGCCTGGGATGTACCCGTTTGCGGCATGCCCGCCGGCGAGCTGCCGGGGTGCTGCGGTCCCGTGCTCTGTGCGTGCTGCGCGTGCCCCAGTGACTGCGGCTGACCGGGCTGACCTGGCCGACCGGGCCGGCCCGGCTGTGGGACCTGACCCGGCTGTGGGACCTGACCAGGCTGCTGGGCCTGTCCAACCGGTCCGGGCTGTCCCCATGCCGGTTGTCCGGGCTGAGGCTGTCCGCCGTACTGGCCACCCGGCTGCGGTCGCCCGTGCTGCGGACCGGCCGCGGGCGGTCCGCCGTACTGCGGGCCGGTCGGTTGCTGCCCGGCGTACTGCGGGCCGGTTGGTTGCTGTCGGCTGTCCTGCGGACCGGTTGGTGGCTGCCCGCCGTACTGCGGAGTGCTTGGTTGTGGGCCGCCTTGCTGTGGGCCCGGTTGTTGTGGCGTGCCCTGAGGAGCTACCGGCTGCGGTCCCGTCTGCGGGGGCATCCGGTGCTGTGCCGCACGCGGTTGCCCCGCCTGCAGTCCACCCACCTGCGGTCCTCCGGCCTGGGGTCCACCGGCCTGCGGTCCACCCGGCTGGGGTGCGCCGAGCGGTCCATCGACGTGCGGTGATCCCACCGACGGTTGCACCGGCTGCGGCGGTTGCTGCGGGCCGCGGTGCTGTGGTCGCGGTTGCTGGGGTGCTGGCGACCCACCTGGCTGCTGACTAGCCTGCGGACCGGCCTGCTGCGGCAGACCACTCGGCGGCTGTTGCTGAGCACGCTGGGCTTGTGGGCCATCCGGCTGCTGTTGAGCGCCCTGCTGTTGGGGCGTGTTCTGCTGTGGGGTCCACATCTGCGAGCCGGCCTGCGGGGCTGAGTGCTGCGGGCCGCTCGGCAGTTGTGGGCTGGACCGCGGTTGCTGCTGCGGTCGCGGCGGCGGGGGAGGAGGCGGTGCCGGCGCAGGCGATTGCCCCAGCAACGGATCCGACGACCCACCCAACGAATCCGAAGCACCCTCCACACCCGAAACAGACAACCCGCCCACCGGTCCCGGGGCCAGCGGACCTGTTAGCGGGTCTGGGGTGGGGGACGCGGGCGTTGTTCCTGGGGGTGTGGGTGTGGGGCCCGGGGGGTTTTCGGGTGGGGTGGGTCGGGGGGTTTCGTTCTCAGCCAACGTTAATTCCCTTGTAGGCCTGGCTTTCGGCCGCCTTCAGGTCTGGGCGGGTGGTGGGGATGCTGCTGACGTACGCGACCGCCGTACCGTCGCCGAGGTCGAAGACAGCCACTGTCAGGGTAAGCACCCGGGCGGTCACCTTCGTCGACTTCGCGACGACCTGCTGCTGGAAGAACCAGCCGGACTTGTCGGTGCGCTTCGTCGCGCCGTTCGCGATCGTCTTGAACGTGACCGGGATGTCGCCGTACATGTCCGCCCGCAGCTGGATCGACAGGTTCGCGGCCGTCGCCTTCGGGTCGCCGTTGAAGCCGGAGCCGGTGCCGAGTGCGCCGACGTAGATGTCGGCGGTCCAGTCGCTGGTGCCCTGTACGTCGGGCTGGAGCGTGACGTACTGACCGCTCGAGTTGAGCAGCTCCTGCACCAGGCGCTTGTGATCGGACCACGGCGGGTTCCGGCGGGGGAACGAGATCGCATCCGAGGAGATCCGGCCGATGCCTTCGTGCAGCTTCGGGTTCTTGGACTGGCCTGGCTTGGTGCTGCTCTGGTTCGTCGGCTGGTTGGTTGGCTGGGAGGACGGTGTGGTCGGCGGTGGGTCGGCCTTCTTGTCGTTGCCGCCGGTGATGAGTACGACCGCGGCGATGATCAGCATCACCAGCGCGACTCCTCCGCCGATGATCAACGGCAGCTTGGCGCCGGAGAAACCACCGCCACCACCGCCCGCCTTCTTGGCCGGCCGCTTCCCGCCGCCACCCCCGACATCAGCCCGCCCGGCCCACTGCTCGCCGTCGTCCTCTCCCCAAGCCCGAGGCGTCTCCTGCCCCCAAGCCTGCTGCACCCCACCCTGCTGCCCACCCCAAGCCGTCGCGGGCCCGCCGGAGCCGTCGCCTCCCTGCCCACCCCAAGCCGGTGCCGGACCGCTGGAGGCATCGCCTTGCTGTCCACCCCAGGCCGGTGCCGGACCATCGGCCTGCTGTCCACCCCAGGCTGGTGCCGGACCGGTCGAGGTGCCGCCTTGCTGGCCGCCCCAGGTTGGTGCCGGGCCTCCGGCCTCGTTGGCCTGCTGTCCACCCCCGGCTGGGGTCGGGCCGGTCGAGGCGTCGCCTTGCTGTCCGCTCCAGGCCGGTGCTGGAGCGCTGGAGTCGCCCGCCTGGCCGCCCCAGGTCTGGGAGTTGCTGCTCGAGGTGTCGGGCTGCTGTGAGTCCCACCCCTGCGGTGCGGTGTCGGGTTGCTGGGCTCCGGTTTGGGGGGTGTTGGCGGTTTGCTGGGTGCCCCAGCCGCTCTCGACTATCGGTTGCTGGCCGCCCCAGCCGTCCTCACCGGCCTGCTCGTTGTCCCAACCGTTGCCGGTTTGTTGCTGCCCCCAGCCGCTCTCGACCGTGGGTTGCTGGTCGCCCCATCCGTTGTCAGTGGTCTGTGGCTGGTTGCCCCAGCCGTTTTCGTCGGTTTGTTGCTGGCCCCAGCCGCTTTCTACTGGCTGATGCGGGTCGCCCCAGCCGTTGTCGGGGGTCTGCTGGTTGCCCCAGCCGGAGTCTGCGGTTTGTGGGTCGCCCCAACCGTTGGCGTTGGCTTGCTGGTCGTTCGTGGTCTCCTGCTGTACGGGCCAGGACTTGCCGTTCTGCTCACCCCAACCACCGGACTGGGTGGTTGGTTGCTGGTCGGCCCAGAGGACGGGTGGGGTGGGCTGGGACCAGGCTGGCTGTTCCTGGGTAGTTTCTTCGGCGGACTGGGCGGCGCCCCAGGTCTGGTTCTGCTGGGGGATGAGGTCGTGCTCGTCCTCGGGTTGTACGCCCCAGGCCGGCTGGTCTTCGGACGGCTCGTCGGCTGTCTGCGTACCCCACATCTGGGCGGACTGCTCGTCGCCGGACTCCACACCCCAGCTGGGGCGTGCCGGGGTCAGCTCTTCATCGCCCCAGTCCGCGTCGACCACGTCAGCAGTCGTCGGCGCCGCGGTCGGTGCCTGGGTGGTGATTGCGGCTGGTTGGTCGTTCGGCTTCGGCGCGAAGGTCGGCGGGGCCGTCCAGCTCACGTCAGACCAGCTCTGCTCCGCCTCGCCAGCAGGTACGTCCGCCGGAGCGTCGGCAGGTACGTCGGCTGGTACGTCGGCGGGTGTGGTGACGGTCGGGGTGTCCGCAGGCGTGGTCGGGGTCGGGGTGTCGGCTGCGACGTCCGCGGGTGGGGTGTCGGCAGGGACGTCGGCGGGTGTAGTGATGGCCGGTGTGTTAGCAGGCGTGTTCGTGGGTTTGGTGGCGGCGCTGGTTTCGGTCTGGAGGTCCGCGGATGTGGTGTCGGCCGGGGTGTCAGCAGGCGCGTCCGCGGGTGTGGTCTCGGCCCGGACGGCCGCGGGGGCGGAGGTGTCGGCTGGGGCGGATGCAGGTGTCGTGGTGGGGGTCGCGGCTGCGGGGGTGGGGTCGGCTGGGGTTGGGGCCAGTTTGAGGGTCCAGCCGTTGGTGGGGTCGGGTGTGGTTGGGTTCGGCTCGGCGGGGGCAGCGGCGTCGAGGTCGAAGGGGTCTGGCTCGGGGGTGCGTTGGGTCCAGTGTTCTGGGGGTGCGGGGGCCAGTTCGGGGGCGCCCCAGGTTGCTCGGGCGCGTTCGAACGGGGTGGGGCCGGTTGGCTTCGCGGGCTGCTCGGGGGTTACTGCGCGCAGGCGCGGACCTTCATCAGAAGGCTGCTCGGTCAATGCGCTCCATAGGTCTGGCGTCGCCGGGACCTGCCACCAGCCTCCGCCACGTTCAGCCTGAGCCGGGCCGCCAGCCTGGCCGCCGGACTGAGCAGGACCGCCGGACCGAGCCTGGCCGCCGGACTGAACAGGAAACGCCGACACCGAACCACCGGTCTGTCCGCCAGCCTGCCGCTCGACCTGCGCCGGCCTCCCCGACTGCGCCCCTCCGGACGCCGCGCCTCCGGACTCCGCGCCTCCGGGCGCCTCTCCAGACGGCACCCCACCGGACTGCGCCCCTCCCCACGGCACCCCACCGGACTGCGATCCATCGGAGTGCGCCGCACCCGACTGCGACTCACCCGACGGGACCCCGCCGGACTGCGCCGCATCCGACTGCGACCCTCCCGACTGTGTCGGTTGGGTTTCGTCCGGTTGGGGGGCGTCGGGCGGCTCAGTCGGGTCAGTGGTGAGGGCTTCTTGTTCGGTTTTGTTGGTCCATTTCTCCCCGTTCCACCAGCGGATGGTGTTCGGCTGGCCCGTGGGGTCGGGGTACCAGCCGGCGGGAGGATTGCTCATGCGTTCACCGTAACTTCAGGACGTGTCAGGAGGAGGCCCTCAGACACCGTCCTCACCCAGGCTGAAGGCGGCCTCCAGGTCATGCTGCGAGTACGCGCGGAACGCGATGTGCGTCTCCGTGCTCAGCACCCCCGGGACCCGGTTCACGTGGTCGGGGATGACGCTGGCCAACTCGTCGTGGTGGGCGACCCGGATCATCGCGATCAGGTCGAGCCCACCGGTCACGGAGTACACCTCGCTGACCCCCTCGATCGCCGCGACCTGCTCGGCGACCTCCGGAATCCGCGCGACATCGGCCTTGATGAACACGATCGCGGTGACCATGCCGTCCTCTCCTTCAGTCACACCTGAACCCGCTGAAGCATAGTGGGGTCGAGCTCGCGCAGCGCCGCCGCCGTCCGGTCGTCGGCGGGCAGAAACGCCTCCATCCGCAGCTCGGACACCGTGACGTCGATCGCGGTACCGAACCTGGTCAGCGTGGTGACGAGGCGCAACTCACCCACCGGCGACCGCAGCCGCAGCGGTACGGCGAACCCGAGATGGTCGGCCCCGGTCGTCGGCCGCGGCGGCACCAGCGCGATCAGCTCCTCGACCAGCCGGTCGGCCCCCGCGCTCGGCGTGATCGCGGCCTCCCGGGCCAGCGCGTCGATCACGTGCCACGACCACTCGGCCAGGTTCACGATCCGCGGCGCCAGCCCGTCCGGGTGCAGCAGCACCCGCGGAATCGACACCGGATCCTCCAGCAGGTACGGCCCGACGTCCGCGACCAGCGCCTCGAACGACCCGTTCGCGAGCACCAGGTCGCCTCGCCGGTCGACCACGATCGCCGGATACGGCCGGTGCCCGTCGAGGATGTTCGTCAGCGCAGCCCGGATCGCCGCCAGCCCGGCCCCGGCGTACGGCGACTCGTCGTACGCCGGTGCGTACCCACCGGCCACGAGCAACTCGTTCCGCTCGCGCAGCGGGACCTGCAGCGACTCGGCGATCCGGATGATCATGTCCCGTCCCGGGACGGATCGTCCGCTCTCGATGAAGCTCACATACCGCTGCGTGGTCCCAGCGCGCACGGCGAGCTCGAGCTGGCTGACCCGCCGCCGGGCCCGCCATCCCCTGAGTCCCGCCGACAGATCGGATGCCATGCGTCGTTTCTAACCCATGCCGCCGACAATCCATACCCAGGCGGGAATTGTTGTCCCCAGCCGTCCCCGGCAGCCTCGTTCCATGACCAACTTCGCCGAAGAACTCGCCGACCGCTACCTCGCCGTCTGGAACGAGCCCGACCCCGAGGTACGCCGCCGATCCGTCGAGCAGCTGTGGACCGTGAACGGCGTCCACCTGCTCGAACCGCCCGAGGAGATCGTCGAGCGCGCCACCGAGATCGGCGTCACCGCGACCCTCGAGGCCCGCGGGTACGACGAGCTCGACCGTCGTGTCACCCGCGCGTACGACGAGTTCGTCAAGCCGGGCGAGTTCGAGTTCCGCCGGTACGGCGCCGCCGCCGCGCTCAAGGACCTGGTCAAGCTCCGCTGGGCCATGCACAAGACGGACACCGACGATGTCATTGCCATCGGCATCGACCTCTTGATGCTCACCCCCGACGGCCGGATCACCACGGACTACCAGTTCATAGAGGCCTAACCGACCCGCGCCGGACCGAGCGGGCGCAGATGGCGGCGCCGCTCGGTCGGGTGGTGGTGAGCGTCGGAGTGGGCGTTGTCCAGCCGGTTGAGGTGCCGCCCGGCGCCGCCCACCGGGCAGGTCCAGGTGCCGTCCATCTCGACCAGCCGGATGCCGGGGAGCTCGAGCCAGCGCAGCACGAGCTCGATCTCCTCCGGCGAGGCCGCCGCCACCGGGCCGATGCCCGGCAGCACGGTCTCGGCGGAGGCCTGCAGCATCTCCAGATGCCGCCGGGGATCCGTCCCACGCGGCGCAAACCCGGCCGCCGCGAGCCGCCCCCGCCGGATCACGTGCAGCTCCCAGCCGCCGTCGTCCGTCCGCCGGGCCGCGCAGATCTCCGCGCACCCGGTCACCGACGCCATCCGCTGCATCCGCGCCGAGCTCCGCACGAAGGCACTCAACCGGTCCCGGTGCACGGCCGCGTCCTCGAACCGCTCGTCCGCCGAGAGTACGTCGATCCGCCGGTCCAGCGCGTCGACCACGGGCGTCGGGTCCACGGTCAGCGCAGACCGCAGCCCGGCCACGAACTCGCCGTACGAGTCCATCGAGATCCGCCCGTCGCAGGGCGCCACGCAACGGCCCATCTCGGCCAGCACGCACGGCGACAGCCGCGGGTGGCGCGACATCCGGGCCGTGCACTGCCGGATCGGGAACGCCTCGTGCAGCGCAGCCATCGCCCGCTCGGCCGTCTTCCGGGAGCTGAACGGGCCGAGGTACCCCGCGTCGTCGTCGCGGACCTGCTTGACCAGCGACAGCCGCGGAAACGGCTCGACGGTGACCTTCAGCCAGTGCTGCCGCTCGGGGAACTTGGACCGCCGGTTGTACCGCGGTTTGTGCTCGGCGATCAGCCGCAGCTCGCGGATCTCGGCCTCCAGCGGCGTGCCGCACTCGATCCCGCGGACGCCGGTGGCGATCCCGACCATCTCGCCGATCCGGTTCCTGGTCTCGGAGGCGGTGAAGTACGACCGGACGCGGGTGCGCAGGTCCTTCGACTTCCCGACGTACAGCACCTCGCCGCGGTCGTCGGTGAACAGGTACACGCCCGGTGCGTGCGGCAACGACTCGGCCAGATGCCGCTTGGCGCGGACCGCCGGCGCGACCCGGGACGAGTACGTCTGCAGGTCCTCCAACGTTTGCACGCCCAACGACCCGACCCGCTCGAACAGCCCGTGCAGCACGTCGACGGTCGCCCGCGCGTCGGACAGCGCCCGGTGGTTCGGCGTGACCCTGGTGCGGAACAGCTTGGCCAGCGTCCCGAGCTTGCAGTTCGGTGCCTCGTCCGGCGTGATCACCCGGCGGGCCAGCAGCGCCGTGTCGACGACGGCGAAGTCCGGCCAGTCGTACCCGTGCACGAGGCTCTCGTGCTTCAGGAAGCCCATGTCGAACGGCGCGTTGTGCGCCACCATCACGCACCCCTTGGCGAACTCAAGGAAGGCCGGCAGCACCGACTCGATCCGGGGTGACGAGGCAACCATCCCGTTGGTGATGCCGGTCAGCACCGCGATGAACGGCGGGATCGTCTCGGACGGGTTGACCAGCGTCTGGAACTCGCCGACCACCTCGCCGGCCCGGACCTTGACCGCGCCGATCTCGGTGATGCCACCCTCGCCCGGCGGGTTGCCCGTGGTTTCCAGGTCGACGACGCAGAACGTGACGTCGCGCAGCGGTGTGCCCAGGTCGTCGAAGCTGTGCTGGACACCGCGGATCGGCGCTCCGGGATCCAGAGCCTGCGGGCGAGCTGGGCTGGTCATGTCCACGACGCTAAGAGCCGCCACCGACAATTCCGCAGGTGACACGCAGACGAGTCGACTAGGCTCTCGGTATGCGTACACAGGCGATCACCGCGAGACGGGACCATTTCCCCGTTCGGTGTGGTCTGCATCACCGGCCGGGCTGCTGCCTCGCCGTCGCTCCGGCCGGACTGCGGACCGGTGACTGAGGCAGGCACCGCCGCGAGCTCCGCTGCTACGACTTTGCCTGAACCGGTCCGGCAACGCGTCCTGACCCTCGCCGCGCACGCACTCGGCCAGCTCCCGGCCACCGACATCCCGGCGCCGCTGCGCCGGTTCGCCAGTTTCGCGCCGAACAAGCGGGCCAAGCTGTCCGCGTCGGTGCTCGGTCCGATCCTCGACACCGACGACCACTTCCGCCGGCTGGCGGCCTTCCAGGTACGGCGTGAGCACCCGGAGCTCGGCGATGCCGTCGCCGAGGGCGTCGCGGTCCCGTCCGCCGACCCGGTCGAGGTCGCTGCGCTCGCGTACCTCCTCCGCCCGGACGACTGGGAGCAGCACGTCGCCGCGGCGGCCCAGGTCCCGGTGGAGAGCCCGCGGACCGACGAGGACGCGGTGAACCGGCTGTCCGACCAGCTCGACCAGGCCCGCACCGAGACCCGTCAGGTCCGCGAGCGGCTTCGTGAACAGGTCAACGAGCTCAAGGGCGAGAACGTCACGCTCCGCCGCAAGCTGAACGAGGCCCGCCAGCGGATCACCGGTCTGCAGAGCGAGCTCGAGCTGCGGACGACGGAGGCCGAGACCGCGGACGAGCGCGTCGAGGCGGCCCGGTCCGAAGTCGAGCGGGAGGTGCGCAAGCTGCGTTCCCGGATCACCGAGCTGGAAGCGATCGAGCATGCGGCCCGGCGTACGGCGGGACAGGAGCGGGAGCTCGCGTCGACCCGGACCCGCCTGCTGCTGGACACGTTGCTCGAGGCAGCGAGCGGCCTGCGCCGCGAGCTGGCCCTACCGCCCGG
Organism: Kribbella sp. NPDC026611; assembly: GCF_040638345.1. Lineage (NCBI taxonomy): Bacteria > Bacillati > Actinomycetota > Actinomycetes > Propionibacteriales > Kribbellaceae > Kribbella > Kribbella sp. NPDC026611. The sequence continues at coordinate 95,790 of NZ_JBEZYC010000012.1, forward strand.
GGGAGAGCTCCGCCCGGCCGACACCGTGGCCGGCCTGGAGCCAGACGCTGCACCCGTTGGGCGTACGGCGCCCGAGGACGACCCGGCCTTGTTCGACGAGCTGCTCGCGTTGCCGCAGGTGCATCTCATCGTCGACGGCTACAACGTGACGAAGACCGCCTGGCCGAACTCGCCACTGCACTCGCAACGCCAGCGGCTGGTGACCGCACTGGGCGCGCTGGTGGCCCAGCGGCGGATCGAAGTGACCGTGGTGTTCGACGGCGCGGAGCTTTCGGGCCCCGTGCAACTGAATCCACCCCGCGGGGTCCGGGTTCGCTTCAGCCCGGCGGGCGTGATCGCCGACGACGTGATCCGCCAACTGGTCCGCGCCGAACCTCCCGGCCGGCCGGTCGTGGTCGTCTCCACCGACCGGGAAGTTGCCGAAAGCATCATCAAACTCGGCGCCCGCGCGCTGTCCGCGAGCAGCCTGATCTCACGGATAGCTCGCGCCTGAAGACACCACCTTCCCCACCCGCTTGTCCCCCTCCCACCCGCTTCCCCTCGCCGCCCCGCGTTCGCGGGGATATCCCCGCTTGTTGAGTGTTCTCTCCTCGTACACCAGGGGAGAACACTCAACAAGCGGGGATATCCCCTCGAACGCGGGGTGGGCGGGTGGTGCGGGGTCGGGGGCGGGATGGGTGGGGACGGAAACTGTCGGTGGGGGTCTCTAGCGTCCTGATCAGCCGGATGCAAGTCCGGGTGCTTCCCCCCTTGGAGGATGTTGTGCTGATCGACTGTGACGCTTGTGTGATGAAGGGTCCGGGGTGTCAGGACTGCGTGGTGACGGTGGTGCTCGCCATCTCTACCAGAACAACCGGCTCTGCCGATCGGAACGGCAGCCTGCGCATCGACGACGACGAGAAGGCCGCGCTGGACGCCTTGGCCGAGTCGGGCCTGGTCCCGCCGCTGCGGCTCGTGCACGCCGTCGAGAGCGTGGAGCCGGACAATCTTCCGACCGAGCAGACCGGCTGACCGGCTGACCGGCTGACAGACTGCCGCTGAACTGCCGGTCAACCGCCTGTTACCCACCGTGAGCCCTCGATAGCGTCCAAGCACGTTCCCGAGCGCCCCGGAGGGAAACATGACGACCGGCCCTGCCCAGACCAACCCGGCCCAGACCACCCCCTACGTGGGACTGGGGGATGCGATGAGCAGCTCAGGCCAGATCGAGGTTCTCGATGGCGTCGTGCAGCTCGCGTTCGCGGGGGTCGCCCAGGTCGGCGGCGATCTGGGCCGCGGCCAGGTAGGAGCGACGGGCCTCGGCCCGGCGGCCGAGTTGGTCGAGGGTCCGGGCGATCGCCTCGTGCGCGCTCAGCCGGCCCAGCGGCTCGTCAAGCTTCTCGGCCAGCGCGAGGCTTTCGTGGAAGCGCTGCAGCGCCCCCTCCGGATCGCCGTTCAGCCGGCTGATCTCGGCGAGCGCGCCGGTGGCGACGGTCTCGACCTCACCGGCCGAGAGCTCGCGGCTCACCGGCAGCACCCGTTCGAAGGCTTCGGCCGCGTCGGCGAGCCGCTCCGCGCGGAGGTGGGCGAAGCCGAGGTTGATGCTCGCGACCATGCCGGCGTACTGGTCGCCGTCCTCGTCGGCGATCCGGACGCACTCGTCGAAGTAGCTCATCGCGGAGTCGTTGTCGCCGAGGTCCATCGCGACGATGCCGAGCGTGCTGAGCGCCCGGGCGAGCGGCAGGCGGTGGCCGTGCTCGCGAGCGATCGCCGCCGCGGACTCGAGCAACTCCCGGGCGCGGTCGTGCTCACGCAGGTCGCGGTACACGAGCGCGGTGTCGCGCAGCAGGATCCCTTCCCGCTCCTTGTCGCCCAGGCGGACGGCGGCCTGCAGCGCCTGCTCGTGCGTGCCGAGCCAGACCGGCCAGTGCTTGTACCGCTGGAAGTAGTCGATCATCGCGGTCGGCAGCTGTACGGCGTACTCGTCGAGACCTTCCCGTACGGCGAGCTCCACCGCGTCCGCGATCGTCGTGAGCTCCTCGTTGCACCACTGCAGCGCGACCTCCGCCGTGCGGAACTGCTCCACCACAACACCAGCGGCAGGCGCAGAGATCGGGGTACGCACCCGCGCCGGGTTGATCAGCTGGTTGGCCGCGTCCGCGGACTGCAGGTAGTAGTCGAGCACCCGGCGTACGGCGTCCGCGTCGTCGCCCGCGACGCGTCGAGCGAACAGCTTGACCAAGTCGTGCAGCACGTAGCGCCCGTCACCGAGTGGCTGCACCCAGTTGAGCGTCACGAGCTGCGTCAACTGCCGCTCGACGTCGACGGCGTGGGTAGCCATCGCAGAAGCGACCACGTGGACCCCGAACGAGGTGCCGGGCAGCAGGCCGAGCCGGCCGAACAGGAGCTTCAGGTCGTCGGCCAGCGGCCGGTAGGACAGCTCGAAGGCCGGCAGTACCGAGGCAGCCGGGTCGTCGGGCAGCGACAGGCTGTCCAGCCGGTCGGCCGCAGCCAGCGCATCAGCGGCCTCACGGAGCGTCCGCTGGTGGTCGAGGGCGAGGTTGGCCCCGACCACCCGCACAGCCAGCGGCAGGCGCCCGCACAGCGCGATCAGGTCGGCTGCCGCCGGCCGGTCCGCGTCCACCCGGGAGTCGCCGACCATGCCGCGCAGCAGGTCACCAGCCTCGGACTCGGTCATCGCATCGAGCTGCAGCGGTGCGGCACCGTCCCGCGCGACCAGTCCGGCCAGCCGATCGCGGCTCGTGACGATGCTCACGCAGTACGGCGAACCCGGCAGCAGCGGACGCACCTGCGCGGCCGAGGCGGCGTTGTCGAGGATCAGCAGCAACCGCCGCTCCGCGACCAGCGACCGGAAGAGCGTGGCCCGCTCGTCCAGTGTGGTCGGCTGAGCGGCCGGGGCGACGCCCAGCGCGGTGAGGAACCGGCCGAGCGCGTCGGCGGGGTCGAGTGGCTTCTGGGAGGGGTCGAAGCCACGCAGATCGAGGTACAGCTGGCCGTCCGGGAAGCGGGACAGCACTCCGTGCGCCCAGTGCACGGCCAGGGCGGTCTTCCCGGTCCCTCCGAGTGCCGAAACCACGACAGTTCGTGGGGCCGCCGCGTCACCGACCAGCTCGTCGAGGCGGCGGAGCGCCGGGAACCGGCCGGTAAAGGCGGTGACGTCCGCCGGTAGCTGTGAAATCGGGGGAGTAATCGGGGGAGTAGCTGACCCGGCGCCGGCCTCCGCGGGCGAGGTGGGGGTGCTGTCGGCAAGGACCGCCAGCAGGCGCCGGGTCTCGTCGTCCGCCAGCTCCAGCGCGGCCGCGATCAGCCGGATCGAGCGGGCCCGCGGCCTGGCGACGCGGCCGGATTCGAGGTCGCGCAGCGACCGCACCGACAGGGACGCCTTCTCGGCAAGCTCTTCCTGCGTCAGGCCGGCCCGTTGCCGGAAAGCTCGTACCTGCTTGCCGATCGCGCTCACGCAACCCCCTGTCTCACCGTCAGGTGACTTTATCCTCACTGCGGGCAAGCACGCCGCGCCGGACGGGCTTTGTCAGGACCATCTGCCCGCACACTGCTGCGAAACCCTTGGCACAGAAGGGGAAACGACCGTTTGATAGTTGCCTTGGTTCGTTAATTTTCGATCAAACCGGAGGGGCGAATTGCACTGGTCACGAAATGGTCACTACTGTTACCTCTCGTTGCCTCAGGGTGTCGGCCGATCAGACCGACCGGGCAGCGGCAAGCCGAGGGAGTGACCCGGCGGATCCTGCGACGCAGGACGGCCAGGTTGACGGGGACGGCGCGAGCAGAGGAAGGGATCGACCGGGCTGTGTCCATCGGACGCATCAACCGCACCAAGGGAATCGCCCTCGCCGCCATCACCAGCACGGCTGTCGTCGCGGGCGTGATCCTGATCCAGGGAGCGGCGCAGGCCGACCCGAAGCTCACCCTCGACGAGGCCAAGCGCCAGGTCGCCGAGCTGCAGCACCAGGCCGAGGTCGCGGGTGAGAACGCGAACGACCTGCGGGGCCAGATCAGCGCCTCCGCCGCCCGGGTCAAGGCCCTGCAGGCGGGGATCGCCAAGCAGCAGGCGCAGGTGGACGGCGTGAAGCGGCAGATCGGATCCCTCGCGGTCGCCGGCTACCAGACCTCCGGCATCTCGACCACGGCGCAGCTGCTGCTCTCGACGAACCCGGACCAGTTCCTCAGCCAGGCCTCCACCGCGCAGGCCTTCGCCGGCCAGCAGAACTCGGCGCTCCGCCGCTACCAGATGGCCCAGGGCAAGCTCACCGACCTGCAGGCCAGCGAGCAGAGCGAGCTGGCCGCGCTGCAGGCGGTGAAAGCCAAGCAGCAGACCTTCATCACCCAGATCAACACCAACCTCGACAAGGCGCAGAGCGTCGTCGACAAGCTCAGCGACGCCGAGCGCAAGAAGCTCGCGGAAGAGAACAAGAAGGACGTCGAGGACGCGATCAAGCAGCGTCCGAGCCGGGACAGCAAGCGGGAGAGCCAGGACCTGCCGAACGTCCCCGCCAGCGGCCGCGCGCAGGTCGCCGTGAACACGGCGCTCGCCCAGCTGGGTGACTCCTACGTCTGGGGTGCCGACGGTCCGAACACGTTCGACTGCTCCGGCCTGATGATGTACGCCTGGGGCAAGGCCGGCGTCTCGCTCTCGCACTCCTCGAAGGTGCAGGCCACCGAGGGCCGCCGGGTCAGCAAGAGTGACCTGCAGCCGGGTGACCTGGTCTTCTACTACTCGCCGATCACCCACGTGGCGATGTACCTCGGCAACGGCCGGATCATCCACGCGCCGCGGCCGGGCAAGTCGGTCGAGATCGCCCCGATGGACGAGATGCCGTACAACACCGCCGTCCGGCCGGGCTGACCTGCGACCCTTGACATACTCATCGGCTCCGGGGAGACCTCCCCGGAGCCGAGTCGTTTCCGGGTCGTGCCGTACTGTCGGAGGAGGCACGTAGTGTCCCGCCTGACTGGGGCAGGTGAGCAGCGAGGGGCCGAGGTGATCGACGAACAGGGCGACACGGTGCCGCTGCCTGCGTTCCCGTCGCCGCCTGACCACCGGCCGGAGTACGACGAGCGCGGGAGTGTCCCGCCACCGGTCCAGCGCCCGAGCCGGCCGACCCCGCCGTACGGGCCGATCGTGAAGAAGGTCGCCCTCGGGCTCGCGGTCTGCCTGGTCGCCGGAGCCGGGTACGCCGGACTCCGCAAGATCGCCGACGCCCCCGCCGACCCGAACGCGTCCGGCGCGCACCCCGCGCAGACCAGCAGCACCCCGGACCAGGCGTCCGAGGGTGTCCAGCGAGCCGTCGCCGGCGAGGCCGTCCTGCAGAAGATGGCCGACGCGGTCGCGAACGACAAGCGCACCGAGTTCATGGACGTCATCGACCCGAAGGCGGCCGCGTTCCGGACCAGCGCGCGGACGATCTTCTCCAACCTGAGCACCCTGCCGATCAGCTCGTTCCAGCTGCGCTACGTGAGCGACGACACCGGCGCGCTCACGCCGGACCGGCAGGCCGAGCTCGGCGGGACCCAGGCCTGGCTGGCTCAGGTCGAGGTGTCGTGGCAGTTGTCCGGGTTCGACGTCAAGCCGGCCCGCGAGACCCTCCCGGTCACGTTCGTCACCCGCGACGGAGCGACGTACGCCGCCTCGTTCTCGGAGCGGTTCGTGGCCGGTCAGCGCCGGCCGATCTGGGCGCTCGGCCAGATCGACGTGGCCAAGGGCGAGCACAGCCTGGTGATCAGCCTCGGGTCCGAGTCCGAGGCCCGCAGCTACGTCTCGGTGGCGGACAAGGCCGTTGAGTCCCTGACGAAGGTCTGGGGCAAGAACTGGCGGCAGAAGGTCATCATCTACCTGCCTGCCCAGCAGAACCAGATGGAAGCCGTCCTCGGCGCCGAGCCGAACACCTACACCCAGATCGCGGCCGTCACGATGGCCGAGCTGGACTCGCCGCTGTCCGGGGCGCCGGTGCGGATCGTCGCCAACCCGAAGCTGTTCGAGGAGCTCGGCAAACAGGGCCGCCGGATCGTGCTCACCCACGAGACGACGCACGTGGCGTCGACGGCGACCGCATCACCGGTGCCGCTGTGGCTGGCCGAGGGCTTCGCGGACTACGTCGCGTTCACCGCCGTGCCTGTGCAGGACGAGTCGGCGGCGAAGGAGCTGTTCAAAGCGGTCCGCGCGGGCAAGGTGCCGGCCACGCTGCCGTCCGCCGAAGCGTTCGCGGCGACGGCGACCGACCTGCCGCAGGCGTACGAGTCGGCCTGGCTCGCGTGCCGGCTGATCGCGGAGCGCGAGGGACAGGCCAAGCTGGTGAAGTTCTACCGGGCCGTGCACGCGTCCAGGAGCCAGACCGGTCTGGCTGACGCGTTCCGGACCGTGCTCGGGACGACCGAGGCAGAATTCGTCGCGGAGTGGCAGAAGTACCTCAAGAGGCTCGCCGGTGTCTGATCCGGCGCGCTGGTCACCTCGGGTGGCCGCCGGAGTCCTCGCGGTCGCCCTGGTCTTCACAATCGCCGTCACCACCCCGTGGCACCTGATCGACCTGCCGAAGCCGGACGCCGCGCTCGACTTCACCAGCGCGGAGATCGCCCGGCAGAACGCGTTCCGCCACGAGATCCTGCCCTGGTCGACGACGTCCTGGGTGATCTCGCTCGTGGTGCCGCTGCTCGTCGGCTTCACCCCGCTCGGCGGTCGCCTGTACGACGGACTCCGCATCCGGCCGTGGTTTCTCCGGGTCGCGGTCCTGGTCGCCGGCGTTGGGCTGATCGCCAGCCTGCTCACGCTCCCGACCGACGTACTGGCCGAGCGGGTGAGTCGGCGCTACGGCCTCTCGGTGAGCCCGTGGGGTCTGTGGCTGCGTGACCGGGCGGTGAACTGGCTGCTCTCCGCGCTTGGCCTCGCCGCGATCGTGATCGTGCTGATGGCGCTGGCCAAACGCTGGGACCGGGGCTGGTGGTTGCCGGGGGCAATCGGCGCGGCGCTGCTGGTGCTTGGCGTCTCGTTCGCGTACCCGGTGCTCGTCGAGCCGAGGTTCAACCACTTCACCTCGATGCCGGCCGGTGCCCTCCGCAACGACTTCCTGAAGCTTGCCGCTCAGGACGGCGTACCTGTGCAGGACGTGCTGGTCGCGGACGCGTCGCGGCGGACAACAGCGCTCAACGCTTATGTGTCCGGGTTCGGGTCGACGCGTCGGCTGGTCGTCTACGACACGCTGCTGAAGAACACGCCTCCGGCGCAGGTCCGGCTGGTGGTCGCGCACGAGCTCGGCCACGCCGCTGAGAACGACGTACTGCACGGGACGCTGATCGGCGTTCTCGGTACGGCGTTCGGCGTGACCGTGCTGCGGTTGTTGCTCGGCGCCCGGATGGGCGATCCGCGCCGGACCGCCGCCGTGCTTGCGCTGATCGCGGCCGGGACGACCCTCGGGTCGCCGGTGCAGAACCTGGTCAGCCGGAAGATCGAGGCGCGCGCCGACTACCACTCGCTCAAGCTGACGAACGACCCGAAGGACTTCGTCGCGATGCAGCACGATCTGGCCGTGACCAACCTCTCCGGCCTGGATCCGGCCCGCTGGCGGTACTGGATGTTCGCGGACCATCCGACGGCGCCGGAGCGGATCGCGATGGGGCGGGCGTGGGCCCGCGACAACGGTGGTGCCGTACCGCCGCTGGCGAAGCGATGACCGTTCTCGTCGTCACCAACGACTTCCCGCCTCGCCAGGGCGGGATCGAGAACTTCGTCCGGTCGTTGTGCGATGAGTTGCCTGAGGTGGTCGTCTACACGTCGCGAGAGCCCAGGGACGCGGCGTACGACGCGACGCTGCCGTTCCCCGTCGTCCGGGACCGGACGTCGATGTTGTTGCCTACGGCCCGCATCACGAAGCGGGCTGTCCAGCTTCTGCAGGAGCACGGCGCCGATCGGGTGCTGTTCGGAGCGGCTGCGCCCCTCGGGCTGATGGGACCGGCGCTGCGGCGGGCGGGGGCGCGGCGGATCGTCGGGCTGACGCACGGGCACGAGACGTGGTGGGCCGGCGTACCGGGCACCCGCCAGGCATTACGGAAGATCGCGGAGGCCGCGGACACGCTGACGACGGTGTCCTCGTGGTGTGAGGACCAGATCAGGCCTGCCCTCTCACCCGCAGCCGCCCAGCGGGTGCGGAGGCTGACGCCTGGAGTCAACACGCGGCGCTTCGCCCCCAACTGTGGCGGAGAGCAGGTCCGCAAAGGCCTCGGGCTGGAAGGTGTTCCGGTCGTGGCGTGTGTGTCGCGGCTGATTCGGCGGAAGGGGCAGGACACGCTGATCAAGGCGTGGCCGCTCGTGCAGGAGTCGGTGCCGGACGCGAAGCTGTTGCTGGTCGGTGGCGGCCCGGACCGGCAGTACCTCGAGGAGCTGGCGGTGCGCACCGGGGTCAGCCAGGACGTCGTGTTCACGGGCCCGGTGCCGTGGGCCGAGATTCCGCCGTACGTCGACGCGGCCGAGGTGTTCGCCGTACCGTGCCGGACGCGCCGGTTCGGGCTGGAGCCGGAGGCGCTGGGGATCGCGACGCTCGAGGCTTCGGCTGCCGGCAAGCCCGTAGTGGTCGGAGATTCAGGTGGGGCGCCCGACACCGTGCGGCATGGCGAGACGGGGTACTTGGTCGACCCGTACAACCCCGTCGCCGTAGGTGTGCGCATTGCCGACCTGCTGTCGAACCCCCAGCACTGCAAAGAGCTGGGAGCAGCAGGGCGGCAATGGGTCACCGAAGAGTGGTCCTGGACCCGGAGCGGCGCAGTACTGCGCGAGCTTCTCGACGTCTAGCAGCTCCTCCAGAAGTCAGTAGCCGGGGATGGCGAAGCTGCTCTGGCCCAAGGTGAGGGTCAGTTGGCTGCCGAGCTTGGTGAACGGGCCGGTCAGCCTGGCTGTCATGGTGGCTCCGGTCGGCGCGCTGACTGTGAAGGCGCCGTCGATGCCGTCGGCGGTCCAGGTCGTTGCTCCGGACACGCCGACGTCGCGGGTGAAGCGTGCGTTGTCGTAGACGAAGGGCGCTTCGGCGTCGGGGACGTAGGTGATGGTCCCACCGCGGAGGCCGCCGGCGACGAGACCGGAGATCGAGGCTTGGTGCTGCAGGCCGTCCAGCACAGTCCACGCGGTGGCGGTGGCCAGCCGCCGTACGTCGGCCGGCGCGGATGGGCCGCCGATCTGCCGGGCAGGAGGTGCGGCCGCCGCAGTGAGCGGGAAGCTGCCGGGCATCCACCAGCCCGCGGGCGGAGTCGCCGCGCACGACGTGTCGCCGACCTTCAGCGTGGTGATGAAGCGCTGCACCAGCTCGGCCCCGCAGGAGCCGTAGAACCAGACCTGATGTCCTGCGCCGGCCAGCTCGACCAAGGCGGAACCAGGGATCATTCGGGACGCAATCCGGATCGCCTCGTCCGGGAGGCCGGCGTCGTACTGACCGGACACCACCAGACCCGGTACGCCGCGCACCCGCGCAATGCTCGGATAGCTTGGCCGGTCCTCCCAGCGCGACGCGATACAGGGCAGCGGTTGGTACCCCAGGTACCCCTCGTGATCCCACGCGCCTTTGGAGATCGGACCGTACTGCGCCGGCTCGGCGGCGAACGCGGCCGCGTACTGTCCGAGGCGAGCCGCCGGGCCGGCATTCTTGTCCCACTGCACCGGCTGGTCGGTGCACAGGCGGGCGAGCCAATGCCCGTTGGAGAACTCGCGCGGGTCACCGGCGTCGAAACCGTTCGCCGGGTCGACGTCCGCCGCCAGGCGCAGCAGCGGTACGGCGTCGCCGTGCTGGAGCGCGACTGCCGCCTGCGTGATCTCGCCCGGTCCTACGAAGCTGCCGCCGTTGAAGAACATGATCGCGGTCGCCAGCAGGTTCTCGGTCACCGTGATCTGGTGCGGGACTCCGTGCGAGTCGACACCGGTCCCGCTGACCGGCCGGCGCCGGAGCCGATCCGCCAGCCAGGCCAGGGAACTGGCCGGATCCGGGTTGGCCGCCGAGCAGGCCGGCGTTCCGCCGCAGACGGCGTCGACCAGCGCCGGGAAACCCTTGGGTGGATAGGCGTAGAAGGGATCGGTGCCGACGGTCAGCGCCGGCGCGCCGATCGTGATCGACCGGACGTTCGCCGGCCGGCGGGTCGCGTAGGTGACCATGTCGTTCGCGGCGTACGAGGCTCCGAGGAGGTCGATGTCGCTGTACCCGAGCGTGCGTCGTACCTGCTCGAGGTCGTCCGCGACGTCGATCGTGCTGTAGAAGTTGGCGGTGTCGCCCAGTTGGTCGTGGCATTGGGCGGCGGACGGGTAGAACGGTCCGCCGTGCTGCCAGGCCGGACAGTCGATCGCTGTCGACAGCCCGACGCCGCGTTGGTCGACGAGGACCAGGTCGCGGGTCTCGGAGACCTTCGCCAGCATGTCGACGTACGGGTACTTGTCGAACAGGCTGATCGAGGCTCCCGGTCCGCCCAGGGTGATGAACACCGCGCCGGCCGGCGCTGCCGCCGGACCCGTGTGCGGGAGCACCTCGACGTGCAGCGGCACCATGCGGCCGTCCGGTTTCCGCCGGTTGAGCGGGACGGGCACTGTTCCGCACAGGAACGCCGGATCCTCGCAGGGCACCAGCTCGAGCCCGGTCTTGGCACGGAGCTGAGCGGTGGCCGCGCGGCGGACAGCGGGTTCGTGGTGGACGGCCGGGCGCGCTGTCGCCAGCACCCGGGCAAACCCGTTCTTGGGCGCAGCGGTCCTCGGCGCAGGTGACGCCGGCGGAGCGCCGGCGATGACGACCGCCGCGCAGGCAGCCAAGGCAACCGCTGCGGTTCGGACTCTGATGGTTGGCATGATCGATCCCCTCCCCGGTCAGGACACCAAGAGGTCGCGGCCGGGCGCATCGGGGCAGGCACCGGAGCGCGATTGAGGGCAGGCCCTGATTGACGGCCCGCAGGGCTGCCCCGAGGATGTGGAGATGGGGGCGGCCCGGATCCTGATCGTGGACGACTACGTCCTGTTCCGGAGTTCGGCCCGGCGGATGCTGGAGGCGCAGGGGTTCGACGTGATCGGCGAGTCCGGCGACGGCCGGTCGGCGATCGCCGCGGTCCGGGCGCTGCGCCCCGACGTGGTGCTGCTCGACGTCCAGTTGCCCGACCTGGACGGATTCGAGGTGGCACGGCTGCTGGCGAAGGAGCCGGATCCACCGGCCGTGATCCTGACTTCCATCCGGGACGCCGCCGACTACCGCGGCCGGTTGCCGGACACTCCGGCCCGCGGCTTCATCCCGAAGGCCGAGCTCTCCGGCCCGGCGATCAGCCACCTCCTCGGGACCGGCCGATGAGGCGCGGGATCACAGCGGTCACAGCGGTCGCGGCGGTCGCCGCGGTGGCCGGAGGCGTCGCGTGCCTGTGGTTGTGGAATGCGGGGGAGAGCACCTGGCACTGGGCGGTACTTCCCTGGCTGTACCTCGTGGCCGGTCTGATCGCGTGGACGCGGCGGCCGCGGAACCGCATCGGCGCGCTGCTGGTCCTGACCGGCGTGGCGTACCTGATGTTTCTCTTCGACGGCACCCGGATCCCGCTGCTGTGGACGATCGGCGTGGCGTTCGAGCTCGCCCTGCTACCAGCGCTCGCGCTGCTCCTGCTGTCGTTCCCCACCGGACGGTTGATGAAGAGCTGGGAGCGTTGGGCCGTGCTGGTGGCCTTCGTGGCCATGCTGTGCTGGACGACGATTCCTACCCTGCGCGTGGAACCGTTGGAGATCGGTTGCGGGGACTGTCCGCCGGATCTCAACCTGATCCACGCGGGTCCGCGGGCGGTCGAGCTGATCGACCGGGTCTACGCGCAGTTCCCGTCCCGCGTCTACTTCATGGTGCCGATGTTCGCCGGTCTCGCCGCGGTCTGTCTGTGGCGGTGGTGGACCGCCAGCAGGCCGCTGCGGCGGATCTCGGCGCCGGTCGTGATCGCCGCCGTACCTCTGCTGCTGGCCCAGAGCGTTCTGATCATCCTCAATGCGTTGAGGTTCTACGACACACATCCGGAGCTCCTCGCTACGGTGCGGCTGGTCTCGACGTACGCCGGTCTCGCGCATCCGGTCGCGATCCTGGCCGGGCTGTCCCTCGCATGGACGCGGCAGGCCCGGATCGGTGCACTGGTGACCGAGCTGGCTGATCATTCCCGGCTGGACCTGGTGGAGGAGGCGGTGGCACGGGTGCTCGGCGACCCGTCGCTGACGATCGGCCGGTGGGACGCCGCGACGCAGCGCTACCTGACGGCGTCCGGCGATTCGCTGTCCGCGCGCCCCGGCCAGTCGACGACGTACTTCGAGCACGACAGCGGCCCGATGGTTGCCGTCGTCCACGACGACGCATTGCTGGACGACGCGGAGCTGCTCAGCTCGGCCGGTGCGGCCGCACGGATGGCCGTCGACAACGACCGGCTGCGGGCCGAGCTGAACGCCCAACTGGCCGAGGTACGGGCGTCCAGGTCCAGGATTGTGGTTGCCGCTGACAACGAGCGTCGGCGGATCGAGCGCGACCTGCACGACGGTGCCCAGCAACGGCTGGTCTCGTTGGCCCTCGACGCGCGGATGGCGGCGGCGAAACTCGCGGACGACGGGGACCCGGCGGTCGCCGGATCCGTCGCGGCCATTGCCGACGGGTTGACCACGGCGCTGGCCGAGCTTCGCGAGCTGGCTCGCGGGATCCACCCGTCGATTCTCGTCGACGAAGGCCTGGAACCGGCCCTGCGCTCGCTGACCGAGCGGTCCGCGGTCCCGGTCCGGCTGCTCGCCGTACCGTCCGAGCGGATCGAGCCGGCGATCGAGGCGGTGGCGTACTTCGTCGTGTCGGAAGCCCTCGCCAACGCCGCCAAGCACGCGGCGGCGACCGAGGTCTGCGTCGCGGTCCGGCATTCGGCCGGGTGGCTGCTCGTGGAGATCCGGGACGACGGCAAGGGCGGCGCCGATCCGGAGGGGTCCGGGCTCCGCGGTCTGGCCGACCGCGTCGCCGCGGTCGACGGCCGACTGGTCGTCGACAGTCCACCAGGCCGTGGCACCACCGTCCGGGCGGAGATCCCATGCGGCTGGTGATCGCCGAGGACTCGGTGCTGTTCCGCGAAGGCATGGTTCGGTTGCTCACCGAGGCCGGGTTCGAGGTCGTGGGCCAGGCCGGCGACGCCGACGAGCTCCGGGCGCTCGTGGATCGGTACCGGCCAGAGGTGGCGATCGTGGACATCCGGATGCCGCCCGGCTACGGCAAGGAGGGGCTGACCGCCGCGCAGGAGATCCGTGCCCGCTACGCCGGCACCTCGGTTCTCGTGCTGTCGCAGTACGTCGAGCCGCAGTACGCGCTGACGCTGCTCTCCAGCGGCGCCACCGGGACCGGCTACCTGCTGAAGGACCGTGTGGTCCAGTTGGCCGACTTCACCGACGCGGTACGGCGGGTCGGTCGGGGTGACCTTGTCATCGATCCCGCGGTGGTCGAGCAGATCCTCGGCCGGCCACGAAGCCCGGTCGAGCGACTCTCCAACCGCGAACGCGACGTGCTCGAGCTGATGGCGCAGGGCCGGTCGAACCAGTCGATCAGGGACTCGCTGGTGCTGAGCCAGAAGACCGTCGAGGCGCACGTGCGCTCGATCTTCGTCAAGTTCGGACTGCCGCCGGCGCCTGATGACCACCGCCGCGTCTGCGCGGTGCTGATGTTCCTGCGCGCGGCGGACGGCTGGGCGTAAAGGTGCTGGACAGCCGGCGCGTTGGGTCGTGTACTGTGGGCGACATGCATCCGATGGTCCGACTTACCGCAGCCGTACGAGCTTTCTGCTCGCCGGCTGCCGCTGCCTGACCTTCGAAACTTCCACCGGCGACCGGAAACGGTTCGCCGGTGTTGTCGTTTCTGCAGCCTGGTGGTCGGTTCCGGTCCTCACGTCAAAGGACACGAACCATGACCATCAGCAGGACGTTCATCGACTTCTTCCTCGACCGCGGCCACGTTCCGACGACCGGGTCCACGCTCATCCCGCGGCTCGGTGATCCGGTGCTATTCACGACCTCGGGGATGCATCCGCTCACGCCGTACCTGGAAGGCGAACCTCATCCACTGGGACGACGACTCGTGGGCATCCAGCGATGCCTGCGCACCACGGACCTCGACGAAGTGGGCGATTCGACCCACCTGACCGTGTTCGAGATGCTCGGCTCGTGGTCGCTCGGCGACTACGGCAGCAGCCAGACGCTTCGCTGGGGTTACGAGCTGCTGACCACACGGTTCGGCATCGACCCGACGCAGCTCTACGTGACCGTGTTCGGCGGCGACGACCAGGTGCCGCTCGACCAGGAGTCGCTGCAGACCTGGCAGGAGCTCGGCGTGCCGATCGAGCTGACCACCGACGACAACTGGTGGTCGAACGGCCCGACCGGTCCGTGCGGTCCGGACTCGGAGATCTTCGTCTGGACCGGCCACGGCGAGCCCGAGGGTACGCCGACCACCGACGACCGCTGGATCGAGGTGTGGAACCACGTGATGATGCGGTACCGCCGCCTCGACGACGGCTCGCTGGAGCCGATGCAGCAGAACGTCGATACCGGCCTTGGGCTCGAGCGGCTGACGATGTTGCTCGAGGGCAAGGACTCCGTGTTCGAGACCTCGCTGTTCGAGCCGTGGATGCGGATCGTGCCGAAGCTGTGGAACCTGGACGAGCGGTCCCGGCGGATCGTGATCGACCACCTGCGGTCGAGCATCGTGATCGTCGGCGACGGTGTGCACCCGTCGAACACCGGACGCGGCTACGTGCTCCGCCGGCTGATCAGGCGGATGCTCACGATCCTGTGGCGCGACGACGAGTCCCGCTCGCTGTCCGACCTGCCGATCGAGCTGTTCGAGCACACGCTGAACCACTTCCACCAGGGCGAGACGGTGACGCTGATCCGGCGGATCCTGATCGACGAGGAGATCCGGTTCAGCAATCTGCTCGACCGTGGCCGGAAGGTGCTGAGCCACGAGCGCTTCCACAAGTCGCTCGACGAGACCGACTACGAGTACCTGCACGACACCCACGGCCTGCCACGCGAGCTCGTCGACTCGCTGCGGTGATCAGATGGGCTCCAGCACGTCGGTGCGGGGAGTGTCGCTGTCCGGGACCTCCGGGGGAGCGACCTTCCCGACCGACGCCTGGGCCACGAACGCTCCGATCAGCACGATCGCGCCGCCGATGATCTGGTTCGTTTTCAGCGTCTCGCCGAGCAGGATCAGGGCGAAGATGCATGCCGCCACGACCTCGACGTACGCGACCGCGCCGCCGATCGCGGCCGACAGGCGCTGGACCGCCGCGGCACCGGCGAGGTAGGCAACGACGGTGCTGACCACGATCAGCCAGGCCGCCAGCAACCAACCGGGCGCGTACCGGTGCCCGATCGCGACCGTCTCGATCAGCACGTGCCACGGGACGGTCCACGGCGAGGCGATCAGCGTGAGGACGACAGCGCCGACCAAGCTGCCGACCGCGGTCATCACCAGCGGGTCCGCGGCGCCGGTCAGCTTGTCGATCAGGATGAAGTACGTCGCCTGGCACGCGGCGGCGCCGAGCCCGGCGAGCAGCCCGATCAGGTCGATCCGCAACCCGGACCAGATCTCGGCCACGGTCGCGAGCCCGACCACCGCGATGCTCACCCCGACGGCGGCTGAGCGCGGTACGGCGACCTTCTGGCCGAACTTGAGCCACAGCACGACCAGGACCGGCCCGGAGAACTCGAGCATCAGGGCCACGCCGACCGGCAGCCGGCTGGCAGCGACGAAGAACAGGGTCTGGCACCCGGCGATCCCGGTCAGGCCGTACAGCACCAGCGACTTCCACGAGGCGCGGGCCGCCCGGAGTCCCGCCGTACCCCGGAACGCGAGCATCAACGGGACAAGCAGGGCGGCGGCGCCGAGAATACGGATCCACGCCGCCTGTTCGGGTGTGAAACCGGCCCCGATCAGCGCCTTGGCGAACGGTCCCGAGCCGCCGAACGTGATCGCGGAGAAGACCGCGAACCCCAACCCCACCGACTTCGTGCTGTACATGGGCATAACGCTCTCATGCTCATTACACGGCTGTCGAGGGAGATCTCACAGTACGTTCACCGCCCGGGCAGCGATCACCGCGATGGTCAGCAGCGAGACCCCGGACTGGATGCCCATCAGCGTCTTCACCCGCGCGGTCAGCGGCATCGTGTCGGTCGGGCTGAAGGCGGTCGCGGCGGTGAACGAGACGAACAGGTAGTCGGTGAACCCGGGGAGCCAGCCCTGCCAGCCCTCGAGGTCGACCGTCATCTGCGGGAACAGCAGATCGGCCCGCTCGGCCTCGCGCTCGTGCTCCGGCGCGCGGGCGAACGGCCCGCCGCGGTCGACCTCCCAGTACCAGACCGCGAACGCGACCACGTTCGTCACCCAGATCAGCACCGCGCCCTTCACCAGGACGGAGCCCTGGTTGGCGTCGCCGTGGTTGAGGAAGTAGATCAGGCCGCCGAGGTAGAACATGTTGGCGAGCACCAGGACGGCCAGCAGGACGAGCTCGACCCAGCGCAGCCACGGCTCGTCGCGCTGGAGATGGAACGGGTTCATCCAGACCAGCGGGAGCAGGAGCAGCAGACCGAGGGTCGGCATCAGCCAGCGCGGCAGGCCGTTGATCTGGGTCGGTACCAGGAGCTGCAGGACCAGGACCGCGACCACCGCCAGTGACGCGGGCCATCGCCGGGTGTGCCGCATCCTGGACGCCTTCGAGGCCTTCTTCACTCCAGCATTCTCACGCGTCGACGTGCTCAGCTGACGGAGGCGTCGACCACGGCCTGTCCCACCTCAGTACGGCGGTAGTGGACCCGGTGGCCGGTGCGGCGCCGGTTGGCGAGGCCGGCGTCCGCGAGAGCGGACAGGTGCTCCGCGACCGTGGCGAGGGCCAGGCCGTGGTCCGTGGCCAGGGCGCTGGTGGTGGCTGGTGGGTCCAGTGCGACCAGGAGGGTGGCGCGGGTCCGGCCGAGGAGGCGGGCCAGGCTATCTGGCGGAGCGGGTGCGTCGGACCAGAGGCGGGCGGCGCCGCGGGCCGGGTAGACGAGGGTCGGGTGGTAGGCCTGGTCGGTGACGATGACGAGGTGCGGCCAGGCGAAGACGCCGGGGATGAGCAGCAGGCCTTGACCGGTGAGGTCGCGGTCCTCGGCGCGCAGTCGGGAGGCGATCAGCCGGTCGTCCTCCCAGGTCAGTGACGGGTGCAGGTCGTCGAACAGGCCGGCCAGACCGTCGTCGGTGAGCTGCTGCCCGCGGTAGGCGATGTCGTCCTCGAGCAAGCGGCTGATCCGTGGCCAGTCAGGGCGGATGAGCGTCTCCCAGGCGGCTTCGATCGCGTTCGCGAGCCGGTCGCGGATACCGGCGACGTCGTCGAGCATCCGGTTGATGATCGGCGCAGCGGGATTGGCCATTTCGTCGCGCGACTGGATGAGCTCCGCGCGTACCCGATCGAGCGGCGTACTCCGGACTCTGGCGATCTCGGTGGCGAACTTGGCGCGTGAAGCCTTCGGCGGTGGGGTCAGGAAGTCCGGTGTGTAGCCGGTCCGCGGCTGCAGCGCCTTCAACTCGCGCAGCTCGAGCCGCGCGATCGCGTCCTGCTTGCTGTCGACCCAGTCCTGGTAGAGCGGCCGGTGTCGGGACCCGTTCACCACCCGCACCGCCGACATCGTCTCCCACAACGGCGACACCCCGAACCGGCACCGCAACGCGTCCGCCTGGGTGAACCGCAGGACACTCATCCGACAGAACTTTCGGTCACAACCAAAACTCTACGCTTGCGTGGCCCCGGCAGTGCAGGCTCACCGCGTGAGTTCCTACGGAGCCGTCCTCGAGCGCCCAGGTATGCGCAGCGTCTTTGCCGCGCACACCGTCTCCATGCTCGGGACGGTGGCGGCTCAGGTTGCCTTGTCGATCCTCATCTTCGAGCGGACCGGGTCGCCGTTGCTGTCGGCGCTTGTGCTGGTGTGCTCGTTCTTGCCCTATGCAATAGGTGGCGTGCTGCTGTCGTCCGTCGCGGATCGGTTCCCGGCGCGGCGGGTGCTGGTGGGGTGTGATGTTCTGAGCGCGGCCTGTGTCGGCGGGATGCTGATACCGGGGATGCCGGTGGGTGGCCTCCTCGGGTTGCTGGCCGCGATCGGGATGATTGCGCCGATCTTCGCCGGTGCCCGGGCCGCGAGCCTGGCTCATCTGCTGCCGCCCGACCTGTTCCCGGTCGGACGTTCGTTGCTGCGGGCAATCAGTCAGCTGGCGGTGCTGACCGGCTTCGCGCTGGGCGGGATCGCGGTCGCAGCGATCGGCGCCAGGAGCCTGTTGATTGCCGAGGTGGTCACCTTCCTCGCTTCGGCGCTGCTGATCGGCACGGGTACGCCGTACACGCCGCCGGGGGAGCGGAAGAGCAACGCTGTCCGCGACTCCTGGTCCGGCCTGCAACTCCTGTTCAGCAACGCGAAACTGCGCAACCTGATCCTGCTCACCTGGGTCGCCCCGGCCTTCTCGTCCGCCCCCGACGGACTCGCGGTCGCCTACACGGCTCAGCTGGGAGTGGCCGCTGCTCTGGCCGGCGCGCTCTTCACCGGTTACGCGACCGGCTCAGTGCTCGGCGAGCTCGTCGTCGCACGGTTTCCCCCTTCCGTGCGACGACGGCTCGTCGTCCCGTTCCTGCTCACCAGCCAGCTCCCGGCGATCGCGTTCGTGACCGAGCCCGCCATCCCGGTCGCGGTCTGCCTGCTCGCGATCTCCGGTGCGGGCTACGCGTTCAACCAGGGCATCGACCCGCTGATCCTGGACGCGGTGGAACCGGCGTACCGCGGCCGGCTCTTCACCGTCCAGACCAGCGGCCTGATGGCGATCCAGGGCGTCGGCATCGCGGTCGCCGGCGTGGTCGGCTCCTTCGTCCGGCCCAACCTGACCATCGCGGGCGCGGGCCTCCTCGGTACGGCGACGACACTGCTCATCGCCCGGCAGGCACTCACCAAGGCGCCACGTCAGCCAGTGACTCAGGGCCTCTGAAGACGCCGGTCGGCCCGTCGACCGGCAGCATCGCCAACGCCACCGGCACGACCGCTCCGTCAGCCGTCGTCCGGGATCCGCGCGGTACGGCGGCTTGCGTGTTGAGGTCGGTCGGCACCAGCCCGGGCGTGGCTGCGTTCACCTTGATGCCGTCCGCCCGTAGCGCGCTCGCGTACACCAGCGTCAAAGCGTTCAGCGCCGCCTTTGACGAGCTGTAGGCGAGGAGACCCTGCGTCGCCAGCCGTCCGTCGAGCTCGGACAGGAGGTTCACCGAGCCCAGCCCGCTGGACATGTTCACGATCCGCGCGTTCGGTGACCGCCGAAGCAGCGGTACGAACGCATGGGTCGCCGTCACCACGCCGAACACGTTCACCTCATATGCCGCTCGCACTTGGTCGGCCGTGATGTCCGCGACCGACGTACCCCACTCCGCGACGATCCCGGCGTTGTTCACCAGCACGTCCAGCCGGCCCGCGTCCGCCTCGACCTGCTTGGCTGCCGCGTCCACGGACGCCACGTCCGTCACGTCGAGCTGCACGAACCGTACGTCGAGCCCGTCAGCTGCCAGCTCCTGCGCCGCCGCGGAGCCCAACTCCGGGTTCCGCGCCGCGAGGTACACCGTCAATCCGCGGGTCGCCAGCTGGCGGACGATCTCGCGGCCGATTCCCTTGTTTCCGCCCGTCACCAGGGCGACTTCATTCGTGGTCATGACCCCAGTCCAGCGCGCGACCACCGCACCGGACCAACACCGATCGGGTGGTCCGCCATACCCTGGAGGTATGCCGGAACCCGAGATCCGCGAGCTGCGGTACTTCCGCGCGGTCGCCGAGGACCTGAACATCACCCGCGCCGCCGACCGCCTCGGCATCGCCCAGCCGCCGCTGTCCCGCGCCATGCGCCAGCTCGAGCACCGGCTCGGCGTGCCGTTGTTCGACCGGTCCGGACAGCGGCTCGCGCTGACCTCAGCTGGAGAGACGCTACTCAAGGAGTCCGGTCCGGTTCTTGACGCGCTCGACTCCGCGGTACGGCGGACGCAGCGGGCTGGGCAGGAGATCGACGAACTGGTGGTGACGGCGAAGCCCGGGGTGGCGACCGAGCTGCTGCATCACGTCGTTGCCGAGCTGAACGACCCGAGGATCCACGTGGTGGTGAGCGGGTTCGGGGAGCAGGCCGACATGGTGCGGGACGGGCGGGCGGAGGTGGCGCTTGTGAGCCGGCCGTTTGACGACCGTGGACTGGAAGAGGAGTTGCTGTACATGGAGCCCCGCGTGGCAGCGCTGCCGGCCGGGCACGAGCTGGCCGAACGTGAGGTGCTGTCGGCCGAGGACCTGGCTGGGATCCCGGCGCCGCGGTGGAGCCGGGCTCATGGTGCCGAGCGCAACTATTGGGCGGCGCGGCCGGACGACTCGGTGGACGGGCCGATGGTGCAGGACTCGTCGCAGCTGCTGGAGGTGGTCGCGTTCGGGCAGGCAGTCGCGCTGGTGCCGCGGTCGATGGCCGAGCGGAACATCCGGCCCGATGTCGTCTACCGCCCGGTGACCGACGTGGAGCCCTACCAGATGCTCGTGGTCTGGCCGGCGGGCAGCCGGTCAGCCGCGGTCGCGGCCTTCGTCGAGGCGGCGGTCAGGCACTCGAGCGGACCACCAGCGGCGCGGTGACCAGCGTGCCCGGCGCGTCCGGTTCGCCGGCGATCTCGCGCAACGCCCGGTCGAACAGGCGGGTCGCGATATCCCGCAGCGGGATCCGGGCTGTCGTCAGCGGCGTGTCCAGCATGCTCGCGAACGGGAAGTCGTTGAACCCGGTGACCGCGACGTCCTCGCCGACCCGGACCCCGCGCTGCAGCAGCGCGCGCATCGCGACCACGGCGTACGCGTCGTTGTCGGCAACGAAGGCATCCGGGAGTTCGGTCGTCGCGACGTACGCCGCAACGGCCTCCATCGAGTCGAAGGACTGTACGGTCGTCGCCGCAAACTCACGCACGAAGCCGTCCTGCCGCTGGTGGACCCACGGCAGCGGGCTGTCCGTGGCCAGGTAGATCGCGCGCGACCGACCGGTCGACGTCAGGTGCTGGGCGATCCCGGCCATCGACGTCTCGTTGTCCACGTCCACCCAGCACTGACGTTGCTGTGCGGCCGTCCGCCCGAATGCGACGAACGGGAACCGCCGTCGGCTGAGGAACTCGATCCGCTCGTCGTGCGGCATCGTCTCCAGCACGACCAGTGCGTCGACCTGCTGCGCCGCGATCAGCTTCTCGTACAGGTCGATCTCGGTCGCGCCCTCGGTCGGCGTCGTCACGTGCACGCCGTACCCCGACTTGGCCGCTGCGTTGACCAGACCGCCGAGCAGGCCATGCAGGAATCCGCCGAGGCCCGGGTTTTCCTCGTCCTCGAAGTACAGCGGCAGACCGATCACCTGGCTGCGGCCGGACGACAGCGCCCGCGCGGCGTGGTTCGGGGTGTACCCGAGCTCCTTGATCGCGGCGCGGACCGTCTGGACGGTCGGTGGGCTGACCCGATGCGGCGCGTTCAGGACGTTCGACACGGTCATCGCCGACACGCCGGCCAGCCGGGCCACGTCCGCGACCGTTGTCCGCTTCTGCTGAGCCAAACCCGTCCCCCTAGTTCTGCACGATGCGAGCTACCCCGCCGATCGGTACGTCGACCGTCCAGAGCGCAGGCGGTGTCGTCGTACTCCGTGACACCTCCACGCCGGTGCAGTCCGACACTACGAGGTCGACGGACCCACCGTCCGCACCCTCCACGAAGATCCGGCCGTCGGCGCCGCCGTTCACGACCAGCGTGCAGGGGTCCTCCAGCCGCACGACCGGGTTGGTGAACACGGCGACCACGGTCTCGGCCGTCCCGACCGCACGGACCTGCGTGTATCGCGCATCCGGCCGCGACGGCAGCAGTACGCCGTCTAGCAGCACGTCGGCGTGGTCGTGCAGGAACGCCATCCAGTACCGCACCACCTCGTCGTGCTCGGGCGACAAAGCGTCCAGCTTCATCGACACCTGCGGCGTACTGAACATCGCACCGATGAACTGCTGGGCTACGTTCTCCACCGACGCCGTGGGATGCCACATCAGCATGTCCGAGTGCACCGCGCGGTCACCGGCGAGCAGTCGGCAGTCGATCGTGCGGACCCGGTTCTCGACCGGGTCGAGCGCGCAGTCGCCCGCCCGCAGGAACGTCCCGAACTGCCAGAGCCGCGGATTCACGTAGTCCTGCCGGAACTCGATCAGGACGTCGGACCGCAGCCGGCGCAGCTCGTCGGTCACCGCCTGCAGCAGCCGCTCGACCCCTTCGTCGACCGACTCACAGTCACCGCCGGGCGCCTCGGGAACATTGTCCCGGGCCCAGGAGTCGATGAAGTCGATCTTCAGACCGTCGACTCCCCAGTCCCGGACGGGCCGAATGCACGACTCCAGCAGGTGTTCGCGGACGTCGGCGTACCTCGGGTCGAGGACGGCCACCTCCTCGTCGGCGGCGCCGAGGGTGTGGCCCTCGAGCCGGTCCCATGCCTTGGAGCGGGCGCCGATGAGCGGGGGAGCGATCCACAGCACGTACTTCAGGCCCAGGTCGTGCACGCGGCGGACGTGGCCGGCCATGTCGGGGAACGTCTCGCTGGTCGGCTCCCAGTCACCGCAGTACCGGTAGCCGCGGGCGGTGCTGTCGGTCTGCCAACCGTCGTCGACGATCACCGCCTCACACCCGTACGCCGCTGCCGCCCGCGCGTGCCGCTCCACGGACTCGGCCGACACGTGCTGGTGGTCGGTGTACCAGGTCGAGTACATCGCCGCCCGCGCAAGCCGCGGCACCACCGCCACGCGCTCACCCAGCTCGCTCGTCCAGGTCGCTGTCACCTGCCGCAACGCCTCGGAGAAGTGCTGGGTCCGCAGATCGATCCGGAGAGTAAAGCCTTCGCCCTCGACATCCGTCACCGTCAGCTCGACCAGCTGCTCCGCGCTCTCCTCGTTCACCCCGACCGCAAAATCGCAGCCACGAACGTTTGAAGACAACGAGACCGTGATGATGGCCCGGTCCTGTCCATCCACCAGCGAAGCCACGGGAGCCGAGCGAACGGAGCGGATGTCGCGGTGCGAGCCCCAGTCCGTGGGGAGCTGGCGCTGCGAACTGAGAGTCGCCCGCCACAGGGTAACCGCCCCCTCACCCGGCCACGCCCACCGCAACGTCACCGGCCCGCCGTCGGAGACCACGTCGTACAGCAGCAGACCAGAGGCCTCAGGCCGAGCAGTCACCGACCGGGCGCCGGTGGCCGTCGCAGTCCGGAGCACCTCGCCGACGCGGATGTCAAAGGTCATCACGCCCAGGACTATAGCGGTAAAACCAGCCCACCATAAGCCATTGTCTGAATTGGTCTACCACTCTAACGAAAAGAAAAGACAGGAGATTTCGAGGTGGCGGCCGGCCTAGCGTTCGGCTCGGCCTACCTCCTCGCTGGCATCAGGCACGCGCCGGCTAACCCAAGGTATGGTCATGCAATGCCTCTGGCCGTGTGCCTGCCGACCTTCAGTTGCGAGCCAACCTGGCCACGCAGCGAACTACTCTATATTTCTTTTCTTTGTTTCTTTCTTTGATCTGTTCTTGTTCTTTCTTTTTCTTCTGCTGCTTTTTACAGGTGGCCGGTTACTGCGGGGCGGTAGGCGGGGAGGGCTTCTTTGAGGGTGGGGTAGTGGTCCAGGGGGTGGATGGTTCGGGTGGCTCGGATCAGGTCGCCCAGCCATTGGCCGGCGCCTGAGGTGCGGAGCCAGCCGCCGTGTTCGATGGCGAGGTTGTGGGCGGTGGCGAGGACGTCGAGGCCGGCGGCCTCCATCCGGGTGACTCGGCGCAGGTCGACCACGAGGCGCGGGAGCTTGGTGGTGATCACGTGGTGCAGTTCGCCGGAGAACGTCGGCAGCGTGCCGACGTCGATCGCGCCGGCGACGCGGATGACCGCGCAGTCGCCGACGGCGCTCCAGCTGAACACGAACGGCCCGCTCACATCCACCGGCCGGCGGGCGGAGCTGACCACTTGAGGTTTAGGCGCAGGCTTCATGGAGCACAGGTACCCCCGCCGCAATCGGATTACTCAGGACATTTCACCGATCCGCAACGTGATGCCGGCGGCAGGTGTTTGAGGGTGGGGTACGCCGAGGCCATGGGCGAAAGTACGGCGACCGACCACGTCGCGGACGAGCGGTGAGCGTCACGTCCGTCGAGCTCGTGGAGCTGGCTCCGCGCGACGGCCTGCAGAACGAGGACGCCGTACTCACCACCGAGGCCAAGGTCGAGTTGGTCGAGCGGGCGGTCCGGGCCGGCACGAAGCGGATCGAGGTGACGAGCTTCGTCGACCCACGCCGGGTGCCGCAGCTCGCCGACGCCGACGAGCTGATGAGCGCGCTGCCGCGGTACGACGACGTACGGTACGCCGGCCTGGTGATGAACCAGCGCGGTCTCGAACGGGCACTGGCCGGCGGAGTCGACGAGATCGACATCCTGGTAGTCGCCACCGACACCCTTTGCCAACGCAACCAGGGGATGACCACCGCCGAGGCCTGCGCGACCGCGGCCGGCTTGGTCGCCGAGGCCAAAGCGGCCGGCGTCTTCACCACGATCACCGTCGGCGCGTCCTTCGGCTGCCCGTTCGAGGGCGAAGTACCGACGCCCCGGCTGGGCGAAGTACTGCGGCAAGTCGTTGCCTCAGGCCCCGACGAGCTGGCCCTCGCGGACACTGTCGGCGTCGCGGTCCCCACTGAGATCACCGAACGAGCTGCCCTGGCACGCAAAGTGGCCGGTCCGGAGCTCCCGCTCAGGCTTCACCTGCACGACACCCGGAACACGGCCGCGGCGAACGCCATGGCGGCGCTGACGGCGGGCATCACCACCCTGGACACGAGCATCGGCGGCGCCGGCGGATGCGCGTCCGCGCCTGCCGGGACCCGCAACCTCGCGACCGAGGACCTGCTCTATCTCCTGGACCGCATGGGCTGGTCCACCACTCTCGACCTGCAGGAGACCATCGCGAACGCCGCCTGGCTGGAGAAGCAGCTGGCCCGAAGCCTCCCCAGCTCACTCCTCCGCGCCGGCCCCTTCCCCTGACCGGTCAGTCCCCGACAGGTCAGCCCCGCGCCAAAAGTCAGGTCAGCCACGCACCAAAGTCAGTCGCGCCCGAGGATGCCCTGTTCGTAGCCCTTGGCAACGGCCGCGGCCCGGTCGTTCACGCCGAGCTTCGTGAACACATGGCTGAGATGCGTCTTCACGGTCGCCTCGCTGATGAACAGCTCCCGGGCGATGTCGCGGTTCGACGTACCCTTCGCCACCAGGGCAAGGACCTCGCGCTCCCGGGCGGCCAACGGGCTCGGCGCCGGCTCCCGGACCGCGGTCACCAACCGTGACGCGACAGCCGGGGACAGGACGGTCCGCCCAGCAGCGGCCTCCCGGACGGCGGTGAACAGCTCGTCGCGGGGAGCGTCCTTCAGCAGGTAGCCCGTCGCACCGGCCTCGATCGCGGGCAACGTGTCGGTGTCGGTGTCCCAGGTCGTCAGCACGAGCACGCGCGACCGGCTCCCACGTTTCGTGAGCTCGGTGATCGCATCCAACCCGTTGCCACCCGGCATTCGCAGATCCATCAGGATCACGTCGGGATCGAGCTCGTCCGCCAGCTGTACGGCGGCCACGCCGTCGGCCGCCTCGCCGAGGACCGTGAAACCGGGCACCGACTCGAACATGCCACGGAGGCCGTTCCGGACGACTGGGTGGTCGTCGACCAGGATCAGCGAGATGTCAGCGCTCATAGAGCACCAACGGTACGCGAGCAGAGACCGCGGTCCCGAGGCCTGGCTCGGCCTCGATGGTCAGCGAACCGGCGATGCGTTCGGCCCGGGCGCGCATCCCGTCCAGGCCGAAGCCGCCGGTGCCGGTCCGGGCGGGCAGTGTCATCGGGTCGAAGCCCTTTCCGTCGTCGCGGATGTCCAAGGTGACCTCGTCGTCCATGAAGCTCAGCGTGACCCCGACGCGGGTCGCGGACGCATGTTTGGACACGTTCGCGAGCGCCTCCTGGGTGATCCGGAGCAGCGTGCCGGAGACCTCGCCGTGCAGGTGCTGCGCCGTACCGGTCCGGGTGAACTGTGCGGCGACGCCCGTCCGGTCGGCCCACTGGTCGACGGTCCGCTGGATCACGTCCGGCAGTCCGTCGTTCGACAGGCCGGCCGGCGCGAGGTTCTGGACCGAGCGGCGCGCCTCGCCCAGGCTGTACCGGGCCAGGTCGGTGGCGCGGTCCAGGTATTCCTGCGTGGTGGCCCGCTCGCCGGTGATCGCCTGGAGTTGCGCGATGATGCCGGTCAGGCCCTGCGCGATCGTGTCGTGGATCTCGGCCGCCAGCCGGCGGCGCTCGTCCGCGATCCCGGCTTCCCGGGCCTGCACCAGGAGCTGCGCCTGCAGCGCGGCGTTCTCGTCGTGGGCCTGCTGGAGCTCGAGGATCGTGGCCGCCCGCTCACGGGAGCGTTGCTCCTCCTGCTCGGCGAAGTGCGTGACCAACGTGAGCATCACATTGTTGGCCGCCAGCAGTACGACGAACACGATCCAGCGCATCCCCGCGGTCACCGGGATGCCGGCGGTCTGCGCGCCGGCAACCGGGATGGAGCAGGCGAACAGCGCGACCCGCCGCCGGCGACGCCCGGCGATCAGTTCCTCGGTGTCGAAGTACCCGGCGACGGCGAAGAACGAGAAGAACGGGTTCACCGCCGTCAACGCGAAGCCGAGCAGGTATCGCACGACGAAGTACGCATGCGAGTGGCGGCTCGGACCGCGTTCGGTGCGGTCACCCCACCAGAGCTGGAGCGCGAGCGCGGCGCCAACGCCGATCGCGATCGCGATCTGCTGCGGCCGGGCCGGCGTAATCAGCTTCGCCGTCGCGACGGACAGCACGAGGCCGATGGTCAGCAGGCCGTACGGCACCCACCGGCGGAACGCCTTCTTCCGCCGGTCGATCGTCGCCTCGGCCGTCACCACGGCTCCAGTTTGCACGGTGTCACTCCCAGCGGAACCAGCGCGCCGCTCCGACCGAGAGCGCGAGCGCCCAGGCCGCGACCACACCGAGGTGCGCCCAGGAGGGCCAGTCACCGGCGGACGCCTGGTCGAGGGCCCTGGCCGCGGCCCCGAACGGCGTCAGGACGACGATGCGCGCCATCACGTCCGGCATCGCCTTCACCGGGATCCACAGCCCGGCGCAGAACATGCTCGGGAAGAAGATCGCCGTACCGATCGCCGACGCGATCTTCGCCGTCGGGGCAAGCGCGGTGACCAGGGCGCCGAGCGAGAGGGCCGCGGTGGCCGTCAGCAGCAGCGCCAGCGCGTAGCCGAACGCCTGCCGGGGGAGGGCCACGTCGAAGGCGAGCCGGCCGATCGTCAAGCAGACCAGGACCGAGATCAGCGCCGCGGCGCCGTTCAGGCCGATCTGCGCGGACAGCAGAGCGGACGGCCGGACGGGCGTCGCCGACATCCGCCGCAGGATGCCGCGTTCGCGGTACCCGGTGATCGTCGACGGCATCGTCTGCAGCCCGATCATCACCAGCGCGATCAGGACCAGCACCGGGACGTACAGGTCGATCAGGCGAACGCCGCCGAGGCCGTCGTCGGGCTTCCGGAACGACGGGATCCTGCCCAGGATCACCAGCAGGATCGGCGGGAAGGCGAGGACCCAGAAGAGGCTGCCGGGTTCGCGCCGGAACAGCCTCGCCTCAGCGCGCAGGACGGCGAAGTACGGCGTCGTGGTCGGTACGGCGGTGCTCATCGGGAGGCTCCAGTCAGGTCGAGGAAGGCGTCGTCCAGCGTGGCGTCGGAGACGCGGAGCTGGTGCGCGGTGATGCGGTTGCGGGCGAGCAGCGAGAGCACCGCGGTGACCGTGTCGTCGGTCCCGCTGAGGGTGACCCGGCCGTCCTTGTGCTCGACCGAGGCGAGCGCGGGGAGTGCGGCCACCTCGTGGTCGTCGAGGGGTGCCGACGGCGTGAACGAGATGATGGTGGCGCCGGCGGTCCGGCTGATCAGCCCCTGCGGGGTGTCGAGCGCGGTGATCCGGCCCTGGTCGATCACGGCGATCCGGTCGCAGAGGCGTTGCGCCTCCTCCATGAAGTGCGTGACCAGCAGGACGGTGACGCCGTTGGCACGGACGTCCTCGACGATCTCCCAGGTGTCCCGCCGGGCGCGCGGGTCGAGCCCGGTCGTCAGCTCGTCGAGCACAACGACACGCGGGTTGCCGATCAGCGCGAGCGCGATGAACAGGCGCTGCTGCTGGCCGCCACTGAGCTTCCCGAACCGCGTGTCCAGCTGAGCGACCAGGCCGAGGCGTTCGGCGAGCGGCCGCCAGTCGGCCGGGTGCGGGTAGAAGGCGGAGTACAGCTCGAGCGCTTCGCGGACCGTGAGTTTGGCCTGGAGCTGGCTCTCCTGGAGCTGGGCCCCGAGCACCTGCGTGACCGCGGCGTGGTCGGCGACCGGGTCGAGACCGGCGATCCGGATCTTGCCGCTGTCCGGGGTGCGGAGGCCCTCGATGCACTCGACGGTGGTGGTCTTGCCGGCGCCGTTCGGGCCGAGGATGCCGAAGATCTCGCCCTCGGCGACGCTGAACGACAGGTCGTCGACGACGGTCCGGCCGCCGTACGACTTGCGCAGGTTGGTGACTTCGATGACCGGTGCGGTCGGGCTCGGGATCATGCCTCGAGCTTCGCGGACGACGTACCCCGGCCACATCGCCCGACGAGCTCGACCCGGCATCAGCCGATTGGCTGATGCCGGGCCGCTACTCAGGGTGCCGCTGGTTGAGGTGCTAGTTGACCGTGATCCTGTCGACCTCGATCGTGACGCCCTTGACGAGTGGTGTCGAGGTGCCGGTCGTCACCGTGCCGACGCCCTTCTGCACACCCTTGATGTTCATCGAGTACGTCAGCGAACCACCCGGTGCACCCGGCGTCGACTTGACCACCAGGTCCTCGGTCGGTGTGCCGCTGATCTGGCTGCCGGCCGAACCGTCGAAGTTCTCCGCACCGACCGTGAGGCCGTAGCCGGCCGGCGGGGCGGCGGGGAGGTTCCCCGGGTCATAGGTGTAGCTGATGTCCTCGGCGCCGTTGGTGCCGATCCACTGCTGGAACGTGCGCTGGCTGGTGGTGCCGTACACGTTCACGTGCCACTCGATGACGATCCAGGCGTTCACGCCGTCGGTCAGGCTGCCGACCCGGACACCCTCGGCGCCGGTGCCGTCCAGGTCCGTCCAGAACGGTGCGAGCACGTTGTTCGGCCGGGCCGGGTTGGGCAGACTCTGCGGTGTGGGCTGTACGTCGTTGCCGGCCGCGCCGCCGGCGACCGTGTAGCCGTCGGAGACCACGCCGATCGACGTGTAGGTCTGCCCGGCGTACACGAACGCGGGAACGGTGAAGTTCAGCGCTTGCTCGTCACCGATCGGGGTCGCTGGGATGCCGAACTGGCTCAACGGCAGGTAGCCCGCCGGCGTGCTGCCCGGTGCGATCACTGGTTTGTCCGGCTGACGCCCGGCCAGGGTCTTGGTCGTCGTCGCGATCTGCGAGCCGACCTTGGTCGCTCCCGTCACGCTGTTGAGCCGCAGCTGCGAGCTCAGCGTGCTGACCGCGGTCACGTCGGTGGTCTGCAGGCTGTTGTTCTGCACGGTCACGGTGCAGGTCGACTGACCGGTGTTCCGCGCGATGGTGGACGGCGCACAGGTCTGGTCGATCGGCACGATGCCCTCCTGGCGGAAGAACGCCACCGGCAGGTGCAGGGCCCGGCTGCCGCCGATCTGCTTCAGGTTGACCTGCCCGAAGTACTGGCCGTCGGGTACGTCGGGCGCGCTGATCGCGATGGTCAGCTTCTGCGACTTGCCCGGCTTCACCTGGAACACCGGTGGTAGCACGCTGATGTTCGCGCCGTTGACCGTCGTACCGCTCGCGTTGAAGAGGAGCGTCTGGTTGGTGACGTTGGTGACCGTCCGCTGGGCCGTGATCAGGCCCGGCATGGTCGGCGCGTTCACCGACGGCAGGTTCAGGTCGATCCGGTTGAGTACGTCGGCGGCCGCGAGCGCGTAGTTGGCTGCCGACTCGTCCATGGTCAGACCGGGGTCGCCGGCCTTGGTGAGGTCGATCCGGCCGCCGCCGTCGTCGAACGGGTCGGCCGGGGTGACGCGGTCCGGCTTCGTCACCGCGGTCTTCGCCGTGGTCTCGAGCGCGGACTTGACCTGGCCCGGCGTCCACGACGGGTGCAGGGCGAAGACCAGTGCGGCGGCGCCGGCCACGTGCGGCGACGACATCGACGTACCGGCGATCACCTGGAAGTAGTTCCCGGGCGGCCCTTCGGCCGGGGACTCCGGCGTCGGGGTGAGCCCGGCCATGATCTGCAGTCCGGGTGCGGTGACGTCCGGCTTGAGGAAGTCACCACCGGGGCCACGTGACGAGAAGTACGTCATCACGTCGCCCTGCCAGGTGGTCTTGGCGCCCTGGGTGAACGAGGCGGTGATGCCGGGGTGCCCGGCGACGAAGCCCAGCAGGGTGTCGGAGTCCGGCTTCTCCAGCTGTACGGCGGGCAGCCAGTGGTTGTCCGTGAACACGTCGAACGGCGCCGCGTTGTACATCAGCATGCCGACCGCGCCGCCCTGCCGGACGTTGAAGCCCTTCATGACCCGGCCGGAGCTGAACTGGCACAGGACGATCTTGCCGCTGAAGATCCCCGGCGGCGCCGCGTGACTGCACAGCGGGTCGCTGTACGGCGCCGCCGCTGCGGAGACGACCGGAGCCGGCCCGGTGCCGGCGGTGATCGACGCGCCGGAGACGGTCGCGGTCGCGCCGTCGGTGGAGTTCAGCGTCACGGTCGAGCGGAAGGTCCGATCCTGAGTCGACGCCGCGACCGTGGTCACCCACGGGCTGCGGTGGTCGGTGGTGTTCGCGCCCGGACCGGAGTTGCCCGCGGACGCGGCCACGAACACGCCGGCCGCGTACGCGTCCAGGAAGGCGAGCTCGACCGGGTCGCTGTACGGGTCGCTGCCGCCGGAGATCGAGAAGTTGATCACCCGGACGCCGTCCAGGATCGCCTGCGCGACGGCTGCGGCCGAGTCGCTCGGGTAGCAGCCAGCTGCGCCGCAGACCTTGTACACCGAGACCTCGGCGGCCGGGGCGATGCCGAGGACTGAGCCCCGGTCGATGCCCAGCGGGTTCGCGTGCGCGACGGCGCCGCCGGCCGAGGTCGACGCGGTGTGCGTGCCATGCCCGTTGGAGTCCCGCGCGCTGTTGCCGTACACCTCGCCGCCGACGACCGCGTTGTACGTGTCGAGGAAGGGCGCGCCGCCGATCAGCTTCCGGTTGCACTGGAAGACGTCGGTTGCCGGGGTCAGCGGGTTGTCACCGAAGTTGCAGGTCCGCGGCGTGCCGTCGGCCTTGGCGGCCGGTGCGGGCAGGTTGCCCGGGTCGGCGAACGACGGGTGCTCCGGCCAGACGCCGCTGTCCAGGATGCCGACGATGACGCCCTTGCCCGAGTTGGCTGAGCCGCCGAGCTGGTTGTAGATCGTCGGGGCGCCGATGAAGGTGCCGCTGGAGTCGGTGAGCAGGTGCTGCGGGTTGTCCTGCTGGACCGCGGCCACACCGGGCAGCTTGAGCAGGTCGCGGGCCTTGTTCGCCGGCACGGTGAGCGCGATACCGCCGTACACGGTGCGCAGCCGCTGGCCGGCCTTGGCGCTCGGGACCTTGGCCCGCAGCGCGGAGAGGAAGTCGTTCTCGACGCCGGCGATGTGCTGGAGGTACTTCGCCGAGTTCGCGTTCTTCAGGTCCAGGCGCTTATGGGTGACCGACGGGCTGGTGCCGGGCAGGCCCTTGAGGCCGCCGCGGTACGCCGCCACCGCGTCGTAGTCGAGCTTGACGACGACCCGGACCTGTTGGGCCGAGGTGCTGTTGACGAGGGCCGGGTCGCTCTGGGCGAGCTGGCCGCTCGGGGACTTCGCGCCGTTGACCGAGCTGGACACCGTCAGGGGCGACGCGGTCCAGGGGCGGCCGTTGGGCGCGGTGGGGGACGTGCCGGCGGATGCGCTGAGCATGGGCAGCATCGCGGCGACGAGGAGGCCGGCGGATACGCCGGCCGTGATGGTGCGTCGGGTGGATCGTCGGTGGATCGGTGACCGCATGTGGTGCCTCCCGTGAAGGCGGATGACGCCGTCACACAAGGAGGTGCACACGGGACCTCAGAACACCCCAGGGCAACGCGAGCGACCCTCAGTCCTGTGACCGATCCCCCCCGGGTACCGGCGTACCGGCCGGCACCCCCGCGGCGCCCGCCTGCCCCAGAGGCTAAGCGAAAACCCTACCCCCGACCAGACCTCAGCAGGCACTGGTCCGGTGCAGACCGAGGGAAGACAACAACGAAAGATCAGGGAAAGAAGAGAGATTCAGAGTGGTGGCCGGCTTCGGCGACCGACTTGGAGACTCCAGGTTCTGGCCGATCGGTCGGGCGGTGCGGGCGCCCGTCGACACTCGCCTGGTACCGGCAGGTGGTGCTGGTGCTGTACCTACGGCAGAACGTCAGCCAGACGGTCCTCGCGGTCCTGGACGGGATCAACCAGCCGGCCGTATCGCGGATCAACCGCTCGATCATGCCGCTGCTCGACACCCGACGATTCGCAGGCGAACGCGCTATCGGCCACCTCAAGAACTGGAAGTCCTCGGCACCGGCTACATCGGCCGACGCACTGAACTAACCAACATCATCCGCATCACCGTCCGCCTCGAACTCTGTCGACTCGGATGGTGACTTTCTGAATAACCCTCACGCACTCAGACAAACTCCGGCTGACCGCCGAAGTCGGCCACCACTCTAAATCTCTTCTTTTCTCTGTTCTTTGTTCTTTGAGCTCTTGCCTGGACGCTACTTCGCGTACAAGGCCTCGACGTCTTCGGTGTGTTTTTCCATGACGATGTGGCGGCGGAGGGAGAGTTTGAGGGAGAGTTCGCCGGACTCTTGGGTCCAGTCGGTGGGGAGGATGGAGAACTTCTTGATGCCTTCGGCCTTGGAGACCGTGTCGTTCGCCTCGTTGACGGCCCGCTGGACCTCGGCGATCAGGTCCTTGTCGTCGGTCAGGGACGCGACGTCGGTCGGCTTCCCGCGCTCGGTCGCCCACGGCACGATGGTCTCCGGGTCGATCGTGATCAGCGCCGCGATGAACGGCTTGCCGTCGCCGACCACCATGCACTGGCTGATCAGCGGGTGCAGCCGGATCTGGTCCTCGAGCTGCGTCGGCGACACGTTCTTCCCGCCCGCGGTGACCAGGATCTCCTTCTTCCGGCCGGTGATCCTGATGAAGCCGTCGACGTCGAACTCGCCCAGGTCGCCGGTGTGGAACCAGCCGTCGGCGTCGATCGCCGCCGCGGTCGCCTCGTCGTTCTTCCAGTAGCCCTGCATCACCTGGCCACCCTTGAAGCACAGCTCACCGTCCTCCGCGACGCCGACGGTCACGCCGGGCAGCGGCCGCCCGACGGTGCCGATCCGGATGTCGCCGGGCAGGTTCACCGCGACCGCGGCGGTGGTCTCGGTCAGGCCGTAGCCCTCGAGGACCGGCGCGCCGATCCCGCGGAAGAAGTGACCCAGCCGGTCACCGAGCGGCGCTCCACCGCTGACGGCGTACTGCACCTTTCCGCCCAGGACCGCGCGGAGCTTGCTGTAGACCAGGCGGTCGAACAGCATGTGCTTCGCCTTCAGCCCGAAGGACGCCCCGCCCTTGTCCTGCGCCTGCGAGTACGCGATCGCGGTGTCCGCGGCAGCGTCGAAGATCTTGCCCTTGCCCTCGGAGTGCGCCTTCTGGCTGGCCGAGTTGAACACCTTCTCGAACACCCGCGGCACGCTCAGGATGAACGTCGGCCTGAACTCGCCGAGGTCGGCGACCAGGTTCTTGACGTCCGCGCTGTGGCCGACCTTCACCCGCTTCATCACACAGCCGACCTGGATGATCCGGGCGAACACGTGCGCCAGCGGCAGGAACAGCAGCGTGCTCGCGCCGTTGGTGTCGAACAGGTCGTCGAGGATCTTCACCGCCGGGCCGAGCTCGTCGAGGAAGTTCGCGTGGGTGATCTTGCAGCCCTTCGGGCGCCCGGTCGTCCCGGAGGTGTAGATCAGCGTGGCCAGGTCGCCCGGCTGCACCGCCGTACGGCGCTTGTCGAACTCGGCGTCGCTGATCTCCTGGCCGAGCACCGTCAGCTGGTCGACCGCGCCGGCCTCGATCTGCCAGATCTCCTCCAGGCCGGGCGCCTCGGCCCGGGCTGAGTCGACGACGGCGGCGAGCGCGGGACTCTCGACGACGGCCGCGACCGCCTCGGAGTCGGTCAGGATCCACTGGATCTGCGACGCCGACGAGGTCTCGTAGATCGGCACGGTGACCGCGCCGATGCTCCAGATCGCGTAGTCGACCAGGGTCCACTCGTACCGCGTCGGGCTGAGGATGGCGACCCGCTCGCCGGCCTTCACGCCGGCCGCGATGAGTCCCTTGGCGACCGCGGTGACCTGCTTCGCGAACTCGGCGGCGGTGACGTCCACCCAGCCGCCCTCGACCCGCCGGCTGAACACCGCGGTGTCAGGATGAGAGGACGCGTTCGCCCAGACCGGGTCGCTCAGGCTCCCGCTGGCGGGCTCGGTCACAGCAGGAACGGTGTACTCACGCATCCGCGTCTCCTCAGTCGGTCAGAATTGTCGACTTCCGGCGCACGCTACAGTCACCTACCCACAAGTAGCCAGGTTTATGTGACCCACGGAACTAGGTTCTAGCCATGCCCACGCTCGACATCAGTTGCGACGACTTCGTCGTTGCGGATCCAGCCTACGTCGCCGAGTGCCTCGGGTCGGACACCCTGTGGCGTGAGTGGTGGCCGGAGCTCACGCTGACCGCCACCGAGCGGCGTGGACTCGAGGGGGTCCGCTGGGCCGTCACCGGCGCCGCGATCGGTACGGCGGAGTGGTGGCTCGAGCCGGTCCGTGACGGGGTCGTCGTGCACTGGTACCTCCGGGTCGACCCGGCCCGGCCGGTGCGGGGCCGCGGGCTGCTCCGGCTCGAGGAGCGGTACGTCGCGGCGTACCGGGAGCGCCTGTGGCGGTTCAAGGACGAACTGGAGGCGGGCCGCGCGGTGGGCGAACGACGTACCTCGTCCGATCCCGCGATAGTCTCCGTTGAGGACAGTGAGACCGGACCGGCGAAGAGGTGAATCGATGGCGGAACAGACCACCTCGACCATCGTGGTGAACGCGACTCCCAAGGAAATCATGGCGGTGATCGCGGACTTCGCGGCGTACCCGGACTGGGCCGACTCGATGCGGGAGACCGAGGTGCTGTCCACCGACGAGGCCGGCCGGCCGAACAAGGTCCGGTTCAAGGTCGACGCCGGCGCGATCTCCGACGAGTACACGCTGGCCTACGTCTGGTCCCGCAACGAGGTGACCTGGACGCTGGTCGAGGCCAAGATGGTCAAGGGTATGGACGGCGCCTACGTGCTGAAGGACCTGAGCACCGGCACCGACGGCACTGGGGGGACCGAGGTGACGTACCGGCTGGCGGTCGACGTGGCGATCCCGATGATCGGCATGCTCAAGCGAAAGGCCGAGAAGGTCATCATCGACACGGCCCTCAAAGGGCTGAAGAAGCGCGTCGAGTCCTGATCTGACGTGACTCGGGTACTGCTGTACACAGGTAAGGGCGGCGTAGGCAAGACGACCTCCGCGGCCGGGACGGCCACGCTCGCGGCGCTCCGCGGGCTGCGCACGCTGGTGCTGTCGACGGACGCCGCGCACTCGCTGTCGGACGCGTTCGACTCCGAGGTCGGCCCGGAGCCGACCGAGATCGACGACCTGCTGTTCGTCCAGCAGATCGACGCGCAGCGCAAGTTCGAGCGGTCCTGGGGTGACATCCAGGCCTATCTGCGGTCGGTCCTGCACATGGTCGGGGTCGACCCGATCGAGGCGGAGGAGCTGACCGTGTTGCCCGGCGCGGAGGAGGTGCTCGCGCTGCTCGAGGTGCGCGACCACGTCCGGTCCGGCCGCTGGGACGTGATCGTCGTCGACTGCGCGCCGACCGCGGAGACGCTCCGGCTGCTCGCGCTGCCGGAGGCGCTGAACTGGTACATGGACCGCATCTTCAACGCCGAGCGCAAGGTGATGCGGACGTTCCGGCCGTTCCTGAGCCGCGGGTCGTCGCTACCGGTCCCGGACGACAACGTGTTCGACGCATTGCGCCGGCTGCAGAGCGACCTGTCGGACATCCGTACCTTGCTGGCCGGTCCGGACGCGTCGGTGCGTCTCGTCCTGACGCCGGAGGCTGTCGTGGTCGCCGAGGCGCGGCGGTCGCTGACGCGGTTGTCGCTGTACGGGTACCGCGTGGACGGCGTCGTGGCGAACCGGGTGTTCCCGGCGGCCGGTGCGGACACGTGGCGGCGGCAGTGGGTCGCGGCGCAGCGCGGGATCCTGGAGGAGGTGGCCGATTCGTTCCGGCCGCTGCCGATCTGGGAGTCGCCGTACCGCGTCTGTGAGCCGGTGGGTGTCGAGGAGCTGGCTGCGTTCGCGGTCGAGATGTACGGCGGGGACGACCCGTTCGCCCGCGCCACCGACGAGACGTCGCTGTGGGTGGATCGGCACATCGACACCGATGGGCGCACGTACACGCTGACGATGCCGCTGCCGTTGGCCTCTGCGAACGAGCTGGAGCTGGCGCGGCACGGTGACGAGCTGATCGTCACGGTCGGGTCGTACCGGCGGGTGCTGCCGTTGCCGGCGGCGCTGGCGCGTGGCGTGGTCGCAGGCGCGCGGCTGGACGACGGACGGCTGCAGGTGCGGTTCGCGCCGCGGGAGAGCGTGCGACCGGCGGTGCCCGATGTCCCTAGTGGGGCAGGGCCGCTGGAGTCCGCGCAGGAGCTCGCGCAGGGACTGACCGCGGAGTACCACGAGCATCTGACCCGCCGCGAAGCCGTCATTGGGGAGGGCCGTTGACGAAGGACACGGCCGTCGGGTCGGTCGCCGAGGAGGCTGCGAAGCTGTTCGCGCTACTGCAGAACGCCGCCGCTCAGGACGCGCCGCCTGCGGACGCCTCAGACGCTCCGGACATGGATTCGGACGCTGACTCGGGCGCTGCTCCGGATGCTGGGAAGCACGAGCACGCGCTGGGCCCAGACTGTGTGTGGTGCCCGGTGTGCCAGCTGATCCACCGGGTGCGGAACACCAGCCCGGAGACGATCGAGCAGCTGTCGACGGCGGCAGCCCACGTGCTGGGGTCGCTGAGATCTCTGCTGGAGGCCGCTGCGGACGCGGCCCGGCAGTCGCGCGAGGACGCAGCGTCGCGTTCCTCGGCGCCGGACCAGGAGCCGGTCCGGTCCCGGGTGGACCGGATCGACGTGAGTGAGGACCCCGAACCATGGGACTGACGATCGGTATCGATGTCGGCGGTACGAAGATCGCCGCGGGCGTGGTCAGCGAAGACGGCACCATCGGTGCCCGTGCGTACCGCGACACCCCGGCGGACTCGGTCGACGCAACGGCCGCGGCGATCTGTGCCGCGGCGGCCGAGCTGATCGCGAACCACGAGGTGGAGGCGGTCGGTATCGGCGCCGCCGGGTTCGTCTCGTCGGACCGGTCGACGGTGCTGTTCGCGCCGAACCTCGCCTGGCGGGACGAGCCGCTCGGCGTGCGAGTGGCCGACGTACTGAAGATTCCGGTGGTCGTGGAGAACGACGCGAACGCGGCGGCGTGGGGCGAGTTCGCCTTCGGCGCGGCCAAGCACGTGGAGCACATGCTGTGCATCACGGTCGGTACCGGTATCGGTGGCGGCGTCGTGAGCGAGGGCGAGCTGCTGCGCGGCGCTCACGGTGTGGCGGCCGAGCTCGGGCACATGCGCGTCGTACCTGGTGGGCATCGGTGCGGGTGCGGGGCGCGTGGGTGCCTGGAGCAGTACGCGTCCGGGCGTGCGTTGGTGCGGGAGGGGCGGGCAGCGGCGGAGTCCGGGTCGCTGGCGGCCGTACAGATGCTGAGTGTCTGCGGGATCACCGACCCGGCCGAGCTGACCGGTCCGATGATCACCGAGGCCGCGATGGCGGGCGACCCGTGTGCGGTGGAGCTGCTCGAGGACCTCGGCCGCTGGCTGGGTGAGGGCCTGGCGAGCCTGGCGACGATGTTCGACCCGACGCTGATCGTGATCGGCGGCGGGGTGAGCGCGGCCAAGGAGCTGATCATGAAGTCCGCCCAGGCCGCCTTCGAGCGGAACCTGCCGGCCAGGTCGAACCGCCCGCACCCGGAGTTCGGGCTGGCCTTGCTGGGCAACGACGCCGGGTTGATCGGAGCGGCCGACCTGGCCCGCAAACCGGCGCCGGCCGTGGCCCCGCCGCGGTGATTGTCCTGACCTGGGATACTGAAGGCAGTTCGCTGGGGGTCGCGAGGAAGGTTCTGCCGTGGCTTTGACGCAGGCTTTGACGATCGGGATCGACATCGGCGGCACCAAGGTCGCCGCCGGAGTGGTCGACCCGGAAGCCAACATCCTGGACCGGGTCCGGCGGGACACGCCGACGACCGACCCGAAGGAGACCGAGGACGCGATCGCCGAGATCGTCCACGACCTGGAGTCGCGGCACGACGTCATCGCGGTCGGGATCGGCGCCGCCGGGTTCGTCGATGTGACGCGGTCGTCGGTCCTGTTCGCCCCGCACCTCGCCTGGCGGCACGAACCGCTGCGGGACGCGGTCGAGCGCCGGCTCGGGCTGCCGGTCGTGGTCGAGAACGACGCGAACGCGGCCGCGTGGTCGGAGTGGCGGTTCGGTGGCGGTCAGGGTGAGAGCCATCTGGTGTGCGTCACGCT
Organism: Kribbella sp. NPDC026611; assembly: GCF_040638345.1. Taxonomy (NCBI): domain Bacteria; kingdom Bacillati; phylum Actinomycetota; class Actinomycetes; order Propionibacteriales; family Kribbellaceae; genus Kribbella; species Kribbella sp. NPDC026611. The sequence goes on from NZ_JBEZYC010000012.1 coordinate 134,666, forward strand.
GGGCACGGGGATCGGCGGCGCGATTCTGAACGACGGCGCGTTGCAGCGCGGGAAGTTCGGCATCGCGGGGGAGTTCGGGCACATGCAGGTCGTGCCGGGCGGTCATCGGTGCGAGTGCGGGAACCGCGGGTGCTGGGAGCAGTACGCATCCGGGAACGCGCTGACGCGGGAGGCCCGGGAGCTGGCGTTGTCCGGCTCGCCGGTGGCGCACAACCTGCTGCGTGCGGCGGGTGGCGATCCGCGGAAGATCAACGGGCCGATGGTGACCGAGCTCGCGAAGGACGGCGACCCGGTCGCGGTCGAGCTGCTCGAGGACGTCGGGCGATGGCTCGGCATCGGGCTCGCGAACCTCGCGGCCGCGCTGGATCCTGGCACGTTCGTGATCGGCGGTGGCGTGTCGGATGCCGGTGAGCTGCTGCTGTCCCCGGCCCGCGAGGCGTTCAAGCGGACGCTGACCGGGCGCGGCTTCCGTCCGGAGGCGCGGATCGTGCGTGCGGTCCTCGGCCCGGAAGCAGGTCTCGTCGGCGCTGCCGACCTGGCTCGCGAGGAGGCCACCTGGCTCCGTCGCGTCCGCGTCAAGACCACCGCCGTCACCGCCAAGTCCGCCGCAGCCCGAGGCCGCACCACCCGCCTCGAGCGAGCCGCCCGCAAGTCCGCAGGCCGCCGTACCGGCATGCGCACCGCCACCCCGGACGACCTCCACGACGTAGACACCGAGGCATGACCTCAGCCCCCGGCGACCCGTCGACCTCGGTTCTCCGGGTGCTGTCGTACAACGTGCATCGGTGGGGGGATGATCGTGCGGCGCTGGCCCGGGTGGTGAGAGCTTGCGCGCCTGATGTGATGCTGGTGCAGGAGGCGCCGACCTGGTTCGGCACGCGGCGGAAGCGACGGGCTATGGCGGCGAGCTTCGGGATGCGGTACGTCGCAGCCTCCGCGCGGAACGCGATCCTGGTTGCCGACGGCATCGACCTGACCGGCATCCGCGGGTGGCGGATCTGGCGCCCGTTCATCCGCCGCCGGCTGAACTTCATCGCCACCCAACTCCCCGGCGGCGCCGTCGGCGGTCACGTCCGCCTCGGCGCCCGGAGCATCGCCGTGGTCGTCTGCCACCTGGGTCTGCACCCGCGCGGCCGCCAGCACGAGATCGCTCAGGTCTTGACCGGGTGCCGCCGCTTCAACACGCCGTACCTGCTCGCCGGCGACCTCAACGAAGAACCCAACGGCCCGGTCTGGAAACGCCTCGCCGAAGAGGGCCTCACCGACCTCGGCGCCGACGCCGGCCCCACCTTCAACTCCAGTACGCCGTACAAACGCATCGACGGCGCTCTGCTCGCACCCGAGCTGACCGGCCGCCTCCGCCACCTCCCCGCCACTCACGAGGACCTGGCCGCAGCCTCGGATCACCTACCGCTGCTGATCGAGCTCAGCTCTTCTTCCGGTTGAGGAAGGCGAGCATGGCCTCCTGGGCCGCCGGGGAGCCGAACAGGGAGGCCGACAGGCCCGCCAGATCCTTGCCGCGGGCATCGATGTCGGCGAGGAGGTCGCGGTTGAGCAGCAACTTGGTCTCGCGCAGTCCCTGAGGGACCCCCTTGAGCAGCGAGGCGAGCACGGTGGTGACAGCCTCGTCGAGCCCCTCGTCCGGGACGGTGAGCGTGAGCAGGCCCAGCCGAGCCGCCTCGAGCGCGTCGAAGGCGTTGCCGGTGAGGAACGTGTACGCCGCGGCCCGGTCGGTCAGCCGGGGGAGCACGGTCAGCGAGATCGTGGCAGCCGCCAGCCCGAGCCGGACCTCGGTCAGCGCGAAGGTCGCGCTCTCGCCCGCCACGCTGATGTCCGCCGCCGCGACGATCCCGATCCCGCCGGCCCGCACCGGCCCGGCCACGCGGGCCACCACCGGCTTCGGGTTCGCGACGATCGCTCGCTGGACGTCGACCATCCGCTGCGCTCCGACCCCCATCCCGACGGTCGTCGCCTCGGACAGATCGGCCCCCGAACAGAACACGTCCAGCGCCGACCGTACGACGATCACCCGCACCGCATCGTCCGCCCCGGCGCTGTCCAGCCGCTCGAGCAACTCCCCGGTCAACTGCTGCGACAACGCGTTCTTGTTGTGCGGCGAGTCCAGCGTGACCGTCCCCACGCCGCCGTCCACGTCCAGGTGCACCAGCTCCGTCATACCCCCATCCAACCACCCGGTGGCCCCACAGACTCCTAGCATGAACAACTTCACCCCGGCTGGAGGAGTCCGATGGACGATTTCGACGCGCAGTGGGCCGACGCCGTCGTGCGGGTCCCGCTCGGCGCCCGGTTCACCTACGACCAGATCAGGGACACGGTCCAGGAGGTCTGCGGGGCTGCCGGCGTCGAGTTCTACGAGGAGCCGGTGGAAACGCCGGGCTACAGCGGTTCGTACTGGGGCATCGGCCAGCACGCCGGCACACCGGAGCAGAACCTTGGCGTCTATCCCGGGCACGGCATCGGGCGGCGGGGCTTCAGCCGCACCGAGGTCAACGTCGACCTGCTGGTCGTCGGCCACGAGAAGCTCCAGGACGGCCGGATCCACGGTACAGCGCAGCCTCACCAGCGCTCGGCGGAGGCGACGTCGCTGGCCTGGCGTCTGACCGAGGCCTTCAACCAGCGCACCGACGGCGAACACCTGCTCGGGCGTGGTGCAGCCCTCTTCCAGCAGGACCAACTGGCGGCCGGCGGCACCCGCTCCACCACCACCGACGGCGCCCAGGACCGGCACCCGACCGCAAGCGTCCGCGTCAACCGCCCGCTGGAGAAGTAGCCAACCGAGCGCCGAGGAGCCAGATGAAAGACTTCAACGTCACGCGGGCCGATGCTGTGGTCCGGGTCCCGGTCGAGGCCCGGTTCACCTACGAGCAGATCAGGGAGACGGTGCAGGCGGTCTGCGACAGCGGCCCGGGTACGACGTTCTTCGAGACCACCGAGACCTTCGGCGACAGCGACCGCGAGTTTCCGGTACTCGGTCAGCACTCGAACGACCCGAAGAAGAACCTGTTCGTCTCTCCGGGGCCCGGGATGGACTCAGTGTCCTTCGTCCCCGAGGCGAAGTACTCGAGCCTGATGGTCGTCGCCGACGAGGCGGCTCAGTACGGGCATGTCGTCCATAACGTCGAGGCCTACCCGTCACAACGCGCGGCCGAAGCAGCCGGCCTGTCCGAGCGGCTCGAGACCGCGTTCCGGCGCCGCACCGACGGTGAGAGCCTCTTCGACCGCGGCCTGGCCAGGTTCCGCGACGATCAGACCGCCGCCCGCTCAACCCAGCCCCGCGGCGGGGACGGCGCGGCGGACCGGATCCATGGCTCGGGGGCCGCGGGTCAGCGGTCGTGGGAGAGGTAGCGATATGCGAGAGATCGATCTGGACTCGGACGTGCGCCTGACGGTCACGTTCCGCGGGCATGCGGTGCCGGCGGAAGTGATCCTGGACGCGGTGCGGGCGACCTGCGAGGCGAACGGGGAAAAGTACTTCGAGGAGGAGGCGCTCGACGACGTCATGGTCTACCGCGCCGGTCAACTGTCGGACGAGCAGCGGGGGACCCTGCTGGTGACGCCGTCCCGGTCGGAGTCCATCTTCCGGTCGGACCAGAAGTACGAGCAGGTGGTCGTCATGCGGCATGAGCAGCCGGCGACCCAGGCGCAGCGGCAGACCTTCTCCAGGTTTCCGGACCAGGTCGCCTCGGTCCGCACGTTCGCCGCGGACCTGCAGCAGCGGGTCCTCCGTGGAGCGGGCATCAGCACGGATCTGGCGCTCGAGACACCTGCGCGAGGTGCGTCGGCCGACGAGCGTCCGCGCCGCCCCCCGACCCGCGCCGCTGCCCAGCAGCGCGATCGGACGGTGTGATTACGGGCCTGAGGGGCCTGTTTTTGGGGTGAGGGGGTCGGCGTGGCGGTGGGTGATTTTCCAGGTGGTGGATTCGCGGCGGAAGATCATCGTGGCGCGGAGGACGTGGGCCAGGGGGTCGGGGCGGTCCTTGTACTCGACCGTGCAGCGTTCCACCGCGACGGTGTACGCCGTGTCCGTGCCCTCGTGCTTCTCGAGGTACTCGAACTCGACCTTCGCGCCGCTCGGGCGGAACTGGGCCGCGGCCCACTCGTAGCGCGGGCCGATCTGGGACCAGCCGACCTCGTGGCCGCCGAAGCCGCCGAAGATCGAGGTGTGCTCGCTGTGGGAGACCAGCGGCAGCCACAGCGACGGGTCACCGTTGATGAAGGCGGTGTTGGCCTCTTCGAACCGGCGCAGGAACGTTTCGAAGTCTTCAGTCACCCGCGTGATGTTACTTCGTCTCGGCGTACTCCGGGGACAGTTCCCGCGCCAGGTGCTCGACGAACAACCCGACGTCCGTGACGATCCCGCGCGCCTGCGACGAGCCGCGGTCGGCGAGCTTGGTCACCGTCGCCGGGTTGATGTCCACGCAGGTCAGCGGGATCGACGCCGGCAGAATGTTGCCAGTGGCAACCGAGTGCAGCATCGTCGCCGCCATCAGGCAGTACCCGACGCCGGGCAGCTCGGCCCGCATCGCCCGCTGCCCCTCGAGTACGTCGGTGTAGACGTCCGGCAGCGGCCCGTCGTCGCGCACCGAACCGACCAGCACGAACTTCTTCCCCTGCCGGACCAGCGCGTGCATCACGCCGGACGTCAGCACGCCCTGCTCGACGGCGTCCGCGATCGACCCCGCTTTCCGGATCGTGTTGATCGCCCGGATGTGGTGCTCGTGCCCGTGCTCGACCCCGCGACCGCGGGCCAGGTCGACACCGAGCGACGTCCCGTACAGCGAGGACTCGATGTCGTGCGTCGCCAGCGCGTTCCCGGCGAACAGCACGTCCACGAACCCGGCCTCGACGAGCGCGACCATCGCCGGCGCCGCGCCGGTGTGGACGATGCCCGGGCCGCCGACCCACAGCACCTTCTGCCCGTTCGCCTTCGCCTCGCGCATGCCGTCGGCGACCTGCTTCACCAGCACCCGCTGCGGCTTCTCCGAGGACACCTCCGACTCCATGAAGCCGAACGCCTCCTCGGTGTTCGCCACGATCGGCGGCGTCACCCGGACCCCCTGCGCGCTGGTGATGATCTTCATCCCGGCCCGCACGTCCGACATCGGAACGGTCCGCACGGCCTCACCCTCGACCAGCAGCCCGCAGTCCATCTCCGGGTTTTGCACGGCCACCCAGTGGCCACCCAGCCGCACGCTCGTCGGCAGGTTCGTGGTCGAGTAGAACCCGTCCGGGAACACGCCGTCGGTGGTCACCTCGGTGATCTCCGGCGTCCCCGGGTCGACCAGGTTCGCGCCCTTGGTCTGGATCCGCATCAGCAGCCGCTGCAGCGACTCCTCGTCGTCCGCGCCGACCGTCATCCGGACCGTGGACGGGTCGTCCTTGTCGTAGCCGAGGTCGAACTTGTCCAGCGTGTACTCCCCGCCGTACCCGCGGATGTCGTCGAGGACCCGGGACAGCAGCCCGGAGTCCATCAGGTGGCCGGTGATCTCGACCGTCTCGGTGACCTGCACGGGTGCCCTCCCTCGGACCTCGTCGGATTGTCCGACGATCCGCACTCTAACTCAGACGACCGCGCCGTCGTCGCCGCTGTCACCTGGTGGCAGCCGGTCCTTCATCCGGATCACCAGGGTCAGGAACCCACCGATGAACCCGACCACCGCGAGCGTGGTGATCCGCCCGGTCCCGAAGTCCAGCAGCGCGGCGAGGATCAGCAGCAGCGGCCCGCCGATCAGCCCGAGCCACGCGACCCGGCTGATCCAGTCCAGCCGCGGACCACGCGGCGGCTCCGGCGGGATGAAGTGGTCGTGCGGGTCGTCGGCCTTCCGCGGCGGCCGCTCGTCCGCTTCCTCGTCGGCCGGCTCCGCGACCACCAGCCCGGACGGTACGTCGATGAGCGGCTCGTACTTCTCGTCCACGTCCTCGCTCACCGGCCACCGCGGCACCGGATCGTCACCGCCGTCGTGCCCCGGCGCGGACGGCTGGTTGAACTGCTCGACCAGCGAAGCCCACTCGGCATCCTCGGTACTGCGCTCGATCACCGGCCGGGCCCGCTCCACGGCCTCGGCGTCGACGAAGATCTCGTCGTACCCGGCTGGAACGTGCACCGGCTCGCCCGGCCCCTCCTGCGTCGCCGAGTCGGTGTTCGCCGCGGTGTCCGGCTCCGTGTCCGGCTCGACCGCCGGCGTCCGGGCCTCGCTCTGGTTCTCGCAGTACGCCGCGATGCCCACCTCGGCCAGCGCCGCCAGGACGGGCTCGGCGACGAGCGGGTCGATCCCCCCGAGCGACGAGTACGACGCCGCGGTCAGCCCGTTGTCACGCATCGACACGACCACTCAGCCGCGCGATGCCACTCAGTCGGGCGATGAAGGCCGCGGAGTCGGCGAAGATCCGCGGTGCGTCGTTGTCCAGGGTTGCCACGTGGTAGCTGTCCTCGAGCAGGGTCTCGGTCACGTCGCGGGACGAGATCGAGGCCAGCACCGTCCGCCCCGAGCTCGGCTCCACCACATGATCGACAGTACTGCGGAACAGCAGCACGGGCTGGGTGACTTTGGCCAAATCGTCCCGGGTGAGCTGCCAGAGCTTGGACAGCGAGCGCAGTGCGCGCAACGGCATCCGGTCGTAGGCGCCCTCGTCCATGTCCGGCTTCTTGATGTCGTTCGAGATGCCGGGGAACGCCGGCACCAGCTTGGCCAGCACCGGGAGCAGTGCCATCCGCTTGTCGTCGGTGCGCACCGACGGGTTGATCAGGACCAGACCGGAAACGTCGGCGTCGTGCTGCTCGGCGAGCCGCAGCACCAGGCAGCCGCCCATCGACAGGCCGGCCAGGAACACCTGGTCGTGCTCCTTGCGCAGTCGCTCCAGCTCGTTGTCGAGTACGGCGTACCAGTCCGGCCAGCCGGTCTTGTTCAGCTCCTGCCAGCTGGTCCCGTGACCAGGCAGCCGCGGTACGGCGACGCCGAACCCCTGGGCCGCCAGGTGTTCACCGAACGGCCGCATCGACTTCGGTGAACCGGTGAACCCGTGGCTGAGCAGGACTCCGACGGCGGCGTTCTCCCCGGCCCCGGGACTGCGGAACTCCTCCGCGTGGGCTTGCACTGGCACGCTCGACTCCTCGCCGGCTCACGGTCCTCACAGACGCCCGGCCCGTTGCCGGTCCAGGCGCCGCTCAATGGTCCCATCTGAGCTGCGTCCAGTCTGCATCCAGGTGACAACACGGTGAGCAACATCCGCATTCCTGGCGGTGACATTGCCTGAGAGGGAAGCTGGAACGTAGTGTCCGCAGCGGGGATCATGGGATCGTGAACATGGTCAGGTGAGCGAGTCGGGCGACTGACGGAGGTCGAGGCGGATGCTGTACCTGTTCCTCAGGCGATATTTCGTGGCACCGCTGGTCAACCTGATCTTCCGGCCCAAAGTGACCGGCCTCGACAACATTCCCACCGACGGCCCGGCGCTGCTGGTCAGCAACCATCTCGCCTCGCTGGACGCGCTGTTCCTGCCGGTCGCCGTCCCGCGGCAGATCGTCTTCCCGGCCAAGTCGGAGTACTTCACCGCGCCCGGGCTGAAGGGACGGCTGCAGGCCACCTTCTTCCGGTCCATGGGCCAGATCCCGATCGACCGCTCCGGTGGCCGCGCCTCGATGGCCGCGCTGAACACCGGCCTGGAGCGGCTGCGGAAGGGCGAGCTGTTCGGCATCTACCCCGAGGGCACCCGCTCACCCGACGGGCGGCTCTACAAGGGCAAGACCGGCGTCGCCCGGATGGCGATCGTGGCCGGCGTCCCGGTCATCCCGGTGGCGATGATCGACACCGAGAAGGTGCAGCCGGTCGGCACGATGCTGCCGAAGCTGTTCCACCGCGAGAAGGGCCGGCTGTTCCCGCGGACCGTGCGTCCCGGCGTCGCGTTCGGCAAGCCGCTCGACTTCTCCCGGTACGAGGGCATGGAGAAGGACCGCTTCGTCCTGCGCTCGGTCACCGACGAGATCATGTACGCGCTGATGGAGCTGTCCGGCCAGGAGTACGTCGACATGTACGCCGAGCGGGCCAAGCAGCTGCTCCGGGCCGGCGAGTCGATCGACGAGCACATCCGGCTCGGCGACACCAAGGCCAGCTGACCCGGAAATCCGCCGGCGCCGGTGAGGATGGTCGCCATGGACAGCGACCTGAACGTCCTCGGTGAACCGCTCGAGGAGTGCGGCACCGACCCGGTGACCGGCTTCTACCGCGACGGCTGCTGCACGAGCGGTCCGGAGGACCTCGGCAGTCACACGGTGTGTGCGGTGATGACCACCGACTTCCTCGCCCATCAGGCATCGGTCGGGAACGACCTGATCACACCGCGTCCCGAGTTCAGCTTCGCCGGGCTGAAGCCGGGCGACCGCTGGTGCGTGGTCGCCGCCCGCTGGCTGCAGGCGTACCACGACGGCGCGGCGGCTCCCGTCGTCCTCGCCTCGACCCACGCCCGGTCTCTGGACACGATTCCGCTGGCGGTCCTGCGCGAGCACGCGGTCGACGTACCCGCGGATCCGGGCTCGTTGACCTGAGACGGTCACCTTGCGTTGAAGTGCTTCGCCTAGAGTTGGCCCCATGCAATTCGCGACCTTGACCACGGGTGAAGTGCCCGGCGTTCCGAGCCTGGACGAACTGCGGGCGCTGAAGCCGCTGCAGCAGCCGGAATGGCCGGACGCCGCCCGCCTCGAGCAGGTGATCGCCGAGCTCCGGAAGCTGCCGCCGCTGGTGTTCGCCGGCGAGTGCGACGACCTGACCACGAAGATCGGCGCGGTCGCCCGCGGCGAGGCCTTCATCCTCCAGGGCGGCGACTGCGCGGAGACCTTCGACGGCGTCACCGCGGAGAACATCCGGGCCAAGCTCCGGGTGCTCCTGCAGATGTCCGTCGTCCTGCAGTATGCGGCCAGTGTCCCGGTGGTGAAGATCGGTCGGATCGCCGGGCAGTATGCCAAGCCCCGCAGCTCCGGCGAGGAGACCCGCGAGGGCGTCACGCTGCCGTCGTACCGCGGTGACGCGGTGAACGGTTTCGAGTTCACCCCCGAGTCGCGGATCCCGGACCCGCAGCGGCTGCGCGGCGTCTACAACGCGGCCGCCGCGACGCTGAACCTGACCCGCGCGTTCACCACCGGTGGGTACGCCGACCTGCACCAGGTGCACGCCTGGAACACGGACTTCGTGAAGTCGTCCCCGGTCGGCCGCCGCTACGAGCAGCTCGCCTCCGAGATCGAGCGCGCCCTCGCGTTCATGCGGGCCTGCGGCGCGACCGCCGACGAGTTCAAGACCGTCGACTTCTACGCCTCGCACGAGGCGCTCATCCTCGAGTACGAGCACGCCCTGACCCGGATCGACTCGCGTACCGAGCAGCCGTACGACGTGTCCGGCCACCTGCTCTGGGTGGGGGAGCGGACCCGGCAGCTGGACGGCGCGCACGTCGAGTTCCTCGCCTCGCTGAGCAACCCGCTCGGGGTGAAGATCGGCCCGACCACGACCCCGGAGTACATCCGGGCGCTGATCGACAAGCTGAACCCGAAGGGGATCGAGGGCCGGCTCACCTTCATCACCCGGATGGGCGCAGGCAAGATCCGCACCGGGCTGCCGCCGCTGCTGGAGGCGGTCCGCGACCACGGCTCGCCGATCGCGTGGGTCTGCGACCCGATGCACGGCAACACCTTCGAGACGCCGAACGGGTACAAGACCCGCAACTTCGACGACGTGATGGACGAGGTGCAGGGCTTCTTCGACGCGCACGAGCAGGTCGGGACGTGGCCGGGCGGCGTACACATGGAGCTCACCGGCGACGACGTCACCGAGTGCCTGGGCGGCGGCGAGGAGCTGGTCGCGGAGGACCTGGTCAACCGGTACGAGACCGCCTGCGACCCGCGCCTGAACCGGCACCAGTCGCTGGAGCTCGCGTTCCTGGTGGCCGAGCGGCTCCGCGGCGCCCAGGGATGACAACCGGCGTGATCGACCTGCGCTCGGACACCGTCACCCGGCCGTCCACCGCGATGCTGGCGGCGATGACGTCCGCACCCCTCGGCGACGACGTGTACGGCGAGGACCCGACGGTCAACCGCCTCGAGGAGACGGTCGCCGGCCTGCTCGGCCACGAAGCGGGCCTGTTCACGGTGACCGGATCGCTGGCGAACATCCTAGGCGTGATGTCGCTGGTCCCGCGCGGCGGAGAGGTGCTGTGCGAGTCGAGCGCCCACATCGTCCGCGCCGAGCTCGGCTCGCACGCGGCCGCGAGCGGCGTCACCACGCGCACCTGGACCGCGGCCGCCGGGCAGATCGACCTCGAGCAGATCCGGTCGCTGATCGCCCCCGACCTCGGCCCGTACTTCGTCCGGACGTCGGCGGTGTCAGTCGAGAACACGCACAACTTCGGCGGCGGCTCGATCCAGCACGGGTTCGATGCGCTCGCCGACGAGCTCGATGCCCGGGGGATCCCGCTGCACCTCGACGGCGCCCGGCTCTGGAACGCCGCCGTCGCGACCGGTCGGACCCCGGCGTCGTACGCGTCCCGCGCCGCCGCGGCCAGCGTGTGCCTGTCCAAGGGCCTGGGCGCGCCGGTCGGCTCGGTGCTGGTCGGCTCGGCTGAGTTGATCCGCGAGGCCCGGGTCTGGCGGAAACGCCTCGGCGCAGGCTGGCGGCAGGCCGGCGTGCTGGCCGCTGCCGGTCTGTACGCCGTCGAGCACAACGTCGAGCGGCTGGCCGAGGACCACGCCAACGCCCGCGCGATCGCCGAAGTACTCGCCGACGCCGCGACCGGCTCGGTCAAGCCCGATCAGGTGGAGACCAACATCGTCGTCGCCGACCTCGCCGCCACCGGCAAGACCGTCGCCGAGGTCGTCGAGTCCGCCAAGGCCGCCGGCGTCCTGGTGGGCGGCGTCGGCGCCACCCAGCTCAGAGTCGTCACCCACCTCGACGCGTCCGCCCAGGACTGCCGCAAGGCCGCGACAGTCCTGGCCGGACTACTGAGCTAGCAACACGGCGTCATCGGAGGTGGTAGGCATCCATGGTCGTCAGCTCCGAACTGTTGCCGGCGGCATCGATCAACGTCGTCTTGAGGGAGATGCTGTCGCCTGATGCCGGCGTCGGAAAGGTCGCCACGTAGCGTCCCTCTCCAGCACGGCGCAGGACCGCGTCCTGCCAGCTCTTGCCGTCTGCGGAGTACTGCAGCTTTGCGCTCCGCAGCTTCGGAAGGGTGGCACCGCCCGACGGCACGACGATCACCGGGAAGCGCGTGACCGGCGTGCGGGCGACGGTGTTGTTGATGTCGACCCGCGGCTGGTACCGGATCCCGAGCAGTGGCAGCACCGTGTCCTGCGCTGACGACTGGAACTCCCACCGGCCGCGCACCTGCGTCGACAACGTCGAGTAACTCGGCCGCGTCAGCTCCGCCTCGAGCGCGTACTGCGACTTGCCCGCCGGTAGCTCGCCGGCCGTCAGTCGACCGAACACCTCACGGGGGGAACTGGGTACGCCCTATGACCGCAGGACGGCCCGAAGCCGCTGCTCCGGATAGCGCCAAGTACGCTTCGGTTGTATCGGTCGGGAGCGTTCGGGGAGAGCCGTGCGAGAGATCGTCGTGTTCAGCGGAAGTGCGCACACTGAGTTGGCGGAGGAGATCTGCCGGGATCTCGGCGTACCGCTGTCGCCGGTGGAGATCCACCGTTTCAGCAACGACTGCCTGCAGGTGCAGCTGCAGGTGAACTGCCGGCAGCGGGACGTCTACATCGTCCAGCCGCTCGTTCCGCCGACGCAGGAGCACCTGATGGAGCTGCTGCTGATGATCGACGCCGCGCGTGGCGCCTCGGCGCAGCAGATCACCGCGGTGATGCCGCACTACGCGTACGCGCGGTCCGACAAGAAGGACGCGTCCCGGATCTCGATCGGCGGCCGGTTGGTGGCCGACCTGCTGACGACGGCCGGCGCGAACCGGGTGCTGACGATGGCGCTGCACGCGCCGCAGGTGCACGGCTTCTTCTCGGTGCCGGTCGACCACCTGACCGCCATTGGCGTGCTCGCGGACCACTTCCGCGGCCGTGACCTGAGCGACACGGTCGTGGTCAGCCCGGACCTCGGGAACGCGAAGACCGCGACCCAGTTCGCCCGGCTGCTCGGCCTGCCGGTCGCGGCCGGCAGCAAGCGCCGGCTGTCCGACGACAAGGTCGTGATCGACACGATCGTCGGCGACGTCTCCGGCAAGCGGGCGATCATCCTCGACGACGAGATCGCCACCGGCGGTTCGATCATCGAGCTGCTGGACCGGCTGAAGGACCTCGGCTGCACCCAGGCCGCGGTCGCCTGCACGCACGGTCTGTTCGCGGGGAAGGCGGTCGAGCGGCTCCGGTCGCACCCGTCGCTCTCCGAGGTGATCAGCACGAACACCGTGCCGCGTCCCGACGGTTTCCCGGAGCTCCAGGTCACGTCCGTCGCCGGCCTGTTCGCCGAGGCGATCAAGCGGATCCACGGCGGCGAGTCCGTGAGCAGCCTGTTCGACGGCGTCGACCCGACCCACGCGCCGCCGCAGCCCAAGCTCCCGTTCTAGCCGCTTCCTGAGACGAGGGCTGCCTGGCCCGTCCTCGGCTGCCTAGCATTGCGGGCATGGCCGACTCCGTGCGGATGGGTGTTGTCGGAGCAGGAAGCATCTCGGTGCGCGGACTCCTTCCGCATCTGAGTCAGCCCGATCTCGCCGGGCGAGTGACGCCGGCCGCGGTCTGCGACCCGGTGGCCGGGCGGGCGGAGGCGGCCGCACAGAAGTTCGGAGTCGAGCGAGCCTTCGTCGAGTACGACGACCTGCTGGCGCGCGGCGACGTCGACGCCGTCACGATCGCTTCCCCGATCGGCCTGCACTACGAGCAGGGCAAGCTCGCGTTGCAGGCCGGCAAGCACGTGCACTTCAACAAGACCATGACGATCACCGTCGCCGAGGCGACCGAACTGATCGAGCTCGCGGCCGCCAACGACCTGCGGATCGTCGCGTCGCCGGGGGAGATGCTGCGCCCGCACCACGTGCGGACGCGCGAGCTGATCGCCGAGGGCGCGGTCGGCACGCTGTCCTGGGTGAGCTGCGGCGCCGCGTTCGGGACCTACCACGAGGACGAGTCGGTGCGCGGCGGTAACGACGTACTGACGAACATCGATCCGTCGTGGTACTTCCGTAAGCCCGGCGGCGGGCCGATGTACGACATGACGGTGTACGCACTGCACGCGGTGACCGGGATCCTCGGGCCGGCCAAGCGCGTGACGGCGATGTCGGGCGTTCGGATCCCGGTGCGGACCAGCGGGGGAGCCGACGTCCGCACCGAGGCCGACGACAACACCATCGTGCTGATCGACTTCGGCGACAACCTGTACTGCGTCGCGACCGGGACCGCCGCGGGCGGCATGCGCGGCGGCTTCAGCGGCACGTACTACGGCACGAAGGGCACCATCGACGGGCTGCTGCTCAACGACGAGCCGTTCGACTTCCCCCACCGCAACCCTGCCGAGCTCTCACCCCGCGGCCCCGGCAACCAGGCCCTGCTCCCGCACGTGACCGGCGTCCACCGGGAGATCGAGGAGCAGCACGTCTACGAGGACGTCATGCAACTCGTCGACTGGGTCCGCGACGGCACGCCCTCGATCGTGACCGCAGAGCACGCGCGGCACGTCATCGACATCATCGAGTCCGCGTACCGCGCCGCCGCGACCGGCCGGACCCAGGACCTCACCACGACCTTCTAGACCGGGAACATCCGGCCGACGAGTGCGTCCCACCCGCGGTTCGGAAGCAATCGGTAGAGCACGGGCAGGACCCGCGGAGCCACTCCGACCTTGTACCGCGCTCGCGGGTGTCGCGTGGTGGCGGCGCGGACGATCACCTTCGCAACGTTCTCCGGCGACGACATCCCGGGCGCACCGGCCCGGTTGAAGCGCGCCATCCGATCCCGGTGGTTGCGCCGGAACCCGTCGTACGGACTGTCGGCGTACTGCGGCCACGTCGCCTCCTCGGTAGCGGCGAAGTTGCTGACCACCCCGCCCGGCTCGAGCAGTACGACGCGCACGCCGAATGAGCGCGTCTCGTACCGCAACGCGTCGGACATCGCCTCCAGCGCCCACTTCGTCATCGCGTAAGCGCTCACGCCCGGGAACGCCATCAAACCGCCCGCCGAGCCAAGATTGACGATCCGCCCACCCCCGGCCGCCCGCATCCCCGGCAGCACCAGCTGAGCCATCCGGATCAGGCCGAACACATTCGTCTCGAACTGCGCCCGCAGCTGCCCGACCGACACCTCCTCCACCGGCCCGGTCTGCGCATACCCGGCGTTGTTCACCAGCACGCCGACCATGCCGTGCTCCGCCTCGACCTGCTTGACCGCCTCGACCCGCTGGGCTTCATCTGTCACGTCCGGCGCCAGCGTCCGGCACCCGACGGCCGCGAGCTCGTCCAGCGCCGCCGGATTTCGGGCAGTCGCCCAGGTCGGTCGCCCCGATCGGGCGAAGGCGAGCGCCGTGGCGCGCCCAATTCCGGTCGAGCAGCCGGTGATCAGCACGGGTGTGTCCATCGCGAGCTCCCTTACTAAATGTTCATTAAGTAGGAGACTAAGCAACTTACTGAGCGTTTAGCAAGTAGGCTGAGAGGTATGGACACCAAGGCCCAGATCCTGGCGATCGCGCGGGACCTGTTCGCCCGGCAGGGATACCGCGGGACGTCGATCGCGGATATCGCGCGGGCGCTCGGCACCACGCCGGCCGCGCTCTACTACCACTACCGGTCGAAGGCCGACGTGCTCGACGCGATCCTGGCCGAGCCACTGGCGGCGTACGCCGAGCTGGCCGAGCGGGCGCGGAGCGGCAAGCTCGGCGCCGAGGAGTTGCTGGGTGCGTTCATCGACTTCACGGCGGAGACTCGGCAGCTGATGCCGGTGGTCAGCTCGGATCCGGCGGTCCGGGCGTTGCTCGACGAGCGGCTGCCGCACACGCCGGCGGAGATGGCGGAGGCGATCATCGCGGCCCTCGCGCGGGGCTCGGCGGAGCCCGAGCGGTTGATCGAGGCGCGTGCGGCCTATGCGGCGGCCAAGGAGGGCACCGTCGCCGCGCTCGATCTCGGCGACGGCACCCTCAGTCCCGAGCACCGTAAGGTCATCCTCGCGACGGCACTTCGGGCTCTCGGTTAGCTCACGGGTTAGTTCTCGGCTAGCTCTCGCAGCAGACGCGGTGCAGCCACTCCGGCTCGTGCCACCAGTAGGTGCTGTCGTGGGCGTGCGCCTGCGCACGGGTGAGCGGTTGGGGCGCGTTGGCCGTGTGGGCGGCGGGCTTCGCCGGTGTGCTGCCGGCGTACGGCGCGAGCAGCTCGTCGACCGTGTGCAGCCGGCCCGCGATCATCACCCGGTCGACCGCGGCCGCGGCGCGGATGTCGGCCAGCGGGTTGCCGGTGACGAACGAGAGGTCCGCCTGGGCGCCTGGCTTGACGACACCGAGCTTGTCCTCGAGGTTGAGCCACCGGGCCGGGTTGTGCGTGGCGGTGGTCAGTGCTTCGTACGGCGTGAACCCGCCGGCCACCATCGACCGCAGGTTCGCGTGCAGCGACACCGCCATGTTGTCGAGCGGTGTGTCCGTGCCCGAGATGACCAGCCCACCGCCGCGGTGGATCCGCAGCACCATGTCGACGTTGCCACGCAGCAGCTCGCGGGTCGTGACGCCGGCCGGTCCCTTGGCGGTATTGACCTCGGCGATGAGGGCGTTGTACTCCCACTGGGGATAAAGGGTTGTGGTGCGGCGGTCGGTGAGCAGGGAAGGGTCGTCGACGTGCGCCATGGTGGAGTTGAAGAGGGTTGGTGTGACGGAGAGGCCCGCCTTGGTGAAGAGCGTGACCACATCGGCGTACGCACGGCCCAGTTTGCTGACCGTGTGTGAGTAGCCGAGCCGGTTGGTCGCGCCGGTGTGCTCCATCCCGTCCATGCCGAGATGCTCGGCCGGGTAGAGGTAGTGCGACGACAGCTGCAGGCCGAGCTGGTGTACGGCGGCGATCGCCCGCCGCTGCAGCTCGATCGGCAACCGCACGTACGTCTTCACCAGGTCATAGGCGAGCCCTTCGACCCGGTCGATCTCCAGCCCGAGCTGCTGCACCGACAGCGTCGGCCGCATGAAGTTGTAGAAGACACGCGAGCCGTCGATCGCCTCGCCGGTCGCGAAGTACCGCGGCCCCCGGAGCGTCCCGTTGGTGAGCGCCTCCCGGGTCTCCTGCATCTGGTAGACCGGGTCACCCGGCGACCGCGTGGTCGTGATGCCGTAGGCCAGCCACAGGTTGCCCTGCCGCGCACCCCACGCTCGCCCGCGCAGGTGCCAGTGGTTGTGCGCATCGATCAGTCCGGGCATGACGGTGAGCTCGGCCGCATCGACGTCCGCCGTCCCGCTGTGGGGTCGTACTGCGGCGATGCGCGAGCCGTCCACCACGATGTCGACGTCCTTGCGCAGCGTCTGGGCGCGACCGTCCCAGAGGGCTCCGGCGTGGATCGTGAGGTGCTGGTTGATCGTCGCCCGGCGGTACTGCAGGTCGACCTTGACCGTCTGTGCACGGGACCCGGCGATCGTTGCCCGGCGCAACCGTCCGTTGTTCAGGTAGAGCAGCGTCCGGCTGTCCTGCCAGACCGGCGAGTCCGTCACCTCGGCGGTGATCGCGCGGGGCTCGGCGGTGAAGCGGCCGCGTTGGTCGACGGGCACGACGTACAGCAGGCTCTCGACGACGAACGCGAGGCGCTTGCCGTCGGGCGCGAAGACCGGGCCGTCGTCGCCGCGGGTCGCGAGCGAGCGGAACGGCATCGGCTCGACGTACTCCAGCGCCGTGGACGCGACGTCGGCGTACAGCAGTTGGCTGGTGCCCTCGCGGAAACGCTTGGAGAACGGCTTCACCGCGGCCAGGACCAGCGTCTTCCCGTCCGGCGACCAGCTGACCCGGCCGGGCTGGAAGAGGGTCGGAGTGAGCTGCCGAACCTGGCCGGAGGCGAGGTCGAGGACCCAGGCAATGCCGTCCTGGTCCTGATAGGCGATCTGACTGCCGTCGGGGGAGAAACGCGGCGCGGTCTGGGCGCCGGGGAGGCCGGACAGCTTGGTGTCCTGGCTGGTGGCCAGGTCGTGCAGCCAGAGATCGGCGGTACCGTCGCGATCGCTTGCGTAGAGCAACTTCTTGCCGTCGGGAGAGAAGTCCGGGTCGGAGTTGAAGTAGCCATCGGCAACCAGTTTCCGCGGCTTGCCTCTGCCGTCGGTGGTGGTCAGCCAGAGCGCGTTGAGGGCCCGGAAGGCGAGCTGCTTGCCGTCCGGCGAGACGGCCGGGCTCGCGATCCCCTGGACCGGACGCCTGCCGGTCGAGTCGAGGTCGGGTGCCTTCGGCCGCGGTCGCTTCGACGTCACCGGCACGGTCGCCGCGAACGGTACGACGGCATCCGCGGTCTGCGTGCGCCGTCGTACCACGCCGTCCGCGGTGTAGAAGAGCTCGCCGGCGGCCGACCAGGACGACGGTACGGCGAAGACGTCGCGGCCGGTGGTGACCTGCTGACCGTCGACGACCAGGTCCGACGTCGGACCGGTGAGCCGGACGTAGGCGAGCCCGCCGGTAGGGGAGTACGACGGGCCGAACAGGCTGATCCCGGTCTGTGCCGCGACCAGCGTCTTGCGGGCGCCCGTGGTGAGGTCGAGCTCGACGATCGAGCTGGTGTCGACGGTGAAGGCGATCTTGGTGCCGTCCGGAGAGACGGTCGGCTCGGCTTCCTCGGTGAGGTCGTCGGTGAGGGCGACGATGGCGTGCGTACTCAGGTCGAGGCGGTGGACGCCGTAGCTGCCGTTGCCGCCGCGGTCGCTCGAGAAGACGATCGCGCGGCCGTCCGGGGTGGGGTGCGGTTCGCGGTGGTCGTACCGGCCGGTGGTCAGCTGCTGGAGGTCGCTGCCGTCGCGGCCGATCGCCCAGAGGTGGAAGTTGCCGTCGCGGTACGACTGGAACACGATCCGCCGGCCGTCCGGCGACCAGCGCGGCCGGGTCGCGTCCTGCAGGTCGTCGGTCAGGCGTTTCGACGTACCGCCGGTGGCCGGGGTCACCCAGATCGCGGTGGCGAGGTCGAACGCGAGCCACCTGCCGTCGGGTGAGACGGACACCATGAGGTTGGTGCCTTCGGTCAGTACGGCTTGGTTGGGTGCAGCGGCGCTTGCCGGGGCCGGCGCGGTGAGGTCGACGGCGCCGACGGCGGCCGCTCCGCCGGTGAGTTGCAGTACCCGGCGCCGGGAGATACTCCACAGATCAGAAGTCACGATGGTCCAATCCTTGGGGCGATGAGGACTGGACCCGAATCTTCCACTCCGACAGGGCCACCACCGTCCGGCCCGGCGCGTCGGGAACGTCTATCGTCGGCGGCATGTCATCCGAGACCCCGTCGACGCCGGCGCCCGCCTTTCGGTCCGTCCCGCCTCGGCTCCAGGCGCTCGGCGCCGCGGTCCTCTGCCTGGTGATCGCGGTCGCGGCCGGCTTCGCCGTGGACGCCCGGCTGGACCGCCACTGGCTGCTGCGCGGACTGCCGTTGCTGCTGGCCTTCGCGTGCTGCGCCCTCCTGCTGTCCGACCAGACCCGGCGGCTGCGGCAGATCATCACGGTGATCGGACTGGTGATGTTCGGCGTGGTCTTCCCGGTCTCCCAGACCACCTGGTCGCAGCCGCCGGAGATCAAGTTCGCCCTCCAGGTCGCCACCGACGCACATGATGCCGCGACCAAGGCGTCCCACACCGCGGTCACGGTCGCCGACGTCCGCTCGGCAACCGAGTCCCGCGGCGGCGCCATCGGCTCCCTCAAAACCGACAAGACCCCAGAAATCCACGGCGCCGACGCCTACCCACTCATCATTCGCGCCCACCGCGATCAGGGCCGGCCCTGGGCCTGCCTGTCCTTCGACAAGCTGGCAGCCAGGGTCCGGCCCTGCTGACGGTCAGTGAATGGCGGTAGCCGCGTCGAACCAGCGCGCCGGCTGATTCGGTGTCGTGGTCAGCTGCAGGGTTTCCGCGACGTGCCGGAGCTGGTCCTGCGTCAACTGGTCACCGATGCTCTCGATCATGACGGCCACGCCGTTGCCCTCGAGCCGCAGGACGGGCTTCTGCCGGGTGAGCCTGTCGGCCTCGGCCTTGGTGAATGCTGTGCCCAGTTCGGCCAGGTCGCGGGTGAAGAAGGCCTTCATGCCGTGGATCGTCCCGTCCGGCTCGAGGTACTTGCCGCGGCTGAACTGGTCCCACGTCTTGCTCGTGTCGTACCGGATCGCCAGGTCGTCACCCGGCTGGAACCTCCAGGCCGGATTGCCGACCACGGGTGCGGTGACCGGCTTGCCGGTCTTCCGGTCGAAGCGCACCTTCGGCGAGGGTGTCGGCCGGTACCCGGTGGCCGGGTTGCCGTCGCTCCAGACGACCGCGAAGCTGTTCCCGTTGCCGGGGATACCGCGCCGATCGGGACCGAAGGTGGCCCGCCGGGCGATCAGGTCCGCCGGCAGCTCGCCGACCACGAACGGTGAACCGAGGCGCGAGCCGCCGGACAGCGCCGCGCCAAGTTTCGTGGCCAGTGGGACGTTCGCGTCGTACGGCGCGGTGACGTTCGGCACCTTCACGGTGCCGAGGTGTTGCTGGGACTCACACGACAGCAAGGCCCAGAGGCCCTGCGCCGGCTGCCAGACGAGTGTCTTGCCGACCGCTGCCAGCGGCTCCTGGCTGATCACGCCGTACGGCGCGGCCAGGAACGGGTGCTCGCGCGTCGACGTCACGACCCGACCCGTCCGGTCGGCGATTCGCTGGGCCGGGCTCCCGGACGGGATGGTCGCCGGGTCGAAGTCGCCGTTCCGGCTCACTTGTAGCTCGCAGAGGGTCGCCCACGGGCTGCCCGTTTGCAGGAGCTCGTAGTGCTGGCGGTTCGCAGTGTGTATCTGCGCCGTGATCTCGAAGTCCTTCGGAAGGTGCAGGCCGACCCAGTTGGACCAGGCCGACGGTTGTTTCTCCTCGTCGGCCACCTGGGGGGCCGAGGAGATCACCCGCGGTACGACGATCGCCGCTACCGCGGCTGTGGCCGTGACCAGGGCCGTGCCGACGACCACCGCGGTCCGGCGGTGGGTCGTTCGTCGGCTGCCCCGCTGCAGCCTGGCGTGGATGTCGGCGGGGTGGGGGGCTTGGTCGGCGAGGTCCTCGAAGGCATCGCGAAGATCTGCTTCAGTACGCATGGTGGACGTCCTCCGTCACACGGTGGCTGGTGAACTCGATGCGCAGGGTGGCTAGAGCTCGGGAGGCGTGGGCGCGCACGGTGCCTGGCGAGCAGCCGATGGTTTCGGCGATTTCGTTGTCGGTCTGGCCGCCGTAGTACCGCAGTACCAGGACGGCTCGTTGCCGGCGGGGGAGTTTGGCCAGCTCGCCGAGCAGCTGGTCGCGGTCCGCCGTACGGTCGGCGTGGTCCGGGCTGGCGCCGGTGTCGACGTCCGCGATCGGGACGTACCGGGCCCACTTGCGCCGCCAGGAGAGGTACTCGTTGACCGCCATCCGGCGCACGTACGCCTCGGGGTTGTCCACCGAGCCGATCCGGTCCCAGCCGCGCTGGGCCTTGATCGCCACGTCCTGGACGATGTCCTCGGCCTGGTGCGGGCTGCCGCAGAGCACGGTCGCGAACCGCAGCAGCTTCGGCAGCCCGGTCCGGGTCCACTCGTCGAAGGTCACCCCAGGTCTCCTCGTCCCGGCCGCGCGTCGCCGCCGTCACCCCTTCAGACGACGCCAACCGCCGATCTGCTGAGTCCAGCTACTGAGCAATCGATTTCCCACCGAGCCTGACGCCGTCTAGGGTCACCGTATGACTCTTGGGAACCTGTCCGGTATCAGCGGGCTCGCCGACGTCGAGTCCCGCTCCATCAGCGCGGAGAACCCGACCGGCGAGCCCGGCCAGGGGGGCCGGCGGACCGAGGGGACCGGTGCGCACGCGGCCCGGGACCTCGGCCAGGGCTGGAAGGTCTCGCCCTCGATCGAGCTCGCACCCGGGGAGACCGCGACGCTGGCCGACATCGCCGGCGCAGGCTGCATCACCCACCTCTGGCTGACCACGCACACCGACAACTGGCGCCGGCTGGTACTGCGGGCGCACTGGGACGGCGACGCGGCGCCGGCGATCGAGACCCCGGTCGGCGACTTCTTCTGCTCCGGCTGGGGGAAGTTCGCTCAGGTCAGCTCGCTCCCGGTGGCGGTGAACCCGAACGGTGGCTTCAACTGCTACTGGGAGATGCCCTTCAACCAGCAGGCGCTGCTGACGCTGGAGAACACCTCTGAGGAGAAGGTGGTCGTCTACTTCCAGGTCGACTACTGGCTGGGCGCTGTGCCGGAGCGGTCGGCGTACCTGCACGCGCAGTGGCGGCGCAGCAACCCGCTCCCCGCTAAGACCGTGCACACGCTGCTGGACGGGGTCGAGGGACCGGGGCACTACGTCGGCACCTACCTGGCCTGGGGCGTCAACAGCAGCGGCTGGTGGGGCGAGGGCGAGATCAAGTTCTACCTCGACGGGGACGAGGAGTTCCCGACCATCTGCGGCACCGGCACCGAGGACTACTTCGGCGGCGCCTGGAACTTCGACGTACCCCACCTGGGCGGCTACACGGAGTTCAGTACGCCGTACCTGGGTTTGCCGCAGGTCATCCGGCCGGACGGGCAGTACGCGAGCCAGCAACGCTTCGGCATGTACCGCTTCCACCTGCCAGACCCCATCCGCTTCAAGGAGCGCCTCCGCGCCGACATCCAGGCCCTGGGCTGGCGCTCCGGCGGCCGCTACCTCCCGCTGCAGGACGACATCGCGTCCACCGCGTTCTTCTACTCGGCCAGGACCAGCACCGCCCGCCCGGAGGCGCCGACCCACGACGCGATGGAGATCTGCTAAGCCGTCCTGCTCGGCGTCACCGGTAGCTCGTCGATCCACCGCCGGAGACGCCGAGCCTGGCGGGTCAGTACGTCGGGCCGGCCAAGCGTGTGCGCCAGCAGCGCCACGCCTTCGTACGTCGCGATCAGCTCCACCGCCAGGTCCCGGGCCGCCCGCCGGTCGATCGCCCGGAACTGCTCCTCGGCCCACTCGAGCGAGACCCGCAGCAGATCCGCGGCGACCGGATCCGTCCCGTCCGCACGCTTCGCCAGCTCCGCGGCCAGCGTCCCGTACGGGCAGCCGAACCGAGCCGTCTCCTCTGCACGCCCAGCGAGCACGTCGACCAGCCCCTTGAGCCGTGCCTTCGGCGACCGATGCCGCCCTTCCAGCTCGGCGAGCGTCGCCGCGGTCTGCTCCACCCGCGCCTTCACGACGGCACCGACGATGTCTTCCTTGGTGCGGAAGTAGTAGTACACATTCCCCAACGGCACATCGGCCGCTTCGGCGATGTGCGCGAGCGTCGTCGCCGCCACTCCCTGCCGGTACACCAGCTCCTCGGCCGCGCCCACCAACCGCTCCCGCTTACCCGCCCGCTGCTCGCTCACGAGTACGAGTATAAAAACTGTCGGCGGTCGGTTCTAGGTTAGTTACCTAACTAACTACGAAGGAGATCATCATGGAACGCACCGCGGTCAACCCCTGGAACTGGTCGCTCGGGCTCGGCTTCGATCAGGCGCAGCTGGTCGAGGGCCGTCGGCGGGAGCTCATCTGCAGCGCGCAGGACTCGGTCGACGCCGATGGCAGTGCGCAGCACCCCGGTGACATGGCGGCGCAGCTCGGGCTGGCGCTGGACAACCTGGAGGCGGTCCTGGCCGGAGCGGAGATGACGGTGGCGGACGTGGTCCGGCTCAACATCTACACCACCGATGTCGGCCTGTTGCTGCAGCATTTCGGCGTACTGGCCGAGCGCTTCGGCGGGTCGCCGGACCGCTTCGCCAGCAGCGTTCTTGGGGTGGCGAGCCTGGCTGGTCCGGACTTGCTGGTCGCCCTCGAGGCGACGGCGATGGACTAGGGAATCGGTAGTGGGTTCTGGAGTGCCGTGGCGGCGAGGATGACCAGTGCGGAGGTCCACGCGAGTGGCGCCTCGCCGGCCGGCTCGTCGTCGCGGTTCACCTTCTCCGGTAGCGCGCCGCTGCGCGTCCGGTTCCGATCCAGCCAGGACAGCAACTGTTCAGCTCGAGCGTGATCACCTCGCGCTGCGGCACTCAGTGCGAACAAGGCAGTCTGAGGAGTCCAGGACACCCCGTCCGCACGCCAGGATTCGCCCGGTGTCACACCACCGTTGGGTTGGGTGAGTACGGCGTGGGCGCGGTCGATCGCCGTGGAGACGACGGGCCGGGCGGGTGCGAAGGGTGGACCGAGAACGGTGACGATCGCGTCCGCGCCACCACCGACGCCGACCGGCTCGACGCCCGGCTCGACGAAGCTGACGGCCTTGGCCGGGGAGCGCGGGTACTCGGGTCCGAACACCTGGTCGGTTGCCTGTGACAACTTTTGCAGCGCCGCCCGCCAGCGGGTGGCGTCGGCCGGCCGGTCTTGCTCTGTAGCGATCCGGACCGCGGACCGGAGGCCGGTCAGCAGCGGTGCGACCGTGCCCAGCGTGAGCTGCTTCTCGGAGCGTTCCCAGTAGTCCGGTGACGGATTCGGCAGACCGTCGGACGTCAGCTCACGCACGATCTGGTCGGCCGACTCCTTGACGAGGTCCCAGTACTGGTTGCCGGACCGGCACATCCAGGTTGCCCACAGCACCCACCCCGACGCGTCCAGCTGCGGCTCACGACCGTCGGGCACGTGGGCGCCGGTCTCGGTGTAGCGGGCTTCCCAGCGGCCGGTGGCCGGGCGGACGGTGTCCAGGAAGGCCAGCACCTTGTGGGCTTCGTCGTACTGGCCGATCGCGCAGTGGGCCGCCGCGACGAACGAGGCGTCGCGGGGCCAGACGTAGCGCCAGGGGCCGTCCCAGCCGGCCAGGGTGGCGCCGTTGGGGAGGGTGAGGGCGCTGAGGTCGGCGAGAGCGTGCTGGACCATCTCGGCGTACCGCTCGCCGCCGCCACCGAGCGAGGAGGCGGTGTGGGCTGTCGCATGGCCGGGGACGCCGTCCGCGACCAGGCGAGGCTGTGGGTTGCGGACGAGGTTGTTCGCCGCACCGGCAGCGAGGATGGCAAGCAGGAGCGCGATCACGACAGCCGGGTACCACCGGCCGCGTCCCCCGCTGTCCCGCATGTCCCCTCCTACTGAGCCAGATGCTGCACTTCCGCCTCGAATTTACGCCGCGGTGCCAGCTCGACCAGGTACATGGCCGAGACCACCAGTGCGCCGCCGACCAGCATCCGCCAGGTGACGCTCTCTGTGCCGAACAGCACCGCGAACGCCGAGGCGAACACCGGTTCCATTGTCATCGCAATCGCCGCCCGTGTCGGCGTGAGGTGTGCCTGTGCCCAAGTCTGGACGATCAACGCGAGCGCACCGGCCACCAGGGCCATGTAGACGACGCTGACCCAGTCGCCGGCGCCGTGCGGTACCGAGAATCCGCCAGGCACTGCTCCGACCGCGCAGACGCAGGTGATCACGATCATCTGGAGCGTCGACAGGCCGAAGGCGTTCTGCGGTGTCGACCAAGCGCCGAGCCCGATGATGTGCAGCGCGTAGAGACCGGCCGAGGCGAGTGTCAGGAGCTCACCGGTGCCCATGCTGAAGCCGCGTAGCGACAGGACCCCGAGGCCGACTGTGGCAAGGATCACGGCGAACCAGGCCCAGCGGCCGATCTTGTGTCGCAGGATCACGGCGGCGAGCAGCGGCGTCAGTACGACGTACATCCCGGTGACGAACCCGGACACGCTGGCCGAGGTGTGCCGCAGGCCCTCGGTCTGGACCAGCTGCGCGATGCCGTAGGTGATGCCCAGGGCAACGGCCCGCCCACGGTCCAGACGGCTCAGCCGGGAGATCGCGGGCGGGTGGACGAGCAGCAGCGCCACCGACGCGATCAGGAACCGCAACGCCAGGTAGTCGGCGACGTCCATCCGGGTGAGCAGGTCCTTGGTCAGGAAGAACGTCGACCCCCACGCCGCCGCGACCGCGAGCAGGGCCAGTACGGCGAGACGCGATCGGTTCACCGGGCAATCTCACCAGATCCCTTGCACGCAAGCCAAAACGGCGCATGGTGGGTTACAGCACAGTGATCGTGACCTCGGTGCCCGGCTGCGCCTTCTTGCCGGCTCCCGGGTTCTGCGCGGCGACGATGTTCAGCCCGAGGTTGAACGGCGCCTCCTCCACCTTCACGGTGAACCCGGCCGCGGTCAGGATCTGCTGGGCCTCGGTGGTGGTCTTCCGCTTGACGTTCGGTACGTCGACCAGCGGCGGGCCCTTCGACACGACCAGTTGCACCTTGTCCTTGGCGAACAGCGTGCCGCTGTTGGGCGTCTGGCTGATCACGTCGCCCTCGGGCACCTTCTGGTCGTACTTCTCGGTGCGGCCGACGACGAAGCCCAGCTTCCGCAGTGCCTTGCCGGCGTCCCGGGAGGACTTGCCGGTGAAGTCCGGCACGGTGATCGGCCGCTTCCCCTTGCTGACCGCGAAGTTGACCGCGTCACCCGGCTTCATCACCGAGTTGAACTTCGGGTACGTCGCCAGCACCTTGCCCTGCGCCACGGTCTCGCTGTACTGCTCGTTGATCTGCCCGGTGTTCAGCTTGATCGGTCCGAGCGCCTGCTGGGCCGCGTCGAGTTGCAGCCCGACCAGCTGCGGCATGCGGTACCGCTCCGGTCCCTTGGACACGGTCAGACCGATCTCACCGTTCTTCCGGATCCGGTCGCCCGGCCCGGGGTCGGTCTTGACCACCTCGCCGAGGGGTACGTCCTCGGAGAAGTCGTGGTTGGCCAGGGTGGTGGTCAGGCCGGCCTGCTGGGCCTTCTCGGCCGCTGCTGCCGGCGTCATCCGGGTCAGGTCCGGTGTCGACGTGTAGCGGTGGACGCCGTAGAACCAGGCCGAGGTGCCGATGGCGATGGCGGCCAGCAGGATGAGGAGCAGGGCGACAGGTCCACGGCTGCGACGCTGTGTTTGTAGCTTCGCTGGTGCCTTGGCGGGTCCACCGGTCGGCCGACCGCGGTCCACGGGTACGACGATGGTGTCGTGCCGCAGGGGTGGTTCGTCCATGGGCTCGCCGCGCGTGTAGCCGTCGTCGTACCCGCTGTCCTGCCTGATCTGCTGGAGCGGCACGGTGAGGTCGCCGGTGAGCTCCGGGTCGTCCGGCAGCCCTTCCTCGAGCGCACTGTGCACCCGAAGCACCTGCCGGCTGAACACGCGTGCGTCGGTCGGCCGCAGGTCCCGGTCGCGCGCGGTGGCGCGCTGCACGAGCGCATCGACGTACGGCGGGATGCTCGGCTGCTCCAGCGAGGGCGGCGGTACGTCGGCATGCACGTGGGCGTACGCGACCTGAATGGGGGTGTCACCGGAGTGCGGCTTGTTGCCGGTGAGCATCTCGTACAGGAGGATGCCGGCTGAGTACACGTCCGAGCGGGCATCCGCGCTACCGTCCGTGACGAGCTCGGGCGCCAGGTACGACACCGTGCCCATCAGCAGGCCCTGCGTGGCCGTGTTGCCGGTCGCGCTGACCGCACGGGCCAGACCGAAGTCAGCGACCTTCACGACGCCCTTGTCCGAGATCAGGACGTTCTCCGGCTTGATGTCGCGGTGCACGATGCCCGCGTCGTGGGCCGCGGACAGCGCGGACAGGACCGGGGCGAGCAGGTCGAGCGCACGGGCGGGGGAGAGCGGTGCCTCGTCGCGGATGACGTCCCGCAGCGTGCGGCCGGGGATGTACTCCATCGCCAGGAACAGGGTGCCGTTGTCGTCGCCCTGGTCGAACACGGCCACCACGTTCGGGTTGGACAGCCGGGCCGCCGCCCGGGCCTCGGCCACGAACCGGCGGGTGAACTGGGCGTCGTCACCGAGCCCGTCGTGCATCACCTTGACCGCGACGGTCCGGTCCAGCCGCATGTCCAGCGCCTGGTAGACCGTGGCCATGCCGCCCTTGGCGACCCGTGCGCCCACGCGGTAGCGACCGTCGAGCACGCGCCCGACGAGGCGGTCGCTGACCTGCATGTCCACGTCGTCCGTCACTTGCGGTGAGCCGCCTCTCCCCAAACCGTCCTGCTCAGAGAGTGTAGATAACAGCTCAGGGTCACCGCGCCAGGCTCACCGCAGGGGGTCCCACCCGCGTTCGAACTGGGCCTTGAGGCGGAGGATGTTCTGCCGGTAGAGCTTGGTGTCCGGGTACATGCCGTTCTTCTTCACGCCGCCCAGACCCTGGTAGTAGCCGGCGACCGCGAGGTCAAGGCGGGCGGCGGCGGTCAGCCGGCTCAGCAGGACCACTCCGGCGGTCACGTTGTCCTGGGGCTTGAGCAGGTCGAGGCGGCGGCCGACGATGCCGGAGGCGAACCTGCCGGTGGACGGGATCACCTGCATCGCGCCGACGGCGTTCGCGGGGGAGACGACCCGCTGCTTCCAGCCGGACTCCTGCCAGCTCACCGCGAGCGCCAGCTCCGGGTCGACGCCGTACCGCTTCGCGGTGGTGACGATGAGCGTGCGCATCTCGGCGCGGGTCGGGAGCTTGCGCTTCTTCAGCGTCGCCCGGTTGCGGTTCGCCTGGGCGACGATGTGGTCGGCGTACGTGCGGCCGGCGAAGGTGTTGTTGCTGTTCTTGACCTTCTTCGGCTTGGCCTTGGGCTTCGGGTGGAGCTTGACCGGGATCTGCAACGGCTTGCCCGCGTAGATGCGGGAGCTCGACTTCAGGCCGTTGGCGGCCAGCAGGTTCGCCTGCGAGCACTTGAAGCGCTTGGCGATCTTGAAGACGGTGTCGCCGCGCTTGACGACGTACGTGACCCGGCCGAGCTGGGACCGTTTGGCCGGCGGAGTGGTCTTCTTCGGGGCCTTCCCGGGCAGCTGGATGGTCTCCCCGGCGTAGATCGCGTTGCCGTTGCCCGGCAGGTGGTTCAGCGCGACCAAGGTTTTGACGGTGGTCCCGTAGCGACCGGCGATGTGACTGAGGGTGTCACCCTGCTTCACGGTGTACACGCCGAACCCGGGTGACCCCGCGGTGATCACGGCCGCGGTCAGCACCGGTACGGCGAGTCCACTGAGAACTCGTATGACGTTACGCATCTGCCCAACTCCCCGTGTGGAACGTCAATCGACCGTAAGTGCTGCTACGGATGTGACAACAGGGGCAAATGGGGTGCGTGTTACGCCTGTAACTCAATGTTTACAATTCAAGCCTGAACTACATTGTTGTCGTTCACAAGCTTTCCCGTTGCTGACGGCAACAGTGGCGGTGGTGCCGATCAGTGTGTGAATCGGTTCGCGAGAAAGGGTTTGCCGAGGTCTGGCAGCGTTCCGGTGCGCACGGTGTCGGCCAGCAGTTGCGCGGTGACCGGGGTCAGCAGCACGCCGTTCCGGTAGTGGCCGGTTGCCCAGAGCAACCGATCGAGCCCGGAGGGTCCGAGTACCGGTGCGTTGTCCGGCGTGGCCGGCCGGAGCCCGGCGATCGACTCGACCAGCTCGAGCTCGTCAGTGATCGGCAAGACGGTCCGGGCGTCGCGGAGAAGCGCGAACACGCCACCCGCGAGCACCCTGGTGTCGTATCCGAGCTCACTCGTGGTAGCGCCCACCACGAGCTCGCCACCGGGTCGTGGGACCAGGTAGACCGAGAAGCCACGAGCTGTCGCCCGCACGGTGTGGCGCAGTGCGGGCCGGTAGACCTCTGGCACCCGCAGTCGCAGTACTTCGCCCTTCACCGGCCGCACCGGTGGCCGCAGCTCGTCCGGTACGCCGTCGAGCTGCGACGACCACGGCCCGGTCGCAGCGATGACGTGATCCGCGTGCACGGTGTCGCCGTTGGCCAGTTGTACGCCGAGAGCCGTCGTACCTCGGGTGATCACTCGGGTGACGCGTTCTCTGATCAGCTGAACGCCGGAGAGGTCGACTGCGCGGAGCAGAGTGGAGACAGCCTGCCGGTTGTCGACCGAGTGGTCGCCGGGGACCCAGACGCCACCGGACACACCAGTGGCGAGCAGTGGCTCGCGGCGGCGGGCCTCGCGACCGGACAGCTCCTCGACCTCGAGCCCGAGCCTGCGCTGGTAGTCAGCGAGCCGGCGCAGGGCAGCGGCGTCGTCCACGTCGTACGCGACGGACAGGGTGCCGGTCCGGTGCAAGCCGGCGGAGAGGCCGGTCAGCTCCTCCAGCTCGGCAGCGAAGGAGGGCCAGGCGTCGTTGCTGGCCAGGTTGAGGGCGAGCAGGTCGTCCTCGCCGTACTCCACCTCGGTGACCGGGGCGAGCATGCCGGCCGCCACATTGGAGGTCTGGCCGCCGGGTGTCGGGTCACATACGGTCACCTGGATACCGTCTGCGGCGAGCCGCCAGGCGGTTGCCAGCCCGATCAGCCCCGCGCCGATCACCACGACATCGGACGTGTGCTCAGGCATGCGGCCAGCCTAAGGCCGGGCGCGCAGTGCGGTCATGGCAGGCTGTGGGGTGTGACTGACCTGGCAAACGCCCGCCTGTACCTGTGCACGGACGCACGGGAGAAGCAGGGCGACCTCGAGCAGTTCCTGGACGCCGCGCTGTCCGGTGGCGTCGACATCGTGCAGCTGCGGCAGAAGGAGATGGAAGCCGCCGACGAGCTGGCCGCGCTGGAGGTGTTCGCGGACGCCTGCAAGCGGCACGGCAAACTGCTGGCGGTGAACGATCGCGCGGACATCGCGTTCGCCGCGGGTGCCGATGTACTGCACCTGGGGCAGCGTGACCTGCCGGTGCACGCGGCCCGCGGCATCATCGGCCCGGAGCCGGTCGTCGGCCGGTCGACGCACAGCTTCAGCCAGGTGAACGCGGCGGTCGAGGAGATCGGCTCGGACTACTTCTGCGTCGGGCCGACCTGGGCAACGCCGACGAAGCCGGGGCGGCCGGCGGCCGGGCTGGAGCTGGTCTCGTACGCCGCGAGCCGGCAGCAGCCGAAGCCGTGGTTCGCGATCGGTGGCATCGACCTCGACCGGCTGGACGAGGTGATGGAGGCCGGGGCGACGCGGGTGGTCGTCGTACGGGCGATCACCGAAGCCGATGACCCGCAGGCGGCTGCGGCCGAGTTCAGCCGGCGGCTGCTGCAGTGAACAACCAGAAGACCGTGCGGATCGTCGCGGTCGTGGTGATCGCGATGCTGGTGATCACCCTGGCGGCGTCGCTGTTCGGCTGCAGTGCGACGAAGACCTCCGGCGATGTCGACCCGGCCAGCGGCCTGAAGCTGGTCGCCGTCGCGGACCTGCCCAAGGAGGCGCAGGACACGCTGCG
Source organism: Kribbella sp. NPDC026611 (assembly GCF_040638345.1). NCBI lineage: Bacteria > Bacillati > Actinomycetota > Actinomycetes > Propionibacteriales > Kribbellaceae > Kribbella > Kribbella sp. NPDC026611. The sequence goes on from NZ_JBEZYC010000012.1 coordinate 164,978, forward strand.
GCTGATCGACCAGGGCGGGCCGTACCCGTACAGCCGCGACGGGGTGGTGTTCGGCAACCTGGAGAAGATCCTGCCGAAGCACGACCGTGGGTACTACCACGAGTACACCGTGCGGACGCCGGGCGAGAAGGACCGTGGTGCCCGCCGGATCGTGACCGGCAACGGTGGTGAGCGTTATTACACGGACGACCACTACAAGTCCTTCCGCCGGGTCGCGGAGGACGGGGGAACTTCATGAGTAGCTTGCGCGCGCTGCTGTCGGCCGGCCTGCGCCCTGGTGTCTACCGGTGGCCATCGGACGCTCCGGTGGCCGACGTACGGCAGGACGTCGAGGCAGCCGGGTGGGGGTTCGTGCTGCTCGACACCAGCGAGGTGCACGACAAGACCGGGTTCCTGGACCTCTGTGCGACGGCCTTCGACCTGCCGCGGTGGTTCGGCCGGAACTGGGACGCGCTGGCCGATTCACTCAGCGACAGGTCGACCGGGGAGCCGGAGATCGTGCTGTGGACCGGTCTGCAGCACCTGCTCGAGCACGACCACGACACTGTCGACGTGGCGCTGCAGATCTTCACCGAGGACACCACGAACTCCGGTCAGCTCCGGGTGCTGCTGTATGAGCCGCCGGATGCCGACACGCCTGATCTGCTGAGCTCACTGCCCGTTCTGTAGGCGGGCGTCGAGGGCTTCCAGGTCGTCGACGAACCACAGGTTGCGGCCGCGGTTGCTCTCGCGAACCCAGTCGGCGAGGGACTGGCTCTCGGCTGTGCGCCCGGAGATGTCACCGACCACGGCGAGACCCATCCGGTAGTCCACGAACTTCTGCGCGATGGCGCCGGCCCGTCCGGTCCGCAGCTCGAAGAACTCGTCGCCCAGCTGGTCCGGGGTGAACGCGATCCACTCCGCCGCGTGGCCGTAGTACGCATCGACGATGAGCTGGACGACCTCGCGCTCGTCGGTGAGGGGGCTGTCGCTGACGTAGACCTTCATGTGCTTCAAAATACCCTAAGTACCGCTGTATCGCGATTTATAGGGAATTCTAAGGAACATGCCGTAGTCTTGGCTGGTGGCCCAAGAGCTGTACTCGGTCGAGCAGGTCGCGAACCGCCTCGGCCTGCACGTCCGCACGATCCGTAACTACGTCCGCGACGGGCGGCTGCAAGCAGTCCGGATCGGCAAGCAGTACCGCATCACCCGCGAGGCCCTCGAAGCCTTCACCGGCACCCCCACCGCGTCCCTCGACGTCGACGAGTCCACCCGCCACGTGGAGACCTCCAGCATCGTCCACATCGACGCCATCACCCGCCCCGAGGCCGACCGCATCACCACCCACGTACACGGCTCCCTGAACCACCCCGAAGCCGGCCGCCTCCGAGTAGAAACCATCTACGACGAAGACCGAGCCGTCCTAAAAATCATCATCGTCGGCGACCTGTCCCCCACCGCAGAACTCCTCCGCCTCATCAACCTCATGACCACCCCGGAGTAATCCCACCGCCAGAGGATGCACCGGTCGTGCAGCAGGTTGCAGACCCATGGGGCCGATCAGGCCGGACGCCAGGCCCGCCTCGATCCAGCGCGACTCGGCTTGAACGCTGGTCCGCTTGGGAGAGCGTCCGTTTGGTCGGTTCGTGTCCGGGCAAGCAGGTGGGTCCGGTCGTCGCGGGTGATTCGCCGCACTTGGCTGAGCTGCCAAAGCGAGAAACAGTCGGCTTTCACCCGCGGGCGCCAGCCCGCAGCTCGCCGGCGGCAGCCGGCAACTGGGGTGGGTGGGAGCTCGTGAAGCAGGTGCGTTGAGGAGCGGAGCGACGAAGAGCGCCTGCGTAGCGTGCGTGGGGGCTTACACGGAGCGGGAAGTGGCTGCGATGGCCAGATCAGTCAGGGATTTTTGGGTGGTGTCGTCGGCCAGGGGGGTTTGGTGGAGGGCGGTGAGGGCGGCTTCGGTGCGGTGGGTGATGAGAGTTTCGCAGGACTGGACGGCGCCGGTGGAGATGAGGATTTCGCGGAGGAGCTGGATTTGCGGGTCGGTCAGGTCGGGGCGCCCGAAGAGGTGGTTGAACTCGGCTAGTTGGACCGGCGTCGCATTGGCAACCGCATAGGCGACCAGCACGGTGCGCTTTCCCTCGCGCAGGTCGTCCCCGGCGGGCTTGCCGGTGACCGCCGGATCGCCGAAGACACCCAGCAGGTCATCCCGAAGCTGGAAGGCCTCGCCGATCGGCTGGCCGTACGCCGACAACCCGGCGATCAACTCGTCCGAGCCGCCGGCGAGTGCGGCGCCCACGTGGAGCGGACGCTCGACGGTGTACGTCGCCGACTTGTATCGCAGTACCCGCAGCGCCAGGTCCATGTCCGACTCGCCGCTCGCCTGCGCCACCAGGTCGAGGTACTGCCCGGCGGTCACCTCGACCCGCACCGCGTCGAAGTACTTCTCCGCCCGCGCCAGCGCCGCCGCGTCGAACCCGGACGTGTGCAGCAACTCGTCCGCCCAGATCAGACAGAGATCACCGAGCAGGATCGCCGCACCCACCCCGAACCGCTCGGCATCCCCAGTGGACCGAGCCCGCTGCAGCGCCTCGAAGCGTCGGTGGGCGGCCGGTGCACCCCGGCGTACGTCGGAGGAGTCCATCACGTCGTCGTGCACGAGCGCGCTGACATGCAGCATCTCCAGGCTCGCCGCAGCCGGCAGGATCGGCAGCGCCGGATCACCACCCGCGGCCCGGAAACCCCAATAGCAGAAGGACGGACGCAGCCGCTTGCCCCCACTGGTCGCGTCCCGCGCGGCCAGCACCACCTCGGCCAGCTCGGGCCCCAGCGCCCCCAGCCGCTGCTCCTGACGATCCAGGAACGCGGTCAGCGCCCGCTGGACCTCGGCCGGAATGTCGACATCGCCATACACGTCTCGGAGCGTAGTCGGTGGGCAGACGGCCGCGGACACCCCGGGTAACCTGTCGGCATGGCGAACGGTCTTCCCTCGACGCGGCCCAGCGGTACGCCGACGATCCGCGAGCTGCTCGCGGCCGGGAACCGGTCGTTCTCGTTCGAGTTCTTCCCACCGAAGACCCCGGAGGCCGAGGAGGTGCTCTGGCGGTCGATCCGCGAGATCGAGCAGCTCCGGCCGACCTTCGTCTCGATCACGTACGGCGCCGGCGGCACCACCCGCGACGGCACCATCCGGGTCACCGAACGCGTCGCCCAGGACACCTCGCTGACCCCGCTCGGCCACCTCACCTGCGTCGCCCACTCGCGCGACGAGCTGCGGTCGGTGATCGGCGCGTACGCCGGTGCCGGTGTCCGCAACATGCTCGCGCTCCGCGGGGACCCACCCGGCGGTCCGAACCAGCCGTGGGTCGCGCACCCCGAGGGCCTCAACCACGCCGTCGAGCTGGTCGAGCTGATCCGCGAGTTGGGCGACTTCTGCGTCGGCGTCGCCGCGTTCCCGGACAAGCACCCGGAGGCGGTGTCGCTCGAGGCCGACGCCCAGGTGCTCGCCGCGAAGGCCCAGGCCGGCGCCGACTACGCGATCACCCAGATGTTCTTCGGCGCGGACGACTACTTCCGCCTGGTCGACCGGGCCGACCAGCTCGGCTGCGACATGCCGGTGCTGCCCGGCATCATGCCGGTCACCAACATCAAGCAGATCCAGCGGATGGCGGAGCTGACCGGCATGGCCCTGCCGACGGCCGTCACGGACCGGTTGCTCGCTGTCGAGGACGAGCCGGCCGCGGTCCGTGAGGTCGGCATCGAGATCGCCACCGAGCTGTGCGAGACCCTGCTGGCGGGTGGCGCGCCGGGCATCCACTTCATCACCCTGAACAGGTCGACCGCGACCCGGCAGGTGTTCCGCAACCTCCAGGGCGCCAACGTATCCTGACCCAATGGCTGACCCGTCGGACCTGCTGATCGACCGCACGCTCGTCCTGCTCCGGCACGCGAAGGCCGTGCCGCCGGAGACGATGCCCGACCTCGAGCGACCGCTGGCCGACCGTGGCCGCGCCGACGCCGGTGCGGCCGGCCGCTACCTCGTTGCCCAGGGCATCGAACCGGACCTGGTCCTGTGCTCGCCGTCGAAGCGCACCCGCGAGACCTGGAAGTACGTCGCCGACGCCGGCGTCTCCGCCGGTGACGTCTGGTACGACAAGCGGATCTACAACGCCGACACCGACGGCCTGCTCGACGTCGTCCACGACGTCCCGACCGAGGCCCGCACGGTGGTCATGGTCGGCCACGCTCCGGGCATCCCATGGCTCGCCGACGAGCTCGCCCTGGACGGCACCAGCCCGGAGCGCCTCGAGCTCACCCAGAAGTACCCGACCACCGGCCTCGCCGTCCTCCACCTCACCTGCCGCTGGGCCGACCTCAGCGCCAACGAGGCCGACCTCGTGTCGTACGTCGTACCCCGCAGCTAGTCCTGCGGCGCGGGCAGCCAGTGGGTGGTGCTGTTCACCGTGATCATCCGCTGGGTCGCCCGGGTCAGAGCGACATACAGCGCGCGCACACCGCCAAGTGTGTCGCTGACGATCCGGTCCGGTTCGACCACCACGACCGCGTCGTACTCGAGGCCCTTGGAGTCCAAGGGGCTCACGGCAACGACCCGTGGGTCGCCCAGCTCGGCCAGCACCGGCTCCACGACGGGCCGCAGCTTTGGCGGCACGATGACACCGACGGTGCCCTCGACCAGCTGCAGCAGCTCGGCTGCCGCGTCAGCTGCCGCCTCCGACACCTTGCCGGCGTCGAAGACCCGGTGCTCCGGCTCGACCCCGGTGCTGCGTACGGCGTTGGGAAGGTCGGCGTCCGGGATGCTCTGCCGGATCACCTCACCGGCGAACGCGTAGATCTCCGCCGAGTTCCGGTAGTTGGTCGACAGCCGGAACGAGTGCCGCTGCAGGTGCGACAGCATCGAGTCCATCGCGGCGCGGGCCTCGTCCGGGTCCGGCCACGAGCTCTGCGCGGGGTCGCCGACGATCGTCCAGCTCGCCTGCGGCCCGCGTCGGGTGACCATCCGCCACTGCATGGGGGATAGGTCCTGGGCCTCGTCCACGAGCACGTGCGCGTACTCCTCGGGCTCGTCCGCCTCCCGCGCGGCCGCGGCCCGGGCCCGGCGCTCGGAGCTGGTCAGCACCTCGTTGACGCCGTCGCTCATGCCCTCGAGCCAGTCGAACTCGTCGTCCTTGGCCTCGTTCACCGGCGGCCGGCCGAGGAACGTGCCCAGCTCGTCCAGCAGCGCGACATCGGCGATGGTGAACTCGTCCGTACTGCGGATCGCAGCGGCCAGCGCGTCGATCTCGGCCGGGGTCAGGTCGTTGCGTGCCCAGCGCTGCAGCCGCCGAGGGTCACCGAGCCACCGCAGCACCGCCTCTGGGGTCAGCATCGGCCACCACTGGCTGAAGAACGTCCGGAACGCCTGCGTGTCGCCGATGCGGTCGCCGAACGCCTCCCGGTCGCCCAGCGGCCCGTTGCGCAGGTCCTCCGGGAACCGCTGCCACAGGGCGGCGATCAGGCCCTTGCGCGCCTCGGCAGCCGCCCTGTTACGGGCGGTGCGGCGCAGGGCGTTCCGCCGTACGTTGTCCAGCTGGTTGGCGTCGAGCTCGACGGTTGCACCGCCGATGAAGATCCGCAGGGTGGTGGGTGCGTTCGGCACCCGGTCACGAGCAGCCCTGCCGAGAATCCCGCGCATCCGCAGCGAGCCCTTGACGGCGGCCGCCGCGGCGTCGTCGACCGCAGTGGCTTTCACGCCGTCGACCAGCTCACCCACAGCGCGCAGCGACACCGTGTTCTCGCCCAGGCTGGGCAGGACGCGCTCGATGTAGGCCATGAAGGCGGCAGACGGGCCAACGACCAGTACGCCGCCACGCTCGAAGCGCCGCCGGTCGCTGTAGAGCAGGTACGCCGCTCGGTGCAGCGCGACGACTGTCTTACCCGTGCCCGGACCGCCACCGATGACGGTGACGCCACGGGCTGGGGAGCGGATCGCCTCGTCCTGCTCGGCCTGGATGGTGGCGACGATGTCGCGCATCGTGTGTCCACGAGCCCGGGACAGCGACGCCATCAGCGCGCCCTCACCCATCACCGGCAGGTCCTCCGGCGCTCGCTCCGGCGCCAGCAGGTCGTCCTCGAGGCCGACGATCCGGGGGCCCTTGTTCCGCAGGACGCGGCGCCGGACCACCTTCTGCCGATCGGTCGCGGTGGCGCGGTAGAACGGCTCGGCCGCGGGCGCGCGCCAGTCGATCACCAGCGGCTCGTACTCCGCGTCGCGGACGCCGATCCGGCCGACGTAGAGCTTCTCCAGCTCGCTCGCCGTGGGTGCGGCCGGCTGGTCGTCGCCACGGTCCGAGTCGAGACGGCCGAAGACCAGGCCCTCGTGCTCGGCGTCCAGCTCCGCGATCCGGCGGGCGGCGGCGAACACCAGGACGTCGCGCTCGTACAGCCCGGTCTGCTCCTCCTCGCGGACCCGGCCGACGTTCTGCGCCTGGGCCCGCTGGTGGCCTTCGACCGCGATCCGCGACGCCGACCGGGCAGCCTCCTCGACCCGGTCGTACACCCGGTCGACGTGGTGTTGCTCAGCCGCCAGCTCCGCCCGCTCGACATTCTCGTGATCGGCCGACGTTGGGGTTTGATCCACCGAGGTCCTCTCTACCGCCGGGCATCCGTCCCCGACACAGAACACAGGAACAACCAATCTTAGTTCGCTCCCGTGTCCAACCGAACCTCGGTCTCAGGCCTTCCCGATGGCATCGGCCACGATCGCTGCTCCGAGGGTGGTGGCGGGGACGCCGGAGCCCGGGTGCGCGCCCGCGCCGACGCAGTACAGCCCCTTGACCGGAGACACGTTCGTGGCCCGGCGGCGGGCGGTCCGGTACCCCTCCCAGGCCACTCCGGCCCACCACGAGGGGGAGGTCTGCCGGGAGACGACCTTGTCCCGGATGTGCAGGCCACGGGCGACCAAGAGGTCCAGCACGTCATCGGTGGGGTAGCCGTGGACCAGCACGGACCACGCCTGGTGTCCGGCCGGTGCTGTACCACTCTTCCGGATGACAACAGTGGGCGTGCCGTGCAGGACAGTCTCGAAGGGGAGTGCCGGCACCGGGTCCTTGAGCCCCAGGTGTACGACGTACGCCGCCTGGGCCTGGTGGGTCGACAGGACCCTCTTCTTTGCCTTCTTTGCCTTCTTGGCCGCTGGGTCGTTGACGAGCCGCTCGTAGAGGTCGCGAGGGTCGATGTCGCTCACGACGATGTCAGCAGCCAGCTCAGTGCCGTCAGCGAGCCGTACGCCGGTCACAGCGCCGTTTGCTGTGGAGACTGCGACCACCTCGGCCCAGGTGCGCACGGAGATCTTCCGTTCGCTCGCTCGCTGGACCAGTGCGTCGGCCAGTGCACCGAAGCCGCCTTGGATCGTCCAGCGGCCGAACGTGCGCTCCAGGTAGGACCAGACGCCGACGTACCCCGGCGTGAGGCTCGCCTCGGAGCCGCCTTGGGCTGCGAAGTGCCGCAGCACCGCGCGGGCCCGCTCGTCGGTCAGCTCGCGCTGCGCGACCTTCTCCAGCGACTGCCACGGCTTGAGGGCCCGGATGGTCGCGATCGGCAGCTTGGGCTCGAGCGGTGGCTCCAGTGACGTCTTGCGGAGGAGCTGCCAGGTGTCGCCGTACCCGTCGACCAGTCTGGTCCACTGCTCGGCGACCCGCTCGTCGGCCAGGTCGGTCCAGGCCTCTTGCTGAGCACCGCGGTCACTGACGGGCAGGTCGAGCACGGAGCCGTCGCTGAACATGTGGCGGCGTGGCTCGGTCACCGGCTCCAGTTGGACCAGACTCTCGATCGGACGGCCGCTTTTGCGGAATAGGTCGCGCAGCGCGGCCGGCAGCGTCGTACTGGCCGCTCCGGCGTCCCAGGTGAACCCGTCGGCGTCGATCCGCCCGAGCACTCCGCCCAGATGCTCGTCCCGCTCGCAGATGGTGACCTCGTGACCCAGCTTGGCCAACCGCACCGCACTGGCCAGGCCGGCCAGTCCCGCCCCGACCACAACTACCTTCGCCATCAGGCTGCGCTACCTCCAGGAGCAGGGGTACTGCGTCGCTCTCGCCACGCCTTGAACCGTCGATAGCCGCGTCTGATCGCCCGGAACGCGAAGTACACGCCGAGCAGACCGAGCAACAGCAGCACCGCGGCGATGATGAGCGCCGCGGTCGGGTGGAACGCGGCCAGCGAGACCACCCCGGCGACCGCGACGTCCTCACCGGACGACGCGGCGATGTTCGTGACCGGTTCGGGGGAGGTGTTGATCGCGAGCCGCAGACTCGCCTTCACCGCGTGCGAGAGCAGCGCGACCAGACCGCCGGTGGTGGCGATGATCGCCTGGTGCAGGGTGCTCGCCTGCCCGGACATCATCGCGGCCAGAATGGCCCCGATCGTCGGCCGGATCACCGTCGAGATCGCGTCCCAGGCCGAGTCGATGTAGGGGATCTTGTCCGCGACGAACTCGAATGCGAACAGAACACCGGCTGCGATCAGCACCGGGGTCGTGGTCAGCGCGTGCGGTACGTCGCCGGCGCCCGCGAACCGGCCGAGCAGACCGAGAATCAGCACGCAGGCATAGGCATTGACGCCACTGGCCCAGCCCGTCGTGACCGCCAACGGGAACGCTTCCATCGTCGTGCTCCGTAACCCTCAGTCGCCGTGCCGCGCACGCACGATTTCGTCAACATCGAACCTATCGACCTGAGTTTTGGTTAACCGTTGACATCCGGGTTGCCTCGACTCATTGTGACTAGGCTGCCAGTCTGTGTGACCGGCACCCGCCCACGGGTTCAGGAGAACATCATGCTGCGTCGTCCGAAGATTCTTGCCGCACTGGCTGCGGTAGCGCTGCCGGTCGCCCTGACCGGCGTGTCGTCCGGTGGTCCACCCGCCCTCGCTGCTCCGCCGCCCGCGCCGGCGGCCGGCCCCACCGCCGCCGCCTCGGCGTTCCAGGCGGCCGCGGCGAAGTACGGCGTCCCCGAGTCGGTCCTGCTGGCGGTCTCGTACGCCGAGTCCCGCTGGGACGACCACGGTGGTACGCCGAGCACGTCGGGCGGTTACGGCCCGATGCACCTCACCGCTCTCGGCGCCGCCGAGGTTGCCGACCTGTCCGGGAAGCAGAAGGTCGCGTCCGCCGAGTCGCTGCAGACGCTGAACAAGGCGTCCCAGCTGACCGGTATCGACGCCACCGCGCTGCGCACCGACACCACGTCCAACATCAATGGTGGCGCCGCGGTGCTGGCGGCGTACCAGCGCTCGCTCGGCCTGCCGGTCGGTGCCAGCACCTCGCCCGCGCAGTGGTACGGCGCTGTCGCGTCGTACGCCGAGGCCGGTGACCGGGTCGGCGCGGCCGGGTTCGCCGACGACGTCTACTCGATCCTGGCGAAGGGCGCTGCCCGCACCACCAACACCGGCCAGCGGATCGTGATGCCGGCGCTCGCCGTGAAGCCGGACAAGGCGCAGGTGAACAAGCTCGCGCTGCCGGCCGGCGTCCAGCCGTCGACGTCGGACGTGGAGTGCCCGGCGTCGCTCGGCTGCGAGTGGCTGCCGGCGCCGTACTCGACCTTCGGTACGGCCGGGGACTACGGCAACCACGACCTCGCCGACCGGCCGAAGACCGGCAAGATCGACTACATCGTCATCCACGACACCGAGGGCACCTGGCAGGGCGTGCTGAACCTGGTGCAGGACCCGACGTACGTGAGCTGGCAGTACACGATGCGGTCGTCGGACGGGCACACCTGGCAGCACGTCAAGGCCAAGGACGTCGCCTGGCAGGCCGGCAACTGGTACGTGAACATGCACAGCATCGGGATCGAGCACGAGGGCTTCGCACCGCAGGGCGCGACCTGGTTCACCGAGGCGCTGTACCGCAACTCGGCCAAGCTGGTCCGCTACCTGGCCGCGAAGAACCACATCCCGCTGGACCGCGGCCACATCATCGGCCACGACCAGGTGCCGGGCACGGTGCCGTCCACGGTCCGCGGCATGCACTGGGACCCGGGACCCTACTGGGACTGGGAGCACTACTTCGACCTGCTCGGCGCACCGATCTACGGGCACAAGATCTTCCCGGTCAAGACCGGTTCGATCGTGACGATCAAGCCGGGCTTCGCCGGCAACGTCCAGGTGGTCAGCAACTGCGACGCACCGGGTACGCAGTGCGCGCCGCAGGGCACCAACTTCGTCTACCTGCGGCAGGCGCCGGACGACAACGCCGCCCTGGTCAAGGACATCGGCCTGCACCCGGACGGGTCCGACGGCACCACTGTCGTGTCCGACATGGGCTCCCGGGCCGCGGCGGGTTCGCAGTACGTCGTGGGGCAGCGGCAGGGTGACTGGGTCGCCGTCTGGTACCTGGGTGCGCTCGGCTGGTTCAAGAGCCCGGCGTCGTCGCCGGTCGCGTTCGCCAAGCCGGGTCTCGTGGTGAAGCCGAAGGCGGGTCTCACCTCGGTGCCGGTGTACGGACGGGCCTACCCGGAGCAGGCGGCGTACCCGGCCGGTATCCCGTACCAGACCGTTACACCGCTGCAGTACTCGATCGGTGCGGGACAGGCCTACCCGGTCAGCGACGCGAACATCGAGACGGACTACTACCGGGCCGTGACGTTCGACGGCGTACCGCCGACCGATCACGTCCAGGTGCTCGGCAAGGACCGCTACTACCAGATCTGGTTCGGCCACCGGATGGCCTACGTCCGCGCCGCGGACGTGGACATCCGCCCGGCCTTCTAGACGCTGTAAGTACTGCGACGAAGCCCCGTCCGTTGTGGACGGGGCTTCGTTCAGTTCACGGTGATCGGGGTGCCGTTGGTGAGGCCGAGCAGCTCGGCGTAGGTGGTCGGGAAGACAGAGTGTGGGATGCCGGCGGCGGCCCATACGACGTCGTACTGCTCCAGCGCTGTGTCGACGTACGTCGGCACCTGGCCGGGGTGGCCGACCGGGGCGACGCCGCCGATCGACTGACCGGTGTGCTCCTTGACGAACTCCGGCGTCGCGCGCTTGAGCTTGCTGATGCCCAGCTCGGCGGCGACCTTCGCGGTGTCGACTCGATGCGCGCCGGAGGTCAGGATCAGCACCGGTACGCCGTCGCCGTCGAAGATCAGGCTGTTCGCGATCGCGCCGACCGGACAGCCGAGCTCTGCCGCGGCGGCCGCAGCGGTCGGTACCGCCTCGTCCAGGATGACGATCTCGCCGGTCGCGCCGGCCTCCTGCAGGGCGTCGGCGACCTTCTGCACATTGGGATGACTGCTCACCCCGACGAGCTTAGGCGGCCTGTCACGCGGGTTTCAGCTCGGCGGCACCGAACGAGACGTTGAACCGGTCGCACCAGATCGTCACGCTGCGGAAGGCGTCCAGCCGCACGTCGGCGGGGATCGGGTAGTTCTGGTTGCCGTGGTTGCCCTTCAGGCTGCCCAGGCTGCGGTAGGCGCCGTCGTCGAAGACGTGCCAGCCCTGCCTGCCGGAGGTGACGGCGGCGTCACTCAGCCAGACCTTGAGGTCCGGTCCGTCGGAGGTGGCGAGGTTCTCCAGCCGGAGCACCCTCGTGCCGTCCGGCAGGGCAAGGATCCGCACGCTGCCTTCGGTCCGGTGTTCGTGCGTGATCAGCTGTCCGGTCAGCAGCACCCGGGGTCCGGTCTTGACAGCGAGCGGTGATTGTGGGCGCTCGACGGAAATTGTCGGTGGCGTCGTCGAGGATGCCGTTGTGGGGATCGGAGCAGTGCCAGGGAGTGCCTCGTCGACGACCTCGTCGGTGACGAGCTTCCACGGCTGGAAGAGCGGCAGCGCGACTGCTGCCACCACCACCGCCGTGGCGATTGCCGCTGCCCGCTTCCGCATGCTCGGTCCCTCCGTCGTGGATTCGGCCCTGGGGCTTCCAGTCTGGCCGGTGCCGCGGTCGCGTGGCGGCGCGCGGGGCTTACGGGCCGTTGACGACTGTCGGCGGGCAGGGATACGCTTCAGGTGTTCGAACAGATGTTCGATTGCTTCGGATCCGGTTTCGTCGGGAGACCGGGCCGGCAGGCGTCGGGCAGCTGGACGGCTCCGGTGCGGAGTTGCGGCCGCATCGGTTACCGGTGGTCCCGGCGGGCCTGGTCCCGGGGTGGTCCTCGACCCCCACTCCGGACCGGCCCGTCGGGACTCCGACCTGGGGCAGTGCGACGTGATCAGGAGGCGATGGAGCATGTGGGAGTTCGACGACGCCGTCGAGGTGCACACGGTGGCCGTGGACGGCATCGACACCCCCGACCAGTTCCTCTGGCGCGGCCGCCTGTGGCGGGTGTGCTCGATCGAGTCGCAGTGGACCGAGACCGCGGTCTGGTGGGAGCGCGGCATCATCGGCACCGGCCAGACCATCGACCCCCGCGCCGGCTCCGGGTCCGACGCTCGCCCCGCGAGCGACGGTCGCCCAGAGCACTGGAGTCACGCGGCCCGCGCACACCTCAGCGGCCTGGCGACCACCCGGTCCCGCGCCGCGGCGCACGCCGCGCTCGCCCCCAGCGTCACCGGCGAGCGTTGTACGGCGGGGAGCGAGCCGGCTCCTCGTGGACTGAGCAGCACGCCGGCGGCCGTCGGTGTGCTGGACGCGGACTGGGGACCCCAGCGGTCCGTGTACCGCGTCGAGGCGGGCTGCGGGCGGCACGGCCGCCAGGAGCTGTTCGACCTCGCGTACGACCCCGACTCCCACCGCTGGCAACTCGAAAGGGTGACAGACCGATGACCGTTTCACCGGTTTCCCCGGCAGCGGCCGGTGCGGCGAGCCGAGAGCTGTCGCGGGCCCGGTCCGCGCTGGCCGAGGCGGCCGAGACGAGCGACCACCTGCTCCGCTACTCGAGCGCCCACGTCGCGGCGCTCCGGGTCGCGGCTGCCGTGCTCGCCGTCCGGGCTCGGCCGGTGCGCTCGCCGCGCGGCCGCCGGATCCAGCGCAACGCCTGGGTGCTCCTCGCCGACGTCGCGCCGGAGTTCGGCGAGTGGGCCACGTTCTTCGCCGCCGGTGCCGCGCAGCGCGCCGCCGCCGAGGCCGGCCTCGAGCGTGCCGTCAGCACGCGCGAGGCCGACGACCTGATCCGCGCCGTCGAGACCTTCTACGACCAGGTGGAGGCGAGTCTCCGGCTCACCACTACCCCGGTCCTGACCGCCACCACCGATCCACAGTCCGTCCTCACCCAATCCTGGATGCAGGCCAGCTGAACCCACCCTTCTGGGGGTATCCCGACATGAACCAACCACTTCGAGGTCCGGCATGAGCGCGCTCGAGCGAGGCCAGGGCAAAGACCTCTGCGGTCGCGTCCACGGCACCACCGGCGCCGAGTGCTACCTGCCGGACACCCACTTCCCCCGCCCACACCAATCGCTGAACGGCCTGTCCTGGCACGACGGCCTCTGCACGACCTGCGCCGGCGGCGGCACCCACCACTCCGCCCTCTGCCCGACCTGCAACGGCACCGGCTTCGAGCCCGTCGACCTCACCGACCCCACCACCTACCAACCTCGCTGACTCACCCGATGGCCCCTCGTGACCCCACCTGGGCCCGGGTGGGCCGGTGAGGTTCTAGGGTTTTCCTGTGAGTGGGCTTCCTGTGCTTGGGGTTGAGGAACAGCGGGTGGTCGGAAGTCTGCTGGAAAAGCAGACGACCGTGCCGGCGTCGTACCCGTTGACGGCCAACGCGTTGCGGACGGCCTGTAACCAGACGAGTAACCGGGAACCGGTGGTCGACTATGACCAGGGGACGGTGGAGAAGGTCGCGCGCGAGCTGCGCGACCGCGGCCTGCTGCGGATCGTCTGGGCCGACACCGGCCGCCGGACGCTGAAGTACCACCAGACCCTGGACGAGACGCTCGAGCTCGCGAACGACGAGCGCGCGCTGATCACCGTGCTGCTGCTCCGCGGTGCGCAAGCGCCGGGGGAGTTGCGGTCGCGGACCGAGCGGCTGCACAAGTTCGAGGACCGCGAGGAGGTCGAGGCCTGCCTGCGACGGATGGCGGAGCGGCCCGAGCCGCTGGTGCGCGAGCTCGAGCGCCGCGCCGGACAGCACGACCGCCGCTGGGTTCATCTCCTCGGACCGGTCCCGGAACAGGAGGAAGCCGCCCCGGTGGAGGCGGTCGACCGGGACACGGTGATCGCCGACGGTGGCGAGGCGCGAGACGCTCGGGTGCGTTCGTCGTACGACGCTGTCGCCGCGTCTTATGCGGATCAGCTGGCTGATGAGCTCGACGGCCTGCCGTTCGAGAGGTGGCTGCTGGACAGGGTGGTCGAGCACGCGGCCGGCGGTCCGGTCGTCGAGGTCGGCTCGGGTCCGGGCCACGTGACGGCGTACCTGGGGGAGCACGGGGTCGATGCCACCGGCATCGACTTCTCTCCGTTGATGGTGGACGAGGCGCGACGGCGCTTCCCTGACCACAACTACGAGGTCGGCGACCTGCGGCGCCTCGGCCGGCCACCGGCGAGCTCCGGATGGACCGCGGTCCTGGCTTGGTACTCGCTCATCCACCTGGCCATTTCCGAGCTGCCCGAGGCGATCGCGTCGCTCTCCCGCCCGCTCGACCCGGGCGGCTGGCTGGTGATCGCGCTGCACGCCGGTGCCGAGGTGCGGCACGTCGAGGAGTTCTTCGGGCACCAGGTCGACCTGCACACGGTTCTCCACGACCCGATGCAGGTCATCGCGATCGCTGAGTCCGCCGGCCTCACCGACGTCGAGTGGTACCTCCGCGGCCCGATCGAGGCCCGCGGCGAGACCACCCGCCGCCTGTACGTCATCGCCCGTACGCCTGCCTGACTCCGACGCTCGGACCGGCCGCCGACCCGATGGAAGTAGGGTGTGGCGCGGTGGGGCGGGTGCTTGGGGAACGTTGGAGGGTTGATGGTGGATCGGCGGCGTCGGGGTGTGCGGACCGCGTTGGTGGGTGAGGCGCTGCGGGTTGCGCTGGCCGGCCGGGCGCGGGTTGATCCGGGGGCCGGGCTGGACATCGTCGACCTCGGCGGCGGGACCGGTGGGTTCGCCGTACCGCTCGCGGTGGAAGGGCATCGGGTGACGGTCGTCGACCCGAGCCCGGACGCGCTGGCGTCGCTGGAGCGGCGGGCGCGGGACGAAGGTGTCAGCGAGCTGGTCCGTGGTGTCCAGGGCGACGCGGGTGAGCTTCCCGGGCTGGCGGGCGAGTCGAGTGCGGACGCGGTCCTCTGCCACGGCGTGCTCGAGGTCGTGGACGACCCGGTGCAGGCGCTGCAGGCGATGGGCTCGGTACTGCGGGAGGGCGGCGTGCTGAGCCTCCTGGTTGCCCAGCGCAACGCGGTGGTGCTGGCACGCGCGCTGGCCGGTCACCTGGCCGAGGCGCGGATCGCCCTGCAGGATCCGCACGGGCGCTGGGGCGCGACCGATCCGATGCCGCGGCGGTTCGACGAGGCCGGGATCACGGCGCAGCTCGCCGACGCCGGGTTCATGGTGCACACCGTGCACGGCGTACGGACGTTCGCCGATCTCGTCCCGTCCGCGTTCGTGGACTCCGAGCCGGGGGCGGCTGACTCGCTGGCCGAGCTCGAGCGCGCCGCCAGTCAACACCCGGCGTTCCGGGCGCTGGCCACCCAGCTGCACATCCTCGCCACCCGCTGACCTTGCCCGAACGGGCAGGTGGCGTGGGTCACAGCCTGAGATGCAGTGACGGGCTGTGACGGTTCGGGTCGCCAGCGACGTTTGCTGTGAGGGAGCTGTGAGCGACACGCCGGGGTGAACGGGTTTGGGCCGCCCGATGCGGGGCAGTTGCCGGACCGTGACGCGCTGGACAGGCGGTCAGGGTTTCGTGTGGGACCGCCGCGTCCTAGACTGGAGGCGGCCTATCGAGATCGCGCTCATCATGGAGGGATCGACGGTGCCCCTCTCGGAAGAAGAGCAGCGCCAGTTCGAGCAGCTCGAACGTGCCCTTGCTGCGGAAGACCCGAAGTTCGTTTCCGCCATGCGTGGGACCAATGTGCGCTTGTACTACAAGCGCCGGGCAGTGCTTGCCGGCGTCGGATTTGTGCTGGGCATCGCGGTACTGATGACCGGCGCGATCATCCCCAACACCATCATCGGTGTGATCGGCTTCGTGATGATGGTCGCCTGCCTGTACATCGCGGCGCTGAGCATGAAGCGGATCAGCAACGCCGGGGAGTCCGACGACATCCCGCCGCCGCCACCGACCAAGCGACGGACCAAGCACGACTCGTCCGGCAGCTTCATGGAACGGATGGAAGACCGCTGGCGCCGCCGCCGCGACGAAGACCTCTGACAAACGCCCACTCACCACACCCGTGCCCCAGGCGCGGGTGTGTTCGTTTGCCCCACTGACCCGCCCATGGCCGGGGGTCAGCTGTTGGCGTGGCGGCCCTTGGGGAGGACCAGGGAGCGAAGGCGGGCGAGCAGTAGGTCGAACTCGTCCAGGAGGTCGGAGGCCTCGTTCGTGCCGCGGCTCAGGTACCAGCGCCAGGACGGCGGCAGGAAGCGGGCCCGCACCCGCCGGCGGCGGGGGACCTGGACCCAGAGGGCTTTGCGGACCTCGGCTGTCTCGGGGCGGAGATCGACCGCGGCCGCGGAGGTACCGGCGTACCGCAACGCCTCGATGCCGCGCGCGAGCCCGAGCGCAGCCGGATGCGCCGACTCAGGGAGCTTCGTCACCAGCCACTGACCCGTCTGCCGCGGCGTCGCGATCTCGGACCAGTCCAGCCCCAGATCGCGGGACGTGTCCCGGATCTCGGCCCACAGACCTTCAGCGCTCGCCCGCCCCGGCGGACGCGCGAACCGCCGTCGCCGCTGGAGCACTCGTGCCAGCCACGGGATGGAGAGCAGCAGGAGCAGCGCCAGGATGCCGGCCATCACCTGTCCGCCGCCGTTGGTGAACCAGTTGCCCGAGCCAACGACCGCGACGCCGTTGTCGATCGGCAGGTTCGGGTCGTGCTGCGGCTTGTCGACGCCCGGAGTGTCCTGCCCGCCCGGGGTGACCGGCGCCTGCGACGGCTGGGTCGTCGGGTTCGTCGAGTCCTGGGACGGCACCGTCCAGGCCGGCGTGTTCACCGCGCGGGCGGCCGGTGTCGGCTCGAAGCGGACCCAGCCGACACCCTGGAAGTACAGCTCCGGCCACGCGTGCATGTCGTGCATCCGGACCGTGTACTCGCCGTCCTTGCCGGACGTCCCCGGCAGGAAGCCGATCCCGACCCGGGACGGGATCTCGAGGATCCGGGCCAGCAGCGCCATCCCGGTCGCGAACTGCTCGCAGTACCCGGTCTTGTTCACGGTCAGGAACTGCTCCAGCGCCTTCATCCCGCTGCCGGGCGCGTTCTGCGTCGAGTACGTGAAGCTTCCGGTACTGCGGAACCAGTTCTGGATCTGGACGGCTTCCTCGAACTTGTTGCCGCCGGCGCCCTCCGCGAGCTGGTTCGCCAGGTCCCGGATCTTCTTCGGCGTCTTCGGCGGCACCAGGCTGGTGTACTCGTCCGGCTCGCCGCTGGAGATCGCCGCGTGCAGCTGCTCCGGCGTCGGCTGCAGGTCGTACGACGTGAGGCTGTACTTCTTCCCGCCGACCACCGAGCCGTTCGACGACACGATGTCCAGCGCGCCGGCGTCGAACCGCCAGTCCCGCTTCAGCGAGATCGAGTGCACGGGGTAGGGGACCGGCGCGAACTGGGACCGGAAGTTCCGGTCGACGTCGATCTCCATCCTGTTCTGCTTGGCCCTGGTCAGGTCACCGCTGTAACCCGGCGGCGGTGTCAGGTCGCCGTTGATCTTGCGGCCTTCCTGCCGCGGTGCGATCCGCCACTGGTTGCCGTCGAAGAGGTCGAGGGCGGTCAGCCGCAGGTAGCTGCCGCCGGTCGGGCCGCCCTTGTACCGGAGGGCGACGACGTTGTCGCCGCGCTTCAGGTTCTTGCCCATGTCCAGCATCGGGTCGGTGGACGAAATCGACGCACCGATCCCGGTCCCGGTCCCGCCGCCGGCGAGGCCGTTGCCGATCACGCCTTCGGGCAAGGCCGGCAGCAAGGCGGGCAGCAGGGCCGCGAGCGCGACCACGGTCAGCCCGATCCGTCGGCCGGCCTGCCCGAGCGCGGACGCCTCCACGGGCTCGGCCGCGTCCAGGTGCGAGACGCCGGAGATGCGACGTCCCCAGCGGCTGAGCCGGCTGCGGCCCTCCGCGGACAGCAGCACGATGTAGCCGATGGCGGGCGGGATGAACAGCAATGCCGGGAGCCCGCCGTGCACGGTCGCGGCCGGCACGGTGTACATGATCAGGAGCAGCAACCCGGCCCAAGCGGCCTGCCGCAGCTGTACGGCGATGATGTGGACCAGCAGGCCGGTCACCGAGATCACCGTGACCGCGAACATGGTCAGGTGCGAGTCCTGCGGCAGCGGCGCGCTGAAGCGGTTGATCGAGTCCATCGCGTCGACCATCCGCGCGTTCCACTCGATCGCCGTGCCCTTCCACGGGATCAGGCCGAACTTCATCGTGCCGTGCAGGAAGAACAGCGACAGCAGCTCCACCAGCGCGAGCAGCTGAACGACCGGTACGACCAGCCGCGGGGCGCGCAGGTTCTGCAGGCCGACGCCGATCCCGGTGATCAGTGCGCACAGGAACGCGCTGACGAACAGGAACGGCCCGGAGAACACCGGCGTGAGCACCAGCGACCCCAGCACGGTCGCCACCCACGCGGCGATGGAGATCCTTGCGTGACCGGTCATGCGATTCTTCCGCTCCGTAGTCCCAGGCTGGACCACACTGTGGGCATGTGGTCGCCGCGGCGGACTCTGGCGACTCGCCAGCCGTTGCGGCGCAGCTCGTTCTCGGTGGCGTCCGTAGCGGCCGTCAGGCGGGCCGCCTTCTCGGTCGCCTCGGCGCCGACCGCCCAGCTTGCGGCGTCCAGCAGCAGGGCGACACCGGTCGCCTGGCTGGTCCGCCAACGGTTCAGGGCGATGACGTCATCGGTGCTGCACGCGCCGACGATCGCGATCGCCAGGCTCGGCTCCTGCATGTTCCGGTCGACGGTCAGCAGCGGCGCGATCTCGGCGTACTTGTGCTCCTCGACGGTCGCGCACTCGGTCAGCAGCTGCTGCGACGTCAACGGCTGGTGGACCGCCGTCGACGACCGGTGGTTGATCGCGGACAGCGTGGTCGGCCCACCGAGCAGCGTGGTCACGTACCCACGCCGGATCCGGTCGGTACCGATCGAGGCGGCCGCACTGACCGCCCACTCCAGGCTGGACGACGGACCGTGCCCGTGGTGCGAGACCGTCCGCGCGTCCAGGAACATCGCGCACCGGCTCTGCCACGGCTGCTCCTCGCGCCGGACCATCAGCTCGCCGCGCCGGGCCGTCGACCGCCAGTGCACCCGGCGGAGGTCGTCGCCGTCGCGGTACTCGCGGACCGTCGCGTCCTCCTCACCGGCCGACGCGATCGCCCGCGGCCGGTTCTCGCCCGAGCCGGCCCGGTCCGCGCCGAGCCGGATCTCCGGCAGCCGGTACACCCGCGGGGTGACCAGCAGGTGCTGGCTGCGGGTGAAGGTCCGGCTCGTCTCGACCAGCCCGAACGGGTCGGCCACGGTCAGCATCAACGGCCCGACCTGGAACAGCCCCCGGACGTCGGACTTGACCGGGTAGGTCACGGTCCGCCGCCAGTTCGGGCTGACCCGGTCGACGACGAAGCGCGGCCGGTGGCCGAGCACGTACGGGATCCGGTCCTCGAGCAGCAGCAGCCCGGCCGGCATCCGGCCTTGGTTGCTGAGGGCAAGTTCCACGGTCGCCTGGGCGCCGACCGGGACCTGGTCCGGGGCGAGGCTGCGGCGTACCTGCAGCCGCAGCCGGGTCCGGCCGACCACGAGCGCGGCGACGATCGGCAACGCCAGCAGCAGGATGCCGACCCGGAGCAGGTCCTTCTGCCCGAGCAGCAACGCGCACAGCGATGCCGTGACGCCGGCCGCGACGAACGCCCGCCCTCGCGTGGTCAGTCCGCGCAGTGCCTGCCGCATGTCTCAGTCCCGGCGATTGCGGGGCAGTGCCACCGAGGACACCAGACCGGAGATGATGTCGGCTGCTCCGCGCCCACCGAGATGCGCTTCAGCCGCCGGCAGCACGCGGTGCGCGAGCACCGGTACCGCGAGCTCCTGGATGTCGTCGGGCAGCACGAACTCGCGCGAGTCGAGCGCCGCGGCCGCACGGGCGGCCCGGATCAGGTGCAGCGTCGACCGCGGGCTGGCGCCGAGCCGGAGCTCCTGCGACCGCCGGGTCGCGCCGACCAGTGCGACGGCGTACTCCTTCACCGACTCCGACACGTGCACCGACTGGACCGTCTTCACCAGGCGCAGGATCTGCTGCCCGTCGGTGACGGCCTGCAGGCTGAGCAGCGGGTCGTCCGCCGCGTGCCCGTCCAGCATCCGCAGCTCGGCGGCCGGCTCCGGGTAGCCCATCGAGACCCGGGCCATGAACCGGTCGCGCTGCGCCTCGGGCAGCGGGTAGGTGCCTTCCATCTCGATCGGGTTCTGGGTCGCGATGACCATGAACGGCGCCTCGAGCTGGTACGTCGTGGTGTCGACGGTGACCTGGCGCTCCTCCATCGACTCCAGCAGCGCGGCCTGGGTCTTCGGCGAGGCGCGGTTGATCTCGTCGCCGACGACGATGTTCGCGAACACCGCGCCGGGCTTGAACTCGAAGTCGCGGATCTCCTGGTTGAAGACCGAGACGCCGGTGATGTCCGACGGCAGCAGGTCTGGCGTGAACTGGATCCGGCGCACGCTGCAGTCGATCGACTTCGCCAGCGCCTTGGCCAGCATCGTCTTGCCGACGCCCGGTACGTCCTCGATCAGCAGGTGGCCCTCGGCCAGCAGGACCGTGACGGCGACCTCGATGACGTCGGGCTTGCCCTCGATCACCTGCTCGATCGCCCGGCGGACGCGTCCCGCCACCTCGGACAGCTCGTCGAAGTCCCCGGCTCCTGCCAGCGGCGAGCTGGTCGCGGTGGTGCTCACACTCGGTCCTCCCCATTCGTTGACGGCCGACACATTCTCACCCGCTGTAGGGGTCGGGCCTAGACCGGCAGAAATTTCGTTACCTGGCATTTCGGTGCTCATTGGCGCACGCCCTCACGGCGGGTCATCTGAAGTCGTCCCTCCCAGCGTACGGGTGGAAAAAGTCGCGCGTGCCGCGTACGACGCTCGGACTTCCCCTCTGGTTCACGCAGATCTTGCCCCGATGGTTCAACGCCGACGCCCCGGACGCCCCGGGGGAGCGAAGTGGAGGAGATCAGCGCGGGTCGAACGCCTGAGGCGGCAGCGACACGCGGGAGCGCAGGCGGCGGATTCAGGCGGCGCGTGGGGCGAATGGGGGCGAAGTTGGTTGACGGTGGTGCAAAGTGGAGTAAGGTGGAGCGCAGTGGAACTGAAGTGGTGGAAAGACAGCTCGCCTGAGACGGAGAGTCCGCAACGGGGAGGTGGAGCGTGTTCCTCGGAACTCACTTCCCCAAGCTCGACGACAAAGGGCGGCTGTTCCTGCCGGCGAAGTTCCGGGACGAACTGGCCGACGGCCTGGTGATCACGCGTGGACAGGAGCGTTCGCTGTCCGTGTGGCCGGAGCGTGAGTTCGTCCAGCTGACCGAGCAGCTGAAACAGGCCCCGATCACCAACAAAGGTGCCCGGGACTACCTGCGGATGCTGTTCGCCGGAGCCTCCAACGAGGTGCCGGACAAGCAGGGCCGGGTCACCATCCCACCGATGCTGCGCGACTACGCGTCACTGGACCGCGACTGCGTCGTCATCGGGGCGATGAACCGGGTGGAGATCTGGAACACGGAGAACTGGAACAGGTACTCGCAGGAGCAGGAGCAGGCGTTCGCCGATCTCTCCGAGGAAGTACTGCCCGGCATCTTCTGACCGCAACCAGAGCAACACCAGAGCGGCAGCGAGCAACACCAGAGCGACAGCTGAACAGAGTGCGAGGACACACCGACCGTCCGGTGAGATCACGGGTCCGACTTCCGACCTGGAGTGTTGGCGCCACTTCCCCGGCGCCAAGACCCTCGGGTACTTCCCCGGGAGGCGTACCCGCGATCTGACCGGAC
This sequence comes from Kribbella sp. NPDC026611, assembly GCF_040638345.1. Lineage (NCBI taxonomy): Bacteria > Bacillati > Actinomycetota > Actinomycetes > Propionibacteriales > Kribbellaceae > Kribbella > Kribbella sp. NPDC026611. The sequence goes on from NZ_JBEZYC010000012.1 coordinate 187,049, forward strand.
GGTGCTGTCTCCGCACCCACACATGACCTGCGGGGGCAGGGTCGCTCCCGCGGGCGACAAGAAGGGTCGAGGATGGACGCAGCGGAGCGGCACGTGCCGGTGATGCTGGAGCGCGTGGTCGCGCTGCTGGCTCCCGCACTCGCGCGTCCCGGCGCTGTCGTCGTCGACGCGACCCTCGGCCTCGGTGGTCACTCGGAGGCGTTCCTCCAGCAGTTCCCCGACGTCCGGCTGATCGGCCTGGACCGGGACCCGGCCGCGTTGCAACTGGCCGGCGAGCGGCTGGCGCCGTACCAGGAGCGGATGACGCTCGTGCACGCCGTGTACGACGAGCTGCCGCAGGTGCTCGCGGAGCTCGACGTACCGGCGATCGACGGCATCCTCTTCGACCTCGGCGTCTCCTCGATGCAGCTGGACGAGGCGGACCGCGGGTTCGCGTACGCACAGGACGCGCCGCTGGACATGCGGATGGACCCGACCGGCCCGACGACCGCGGCCGACATCGTCAACACCTACAGCGCGGCCGACCTGGCCCGGGTCCTGTTCCAGTACGGCGAGGAGAAGTTCGCCCGCCGGATCGCGGACCGGATCGTCCGGGAGCGGGAGACCGAGCCGTTCACGCACAGCGCGCGGCTGTCCGAGCTGGTCCGGAACGCGATCCCGCAGGCGGCCCGCCGGACCGGGGGACACCCGGCGAAGCGGACGTTCCAGGCGCTGCGGATCGAGGTGAACGGGGAGCTCGAGGTACTGCGTCGCGCGCTGCCGGCCGCGCTCGCGGCGCTCGCGGTGCACGGGCGGATCGTGGTGATGAGCTACCAGTCGCTCGAGGACCGGATCACCAAGCAGGTGTTCGCGGCCGGCACGAAGAGCGACGTACCGGACGACCTGCCGGTGATTCCGGCCGGACATGAGCCGTACCTGAAGCTGCTGACCCGGGGTGCCGAGCGGCCGACCGAGGAAGAGGTCGCGGCGAACCCGCGGGCTGCCTCGGCGCGGGTGCGGGCGGCGGAACGGATCCGGGAGAAGGGACTGGTGGCCTGATGAGTACTGTCTTCAGCCCGCAGAAGGCGCGGGTCACGCCGGCGGTCCCCGCGAAGAAGGCGGAGCCGCGGCTGCGGGTCGTGTACGGCGCGCCGTTCCGGCCGCCGCGGATGCCGTTCGTCATCTTCGTGGTGGCGCTGCTGGCGGCCGGTCTGGTCGGTCTGCTGCTGCTGAACACGGAGCTGCAGAGCGGGACGTTCCAGATCACCAAGCTGAACGCGCAGGCGGACCAGCTGCGGGACCAGCAGGAGTCGCTGGAGAAGCAGGTCCGGACGCTGGAGTCGCCGCAGAACCTGTCCGACCGGGCGCTCCGGATGGGCATGGTGCCGAACCCGAACCCGGTCTTCCTGCGGCTGTCCGACGGGCGGGTGCTGGGCGTGCCCGAGGAGGGCAAGGCCGGCACCGGTACGGCGATGTTCGGCCCCGGCACACCGACCGGCCAGGCCACCAAACCGCCGCTCGTGAAGCCGGTGGTGAAGCCGGTCGTCAAGCCGACCACCTCGGTCAAGACCACCACGGGAACCACGAAGCCGCCCACCGGTACGACGAAGCCGCCGACCGGGACCACTACGACGAAGAAGCCGCCCGCCACGACCACCGGGGGATGATCGGATGACGGACCGACGGGGCAACGAGCCACCACGCAACCGTGGCACCCGAGGCACGCCGCCTCGCACCACCCAGCCCCGTCGTCGATCCGCTACGGACAGCACCCGGGCCAATCCCGAGCGTCCGGAGTCCACCCGCGACCGCCTCCTCCGCAAGGCCCAGGAGGAGACTCGCACTCCGCGCCGCTCGGCTGCGAATGAGGCGGGTGAGCGGAGGCGTCGTCCGGCCCCGGACAGTGGTCGAAAGGCAGCTGCTCCTCGCAAGCAGGCGCCCAAGGCGCAGGCGGGTGGGTCGGCTCGGCCGGCGCCTCGCCGTGCAGTGGAGGGGCGGAAGGCGCCGGTCAAGAAGACTGCGAAGAAGACTGCGACGAAGACTGCCAAGAAGAGTCAGGCGCGGAAGCGGCCGCTGCAGAACAGGCCGCCGCAGAACAGGCCTAAGCCGCGGCCGCAGAAGAAGCGGGTGGTCAAGCCGCCGCGGATGTTGCGGTTGGGGCGGCCGGCGGTTCGGTTGCGGCTGACGTTCGGCGTGATGGCGTTCGTACTGTCGCTGTTCGCCGGGCGGCTGGTGTTGCTGCAAGGGGTGGACCCGGACAGCTACGCCCAGGCGGCGACCAAGGAGAACACCCGGCCGTTCATCCTGCATGCCTCGCGCGGCACGATCGAGGACCGCAACGGCGTCGAGCTGGCGGTGTCCGAGGACGCGGTGGCGATCACCGCGGACCCGTCGCAGACCAAGCCCGTCGCCCAGCAGCTGGCCGCGATCATCGCGGCGAAGGTGCCCGGCACGACGACCAGCAAGCTCGTCACGGACCTGACCGGCAAGGGCCGGTTCACCCGCCTCGCCCGCCAGGTCCCGCCGACGACGTGGACCGCGATCCAGGCCGAGATCAAGGCCGCGAACGCGACCATCGCCGCGCAGAACAAGGGCAAGCCGAAGGAACAGCAGGCCCCGCTCCTGGCCGGCCTCTACACCGAGGAAGACCCGGTCCGCAGCCACCCGAACGGCAGCGTCGCGTCGACGGTCGTCGGCGTGACCGGTACCGACGGCAAGGGCCAGTCCGGGCTCGAGTACGGCCTGAACGACAAGCTGTCCGGCCAGGACGGCAAGGCGATGTACGAGGTCGATGCCAAGGGCAACACGATCCCGAACGCGAACCACACCGTCGAGGAGCCGAAGCCCGGCGTCAGCGTCCAGCTGACCCTGGACCGCGACCTGCAGTTCTTCGCCGAGCGGCGGATCGCGCAGGCCGTCACGCAGTACCACGCCAGCGCCGGCACCGTGATCGTGATGGACGTGAAGTCCGGCGAGCTGATGGCGATGGCCAACTACCCGTCGTTCGACCCGAACGCGAAGAAGTACACCGCCAAGGACCTGAACAACCCGGCCCTGGAGCGCTCCTATGAACCGGGCAGCGTGCAGAAGGTGGTCACCATGGCCGCGCTCGCCGACGCCGGGTACATCAACCTGAGCACCAAGATCGCGGTGCCGGGCAGCATCGAGGTGCAGCGCCGGATCATCAAGGACCACTGGGACCACGGCCCGCTCCGGCTCACCATCTCTGGTGTCGTCGCGAAGTCGTCGAACGTCGGCACGATCATCGCCGCCCAGCAGATGCCGATCGCGCAGTTCGTGAAGTACCTGCACAACTTCGGCTTCGGGGAGCCGACCGGGCTGAACTTTCCGGGCGAGACCAAGGGCCTGCTCACGCCGGGCGACGAGTGGCCCGAGCTGACCCGCTCGAACGTCGCCTTCGGCCAGGGCCTCTCGGTCAACGCGGTCCAGGAGGCGGCCGCGGTGAACGCGGTCGCCAACGGCGGCGTGTTCGTCCCACCGAAGCTGGTCCGCAACTACGTCGCCGCCGACGGCACCGTGACCCCGAACCAGACCGCGCCCGCGCGCCGGGTGGTGAGCGAGAAGGCCGCCAAAGAGGTCACCACGATGATGGAGGCGGTGACCTCGAAGAAGGGCGGCACCGCACCGCTGGCCGCGATCGACGGGTACCTGGTGGCCGGCAAGACCGGTACCGCGCAGCAGGTCGATCCGAAGACCGGCAAGTACGGCAAGTGGGCGACCTCTTTTGCCGGATTTGCTCCCGCCGACAACCCACGGTTCGTGACGTACGTCGTACTGCACGATCCCGAGGGTGCGCGGGGTGGAGGTTTCCAAGGAGGGCCGGTGTTCCGAGACGTGATGAGCTACGCGCTGCAGAAGTACGTCGTCCCACCGTCAGGGGCGCAGCAGCCGAACATCCCCCTGACCTGGTGACGCCGGGTCAGGTGGGAGTCACAGGGTCCGGAGCGGTAGCCTCAGGGCCCGTGTCCACCCCTTCCGCCGCAGGCGGCGCGGTCGCAGCGATCAGGCCCCGGCACGTGGTGCCGGTGAGCCTCGCCGACCTGGCGAGCGTCGCCCATGCACCTGTACCGGCAACGACGCCGGCACGGGTGACCGGTGTTTCCCTAGACTCGCGCTCTGTTCTCCCCGGTGACCTGTACGCGGCTCTGCCCGGAGCGGTCACGCATGGCGCCGAGTACGTCGCGAAGGCGCAGCAGTCCGGCGCTGTCGCCGTACTGACCGACCCCACCGGCGCCGAGCGGGCCGCGGCAACCGGTCTCCCGGTGCTGGTGACCGACAACCCGCGCAGCGTGCTCGGCGCGGTCGCCTCCCGGATCTACGGTGAGCCGACCAGCGAGCTGCATCTGCTCGGCGTGACCGGTACCAACGGCAAGACGACCACCAGCTTCCTGCTGGACGCGGTACTGCGTGAGCTCGGGCCGGCAGCGTTGATCGGGACGATTCAAACGCGCGTTGGCGACGAGGTGGTGAAGAGCGTCCGGACCACCCCGGAGGCCACCGACCTGCAGGCGCTGTTCGCGGTGATGCGCGAGCAGGCGGTCGCGTGGTGCTCGATGGAGGTGTCGAGCCACGCCCTGGCGATGGGCCGGGTCGACGGTGCCCGGTTCGCGGTCGCGGGGTTCACCAACCTGACGCAGGATCACCTGGACTTCCACAAGACGTTCGAGGAGTACTTCGCCGCGAAGGCCTCGTTGTTCACCCCGGAGCGCTGCGATGTGGCCGTGGTGACCATCGACGACGAGTACGGGCGCCGCCTGGCCGCGCAGACCGTCGTACCGCTGGTCACGGTGTCCACCAGCGGACCGGCCGACTGGACGGTTGCCAACCGGCACCGGTCCGAGCACGGCACGACCGTCCTGGACATTCAAGGACCGAACGAGTCGCTGACCGTGGAGATCGCGCTGCCCGGTGACTTCAACGTGTCCAACGCGCTGCTGGCCACGGCCATGCTGCGGCAGCTCGACGTCCCCGCGGCCGCGATCGCGGCCGGGCTGCGGACGGCGACGATCCCGGGGCGGATGGAGACGTTCACCCGCGAGGACGGCCTGGCCGTGATCGTGGACTACGCCCACACACCGGACGCGATCGCGCTCGCGCTGAAGGCCGCCCGCGGCGCGACCAAGGGCCGGCTGCTCGCGGTCGTCGGCTGTGGTGGCGACCGGGACCCTGGGAAGCGGCCCGCGATGGGCGCCGAGGCGGCCCGGGCTGCCGACGTCGTGATCGTCACCGACGACAACCCGCGCAGCGAGGACCCCGCGACGATCCGTGCCGCCGCGCTCGAGGGGGCGCGGCAGGCCGTCCCGGACGCCGACCTGCACGAGATCGGCGACCGCCGGCAGGCGATCGCCGCCGCGATCGCGATGGCCGGTCCAGGAGACACCGTCATCGTGCTCGGCAAGGGCCACGAGACCGGCCAAGAGATCAGCGGCGTGATCCACCCGTTCGACGACCGCGAAACCGTGCATGAGCTGTTGGAGGCAGACCGGTGATCCCTGTCAGTTGCGGCGAGATCGCCGACGCCGTGCGCGGTGAGCTCGCGGGCGTCGACCCGTCGGCGGTCGTGGACGGCGCGGTGGTGATCGATTCGCGCGCGGCCGGACCGGGCGGGCTGTTCGTGGCCCTCCCCGGCGAACACGTCGACGGCCACGATTACGTCGGTACGGCGACCACGGCCGGCGTCACCGCCTCCCTCACCACGCGGCCGCTCGACGGCAGCCCGTGCATCGTCGTCGACGACGCCCAGCGCGCCCTCGGCGACCTGGCCCGGCTCGTGGTCAGCCGCCTACCGGACCTGACGGTGATCGGCCTGACCGGATCGTCCGGCAAGACCAGCACCAAGGACCTGATCGCCCAGCTGATCCGCCCGTACGGCGAGACCATCGCGCCGGAAGGCTCGTTCAACAACGAGATCGGCCACCCGCTCACGGCGCTCCAGGCGACCGAGCAGACGAAGTACCTGGTGGCCGAGATGGGCGCACGGAACAACGGCGACATCACCTACCTGAGCAGCATTACGCCACCGGCCATCGGTCTGGTGCTGAACGTCGGCACCTCGCACATCGGCTTCTTCGGCACCCAGGACAACATCGCGGTGGCCAAGGGCGAGCTGATCGAGGCGGTGACCCCGGGCGGTATCGCGGTGCTGAACGCAGACGACCACCGGGTGGCGGCGATGCGCAGCCGGACCAAGGAGCGGGTGCTGACCTTCGGCGAGGCGCCGGAGGCCGACGTCCGCGCCGAGGGCATCAAGCTCGACGGCGAAGGGCGGCCGTCCTTCACGCTGCACATCGGCGACTTCAGCGGCGACGTACAGCTGCAGTTCCTCGGCGAGCACTACGTCTCGAACGCGCTCGCGTCCGCGGCCGTCGGCATCGCCTGCGGCCTGACGCCGGACCAGCTCGTCGCCGGGCTGAACTCGGCGACCCGGGTCTCGGAGGCCCGGATGGCGCTGACCGAGCGCGCCGACGGCGTGACGATCATCAACGACGCCTACAACGCCAACCCGGACTCGATGCGGGCCGCGCTGAAGGCGCTGGTCGCCATCGGCCGGTCGCGGGAGGCCCGCACCTGGGCCGTGCTCGGCGAGATGCTCGAGCTCGGCGACACCTCGCGGGACGCGCACGACGCGATCGGCCGGCTCGCCGTACGGCTCGACGTCAACCGGCTCGTCGTCGTCGGCGCCGGGGCGAAACCCATTCATCTCGGTGCGTCGCTGGAAGGGTCCTGGGGCAACGAGTCGATGTACGTCGACACGATCCCGGAAGCCCTCGAGCTGCTGCGGTCCGAGCTGCGGCCGGGTGACCTGGTCCTGGTGAAGTCCTCGAAGGGGTCGAAGCTGCAGAGCCTCGCGGACGCCCTGGTCGCGGAGGACGTGCAGTGATCTCGATCCTGTTCGCCGGCGCCGTCTCGATGGTGCTGACGCTGCTCGGCACCCGCTGGGCGATCACGCTGCTCGCCAAACGCGGGTACGGCCAGGAGATCCGCGACGACGGCCCGACGTCGCACCACACCAAGCGCGGTACGCCGACGATGGGCGGCACCGTGTTCATCATCGCGACCATCGTCGGGTACTTCGCGGCGAAGCTGTTCACGATGACGGAGCCGACCGCGTCGGCCGTCCTGGTGCTGTTCCTGTTCGCCGGGATGGGTGCGGTCGGGTTCCTGGACGACTTCATCAAGATCTTCCGGCAGCGCAGCCTCGGCCTGCGGAGCAAGGCGAAACTGGCCGGCCAGACCCTGGTCGCGGTGGTCTTCGCGGTGCTCGCGTTGCAGTTCCCGGACGAGCGCGGGCAGCGGCCGGCGTCGCCGTTCATCTCGTTCATCCGCGACATCGGCTGGCTCGAGCTGCCGGCCGTCCTGGTGATCATCTGGATCCTGCTGCTGATCGCGGGGATGTCGAACGGCGTGAACCTCGCCGACGGTCTGGACGGTCTGGCCACCGGCGCGTCGATGATGGTGTTCGGCGCCTACACGCTGATCTGCATCTGGCAGTTCAACCAGAGCTGCGCGACCGCGCAGGGCGTCGGCGCGCGGTGCTACGAGGTGCGAGATCCGCACGACCTCGCCGTGGTCGCCGCCGCGCTGACCGGTGCTCTGTTCGGCTTCCTGTGGTGGAACGCGTCGCCGGCCAAGATCTTCATGGGTGACACCGGTTCGCTCTCGCTCGGCGGCGCGCTGGCCGGGATGGCCGTGATGACCCGGACCGAGCTGCTGGTACTGCTGCTCGGCGGTCTGTTCGTGGTGATCACCGCGTCGGTGATCCTGCAGGTCGGCTACTTCAAGATCACCCACGGCAAACGGCTGTTCCGGATGGCGCCTCTGCATCACCACTTCGAGATGCTCGGCTGGGAACAGGTGAACGTGGTGATCCGGTTCTGGATCATCCAGGGCCTGTGCGTCGTGATCGGTCTCGGGGTGTTCTACGCGGAGTGGGTGACCGGATGAGTCTGACGACCCGCACCGACGACGGTTGGGCGACCACCCGGTTCGTCGTCCTTGGCTTCGGTACGGCGGGGTACGCCTGTGCCGACTCGCTGATCCAGGCCGGCGCCGAGCACGTCGTCGTACTGGACGACCGCGACAACGAGGCGCTGCGCGAGAAGGGCCAGATCCTCGAGACGCTCGGCGCCACGATCACGCTCGGCCCGGGCAGTACGGCGGACCTCCCGAAGGACGTCGACGTCGTCGTCACGTCGCCCGGCGTACCGCCGCACGCCTCTCTGCTCGCGCAGGCGGCCGAGCGGGACGTGCCGATCTGGAGCGAGATCGAGCTCGCCTGGCGACTGAGGGATCCGGCCAACGCCGCGCCGTGGCTGTGCGTCACCGGCACCAACGGCAAGACCACCACCGTGCAGATGCTGACGGCCATCCTGCAGGCAGCCGGTCTCCGGGCTGTTGCCGCAGGCAACGTTGGGCTGCCGCTGCTCGAGGCCGTCATGGACCCGGAGCCGTACGACGTGATCGCGGTCGAGCTGTCCAGCTACCAGTTGCACTTCACGCACTCGATGTCCGCGCACTCCGCCGCCGTACTGAACCTCGCGCCGGACCACGTCGACTGGCACGGTTCGCTGGAGGCGTACGCCGCCGCCAAGGGCAAGATCTACGAGAACTGCCAGGTGGCCTGCATCTACAACGTCGCCGACCCCGCGACCGAGCACCTGGTCGAGGAAGCCGACGTGATCGAGGGCTGCCGGGCCATCGGTTTCACCCTCGGTACGCCGGGGCTCTCGATGCTCGGCATCGTCGACGACCTGCTCGTCGACAGGGCATTCGTCGAGCAACGGGCCACGTCCGCGCTCGAGCTGGCGACGATCGCCGACGTCACCCCGCCGGCACCGCACAACGTCGCCAACGCGCTGGCCGCGGCCGCCCTCGCGCGGGCGTTCGGCGTACCCGCGACCGCGGTCCGGGACGGGCTGCGCGGGTTCCGTCCGGACAAGCACCGGATCGCCCAGGTCGCTGAAGTTGCCGGGGTCAACTATGTCGACGACTCGAAGGCGACGAACCCGCACGCCGCGCAGGCTTCGCTGCTCGCCTACGAGCACGTCGTGTGGATCGCCGGCGGTCAGGCGAAGGGCGCGACCTTCGACGATCTGGTGATCGCCGCGCGCGACCGGTTGCGTGCTGTCGTCCTGCTCGGGCAGGACAAGGAAGTGATAGCGCAAGCTCTGGAGCGACACGCACCCGATGTCCCGAGGATCGTCGTCGAGGCAACGGACACTGGAGCAATGGAGATCGTGGTGGGGGAGGCGATGAAGCTTGCACAGGTCGGGGACACCGTGCTGCTCGCGCCTGGCTGCGCATCCTGGGACATGTTCGCCAACTACGGAGCCCGCGGCGACGCCTTCGCCGAAGCCGTTCGCTCCCTGCCGAACTGATCCGGAGGTGATCGGGTGACGTCGATCGCGGATCAGCCGGACCAGAAGAAGAAGCAGCTCGCCGAGCGGCCGTCGGTCGTGGCGGTCAAGGACGTGCTGGACCGGCCGCTGACGTCGTACCACATCGTGCTCGGTGCGACCGGCCTGCTGCTGGTGCTCGGGATGATGATGGTGCTGTCCGCATCCAGCGTGCTGTCCCTGCGCGCGAACGGGAACAGCTACACGATCTTCGTCCGGCAGCTGATCTGGGTCGGCGTCGGTCTGCCGATGGCGTACGTCGCCTCGCGGATGACGCCGCGGCACTTCCGCATGCTCGCGTACCTCGCGCTGCTCGGGTCCATGTTCCTGCTCGTGCTCACCTACGTCCCGGGCCTCGGCGTCGGCGTGAAGGGCAACACCAACTGGCTGAACCTCGGCGGTCCGCTGCAGATCCAGCCGAGCGAGTTCGCCAAGCTGGCGATGGTGATGTGGTGCGCGGACCTGTACGCCCGCAAGGAGAAGCTGCTCACCCAGTGGAAGCACCTGCTGGTCCCGATGGTGCCGGTCTGCGGCCTGGTGATCGCGCTCGTGGTCGGGCAGCACGACCTCGGGACGGCGCTGGTCCTGATGGCCGTGATGATCGGCATGATCTGGATCGTCGGGGCGCCGACCCGGCTGTTCGTCGGGACGATCGCGGTGGTCGGCGCGGTGGCGACGTACTTCGTGAACGCGGAGAAGTACCGGATGGAGCGGGTCACGTCGTTCCTGGACCCGTTCACGGACCCGTCCGGGGTCGGCTGGCAGGCATACCACTCGTTCTACGCGCTCTCCACCGGTGGCTGGTGGGGTGTCGGGATCGGCAACAGCCGGCAGAAGTGGGGCAACCTGCCGGAGGCGCACACCGACTTCATCTTCTCGGTGATCGGCGAGGAGCTCGGCCTGGTCGGGTCACTCACCGTGCTCGCCCTGTTCCTCACGCTGGCCTACGCCGGGGTCCGGATCGCGACCCGGAACACCGAGCCGTTCGTCCGCTACGCGGCGGCCGGGATCACCGTCTGGATCATGGCGCAGACCCTGGTCAACCTGGGTGCCGTGATCGGACTGCTACCCATCGTGGGTATCCCGCTCCCGCTTTTGTCGTACGGTGGTTCCGCACTGCTGCCGACGCTGATCGCGATCGGCATGCTGCTGTCCTTCGCGAAGGCGGAGCCCGGCGCGCAGGCCGCCCTGAAAGAGACCCGGCGGTCACGCTTCGGCTGGCTGCCCTCGCGCGGATCCTGAACAGTCGTGAACGAGTGAACACGCGGGAGCGTTGAAAGCTGTGCCCAGCATCGTCCTGGCCGGTGGCGGTACCGCCGGCCACACCTCACCCCTGATCGCCACCGCCGACGCCCTGCGCCGGATCGATCCGACCGTCGAGATCCTCGCCCTCGGGACCGAGCGCGGCATCGAGACCCGCGTCGTACCGGAGGCCGGCTACCGGCTGGAGCTGATCCCGCCGGTGCCGCTGCCCCGCAAGCCCACGCCTGCACTGCTGGCCGTGCCGGGGAAGATGCTGGCCTCGGTCAGCGCGGCCCGGAAGGTGCTGGACGAGGCCAAGGCCGACGTCCTGGTCGGCTTCGGCGGTTACGTCTCCACCCCGGCGTACGTCGCCGCCTGGCGGCGGAAGACGCCGATCGTCGTGCACGAGGGCAACGCGATGCCGGGGATCGCGAACAAGTTCGCCGCCCGCTACTGCACCCAGCACGTGAAGACCTCGTTCCCCGGCACCGAGCTGCCGCACGCCGAGTACGTCGGCCTCCCGATCCGCCGGGCCATCTCGACGCTCGACCGGGCCGCGCTGCGGGCCGAGGCGCGCGCGTTCTTCGGGCTGGACCCGGACGCGCCGACCCTCTTCGTCACCGGCGGCTCCCAGGGCGCCCAGCAGATCAACCAGGCCGTCTCCGGCGCCGCCGCGGACCTGCAGGCGGCCGGGATCCAGGTCCTGCACGCGATCGGCCCGAAGAACACCCTCGAGGTGCCGCAGACAGGTGGGTACCCGTACGTCGTGCTGAACTACGTCGACCGGATGGACCTCGCGTACGCCGCCGCCGACCTGGTGGTCTGCCGCTCGGGCGCGAACACGGTCACCGAGGTGTCCGGTGTCGGCCTGCCGGCGGTCTACGTTCCGCTGCCGATCGGTAACGGTGAGCAGCGGCAGAACGCCAAGCCCGTGGTCGATGCGGGCGGCGGCCTGCTGGTCGACAACCCCGAGATGACCGCGGACTGGATTCGCGCGCACGTGCCGCAACTTCTGCACGACCGCGAGCGTCTGACAGCCATGTCCACAGCTGCGAGCGGTGTGATCCGGACGGATGCCGATGACCGATTGGCGCGGATCATCCTGGATGTGGTGAGGTCTGCTTCGTGATCGTCACCGCTCCTGACACGTTGCTGCCCGCGGAGAAGCTGGGCCGGGTGCACTTCGTGGGTATCGGCGGCGCCGGCATGTCCGGTATCGCCCGCATCATGGCGTCCCGCGGCATCGAGGTCTCCGGCTCCGACGCCAAGGACGGCAAGGTGCTGTCCGCGCTGCGCGCGCTCGGCGCCACCTGCTGGGTCGGTCACGCCGCTGAGCACGTGAAGGACGCCGACACGGTGGTGGTGTCGACGGCGATCCGCGAGACCAACCCCGAGGTGGTCGCCGCCCGCGAGGCCGGGATCCCGATCCTGCCCCGGGCCGCCGCGCTCGCCGCGGTGATGGTCGGCCGCCGGACGCTCGCCGTGGCCGGTACGCACGGTAAGACCACGACGACGTCGATGCTGACGGTCGCGCTGCAGCACTGCGGCGCGGACCCGTCGTACGCGATCGGTGGCAACCTGAACGAGTCGGGCTCCAACGCCCACGACGGCACCGGCGACCTGTTCGTCGCCGAGGCGGACGAGTCGGACAGGTCGTTCCTGACCTACTCGCCCGAGGTGTCGATCGTCACGTCGGTCGAGCCGGACCACCTGGACAACTACGGCGACGAGGCCAGCTACCGACAGGCGTTCGACGAGTTCTGCGGGCGCGTGCTGCCGGGCGGCTTCATGGTGATCTGCCACGACGACGCCGGCGCCCGCCGGCTGGCGACGTACGCGCGGGAGCGTGGCATCGACGTCCGGACGTACGGCGAGTCGCACGACGCGGACCTGCACGTCACCGAAATCACGGCGACCGGGGCGACGCAGTCGTTCGTCCCGGTCTACCGCGGGCGGCGGCTGCCGATGGTGCAGCTGCAGCAGGCGGGCAAGCACAACGCGCTGAACGCGTCGGCGGCGCTGACGGTCGGTCTCGGGCTCGGGTTCTCCGCGGCCGACCTGGCCGAGGGGCTGGCGTCGTTCACCGGCACCGGCCGGCGGTTCGAGTTCAAGGGTCTCGAGGACGGGGTGCGGGTCTTCGACTCCTACGCCCACCACCCGACCGAGCTCGCCGTCGACCTGACCGCGGCCCGCACGGTGGCGGGGGAGGGGCGCGTGATCGCCTGCTTCCAGCCGCACCTGTTCAGCCGGACCCGGATCTTCGCCAGCGAGTTCTCCGAGGCCCTCGCGCTGGCCGACGAGGTCGTGGTGATGGACGTGTTCGCGGCCCGCGAGGATCCGGAGCCGGGTGTGACCGGGGCCCTGATCGCGAACCACGTGCCGCTGAAGCCGGACCAGGTCCGGTTCGAGCCGTCGTGGTCCGCCGTACCGCAGCTGGTCGCGGACCTCGCCGAGGCGGGCGACCTGGTGGTCACGCTGGGCGCGGGTGACGTGACGCTGATCGGGCCGGAAGTCGTTGGCCTGCTGGCCGAACGTGCTGCTGCCCGCGAGTCTGCGCCGGAGCCCGCCGAGCCTGTGGTTTCGTAAAAGGGTGGGGTTCTCTGCATGACCCAGAGCGTCGATCTCGCTCGGGCACAACAGCGGTTCGCGCGCCGGCAACGGCTGGTGCGGTGGCGGAGCTGGCTGCCGTGGGCGGTCGGTGGTGGCCTCGTCCTGCTGGCCGGCGTGGTGGTCTGGCTGTTCTACTTCTCATCCGTCTTCGCGGTTTCCGGTGTCCGGGTGAGCGGCGCAGACACGGTGCCGGTGGCAACGATCGAGCAGACCGCGGCCGCACCGATGGGTACGCCGCTGGCGAAGGTCGACCTGCGGTCGATCGCGGACCGGGTGCGGACCTTGCCGGCGGTCGCGGACGCGCAGGTGACCCGGTCCTGGCCGAACAAGGTCACGATCGTCGTCACCGAACGGGTTCCGGTCGTGGTCGTCACCGACGGCTCGCGGTACGAGCTGGTGGACGCGACCGGTACGTCGTTCAAGACCGTGCCGAACCACCCGGCCGGACTGCCCGAGGCCAAGGTGACCGGCGTCCGGCGCGACGTCACGATCCATTCGGTGGTGACGGTTTCGGCCGCGTTGCCGGACACGCTCCGGGCCCAGGTGAGCTCGATCTCGGCGGCGTCGCCGGACTCGATCACGCTGAACCTGGGATCGGGGGTGAAGGTCGTTTGGGGCAGTTCCGATGACAGTGCGCGCAAGGCCGGGGTACTGAGCGTGCTGATGAAGCGTTCGGCGCAGGTGTACGACGTCTCGGCGCCCGATCTCCCTGTCACCAAAGGGGAAAAGAGGTGACGGGTCACATCACGGTGCGCGCGCGGCGAGGCGCGTGGACTTTGGCCGGAAGCGTCCCGTACCGTGCGTCGTAATCTAAAGTTGACATAAGTCTAAGCATCCACTTGAGGTTCAGTCTTTTCGCTGGACAACGGGAAACGAACGAGGCGAGAGGCGCGGACGTGGCGGCACCGCAGAACTACCTGGCACTCATCAAGGTCGTCGGCATCGGCGGGGGCGGCGTGAACGCCGTCAACCGGATGATCGAGCACGGTCTGAAGGGCGTTGAGTTCATCGCCATCAACACCGACGCGCAAGCGCTGTTGATGAGCGACGCGGACGTCAAGCTCGACATCGGCCGCGAGGAGACCCGCGGCCTGGGCGCCGGGGCCAACCCGGCGATCGGGCAGAAGGCCGCCGAGGACCACGCCGAGGAGATCGAGGAGGCGCTGAAGGGCGCCGACATGGTCTTCGTCACCGCCGGTGAGGGCGGTGGCACCGGCACCGGTGGCGCGCCCGTCGTGGCCCGGATCGCGCGCTCGCTGGGCGCGCTGACCATCGGTGTGGTGACCCGGCCGTTCTCGTTCGAGGGCAAGCGGCGCGCGACCCAGGCGGAGGACGGCATCGCCACCCTCCGCGAAGAGGTCGACACGCTGATAGTGATTCCGAACGACCGCCTGCTGACCATTTCCGACCGCGCGGTCTCGGTGCTGGACGCGTTCAAGCAGGCCGACCAGGTGCTGCTGCAAGGTGTTTCCGGTATCACCGACCTGATCACCACACCGGGCCTGATCAACGTCGACTTCGCGGACGTCAAGGCCGTCATGTCGAACGCCGGCTCCGCGCTGATGGGCATCGGCTCGTCCCGCGGCGAGGACCGCGCGGTGGCGGCGGCCGAGGCAGCCATCTCGTCTCCGTTGCTGGAGGCAAGTATCGAGGGTGCGCACGGCGTGCTGCTGTCGATCGCGGGTGGGTCCGACCTGGGCCTGTTCGAGATCAATGAGGCGGCCCAGCTGGTCTCCGAGTCCGCGCACACGGACGCGAACATCATCTTCGGCGCGGTCATCGACGACGCCCTCGGCGACGAGGTCCGGGTCACGGTCATCGCCGCCGGCTTCGACGGAGGCATGCCCAAGCGCCGCGAGCAGGCGATGAACCAGGCCCGGCCGCAGACCTCGCGGCCGGCCCCCCAGAGCTACTCGGCGCCGATGTCGGTCAACCCGTCGGTCCAGCAGTCCGGCCAGCCCGCGACCGCCCCGACCCAGCAGCCACCGCAGACCCAGCCGGCCCAGCCTGCGCAGCCGACCCCCGCCCAGCCGACGCCTCCCCAGCAGGCTGCCCCAACGCAGTCGGTCCCGGGTCAGCAGCAGGGTTCGACGCCGCCGGTGCCTTCGTCCACCCCGACGGACGACACCGTCCCGGTGCCGGCACCCACCGAACCACGCACAGGTACGACGAACTCGGCCCGTCCGCAGGCCGGCGACCCGGTCCGCACCGTGCAGTCCGGCCAGCCGCCGCAGTCGGCCCCGCATGCTCCGGCCTCGCCGACCGCTCCGAACACCCAGCACTCGTGGCCGACGCACGGGCCCAGCGGCTCCACCAGCGGTAACACCGGGGGCGCTGGCACGGGCACGCCGAGCGCAAACCGTCCGGCGAAGAAGCCGGAGCCCGAGGAGGACCTCGACATCCCGGACTTCCTCAAGTAGTCCGCACCTGAACGCCCCGGTCACCCGACCGGGGCGTTCTGTCGTTTACTGAGCACGTGGCCTCGCTCAACTCCCTGCTCCGGCTCGGCCCCGCACTGGCACCCCGCAACACCGCCGTCCGCTCGGCGGTCTGCGTCGTCCTGGCCGTTGGCGTCGGCAGCCTTGCCGGGCAGCCGCTGTTCGGCATCGTCGGCAGCCTCGGGGCACTGGCCGCGCTGTACGCCGGTGGATCGGCCCTGCAGGCTGCACGCGTGGTCGCACTCGTCACGCTCGGCCTTGCCGTCTCCGTCCTGGTCGGCGCCAGCACAGCCGGCCATCCGTGGCTGGGCGTAGTCGTCGTCGGAGTGTGGGCCCTCATCGTCACTCTCGTCTGCGAGCTCGTTGCCTGCCCGCTCCCGGGCCGGCTGATGTTCGTGCTCGTCGCCGCGGTGGGCATCGGACTGCCCAGCGGGAACACCGGCCGCTATGCGCTCGTGGTGCTGGCGACCGGCGCGGTGGCCGTCGTCCTGACCGCGCTGGACCAGTGGCGGACCGGCGCGCCCGCGATCCCGGCGTACCACTGGCTGCTGACGGCGACCGAGGCGGCGTTGGCCGACAGGTCGCAGTTCGATGAGTTGCGGCATGCGCGGGAGCGGGCAGCCGTCGTGACCCGCAGTACCGACGCCGAGCGCCGCGCCGTACGGGAAGCTGCCGCGGCCTGGGACACGCTCGACGCTCGGGCCGAGCAGCTCGCGCAGGACGTGATCGCTGGATCGCGCTCGGAGGAGGAGTTGGCGGCCGAGGTCCGCCAGTTGTCGGTTGCGGTAGACGGTAAGGACCACGGGTAGCCTTTGGTTGTGTTCGGCTACGACGAGATTCTCTCCGCCGCCCGGGTCGCGTTCACCGATCGCTTCGGTGGTGCCAGCCAACCGCCGTACGGCGAACTCAACCTCGGTGGGTTGGGTGAGGACCCCGACCGGATCGGCGAGAACTACCGCCGGATCGCCGACGCCTTCGAGGTCCGTCCGGAAGCAATTGTTCGAGTCAGCCAGGTCCACGGCCGCGACGTGCACGTCGTCATGCCCGGCGATCAGCTCCCGCTTGCCCCGCAGCCCAAGGCCGACGCGTTGGTCACCACTCGCACCGACGTGGTGCTCGCCGTCCGCGCCGCGGACTGTCTGCCCGTGCTGCTGTTCGGTGACGGGGTGATTGGTGCGGCCCACTCTGGACGCAAGGGCATGTACGTCGGCGTCGTACCGGCAACGGTCGAAGCCATGCAGGAGCTCGGCGCCACGGACATCACCGCCGTACTCGGACCGTATGCCTGTGGCAAGTGCTACGAGGTGCCCGCCGAGATGCGGGCCGAGGTCGCCGAGCGGGTCCCGGCGTCGTACTCCGAGACCAGTTGGGGTACTCCGGCGCTCGACGTCGCCGCCGGGGTGAAGTCGCAGCTGGCCGAGCTCGGGGTCGAGGTGATCGACGCGACCAGGTGCACGATCGAGTCGGACGACCTGTACTCCTACCGTCGCGAAGGACCCGAGAGCGGCCGGATGGCCGGACTGGTCAAGCTGGCCACGCCATGACCACTCGCGAGGAGGAGCTGCGGGTCAAGCTGGCCGAGGTCCGCGAGCGGATCGAGAAGGCCTGCCAGGAGGCCGGGAGAAGGCCGGACGAGGTCACCCTTGTCGCGATCACCAAAACCTTCCCAGTCAGCGACATACGGGCGCTGGCGGCCCTCGGAGTCCAGGACGTCGGCGAGAACCGCGAGCAGGAGCTGAAGGCGAAGGCCCCCGACTGCCCGGACCTCACCTGGCACTTCGTCGGGCAGCTGCAGTCGAAGAAAGCACGATCGGTCGTGCGGCACGCATCGGTCGTGCACTCGGTCGACCGGTCCTCGTTGGTCGAGGCGCTGTCGAAGGCCGCGGTCGCCGAGGAGAAGACGTTGCGTTGCCTGATCCAGGTCAGCCTCGCGGCGTACGGGTCCGACGACGCCGCGACCGGGGCGTCGCGCGGTGGCGTCGAGCCGGCCGCCGTACCCGAACTGGCCGCTGAGATCGCGGCGGCCGACGGGCTCGAGCTCGGGGGAGTGATGGCCGTCGCACCGCTCGGGGCGGACCCGGCCGAAGCGTTCACCGGCCTGCAGGACGTAGCCTCCCGGCTACGCTCCGATCATCCCGGCGCCGGCTGGATCTCGGCAGGTATGACGGGCGACCTCGAGGCCGCGATCGCGCACGGGGCGACACACGTTCGGCTCGGGCGTGCATTACTCGGTACGCGCCCTCCGCTGGGCTAGTGTCGACATCGAGCGGGTTTGCTTCCTGCTCACCAGAAGTTGTCGTCGAACCGGGATCGAGGGGCTGGAGGGCCATGAGCGGCGCACTGCGCAAGATGGGTGTGTACCTCGGCTTGGTCGAGGACGGGGAGCGCTACAACGCGCGGTACGACGACGAGTACGACGACGAGTACGAAGAGTACGAGGAAGACGCCGTCGACGGGGACTCCCACGAGACCGAGCCGGTACCCGCCGGCCGGGAGAGCCGCGAGTCCCGCGACCATCGCGAGGACCGCCCGGACCGTTCGGACCAGGGTGGCGGCACGGTCAGCAAGTTCCCAGAGCGACGCGGTGTCGCGCCGTCCCCGGAGGTAACCGAGTTGGCCCGCATCACCACCGTGCACCCGCGCAGCTACAACGAGGCGCGGGTCATCGGTGAGCACTTCCGTGACGGCACGCCCGTCATCATGAACCTGACCGAGATGGACCACGCGGACGCCAAGCGGCTGGTGGACTTCGCCGCCGGGCTGATCTTCTGCTGCCGCGGCTCGATCGAGCGGATCACCACGAAGGTGTTCCTGGTCTGCCCGCCGAACGTGACGGTGGCCGCCGAGGAGAAGGAGAAGATCGCCGCCGACGGGTTCTACAACCAGAGCTGAGGCTCTGGTTGGTTGCCGCCCTTCGGCCGTCTTCTACACTCATTGACGACATGGATGCTCTAGCGCTGGTCCTCGGGATTCTCAGCTGGGTGCTGCTCGCCTTCTTCCTGGTGCTGGTGGCGCGGTTCGTACTCAGCCTCATCGTCATGTTCGCGCCGCAGTGGCACCCCAAAGGGCCGTTGCTGCTGTTCTTCGAGCTGATCTACTCCGTCACGGACCCGCTGCTGCGGCCGCTGCGCCGGATCCTGCCCCCGATCGGGGCCGGCGGGGTGCGGATCGACCTGTCCATGCTGATGCTGTTCGTCATCGTCTCGGTGGCGATGTCCGTGAACAACGTGGCCCTTCGGTCGTTGTGAGGGTGAGATGTCGCCCGCTGGGTAGGTAAGGTCTCGAACAAACACGGGGCTGCCGGACCGTTGTCGCCCGCCCGGATTCCGTCATAAGACAACGAAGCGATAACGTGATCTACTGAGTCGCCGATGGTGAAGGCCACGGGGACTCCGCCAAGACACAGACAAACGAGGTGAAAGATGCCGCTGACGCCGGATGACGTCCGCTCGAAGCAATTCACGCCCGTCCGACTACGGGAGGGCTACGACGTCACAGAGGTCGACTCCTTCCTCGACGAGGTGGAAGCCGAGCTCGAGCGACTTCTCGCCGAGAACGAGGAGCTGCGGGCCAAGCTCGCGGCGGCGCAGCGCGCGGGGGCCGAGCAGGCCGCCCAGCGGCCGGTGGTCGACCAGACCGCCGCCCTGCCGCCCGTCGTGCAGCAGCCGAAGCCCCCGGTCGTGGTCGAGAAGGTCGAGGAGCCCAAGCCCCCGGTGGTGGTTCCTGGTGTGGCCGCGGCGGCCGGCACCGTTGGTGACGCCTCCAGCTCGGCCGTGCGGCTGCTGGAGATGGCCACCAAGCACTCCGACGACCTGGTCCAGGAGGCGAAGGACACCGCCGACAAGATCATCGGCGAGGCCCGCGCCAAGGCCGAGCGGCTGGAGAACGAGGCCCGCGGCAAGGCCGACCGGATGACCGGTGAGGCCCGCGCCCGCGCCGAGAAGCTCGACGGCGAGATCGCCGAGCGTCGTGCGCAGATGCTCGGCACGCTGGAGAAGCAGAAGGGCCAGCTCGAGCGCACGATCGACGACCTGCACGCGTATGAGCGCGAGTACCGCAGCCGCCTGAAGACGTACTTCACCGAGCAGCTGAAGGCGCTCGGCAACGGCGACGACACGCTCAGCCCGCGCAACGGCTTCCGCCCGGAGGCCCGCGCCCAGGCTCACGGTCACGGCGTTTAAAGAACCAGACACCTCGAGAAGGGGCGGTGCTTCCGGCGGCACCGCCTCTTCGGCATGTCTGGACATGTTTGACTGAGGGTCCTGTCCTGGTGACAGGCTGTCAGGGCCAGACGCCAGGCTCCTTCCGGCCGCTGAGGGTTTCCACATCAGCCAGTCGCAGCCGGTAGGGATTCAGTTTCAGGAGTGCGGGTGATTCCCCGGCCGGTCCTTCGGGGAACACACTCCAGAAGTCGTAACCGAGTGGCGCCGGAGCGTCGCGGTACAGCTCCCACACTCGTTGCCGGGTCGCCACGTCGCTGACCCACTCCGCCGCGCAGTCCGCGATGGCGACCTCGTGACCGGGCTCCCAGTAGCCGCAGCTCAGGTACGGGCTGTGCGCCAGGTGCCGCACCTTGATCGGCGTCGCACGGGTGACGACCCACCCCATCAGCTCGCCCTCCAGTTCCCAGATCGGGTGCAGGATCCGGCTCCGCGGCCGGTTGTCCGGTCCGACCGTCGCCACGCTGCACCACACGATCCGGTGCGCCCTCTCCACGAACTCCTTTTGCACAACCATGGTTGTGTATTCTAGCGGCATGGAACTCGATCTGTCGCTGGTCTCCTTGTTCGCCGGCTGGGCGCTCGCCGATGAGGTGCAGCGCCGGCTGACCCTGGAAGGCTTCGGGGACGCGCGGTTCGCCGACGGGGTGGTGTTCCAGCATCTGGTCGGTGGGCCCGTGACCATCACCACGCTCGCTGAGAAGCTGGGTGTCACCCAGCAGTCAGCGTCCAAGACGGTCGCCGATCTCCAGACCCGCCGGTACGTCGCACGCCGTACCGACCCGGACGACGCCCGGGCCAAGCAGGTGCACCTGACCGACCATGGACACGCGGTGATCGCCGCCGCCCGCAAACACCGAGCAACCATCGACCGCGAACTCCGCAACTCGTTGGGCGACCAACAAGTAGAGGAAGCCCGGCAACTACTGTCCGAGGTCATCGACCGGCTCGGCGCGAGCCCGGCTCTGCGGGCCCGCGCCGTCCGGCCACCTCGTTAGGCCTCGTCAGGCCTTGGTCAGCCAGTAGGTGAGTTGGAGGTCTTCTTCGGTGCCGGTGGCAACGTCGGCGGACTCTGACGGGGCCGACTGGGTCAGCTCGACGGCGAGGACCTCGCGGGCGATCTCGTCGGCGTGCTTGCCGAGGGCATCGGTCAGCTCGGTGTCGGTCGAGGTCAGCCAGACCTTGATCCGGTCCGACACCTCGAGGCCGGCGTTCTTCCGGGCCTCCTGCAACGTCCGGACCACCTCGCGGGCCAGCCCGGCCTGCCGCAGCTCCGGCGTGACCTCGAGGTCGAGGGCAACGGTCTCGCCCTGCTCGTTGACCACCGACCAGCCTTCCTTCGGCCGCTCGGACAGCAGCACCTCGGCCTCACCGACCTGGACGTCCTCGCCGTCGACGACGACGGTCGCCGTCCCCGACTCCTTCAGCGCGGCCGCGAGTCCGGCAGCATCGGCCGCGGCGATCGCGGCCGCGACCACCGGCGTCTGCTTGGCGAACCGCTTGCCGAGCTCACGGAAGTTGCCCTTGGCCGAGAACTCGACCAGGTCCGCACCCGCCGAGGACAGCGGCGCGACCGTGCCCACGTTGAGCTCGTCGGCGATCTCCTGCAGCAGCTCGGGGGAGAGGTCCGCGATCGCGGCCGACCCGACCAGCGCCCGGGCCAGCGGCTGCCGCGTCTTCACCTTCGCCTCGGCGCGGGCGGACCGGCCGAGCTCGACGACCCGGCGCGCCATCGACACGTGCTGCGCGAGTACGTCGTCGACCAGCGTCGCGTCGTACGTCGGGAAGCTGCTGAGGTGGACCGACTCGGGCAGCTCGGGCGTGACCGGACGGAACACGTCCTGCCAGACCCGCTCGGTGACGAACGGCATCAGCGGCGCCAGCACCCGGGTGAGGACGTCGAGCGTCTCGTGCAGAGTGGCCAGCGCGCCGGCGTCACCGGCCCAGAACCGGCGGCGCGAGCGGCGGACGTACCAGTTCGAGAGCACGTCGACGAACGAGTTGATCAGCAGACCGAGCCGCTGCGTGTCGAACTCGGCGTACGCCTCGTCGGTGTCGCGGACCAGGCGGTGCGTCTCGCTCACCAGCCAGCGGTCCAGCACCGAGCGGTCGGCCACTGCCGGCGCGTCGGCCGGCGACCAGTCCGCCAGCCGCGCGTACAGCGCGTGGAACGCGACCGTGTTCCAGTAGGTGATCAGCACCTTCCGGACGATCTCGTTCAGCACGTTCGGCCCGACGCCGCGCGCCTTCCACGGCGAACCGGACGCCGCCATGAACCAGCGCACCGCGTCCGCGCTGTGGTTGTCCATCAGCGAGATCGGCTCCAGGATGTTGCCCAGGTGCTTGGACATCTTCCGGCCGTCCTCGGCCAGGATGTGCCCGAGGCAGACCACATTGCGGTACGACGACTCGTCGAAGACCAGCGTGCCGACGGCCATCAGCGTGTAGAACCAGCCGCGGGTCTGGTCGATCGCCTCGGAGATGAAGTCGGCCGGGTAGGTCTGCTCGAACTTCTCCTTCGAGCCCTCCACCCAGGGGTAGCCCCACTGCGCGAACGGCATCGAGCCCGAGTCGTACCAGGCGTCGATCACCTCGGGCACCCGGTGCGACTCCGCGCCGCAGGTCGGGCAGTCGAAGGTGATGTCGTCGACGTACGGCCGGTGTGGGTCCGACCCGCTCAGGTCGCGGCCGGCCAGCTCGCCCAGCTCGGCCAGCGAGCCGACGCAGACCTGGTGGTCGTCGGCGCAGCGCCAGATCGGCAGCGGCGTACCCCAGAAGCGGGACCGGGAGACGGCCCAGTCGATGTTGTTGCGCAGCCAGTCGCCGTACCGGCCCCACTTGACCGAGTCGGGGTACCAGTTGGTCTTCTCGTTCTCCCGGAGCAGGGCGTCCTTGACCTGGGTGGTGCGGATGTACCAGGACGGGAGGGCGTAGTACATGACCGGGGTGTGGCAGCGCCAGCAGTGCGGGTACGGGTGCTCGTACGGCACGTGCTTGTAGAGCAGGCCGCGGTCCCGGAGGTCGTTGACCAGGTCCTCGTCGGCCTTCTTGAAGAACTGCCCGCCGACCAGCGGTACGTCGGCGTTGAAGTGACCGCTCGAGTCGACCGGGTTGACCACGGGCAGGTTGTAGGCGCGGCCGACCGCGAGGTCGTCGGCGCCGAACGCGGGGGACTGGTGCACCAGACCGGTGCCGTCCTCGGTGGTGACGTACTCCGCCAGCACGACGTAGTGCGCCGGCTCCGGGAACTCCACCAGCTCGAACGGCCGCTGGTAGGTCCACAGCTCCATCTCGCGGCCGACGTACTCGTTCGTCACCGTCCAGCCCTCGCCGAGCCGGTCCAGCAGCGGCTTGGCCACGACGAGCGACTCGGTGCCGTCCGTGGCAACGACGTACTCGACGTCGGGGTGCACGGCGACCGCGGTGTTGGACACGAGCGTCCACGGGGTCGTCGTCCAGACCAGCAGCGACGCCTGGCCGGCCAGCGGACCAGAGGTGAGCGGGAAGCGCACGTAGACCGAGGGGTCGACGACCGTCTCGTAGCCCTGGGCCAGCTCATGGTCGGACAGACCAGTGCCGCAGCGCGGGCAGTACGGCGTGATGCGGTAGTCCTCGACCAGCAGGCCCTTGTCGTGGATCTGCTTGAGCGACCACCAGACGGACTGGACATACTCCGCGTCCATCGTCCTGTACGGGTGCTCGAGGTCGACCCAGTAGCCCATCCGGACGGTCAGCTCGTTGAACGCGTCGACGTTCCGCAGCACCGACTCACGGCACTTGGCGTTGAACTCGGCGATGCCGTACGCCTCGATGTCGTTCTTGCCGCTGAAGCCGAGCTCCTTCTCGACCGCGACCTCGACCGGGAGGCCGTGGCAGTCCCAGCCGGCCTTGCGCTCGACCCAGAACCCCTTCATGGTCCGGTAGCGCGGGAACACGTCCTTGAAGACGCGGGCCTCGATGTGGTGCGTGCCGGGCATCCCGTTCGCGGTCGGGGGACCCTCGTAGAACGTCCACGGCTGTCCGCCGGCGGACAGCTCGAGGCTCTTGGCGAAGGTGTCGTGCTCGTCCCAGAGGGTGAGCACCTCCCGCTCGAGCGCGGGGAAGTCGACCTGGGCGGGCACCTGCCGCCAGGGGGTACGTGGGTTGTCTGCCGCCATTGCTCCGTCGTCCTTCGTCGCCACTGACCTGCGGGACGAGGGACGAAGCACCGGCTCGGCGCCGGTACCGCGCGGTACCACCCTCCTTGGTATCCCTCTGCGAGATACCCACTTCCTTTTGCTGCCGCTGCCGGTTCTAATAGGTCCCTTACAGACCGTTCTTCCGGCGGCTCCGGGGTGATAGCCCCATCACTGCCTTGCGGATCGCGGTTGTCAGTGTACGGCGTCGTACCAGCTGACTACGAATCGTTAATCGTTCTTGGGGGAGTTGCCGATGAGCCGACTGAAACGTTCGGTGACATAGCGTAGTCGCTGAGACAGGGCTGCGACGCGCGGAACATCGAGCGGACTTGAAGAACCGACTACCGTATGTCCACGGTCTGCGCGTCGAGTGGCACGTGGGTACCACGTGGCCTACTGTCTTGCGACCAGTCCGCTTCAGTCTCCGACGAAGGCAGGGGGTAGCTGACCATGGCTACATCGGCTCCCAAGAAGTCCGCCCCCCAACGCTCCGCCGCGGCCAAGAAGAGTGCCGCCCCAGCGACGAACGAGCCCGCCAAGAAGGCCACGGCTCGCAAGACGACGGCGCACAAGGCTACGGCTCACCAGGCCACAGCCGGCAAGGCCCCGGCCCGCAAGGCGCCGGCGAAGAAGACCACCGCGGCGAAGAAGCCCGCGGCCACGAAGGCTCCGGCCAGGAAGACCCCTGCCAAGCAAGCTCCGACGAAGAGGGTGGCCATGAAGACGAACGAGAACAGGACCCCGGCAACGGCGCCGGCGAAGTCCGCAGCACACACGGCCGAGACCTTCAAGGTGAAGCCGGGCGAGGACCCGTGGACCGCTGCCGAGCTGGCCGAACTGCGCACGGAGCTCGAGGGTGAGGTCGACCACCTCAAGGAGGAGATCCGCGACGCCGAGCAGGAGATCGCGGGCCTGTTCCGGGACGGCAGCGACGGCGCCGGCAACGACCAGGCGGACGTCGGGTCGACCACGCTGGAGCGGTACCACGAGCTCACGCTGGCCAACAACGCCCGGGACATGCTGAACCAGATCGAGTTCGCGCTGACCCGGATCGACGACGGCACCTACGGCATCTGCGAGAACTGCGGCAACCCGATCGGCAAGGGTCGGCTGCAGGCGTTCCCGCGTGCGACACTGTGCGTCTCATGCAAAGAACGCCAGGAACGCCGCTGAACGACCCCACTCCAGCAGGGGCTCCGGACTCACCAGAACCGGCCGACACCCCGTCGGCCAGTTCTCCGCCGTCCTCGCCGGGCAGGTCCTGGAAGTGGATCGGCTTGTTCGGTGGGGTCGGGATCCTGATCCTGCTGCTCGACCAGCTCACCAAAGCGCTGGCGCTGGCTCAGCTGACGCCGGGCGAGCCGGTGAACGTGATCGGGACGCTGCTCAAGTTCAACCTGATCCGGAACTCGGGCGCGGCGTTCAGCCTCGGCGCCGGTTACACACCGTATATCAGCGTGGTGCAGATCGTGGTGGCGGTCGGGGTCGTGTACCTGTCCCGGCGGCTGGGGTCGGCGGGGTGGGCCGTCGCGTTCGGGCTGCTGTTCGGCGGGGCGCTGGGGAACATCATCGACCGGATCTTCCGTGAGCCGTCGGCCTTCCACGGGCACGTGGTCGACTTCCTGCAGACGCCGCACTGGGCGATCTTCAACGTCGCGGACATGGCCGTGACGTCGGCCGCCGCGCTCCTGGTGATCCAGACGCTGCGGGGCATCCACCTCGACGGCACCCGGGAGCAGCGGAAGTGAGCTCCCGGACCGTGATGGTGCCGGACGGCCTCGCGGGCGAGCGGCTCGACGCGGCACTGTCCCGGCTCTTTGGTCTCTCCCGGACGAAGGCCGCCGAGCTGATCGAGTCGGGCCTGGTCCAGGTCGACGGCAGCACCGCCCTCAAGTCCGCCCGCGTCGCCGCCGGCGTGATGCTCGACGTCGAGCTGCCACCTCCGCCCGGCGAGGTCACCGTCGTACCGGAGACCGTGGACAACCTGCGGATCGTGTACGACGACGACGAGATCATCGTGGTCGACAAGCCCGTCGGCGTCGCCGCGCACCCCTCACCCGGCTGGACCGGGCCGACCGTCATCGGCCATCTGGCCGGTGCCGGCTTCACCATCTCGACCAGCGGCGCCGCGGAGCGCAAGGGCATCGTGCACCGCCTCGACGTCGGCACGTCCGGCCTGATGGTGGTCGCCAAGACGGAGTACGCGTACACCGTCCTCAAGCGCGCCTTCAAGGAACGCACGGTCAAGAAGATCTACCACGCGCTGGTCCAGGGCCACCCCGACCCGTTCACCGGGACCGTCGACGCCCCGATCGACCGGCACCCGCACCACGACTACAAGTTCGGCGTCGTCGCGGGCGGCAAGCCGAGCGTGACCCACTACGAGACCCTCGAGGCGTTCCGCTACGCGACCCTGCTCGAGATCACCCTCGAGACCGGCCGCACGCACCAGATCCGCGTCCACATGTCGGCGATCGGCCACCCCTGCGCGGGCGACCTGACGTACGGCGCCGACCCGATCCTCGCCGAGCGCCTCGGCCTCACCCGCCAGTGGCTGCACGCGATGCGGCTGGGCTTCAACCACCCCGGCACCGGCGAGTACGTCGAGTTCACCTCGGAGTACCCCGAGGACCTCGACCACGCCCTGGACCTACTCGTCGACCCGTGAAGCTCCGCTCGGCGGCGATCGTCACCGTCGCCGCGCAGGGAGTCTTCATCGTCGGAACTGTGGTCGGCGGCGCCATCGAGGGACACGGGTACGACGCACGCCGGCACGACATCAGCGATCTGGCGGCAGTCACCGCCCACCATGCGATTCTGGCCCGCCTCAGCCTGGGTATCGCGGGCGCGGTCACGATCGCCTTCGCACTCCTGGTGCTGCGGCCGGCGCTGCGCACTGCCGATGGCCACGAGTCCATCGGCGCCTGGCTGGTTGCCCTGTCCCTTGCCGGCTGGGACAACCTCAGCGACGCATTCTTCCGACTCGACTGCCGCGCCGCGGACGTAGGCTGTGTCTCCTCAGCCTCCTTCGAGTCCTGGCACGCCAAGGTGCACCTCGCGTCGTACCTGATCGCAGGTGCGGCGACGGTCATCGCGCCGTTCCTGCTTGCCCGCCGAATGCGCAGGGTCGACGCCTGGCGCAACCTGGCCGGCCCGACCCGCACCGCCGGTTTCGTCATCATCGCCGCCCTGGCCACCACCGCATTCACCGCCGGCACCCCGATCCAAGGCTGGACCCAACGCCTCGCCCTCTTCCTGATCTCCCTCTGCGTCATACCCCTCGCCGTCCATGAGGTGAATGCCTCATGACGTCGTGGTGCTTCGGCGCGACGCTGCGGGTATGAAGACACAGACCAGGCTTGCCGCGGCCACCATCGCGGCCCAAGGGATTTTCATTGCCGGGTGGGCAGTGCTCGGAGCGGTCGAAGGACGCGGGTACGACGCCGGGCGGCACGACATCAGTGATCTCGCAGCGCTCACCGCGCAGCACGCGACCTGGTCACGGCTGAGCCTCGGGATCTCGGGCGCCATCACCATCGCTTTCGCGCTCCTGGTACTGCGGCCCGTTCTGCGGACCGCGGACGGTCGCGAGTCAGTCGGCGCCTGGCTGGTGGCCCTGTCCCTGCCCGCCTGGGACGGTCTCAGCGACGCGTTCTTCCGGCTCGACTGCCGTGCCGCCGATGCAGGCTGTACGCCGGCAGCCGCTTTCGGATCATGGCACGCCAAGATTCACGTCGTCTCGTTCGTGATCGCGGCCTTGGCGACCGTTCTCGCGCCGTTCCTGCTGTCTCGCCGGATGCGCCTGATCGACGGTTGGCAGGATCTGGCCGGCCCGACGCGGATCGCGGGCTTCATCACGCTCGCCCTGCTCGCCGTCAACGGACTGACGACCGGTACGGCGGTCCAGGGCTGGACGCAGCGCGGTGCTGCCGTACTTGTCACGCTCGGCATCGCACTCCTCGCCTGGCGAGTGCTGCGGTTGCAGAGTGGTCCGCTACGAACCGCGGCGCTGGTCGCGGGGCACTGACGGCTCGAATCCGCCGACCAGGCCGTGTCGCGTCGCGAAGAGCGTGGCGGCCGCTCGACTCCGGACGCCGAGCTTCGCGTACAGATGCTCGACATGGTTCGACACGGTCTTCGGTGTCACGCCGAGCTCCCGGGCGATCTGTTTGTTCGCCTGTCCGCGAGCCAGCAGCGCGAGTACGTCGATCTCCCGGGCCGTCAGTCCAGCCACGTGTTCCCGTCGTACCGGAGCTCTGTGACCCGCAGCCCGCAGTACCGCGTTGACCGCGTCGCCGTCGAGCCGTCCGGCCGATACGTCAGCCTGCAGCTGGGCTGATGCCTCGGCCGGTGCCAGCGCGGGTCGATGGGGACGCGGCTCGAGCATGGCGTGGAAGACGTCGGCTGCGGCCAGCAATCGGTCGAGCGGAGTCAGAGCGGCCGCGGTCAGTCCACGCGGATAGCCCGAGCCGTCCAGCCGCTCATGATGCTTCGCAGCAATCTCCCGACTCCGCGCCAGCGCCTCGACGCTCTGGAGCATCTTGTCGGTGAGGTACGGGTGCAGTCGCGTCCGCTCACGCTCCACCTCCCCGAGTGTCCCCGGTTTGTCCCAGATCGAGTTCGCCACCCCGAGCCGGCCGAGATCATGCAGCAGTCCGGCCCGCAGCAGGTCCCTCTGGTCCGCTGCCGCGAGGCCCGACACCATCGCCGCGTGGGCAGCCAGCTGGGCGACCCCGCGCGAATGCCCGGCCAGGTACGGCGACTTCAGGTCGACCAGGTCGGCCATCGCACCCAGTACCTCGTCGAGCTCGTCACCAGCCACACTCCGCACCGGACCGGGCTCGGCCGCCAGTACGTCGTTCCACCCGGCCGCGGTGTCAAGATCGTCGAGCACGGTGCTCGCATGGTCGACGAACAAGGCAGCGAGCTCGGGGTCGTAGAGAGTGCCCGCGTGCCGGCGCGCGATGCGCACAGCCTGATCCACGCCGTGCCGCCTGCCGATCACCTCAATCGGACCGGCGAACTGCACCAGCCGCGACGGCAGACCGATGCCCGCGCCCGACAGGTGCGCCGGCGCACCCTTCCCGTCCCACTGCTCGTACGCCTGGCGCAGCGCGGTCACTGTGGTGTCGCCGAGCCCGACAGTCTCGGCGAACCGGGCGCCGAGCGTGGAATGAGTCGTCAGCCACGACTCAACGGTTCGCTGACCCGAGAGCGGGAACGCGGCCACCCGACGTACCCGCTGGAGGGCTGAGCCGTGGGAGGCGAGGCGGCGCAGCAGGAACGCGGCCGTCTGGACCGTGCTCATCCCGAGCATCTCGTAGCTGTCCGCCTTGAACGAGATGTCGTCACCGAACCACTGCGACTGCTCCGCGGCGTCCGCGTGGCAGTAGGCATTCATCAGCAGGCCCAAGTAGTACGTCGCCGCCCGGTCGGCGGGATCCGCTCCGGTCAGCTCGGCCAGCCGGAGTGCGATCACCGTCTGCCGGAGGCAGTGCTCCATCGGCTGGCCCAGTCCAAGGTCAGCGGCGTACGAGAGGGTCGCCACCAGCTCGGCGATCCGGACGCTCCCCGGCATAACCCGAGTGTGCACCGACCGGATATCGGGCGGCCAGGGTGTGGGTCGGGGCGGCGGGTCAGAAAGTGTCGACGGGGCCGATTAGGCTGTTCCAGTCCACCTCACTCACGCCCTGGGAGGTTCGCGCCGATATGGGGTCCAGCGACAGTTTCGTGCATCTTCATGTGCACACCGAGTACTCGATGCTGGACGGCGCCGCGCGGATCGACGAGTTGTTCAAAACCGCCCAGGAGATGGGCCAGCCGGCCATCGCCACCACCGACCACGGCTACGTGTTCGGGGCGTACGAGTTCTGGAAGACCGCGAAGAAGTACGACGTCAAGCCGATCATCGGCGTCGAGGCGTACCTGACGCCGCACACCCACCGCAGCGAGCGGAAGCGGGTCAAGTGGGGGGACGCGAACTCGGGGCGCGACGACGTCTCCGGCTCGGGTGCCTACACCCACATGACGCTGCTGGCGAAGAACACCAGCGGCATGCACAACCTGTTCAAGATGAGCTCGCTGGCCAGCCTCGAAGGCTACTACTTCAAGCCCCGGATGGACCGCGAGCTGCTGAACACCTACGGCCAGGGCCTGATCGCGACCACCGGCTGCCCGTCCGGCGAGGTGCAGACCCGGCTCCGCCTCGGGCAGTACAAGGAGGCCGTCGCGGCCGCCGCGGAGTTCCGCGACATCTTCGGCAAGGAGAACTTCTACTGCGAGCTGATGGACCACGGGCTCGGCATCGAGCGGGACATCCAGAAGGACCTGCTCAAACTCGCCCGCGACCTCGGCCTGCCGCTGGTCGCGACCAACGACCTGCACTACACCAAGCCCGAGGACGCCACCTCGCACGCGGCGCTGCTCTGCGTCCAGTCCGGCTCGACGCTGTCGGACCCGAACCGGTTCAAGTTCGACGCGAACGAGTTCTACGTGAAGACCGCGGCCGAGATGCGCGAGGTCTGGAAGGATCTCCCGGAGGCGTGTGACAACACGCTGCTGATCGCGGAGCAGTGCGAGGTCGGGTTCACCGAGGGCGAGGGCCGGTTCATGCCGCGCTTCCCCTGCCCGGAGGGCCACAACGAGGAGTCCTGGTTCGTCGCGGAGGTCGAGACCGGCCTGCACTTCCGGTACCCGGACGGCATCCCGGACGACGTCCGCAAGCGCACCGACTACGAGATCGAGGTCATCGTCTCGAAGGGGTACGCCGGGTACTTCCTGGTCGTCGCCGACTTCATCAACTGGGCCAAGAAGAACGGCATCCGGGTCGGCCCGGGCCGTGGTTCCGGCGCCGGTTCGATGTGTGCGTACGCGATGAAGATCACCGACCTGGACCCGCTGCTGCACGGTCTGTTCTTCGAGCGCTTCCTGAACCCGGAGCGGATGTCGATGCCGGACTTCGACATCGACTTCGACGACCGCCGCCGCCCCGAGGTGATCCGCTACGTCACCGAGAAGTACGGCGACGACCGGGTCGCGATGATCGTCACCTACGGCACGATCAAGGCCAAGCAGGCGATCAAGGACGCCGGCCGGGTGCTGGACTACCCGTTCGCGATGGGCGACCGGATCACCAAGGCGATGCCGCCCGCGGTGATGGGCAAGGACGTGCCGCTGTCCGGCATCTTCGACCCGCAGCACAAGCGGTACTCCGAGGCCGGCGAGTTCCGCCAGCTGTACGAGGCCGACCAGGACGTCCGCAAGATCGTCGACACCGCCCGCGGCCTGGAGAACCTGAAGCGCCAGTGGGGCGTGCACGCGGCCGGCGTGATCATGTCCAGCGAGCCGCTGATCGAGCTGATCCCGATCATGCGCCGCGAGCAGGACGGCCAGATCATCACCCAGTTCGACTACCCGAGCTGCGAGACGCTCGGCCTGGTCAAGATGGACTTCCTGGGCCTGCGCAACCTGACGATCATGGACGACGCGGTCAAGAACATCGAGGCCGCGCACGGCATCACCGTCGACCTGGACAAGCTCAGCAAGGACCTCGACGACAAACCGACGTACGACCTGCTCGCCCGCGGTGACACGCTCGGCGTGTTCCAGTTCGACGGCGGGCCGATGCGGGCGCTGCTGCGGCTGATGAAGCCGGACAACTTCGAGGACATCTCCGCGAGTACCGCGCTGTACCGGCCGGGCCCGATGGGTGCGAACAGCCACACCAACTACGCGCTGCGCAAGAACGGGCAGCAGGAGATCAGCTACCCGCACGACGAGCTCGCCGTCGCGCTGGAGCCGGTGCTCGGCGTCACCTACGGCCTGATCGTCTACCAGGAGCAGGTGATGGAGATCGCCCAGCGCCTGGCCGGCTACTCGCTGGGCAAGGCGGACCTGCTCCGCCGGGCGATGGGCAAGAAGAAGCGCGAGGTCCTGGACGCGGAGTACGTCGGGTTCTCCGAGGGGATGAAGTCGAACGGCTTCTCCGAGCAGTCGATCAAGGCGCTCTGGGACGTCCTGCTGCCGTTCTCCGACTACGCGTTCAACAAGGCGCACTCCGCGGCGTACGGCCTGGTCTCGTACTGGACCGCGTACATGAAGGCCAACTACCCGGCGGAGTACATGGCCGCCGTCCTGACGTCGGTGAAGGACGACAAGGACAAGATGGCCATCTACCTGAACGAGTGCCGCCGGATGGGGATCAAGGTGCTGCCGCCGGACGTCAACGAGTCCGACTCGAACTTCACCCCGGTCGGCACCGACATCCGCTTCGGCCTGTCCGCGATCCGCAACGTCGGCGTCAACGTGGTGGCCGAGATCGTCGCGGCCCGCGAGGAGAAGGGCCGGTTCGGCGACTTCGTCGACTTCATCGACAAGGTGCCGCTGCCGGTCTGCAACAAGCGTGTGATCGAGTCGCTGGCCAAGGCCGGTTCGTTCGACTCGATGAACCACGCCCGGCGCGCGGTCGTGGCCGTGCACGAGCAGGCCGTCGACGAGGCCATCGACCTGAAGCGGAACGAGGCGCACGGCCAGTTCGACCTGTTCTCGATGGGTGACGACGAGGTCGAGGAGGGCGAGGGCAACAGCCGGCTCACCGTGACCGTGCCGGAGATCGAGGAGTGGGACAAGGCGACCAAGCTCGCGCACGAGCGCGACATGCTGGGGCTGTACGTGTCCGACCACCCGCTGTTCGGCGTCGAGCACGTGCTCACCAACGGCTCGGACTGCACGATCGGCCAGCTGCTCGCCGACGAGGACCGGCCGGACGGCAGCCGGGTGACCATCGGCGGCCTCGTCACCGCGGTCCAGCGGAAGGTGAACAAGCGCGGCGACATCTACGCGATCGTCACCATCGAGGACCTCGAAGGTTCGATCGAGGTGATGATGTTCTCCTCGGCGTACCAGCTGCACGCGCACCTGCTCAGCAACGACGCGATCATCTTGATGAAGGGCCGGATCCGGCGCCGCGAGGACCGGGTCGAGCTGAGCGGCGACGAGGTCGTCGTCCCGGACCTGACCGAGGGCCCGAGCGGTCCGGTGGTGATCACGATGGCGGTCAACCGCTGTACGCCGCCGGTGGTCGACCAGCTCCGCGACATTCTGAAGTCCCACCCGGGCATGACCGAGGTCCAGCTCCGCCTGCAGGCGAGCCGGAAGACCACGGTGATGCGGATCGGCGACCGCTTCCGGGTGACGCCGACCTCGGCGCTGATGGCCGACCTCAAAGCCTTGCTCGGCCCCTCCTGCCTGGCGAGTTGAGGGGCCTGTGGACGAAACGTCTTCGGCAGTGCGGCACACTGTCGAGGTGAGCCAACCGCAGCCAGCACAACACTCGCCGTATGCGCCTCCGCCTGCCGGGGTGCCGTTCGGCGCTCCGGTCGTCACGGAGCCGAAGCTGCCGTGGGCCAAGGCCGTGCTGGTGACCGTCGTCGTGTTCCTGGTGGCCGGCGTGGTCGCCGGGTGGGCGTGGCAGCAGTTCTCGCCGCTCGCGAGGTACACCGTCGACGAGCAGGGCGGCGCGCTCGGCGAGGAGCAGATGACGCAGATCTTCGGGCCGGACGGGACATACACCGCGATCGGGTTCGTCGCGGCGCTCGTGCTTGGTGGCGCGCTGTTCTGGTGGCTGCGCAACTACGGGCCGTGGTCGGTCGCAATCGTTGCCCTCGGCGCCTGTCTGGGCTCCGGCGTGTCCTGGGGCGTCGGGATGCTGCTCGGGCACGATCCGCTGCAGCCGCGGTTGCAGGCGGCCAAGCCGGGCGACCTCGTCGCGGCGCCACTCGAGCTGCATACCTGGACACCCACGGTCGCCTGGCTGGTCGGCGCGGCGCTGGCGTGCGCGATCATCGCGGCCACCAGTTGGCGTGCCGAGCCGGTTGCAACCACATCGCAGTCTGCCGCGTCAGACGGTACGCCCCCGGTGCAGTAGTAGCGTTGGCCAGTCCGGTGGGTGAGGCCACCGGAGCCATCGAGGGAGCGTATGTCCGACCAGAACCACCCGCCCACTCCGAACCACCCCGGCGGGCCCCAGCAGAACCTCTGGCCACAGCAGGGGCAGCCGCAGTACCAACACGGGTATCAGCACGGTTACCCACCGCCAGGCCCCTACGAACAAATGCACTTCGGCGGTCAGCCGCCACAAGGTCCGCCGCCACCGAAGAAGCGCGGGAAGCTGATCCCGATCGTGGCCGCGCTGGCCATGGTGCTGGTGGTCGCGGGCGGCGGGATCTTTGCCTACGGCAAGCTCGCCGGCGGCAAGCAGCCCTCCGACGTGCTGCCCGGTACGGCGGTCGCCTACGCGCGCCTCGACCTGAACCCGTCGGCCGGCCAGAAGGTCGCCGCGATCCGGTTCCTGATGAAGTTCCCGTCCGTGAAGGACAAGCTCGGCCTGACCGGCGACAAGGACGACCTGCGGCAGAAGCTGTTCGAGCAGATCAAGAAGTCTAGCGGCAGCGACCTCGCCGACGTCGACTACGCCAAGGACATCAAGCCCTGGCTCGGTGAACGCGCCGGCATCGCCGCGCTCCCGCCGACCGACGGCAAAACCAAGCCGACCGTCGTGGTCGCGGTCCAGGTGAAGGACCAGGACGCGGCGAACAAGGGTCTCGACAAGCTGATGGCCAACGAGGACCACAAGCCGGGTCGCGCGTTCAGCAACGGGTACGTGCTGCTCGGCGACGACCAGGCCACGGTCGACTCGGCGGTCGCCGGGGGCAAGGACAGCCCGCTGACCAAGAACGCGAAGTTCAGCAGGGACATGGACAAGGCCGGCGACCAGGGCTTCCTGTCGGCGTGGGCGGACCTGAAGGCTGTCGCGTCGATGTCGCGCACGGTCGACTCCGGGAAGCTCTCCGGCCTCGGCGAAGCGACCATGGCCGCCGTACTGCGCTTCGACGCGTCGCACGTGGAGCTGAAAGGCTTCGTGCACAGCGATCAGAAGGTGCGGATCACCACGGCTGACGCCGGCGACGTGATCAGCAAGCTGCCCGACAGCACTGCGGGTGCGATCGCGGTGTCCGGTGGCGACACGATGATCGACAACCTGTGGAAGAGCAGCGGCGGCACGCTGAAGTCGTTGACCGACCAGTTCGCCGAGGAGGCCGGGCTGACGCTGCCGGACGACCTGAAGAGCCTGCTGGGCAAGAACCTCGCGGTCTCCGTCGACAAGGACGCCGCGCACGGCCCGAAGGTCGCGGCCCGGATACAGACCGACCCGGCCAAGGCCGCCCCGGTGGTCGAGAAACTGACCGCGCTGCTGCACCGGCGCACTCCGGCCAACGTGCCGATCGAGACCGCGAAGAACGACGACACGCTCGTCGTCGCGACCAGCAAGGAGTACGCCGAGCAGGTCCTGCAGGGCGGCAACCTCGGCCGGTCCGACAGCTTCAAGCAGGCGCTGCCGGACACCAAGGGTGCGGTGATCATCGGCTTCGTCGACTTCGAGTCGCTCGGCTCGCTGTCCCGCCAGTTCAGCTCCGAGAAGGACCTGGCCGCGCTGAAGTCCGCCGGCATCGTCGCCCGCTCGACCGGCGAAGGCGAGGCCGAGTTCGGCCTGCGGCTCGTCGCGAAGTAGCCGGTCCCGCGAACAAGCCCCGGCCGCCTGCGCGCCACCGGGGCTTGTTCGTGGAAGTTTCCTGCCGCGGTGATGTCGAAAGGCGCGGATCAGCTTCTACCCCTGGGTGAGAGCAGTCATTCACCGCGAAGGAGAAGCATCATGAACCACATCAGCGACATCCGGACCGTCGGCGTACCGGTGACCGATCAGGACCAGGCGGTCAAGTTCTACACCGAGACGCTCGGGTTCGAGCTGGTGATGGACGCGCCGTTGCCGCAGTTCGGCGGCCGGTGGATCGTCGTCGCGCCGGCCGGAGCCGCCGTCGGCATCGCGTTGGTGCCGGCCAAGGACGAGATCCCGGCCGGGGTCGACACCGGCATCCGGATGGCCAGTCCGGACGCCGGCGCCGCCCACCAGCACTTCCTGGCCGCGGGGGTGGACACCGGCGAGCTGCTCGAGTGGCCGGGCGTCCCGGCGATGTTCAGCCTCCGCGACCCCGACGGCAACCGGCTCTACATCTCCCAGGCCTGACTCAGACGAGGACGTTGCCGCCGCCGACCGTGACGACGGAGCCGGTCGCGTAGGCCTGCTCCATCAGGAACAGGTAGGCGGCGGCGATGTCCTCGGGCTCGCCGATCCGGTCGACCAGAACACCTTCCGCGGCGGCCTCGTAGTCGAAGCCATCGGGCCAGAGCGGTGTGCGGACGACGCCCGGCTTGACCGCGTTCACCCGGATCGGGGCCAGTTCGAGCGCGAGCGCGCGGGTGAGGGCATCCACCGCGCCGCAGAGGCTCGCCGCGACCGACCAACCAGGTCCGGGACGGTCGGCCGCCGTACCGCTGGTGAGCGTGATGGACCCGCCGGCCCGGATCTTTCCGGCGGCCGCGCTGACCGTTCCGAGCACACCGAAGTACCGCAGCTCGAATGCCTTCCGCGCCCGGTCCAGGTCCATCGCGCGGGCGTCGACCAGCGTGAGCGCCTCGCCGGCCGTGTACACGAGGTGGTCGAACGGGTCCAGCCCGTCGAAGAACGCGTTGACCGCGGCCGAGTCGGTCAGGTCGACCGCCTGGCTGGACGCGGACGCGGGCAGCTCGCCCAGCGCCCGCTTCACCGAGTCGGGGCTGCTGGACGCAACAATCACGGTCGCGCCGTGCTCGGCCGCGCGTCGCGCGGTGGCGAGGCCGATCCCCGACGTACCGCCGAGGACGACGACGCGCTGATCCTGCGCTGTCATGGAACTTGCCTTTCGTGGTGGGGTTTCCCATCCACGATGCGTCCGCCCGGTGCTCCCGGTCCAAGACCTGTTCGGCCGCCTGCAATACCCTGAAGGTATTATGGACGTCGACCTCCGCAAGCTCAGGTACTTCGTCGCCGTCGCCGAGGAGCTGCACTTCGGCCGCGCCGCCGACCGCCTGCACATCGCGCAGCCCGTGCTGTCCCGGCAGATCCGCGCGCTCGAGGACGAGCTCCGGGCGCAGCTCTTCGTCCGGACCAAACGCGCCACCGAGCTGACTCCGGCCGGTCGCCAGCTGCTCGACGACGCCCGTCCCTTGCTCGCCGCGGCCGAAGCTGCTCGCCGACGAGTGGCACAGGCCGCACGTGGCGCGAAGACCTTCACCGTCGGCTTCATGCCTGGGCTGACCGTCACCCCGGTCGTCCGGATGCTCTCAGCCGCCCATCCTGAGGTAGCGGTCGAGGTGATCCGGACGACCTGGGACGACCAGGTCGACGTACTGCACGACGGTCGCGTCGACGTCAGCATCGTCCGGCTGCCGATCGACCAGGCCGGCCTCACGGTCCGGCCGCTGTTCGAGGAGCCGCGGGTCGCGATGGTCCCGGCCGATCACCGGCTGGCGGGCAAGCCGGCGATCGACATCAGCGACCTCGCGGACGAGCACCTGCTCCAGGACCCGGACGCCGTACCGGAGTGGCGGGACATCGCGCTGGAGCTCCGCGCCGGCCGTCCGAAGCCGCTGCCCGCCCTGCACAGCGTCGAGGAGAAGCTCGAACACGTTGCCGCTGGCAACGGGATCTCGATCATCCCGTTGTCCGTCGCCGAGTTCTACCACCGTCCCGACGTCACCTGCATGCCGGTGAACGACCTCGCACCGAACAAGGTCGCCTTGGCCTGGATCGCGTCCCGCCGGTCGCGGCTGATCCGGGAGTTCGCCGACCTGGCCGGCACTGTCGCCTGGACGGCTGTCTGAAAGGGCAGTTGCTGTGAGCCACCGTGGTGTCATCATCGGTTGATGAAGAGGACGGTTGTCGCGGTGCTGGTTCTGGCGCTGGCGGGGTGTGCGGGGGCGAAGGATGCGCCGATTTCCTCGCCTACCCTGCAGTCGGCGGCCTTTCCGGAGCCGGCGACCGGGGCGCTTGATCCGGCAAAGGCCCGGTCGCTGCAGGATGTGTTGGCGAAGATCGTCTCGATGCCTGATATCGAGTCGGGCGCGCGAGGGGCGACCGCGGCCGTTGTCACCGATCGGTGGAGCTGGTCCGGTGCGGCTGGGAAGGATGCCGGCGGTACGGCGCTCACGCCTACCACGGGCATGCCGGTTGCGAGTATCACCAAGACGTTCGTCGCGGCCGAAGTGCTGCTGCTGGCCGCGGCGAAGAAGGTCGGCCTCGATGCGCCGATCTCGACGTACGTGAAGAACAAGCTGACTGCCAACAACGCGACCGTCCGGCAGCACCTGTCGATGACGTCCGGTGTGCCGAACTACCTGCCGGACGACTATGCCCGGCTGGACAAGGCGATCAAGGCGGCGCCGGGGAAGCACTGGACGCCGGAGCAGGCCCTGTCCTACGACACCGCGCCGGTCGGCCCGCCGGCCAGCCCGTATGACTACAGCAACCCGAGCTACGTCCTGCTCGGCCTGCTGATCGAGAAGGTCACCGGCCAGCCGCTCGCCGCGGTCCTG
Organism: Kribbella sp. NPDC026611; assembly: GCF_040638345.1. Classification (NCBI taxonomy): domain Bacteria; kingdom Bacillati; phylum Actinomycetota; class Actinomycetes; order Propionibacteriales; family Kribbellaceae; genus Kribbella; species Kribbella sp. NPDC026611. The sequence goes on from NZ_JBEZYC010000012.1 coordinate 225,601, forward strand.
AGGCGCGACCTCGCCACTCCGGCCGGACTACAGCACGCCGCCTTCCAGGACGGCGAGAAGCCGCTACCGCCGGTCGTGACGGACGCGAACCCGGTCTGCGGCAAACCCGACGGCTACCTCCCGTGCCGCGCGATCGCCAGCCTCTCCGCCGCCAACGCCGGCCTGGTCGCCGACGCCCCGACGGTCGCCCGCTGGGGCTACCAGTTGTACGGCGCTCGCACGGTCCAGCCCGAGCTGGTCAAGGAGATGACCGCCGGCGACGGCGAGTACGGCCTCGGCACGATGCTCTACTCCGAGCAGTTCGGTATCGCCACGGCGTACGGCCACCGCGGCGAGATGCCCGACCACGACAGCATCCTCGTCGTCGTCCCGGCCAAGCACCTCGCCGTCGCGCTACTACTTGCCGACGGCAACAAACATGTCGACACGGCGATGAGTCAACTGATCGAGGCCGTGCGGCCGTTGCTCACCTGACCACCCGGTAGCGGAGGTGAGTGGCCTCCGGGGTGTCGATGACGCGGGCGATTTCCAGCTCGATCCGCTGGGAGAGGACGTCGAAGAGGCGGAGCCCTTCGCCGAACAGGACCGGGACCTGGTCGATCTGGAGCTCGTCGAGGACGCCGGCCTCGAGGGCCTTCTGCGCCGTGTATGCGCCATGCACCAGGACGTCCTTGTCGCCGGCCGCCTCCTTGGCGGCGGCCATCGCGGCGGTGATGTCCGACATGAACGTGACCGTCGGGTACTTCGCGGCCTCCGGCGGGATCGGCTTGCTGCTGAGGACGATGATCGGTACGCCGTGGTGGTCGCCGCCGTAGTAGTCGACCTGCTCGGCGGTCCGACGGCCGACGACGATCGCGCCGGTCGCGTTGAGCTCGTCCCAGATGACGCCCGCTTCACCGTCGGGTTTGCCGAACTCGCCCGCCGAGTTCTCGTACCACTTGTGCAACCGCATGAACCCGTCGCCGCCCGGGTTGCCCCGGTCGTCGTTGGGCCCCGCGATGTATCCGTCGACGGACATGGACATCAGCAGCACCGACTTCGACATGACCCTGCTCCTTCGCTCCGAAACCCGCGGGCGGTCCGCGCGTCACCCTAGCGTCGAAGAACAGCCGCCTGGATCGACATCATTCGGTGTCGGCCAAACCCTCGGCCCAAACCCTCGGCCCGAAGCGTCAGCCGCAGCTCTTCGGCGGGAATCCGGTGCCGGCATCCGGCAGCCCCGCGGCGACACCGACGTACGGCGTGGGCTCCGCGCCCGCCGGCCCGGTCCCGGTCACCCACAAGCAGCCGTTCGCAGTGCTGCTGCCGTGCAGGTATGTCGCACCGGGCGGCGGGGTCGTCGCCACGAACTTGTCGCCGTCGAACTCCATGACGAGCGGCTTGTTGTCGAACGGCACTCCGCCGACGGCGATCAGCCGGTTGCCGACAGCCTCGATGCTGTGCAGCTCTCCGGTGACGACCGGGGTCGGCACCTCGCTCCAGCGGCTGCCGTCGTAGTGCACCGCCAGCGGTACGCGCCACAGCTGGTCGCTGTTCTTGTGGCCGACTGCCCAGATGTCGCCAGGGCCGCGAACCAGCAGCCGGGAGATGTCCGCGGTGCCTTCCGGCAACTCGATCTGCTGCCAGCGCGAGCCGTCGAAACGCATTATCCCGCCGCCGCCGGCCGCGAGGAGTTCCTTGCCGCCGAGCGGCTGGAGGTCCTCGATCCAGAGGTCGCCGGCCGGCGGCAGGTCCTGCCAGGTGCGACCGTCGTACCGATGGATCTTCGCGTCGCTGTCGGCGACCAGCAGGTTTCCTTCGTCGTCCTGGTCGAGCGCGATCAGGCCGGAGAGCCGGCCTGCAGGAGTCTGTACCTCGTGCCATACCGAGCCATCCCAGTGCTCCAGGTATGGCTCCGACCATCCACCGGGGCCTTCGGCAGAGCCCGCGGCCCAGACGTCGTCTGCGCCGCGGACCAGCACGTCGTCGAGCCGTCCGTTAGGGAACGCCGAAACGGTCCGCTCCCAGCTCGTGCCGTTCCAGCGCAACGCCAACGGGTGCCAGGTGGTGTCCCTCGGGCCGGTCTGCTCGATGTCGATACCGACTGCCCAGCGCTGACCGCCCGACTGGTCCAACCGGAACACGACGCCGAGGGGTATCCCGGTCGGCGTTTCCTGCCAGGTGATCGGGGTCGGTGGCGTGAGCAGGGTGACGGACAGCAGGGCGGCGGTGGACAGCGTCAGCATGGGTGCTCCTCTGGTTGGCTACCCGTGAAACGCTGCGGACCGCACTTGCGGGTGACACAGGACGTCAATCGGTCTCGGCCAAAGCCTCCAGGACGCCGTCGCCGTACTTGGCCAGCTTGTTCTCGCCGACGCCGCTGATCTTGCCGAGCTCGGCGAGTGTGGTCGGCAGGTCTGTGGCGATCTGCCGCAACGTCGCGTCGTGGAAGATGACGTACGCCGGGACGCCCGTCTCCTTGGCCACGGCACCGCGCCACGCGCGCAGCCGCTCGAACACCGGCGCCGCCTCGGCCGGCAGGTCCGCGACCGCCTTCTTCCCGCTGGAGGACCGGCTGCTCGACCTGGCCCGGACGCGCTCCGGCTCGCGGCGCATCATCACCTCGCGCCGCCGGCCGAGCACCTCGCCGCTCTCCTCGGTGAGCACGAGCGTGCCGTAGTCGCCCTCGACCGCGAGCAGCCGCAGCGCCAGCAGCTGCCGGACCACGCCTCGCCACTCCGCGTCCTTCAGCTCGGTCCCGATCCCGAATACGGTCAGCTCGTGGTGCCGGAACTGCTTGACCTTGTCGGTCTCTTTGCCGAGCAGGATGTCGATCAGCTGGCCGGCGCCGAACTTCTGCCCGCGCTCGTGCTGCAACCGGTAGACCGTCGACAGCAGCTTCTGCGCCGCGATCGTCCCGTCCCACGACTCCGGCGGCGTCAGACAGGTGTCGCAGTTGCCGCAGGTCTCGCCGTGCTGGCCGAAGTACGCCAGCAGTTGCGATCGCCGGCACTCCACGGTCTCGCACAACGCCAGCATCGCGTCGAGGTGTGCGCTGAGCCGGCGCCGGTGCGCGAGGTCGCCCTCGGACGTGTCGATCATCTTGCGCTGCTGTACGACGTCCTGCAGCCCGTACGCCAGCCACGCCGTCGACGGCAGCCCGTCGCGCCCGGCGCGGCCGGTCTCCTGGTAGTAGCCCTCGACCGACTTCGGCAGGTCGAGGTGTGCCACGAACCGGACGTCCGGCTTGTCGATCCCCATCCCGAAGGCGATCGTCGCGACCACGACGAGCCCGTCCTCGCGCAGGAACCGCGCCTGGTTCATCTGGCGGGTCCGGCTGTCCAGTCCGGCGTGGTAGGGGACTGCCTCGATCCCGTTCTGGGTCAGGAACGCGGCGGTCTTCTCGACGCTGTTGCGCGAGAGGCAGTAGACGATGCCCGCGTCGCCGGCGTGCTCGGTGCGCAGCAGATCGAGCAGCTGTCGCTGCGGGCTGTCCTTCGGGACGATCCGGTACTGGATGTTCGGCCGGTCGAAGCTGGCGACGAAGTGCTTGGCGTCGGTCAGCTTCAGCCGGGTCGCGATCTCCTGGTGGGTCGCCTCGGTCGCCGTCGCGGTCAGCGCGATCCGCGGTACGTCGGGCCACCGCTCGTGCAACTCCGACAGCATCAGGTAGTCGGGCCGGAAGTCGTGCCCCCACTGGGACACACAGTGCGCCTCGTCGATCGCGAACAGCGCGATCTTGCCCTGGTCGAGCAGTCGCACGGTCTGCTCGACCCGCAGCCGCTCCGGCGCGAGATAGAGCAGGTCGAGCTCACCGGCGAGGAACGCCTGCTCGACCGCACGCCGCTGCTCGAAGTCCTGGGTGGAGTTGAGGAACCCGGCCCGGACGCCGAGGGCGGTCAGCGCGTCGACCTGGTCCTGCATCAACGCGATCAGCGGCGAGATCACCACCCCGGTCCCGGACCGGACCAGCGCCGGGATCTGGTAGCACAACGACTTCCCGCCGCCGGTCGGCATCAGCACCAGCGCGTCGCCACCGCCCACGACGGTGTCGATGATCTCGGCCTGCTGCCCGCGGAAGGCGTCGTACCCGAACACCCGCCGCAGGACCTCGACAGCCTCGGAGTCAGTCGTCGTCTCGCTCACCCCGCGAGTCTAGTGAGATCCGGGGACAGCCGCCGGGGGCCTGTGGATTACTCGCCGGCGTAGGTGCCGACGCTCCAGATGTTGCCCTCCTGGTCGCGGACCGAGAAGTCGCGGGAGCCGTAGTCGGTGTCCTGCAGACCGCGGAACACCACCGCGCCCGCGCCGACAGCACGACCGATCAACGCGTCCGGGTCGTTGTGCACCAGGTAGACCGACTGTGTCCGGTCGGCCAGCTCGGAGAACGCGTCCGGTTCCGCCTTCGCGTCGGTCGAGCTCAGCATCACGCCACCACCCGCCGGCCAGGACAGCTGGGCGTGCGCGATCGACCCCTCGGCAGCACCCGGGTACGACGCCACGAGCTCGAAGCCGAGCCCTTCGGTGAGGAACCTCAGCGCGGCCTGCCCGTCCCGGTAGACGAGTGTCGGCCACACCCCGACGACCTGCTTTTCGTGTGTCTTCATAGCCCCGACTCTGCGACCCGGGCCGGGGCGAAGTCTTGAAGGTTTGGGAGCTCCTCGGCAAGCCACTGCCGCGGCGAGCAGCCCGCGATCGCCTGCCACTCGCGGGTCAGGTGCGCCTGGTCGGCGTACCCGAAGTCGGCCGCAAGGTCCGCCAGCCGGGTCTGAGGATGCCGACGCAACCGCCCGACCGCGCGCTCGAACCGCAGCACCCGCGCCGCCACCTTCGGCGCCAGCCCGAACTCGCTGGTGAAGCGGTCCGTCAGGTGCCGGCGACTCCACCCGACCTCGTCGGCCAGCCGCTGTACGCCGATCTCTCCGCCGCTGTCCCGCAGCCGCTGCCACGCCCAGCCGACCTCGGGCCGGGTCGCACCCGCCGAATCGTCGCTCCACCGATCTAGCAGCAGCCGCTCGAGCAGGTCGAAGCGGTGCTCCCAGGTCGGGGCTTCGCGAAGCTGTTCGGTCAGCACCCGCGCCGGTCGGCCGAGCAGCTCGTCCAGACCCACGACCGACCAGGCAAGCTCGCCGGCGGGCAGGCCGAGCAGATCCCGCGCGGCCGCGGGAGTCAGCGCCACCTGCACCCCGGCCCGGCTGAGTGTCTGCCCGATGTGCACCGCGGTGGCATGCAGCCCGCCGACCGCGGCGTCGTACTTCTCGACCGGGCTGCCGGGCCAGGTGATGCCCAGCGGCTCGTCGAGCGTGACCACCAGGGTCAGGAACCCGGACGGTAGGCCTCGGTGCAGGACCGGTGGATCGCCGGCGTACGCGTAGCCGCTGAGGTCGCCGACGTACGGGCGCAGGGCTGGGTGCACCGCTCGCGTGTGGTGCCCCATCCCGGCCATACGCTCAGGCTAGAGCGGGCGACGGACAATCACGATCCGTCCGAAGTCGGTCGGTGCGATCCAGACGGCCTCGAACCCGGCCGCCACCGCCTCCGCGGTCAGCTCCTCGGCGGTCCGCCCGTACGGCAGCCCGCGGGTGTGCGCGAGCAGCCGGCCCAGGTTGTACGCCGGACGCCCCTCCTCGGTGGGCTCCGGTTCGCGTTCTTGCAGGAAGAGCAGGCCGCCTGGTCGCAGTGCCCGCAGGATCACCTCGAGCGTGGTCGCCCGCGTCTCCTCGGGGAAGAACGGCTGCGCCCAGAACGCGCCACCGAACGCCTCATGCTCGTCCAGCTTCCGGGCATCCATGCAGCGGATCTCCAGCCGGTCCGCCACGCCCAGGGCCTCGGCCCGGCGCTGTGTCTCGGCAGCGACAGTCGGGAGCAGTTCGATCGCCACACCGCGGAGCTCGGGGTACAGGGTTGCCAGCGTCAGCGTCGACCCAGCCACGCCACATCCGACGTCGAGCCACCGGTCGGTCCGGACGACGTGGACGAGCTCGGCGAGATGGGGCAGGAAGAGCTGGTCGAACAGCGCTCGGGTGATGTGCGTCGACCGCCCGCCAGAAGCGCGCGCTGTCACTAGCGCATCGGTCTCTGACGTGGCTGCAACGGCAGGCTCGGCAGCTGCGGCCGCCAGACCGACCGTCACGGCCGAGTAGTCGACCAGCTCGTCTAGGCCGACCCAGGCGTCTTCAGCAGTCAGCGCAGCGAACTCCGCGGTCAGCTGGATCGCACTGTCCTGCTGCACGACACCTTGTGACTCCAGTACGGCGACCACGTCGTACACCCGCTCCGGTGAGAGGCCGGAGTACTGCGTGAGCTCGTCGAGGGTGCGGGGGTCGCTGAGGTACTTGAACCAGCCGTTGGCGTGAAGGGCGGACGTCAGAGCCAGCAGGCTCGCGCCGGTGGCCCAGGACTGCACAGTGGAGCGGGCGGCACTCGACAGGGCGAAGCGGGACAGCGGGTCGGGCGCCGGGGTGCCGGCGGCTGGTGGCTCGGGAGCGGTGGGGTCTGGGGTGGTCACACCGGTCATGATGCGGCAGCGGGAGGGCACTGGGGCATCCGTCATCCGGGACCCGCGTACCGCCATCCGGACGGACGTGGCAACATCGGAGAGGTCGTTCTACTGCGAGGAGATGTCGTCGTGCCTGCTCTGAGGTCCCGTACCGTCACCCACGGCCGCAACATGGCGGGCGCCCGCGCGCTCATGCAGGCCTCGGGGGTAGCCCGCGAGGACTTCGGCAAGCCGATCATCGCGGTCGCGAACAGCTTCACCGAGTTCGTCCCGGGGCACACCCACCTCGCGCCGGTCGGCCGGATCGTGTCCGAGGCGATCCACGCGGCCGGCGGGATCGCGCGCGAGTTCAACACGATCGCCGTCGACGACGGGATCGCGATGGGCCACGGCGGCATGCTGTACAGCCTCCCGTCCCGGGACCTGATCGCCGACTCGGTCGAGTACATGGTCGAGGCGCATTGCGCCGACGCGCTGGTCTGCATCTCGAACTGCGACAAGATCACCCCCGGCATGCTGAACGCGGCCCTGCGGCTGAACATCCCGACTGTGTTCGTCTCCGGCGGCCCGATGGAGGCCGGCCGGGCCACGCTGGTCGACGGCACGGTCCGCAAGCTGGACCTGATCGACGCGATGTCCGAGGCCGTCAACGAGAACGTCTCCGACGCGGACATCCTGCGGATCGAGGAGAACGCCTGCCCGACCTGCGGTTCGTGCTCGGGCATGTTCACGGCCAACTCGATGAACTGCCTGACCGAGGCGATCGGCCTGTCGCTGCCCGGCAACGGTTCGGTGCTGGCCACGCACACCGCCCGCCGCGCGCTGTACGAGAAGGCCGGCGAGACCGTCGTACAGCTCACGAAGCGGTACTACGACAACGACGACGCGACGGTGCTGCCGCGCAACATCGCCACCCCGCAGGCGTTCGGGAACGCGATGGCGCTGGACATCGCGATGGGCGGCTCCACCAACACGATCCTGCACCTGCTGGCGGCCGCACAGGAGGCGGAGGTCGACTTCGACCTCGACGACATCAACGCGGTCTCCCGCCGGGTCCCGTGCCTGGCCAAGGTCGCGCCGAACGTCGCCCCGGGCGGCACGTACTACATGGAGGACGTCCACCGCGCCGGTGGTATCCCGGCGATCCTCGGCGAGCTGCACCGGGCGGGACTGCTCAACGAAGACGTCCACACCGTGCACAGCGACTCGATCGACGACTGGCTGAAGACGTGGGACGTGCGCGGCGGTTCGCCGTCGCCGGAGGCCGTGGAGCTGTGGCATGCGGCGCCGGGCTGCAAGCGGTCCGCCACGGCGTTCTCGCAGTCCGAGCGCTGGGACACGCTGGACACCGACGCGGCCGGCGGCTGCATCCGCGACAAGGAGCACGCGTACTCGAAGGACGGCGGCCTGGCGGTCCTGAAGGGCAATCTGGCGGTCGACGGGTGCGTCGTGAAGACGGCCGGCGTCGACGAGTCGATCTGGACGTTCCAGGGTCCTGCGGTGGTGTGCGAGTCGCAGGAAGAGGCTGTGGAGAAGATCCTGGCCAAGCAGGTGCAGCCGGGTGACGTCGTCGTGATCCGGTACGAGGGCCCGAAGGGCGGGCCGGGGATGCAGGAGATGTTGTACCCGACGTCCTTCCTGAAGGGCCGTGGTCTAGGCAAGGTGTGCGCGCTGGTCACCGACGGCCGGTTCTCCGGTGGTACGTCGGGGCTCTCGATCGGCCACGCGTCGCCCGAGGCTGCCGCCGGCGGCACGATCGCCCTGGTCCAGGACGGCGACCAGATCCGCATCGACATCCCCGGCCGCTCCATCGAGCTGCTGGTCCCCGACGAGGAGCTCGCCGTACGCCGGGACGCCCTGAACGGCGTCTACGCCCCGAAGAACCGGGACCGCAAGGTGTCCGCGGCGTTGAGGGCCTACGCCGCCATGGCCACCAGCGCCGACAAGGGCGCAGTACGCGACGTCACCAAGCTCACCTGACCCGTCAACCTCCCAACCCAACCCCACCCGCGCCCCGCCCGCCGATCCACACGAAGGGATAACCCCTCGACTTGTGTGTTCACCCCTCGCATACCAGGGGCGAACACTCGACTCCCGGGGATAACCCCTCGAACGTGGTTACAGCTCCAGGTCGAAGGCGAGGTTGATGGCTTCGGCCAGGGCCGGCTCCTGGTCGGGGTGGAGGTAGCCGATCAGGCGGCCGAGCTGGAGCTTGGGGATGGTCTGGATGTTGTCGCAGGAGATCGCGCTCTGGTGGTCCAGGCCGTTCTCAGGGCCGACCAGGACCTCGGTGGACAGACCCCGGATCGTGCTGGTGATGGGAGCCACCGTGACGTTGGTCAGGCGCGGGCGGATGAGCTCCCGGGTCAGGACCACGACCGGCCGCGGCTTGTCCAGCCGGGCGATGTGGATCGGACGCATCAATCGAGGTCGCTGAGGACGGTGACCGCAGCGGCGGGGGCGAGGCCCTCGAGGTCGGGGTACCCGCCGCGCTCGGCGAGGATGGCGACGTCGCGCGCCGCCAGCTCACGGCGTCGCTCGCGCTCCATCGCCCGAGCAACCACGGACGCCCGGCTGGTGGCACGGTCGCTCGCAACCAGCTCATCCATGAAATCGACGAGCTCATCCGGCAACCGCACGGTGATCTGCTTACTCATACCAAGACCATACCGCGCTGGGATTCATTTCGGTAGCGCCGTCTGTTCTTCCAGCGTTTCCCAGAGTCGCGCGGCGGTCTGCGGGTCCTGGGCGGCGGCGGACGGGTCGGTACGCCGTTCGCGCGCGTAGTAGAGCCCGGTCTCGCCGGCCACGTCCGGTGAGGTGGCGAGCCAGACCAGCGTCTCCGCACCTTGCTCGGGCGTCCGGGCGAACGGCTTGGCCATCGCCATCATCAGGCGCATCAGCCGGCCGTTGTTCGTGTTGAAGCCGGTCGCGACGAACCCGGGCTCGAACGTGTAGGTGTGGATCTGCGGCATCCGCCGAGCCAGTTCACTGCTCAGCAGGATCAGCGCCAGCTCGGTCTCGCCGTACCGCCTGAGCGCGCCGCCGGTCAGCTTCTTCGACGCCGAGAAGTACTGCGTCCCGGACAGGTCGTCGAAGTTGATCCGCTGCGCCTTCGCGTGCTCGTCGGACGCGGTCCCGATCACCCGGGCCCCCGGCGCGAGCCGATCCGCGAGCAGGGTCGTGATCAGGTACGGCGCCACCACGTTGAGCGCCCAGGTCAGCTCGATCCCCTCACTCGACACCTGGTGACTCCCGTACATCGCCCCCGCGTTGTTCACCAGCACGTCGATCACCGGCGCCCGCTCCGCGACCTCCACGGTCATCGCCCGGATCGAAGCCTGCGAGGTCAGATCCGCCTCGAAGACATCCGCTCCACCGATCTCCTGAGCAACAGCCCCGGCCTTGGCCCGGCTCCGGGCCACCAGCCCGACCCGCGCACCCCGCTTGGCCAGCTCGCGCACTCCGGCCAGTCCGATCCCGTTGGTCCCACCAGTCACCAGTGCGTACATGCCCCACCCCTCGCGCCGACGCTTTGAAGTCCAATACAACCCGTGGAAGGGTCAGTTGGGGGAGAGGGTGGACCAGCTGATCAGGTCGGTGGCGGGGAGGGAGGGGAGGGCGGCGATGGCGGTCAGTTCGGTGTCCATCAGGCCTACGAGTTGGGCCAGGCGGGTGGTGACGTCGGGGGCTTCGAGCAACTTCTGGCGGTCCGGGGTCATCAGCTTCATGGCGGCGGACATCAGGTAGGACAGGGTGCCGGGGTCGTCCGGGAGGTCGCCGAGGTGGAGGCCGGGGCGGCTGATCTCGCTGACCACCTCGGCGTACTTCCGGAAGCGCTCGAGCGCGACCGTCGCCGTACCCAGGGGGTCGTCGCCGAGGTCGTCGTCCAGCCACTCGACGTCGGCGACCAGGTAGTCGCCGCTGCCGTCCAGCTCGGACACCTTGAACCGCCGGTTCCCGGTCAGCGTCACCTCGACCGGTCCGTCGTCGTCCGGGTCCAGCGTGATCTCGGAGATCGTTGCCGCGCACCCGGTCCCGTACAGCGACCGGAACACCCGCTCGCCCAGCTCGTACCCGTCCCGCACGGCGAGCGCACCGCAGACCAGCTCGCCACCGTTCTCGACCAGGTCCCGGATCACCGCCCGTCCCTGGACGTCGGTCACCGGGATCGCCAGCACCAGCCCGGGGAAGATCACCGTCTCGACAGTGAGCAGCGGCAGGCGGGAGTCCATACAGCGAGCCTAGGGCATCCGGGCCGGCGTACTGGCGGGCGCTTCGGGCCAAGGTGGTCGACGGGGACGGCAACCAGACCGAACAGACGGTGACCGACGCGATTCGTTTCCGGTAAGCACGCGGATCCCCCTGGTCCGGCCGGGTTGTGGATACCGGTCGGGCCGGGAGGCGGCGCCCAACTAGACTGACGCCATGATTCGCCGCGTCGACCTGCGGGGCCGAGTGGCAGCTGGAGAGGTGCTCGACCTCGATGCCCTGGTCCCCCGAGCCGTGTTCGACGTCGAGGCTGCCCTCGACGTCGTCCGACCCATCTGCCTGGACGTCCGCCATCGCGGGGTGGAGGCGATCCGGGAGTACGGCGAGAAGTTCGACCACGTGCGCGTCGAGGACATCCGGGTCCCGGCCGAGGCGCTGAAGACCGCGCTGGAGGAGCTGGACCCGATGGTCCGGGCCGCCTTCGAGGAGTCGATCCGCCGCGTCCGCGAGGTCAGCGAGGACGAGCTCACCGCCGATGTCGCGTCTGAGCCGGCGCCGGGTGGACGGGTCACGCAGCGCTTCGTCCCGGTCCAGCGCGTCGGGCTGTACGTTCCGGGTGGCCGCGCGCCGCTCGCGTCGTCCGTGGTGATGAACGTCGTACCGGCGCAGGTCGCCGGCGTACCGTCGCTGGCCGTTGCCTCGCCACCGCAGAAGGAATTCGGCGGTCTGCCGCACCCGACCGTGCTCGCGGTGTGCGCATTGCTCGGGATCGACGAGGTCTACGCGATGGGCGGCGCGCAGGCGATCGCCGGGTTCGCGTACGGCTTCGAGGGCTGCCGCAAGGTCAACCTGATCACGGGACCGGGCAACATCTACGTCGTCGCCGCAAAGCGGGCCCTGCTCGGTGAGGTCGGCATCGACTCCGAGGCCGGGCCGACCGAGATCGCCGTACTCGCGGACGACACCGCCGACGCCAAGCACGTCGCCGCCGACCTGATCAGCCAGGCCGAGCACGACCCGATGGCTGCCAGCGTGCTGGTCACCCCGTCCGAGGCGCTGGCCGCCGCGGTCGAGGCCGAGCTGCCCGGACAGGTTGCCAAGACCAAGCACCACGAGCGCGTCACCGAGGCCCTGACCGGCCGGCAGTCAGCGATCGTCCTCGTCGACGACCTCGACCAGGGCACGGCCGTCGTCGACGCGTACGCGGCCGAGCACCTGGAGATCCAGACCGTCGACGCCGAGGAGCGGGCCGGTCAGATCACCAACGCGGGCGCGATCTTCGTCGGCAGCTGGTCCCCGGTGTCGCTCGGCGACTACTGCGCCGGGTCCAACCACGTGCTCCCGACCGCGGGCTGCGCGTGCCACTCGTCGGGTCTGTCCGTGCGCAGCTTCCTGAAGGCGATGCACGTCGTGAACTATTCCCGCGACGCGCTGCACGACGTCGCCGGTCACGTGCTCGCGCTCGCTCACGCCGAAGACCTGCCTGCCCACGGCGCGGCCGTGTCCGCCCGATTCCCTGAGGAGCAGTGATGGGCCGCTTCGACGGGCTGCCGCTTCGCGACGAGCTGAAGAGCTTCGAGCCGTACGGCGCCCCGCAGCTCGACGTCCCCGTCCTGCTCAACGTCAACGAGAACCCGTACCCGGCGAGCGAGGCCACCGTCGCCGACATCGCCGCCGCAGTCACCGAGGCGGCCCGGGGGATGAACCGCTACCCGGACCGCGAGTTCCTCGACCTCCGCGCAGACCTCGCTGCCTACCTCGCGCGCGAGTCCGGTGCGCAGCTCCAGCCCGAGCAGATCTGGGCGGCGAACGGCTCCAACGAGGTCATGCTGCACATCCTGCAGGCCTTCGGTGGTCCCGGTCGTACGGCGCTGTCGTTCGCGCCGACCTACTCGATGTATCCGGAGTATGCGCGGGACACGAACACCGGCTGGGTCACCGGCCGGCGCGCCGAGGACTTCACGCTCGACCAGAGCAAGGCACTGGCCGCGATCTCCCGGCACCACCCGTCGGTCGTGCTGCTCGCCTCGCCGAACAACCCGACCGGCACGGCGCTGCCGATCGAGGTGGTCGAGGCGATCGCGGCGCGGACCGCGGCGATGGGTTCGGTCCTCGTCGTCGACGAGGCGTACGCCGAGTTCCGCCGTACCGGGACGCCGAGTGCGGTGTCGCTGCTGCCGTCGTACCCGAACCTTGCGGTCGCCCGGACGATGTCGAAGGCCTTCGCGATGGCCGGCGGCCGGGTCGGGTACCTTGCCGCGAGCAAGCAGTTCGTCGACGCGTTGCGGATCGTCCGGCTGCCGTACCACCTCTCCGCGGTCACCCAGGCGGTCGCGCGGGCCGCGCTGCGGCACTCCGACGAGCTGCTCGGCCGGGTCGAGCAGCTGCGGGTCGAGCGCGACGAGACGGTCGACTGGCTGCGGTCGCTCGGCCTGCGGGCGGTCGACTCGGACGCGAACTTCGTCCTGTTCGGGACATTCGCCGACCGGCACGCGGTCTGGCAGGCGCTGCTGGACGACGGCGTACTGATCCGCGAGACCGGCCCCGACGGCTGGCTGCGGGTCTCGATCGGCACCGGCGAGGAGATGGCCGCGTTCCGCGCTTCACTGGAGCGCATCCTCAAGACAGACACGGGAAGGCACTCACATGAGTGAGCGAAGCGAGCTCATCAATCGGCACAGCCCGCCATGCGGGTCGTGCGCGCCCGCAGCGGAGCGAGGACGCGCATGACCCGCAGTGCGCGGATTGATCGGGAGACCAGCGAGTCCAAGGTCCTGGTGGAGCTCGACCTCGACGGCACCGGTCGGGCCGACATCTCCACGGGGGTCGGGTTCTACGACCACATGCTCAACGCGCTGGCCAAGCACGCGCTGCTCGACCTGCACGTGAACACGGTCGGCGACCTGGAGATCGACGCTCACCACACCGTCGAGGACACCGCAATCGGCATCGGCCAGGCGCTTCGCGAGGCGCTCGGCGACAAGCGCGGGATCCGGCGGTTCGGCGACGCGACCGTCCCGCTGGACGAGGCACTCGTGCACTGCACGGTCGACCTGTCCGGCCGCCCGTACTGCGTCCACACCGGCGAGCCGGATGGCCAGGTGTACGCGATCATCGGCGGCGACTACGTCGGTTCGCTGACCCAGCACGTGTTCGAGACGCTCGCCTTCAACGCCGCGATCTGCATCCACATCCGGGTGCTGTCCGGTCGCGACCCGCACCACATCGTCGAGGCGCAGTTCAAGGCGTTCGCGCGGGCGCTGCGCGCTGCCGCTGAGCTCGACCCACGCCAGCCAGGTATCCCGTCCACAAAGGGTGCTTTGTGAGCAAGAAGGTCGTGCTGCTCGACTACGGCTCCGGCAACATTCGGTCGGGGGAGCGGGCCCTGCAACGCGTCGGCGCCGACGTCACGGTCACCGCGGACTTCCAGCAGGCCTGCGAGGCCGACGGCCTGCTCGTCCCCGGCGTCGGTGCGTTCGAAGCCTGCATGACCGGACTGAAGGCGGTCCGTGGTGACATCGCCGTCGACCGTCGGCTCACCGGTGGCCGCCCGGTGCTCGGGATCTGTGTGGGTATGCAGATCCTGTTCGCCCGCGGCATCGAGCACGGCGTCGAGACCGAGGGCTGCGAGCAGTGGCCCGGCACGGTCGAGCGCCTCCAGCCCGAGGACGCCCAGCCGGTCCCACACATGGGCTGGAACACGGTCGAGGTCCCCGGCGGCAGCACGCTCTTCGACGGTATCGAGAAGGACCGTTTCTACTTCGTCCACTCGTACGGCGTCCGCACCTGGGAGCTGACCGACACCCGCGAGTCCGTCAGCCCCCTCGTCACCTGGACCACCTACGGCAACGACCGCTTCGTCGCCGCCGTGGAGAACGGCCCTCTCAGCGCCACCCAGTTCCACCCGGAGAAGTCCGGTGATGCCGGCGCCACCCTCCTGGAGAACTGGGTCCGCTCACTCTGACGTGATCACGATCCTGGACTCCATCTCCAGCACCCGCTGGTAGTCGGCGTCCAGGGTCGCCGGGTCACTGTGCAGGAGAATGACCCACGCCAGGCAGCTGAACAGGTCGACGGTTTCCGGGACCACCGCGTCCTCGGCGTACAGGATCTTCATCCAGTGGAAGGACTTCAGGTCCTCGATGCCGTCGAAGACCGTGCGGTCGCGGAAGTAGCCCTCGCTCGGTGACATCACGAAGATGCCGCGGACCTGCTGGAGCAGGTCGTAGCCGGGCCGGGTCCGGCCGTGGACGCGGTGGGCGACCGTGCGCTGGATGTGGTTGTCGCCGGTCGCCAGCCGGCTGATCAGCTGGTGGCCGCCGCCGGCCGGGCGGGCCGCGATCTCGATCAGCCGCGGTCCGGCCGGCGTCATCATGATCTCGGTGTGGCCGCAGCCGACGCGGATGCCGACCGCGTCCAGGACCTGCTGGGTGTACGGCCAGAGCGCCGCGACCTCGGGATCGTCCTCGGCCAGGAAGTCGATCCGGCGGTAGATGCCGATCTTGTCGCCGTGGGCAACCTTCGTGTACCGGCAGACGTCGACCAGCGCGTGCACGCCGTCCACGCTGTAGGTGTCGACCAGGTACTCGTCACCCTCGGCGTACTCCTGGATCAGGACCGCGTCGTTGGTCAGCCCGAGTTTGTTGGTCCGGCCAAGCACCCGGTCGAACCGCTCCCGCCAGTCGCCGTCCTCGTAGACGATGTAGACCTCGTCACCGGCCGCGCTCTTCGGTGGCTTGATCACCAGCCGCCGGCCGAGGAGGTCGTTCTCCTTCAGCCACTGCTCGGCCTCGGCCGGATCCGCGGTCAGGAACTGCCGCAACCGCGGTACGCCGGCCGCTTCGAGCGCCTCGCCCATCTCCCACTTGTCCCGCCGCGCCGCTGCCAGCGCCGGCACGTTCCCCGAACCCGGCACCAGCAGCTCGATCAGCTGGTCACACAGCTCGACCCCACTCTCCGCCCCGGGCACGAGGTACTCCGGTGCGTAGACCCGCAGCTCGTCAGCCAGCGCGTGCACGTCGCCGGTGAAGTAGTGCACGTGCTCGAAGTCCTCCGGGTGCCAGCTCCCGGTGTACGCCGGCGGCGGCTCGGCGGCACTCAGTACGGCGACCGGCAACCGCCCCGCGTCCCGGAACGCGGCGGCGTACTCCTGTCCAGTGGAGACCGGGTCGACGATGATCGTGTAGTTGCTCAGGGCAATCATGGCAATCTCCTAGGCGGTCGCGGCCGGTTGGGCGGCCGGGACGGGCGCGGTCCGCATCCCGGCCGATGCGAGCAGTACGGCGAGCAGCCCGAGCAACCCGCACCACACCCAGACCTGGGTGCCGTACCGGTTCCAGAGCCACACGCCGAGGAACGGGCCGAGCGCGGAGCCGAGACCGAACATCGCGTGCGCGGCGCCGACGTACCGACCGAGCAGCGGTGGCGGCGCGACCATTCCCGGATAGGCGAACATCGTGGGTCCGCCGATGATCTCGGCCAGCGTCCAGAGCAGCGTGCCGATCACGAAGATCGCCACGCCGCCGGGCACCGAGTAGAACGCCAGCCCGCCGCCGAGCAAGGCAAACCCAGTCATCGCGGCGATGCGCGGCGGCCAGTTCTGCGTCACCCGCGTCATCAGCAGCTCGCAGGTGATCACGATGAAGCCGTTGAGCGCGACGACCGCGCTGTACCACCAGGTCGACAGCCCGTCGGCCTTCATGTGCAGCGGCAGGACTGCGAGGTACTGCATGTAGATCGCGGCGTTGATGAACATGCAGAGCAGGAACAGCACATACCGGAAGTCGCGCAGTACGGCGAGGTAGCCGCCGGCCGGCTGATCGACCCGGACGTCCTGTGGCCGAGCCGGGCCACGTTTTGGCAGCGCGACGATCGCGACTGTCGCGTACGCCAGCGCGGCGACCGCCTCGCCGATGAACAACAGGTTCCAGGACACCGCGACCAGGGCCGCGCCGATCAGCGGCGCGGCCGTGGTCCCGACGTTCATCGCCAGGCGGTAGACGGCGAAGATCATCACCTGGCGGTGCTTCGGCGTCAGCTCGGTGAGCAGCGCCGCCGAGGCCGGCCGGTAGAACTGCCCGACCGCCCCCGCGAGCGCCACCACCACGAGCACCGCGAGGTAACTGGGCACGAAAGCGATCGCCAGCACGAAACCGGCCATCCCGAACATGCTGATCATCACCGCGGCTCGCGGCCCGACCCGGTCCGACAACGACCCACCCACCACCAGCCCCACCACGGACCCCGCACCGTAAATCCCCAGCGCCGTCCCCGCCTGCACCGCCGTGAAGCCTCTCGACGTAGTCAGGAAGAGCACCAGGAACACCTGCAGGAACCAGCCGAGCTTGTTCACGAAGACGCCGACCAGCAAGGCCTTCACCGGCAGCGGCGCCTCCCGCACAGTCACCCAGATCCCACTGGACCCGGCAGACCCATCCGAGACCTGGGTGGCCCCAACCGAGACCCGGGTGGACTCATCCGAGACCTGGGCGGCCCCAACCGAGACCTGGGTGGACTCATCCGAGACCTGAGTGGACTCACTCCCACCCTCGCGAGCCGGCCCGCTCACTTCCGATGTCCTCTCCAGTCCAGGGCCATCGCGGCCTCCTCCAACCGAGCACGACATTCGTCCACCGAGCCGGCAACCACAGTGGCGTAGGCGATCCGCCCCCACAACGTCCCAGCCGGCGGAGGACTGGTGACGTCCCCGGGCCCCATCAACGTCACGAGCTGATCCACCCCCTCCACAGCACCAAAGCCGATGGAGTCCAGCACCGTGTCGTCCTCGTCGACATAGAAGAACCGCACCCCACCCACCAACGCGCGATCAGCCGCAACCTCCGGCGGCCGCCCACAAGCCACCGCAGCAGCCGCCAATCCCGGATCCACCCCGGTCGCGAGCATCCCGACGTACGGAATCAGATCTCCACCCAGCCGCGCGTTGATCTCGATCACCCGCGGTCCGTCGGCCGTGATCATGATCTCGGTGTGCGTCACCCCGTCGGTGAAGGCGATCGCTTTGTGCGCATCGACCAAGACCTGGATCAATTGATCATCAGCGAGCAAAGGATCAGCGGCGTCGACGAAGTGCCCGACCTCCTCGGCGTACGGCGGGTACCCGATCTCCTTCCCTGCCAGGCAGAACGGCATCACCTGCCCCTGGAACACCGCCGAGTCCACGCTGATCTCGTAACCATCGGCGAACTCCTCCACGAGCACGCGAACGTCGTACGACGGCGCCTCGGGCACGGTCGTGTCATGAGCGAATGACCATTGCGCAACCAGCTCCTCCGGCGACCCCACCTTCACCACCCCAAGGCTCGCCGCCAGCGCCCGCGGCTTCAGGATGCGCGGCCACCCGACATCGACGGCCAGCGCCTCCTCGACCGAGTTCACCAGCACCGACCGCGGCTGCGGTACGCCGTACCCATCGAGCGCCAGCCGGGTCAGATGCTTGTCCCGGCACCGGTTGATCATCGCGACATCGCCACCGGGCAACCCGAGCGCCTCCGCGACAGCCGCGGCCGGCAGGATCCGCGCCTCGTCCCAGCACAGCACGCCTTCGATCGGCGCCTGCTCATGCAGCTCCCGCGCCGCAGCGACGAGCGCCGCGGCGTCCAGCGTGCTCTCCAGCACGGTCCAGCCGTCGAGGTACTCCTGCTCCCACGTCGGCTCGCCGTGCAGGAACATGTGGATCCGGTACCTCGGCGCGATCGACCGCAGCAGGTACTCGCGGAACAACCGCATGCCGGTGGCAACGACCAGCAAGTGCGGCCTGGTAGTCACCACTGCACCGCACAGAGCTTGTCGGAGATCGGGTAGATCTCCCGCTCGAACATCGAGTTCAGCACGATCGCGGCCCGCACCGGCAGCTGCGTCAGCCCCGCGTTCGTCAGCCCGTGGCTGTACCGGCTCGCGTTGAACGAGTAGATCCGGTGCCCGTTCATCCCCTTCCAGCGCACCGAGTAGTCCGGCTCGACCAGCATCTCGCCGTCGTCGTCGAACTCGATCCGCTCCCGCAGCTCGGCGTCGAAGGGTGCCGCGACATGCTCCCGCCCAGCCGCGACAACAAGCTGCCGGACGACGTGCTCCTCCGGCGCCGACGTGGTCGTGCAGCAGAGCCGGATGTCGTCCTCGCCGATCAGCTCCGACGCCGTCACCGTGCGGCCCGGGAGCAGGGTGGCGGGGAAGTGGCCGAGCGTCAGCATCGCGTCGTAGTTCGCCTGGTACAGCGCTCGCAGGCCGCCCGGCGTGATCGCGTCGCCGCTGTAGCGGGAGTCGTCGATCATCTCCCGGCGCTTGCTGCGGTTCAGACCCTGCAGGTACTCGATGTGCGACGGCCGGTAGAGCTCGTTGGCCATCGGCGAGTCGTCGATGCTGCGGAACCACTGGTTCCGGCCGATCCAGCGGATGTCGGTGAAGCCGCTGCCGATCAGCCGCAGTACGCACTCCAGGCCGGTCTGACCGCCGCCGATCACGGCGGTCGGCGCGGCCGGGTGCATCGTGGCCAGCCGCGAGCCCAGCTCGTCCGCGATGAACGCGCGATCGGCCGGCAGACCGGAGAGGTACTCCGGCCGCGCCGGGCGGGTGCCGACACCGAGGACCAGGTGCTCGGACACCGCGACGGGCTCGCCGTCGACGCTGGTGACGAAGCCGTCGTCGGTGAACGAGATCGCGTCCACCCGGGCGGAGAAGTTGACCACGCCGAGCCGCTCGGTGGCCCAGGCCAGGTAGCGCTCGTACTCGATCCGGGGGAGCGAGTCGAACTGCGAGTTGATCAGCGCGTAGAGCCGGCCCGACGTGACCAGGTAGTTCAGGAAGGTCAGCTCGTGCCGCGGGTCGACCAGCGAGACCAGGTCCTTCATCCAGCCGGTCTGCATCCGCACCCCTGGGTAGAGCAGGGGAGTGTGCCAGCCGGAACCGGGCCGGGCGTCGAAGAGCGCCAGCCGCTCGGTCGTGACGTTCTGGTACAGCGCTGCCAGCGAGAGGTTCGAGGGTCCGGCCCCGATGCCTACGGTGTGGTACCTGGTGGGTTCGTTCATGGTCATGCTCTGGTTCTCCGTCCGCGAAGTGGTGGTGCGCGATCGACCGCCGGCGAGCAGGTCGCTCGCCGCGATCCGGCTTGCGGCGAGCGCGGTTTTCACGCTGCCGCCGGATCCGCCGGTGAAGGTGAAGAGCCGATGAGAGCTGCCGAGTACCGACCAGAGGGTCAGTACAGGCGGATCGGCATAACAGTCGGCGTTGCTGACCAGGAGGTCGGGCGCCGACAGTTCGAGGTGTGGCAGCCGCTCGCGCGCGATCCGGACGGCCTGTGCGGCCAGGTCCGGGGTCGGACGGCTGCTGCCGGGTGGGACGGACCAGTGGTGCGTGTCCACCCCGAGGAGCAACCTGCCGTCGGCGGTCGGCCGTCCGTACAGGTCGCTGGTCTCGTCGACGAA
The DNA here is from genome assembly GCF_040638345.1 of Kribbella sp. NPDC026611. Lineage (NCBI taxonomy): Bacteria > Bacillati > Actinomycetota > Actinomycetes > Propionibacteriales > Kribbellaceae > Kribbella > Kribbella sp. NPDC026611. The sequence goes on from NZ_JBEZYC010000012.1 coordinate 245,728, forward strand.
CATCGTCGGGAGCGGCCCGGCGACTTGGTACGTGGCGACCTGGATCGCCTTGGTCCTGTACGGCTCGGCCGGCAGCGCACTGCCGGCGAGCAACCCGGGGGTCCAGGGGCCGGCGGCAACGACCACGAGATCGTATCTCCGCCCGCCACCGGGGAGCCGGCAGCTGACCGAACCGTCCGGGTGCGGCACCAATCTCAGTACCGGGCCTTTCAGCACGCGGCTGCCCAGGCGCTCGAGAATCGCCCGGCGGAGTAGATCGGGCCGGATGAACCCGGCTCGCCGCTCGCTCACTCCGACGGTCCCGTCGGGTAGACCGTGCCAGCCGCGCCGCCGCAGCTGTTCGAGATCCAGGAGCTCGGCGCCCTCGACCTCGCCGACCGCACGGTCCAGTCCGGAATACCACGGCAGCAGATAGGTGCATCCGGTCTCGGTGTATCCAGCGGCCTCGCGCAGCTCCCCGCCGAGCAATTCGTGCAGGCTTTCGGTCGCCAGCCGCCGCTGCCGTGCGTGTGTTTCGAACCCGCGCACACCGCCGCCGGAAACCGCGGTCGCGTCCGTTCCCGGCGGCCCGGTGACGATATCGACCTCGACGCTCCCGGAAAGCCGCCAGGCGAGTAACGTGCCGGCGATTCCGCTCCCGATTACGCAGATTCGCATGACGAAAGCGGCATCCAGTAAGCGCTGAACACGGTCAGCGGTACGTCGGCCGACCGGTTCCGCACGACATGCGCCTCGGTGGTCCCGAGCAGGAACGCGTTGCCCTGCGGGACTTCGTACTCCCGGCCGCCGACCAGCACATGCGCCGTTCCGGCAACGACCACGGACAGTTCCAGCTCCGGGTGCTGGTCCTGCGGGCTCTCCGAACCCGGCGGAACGGAGTACCACATCGCCTGGAAGGGCAGGTCATGCTCCAGGCCGTACTGCTCCCAGCGGACCACGCGAAGGTCTTTCACGTACTGGTCGGCGCCGGTGCTCAAGTCGAAAGTGCGCATGCGTCAGCGACTCCTCCGTAGCACTGCGAATGAAGGCACGGAACAGACGCACTGAAACGCTTGAATCGAGCACGTGCACGACGCCACCAACGTCGGCCAACGTGAAGCCCGGCGACCCCCCAGTCTCCGTGGGCGTAAATCTAAAGAAGGTCGCGCTGCGAGTAAAGGGGAATACGCTATGAATTTGCGCCGGGGAATGCCACCGGCGCTCCGCCCCACGCGATCTGTGCCGTCGCCGCCGCCAGCAGGGCCTCGATCGCGACGGCCCGGACCGGCTCCTGCTCCGCCGCCTCGACCAGGTCGCCGTACACCGCCGCGATCCGCCGCTCGATCCCCAGGACCAGCGCTGCGGCGGTCGCCGGGGTCGTGACCGCCAGCGGCAGGTCGTACGCCGGCTCGGCCGCGACCGGGGTCTTACCGGCCGCCACCACGAGCGCGCTGAGCTGGTCCCGGCGGTCGCGGTGCTGGTCGAACAGGTCGGTAGCGTCCCGGAACCGGGCCCCGCTGAGCTTGCCGCCGGCCACGCCGACGCCGTACATCGCGGCGTGCTCACCCGCGAGCGCGGCCTGGATCGCATCCAGTTGGTTCACGAGGCGTCCTTCTTCTTGGCCGGGGCGAGCGTTGCGCCGAGCTGGACCTCGGCCGCGGCGATGGTCGCGAGCAGCCGGGCCGGAGCACCTGACAGCTTGGCCGCCGCGGCGGCGTGCGCGACGGCCGCCGCCTTCTCCTGCTTGGCCAGTACGGCGAGGGCCGCGGCCGAGCCGGCCGGAACCGCGATCGCCTTCGCCGCCGACGCCTTCACACCGTCCGTCGCGGCCAGCTTGGCCAGGTGACTGGCGTGGTACTTCGCCCCGGCCGCCAGCTTGGCCCGCAGCGCGGGAACCTTGCGGCCGGCGCTTGCGTAGAGCTGGGACAATTGAGTCACGAGGGTGGCCGCCGTACTGAGCGCCGCGACGACCGCCGGGTCCACGGACGGTGTCTCCTCGCCCGGACCCTTCGACGACGGCTTGCCGTTGACCGCTCCCGGCGTACCGGTGCCCGCGGACTGGTCGTCCTTGCAGCCGGCCAGCACCACCGCACCGGGAACGAGGGCAGCGGTCACGACGACCGAGCGTCGGGTCAGGCGGCGTTCGTCGGGCACGCCGGAACGATACCCGGTGACGGGTCGGTGACCGGCCCGGGACGAGCCGGTGACGTGTTCGGTGCCGGGGGCCCGATAAGGTGGGCTACTGCCCTCGGCCGGACCGCCGCGGGTGGAACGGGTGCACAACTGGAGAGAGAGGCAGGTCAACCCTGTGAGCCGAAAGAACGACCACACGGACACCGCGAGCCTCGAGAACTTCCTGCGGCCGGTCGTCGAGCAGTTCGGCTGCGACCTGGAGGCCGCGGACATCGCGCCGGCCGGTCGCCGCCGGTTGCTGCGCGTGCTCGTCGACCGCGACGGCGGTATCAGCCTGGACGACGTCGCCGACGTCACCCGGGCCATCTCCAAGGCCCTCGACGCCGACGACATCATGGGCGAGGGCGCGTACACGCTCGAGGTGTCCAGCCCGGGCGTCGACCGGCCACTGACGCTGCCGCGGCACTGGCGCCGCAACAAGAACCGCCTGGTCGCGGTCACCCTGACCGCCGGCGGGAAGCTGACTGGCCGGATCAAGTCGGCCTCCGACGAGGCGGCCGAGCTGGACGTCGACGGCAAGCGGCAGACGGTCGCGTACGCCGACGTGGCCAAGGCCAAGGTCCAGATCGAGTTCAACCGGGCTGCCGGCAACGACGAAGAAGAAACACCTGCCGACGGCACGGTGGAGGAGAACTGACATGGACATCGACATGGCCGTGCTGCGGTCCCTGGAACGGGAGAAGGACATCTCCCTGGACGTGGTGGTCGAGGCGATCGAGCAGGCGCTGCTGGTCGCGTACCACCGCACCGAGGGCGCGCAGCAGCACGCCCGCGCCGAGCTGGACCGCAAGACCGGGCACGTGACCGTCTACGCCCGCGAGCTGGCCGAGGACGGCACCGTCGCCCGCGAGTACGACGACACCCCCGCCGACTTCGGCCGGATCGCCGCCACCACCGCGAAGCAGATCATCCTGCAGCGGCTGCGCGACGCCGAGGACGAGGTCCGGTACGGCGAGTTCTCCGGCAAGGAGGGCGACATCGTCTCCGGCGTGGTCCAGCAGGGCCGCGACCCGCGGTCGGTGATGGTCGACCTGGGCAAGATCGAGGCCGTGCTGCCGGCGCCGGAGCAGGTGCCGGGGGAGAAGTACGAGCACGGCTCCCGGCTGCGCGTGTACGTCGTCGGCGTCCGGAAGGGTTTCAAGGGCCCGCAGATCACGGTCAGCCGGACGCACCCGAACCTGGTCAAGAAGCTGTTCGCGCTCGAGGTCCCGGAGATCGCCGACGGCACCGTCGAGATCACCGCGATCGCGCGCGAGGCCGGGCACCGGACCAAGATCGCCGTCCGGACGCTGAACCCGTCGGTGAACGGGAAGGGTGCCTGCATCGGGCCGATGGGCCAGCGGGTGCGCAACATCATGCACGAGCTGCACGGCGAGAAGATCGACATCATCGACCACAGCGACGACCCGGCGACCTTCGTCGGGAATGCGCTGTCGCCCGCGCAGGTTACGTCTGTAGAGGTAGTGGACGCCGCGGCCCGTGCGGCTCGTGTGGTCGTCCCGGACTACCAGCTCTCGCTCGCGATCGGCAAAGAGGGGCAGAACGCCCGCCTGGCCGCCCGGCTCACCGGCTGGCGGATCGACATCCGGCCGGATACCGATGTGACTCGGGATGACGAGAAGGTAGACTGATCTCTCGGTCCGTCGACTGAGTCGCAACCACACCCTGAGGAACACGTGACAGACGCGCGCCCTGGCAAGACCCGGGAGCGTACGTGTATCGGGTGCCGGAAGCGGTCCAGCGCGGCTGACCTGTTGCGGACGACCGTGTCCGGAGGCCTTGTGCTTCCGGACCCCGGGCGTCGGGCACCCGGCCGTGGAGCGCATCTGCACCCCACGATCGAGTGCTTCGAGCTCGCTGTCCGGCGCAAGGCATTCCCGCGGGCCTTCCGGGCCCCGGGGCCGCTGGACGCGACCGGGCTACGTGAGTACCTCGCGCAGCGTGATAATCAAGATGTACGCACGGTCTGACCGGACCGTGTGACCGACATGAAGGCGGGTCATCGACTCATGACCACTCGATGAGTGTCTACCGATGAGTGCAATGCGATGAGCACGTACGTCAACTAACGGTCCGCGCCCAGGCTCGGACCAGAGGGAGAGTAGTGGCAAAGGTCCGGGTCTACGAGCTCGCGAAAGAGCTCGGAGTTACCAGCAAGGTCGTTCTGACCAGATTGAACGACATGGGCGAGTTCGTCCGGTCGGCATCCTCGACGATCGAGGCACCTGTCGTCCGGCGGTTGGCGGAGGAGTTCGAGAAGAACCCGCCGAAGAAGCGCACGGCCAAGAAGGCCGCTGCCAGCACGTCTGCCGCGCCGCAGGCGACCGCACCGGTCGCCCCTGCCGCGCCGGCACCCAAGCCTGCACCGAAGGCGACCCCGAAGGCTCCGGCCGAGCGCTCCGCGCCGGCCGCTCCGGCGACCCCGGCTCCGGCCGCTCCGGCCGCCGAGACGCGGGTGACCGAGCAGGTCGAGGCCGCTCCGGCCCCGGTCGAGACGGCGCCGAGCACGAGCACCAGCCCGGCCGCGCCGGGTGGCCGGCCGGGTCCGCGCCCGGGCCCGAAGCCGGGTCCGCGCCGCGAGCCGGCCGAGGCAGCTCCGGCCGCTAAGGCCGAGCCGGCGCCGACCGCGACGGCTCCGGCCGCCCCGGCGTTCGAGGCACCGGCCGCGAAGGCGGCTCCGGCTGCCCCCGCGCCGTCGCAGGCTGCTCCGGCCGCGCGTCAGTCCGAGCCGTCGGTCCGGCCTGGTCCGCGTCCAGGCGCTCCGCGTCCGGGTGGACAGGGCGGTGGCCAAGGCGGTCAGGGCAGCCCGCGTCCGGGCGCTCCCCGGCCGGGTGGCGCTCCGCGTCCTGGCGCGCCGCGCCAGGGTGGTCAGGGCGGTGGCCCACGTCCGGGTGCACCGCGTCCGGGCAACAACCCGTTCAGCTCGACCCAGGGCATGCAGCGCGGTGGACCGCGCCCCGGCCCTGGTGGTGGCGACCGCGAGCGTGGCGACCGGGCTCCGAGCCCGGCCGGCATGTCCCCGCGTCCGCCGCAGAACCGCGACCGCGGTGACCGCAACGACCGCGGCGGCAACGACCGGCCGCGTCCGAGCGGTGTGCCGGGCGCCCCGCGCCCGAACCCGGCGATGATGCCGAAGTCCTCGGCCGGTACCTTCACCGGCCGCCCGTCCGGCGGTCCCGGTGGTGGCGGCGGCGGTGGCGGCGGCCGTGGTGGCCGCCCGGGTGGTGGCGGCGGCGGTGGCGTCGGTGCCGGTGCCCGCAGCGGTGGTGGCGGTGGCGGCGGCGGCGGCTTCCGTCCCGGTGGCGGCGGCCCGAGCGGCCCGCCCGGTGGCGGCGGTGGCCGTCCGGGTCCGGGCAACCGCGGACGTGGCGGGACGCAGGGTGCCTTCGGGCGTCCGGGCGGTCCGGCCCGTCGTGGCCGCAAGTCGAAGCGGGCGAAGCGCCAGGAGTTCGACAACATGCAGGCCCCGGCCATCGGTGGCGTGCGCGTCAAGCACGGTGACGGCGAGGTCGTCCGGTTGCCGCGCGGTGCGTCGCTGACGGACTTCGCCGAGAAGGTCGGCGTCGACCCGGCGTCGCTGGTCCAGGTGCTGTTCCACCTCGGTGAGATGGTGACCGCGACCCAGTCGGTGAACGAGGAGACGCTCGAGCTGCTCGGTACCGAGCTGAACTACGACGTCCAGCTCGTGTCGCCGGAGGACGAGGACAGGGAGCTGCTGCAGTCCTTCGACATCGACTTCGGGTCGGACGAAGGTGGCGAGGGCGACCTCGTCTCGCGGCCGCCGGTGGTGACCGTGATGGGTCACGTCGACCACGGTAAGACGAAGCTGCTGGACGCGATCCGGATGGCGAACGTCGTGGCCAAGGAAGCCGGTGGCATCACCCAGCACATCGGTGCGTACCAGGTGACCACCGAGGTCGACGGCCAGGAGCGGGCGATCACCTTCGTCGACACCCCGGGTCACGAGGCGTTCACCGCCATGCGTGCCCGTGGTGCGCAGGCGACCGACATCGTCATCCTGGTGGTCGCGGCCGACGACGGCGTGATGCCGCAGACGATCGAGGCGCTGAACCACGCCCGGGCGGCGAACGTCCCGATCGTGGTCGCGGTGAACAAGATCGACGTCCCGAGTGCGGACCCGGCCAAGGTGCGCGGTCAGCTGACCGAGTACGGCCTGGTTCCCGAGGAGTACGGCGGCGACACGATGTTCGTCGACGTCTCGGCGAAGTCCCGGATCAACATCGAGGGGCTGCTCGAGGGGGTCGTGCTGACCGCGGACGCGGCGCTCGACCTGCGGGCCAACCCGAACATGCCGGCCCAGGGCATCGCGATCGAGGCGAACCTCGACAAGGGCCGTGGTCCGGTGGCGACCGTGCTGGTGCAGCGCGGCACGCTCCGGGTCGGCGACTCGATGGTGGTCGGTCCGGCGTACGGCCGGGTCCGGGCCATGCTCGACGAGCACGGCGACCCGGTCGAGGAGGCGACTCCGTCGCGTCCGGTGCTGGTGCTCGGTCTGACCGCCGTGCCTGGTGCCGGTGACAAGTTCCTGGTGGTCGACGACGACCGCCGGGCCCGGCAGATCGCTGAGAAGCGGGAAGCCCGGGCTCGCGCGGCCGCCAACGCCAAGCGTCGCGCCCGCCGTACCCTCGAGGACTTCATGGCCTCGATGGAGAAGGGCGAGACCCAGGAGCTGCTGCTCATCCTCAAGGGCGACGTGTCCGGTTCGGTCGAGGCGCTGGAAGACGCGCTGGTCCGGATCGAGGTCGGCGACGAGGTGAGCCTGCGGATCATCGACCGCGGGGTCGGTGCGATCAACGAGAACGACGTCAACCTGGCCATCGCGTCGAACGCCGTCATCATCGGCTTCAACGTGCGGCCCGCGGGCAAGGCCGGAGACCTGGCCGACCGCGAGGGCGTGGATGTCCGGTACTACTCGGTCATCTACTCGGCGATCGACGACATCGAGGCCGCCCTGAAGGGCATGCTCAAGCCGATCTACGAGGAGGTCACCCTCGGCCAGGCCGAGATCCGGGAGATCTTCCGCTCCTCGAAGGTGGGCAACATCGCCGGTTGCTGGGTGACCAGTGGCCTGCTCCGGCGGAACGCGACGGTCCGGTTGATCCGGGACGGCGCGGTCGTCGTCGACAACACCGAGTTGTCGTCGCTGAAGAGGTTCAAGGACGACGCGTCCGAGGTCCGCGAGGGCTTCGAGTGTGGTCTGACCATCAACAACTTCAACGACATCAAGATCGGCGACGTCGTCGAGGCGTTCGAGCTGCGCGAGAAACCGCGCACCTGACCGTAGGGCGACGGCCGGATCCAGCGCGGTCCGGCCGTCGGAGTAACGTCCGGGGAGACGAGCTGTCTCTCCGGACGTTGCTCGTGAACGGACGTTTTGTGCTCGTGAGTGCTGGTAAATGTGCTCGTGGACGTGCTCGTGAATGAGGAGTGAGATGGCTGAGGCAAGGGCGAAGCAGCTGGCGGACCGGATCCAGGTGCTCGTGGCCGAGCTGCTCGAGCGGCGGGTCAAGGACCCCCGGCTCGGGTTCGTGACCGTGACGGACGCCCGGCTGACCGGGGACCTGCGCGAGGCGAGCGTCTTCTACACGGTGTACGGCGACGAGCAGGAGCGGGCGTCGACCGCGGCGGCGCTGGAGTCGGCCAAGGGCCTGATCCGCAGCGAGGTCGGGAAGGCGCTGGGCCTGCGGCACACGCCGAGCGTGGCGTTCTTCCTGGACGCCGTACCGGAGACCGCCGGGCAGATCGAGGAGCTGCTGGCCAAGGCGCGGTCGGCCGACGCCGAGGTGGCCAAGGCCGCCGCGGGGGCGAAGCCGGCCGGCGAGGCGGATCCGTACAAGCGCAAGGACGCCGACGACGACGTGACTGACGAGGACGAGGACGCCTGAGCGGTTTGAGCACTCAGTTCACCCCCACCTCCGACGGCATCGTCGTCGTCGACAAGCCGGCGGGCCTCACATCGCACACGGTGGTGGCCAGGATCAGGCGGCTGGCCGGGACGCGGAAGGTCGGGCACGCGGGCACGCTGGACCCGATGGCGACCGGCGTCCTCGTCGTCGGCCTGAACCGGGCGACGCGGCTGCTGGGTCATCTGCAGCTGGCCGACAAGTCGTACGACGCGACGATCCGGCTCGGCGCCACGACGACGACCGATGACGCCGAGGGCGAGGTTGTCGCGACGGCTCCGGTCGACCGAGTGACCGCGGAGGCGATCTCGGCGGCAGTCGAGGGCTTCCGGGGCGAGATCTCGCAGGTGCCGTCGAAGGTGTCGGCGATCAAGGTCGACGGCCGGCGCGCGTACGAACGCGTCCGCGCCGGCGAGGAGGTTGCGTTGAAGGCGCGTGCGGTGACGGTGTCGCGGTACGACGTTCTCGATGTCCGGCCGGACGGTGACGGGATCTCGGTCGACGTGTCGGTGGACTGCTCCAGCGGGACGTACATTCGCGCGCTGGCCCGCGACCTGGGCGCCGAGCTCGGCGTGGGCGGCCACCTGACGGCACTTCGCCGTACCCGGGTCGGCACGTTCGACCTGGCCGCCGCGCACACACTGGAGTCCCTGGCCGAGGACTTCGCCTGGCTCCCCATCGCAGACGTTGCCGCAGGCACCTTCCAGCGGTACGACGCCGACCCGGCCGAATCCGCCGCGATCCGCACCGGCCGCCCCCTGCCGATCAAGCTTGACCCCGGCCAAACTGCGATGTTCGACCCCACCGGCACCTTCCTGGCCCTCTACGAACCCCACGGCCCCCTGGCCAAACCCACCGCGGTCTTCGTCAGCTAAATGGCCGTTTCGGCTGACCCCTTGCCGCCGTACCGGCGTGGCATGACACTTCGTGCGACACCGAGCTAGGAGGGGGATCGATGATGTACGGGCGTGACGAGGTGGTCTGGGACAGGTTGACCGAGGCCGGTGAACGTTTCTTGCTGGAGCGAGCACGTCTCGAGCGGACGACTAGTGCCGCGCGTCTGAGGTCTTCTGACGGTTGGCTTTCTTGAGGATCTGGTCGGCGGTTTTGGTCCAGGCGAACGGGTGTGAGCGGTCGTTC
>NZ_JBEZYC010000013.1:0-251626 GCF_040638345.1 Kribbella sp. NPDC026611
ACGTTGCCCCACCGACAACGAACTACGTCCATCCATACGAACGCTCCCCAGAAATCAGAACTGAATTCTCAGTCCAACTTCTGGGGAGCGGTTCAAGACCGGGGGCCCTACCTTTGGCTGCGGTTATGCGGTGACGGCAGCGGTCAGGTCGACCTTCGGCTCCGCGAAGTGGCAGGCGGCCACATGGCCGGCGCCCGACTGCGGCTTGATCTCCAGCAACGGCTCCTGGGTGGCGCAGATGTCTTCGGCCTTCCAGCAGCGGGTCCGGAACCGGCAGCCGCTCGGCGGGTCGATCGGCGAGGGGACGTCGCCGACCAGCCGGATCCGCTCCTTCGGCGGCACGCCCCGGATCACGCCCAGGTCAGGTGCCGCGGACAGCAGCGCCTGCGTGTACGGGTGCTGCGGGGCGTTGTAGATCTGGTCCCGCGAACCCTGCTCGACGATCTTGCCGAGGTACATCACGGCCACGTTGTCGCAGAAGTGCCGGACCACGCCGAGGTCGTGCGCGATGAACACGAACGCGATGCCGAGGTCGCGGCGCAGGTCCTCGAGCAGGTTCATCACCTGCGCCTGGATCGACACGTCCAGCGCGGACACCGGCTCGTCGGCGATGATCACCTCGGGCTCGACCGCGAGCGCCCGGGCGATCCCGATCCGCTGGCGCTGACCGCCGGAGAACTCGTTCGGGTACCGGTTGTGGTGCTCCGGGTTCAGGCCGACCCGCTCCAGCAGCTCCTGGACCCGGTCGAGCTCCTTGCCCTTCTTCACCAGGTTGTGCACGCGCAGCGGTGTACTGATGATGTTGCTGACCGTCTGCCGCGGGTTCAGCGAGCTGTACGGGTCCTGGAACACGATCTGCAGCTGCCGCCGGAACGGGCGCAGGTCCCGCTCCTTCAGCTGCGCGATGTCCGTGCCCTTGAACAGGATCTGGCCCGCGGTCGGGGTCAGCAGCCGGGTGATCATCCGGCCGGTGGTCGACTTGCCGCAGCCGGACTCGCCGACCAGGCCGAGACTGCCGCCGGCCTTCAGCTCGAAGTTCACCCCGTCGACGGCCTGCACGACCTTCTTGGTCCGGCCCAGGCCGGCGGCTTCCTTGATCGGGAAGTGCATCTTCAGGTCACGGACCTGGAGCAGCATCTCCCCTGCGGCCGCCGGCGTCGCTACGACGTCCTGGAGGCTTGTTGCGTCGCTCATGATCTCTCCTCAGCCCCTCAGCCCAGTAAGGGCGCGACCTCGGCCGCGTAGATCGAGGCCTTGTCGTGCAGGTGACAACGGGACGTGTGGGCACCGGCGCCGTCGACCGGCAGCAGCTCGGGCAGTTCGGTGGTGCAGCGCTCGCCCTTGACCCGGTCCTTGTACGGGCACCGCGGGTTGAACGAGCAGCCGTCCGGCAGCTGCAGCAGGCTCGGCGGCAGGCCCTTGATCGGGCGCAGCTTCTCGTTCGCCGCCGACACCGTCGGGATCGACTCCAGCAGACCCCAGGTGTAGGGCATCCGCGGGTTGGCCAGCACGTCCTCGGCGGTGCCGTACTCGACACAGCGCCCGGCGTACATCACCAGCACGTCGTCGGCCATCTCGGCCACCACGCCCAGGTCGTGGGTGATCAGCACGATCGCGGAGCCGAACTCCTTCTGCAAGTTGTTCAGCAGGTCCAGGATCTGCGCCTGCACGGTCACGTCCAGCGCGGTGGTCGGCTCGTCGGCGATCACCAGCTTCGGGTCGTTGACCAGCGACATCGCGATCATCGCGCGCTGCCGCATACCACCGGAGAACTCGTGCGGGTACTGCGAGAACCGGCGCATCGGGTTCGGGATACCGACCAGGTCGAGCATCTCCAGCGCGCGCTTCTTCGCGACGTCCTTGGACACCTTGTGGTGCACCCGGTACGCCTCGACGATCTGGTTGCCGACCGTGTACAGCGGGTGCAGCGAGGACTGCGGGTCCTGGAACACCATCGACACCGCGTCGCCGCGGATCTTCATCAGGTCGTGCTCGGACAGGCCGATCATCTCGTCGCCGCCCAACCGGATCGACCCGGAGATCCGGGTCCGCTTCCGGTCGTGCAGACCCATCACGGCCATGCTCGACACCGACTTGCCGGATCCGGACTCGCCGACGATCGCCAGCGTCCGGCCCAGCGGGACGGAGTAGCTCAGGCCGTTCACGGCACTGACCAGACCGTCCGCCGTCGGGAACCGCACGGTCAGGTCCTCGACCACCAGGTACGGCGTCTCGCCGCTCGGGTTGATCGAACCCTGCCGGCGCTCGCGGGTGGCGACCGCCGGACCACGCTTGGCGGCCGCGGTGGCGTCCGCCGGGCGCTCCGGGTTCTGCGCGCTCTCGGTCACGTTGTCCTTCCGGTCCTCGGGGGCGGGGGTGCTCACGACAGCCTCACTCGTGGGTCGATCAGGCTGTAGCCGACGTCCACCAGGAAGTTCATCATGACGATGATCACCGACGCGACCAGTACCGTGCCCATGATGACCGGCAGGTCGTAGGCGCTGAGACTGTCCAGCACCAGGACGCCGAGCCCGGGCAGGTCGAAGATCCGTTCGGTGAAGATCGCGCCGCCGAGGCTGCCGGCCACGTCCAGGCCGAAGATCGTCACCACCGGGATCAGGCCGGAGCGCAGCGCGTGCTTGTAGGTGACCACGCGGTCGGACAGGCCCTTGGCCCGCGCGGTTCGGATGAAGTCCTCGTTCAGCGTCTCGACCATGGAACCACGGGAGTAGCGAGCGTAGGACGTGCAGTTGTAGATGCCGAGCACCAGCCAGGGCGTGATCAGCCCGGCGATCCACTTGCCCGGATTGTCTGTGGGTGGTGTCCACGACCCGCGGGGCAGGATCGGGTACAGCACGGTCAGGTAGAGCGCGATCATCAGCGCCACGATGTAGTACGGCACCGAGCTGACCACCAGCGTGCTGGTCATCAGGGCCCGGTCGCCCAGGGTCCCGCGTCTCTTCGCCGCCATCGACCCGACGAACACGCCGATCGTGAGCACCAGCACGGCGTACCCGAGGACCAGCGACAGCGTCACCGGGAACCGGGTCTTGATCATCTCGGTGACCGGTCGGTCGTTCTTGAACGAGAAGCCGAGGCACGGCACGTCGCAGTGCTGCGTGACCCCGGAGGTGGTGAAGTCACGGCCGGTGAAGATCCCGGCGGTGTACTCCGCGAACTGCTGCACCTTCGGCCGGTCGAGATGAAGGTTCGCCTTGATCTCGTTGTAGCGCTGCTGGGTGCACTGCTTCTCACCACAGATCGCGCCGGCCGGGTCCGTCGGCGCGATGAAGAACAACGCGAAGGTCGCGATGAGCGTCGCGAGAACGACGCTGAGCGCGCTGACCAGACGGCGCGCCACGAAGTAGAGCACGGGATTGTCTCCTCACCGATCGGAGTGGTGCCCGGACGGTGGTCCGGGCACCACTCCACCGTTCATTGGACTGCTACTGCTTCAGAACGGGCCTCGATCAGGGCTGCTTCAGGTAGATCGAGGTGAACTCGGGCAGACCCTGCGTCGGGTCGTTGATCGCGTGCCCGATGTTCTTGCCGACCGGCGAGTTCGTCGCCGCGTAGTACAGCGGGATGGCCGGGAGATAGTTCTCCAGGATGTCCTTGTCGATCTTCGACCATTCCTTCAGCTGCTGGTTCGGGTCCTTGGCCGTGACCGCGTCGATCTTGGCGTCCAGAGCCTTGTCCTGCAGCTGGCCGACGCTGTTGCCCAGGGCGATCGCGTCGGACTTGAAGAGCACCGGGAACCAGCTGGTACCGGACGGCCAGTCGGAGCACCAACCGGCCGGGGTCTTGCCGATGTTGACCGGGGCGTCCTGGTTGCCGACGAACGTCCGCAGCTTGGCCTTCGGAACACCGATCGCGTGCACCTTGAAGCCGGCCTTCTCGAACACCTGCGAGCGCAGCTGGCTGACCTGCGTCGAGATCTTGTCGTCGATCGAGAAGTACCAGGACAGCTCGAAGTTCGACTTGCCGAGCTTCGCGAGACCGTCCTTGACCTCGCTGGCGACGGCCGGGTCCTCGGCGCCCTTACCGGTTCCGTTCAGGCCTGGCAGCTCGAACTTCTGGAAGCCAGGAACGGCCGGCGGCAGGATCGTCGACGCGGGGATCGCGTCGGCCGGGGTCAGACCCGCGACCTTGCGCCACGAGTCGTACGGGTACGCCTTGGCGATCAGACGCCGAACCTCGAGCGGGATCTTGCGCGAGTCCATCGTGTAGGTGATGGTGCACGGCGCCGGACCGGTGACGAGCTGCGACTTGTCCGTGACCTCAGGCAGCAGCGAGACGTCCAGGTTGCTGTAGTTCAGCGCGTTGGCGTCCGGTCCGGAGCTGGCGAGCACCTGGCGCTGGGCCTTGATGGTGTCCTGCTGGAACTTGAAGTCCCAGGCGTCCGGGTACTGGTGCCGCACCGGGTCGGTGGCCGGGTCCCACATCGGGTTCTTCGACAGCTTCAGCTCGGTGGCCGGAACCAGCGAGTCGACCTTGTACGGGCCGGTCGTCCACGGACGCTGCTCGTAGTTCTTCTGCGTGTCGTGTTTCTGCGGGATCGGCGTGAACATCGGGAACGCCGCGTAGAAGGGCAGATCGTCGAACTTCGAGTCCAGGTGGATCACCAGGGTGTTGTCGTCCGGCGTCTCGACACCCTTGTAGGCGTCGCCGTTCGGGCCGTACGGACCCTTGTAGGTCGCGTGGTCCTTGAAGAACTGCAGCTGGTACGTCGGTCCGGCGTCGTACAGGTCGTGCGCGAAGGAACGCTTGATCGCGTACGCGTAGTCGACCGCATGGACCGGCGAGCCGTCCATGTACTTGATGCCCTTCTTCAGCTTGAACGTCCAGGTCAAGCCGTCGGCGGACTTCGTGCCCAGGTCCTCGGCCAGGTCCGGCACCAGGACCGGCTTGTGGTCCGGTCCGTCCAGCCGGTACTGGGTGAGCGCCCGGAACATCAACTTACCGATCTGGTTACCGTCGGTGTAGTAGATGTTGGTCGGGTCGAAGGTGTCCGGGTTCACGTCGGCCAGCACCGTGACGGTGCCGCCCTTCTTCGCGCCGTCCACATCCGCGGCCGGGCCCTTGGCAGTGGCGTCGGTCGCCTTTTCCTGGGCACCCCCCAGGTCCTGCCCACCGCTGTTGTTCCCGCTGTTCGAGGACGGGCTGCCACAGGCTGCGGCGGCGAGCATGACCGTCGCCGCGACTGCGGTGATCCGTTTCCACTGCATGGTCGGGTTTCTCCTTTTCTGCCGCTGGGGCAATCGCCGAACTACCGGCGAGTCTTGGGGTCGAAGGCGTCCCGGATCGCGTCTCCGAGCAGGGCCAGCGCGAGCACCAGGATGGTGATGCCGAGCACGGGCAGCCAGAGGTAGAACGGGTCGGCCTTGAACCAGTTGGTGGCGACGGCGATCGTCTGACCCCACGAGGGGATCGGCTCGACCAGCCCGACACCGAGGAACGACAACCCGGCTTCCGCGGTGACGTACGCGGGCAGCGACAGGGATGCCGAGATGACGATCGGGGCGACCAGGTTGGGCAGCAGCTCCTTGAGCAGGACCCGGTGCGTCGGGACGCCGATCGCCTTGGCGGCCAGGACGAACTCGCGCTCGCGCAGCGAGAGCACCTCACCGCGGATGATCCGGGCCAGACCCGCCCAGCCGAAGAACGACAGCACGAAGATCAGCACGTAGAAGCGGATCTGTGCCTGGTCGTCCGGCGTCAGGTTGAACGAACCGCCGCGCATCGACTCGACGATCGGCACCAGCGCGATCGCGAAGAGCAGGTAGGGCAGGCTCAGCACGAAGTCGATCAGCCAGGAGATCACCCGGTCCACCCAGCCGCCGAGGAAGCCGGCCAGCAGCCCCATCCCGACACCGATCACGGTGCCGACGACGGTGGCCAGGAACGCAATGATCAGCGACGGACGGGCGCCGTACACCCAGCGGGCGAAGTTGTCCCGGCCGGTCTTCGGCTCGACGCCGAACCAGTGCTGGGCGTTCGAGGCGATGGTCGGGAAGCCGTACTCGTCGACCAGGTCGGTGTTGAAGGTGCTGTAGTCCTGGCCCTCGATCTTCGACAGCACCGACGCGAACACCGCGACCAGGATGAACAGGAGCACGATCGACGCGCAGGTCACCGCGATCTTGTCCTTGCGCAGCCGGTCGAAGGCGATCCGGCTGGGCGACTTCCCGTGCGGCGTGGCCGCTGTCCGGACCGGTTCCGCCGACGCCGGGTGGTCCTCGACGCCTACGGTCGAGTCAGGTGACCCAATAGTCATTCGCGCTCCGTCAACTCTGTCGGCCGGATTTCGGACCGTGGATCCGGCACGTATCGGTGGATAGCGTGCCGAGCCTTTGCTTTGTGGTGGGCTTGCGTCAAATCCCCTTGACAGCCGGGATTTCCCACAACCGCGCGATAGCCTGCCTGACACTGTGACACCAAACCAGCGGTGCCCGGCACCAGTGCACAAATCGTTACCGGAACGGGTACTGGAACGGAACATTTGCCGCGATCCGTCACCGAACGCAGTCAATCCCTCGCAAAACGCGTCGGCACAGCACCGACAATGGCCTTTTTGTGCCAGCTTTTCACGGACAGTGATGGCTCATGGCTGATCGTGCCCGTAACTGTCCGTAGTTCATTTACCGGCCGGGCCGCTGCTGTTCAGAGTCCGAGCAGCCGCTTCTGCAGCTCCAGCTCGCGCCGCTCGAGACCCTCCGGGACGGCCGCCAGTGCGGTCTCCAGCAGCCGGCTCGCATCGGCTGGGCGGCCCTCGGCCACCGCCAGCCGGGCGCGGCCGACGGTGTTCTCGGCCTCGCCGGCCGGATCGGGGTGCTGGGCGAAGGTTTCGCTCGCCCGATCGAGCAGTTCGTCGGCGCCGGCGGGCCGCCCGGCCGCGATCCGGGTCATCGCGTCGGTGTTGTCCACGTGCGCCCGGCCGAGGGTGTCGCCGATCCGCTCGACGATCTCCCGGGCCTCGGCGACCAGCCTGGTCAGCTCTTCGGCGTGCGGGCGGCCGAGGTCATCGTCGAGCAGGAACTCGGCGAGCAGGATCAGCCGGATCGCATGGATGCGGGTGCCCGGCGTCCCCGCGTCGACGGTGGCCCGGCGGGCCTCGAGCGACTCGGCCACCCGGCCGAGGTGGAAGAGCGCCGCGCTGCGCTGATCCAGCGCCTTCATCCGAAGCGCCGGGTTCCCGGAGCCGGCGTCGGCGATCGCCAGCATCTCGTCGGCCACTGCCAGGGCGCGCTCGAAGTCACAGGTCTGGATCGCCGTCCAGGCGACCTGGTTGAGTGCCATACCCCGCAGCTCGGTGCTGCCGGCCCGGGTCGCCGAGTCGAGACAGCGGTCGGCCTGCCGGGCCATCTCGTCGAGCGGCCGGTCGTCGTGCGCATACGCGCCGAACAGGGCCCGGTCGAGCTCAGCCTCCAGGTCCACCAGGCCATCGGCGGCGGTCGCGTCCCGGGCCGTCTCGAGAATGTCGATCCGGGCCTCACGCAGGTCGCGGACCGTGAGAAACCCGGCGAGCCGGACACCGAGGAGCCCGGCCGTTCGGGACGAGCGCCGGGCGGCGAGCCGCACCCCTGACCGCAGCACCTGCGTCTCGTTGTCGAGCCACCGGGCCCCAGCTCTCGCTGCGTCGAGCTCCGCCGTCAGCAGTGTCTCCTCGGCGAGCTCGACAGCCACCGCGGTCTCTACCGGCTCGTCCATTTCGGCCTCGGCAATGACGACCAGGCGCAGCAGTGTCTCCAGGTAGCGCTGCTCCACCTCCTGGTCGTCGGCGTACAGCTCACGGCTCAGCGCGCGGACCAGTCCGTGCAGGCCGTAGCGTTTCGGCTCGAGACGGCGTACCTGGACCAATCCCAGCGACACCAGGCTCTCCAGCACGGCCGTCGCCGCGGTGTCTTCGAGGCCCAGCAAGGGCGCTGCCACCCAGGCGCCGAAGTCGTCGGCGTCGACGACGGCGATCCGCGCGAAGAGCTCGCGCGCCTCGGGGCCGGCCACACTCAACGTCAGCCGGAGGCTGGCCCGGACCGCGCGGTCGCCGGCGACCAGATAGTCGAGCCGCTGTGACTCGTCGGCCAGCTTCTTGGCCACCTCAGCCACATCTTCACGGACCAGCGCCAGCCGCGCGCCGACGATGCGCAAGGCCAGCGGCAGACCGGCGCAGTGCGGTACGAGATCAGCCACCTCATCGTTGCCAAGCCCTGAGAGCGTGCCGAGCAACGCTGCGCTCGTGTCGTCGGGCAACGGTCCCAGTTCGCGATGGGTGGCATCCTCGAGACCCAGCATCGGCTGCCGGGACGTGACAACGACTCCGCAGCCAACGGTGGCCGGTAGCAAGGGCCGTAGCTGACCGGCGTCGACCGCGTCGTCCAGGACCAGCAGCACCGCCTTGTCGGCCACTCGGCTTCGCAGCAACGCCGAGCCTTCGTCAACGGTGTCCGGTACGTCGTCCACCCCGAGGGAGCGCAGCAGCTGCCCGAGGACCGTGCGTACCTCTCGGGCTTGTCCGTCGACGTCCTGCAGCCTCGCGAACAGCTGTCCGTCCGGGTACCTGTCTGCGAGCTCGTGCCCGAGGCGCACGGCCGCCGTCGACTTCCCCGTCCCGGCAGCGCCGTACAGACAGACCACAGCTGGTACGCCGGGATGCCCGGCGCCCTGCAGGACGCTAGAGAGCTCACGCAGTACGTCGTCGCGGCCGACCAGCAGCCCGACGTCCGGTGGGAGCTCCCGCGGAACCACGCTGGCCGTCGTGAAGTCCAGCGACGGGTCCTGTCGCAGGATCGCGACCTGCAGCTCACGCAGCTCCGAGCCGGGTTCGACGCCGAGCTCCTCGTCCAGGTACCGGACCAGGTCGGTGTAGGCCGCCAGCGCATCCGCCTGACGGCCGGACCGGTAGAGGGCGAGCATCAGCGCCGAGGTGAAGGTCTCTCGGGCCGGCTGCGCGGCAGCGAGCTCCGCCAGTGCGGGCAGCAGCTCCTGGTGGTGCCCGAGAGCCAGCTCTGTCGTCAGCCGGAGCTCCTCGGCCGCCCAGCGCGCCTCTTCGAGTCCACCGACCAGCCGGCGCCGCACGTCCTCAGTAGTGACGTCGGCGAGCGCAGGGCCTCGCCAGAGCTGCAGCGCGTCGGTCAGCAGCTTGCTGCGGCGTTCCAGCTCGTCCTGCATCCGGGCTTGCGCCACCAACGTCGTGAACTGCTCTACGTCGGTGCTACCGGGCGGCGTCTGTATGGCGTACCCGGCCTGACCGCTGGTCAGCTCGACATCCAGCACTGCCCGGAGGCGGGACATGTAGACCTGCAGCGCGCGGCGCGGGTTGGCCGGCAGCGCGTCCGGCCAGAGCAGCTCCATCAACCGATCGGCCGGCACCGGCTTGCCAGCCGCCAGCAGGAGTACTGCGAGGAGCAGCCGCTCCTGGCGCCGCTTCAACCCGACCAGCTTGCCGTCCGTCCAGATCTCCACCGGGCCGAGCAAGCGGAATTCCACGCGGACAGCATAGGTGGTAGGCGCTGGGTAACAGGGACCGCTCACGCTGACGGCACCTACCGCCCCGAGAGAGGACCTGCCGTGACGCGCGCCTGGGACTGGGGCTGACCCGCGGTCAGCTTTCGCGGACGTGGACGGTGACGAAGGGTGGCTTGACCACGTCGAACGTCTCCTGGCGACCACGGATGTCGACGACCACCTGGTCGCCCTCCTTCACCGTCGCGTCCAGCAGCGCCAGAGCAATGCCCTTCTTCAGGCTCGGGGAGAACGTCCCGGACGTCACCTCGCCCAGTGCTGTGCCGGCCTGGTCGAGCACGGTCATGTGCGGCCGCGGGATGCCTCGGCCGACGGCCAGCAGACCACGCAGAATGCGGGCCGGTCCACGCTCCTTCTCTGCCCGCAGCGCCTCGTCGCCCCAGAAGTGCTCCTTCTTCCACCCGACGGCCCAGCCGGAGCGGGCCTGCACCGGCGTGATGTCCGGCGTGATGTCCTGACCGTGCAGCGGGTACCCCATCTCGGTCCGCAGCGTGTCCCGCGCGCCGAGCCCTGCCGGGACGATGCCGTACTGCGCTCCCGCCTCGAGCAGCGCGTCGAACACCGCCAGCGCGGCCGCGTTCGGTACGACCAACTCGTAGCCACGCTCGCCGGTGTAACCGGTCCGGCAGACGACAACCGCAGTACCGCCGAAGTCGGCCGTGGCGAAGGACATGTAGTCGTGTCCGGTCGGCAGACCGATCGCCGCGACCACGTCGTCGCTGTTGGTGCCCTGCACCGCGAGGATCGCGCAGTCGTCGTGCACGTTGGTGACCACGACCCCGTCCGGTGCGTCGGCCTGCAGCAGCCGGACCACCTCGGCGGTGTTGGCCGCGTTCGGGATCAGGAAGACGTCGTCGTCGGCGTGCAGGTAGGCGATCAGGTCGTCGACCACTCCCCCGCGCTCGTTGCAGCACAGTGTGTACTGCGCCGCGCCCGGCGCGATCTTGTTCAGGTCGTTGGTCAGGCAGGCGTTCACGTACGCCGCCGCGCCCGGGCCCTGCACGGTCGCCTTGCCCAGATGGCTGACGTCGAAGACACCGACCGAGGTCCGGACGGCGGTGTGCTCGGCGACGACACCGGAGTACTCCAGCGGCATCTCCCAGCCGCCGAACTCGGCGAACTTGGCACCCAGGGCGACGTGGCGCTCGTGCAGCGGGGACTTCTTCAGAACAGCCGACTCGGTCATGGAGGCGAAACTACCTGACGCGTAGCATGCGGAGGCAGCATGCACGTACCGTCACGACCGGCCGCCAGGTTCGCCGGTCAAGGAGGACTGAGGATTTCGTGACCCCCATCACCCTGAGCAAGTCCGATGCCGTCGGCGTCAAGACCGACGCCGTGGTCATCGGCGTGGTCAAACTCGGCGGCGGTGTCGCCCTGCCGGCCGGCACCGAGTCGCTGAACGCCGCGTACGGCGGGAAGCTGGTGGAGGTGCTGTCCGGACTCGGCGCCACCGGCAAGACCGGCGAGGTGACCAAGGTGCCGGGGCCGAAGCCTGGGAAGTCGGCGACGCTGATCGCGGTCGGGCTCGGCGCGGCACCGGACGGCGAGCTCAAGACCGAGGACCTGCGCACCGCGGCCGGGACCGGCGTCCGCGCGACCAAGGCCTCGCAGTCGGTCGCTTTCGCGCTGCCGACGCCGGATGCCGACTGCGTCCGCGCGGTCGCCGAGGGCGCGCTGCTCGGCCGGTATGCGTTCACGGCGTACAAGTCGGGCGACGCTGCCGACGGGGCTCCGGGCGCCATCACGGTGCTCACCGACCTGGCCCGGAACAAGGACGCCAAGGCCGCGCTCGAGCGCGCCCAGGTGACCGCCGAGGCCGTCGTCCAGGTGCGCGACTGGGTGAACACGCCGCCCTCCGACCTGAACCCGGTCGGCTTCGCCGCCGACGCGGTCCGGCTCGGCAAGGAGTTCGGCGTCAAGGTCGAGGTCCTCGACGAGAAGGCGCTGGTCAAGGGCGGGTACGGCGGCATCCTCGGCGTCGGCCAGGGCTCGGCCAACCCGCCGCGGCTGGTTCGCCTGAGCTACACGCCTCGCAAGCCGGTCACGCACCTGGCGTTCGTCGGCAAGGGAATCACGTTCGACTCGGGCGGCCTGTCGCTGAAGACGTCGACCGGCATGGTGAGCATGAAGTCCGACATGGCCGGCGCCGCCGCGGTGATCGGCGCGACCCTGGCGATCGCGCGGCTCGAGCTCCCGGTCCAGGTGACGACGTACGCCGCGATGGCGGAGAACATGCCGTCCGGCTCGGCCGCCCGGCCGTCCGACGTGCTGACCATGTACGGCGGCAAGACCGTCGAGGTGCTGAACACCGACGCCGAGGGCCGGCTGGTGCTCGGCGACGCGCTGGTCCGGGCCTCCGAGGACGCACCCGATCTGATCATCGACGTGGCCACGCTGACCGGCGCCTGTGTCGTTGCCCTCGGCACCAAGGTGGCCGGGGCGTTCGCGAACACCGACAGCGCCCGCGACCGGGTCGTGGACGCGGCGGTGGCGGCCGGCGAGTCGATGTGGCCGCTGCCGATCCCGGCCGAGATGCTGGACAAGCTCAAGTCGCACTCGAAGGTCGCGGACCTGGCCAACATCACCGGCGAGCCGTGGGGCGGCGCGCTCGCGGCGGCCGCATTCCTCGGCGACTTCGTTGCCGATGGCATCGACTGGGTGCACCTGGACGTGGCCGGGCCGGCCTTCAACGACGGCGGCGCCTCGGGTTACACGCCGTCCGGCGGCACCGGGTACGCGGTCCGCACCCTGGTCGAACTGGCCGCCTCAGCGAGCTGAGTAACGAATCTCGAGCATCGTGCAACCGGTCGCCGTCCGGTACGGCCCATGCGCCATCCCCGGCGGCCGGCACGCGTAGTCGCCTTTGGTGAACGTCTGCTGCAGGGTGAGATCGGTCAGCTCACCCTCCAGCAGGTAGACCTCTTCCACGTACTCGTGCCGAATGACGCCTTGGTCCGTGGCCGTCCCCGGCGCCCACCGCGCCAGCCTGGTCAACATCCCGTCCGGCCCCGAGCTGAGCACCCGCTCGGCGATCCCGCCGCCCACGTCGTGCCACGGTCCCGACCCGGCCGCGAAGAACTCCTGCTCAGCTTTCATCCGTCCGGCCTCTAGTTGAGGCCGTTCTTCTTCATCCGGGCGTTGTACTCGCGCATCCGGGGCGGGTAGCCGACCACGGCCGCGTCGTACGACGGGATGCCGAGCTTGTTGGCGAAGTTGTGCGCCCACTGCACCGACGGGACCCGGCGCCGGGTCCACTCACCGTCGATCGCGACCAGCAGCAGCGTGTACTCCGTCACCGCCGTCCGCGGCTCGACGAAACCCTCCACGCCCTGGCGGGTCTGGGCAAACTCTCGCAGGTGCTCCTGGTCGGGATTCTCCGCCCGGCGCATCGTTCCGGCCTTCTGCCGGCGACCGAACCACTTCATGGAGCAAGTGTCCACTATCTGTGCAAGGACCGGCCGAAATCCTGGATAACGGTTGCGGTGGGTGACGAGTCCGTGGCGCGAGCCGGGCCGCGCATGGTTTCGGCGGTGATCGGTGAAAGGATGACGGCCGGGCCGGTCCCGCGATCCGGGGCCGCTCACCGTTTCGGACCCGTTTCGGACCCCACGGAGGATCCTGTGAGCTCGACGACGTACGACCTGGTCATTCTCGGCGGCGGCAGCGGCGGGTACGCCGCCGGACTGCGGGCCGCCACGCTCGGGCTGTCGGTGGCCCTGGTGGAGAAGGACAAGGTCGGCGGGACCTGCCTGCACCGCGGCTGCATCCCCACCAAGGCGCTGCTGCACGCCGCCGAGGTGGCCGACCTGGCCCGCGAGGGCGAGCAGTTCGGGGTCCGGACGACGCTCGAGGGCGTCGACATGGGCGGCGTGAACAAGTACAAGGACGGCGTCGTCGACCGGCTGTTCAAAGGGCTGCAGGGCCAGCTCAAGGCGCGCGGCATCACGGTCGTCGAGGGTGAAGGACGCCTGACTTCCCCCACCACCGTGCAGGTCGGCGACACGACGTACACCGGCCGTCACGTGATCCTTGCCTCTGGCTCCTACTCGCGGACGTTGCCGGGTCTCGAGCTGGACGGGAACCGGGTGATCGCCAGCGAGCACGCACTGACCATGGACCGGGTGCCTGAGTCGGCAGTGGTGCTGGGCGGCGGGGTGATCGGGGTCGAGTTCGCGTCCGCGTGGACGTCGTTCGGGACCAAGGTGACGATCGTCGAGGCGCTGCCGCGGCTGGTGCCGGCCGAGGACGCGGACAGCAGCAAGGCGCTGGAGCGCGCGTTCCGGAAGCGGAAGATCGCGTTCAAGACCGGGACCCGCTTCGAGTCGGTCTCGGTGACGGAGTCCGGCGTCGAGGTGCGGGTGGCCGGTGGTGAGGTGATCGAGGCCGAAGTACTGCTGGTCGCGGTCGGCCGCGGTCCGAACACGGCCGGGCTCGGGTACGAGGAGGTCGGGGTCGCGCTCGACCGCGGGTTCGTCAGCGTCGACTCGACGCTGCAGACCAGCGTGCCCGGGGTGTATGCCGTCGGCGACATCGTGGCCGGGCTGCAGCTCGCGCACCGCGGGTTCCAGCAGGGCATCTTCGTCGCCGAGCACATCGCGGGTCTCGCGCCGACGCCGATCGACGAGGCCGGGATCCCGCGGGTGACGTACTCCGAGCCGGAGGTCGCGTCGGTCGGGCTGACCGAGGAGCAGGCGCGGGCGAAGTACGGCGACGTCGAGATCCTGAACTACCCGCTCGGCGGGAACGGCAAGAGCCAGATCCTCAAGACCTCCGGTTTCGTCAAGCTGGTGCGCGCCCGCGAGGGCGCCGTGGTCGGGCTGCACCTGGTCGGCTCGCGCGTCGGCGAGCTGATCGGCGAGGCGCAGCTGATCTACAACTGGGAGGCGTACCCGGCCGACGTCGCCCCCCTCGTCCACGCCCACCCAACCCAGAACGAAGCCCTCGGCGAAGCCCACCTCGCCCTCGCCGGTAAACCTTTGCACTTCCATGACTGACCCTGCTGGGTTGCCCAAGTAGGTTTGAGCTGTCGGAGCGTGGCGGGACGCCGTGACCCGGATCCTGCTCGCTCCGGCGGCACCGTAGGCTGACCTCGACCGATCAGACGAAGGAGCAACGACCGTCATGCCGACCTCTGTATCCCTGCCGGCCCTCGGGGAGAGCGTCACCGAAGGAACCGTCACCCGCTGGCTCAAGCAGGTCGGCGACACGGTTGCCGTCGACGAGCCCCTGCTGGAGGTCTCGACCGACAAGGTCGACACCGAGATCCCGTCGCCGGTCGCCGGCACCCTCCTCGAGATCAAGGCCGCCGAGGACGAAACCGTCGAGGTCGGCGCCGAACTAGCCATCATCGGCGACGCCGGCGAATCCCCCTCCTCCACCGACGCCCCAGCCGCCGCCGACGCACAGGCCCCGGCCGACTCCTCCGCCGACGCCGCCCAGGCCCCCGCCGACGCCGCCCAGGCCGACTCCACGCAGGCCCCGGCCGACGCCTCCGCCCAGGCTCCCGCCGGCCAGTCCCCGGTCCCTGAGGCAGACGCATCCGCAACGTCCAATGCGGCCGCCGCCGACTCGACCCCCGCAGAGTCCCCGGCCGCCGAGGCCGCCCCGACCCCCGCCAACTCCTCCGCCGACGCCGCACAGGCCCCTGCTGGCCAGTCCCCTGCCCCTGCGGCAGACGCTTCAGCAACCTCGGACGCGGCCGCCTCCAACGGCAGTGGCGCATCCGGTACATCGGTAACTCTCCCCGCCCTCGGCGAGAGCGTCACCGAGGGCACCGTCACCCGCTGGCTCAAGCAGGTCGGCGACGACGTAGCCGTGGACGAGCCCCTCCTCGAGGTCTCCACCGACAAGGTCGACACCGAGATCCCGTCCCCCGTCGCCGGCAAGCTCCTGGAGATCAAGGTCGCCGAGGACGAAACCGTCGAGGTCGGCGCCGAACTCGCCATCGTCGGCTCCGGCGACGCCGCCCCCGCCTCCTCCTCCGCCCCTGCAGCCCCCGCCGAGTCGGCCCCAGCTGCACCCGCAGAGACCCCGGCCGCCCCCGAGGCCCAGCCCGCCCAGTCCGCACCGGCCCAGCCCGCGCAGTCGGCTCCGGCACCGCAGACCACCCAGGCACCGGCACAAGCTCCCGCCCAGGCCCCGGCCCCGCAAGCCCCCGCCGCCCAAGCCCCGGCCCAGCCGGCCGCTCAGGCTCCTGCTGCCCAGGCACCGGCCGCTCAGGCACCGGCCGCCCAGGCCCCCGCCCCGCAGGGCACCCAGACCGCTCCGGCTCCGTCGGCCAACGGTTCCAGCTCCGAGGGCCCGAACTACGTCACCCCGCTCGTCCGGAAGCTCGCAGCCGAGCACCAGGTCGACCTCAACGACGTACAGGGCACCGGCGTCGGCGGCCGCATCCGCAAGCAGGACGTCATCGCCGCCGCGGACGCCAAGAAGGCCGCCGCAGCAGCAGCTCCGGCCGCCTCGGCGCCGGCCGCGGCAGCCCCCGCGGCGAAGGCAGCGACGATCAGCCCGCTGCGCGGTACGACCGAGAAGATGAGCCGGATCCGCAAGGCAATCGCGTCCCACATGGTCAACTCGCTCCGCGTGTCGGCGCAGCTGACCACCGTGGTCGAGGTCGACGTCACCGAGATCTCCAAGCTGCGGAACGCGAAGAAGGCCGAGTTCGAGGCCCGCGAGGGCGTCAAGCTGTCCTTCCTACCGTTCTTCGCGCAGGCGGCGGTCGACGCGCTCAAGCAGTACCCGAAGCTGAACGCGTCCATCGACGAGGAGAAGGGCGAGATCACGTACCACGCCGCCGAGCACCTCGGCATCGCGGTGGACGTGGAGCGCGGCCTGATGGTCCCCGTCGTCCACAACGCCGGTGACCTGAACATCGCCGGCCTGGCGAAGCGGATCGCCGACCTCGCCGACCGCACCCGCAACAACAAGGTGACGCCGGACGAGATGGTCGGCGGTACGTTCACCATCACCAACACCGGCAGCCGGGGTGCGCTGTTCGACACCCCGATCCTGAACCAGCCGCAGGTCGGCATGCTCGGCACCGGTGCCGTGGTGAAGCGCCCGGTCGTCATCACCCACCCGGAGCTCGGCGAGACCATCGCCATCCGGCAGATGGTGTACCTGGCCCTGACCTACGACCACCGTCTGGTCGACGGCGCCGACGCGGCGCGCTACCTGACCGCGGTCAAGCAGCGTCTCGAAGAGGCCCAGTTCGACGTCTGATCCACCCGGACAACGCCGGCGTCGGTGTCCGTCTCCGCCGAGACGGGTACCGGCGCCGTTGTCTTCCAGAGACTAGGAGCCTCACGGGATGAAGTACGTACTGGCCGGCGCCTCCGGCTTCCTCGGCAAGGCCCTCGCGCGCGACCTGGCCGCGGACGGCCACCAGGTCCGCCGGCTGGTACGGCGTACTCCTAGCGGGCCGGACGAGATCCGCTGGGACCCCGCCCGCGGCGACCTCGATCCGTCGGCTCTGGACGACCCCGACGTACTGGTCAACCTCGCCGGCGCGACCATCGGCCGCCCGTGGACCCCGACGTACCGCACCATCCTGCGGGAGAGCCGCGTCAGTACGACGGCAACGCTGGCGGAGGCGGCCGCGCAGCTCGAGCGCCGGCCGGTGCTGATCACGCAGAGCGGCATCGGCGGCTACGGCCTCGACTGCGGCGACCGCATCCTCACCGAGGACTCAGAGCTTGGCGACGGCTTCCTGTCCGAGGTCGTCCGCCTCTGGGAGGGCGCTCTCGAGCCCGCTCGCGCCGCCGGCAGCCGAGTAGCCGCCCTGCGCACCGGCGTCGTCCTGGACCGTAAGGCACCGGCCTTCCAGCTTCAGTCGCTCCCGTTCAAGCTCGGGCTGGGAGGGCGCCTCGGCGACGGCACGCAGTACTTCCCGGTCGTCTCCCTTACCGACTGGCTGAGGGCCGTCCGCTTCGTAGCCGAGAACGACGCCATGTCGGGCCCGGTGAACGTGGTCCTCCCCGTCCCGACCACGAACGAAGAGTTCACCCAGTCTCTGGCCACGGCTCTGCATCGTCCCGCCTTCGTGCCCGTGCCCGCCTTCGCTCTGAAAACTTTGCTGGGCGAATTCGCCTGGGAACTCCTCGGCAGCAAACGGGCCCTCCCAACCCGCCTCCAATCCAACGACTTCGCCTTCCACCACCCCACCATCGCCTCAGCCCTCTCAGCAGCCCTCTCCGCCTGACCATTCCTCACGGATCGCCTTCCACAACGGAGTTTCGGCGGCTCATGGGTGGAGGGTCGGGTGATAGATGAGCTCCTGTGTGTTGGTGTCGAGGGTGCGGGCCTCGAGGAGTTCGAGGTCGAAGTCGGCGGCGTTGTGGAAGATGGGAGCGGTCCCGGTCTGCCCACTGATCACCGGAAACACCGTCACCTGAATGCGATCGACCAGCCCGGCGGCCATCAGCGAGCGGTTGAGAGCCACGCTGCCGTACGAGCGAAGCGGCACGTCGGACTCCTGCTTGAGCCGGCGGACGACGTCCACAGCATCGCCTGCCGCGATCGTGACATCCGGCCAGCGAACCGGTCCTTCGACGGTCGCCGACACCACCGTGATCGGCAGACTCATCATCCGCGTATTCACCGGATCATCCACCGTCGATTCCTCGACGCTGGGCCCAAGCACCTCGACGAACTGCCGAAACGTGTTCCCGCCGATCACCACCCGCTGCGCAGCACTGACCATCGCCAGCCGCCGCTCGAGAAACTCCGGCCCCTGCTTCCCCCAGTAACCACCCCAGTCCCCACCCTCGCCATACGACCCGAACCCATCGAGCGTGCAGAAAACATCCCAGGTGTACGTCGCGCTCATAACCGTTCTCCTCAGTTGTTGGTAAGCCAGGCTCTTCACATCCCCCACGAAGTCCGACGGTCCGTTCCGACACCCGGCCGCCAGCAATGTCGAAGCTCTTTCAAGCCAAGGTGATCGCACTGATCCGCCAACTCGGCCCGACGAGTGTGATCAGCCGAGCAGCAGGCGTCCCCCGCGGAAGCGCCGTCGTCGTACCGTCCCCGTCGACCACCTCACCCGCCGTCAGATGGTCGGTAACCCGCAGCGTGACCGCATCCCTCGTACGCCGAACGACGCTCAACCGATCAATCTGAATCCGAAGCCCCCGAACCCGCACCCCCAACTCCCGATAACTCCCCACCAGCCCCCGATCTACCTCCCCAGCCCGACACCCAGGCACGTAAACACGATCCAGCGCCCCCACATCAACCAACCAGAACGCCCGCGCCCGCCACCCATCCAGCACCTGAACCCGCTGCAACCAAACAACCGCATCCCCCGCCCCGCGCTCCCCCACCGACCGCCCCACCACCCCCGGCCCCACCGAAGCACCCGGCCCACCCGGCGAACCGGACCCACCTGGCGTACCCGACCCACCCGACCCACCCGGCGTACCCGGCGCACCCGGCGTGCCCGACCCACCCCGCGTACCCGACCGTCCCGGCACAACCGACCGACCCGACGCTCCCGGCCCAACAGATGCGACCGACCGCCCCGACACACCCGGACATGCCGGCATGACCGGCTGAGTTGAAGCACCCACGCACGCGGGCGTTCCCGGCCGACCCGACGCACCCTGACACCCAGGCGTGACCAGCTGGCTCGACGCCCCCCGACAGCCAGGCGTGGCCGGCTGACTCGTCGCGACGGGTGTGCCTGGCCGAGTCGGCGTGGCGGTGGGGGCCGAGCGCGGCGGCGATGGTGACAGCTTGCTTGCTCCGGCTGTACCGGCCGAACTCGACTGGTAACCACCCGGCGCGCTCGGTACGCCAGAAGACTGCGCCGAACCCGAGTCATCCAAGGCACCCAGCGTCACAACACCAATCACGAGAACGACAAGCGCCCCAAGCCCAACCGCCCCAAGAACCCCGTACCCCGGCCACACCCTGAAACCCCCGCGCCGACCACCTCCTCCACGCCGCGCCAACCCAGCACCAAACCGCTGCGCTCCTCGAGACGAACCATGGGCGGTGCGCTGGAGGCTGGTACGGAGGTCAGAGTGGGGCTGCTGTTCCCCCGCGGACCGCGAGCCGGATTCTCGCGCGTCTTCGGCGTTGTCGGGGCTAGGTCGACGATCACTGGACAGGGCTGCGTCGGCGCGCCACTCGTCGTCGGAGAAGGCGGAGTCAGATTGCTTCCGTCCGGTGGGGAGACCCGAGACGGGCTGTTGCAACTCGTCGGTCGAGTCGGCGTCGTACCGCTGCCAGTCGCCGCCGGGAAAGGCGGGGCCGGTCCGCCGTAACGCCGCTGGGGCCTCGAAACCCGGCCACTGCCAGGCGTCGGACGAGGCAGAGCCGGAGTTGCGCTCGTCGTCGGATAGCGCGGGGACTTCGGCGTTGCCCCCGAGGAATGCAGAGCCACGCCTGCGACGGTCATCGGACAGTGCAGAGCCGGGCCTGCGTTGGTCGTCGGATAGTGCAGAGCCGGGGCTGCGTTGGGAGTTGGTCCAGGGAGAGTCAGGCGGCTGCCGATCGCCAGGGAGGGTCGAGTGGGGCTGCCATCCGTCGTTGGCGAAGGGCGAGGCAGAGCGTGGCTTGTCGTCGCGAGATGTTGGGGTAGGGGGTTGCTGGTTGTTGCGAGAGGTCGGGGTAGGTCGCTGGGTGGTGCCTGAGCTGCCGGGGCGGAGGCGCTGGAAGTTGTCGGCGAAGCGGCGGTGGAGGGTTTGGTGGCGTCGCCATGGGCGGGTGCGTTTGCTGATTCGCTTTGTGGGGTTGGGCCGGAGCGGAGGCTGGATTGGTGGCGATGGCTTGGGTGGTCGAGACGTGAGAGGCGGGCGTTGGGTTTCCGCCGGTTCTCCGGGCGACATCGGATCATTTGTTGTCGCTGGCGAGTCGTTGGCTGTCGCGGGCGAAGCTGAGCCCTCCGTTGGTGGGTGCGGATCGCGGGTGGGTTGCGAGCTGACAGACACAGTTGTGGGTCCAGACGACTCGTCCGGTACGTCGGGCAGACCCGCTGTGGCTGCGGGTGAGAACGCATCGTCTTCTGACACACCCGGGGCCGAACCCTTAGCGGGTTCGCGAGCCGGCGCCAACCGGGCTGAAACGTCTGTAGGCGAGGGCGGCGAAGAGGTTGGGGGTGTGGATGGATCGGGTGTGGGTGGGTTGATGGATAGGTCTATGGGGATGGGCGGCGAGAGGGTTAGGAGGCGGCGGGAGAGGGTGCTGGGTGGGGTTGTTTGGAAGAGGGTGGGGGTGAAGAGGGTGGGGTCGGCGCCTAGGTGGTGGGCGAGGGTGGCTAGGGATTGGCGGTCGTGGGTGGGGCGGGTTGGGCGGAGGGCGGGGTCGGTGAGGACTGGTCGGCCTTCGGTGTCGAAGAGGATGTTGGTGGGGGTCAGGGCGCCGTGGGTCAGGCCGGAGCGGTGTAGGTGATCCAGGGCTTCGGCTAGCGGAGTGAGGAGGGTTACGAGCTCTCCGGCGGAGAGTGGGGGGCGGCGGGTGAGGAGGGTGGCGAGGCTGCCGGCGGCTAGGTACTGCGTGATGAGGATCCAGGCGGTGCCGGTCTCGCGGTACTCCACCAGGCGGGCGATGTGGGGGTGGTCGATACGTTGGAGGATGTTGAGGTCGGCACGGAGTCGGGCTTGGTCGGGGAAGATGCTGGCGGGTAGGTGTTTGAGCACGGCGTTGCGGCCGGTCGCTCGGTCGCGGACCTGCCAGACGGTGCCGGCAGATCCGGACCGGAGCTTCCGGCGGAGGCTGTAACCAGCCAGATCGTCGAGGTCGTCGAGGTCCATGCCCAAGAGGATGCACCGATCGCCCGACCCCCGAGCAAGTTATCCACAGCCCCCAGCCGGTCCGGAGTACCAGCCGGAGTGCCAACCGAGATACCGAGCCCAGGTGAGGGCAGCGATGGCGCCTACACTCGGGGGTGTGACGGGTATTCGGTATGTGGAGGCTGGGTTCGGCGCGGCGGCTGTGGAGTACGAGGTTGCTTGGGCTGAGCAGCGGCGGTTGCATGCGGAGGTTGCCGAGGGGGTTGGGGCGGATACCGTTATTTTGCTGGAGCATCTGCCCGTCTACACGGCGGGTAAGCGGACCGAGCCTCATGAGCGGCCGGTGGACGGGACGCCGGTGGTGGATGTGGACCGGGGTGGAAAGATCACCTGGCACGGCCCGGGGCAGTTGGTGGGGTACCCGATTGTGAAGCTGGCCTCCCACGTTTACGTCGTGGACTACGTGCGGCGGCTCGAGGAGGCGCTGATCGCGGTCTGTGCGGAGCTTGGGGTCAAGACCGGGCGGGTGAAGGGGCGTAGCGGGGTCTGGGTTGCGGCCGACGATCGTGGCCGGGAGCGGAAGATTGCCGCCATCGGGATCCGGGTCGCTCAGGGCGTGACCATGCACGGGTTCGCGCTGAACTGCGACAACGATCTGAGCTGGTTCGACCGGATCGTGCCGTGCGGGATCTCGGACGCCGACGTCACCACGCTGTCCAAGGAGCTCGGGCGGGACGTGCCCGTGCGGGAGGTGCTCGACTCCGTACGCCGTCACCTCGACCGGCTGCTCGCCTGGGACGACTACGAGCGCAGCCCGGACATCGACCACCAGGAAGAGCCGCCGAGCGCGATCACCTACGGGCTGACCGTCTGATGCGGGTGCAGACCCACGTCTGCTCGCCAAGCAGCGTGCAGGTCGCGTAGCCGAGCCACCACCTCCGGCTGAGCCGACAGGTGGTTGGTCTGCTCCGCTACGTCGTCGGACAGGTTCGCTAGGAACCAGCCCTCCCCCATCGGCGCGTGCTCGTAGGACCTGAGGTGCTGCGTGTTCTCGTCGTCAGCCACCCAGCTCAGCTTCCACGGGCCGGACCGCACGGCCCACTGGAACTCGCAATCCCAGTGCAGCGCCTCGTGCTGCGTGTCCGACTCCCCTGCCAGCGTCGGCAGGATGTCCAGGCCGTCGACACCGTCGGCACGAGCACCGGCCGCAGCAGCGAGCGTCGGGACCAGGTCGAGCGTGCTGACCACAGCGTCCGTACGCCGGCCAGCAGGCAGCTGCCCGGGCCAGCGCCAGATCATCGGAATCCGGATCCCGCCGTCCCACAGCGTGTACTTCGTCCCCCGCAGTGGCGTGTTGTCGCCGAAATTGCAGGTCGATCCGCCGTTGTCGGTCACGTACACCACGATCGTGTCCTCGCCTACCTGGTCGAGCAGCCGCCCGATCTCGGCGTCCATCAGCTCCAGCTGCGCCAGGTAGTACTCGCGTCCGTGCGGCAGGTTCGGCACGATCACGTCGTCGTACCACTCGGGGAAGGACTCGTTCACCTCCGGCGTCCAGTCGCGGAACGCCGGCAGCCCACGGGCCTCGAGCTCAGAGTCCGGCAGCTGCCAGCAGAAGTTGTGGACGGCGTTGAAGGCGACCATGCAGAAGTACGGCCGCTCGTCGTCCGCATCGATGAACTCGGTGGCCCGCCTGCCCAGCTCAGCGGTCAGGAAGCCCTCGTGCTCAACGGGTACATCGCCCGACAGCAACGGCTGCACAGCCATGTGATGCGCCGCCGGCTGCCCGTAGGACTCGACGGCTGCTTCTGAATGGTGCAGGTAGTTCAGGCGCCCGAAGGACTGACCTGCCAGCCCATAGAGCGTCTCCTCGAACCCGTGGTGGGGCGGACAGGCCCGGTCCCCTACGGACTCGCCGCCGTAATGCACCTTGCCGAAGTACCCGGTGCGGTAGCCCGCGTCGCGCAGGAGCTCTGCCAGCGTGGGTACGTCGTCCGGCGGGAACGCGGCCGAGTCGAACCACTGACCGCCCCACCGCTGCTGGTACCGCCCGGAGATGATGGCCGCCCGGGACGGACTGCAGATCGGCGCAGTCACGTACGCGTCGGTGCAGCTGACGCCCTCGGCCGCGAGCCGGTCCAGGGCCGGCGTGCGTACGTCGGGGTGGATGCCGAGGCCGCCGCGGTCGGCGTACCCGTGGTCGTCGGAAACGATCAGCAGGATGTTGGGCGAAGGCAACGGCTCATCCTCTCGTAGAAGCGGCGGTCTGATCTGTCCACAGCACCACCCTAGGCAACCGGTTGCCCTTCCGGGGCGGTGTCGGAGCGTCTGCGGGGTGTGACGGCGGATCGTCGCTACCTTGGGTCTGTGGCCAAATTTCTTGGGTTCTTGCTCGGCGTAGCGGTCGCGCTGGCCGGGCCGGCGGTGTTCGGCGTACTGGCAGCCCCGGGCGGTGTCGAGCTGAATGCGAAGGGGATGGCGCTTGCCTTCGGCATCGGCGCGCTGGTCTTCTGGGCCGTGGTGTCGTACTTCTCCGGCGCCGGTGCGCTCGGGGCGTTCGTCGCGTTCGGCACGCTGGTCTACTGCTGGCTGTGGATCCCGAACCGGACCACGAACTTCCTGAACGACGTCCCGGGGGTCACCAACGGGATGATCGAGGGGTCCAAGCAGTACACGCTGAACGGTGTTGTGCCGATTCTCACCGTGATCTCGCTGGTGTATGCGATCCAGCTGATCGTGCGGAGTGCGCAGCGGCGTCGGCGGGAGCGGGCGGAAGCCGAGCGGCTGCAGCGCGAGCAGGAGGCGGCGCAGGCGCAGCAGGAGGCCGATGCGGCCGCGGTGTATCCGGTTGCTGGGGGCACCTATCAGGCGGAGAACTCTTACGCTGGTACGGCGTTCGGGAACAGCAACCGGTACGACGATCTGTTCGACGAGCCGGAGCCGGTGCGGCCGCGGAGTCAGGCGGAGGAGCAGACTGATTCGTTCCCGGCTGACGGGGTCGATCACACCGCGGAGTATCCCGATGCCCACGGCAACTACCCGGACGACGGGGACGCGACGGTGCTGGTGCCGACCGACCGCGACGAGACGATGCACATGCCGCACGAGCCTGAAGGTGTGGCGCCGGAGGACACCGCGCCGGCGAATCAGGTGACCCGACAGCACGAGCCGCAGCCCCAGGACCCGACTGAAGCGGTGCAGCCAGGAAGCGAGCATGGCCAGGCCGGGCGGGCGGCGAGTGAGGAGCCGGTGGCTGGGCAGTCGGCAGGTGGGCAGTCGGCAGGTGGGCAGCCGGTGGCCGGGCAGCAGGTTGCTGGGGGCTCGGTCGCTGGGGGCTCGGTTGATGAGCACGCGGGTGACGGGGAGTTGCCAGCAGGTTCTGCGCAGCGCCCGGAGGCGGTGCAGTCGGAGGTAGGCGGTCCGGTAGAGCCGGAGGGCGGGGCGGGATCGCAGGCAGCTGCGCCGACGCCTGCTGCAGCACAGACGCAACCGCCTGTGGGGCAGGAGCCTGTGGCCCCGGTGGACGAGTCTTCGAGGCCGGAGCCGCAGGAACAGCCGCGGCAGCAGGCTTCAACGCAACCCCAGGCGACGACGCAACCGCAGACCACGGACCGGCCGCAGACGTCAGGCCAGTCACCGGCGCCACAGCAATCGGTGCCGACGCAACCGCAGACCACAGACGAGCCGCAGGCGGCGGGCCAGACTCCGGTGCCGGAGGCGTCTGCCGCGCAGCCGCAGTCACCGCCAGTGCAGCCGCAGGCGGCCGGCCAGGCAGCCGCCCCGGAGTCGGCTGCCGCGCAGCCGCAGTCACCGCCAGTGCAGCCGCAGGCGGCGGGCCAGGCGCCCGCGTCGGAGGCGGCTGCCGCGCAGCCGCAGTCAGCTCCAGTCCAGCCCCAGACGGCGGGTCAGTCAGCCGCCCCGGAGTCGGCTCCGGGGCAGTCGGAGGGTGGGGGGTCGCAGGGTTCCTCGCAGGTGGCGGGTCAGGATGAGACTCGGGTGATGCCTGTTGGGGAGAGGGACGCGACTCGGCCGATGCCTGTGGTGGAGCCGGAGCCGCCGGTTGCGCAGGAGCGCAAGCCGGAGGACAAGATGGAGCGGGCGCCGGTGGTGGGTGGCAAGGAGCAGATGGGGTCGCAGTATCGGGAGCGGATGGACAGTCCGGAGGACACCGGGGAGTTTCACCTGACTGCGTTCGAGAATCCGGTGATCAAGCCCGCGTAGTGCGCGGGTCAGGCGACGTGCATGCGGTGTTGCTGGCTGTCCCGGCGGGCGTGTTCGATGATGGCTTCGTCGTACGCCTCGGTGGCCATCTGGAGGACGTCGGCGGACATCTGCGCTCGCGGGGACTCCGCGCTCCACGCCAGGACCAGCCGACGGTGAATGGGGTCCCCGGTGAGGCTGCGGGTGGTGACGTCTGAGGAGAGCATCCGGTACGACGTGGGCGAGATGAGCGCCACGCCCTGGCCGCTCGTCACGAAACCCATCAGCACCGACGTGTCGACCGAGTGGTGCTCCACCTTCGGCTGGAAGCCGGCCGCCTCGCAGGCCGCGCGGAACAGCACGTGGAATCCGCTGTCGTCCGGTGGTTCCCCGATCCACTCCTCGCCCGCCAGCTCGGACAGGTCGAGCGCACCAGGATTTCGCGACGCCACCGGGTGATCGGCGGCGAGAGCGACGTACGCCGACTCCGACTCGACCACTGTGGTGGACTCGACCCCGGTCGGCAGCCGCAGCTCGAAGCCAGGAAACTCACGCAGCAGCGCGAAGTCCAGCCGTCCGCTCTCCAGCTGCTGGAGCAGGACGCTCGAGGACCACTCGACCTCGATGCTGACCTGCTCGATCTCCCCGTGGTCGCGCAGCCGGGACGCGATCCCGGACATCGGCGCAGTCGGGAATCCACCGAGCCGCACCGCGGACGACTCCACCGCCGTCATCGCGGACACGGTCGCGGCCAGGTGGTCGACGTCGACCAGGATGGCTCGCGCGCGATCCACGGCGTACCGGCCCAACGGAGTGGGCTTCACCCCGGTGCGGGAGCGCTCGAACAGCTCACCGCCGAAGGCACCCTCGATGCGCTTGAGCTGCGCGGTCAGGCTCGGCTGGCTGACCTTGAGCCAGCGGGCGGCGCGTCCGACGGACCCCGCTTCGGCTACCAGGACGACCACCCGCAGGTGTCGCAGCTCGACGTTCATGCGTTGAGACCGTAGTCGAGGTGCGGGCACAGCACACAGCTACCCTACATTGCGGTTTCATCACAGCCGGGCCCTCCCCTGTAACGCTGGGCCCGGCTGTAACGATGTCTTACGACGCATCGAGTCGCAGCGCCTCGCGGTACCCTAACCGCCGGCCGGTCTGCAGCAGGGTGCGTTCGTAGAGCCGCGCTCCGAGACGCACGATCAGCACCGTGGTGGCGAGCAGGATCGCGATCGCAAGCAGCGGCTGCCAGAGCGGTACGTCCTCGGTGAGCATCCGCCCCGGCATCGACATCGACGACGCGATCGGCACGAACGACGCGACGGTCTTGGCCGACGACCCGGCGAACACCGAGAAGAAGAACGGGATCATCAGGATCATCTGCCCCGGCAGCGTGGTCGACCCGAGGTCCTCCTGCCGGGTGGCCAGCGAGCCGGCCACCGCCCACAGCCCGGCCAGCGCCACGAAGCCAAGCACGAAGAACACCACGAACCAGCCGGCCACCGGCGCGACCACCTCGAGTACGTCGGCCTGGTCGGTCGCCAGCAGCCCGATCAGCGAGGCTGCCGCGATCACCACGATCTGGGAGAGCGCGAGCACGGTGTTGCCGAGCACCTTGCCCCACAGCAGCGACCGGATCGGGACGGCGGCGGCCAGGATCTCCACGACCCGGCTCTCCTTCTCCTGCACGACGCTCTGCGCGATCATCATCCCGAAGCCGAGCGCGGTCATGTAGAAGACCAGCGCGAGCCCGATGGTGACGAAGCCGGACACGATGCCGGGCAGCTTGCCCGGGTTCATCAGCTGTATGTCGACCTGCGTCCCGGCCCGCAACTCGGACGGGGTCAGCCCGGCGCGCGAGGCGTTCGCCTCCATGCCGACCGTCGACGCCGCCTGCCGCAGCCCGCTCTCGATCTCCGTGTCGACCTTGTCCTTACCGACGACGACGTAGCCGTTCGAAGCGGGAAGGAGCGCAGCCTTCGCGTTCCCGTCGGTGACCGACTGCCGAGCCGCCGCCTCGGAAGGGCTCCGCACCACCTCATAGTGCTGCGTAGCCTGCTGTACGACGCGTGCACCGGCGTCGTCGACCACAGCGATCTTGTCCGGCCCACTGCTGCCCGCGATGATCGCGGGGATGATCACGGCGGCCATGACGATCAGCAGCATGACCAGGGTCGAGCCGATGAAGGTCTTGTCCCGCAGCTTGGTGCTGATCTCGCGCTCGGCGATCAGCACTGCCGGGCGGTCCAGCGTGTTCATCGGGTCGCCTCCCGGAAGACGTCGCTCAGTGCCACTCGCTCCGGCGCGAACTCCAGCACAGGTCCCCGACCAACAGCAGACTGCAGCACCACCTGCTCCGCAGCGCGGTCCTCGACGTCGAAGAGCGCAGTACCTCCGGCCACGTCACGCACGTGGATCCCTCGGATGTCGCGCAGCCAGCCGGCGTCCCCGTCGACCACCAAGCGGTACGTCGTAGTCGACCCGGCAGACAGGTCCGCGACGGACCCGGCCGCGACCACCTTGCCGCGAGACAGCACGACCAGGTCGTCGCACAGCCTCTCCACCAGGTCGAGCTGGTGGCTCGAGAACAGCACAGGTACCTCCGGTGTGACCTCCTCGCGCAGCAGGTCGACCATGGCGTCCACAGCGAGCGGGTCCAGTCCGCTGAAGGGCTCGTCCAGGACCAGGGCGATCGGCTGGTGCACCAGGGCGGCGGCGATCTGCACCCGCTGCTGGTTGCCCAGCGACAGCGTCTCCAGCACGTCCCCCGCACGCTCGGCCAGCCCGAGCCGCTCGAGCAGCTTGTCCGTCCGCTCCAACGCCAGGTCCGGCGAGAGCCCGTGCAGTCGACCGAAGAAGACCAGCTGGTCGCGGATCTTCATCTTCGGGTACAGCCCGCGCTCCTCGGGCATGTACCCGAAGTCCCGCCGTACCTCCTGCGACAGCGGAGCGTCCTTCCACCGCACCTCGCCCGCGGACGCGGCCAGCACACCGAGGATGATCCGCATCGCCGTCGTCTTCCCGGCCCCGTTGGCCCCGACGAACCCGGTCATCCGTCCCGGTACGACGTCGAACGCGACGTCGTCCAGCGCCAGCTGATCCCCGAACCGCCGAGTGAGTCCCGCCACCCTCAGCATCTGTCACCGTTTCCCATCAGCTCAGCCCCCAGCCGGACACGCACCCGACCTTGCCCAAAACCTAGTCAGGACAAGCCCACCCCCACGTCGCCCGCGAGGGTGATCACCCGCGTCATCCGCCGGGCGGACCCGGAACGAATTACCACCCGCTTCGCACTGCCGACGGGAGCGCTCCGATCCGTAGCATGACCGCCGTGAAACTTCTCCGTGGATGGCTTCGCAGTGTGCGCGCAGTTCTGACCGACGAGAACGTCGATCTGTGGCTGCTGACCGCCGCGGCCGGGGTGTTCACGGTCCTGGGAATTGTGAACGTGGTGAGTATCAGTGTGCTGAGCGCCGCGATCCTGGCGTTGCTGGCGGTGCTCGCGTTCGCGCAGATCCGGTCCCGGAAGCTGGTCGCCGAGATCGCGCAGGCACATCAGAACGCATCAGCCGTAGTACTGCTGCCGACGTTCCCGGCCGAGCTGGCGGAGGCCAGAGCGGATGCCAACGACGTGCTGCTGATCGGCGTAGCGATGGCCCGCACGATCCAGGGCTCCAGGGACGAGCTGTACCGCTCGCTCACTCATGGCGCCCGGATCAGAGTCCTCGTGCTGGATCCGACCGATGAACGCATCATCGCCGAGGCGGCGAAGTTCCGCTCCCCCGGCCGCTCGGCCCTGCTCGCGCAGCGCGTCCGAGGCACCCTCGACGAGCTGGTGGAGCTGCAGCACAGCACCGGCGGCAACCTCGAAGTCAGAGTGACGCAGTTTCTTCCTGCGATCGGCGTGAACCTGCTCCGCGGCGCCGGCAAAACCACTCTGACGGTGCAGCACTCCGAGTTCGGCCCGACGGGCGAACCCGGTCCGATCCTGCACCTGAGCGAAGCAGACACGATCTGGTTCCGGAGGTACGAGCAGCAGGCCGAGCGGATGTGGGCCGCCGGGACGCCATGGCCGCCGACGCTCGAGCACCGTCTCAGCTCCGCGATCCGACCTCAGTTCACGGAGCAGTTCGGGCCAGAGTTCCTCGACGCGATGACGTCGGCCCACGATCTGTTCATCACCGGGATCATCCGCAACACGCTGCTGACCGCCAACTTCGGCATGTTCGAGGAGCGGCTCAACGCAGGGTGCCGGGTGCGAGTCCTGCTGATGGCGCCGGGTGCTGCGACGCTCGACATCGCGGCCGACCGGTACTACGCCGGGCGCGAGAGAGTCTCGGCTGTCAGCCGCATCGAGCACTCCCTCCGGCTGCTGGAGTCGCTTTCGGCTTCGACGAATGGGCAATTGGAGGTCCGGCTGACAACGCACCCGATGGCGGCTGGGGTGGTCGGCGTGAACCTGGACGGGGCCGGTCCCGACGACCCCGGCGCGCTCTTCGTCGAGTACTACACCTACCAGGAACCAGGTGAGCCCAAGTTCGTGCTCCGGCCGGGCGATGCCGGCTTCGCTCAGTTCCGCGGCGAGGCCGAGCGTCTCTGGAACGCTGCTGAACCGGTGACCAACGACGGTCAGGCGGACGCGTCGTCTCCGGGGGTGACGAGGCCGCATTCGTAGGCGAAGACGACGGCTTGGACTCGGTCGCGGAGGCCGAGCTTGAGCAAGATCCGGGAGACGTGGGTCTTGACGGTGGCTTCGCCGACGAAGAGTTGGGTGGCTATTTCGGTGTTGGTGAGGCCGCGGGCGATCAGGCCGAGGACTTCGCGTTCGCGGTCGGTGAGTTCGGCCAGGAGGTCGGGGCGGTAGACGCGTTCGCCGCCGCCGGTGAAGCGCTTGATGACTCGGCGGGTGACCTCAGGGGCGAGCAGGGCGTGGCCGGAGTGGACGATCTCGATGGCCTCGACCAGGTCCTCCGGCGCGGTGTTCTTGAGCAGGAAGCCGCTGGCACCGGCGCCCAGCGATTCGAACAGGTAGTCGTCGCGGTCGAAGGTGGTGAGGATGACGACCTTGCCGGCGTCGGCCGCGACGATCTGCTGGGTCGCGGTGATCCCGTCCGTCCCGGGCATCTGGACGTCCATCAGTACGACGTCGGGCCGCAACGCCAGCGCCAGCTCGACGGCCGCCGAGCCGTCCGCAGCCTCGCCGACCACCTGGATATCGGGCTCGACCGAGAGGATCATCCGGAAGCCGGCCCGGACCAGGTCCTGGTCGTCCACGAGCAGCACCCGCATCGGGTTCTCCGTCATCCCTGACCTCCAGAAAGCGGGCGGTTCTGCGGGTCGAGGGGCAGCCGGACCCGGACCCGGAAGCCACCGACCGGGCGCGGCCCGATCTCGCTCTCGCCACCGAGCAGACCGACCCTCTCACGAATCCCGACGTGCCCGAGCCGGCTCCCCACCGGCGCGTGCTTCGGCCGACCGTCGTCGAGCACCTCGAGCTCGACCGACTCCTCGAGATACCGCAGCGTGAGGTGCGCACTGCGCGCGGTGGAGTGCTTCCGGACGTTCGACAACGCCTCCTGCGCGATCCGGTACACCGACACCGAGACCGTCTTCGGCAGCTCGACCGGCGCCCCGATCTGGTGGAAGCCGACCTCCAGACCGAGCCCGTTGACTTCGGCAATCAGCGCCGGCAGCCGGTCCGCCCCGGCCTGCGGCGCCTTCACTTCGGCCGTCACGTCGAGATCGGGGTCCGCCGCCCGGAGCATGCCGAGGAGTTGGCGCATCTCGTTCACCGCGCTCCGGCTGGACTCCTCGATCACGTTCAGCGCGTTCTTCGCCGCGTCCGGGTCGGTGTCCATCACCCGCCGCGCACCGCCGGCCTGGACGCCGATGCTGCTGATGTGGTGCGCGACCACGTCGTGCAGCTCGCGGGAGATCCGCAGCCGCTCGTCGATCACCGCGCGCCGCGCGTTCGCCTCCTGCTGCGTGGCCAGCTCCGACGCCTGCTGCGCGAGCTCCAGCTGCTGCCGCGCGGTGGCCCAGGCGGTCCGGCCCCAGAAGTACGCCCCGAAGAAGTACAGCCCGTTCAGCGCGACCGTGATGATCACGTTCGACACGTACGGCGAGAACAGCCCGTGGTTCGGCCCCTCGATCGCGTTCGCCCGGAGCGCCTGGACGAAGTTGATCGTCAGCCAGCCGAACATCACCAGGAACACCAGCCCGCAGGCCGCCTTCACCAGCCGCCGGTCCCGGCCCCAGGCCACCGCCGCGAAGATCGACATGAACAGCGAGATCTGCGTCACCAGGTTGGCGCTGAACGCGAACAGCGCGCGCTCGCCGGTCACGACGAACAGCGCGGCCACCACCAGCATCACCGGGATCGGGAAGCGGCGCCGGAAGCACAGCGGCAGCGCGCCGGCCGCGCTCAGCACGTACGGTTCGACCCCGCCGATCCCGAGGTCAACGTGGGTCGCCGAGCCGCCACGGGCCAGCTCGGTCCCGAACACGGCCGCCAGCGCCATCCCGAGCCCGAGGAGTACGTCGTACCGGCGTTCCTTCGCGGTCGGACCCGGCCGCACCCACGCCCGGACCGCGGGCGCCGCCTCGGCCTCGGCCGCGGCGGCCGTACGGAGCTCAACTGAGGACATAGATCACGAGCGTACGGGTGAAACGGCCCTGAGCGGGGACGCGTACTCTTGAGGGCGTGACGATCGCCCCAGAAGGACGGAAGCTGCTCAGGCTCGAGGTGCGCAACGCGGAGACCCCGATCGAGCGTAAACCCGAGTGGATCAAGACCCGCGCCAAGATGGGCCCGGAGTACCAGGCGCTGCAGAAGCTGGTGAAGTCCGAAGGACTGCACACGGTGTGCCAGGAAGCCGGCTGCCCGAACATCTTCGAGTGCTGGGAGGACCGGGAGGCCACCTTCCTGATCGGTGGCGACCAGTGCACCCGGCGCTGCGACTTCTGCCAGATCGACACCGGCAAACCCGAGGCGCTGGACCGCGACGAGCCGCGCCGGGTGGCCGAGTCGGTCCGGACCATGGGCCTGCGGTACGCGACCGTGACCGGCGTCGCCCGCGACGACCTGGACGACGGCGGCGCCTGGCTGTACGCCGAGACGATCCGGCAGATCCACGAGCTCAACCCGGGCACCGGCGTCGAGATGCTGGCGCCCGACTTCAACGCGGTCCCCGAGCAGCTGGCCGAGGTGTTCTCGTCCCGCCCGGAGGTGTTCGCGCACAACGTCGAGACGGTGCCGCGGATCTTCCGCCGGATCCGGCCCGGCTTCCGGTACGAGCGCTCGCTGGACGTCATCACCCAGGCCCGCGACTACGGCCTGGTCACCAAGTCGAACCTGATCCTCGGCATGGGCGAGACCCGCGAAGAGGTCAGCCAGGCGCTGCTCGACCTGCACGCGGCGGGCTGCGAGATCATCACGATCACGCAGTACCTGCGTCCCTCGGTGCGGCACCACCCGGTCGAGCGCTGGGTGAAGCCCGAGGAGTTCGTCGAGCTCCAGGACGAGGCCACCGCGATCGGTTTCGCCGGTGTGATGTCCGGTCCGCTGGTACGGTCCTCGTACCGCGCCGGCCGGTTGTACCGCCAGGCCGTTGAGTCACGTATGAACAACCAGGACAGGTAGAGCAGGTAGAGATGGCCAAGAACGACGCGCCCGAAGAGAAGACCAGCCGGCTCAAGCAGATCGTGTCGGCGTACAAGCTGACCAGGAAGTCCGACCCGACGGTCGGTCTGGTGCTCGCCGGGATCTTCCTCGGCGTCGCCGCGGTGGGAGTGGCCGGCGGTCTGCTGGTCGGGCCGTTGCTGATCTGGATCCCGCTCGGCGTTGCGCTCGGGTTCCTGGGCGCCACGATCGTCTTCGGCCGCAAGGTCGAGAAGGCGGCGTACAGCCAGATCGAGGGCCAGGCCGGTGCGGCCGCGTCGGCGCTGCAGACCCTGC
The DNA here is from genome assembly GCF_040638345.1 of Kribbella sp. NPDC026611. Classification (NCBI taxonomy): domain Bacteria; kingdom Bacillati; phylum Actinomycetota; class Actinomycetes; order Propionibacteriales; family Kribbellaceae; genus Kribbella; species Kribbella sp. NPDC026611. The sequence goes on from NZ_JBEZYC010000013.1 coordinate 33,412, forward strand.
GCCGCGGCTGGACCGTGTCGCCCGCGGTCGCGGTCACCAAGAACGCGGACATCGTCCACCGGGTGGTCGGGCGGCCGGGCATCGTCCTGGTCGGCGAGGGCCAGCCGAGCCGGGTGAAGAACCTGCTGAGCGCCGAGGCGAAGAAGCACAGCCGGGTCGCCGGCGGCGCCCCGGTCACCCAGATCATCGCCGGGACGGGCGAGGACGAGGTCGACATCCGCAAGCTCACCAAGCACGTGATGAAGCTGCCGGCCGTCATGCAGCCCTCCGAGATCACCGACCTGCTGCAACGCCTGAAGGCGCTGGACGCCGTCCGCCCCCAGGTCCCGATGCCCAAGGGCCCGGTCCCCAGCAACCTCAAGGGCGCCCGCCAGGCCATGCGCGGCCGCTGAGCGGACGCTGGGTGACAGTGGGGTAACCCAGCAGCGGTTCGGTAGTTGATCTGTCGTGACGTGGCACGAGTGTGCCTTGGTGTCGCGCCGTGGGGAGGCTGGTTGGCCTTAGGGTGCGACCAGGACGGATGGCAGGGGAAACAGCAGAGATGACGGATCTGATGCCGGCGGTCCACCAGCCGGCGACCGACACGTGGCCGACGCTCGCGCGGCCGCGGTCGAACCCGGTACGGCGGGCCGGTGCGGCCGCTGCGATTCGGATGATTGCCAAGGATCTGCCTGCGACGATTCACCTGGATCGGAATCGGTCGTACGGGCTGGGTGGGCCGGCGATGCGGGTGCACCGTACGTCGGCCTTTCTCGACCGGCTCGGGCACGACGCCGGGTCCGGGTTCGGGGAGGCGTACCTGGCCGGTGACTGGGATCCGGAGCCGGGCACCGATCTGGCCGACCTGCTGGTCCCGTTCGCGGAGCGGTTCAGCAACGAGGAGACCCGGCACCTGCTGCCGAAGTGGGCGCAGTCGCTGCGCTGGCTGGTGACGCGGTCCCAGCCGGGCGAGCAGGAGAACGACCGGGCCGGCGCCCGGGAGAACGTGAGTCGGCACTACGACCTCAGCAACGGGATGTTCTCCGAGTTCCTCGACCCGACGCTGACCTACTCGGCGGCGTACTTCCGGAACGATCCGCTGGCCGATCTCGCCACGGCGTCGTACGACGAGCTCAGCGACGCCCAGCTGCGCAAGCTGGACTCGATCCTCGACGCGGCCGGCGTGCAGTCCGGATCCCGCGTGCTCGACATCGGCTGCGGCTGGGCGAGCCTCGCGATCCGGGCCGCGCAGCGTGGTGCGTGGGTGACCGCGATCACCATCGCCTCGCAGCAGGCGCTCCTCGCGCAGCGGCGGATCGCGGACGCCGGGGTCAGCGACCGCGTGCAGGTCGCCCTGCGCGACTACCGGGACCAGATCGGCGAGTTCGACGCCGTCCTCAGCGTCGAGATGATCGAGGCCGTCGGCGAGAAGTACTGGCCGGTGTACTTCGACGCCATCGAGCGCCGGCTGGCACCGGGCGGCGTCGGCGTGGTGCAGGCGATCGTGATGCCGCACGCGCGGATGCTCGCCACCCGGAACACCTTCACCTGGGTGCAGAAGTACATCTTCCCGGGCGGTCTGATTCCGTCGATCAAGGTGATCGAGGACGTCACGGCCCAGCACACCGGCCTGCGCGCAGAGGTGATCCGGCACCTCGGCGGCGACTACGCCCGCACCCTCCGCGTCTGGCGGAACCGCTTCAACGAGCGCTGGCCGGTGATCGCGGACCTCGGCTTCGACGACACCTTCCGCCGGATGTGGGAGTTCTACCTCGCGTACTCCGAGGCCGGCTTCCGGACCGGGTACCTCGACGACGTCCAGCTGCTGCTGACGCGCCGCTAACGTACGACGACGACGGTGTTCGCGGCGCGGTCGTGCAGGCCGCGGCGGTCGCGGTCGTAGACGACGGCCGGGATCAGCAGGCAGAGCAGCAGCGCACGGATCGCGGCCCGCAGGAGCAGCTCGAGCGCCGACGACGGCTGCTCCCCCAGGAACTGCACGCGCAGGCCGCAGAGCCGGTGCCCGATGGTGCCGCCGATCAGGCCGGTCAGCAGCGTGGTCATCACGAAGAAGATGACCAGGTGCGAGGTGTTGTAGTCGTTCCCACCGGCCCACATCGGCTTGCCGACCACCGGCGAGGCGATCAGGGCGGCGAGCAGCCAGTCGATCAGCAGCTGCAGGATCCGCCGGCCCCAGCCGGCCACCGATCCAGGACCCTCCTCGGGCAGGCCGAGCCGGCTCCCCGGATACCGGAACTCGTCGGTCGGTGCGGGTCCCGGCTGCGCGGAGGAGGCCATAGCGCTAGCCTACGGATGCAGGTACGACGCTTCACCGGCGCACCCGGATATCTCAGTGCGTTACCGTCGTACGCCAGTGGGTCAGCGCGGACACGCTGGGCGTAACACCCGTGAAACACCGGGGTCACGGCCGGGAAACCGGCAGGCCCTACGTTCAGATGCATTCTCTGAGCCACCCCGAGGAGTACGTATGTTTTCCAGCGCTGAGGAGCTGCTCGCCTACGTCAAGGACGAGGGCATCGAAATCATCGATGTCCGCTTCTGCGACCTGCCGGGCATCATGCAGCACTTCACCGTCCCGGTGTCGTCGTTCGGTCCCGAGGTCTTCGAAGAGGGCCTGATGTTCGACGGCTCGTCCGTCCGCGGGTTCCAGCAGATCCACGAGTCCGACATGAAGCTGCTGCCGGACCCGACGTCGGCGTTCATCGACGAGTACCGCGGTACGAAGACGCTGGCGATCAACTTCTTCGTGCACGACCCCCTCACCGGTGAGGCGTACTCGCGCGACCCGCGGAACATCGCCCGGAAGGCGCAGGAGTACCTGAAGTCGACCGGGATCGCGGACACCGCGTTCTTCGCGCCGGAGGCCGAGTTCTACGTCTTCGACGACGTCCGCTTCGAGACCAAGTCGAACTCGGCGCACTACTCGATCGACTCCGTCGCCGGCGCCTGGAACACCGGCCGGGTCGAGGACGGCGGCAACCGCGGCTACAAGGTCCGCTACAAGGGTGGCTACTTCCCGGTCGCGCCGACCGACCACTTCGGCGACCTGCGCGACGACATCACGCTGTCGCTGGAGCGCGCCGGCCTGGTCGTCGAGCGCGCCCACCACGAGGTCGGGACCGCGGGCCAGGCGGAGATCAACTTCCGCTTCGACGAGCTGCTGAAGACCGCCGACAACCTGCAGAAGTTCAAGTACATCGTCAAGAACACCGCGTGGGCGGCCGGCAAGACCGCGACCTTCATGCCGAAGCCGATCTTCGGTGACAACGGCTCCGGCATGCACTGCCACCAGTCGCTGTTTGCCAACGGCGACGCGCTGTTCTACGACGAGTCCGGGTACGGCGGCCTGTCCGACGTGGCCCGCTGGTACATCGGCGGCCTGCTCAAGCACGCCCCGTCGCTGCTGGCCTTCACCAACCCGACGGTGAACTCCTACCACCGCCTGGTGCCGGGCTTCGAGGCTCCGGTGAACCTGGTCTACTCGCAGCGCAACCGCTCGGCCTGCATCCGGATCCCGATCACCGGGTCGAACCCGAAGGCGAAGCGGATCGAGTTCCGCTGCCCCGACCCGTCGGCGAACCCGTACCTGGCCTTCTCGGCGCAGCTGCTGGCCGGCCTGGACGGCATCCGGAACAAGATCGAGCCGATCGACCCGGTCGACAAGGACCTCTACGAGCTGCCGCCGGAGGAGCACGCGGGCATCCCGCAGGTCCCCACCTCACTGCCGGCCGTGATCGACGCCCTCGAGGCCGACCACGCGTTCCTGCTCGAGGGCGACGTCTTCACCGAGGACCTGATCGAAACCTGGATCGACCTCAAGCGCGAGCAGGAGATCGCCCCGATCCAGCTCCGCCCGCACCCGCACGAGTTCGAGCTGTACTACGACGTCTGAGTTACCGCGTCGTACCCAGTCGTACCGAAGTTGTAGCTGAGAGTCAGCTGAGAGGCCCCGTCCGGTTCGTCCGGGCGGGGTCTTCTCATGCTGTGGGGGTCAGGCGCAGAATGCGCTGTGACATCCCTCGGGGGCAGAGAAGGGGGAACCACAGTGAGGCCGTCAATCATGCGCCGGTCCGCGATGCTCGGGGCGATCGCTCTGGTGGGATCGCTCGCACTGGTCGCCACGCCCGCCACCGCGGCGCCGAGCGCCGTTGCCGTGCACAACCCGTTGCTCAAGGAGGTGCTCGCCGAAGAGGAGGAGCCTCAGCCGGACGACCCGGCGCAGTCCGCCCTGTGCCAGGGGTACCTCGGTCATCCGAACCCGTACGGGAACCCGGCGCCGAACGTCGACCAGATCGTCGGCGACACCGTCGTCCCGGTGGGCTCGCAGAAGGGCTGCAGCGCCGCCCAGAACGAGACCACGATCGCGGTCAACTCCTGGAACCCGCGCAACATCGTCGCCGGCGCGAACGACTACCGGGTGTTCAACGACCGCGAGCAGCGCAACGACAGCTCGAGCTTCGCGTACACGTCGTTCGACGGCGGGCACAGCTGGGCGAACCGGCAGATCCCCGGCCTGACCTACACCTCGGGCGGGACCGGCGCGTTCCGCTGGTTCGACGGCTCCGGTGACCCGGTCGTCGCGTTCGGACCGGGCAACACGGTGTACTTCGCCAGCCTGCTGTTCAGCCGGTCCGCACCGCTCGGCGGGCAGGACGCCAGCGCGATCGTCGTCAACGTGTCCCACGACGGCGGCCTGCACTGGGGCGGTCCGCACGTCGTCGCGATGGACGGCGTGAACGCGGACGGGACACCGGCGGTGACCCACATCTTCAACGACAAGCCGTGGATCGCCGCGGATCCGGCCAGCGGCCGGGTGTACGTGACCTGGACGAAGTTCACGTACGACACCGACGACAATTATCTCGAGTCGCCGATCATGGAGTCGGCGAGCGTCGACTTCGGCTCGCACTTCGGGACGCCGGTCCGGATCCCGCCGTCGCTGACGAACTTCCCCGGCGGCGTTACGCCGTACGACCAGGGCTCGAACCCGCAGGTCGGCAACGACGGGCAGCTGTACGTCGCCTACGAGGCCTCGGTCTGTGCGACCGCGGCGTGTGACGGCGCGAACGACCGCGACGCCACGGTCGTTGCCACGTCGACCGATCACGGGCGCACCTTCAAGCACGCAATCGTCGACACGAACTACGACTTCCCGGACACGCTGACCGGGGAGAACTTCCGCCTGAACAGCTACCCGCAGCTGGCCTACGACCGGCGCAGCGAGAAGCTGACCGTGGTCTGGTCCGACGACCGCAACGGGCTCTACGACGCAACCACCGGCGCCTCTGTCCGCACCAACGGCGACAACGTGGTGTCCTCGTCCGGCAACGGCAGGACCTGGTCCGGCCCGCTGGTCATCGGCACCCCCCAGGACGAGTTCTTCAGCGCCGTCGCGGCGCGCGACGGCAAGGTCGCGATCGCGTCGTACACCAGGCACTACGACCCGAACGGGATCAACCTCGACTTCGCCTACTGGGCCGCCTCCGGCACCCGGTCCCTCGGCGGAGCCGCCACGCAACGCATCACCACGGCCTCCGAGAACCCGCAGGTCCAGTTCCTCAGCGTCCAACCCGACGGCACCGAGGTCCAAGGCGTCTTCATCGGCGACTACGCCGCCGTAGCCATCGGCTCCGACCTAAGAATCCACCCCTGCTGGACCGACTTCCGCGGCCGCCCCGGCGTCAACACCCCCAACCAGGACGCTTACACCCAAAGCATCCAACTCAGGCACTGACGACACCCGTCGAGGCCACCTGATCCGCGAGCGGATCAGGTGGCCTCGTAACTTTCGTGAGCTGGTAAGACTGGCTGATGGACGATGTGGTCGAGTTGCGCGGGTCGGAGGATGTCGAGAGTCTGATCGAGCGGGGGCGGGTGGCGGGAGCGCTGGCGGCGTTGCGGGCAGCTCGGGAGTCGGTCGGTGCTGCGGAGTTGTTGCTGGTGGCCGACGGGTTCGGGCAGCTCGAGCACTGGGGAGAGCGTGCCGATACGTTGCGCATGGCAACGGAACTGCGACCTGGTGACGCCGAGCTCTGGGCGCACCTCGGGGACGCCCTGGTTCTGGACGAGCAGCTCCCTGCCGCGATGACGGCGTACCGGCAGGCGGTGGATCTGGGGCCGGCCACGGTGGGTGACGTGCTGCGGGCGTTGCTCGGGTTCGGGCTCGAGGACGAGGCGATCGAGCTCTTCACGGCAGCACAGGAACGGCATCCAGGATCGGCGTCGATCTGTCATGCGCTCGCCGCCGCGCACGGGCTCTCGGGAGACCACGCGCGGGCCGTGGGGTTCTTCCGGACAGCGCTCGAGCTCGATCCCGAGGATGACCTGATTCGCTGGAACCTGACGCACGCGCTGGCCAGGACCGGGCGCTCGCTCGAAGCGTGGCGGATCTACCGGGATGAGCCGGGCGACCGTACGACGGGACCTACCCGAGTCGTTGTCGAGGAGTGCGACCTGTCATGGCGCGACGCTCACCCCGATCTCCTGCGCCGGCTGCAGAACGCCATCGGGTGGACGGTGCCGTTGATCCGTAGCGGCGGGTACGACCGAGAGTCCGAGCTGACGTTCGTGTTCGACATCGAGGCGCCGACGCTGCGATCAACCCTGGTCACGGAACCGACCAGTGCCGGTGTCCGGTTCGTCGTCACCTCCACCGACGGAACGCCGGTGCAGGACCCCGACCTCCGGCTGTGGCGCGCGATCGTCGACGAGGCGGTGACCGGATTCCGGGACCCGGGTGACTCCACCTGGTTCGCAGTGATCGGCACCACCCCGGGAGTCATGCTCGAGTACGCCGATCAGCGCCTGCGCTCCGCGGGCACCGTCGCCGGCATCGAAATCACGCCGTGCGTCCCGGTCGAGGAGCGCACCGGCATCGTCGGACTGGACGACGACACCGACCGTGAGATCCGCCCGGTGCTGCTCGAAGGTGCCGTCCGCAACGATCACGACGGGGGCATGTATGCGCACGAGGAAGGCCTTCGGGCCCGCCGGATGTGCGCGCTGCTCTCCTTGGCCTGGAATCGCTGCTGGACGATCAAGCTGCGCCCGCACTGGGAGGTCCCGGCCGGGATCGTTCCCGACGTCGAGGAGCCGCCGCTCGAGCAGCCGAACAGCCTGAACTCGACGGAGGTCGTCGAACTCCCGTCCTGGCTGACGGCCGCCTGGAAGCGGATCGAGGAGGATTCGAACCTGTCGGACGCGCTCGACGCCTTCTACGAAGGGATGCTGCTGTACCGCGAGCACCCGTCGCTCGCGATGGTTGCGTTCGTCACGTGCTGCGAGACCTACGGGAGTCGCACGATCCCGGGACGATTGTCGAAGCTGAGGTTCCGGACCGCCCTGGAGACAGTGCTGGACGAGGAGGACGCCGCCGAGCTCATCAACACGTACTACACGCTCCGCAACGAAACCGCGCACCAGGGAAAGCTGCACGGCCTGGAGAAGTCCTTCGGGCTTCAGCTTGACCGGATGGTCGGAGAGGCCGATCCGGAACTGGACTTCACCCACGGCGTGCTGCGCAATCTCCGGGCGGCGACCCGCAGCCTGTTGATTGCGGCGCTCGGCGGCGACTGATGCCGGCTACACCAAGGCGTCGAGCTCGGCGAGGGATTGGTCGTCGAGCTCGACGTCTGCTGTGCGGAGGTTGTCCTCTAGGTGGGCGATGGTGCGGGTGCCTGGGATGAGGGCGGTGTGTTTGTCGTGGACGAGGATCCAGGCCAGGCAGATGGCGGCGGGGGTGGTGTTCAGGCGGGTGGCGATCTTCTGTACGGCGGGGAGGTCGGTGGGTGAGGGGATGCGGTCGAAGGCTGAGCCGAGGGGGAAGTACGGGATCCAGGCGATGTCGTGGGCCGCGCAGAGGGTGAGGAGCTCTTCGCTGGAGCGGTCGAGGACGCTGTACGCGTTCTGGACGCAGACGATGCCGGCGGGGAGAGCCTGCTGCAGCTGGGCGATGCTGACGTTGCTGAGGCCGATGGCACCGATCAGACCTTCGTCGCGTAGGGCAATTAGTTCGGCCAGCTGGTCGTCGAGGGGTACGACGTCGTCGCCCGAAGCGATGAGCCCCGGGCCCTGGTCGGCGCGCCGGAGGTTGACCACCGGGATCTGGTCCAGGTCCAGGGACTCGAGGTCCAGGTGGACCTGCTCGCGCAGCTGGGCCGGTCGCTGGGCCAGCGCGAGCCGAGCGGGCGTGTCCACGCGGCGGGCGCCAACCTTGCTGACGATGACGAGGTCGTCGTACGGGTGGAGGGCGGCGCGGAGGTGCTGGTTGACGGTGGTGTGGCCGTAGAAGGACGCGGTGTCGACGTGGTTGACGCCGAGCTCGACGGCGCGCCGCAGTACGGCGGTCGCCGCGGCCGTGTCGACGTGCTCGAGCTGCATCGCGCCGTACCCGATCCGGCCGATCTCGTGGCGGCCGAGCCAGACAGTGCCGCCTGGGCGTTGCGAAGTCATCAGCGGTGTCCCCAGAGGTAGAGTGAGAAGTGGAGGTTTCTCCACTTCCAACGACGATAGCACTAACTGGAGGTTTCTCCATTTATGCGAGCAGACGCGGCGCGAAAGCGTGAGCAGGTGGTGAGTGCGGCCGGCGCGGAGCTGGTCGACCTGGCTGTGGCTGCGCGCGACGGCGAGCCGGTCCGCCTCTCGCTGGACCGGGTCGCGGCGCGGGCCGGCGTCGGCATCGCCACGCTGTACCGGCACTTCCCCACTCGGGAGGCGCTGCTGGAGGCGGTTTATCGGCACGAGCTCACGCGGCTGTGCGACGCCGCGCCGTCTATGGCAGCGTCCGGGTCCGCCGACGAGGCGCTCCTCGCCTGGATGCACCGCTACCTCGACTTCGTCGACTCCAAGCGGGCGATGGGCGTCAACCTGCGTGCCATGGTGGCCTCCGGCGCGATCACGCAGTCGGACACCCGCGCCCGGCTCACCGAGGCAGTGGCCCACTTCCTGCAGGCGCCGATCTTCCGCACCGACGTCCAACCGGGGGACGTCGTAGCCGCCATGGCCGGCGCGGTGATCGCCGCCGATCCCGATCAGCAGCGTGCGCAGACCGAGCGCCTGCTGGTGCTTCTGGTGGACGGACTCAGGCGAAGGTCTGGGTCCCGATGACGCGGAGTAGGTCGAGCTTTTCGCGGGCGTCGGTGCCCTCCACCGGGAAGAACGCCCGGACGCGCAGGTCGGCCTGAGGGGTCAGCAGCGTCTCGCAGAGTACGTCGAGCTCGCCGACCTCGGCGTGGATGATCCGCTTGTGGCCGAGCCGCCGGGTGTTGACCTCGTGGCGGGCCCACAACTCGCGGAACTCTGCGCTGTCTGCGAGCAGCGATGAGACCAGCTCGTTGACGTCGGTGTCGCCCATGCGACGGGCCTGGGCGGCGCGGAGGTCGGCTACGTGCGCGGCGGACAGCACGTCCCAGTCTTCCTCGGGAAACATGCGCCGGGTGTCGGGCTCGGTGAACCACAGCCAGGTCAGGTTCCGGCCGACTGCCGCGCCGACGAGTGCGTCCGCGAGTGGGTTCTGCCAGAGCACCTCTTCGATGTCGGTGCAGATGAAGACCGGGATGTCGGTGAGCCGGCTGACCAGCGCGAGCAGCCCGGGGCTGACGTGACGGTCGGCCCGGCGCAGCGGCGGCGCCAAGCCGGCCAGGTGGTACAGGTGGTCACGCTCGTCCAGGTCGCAGCGCAACGCCCGGGCGAGGCTCGCGACGATCGGCTCTGACGGGTTCGCGCCGCGGGACTGCTCGAGTCGCGAGTAGTAGTCCGTCGACATCCCGGCCAGTTGCGCGACCTCCTCGCGGCGGAGTCCCGGCGTACGGCGGCGTGCACCCGGCGGCAGGCCCACGTCCGCGGGCCGGAGCAGCTCGCGGCGATGGCGGAGGAAGTCGGCCAGGCCGTCGCGATCGATCACGTCAACCATCATCCGCGACTGCCCAAGCGCCAGCCAGGGACAACCTGTCCGTGGCTGGGCTGGGCCTTCTCCATGGTCGCCGGGCGGCAGAGGGTGAAGGAGAACCCAAGGAGGAACCCAATGCACTACCGCACCCTCGGGCGGACCGGGATCAAGGTCAGCCCCTATGCGCTCGGCGCGATGATGTTCGGTGCCGTCGGCAACCAGGACCACGACGAGTCGATCCGGATCATCCACAAGGCGCTGGACACCGGGATCAACCTGATCGACACCGCGGACATCTACTCGCACGGCGAGTCCGAGGAGATCGTCGGCAAGGCCGTCAAGGGCCGCCGCGACCGCATCGTCATCGCCACCAAGTCGCATCTGCCGATGGGCGACGACCCCAACCAGCGCGGCAACTCCCGCCGCTGGATCATGACCGCGGTCGAGGACTCGCTACGCCGGCTGGACACCGACTACATCGACATCTTCCAGATGCACCGCCCGGACCCGGACACCGATGTCGAGGAGACGCTGTCCGCGTTGACCGACCTGATCCGCAGCGGCAAGGTCCGCGCGATCGGCTCGTCCACCACGCCGGCCAGCGAGATCGTCGAGGCGCAGTGGATCGCCGAACGCCGCGGCCTCGAGCGGTTCCGCACCGAGCAACCGCCGTACTCGATCCTGAACCGCGGGATCGAGCGGGAGGTGCTGCCGATGGTGCAGAAGTACGGCCTTGGCGCCCTCGTCTGGAGCCCGCTCGCGCAAGGTCAGCTGACGGGTCGCGCGCCGGCCGACCTTCGGCGTACGGCGCGGTACCAGCACATGTCGGACGAACGGCGGCTCGCGGTCGTCGAGCAACTGATCCCGGTCGCCGACGCGGCCGGCCTCAAGCTGACCCACCTCGCGCTGGCGTTCGCGATCGCACACCCGGCCGTCACCTCGGCGATCATCGGTCCCCGCACGATGGAACATCTCGACGACGCGCTGGCCGGGAAGGACGTCGTACTCGACGACGCCGTCCTCGACCAGCTCGACAAGATCGTCCCACCAGGCACGGACGTCGGCCGCCTCGACATGGACTACGACACCCCACCTCTCCTCAACCCCACCCTCCGCCGCCGCCCGTCCGACGACCGCGCGGCAGCCTGAACAGACGTCAAACCTCCAGAACAAAAACACCCAGAAAAACAAAAGAAGATCATTCAGAAGTTCAGAGTAGGCCTGCACGCAGAAGTTTAAAGAAAGACAAGAGAGATTAGAGTGGTGACCGGCTTCACCGGTCAACCAGCGGTCGGCCTGCGACGGCAGTCCTATACGGCCGTGACGATGGAGATCTCCTGTGGCACCCGGCCTGAAACAGTACGTCGCGTCGGGAAACCTCCGGTGGACCACTGAAGCCGGCCACCACTCTAAAATCTCTCTTTCTCTGTTTTTCTCTTCAAATCAATAAACTATTTGTACGTCGCAGTCACGTGGTAGACGCGGCCGCCCCAGCCGTCGTTGGGGTAGGAGTCGGAGACTCGGATGTAGCCGGCCTTGCCTGCGCCCAGGTACGGCGTGAGGTCGAAGGTGCGGGGGGCCTTGTTCTGGCCGTCGTGGTACTCGTTCGTCTCGGTCGCCACGGTCGTCCAGTTCTGGCCGTCGCCGCTGACCTGCACGACGAACTCGTTGTCGATCGTCAGCGTCGCCGAGGCCGCTGTGGCGTCGGCCGGGAACGGGAAGCGGTAGACGAAGTACGAGTGACCGTCCGCGAACCGGTTCTGTACGCCGTTGCTCTGCGAACCGTCCGCGTCCCACAGCCACGGGCTCTCGGCCGCCGTACCGGTGTCGAAGTCGGCGCCGTGGGCGATCAGGATGTCGGCCCGCGTGGTGAAGGAGAGCAGCGGCCCGGAGGTCGCCGTGGCGGTCACCGCGTAAGTGCCGTCCGGCGTCCCGGCCGGGATCGTGACGTCGAGATCAACCGTCTTCGCGACCGGTGCGGCGTTGCCGTGCGGTTGCAGGCTGGCGGTGGCCCGGGCAGGCGTCACGGTCCAGCCGGCCGGAGCCGCTGCCCGTACGGCGACCTGCAGCGGCGCGTACCCGGTCGCCTGCAGCTTGACCGTCAGCTTCACGTGCGTGGACGCCCCGGTCGCGGGCATCACGATCGGCTGGGCTGGGCTCGTCGTTGCCGACAACGACTGCACCGGCGCCGGTCGCGGCACAGCGGCGATCAGCGCGCTCAGTGCGCTAGCCTGGGTCCGCCAGTCGAAGACGTTCGGGGTCGCGCCGGACCACCGCTCCCCCAGCCGGTCCGCAGCGTCCTTGTCGTGGTCCCAGACCGTCGCCGCTTGCTGGGCGACGAAGTCGACGTACCGGTGGTCGTTGGTCGTGTCGGCGAGGTCCATCCAGTACCGCATGAAGATGCCCTTGAACTGCTTGCCGTTGTCGTCACAGGTCCGGCCTGGCGCATCGCAGTACTCCGTCAGCACACCGTCGGTGACCAACCCGCCCGGCGCGATCGCGGCGTCGGCGAGCCGACGTACCGTGGTCAGCAGCTTGGGGTCGCGGGTGGCGCGGTACAGCTCGAGGCCGGCGCCGATCGCCAGGCCCTGGTTGTAGCTCCAGACCGTGCCGCCGTTGTTCGCGCAGTTGTTCAAGCCGTCGTTCACCAGGCCGTCGGCGTTGATCATCCCGCTGTTGTTGAGCCAGGTCCAACCCTCCTTCGCCCGGCCGAGCCAGCGCGTGTCGGCGGGCATCCGGTTGTGCAGCTCGGCGGTGAGCCGGATCCACAGGCCGTTGGTGACCGCGTTCTTGTACGTGCGCTCCGCGTCCCACCAGACGCCGCCGCCGCACGTGCTCGGGTCCCAGTAGCCCTCGACGTACTCCGCGATCTTGACCGCCATGTCGAGGTACTTGCGGTTCTTGGTCAGGTCGTACGCCTGGACCCAGGTCAGACCCCACCACTCGGAGTCGTCGATCGCGCGGCTGGTGAAGTTGCCGAGCAGCGGGTCGCCGGACAGATAGCCGGGCGGGAACGCGCCTTTGTCCTTCTCGAACGTGTTGTCCAGCTGCCCCAGGTAGCGGCGGTCGCCGGTCCGCTGCATGTAGTCGCCGATCGTCTGCAGCGCGACCGCCGAGTTCCACCAGCTGGAGGGGAACCAGGCCTTGTTCGGCTCGTACGAGCTCATCAGTACGTCGGCGGCGACGCGAGCGCGGGCGGTCGCGGTCGGGCCTTCGGCGGCGGGGGTGGTTGCACCAGCCGGCGCCGGAGCCGCCAGGGCGGCGGCCAGCAGCACCGCGCCGGCGGTCAGGACGCGCAGCAAACGCGCAGGACGGTTCACGCTCATGGTCTCCTCGATTGCTTCGTGGCGGTCGGCGGACCGAGGTTGGAAACGTTTCAGCCTGGTATCGAGGAGTATCGTCGTCGCCGCCGACAACGATGTCAATGGCTCAGGATCGCGGCAATCTCGTCCAGCTGTGCCGAGGTGAGCGGACCGTGCTGGAGTGCGCCGGCGTTCTCCTCCACCTGCGCGACGGTCTTGAAGCCCGGGATCGGGACGAAGGCGTCGCTGCGCCCCCAGAGCCAGCCGAGCGCGCCTTGAGCGAGGGTCCGGCCGTCGGAGGTGAGTACGTCGCGGATCGCGTCGAGGCGGCGGAGCCACTCGGCCTGGTCGCCGGAACGGAAGTCCCAACCGTGCCGTACGTCGCCCGCGGGCAGGCTGCTCCTGGTCGAACTTGCCGGTCAGCAGGCCCATCCCGAGCGGACCACGAACGATACTCGCCGGCCCGCGTTGCTGGCAGAGCTCGAGGACTTCGGCGTTGCCCCCGAAGACGTTGAAGTGCTGCTGAATCGCCTTGCAGTGCTCGCTCTTCGCGAACACCGCGGCGCGCTCGGGATCGTCCGTGCTCCACCCGATCGCCCGGACCTTGCCCGCGGCAACCAGCTCTTCGAAGACCGCGAGCACCTCGTCCGCCTTGGCCAGGTCCTACCCGCCGAGATGGAACTGGTAGAGGTCGATCCGGTCGGTCCCGAGCCGCCGCAGCGACTCGCCGCAGGCCCACCGGAGGTACGCCGGATCCCCGTTCTCACCCGGCGCCTCGCGCGTCTCCTCGACGTACGTGTGTCCGGCCTTGGACGCGATCACGATCTCGTCCCGGACGTCGCCGAGCGCCTGGCCGATCAGCTTCTCGCTGTGCCCGCACCCCGTACACCCTCCGACCGAGAACGGGAACGTTTCCATCACCAGATCACGCTCCCGCCCGTTGGTACTGGGCCCGACAACTCGCAGCGATGAGTCAGACGTACAAGGAGATCGGTGCGCCCGCCGGAGCGTCGCCGTACGAGTTGACCACCTTGTTGAGCTCGAGCTGGTAGTACAGCGTGCCCAGGCCGAGGACGAACATCAGCAGCAGGCCGACGCCGGCACTGCAGGTGGCCGGCAGCCCGGCGGCCCGCTGGCTCTCGGCGATCCGCTTGCCGGTCCGGAAGTACGAAATCATCGGGGCGATTACGGTCCAGCCCAGGAGCAGCAGCACCAGCATCGGGCCGGCGACCGGGACCACCCGGCGACGGTCGAAGTGGGCCAGCTCCTTGTGGATCTTGTAGTACCAGACCAGGTGGTAGATCCCGAGCGTGACCAACGGCAGCCCGAGCCAGGCGCCGACGGGGTGCCGCTGCTTCATCTGCATCCCCTGCGCAACCGGAGTTCCACCCCGTTGCGGCAAGACGATCTGCTGTCCCACGAATACCCCTCCCAAGGACGTTGCGCCGGCGGCAAGTCCCCCCTGCCGCCGAACACTGAGCGCAACGCGTACGGCCGCTACATCGCTCGACGGCTACGAAGCGTTACAGCAGCTCTTGATCAAACTCCTGTGGTGGCCTCGACCCGGCCTTCGGCGACGGCGGTGGCCAGGGCGGCGTGGTCGGTGATCGTCTGGTCGGCGTAGGTGAGAGAGAACTCTGCGATCGCGTTGTCGAAGCGGGTGGATTTGCCGAGGTAGGCCGAGATGGCGAAGCGGTCACCGGAGCGGGCATGGGCGCGGGCGAGGGTCCAGCCGCAAAGGCGGGCGTACAGCTTCATCGCCTCGGGGTTGAGGGCTCCGATGTCGGCGGACAGCTTCCAGTCGCGGAGCTGGCGGACGTAGTAGTCCTGCTCACCGTCCGTGGTCTCGGCCCGGAGCCAGCCGAGGAAGATGTCACTCGCCGCCTGCATCAGCCGCTGCCCGACGACGACCCGCTCCCCCTGGTTGCCGTGCTCCGAGACACCCGCGTACGTCGACAACGCCGACGGCCCGGCCTGCTTCGCCTGGAGAAGCAGCCCCTCGTCCCCGACCGTCGACTCGAGCAGCAGGATCCATGCGCGGGTCCCCACGCTCCCCACCCCGACCACCTTGTGCGCGACATCGGTCAGCCGGAAGTGGTCGAGCAGATGCTGCCGGTCCTGCTGCAGCGTCTCGCGGTACGCCGCGACCATCTGCTGCACCTGGGCGAGCAGCTGCGCGCCGTCGATGTCGACCAGTTCGTCCATGGGGACGACCAACGGTGGGTCGGAGACGATCCGGCGCCGGCCGTCGACCACCCTGGTCAGTTTCCCGATCGCCTGGATGCTGGTCCGGGTGTACGCCTTCGCCAGCTTGCCCTCGGCGAACACGACGTCCTTGCGCTGCCTGCCCGCCGACACCGTCTCCTTGTACTGCTTGACCGCGTCCTCGACATCGAGGTGTGCGTACCAGACCGCCAGAATCGGCTGCCCGGCGAACCCCCGCATCGCCTCGCGATAGTTCCGTACGGCGGTCAACGCCAGCTCGCGGCACTGCTTCGTACTGAACCCGTTGTCCCGCCCGGCCACCACGAAGCTCGTCGCCAGCCGCTTCACGTCCCACTCGAACGGCCCCGGCAGCGTCTCGTCGAAGTCGTTGAGGTCGAACACCAACCGCCGCTCCGGCGACGCGTAGGCACCGAAGTTGGACAGGTGCGCGTCACCGCTCAACTGCACCGTCAACCCGGTCGACGGCGTCTCGGCCAGGTCTGCGGCCATCACCAACGCCGAGCCTCGGTAAAACGTGAACGGCGACGCCAGCATCCGCCCGTTCCGGATCGGCACCAGATCCGGAACCCGCCCCGCGGCCTGCCCGACGAGCAGGTCGACCGGGTCCCGAGCCGGGTTCAGCCTGACCTCGGCCTGCGACTCCAGCGGGACGGCCTTCCGGACCGCCTTCCCCCGCGCCACCCGCTCCTCGGCGCTCAACTGCCCCGCCACAACCCCTGCCACGACCGCCATGGGCTCAGCGTCGCGCTCCGGCTGACCAGTCCGCAAGACACCCAAAGTCGACCAAATTAGTCGACTTAAGCTGCTTCGTATGACTTTCCTCTGGTACATCCCGAACCAGGTCGACCCCGGACACCGCGGCGACGACGCCGGCACCGGACACAACAGCCTCGACCGCCTGACCGAGCTGGCCCGGCTCACCGAGGACCACGGGTGGGCCGGCGCACTGCTCGGCACCGGCTGGGGCCGGCCCGACACCTTCACCGTTGCGACCGCTCTGGCCGCGCGGACGACGACCTTCCAGCCACTGGCCGCGATCCGTCCCGGCTACTGGCACCCCGCCCACTTCGCGTCCGCCGCGAGCACGCTCGACCAGCTCACCGGCGGCCGGCTCCTGATCAACATCGTCTCCGGCCAGGACAACCTCGCGGCGTACGGCGACAGCGAGGGCGCCCAGCCGCAGCGCTACGCCCGGACCAAGGAGTTCCTCCAGCTGGTACGGCGGCTGTGGACCGAGGAGGACGTGACGTTCACCGGGGAGTACTTCGGCGTCACCGGATCCACGGTCGCAACGCGTCCCGTCGTACGCGAAGGACGCCCGCATCCCACGCTGTACTTCGGTGGCGCGTCGGACGCTGCGCAGCGCGTGGCCGCGACGGACGCCGACGTACAGCTGTTCTGGGGCGAGCCGCTGGACGGGATCGCCGAGCGGATCGCCAAGCTCAAAACCCTGGAACAGCAGCTGGACCGGCAGCACCCACCGCTGGAGTTCGGTCTGCGTATCACCACGCTCGTCCGCGACACCACCGACCAAGCCTGGGCCGACGCCGAGGCCAAGGTCGCCCAGCTGGCCGCAGCTCAGGGCTCACGCGACCGCCTCTGGTTCAAGGCGGTCGGCCAGCAACGACTGCTCGACCTTCACGACCGCGGCGAGGTCCTGGACGACAACCTGTACACGGCTCCCGGCAAGTACGGAGGCGGCGGCGCCGGCACCACCTGGCTGGTCGGCTCCCCCGAAGACGTCGCGAAGTCCCTGATCAAGTACCGCGACCTCGGCCTCACTCATTTCATCCTCTCCGACACGCCGTACCGCGACGAGACCGTCCGGATCGGTGATCAGCTACTCCCGTTGCTCACCGCGGGCTGATTGGATGGGGCCACCGCCTTGACGCGCGCGTGCCGACTGTGATCGGTTGATTACCGAGCGCCAGCGGTGGGTATGCGGTGCTGTGAGGCACGTGAGGAGTACTGAATTGGTCACATATCTGCCCAGGTCGGCCTGGAACGCCCGGCCACCGAACGGCGGCCCGGGGAACCTGACCGTCTCGCGGGTCGAGGGCGCGGTGATCCACTGGCCAGGGACGGGGACGACAAAGGTCATCCACACCCAGGCGGCGGTCGCGTCCGCGCTGCGGGGCTGGCAGGACTACCACATGGACACCCGCGGCTGGTCGGACATCGCCTACCAGGTCGCGGTCGACCAGGCCGGACGGGCCTGGACGCTGCGCGGCCTGCGGACCCAGTCCGGCGCCAACGGCGACAACGACGTGAACGAGAGGTACGGCGCGATCCTGCTGGTCCTGGTCACCGGCGAACAGCCGTCGGCCGCGATGAAGGCGACCACCCGCGCGGTGATCGCCGACTTCCGCAAGCTCTACCCGCGCGGGACGGCGATCCGCCCGCACTCAGCGGTCCGGCCGGAGCCGACCGACTGCCCCGGCGATCCCGCTCGTGCCGCGATCGCCCGCGGCGACTTCACCCCAGGCCACTCGGAGGACGACATGACCCCCGCCCAGATGCAGGAACTGAAGAACTTCATCGAGGCCCGGACGCAGGCCTACGCGCTCTGGACGTACCGGCAACTGCGGAAGGACCTGTCCGCGGTGGTGCGGACGTACGCGCTCGACATCAAGAACTACGAGCGCCAGACCGACGCCGCCGACGCGGCCCGCGCGGCCGCCGCGGTCTGGGCCACGGCCCCGAAGAGCCTGCAGGTCGACACCCCGCCTACAGGCGAGCCGACCGCCCCGGACCCGAACGTCGACCCCGACCCCGACCTCCCGGACCTCGACCCGTTCCCGACGCCGCCGGCCACGAACGGCGGCCACCCGACCCCCTGAGCTCCGCCCTCCTGACCAGGCCGCACCGACCGTCGGTGGGGCCTGGTTGGGTATCCGGGCGCGCCTGGTCTACGCGGAGTGAGTGGCGCGTTCGGGGCGGGCGTTCTTGATCAGCATGGCCCAGACCACGAAGGGCGCCAGGCCGACCAGGATCGCCACCGGGAGGCCCAGCCAGACCGGCAGGACGAAGCCGAACTGCCCGGTCACGATGAAGAGCACGAAGACCAGACCGCCCGGCCAGATCAGCGTGCCGAGCCACTTCTCGCGGGTCGTCCAGCGGTTCGAGGTCCACAGCAGGACCGCGCCGGCGATCCAGCCGACGAAGACGAAGAAGCCGCCGAGCGCGAGCAACGCGATCGCGAGGATCTCCTTGCCCCGCAGACGGGTGCGGTCGCGGTCGACGAGCCTCAGCCCATCGGTCGCCGACGCGACGATCTCGTCCGGATCGCCGAGCTGACGCAGTACCCGACGGATCTCGTCGGGCGAATCGGCGCCGGCCGCGCGCGCCTCGGCGATGTGCGACCGCACCTCGGCCAGCAGCTCGGTACGGCGTTCCGCCGGCAGCGGCTCGGCCGACTTCGTCAGGTAGTCGACGTACGCCGCCACCAACTCGTCGCTGGTGTGCTGGGTGGTCATGCGCGGGCGTTCTTGACCAGAGCGCCGAGCAGGCCGAGGTTGACGACGGCGGCGATCGCGATACTGCCCCAGAACGGGGGCTGGACGAATTCGGCGACCAGGGCCGCGGCGTAGGCCAGCGGCCACGCCATCGTCCCGACGAGCTTCCACACCCTGGTCCAGCGGTTCGAGGTCCAGAGCAACCAAACGCCGATCACCCAGCCGACCCCGAACACGAACGGGCCGATCAGCAGCAGCGCGACCGCGGCGAAGTCTCGCGGCCGCATCCGCGGTGGGATCTCGACCAGCACCAGCCCCTCGGTGGCCGCGGCGACGATCTCACTCGGACGACCGAGCCGCTGCAGCACCTCCCCGGTGTCGCTCCCGGACATGCGTGCCTCAGCGATGTGCGCCCGCAGGTCCGCGAGCAGCTCGTCGCGCCGTCCCGCCGGGAGCGTCGCGGCCTCCTTCGCCACGTCGTCCAGATACGCGTCGACCAAGCGATCGCTGTCCAGGTTCATCGCCGTTTCCCCTTCATCAAGATCGCATCCACCGAAGTGCGGAACCGTTCCCAGTCCGCCGTGAAGTCCGCCAGCGCCCGGCTGCCGTCAGCCGTCGACGTGTAGTACCGCCGCGGTGGGCCCGACTCCGACTCCTGCCAGGTCGTCTCCACCAGACCCTCGCGCCGCAGCCGCGCGAGCAGCGGGTAGATCGTGCCCTCCGTCGTCACCAGTCCGTCCACCTCCCCGAGCGCTTTGACCAACTCGAAACCGTAGCGAGGCTCTCCCTGTAACAAGGCGAGCACGCAGTACTCCAGCGTGCCGCGCCGCAGCTGGGTGAAGACCTTCTCAGCTACCATGCGAGACAAGGTACCTGCTCACACCAAGATAAGCCAAGCCGAGGGTCAGCGTCAGTCGGTTTTGGGGCCGACGGCAAACATGATGATCAGCACGGCGGCCGGGATCACCAGGACCCACGTGGAGCTGAGGCCGAGCAGGACCGGCGCCAGGCAGATCAGCAGCAGGTCGAACCCGCGGGCCGGCTGGGAGAACATGCCTGGCGGGATCGCGCCCATCGGCGAGGCGACGAGCGGTCCGCTGTACGACGGCGGCCGCGCGGAGGCCTGCCGTACCGCGCCCGAGATCATCCCCGCGGCCACGGCGAACGTCGCCTCCAGGCTGCCGATCGCGGGCGACGCAAGCGCCGCCCAGAGGATCGCGACCAGCCCAGGCACGACCGCCATCACGACCCGCAGCTCACGCAACTCCCACCCGAGGGCACGGACCAGCCCTTTGGACCGGCAGACGGATCGCAGCCCGTCCATCAACGGCCGTACGGCGACGAACCCGGCGAACCCAGCCGCGACCGGGACCAGTACGTCGAAGCCGGCACCCGCGACGGCGTACGGGACGACGAGCAACGCGAAGCCGATGATGAGCCGTCGCGGCCAGCGCAGGATCCGGACGAACTCCCGCTGCACGATCGCAGCCCCACCCGAACCGCGCCCGCGCCGCGTGTGCGCCCGCCCCTTCAACCGCCAGTGCCGACCGGCGACTACGTCGGCCAGCATGCTGAGATCCAGACTGCTCGCCGCGCCCGCCAGCCCCGCCAACAGCTCACCACCAGCAATCACGCTGGTCCGGCTGAGCTTGTCCAGTGTGTGCGAGGCGATGACCGTCAGGACGACACACAGCACGATGACCACCAGGCACGCCAGCAGTAGCTGGACCTGAGAGGTGGTGACAACACGCTCGGAATACATGTTGAAGGGGATCGACTCGACAGTCTGGCCGGTCACGATGAAGTTCCTGAAGCTGCTGGTGTCCGACCTGCGCTGGAAGGCGAGCAGGACGGCAGGCACCACCGCAGCGATCAGCAGCAGGTCCGCCACCCGCAGCGTCCATCGGGAGCGTCGGGAACTCTGCTGGGCCCACACCGTGGCGACCGCTGAGCACACCAGCAAGGCGGCCAGCAGCAGAGCCGCGCCGAGCATCTCGATCCACGTCGAGCCGATCAGCGCCCAGATGACGAGCGTGGCCAGGAAGCCGGCGACCGCGACGACGGCGACCACCAGGCGGTACGTCGGGCGGAGCAGCGTGGCGCGGTTGACCGGGGTGGCGAGCAGCCAGAAGCCGGTGGCGCGGGAGGCGGACACCGGGCCGACGCTCAGCAGCACGCGAATGGTGATTGCCAACAGCAACGGTACGGCGATCCACGGCATCCAGGTGGACAGGTGGTGGCAGGTGAACGACGTACACCGGGCCGCGTTGGAGTTCAGGTGCTCGACGACGTTGCCGCCGCAGGCGCCGACCATGGCGAGGGTGAAAATGACCAGGTAGGCGTCCTCGAACATCTGCCAGAACGACCGGTCCGCGTGCTTGCGGCGGGTGTCCCGCATCCAGCGCCGCAGGACGCGCGGCGTCGGGATCGCTCCGAAGTCCGACGGGTCGAACTCGACCACCCCGCTCATGGCAGCGGGGTCAACGTGACGACGGAGTCGGCCACCGCCTCGACCAGGGCCGGGTCGTGGCTGGCGAAGAGGATCGACGTACCCGACTTCTTCTCCTCGACCAGGCGGTTGGACAGCCACTGCACGCCGTCCGTGTCGAGCCGGGCCTCGGGCTCGTCCAGGACCATCAGCTTGCGCGGCCGGACCAGCGCCGTCGCCAGTGCGAGGCGACGACGCTGACCGGACGAGAGTGAGCCGGGGAGCTGGTCGGCAGCCCCGAGCAGCCCGATGTCGTCGAGCGTGGTGTCGACGAGGTCCTCGGGCGCGGCGTTGCCGTGCGCGCGGGCGAGCAGGTCGAGATGCTCGGCCGCGGTCAGGTCCGGGAAGAAGTCCAGGTCGTCGAGCAGGGTGGCGACGTCCCGCCGAACCACCGCGGCCCGCTCGTCGATCGGCAGGCCGTCGAGCAGGATCTTCCCCGCGGCCGGTTCGGCCGAGCCGACGATGCACTTGAGCACGGTCGTCTTGCCGGCGCCGTTCGGGCCGACCAGCGCGATCGCCTGACCGGCGGCCAGCGTGAAGGTCAGCCCCTCGATCACCGGCCGGTCGCCGTACTTGTGCTGCAGACCCTGTACGGCGAGGCGTGGCGCCGACTTGCCACCAGACCTGCTCCCGGACTTGCTCACTTCTTGCGGACCAGCGTCAGTCCGTCGCCGATGCCGAGCATGACCACGTCGACCCGCGCGTCCTTGGCGATGTGCGCGTTGAACTCCTTGCGGTCGGCCGGACCGTCGGCGTCGATCACCCGGCCGTTGGCCAGCGTGTTGTCGAACAGCAGCAGCCCGTTCGGCCGGATCAGCGGGAGGACGGTCTCGTAGTACTTGATGTACCAGTCCTTGTCCGCGTCCACGAAGGCCAGATCGAACTCACCCTCGAGCTTCGTCACCGAGTCGTGCGCGTCGCCGATCCGCAGGTCGATCCGGCCCGCGACGCCGGCCCGCTCCCAGTACTTGCGCCCGATCGAGGTCCACTCGTCGCTGACGTCCAGGCAGATCAGCTCGCCGTCCTCCGGCAGTCCGCGCGCGATGGCGAGCGCGGAGAACCCGGTGAAGGTGCCGATCTCGACCGCGCGGCGGGCGCCGATCAGCCGGGTCAGCGTGGTCAGCAGGCCGGCCTGGTCGGCAGTGGTCAGCATCCCGGCCGGGCTGCCGAGCCGCTCGGTCTCGGCCCGGAGCTCGGTCGCGATCTGGTCCAGCTGCATGCCGTGGGCGAGCATGTAATCGTGCAGTTCCTCGGTCACCGGTACCTGATGGCCCATGAATTCCCACCCTCTTCTGGCTCGAACATGTATTAGATCGGTCGCCTGTAGTCTCTATGGGTTGCACGAACCCCGCACACCGACCCCTGCTCGAGGAGCACCTGTATGCGCATCGCCGTCGCCGGATCGATCGCGACCGACATCCTGATGACGTTCCCGGGCCGGTTCAAGGACCAGTTCCTCGAGGAACAGATGCACAAGGTGTCTCTGTCCTTCCTGGTCGACGAGCTGGTCGTGCACCGCGGTGGCGTCGCGGCGAACATCTGTTACGGCATGGCCCAGCTCGGTCAGCAGTCGCTGCTGGTCGGCTCGGTCGGTGCCGACTTCGCCGAGTACGGCGAGGCGCTGACGGCGGCCGGCGTGGACGTGTCCCACGTCCGCGTATGCGAGAACGTACACACCGCCCGGTTCACCTGCACCACCGACCTGGACGCGAACCAGATCGCCTCGTTCTACACCGGCGCGATGGCCGAGGCGCGGGAGCTCGACCTGGGCGCGATCCACCGGGCCAGCGGCGGGATCGACCTGGTGCTGATCGGCGCGGACGACCCGGACGCGATGGTCAAGCACACCGAGCTGGCCAAGCAGCACGGGATCGCCGTCGCGGCGGACCCGTCGCAGCAGCTGGCGCGGATGGAGGGCGACGCCATCCGCAAGCTGGTGGACGGCGCGCAGTACCTGTTCAGCAACGAGTACGAGGCCGGCCTGCTGACGCAGAAGACCGGCTGGAGCCACGACGAGGTCCTCGAGCGCGTCGGCGTACGGATCACCACCCACGGCGGCGACGGCGTGGTCATCGAGGACCAGACCGGCATCCTCGCCAAGGTCCCGGCCGTGCCCGCCCCGGGTCTGGTCGACCCCACCGGCGGCGGCGACGCCTTCCGCGCCGGCTACCTCACCGGCCGCTCGGCGGGTCTCGACCACGAGCCCGCCGCCCATCTGGGGTGCACCCTCGCCACCACGGTCCTGGAGACCGTCGGCACCCAGGAGTACACCCTCGACCAGACCACGTTCCTCGACCGCCTCACCACTGCGTACGGCGCGGACGCCGCCGCAGTGGCGAAGCAGGCCCTCAGCTAGCTCAGCCGAGTCGCGCGAGGCCGCCGGTTTGCGCCAGCAGCGCGAACCGGTCCGGGCAGCCCCAGTGCTCGACGACCTTGCCGTCGACGACGCGCGCCACCTCGAAGAGCGCGATGTCGACCGGCGCATTGCTCGGCGGCCCGAAGAAGCCGCCGGTCGCCGTACCGCGGGCGCGCCCGCGCGCCCACACGGTGTCGCCGGAGACGACCGCGTCCTCGACCGTGTACTCGATGTCCGGCATCAGCTCGTGCACCTGCCGGATCGCCGCCTTCACCTGTTCGTGGGCCTGGGCACCCCTCCCGGCCAGGCCGAACTGGTGCTCGATGAGGTCGGGCGCGCAGACCTCGTCGACGATCGCGTCGTTCCCGGTCGCGAAGCCCTCGTGCAGGATCCGCTCCAGCACCTCGCGTGGTCCGTTCATTGACTCCCCCTTGCTTTGCACTGATTGTGCACTCGATGCAGTATCACTGCACTGACCACAGTGATAGTGTTCCCACATGCCCGAGGGTGTCAAGTCCTATCGCCAGGTGCAGGCGGAAGAGACCCGCGTCCGGATCGCCCAGGCCGCGCGGCGGCTGTTCGCCGCGCAGGGGTACGGCGCGACCAGCATCGACGCGATCGCCAAGGACGCCGGTGTCGCGACCCGGACCGTTTACTCGGCGTTCGGCACCAAGCGCGAGATCCTCTCGCTGATCTGCGACCTCTGGCTGCAGGACGCGGGCGCGCTGGAGCGGGCTCAGCAGGTGTTCGCGATCGAGGACCCGGTCGCGCGCCTACGGGACGGGGCGGGCTGGCTGACGAACCTCTACGCGGCCGGCTTTGACGTCGTCCTCATCTTCGAGGCGGCCACCGACGAGAGCGCCGAGACCAGGGCGCTGCTGCGCTCGAAGCTGGCTGGACGCAACCAGGTGATGGACGCGATCATCGCCTCCCTGGAGAGCGACCTGCGCGTCCCGCTGAAGCAGGCCCAGGCCGTGTACCGCGCGCTCGCCGCGCCCGGCGTGTACCAGGAGCTCGTCGACGAGTCCGGCTGGACCCCAGCGGAGTTCGAGACCTTCGTCGCCGACTCGCTCCAACGTCAGCTGCTCTGAGAGCGGGCCCACAGCCCGCGGACGTGCCCGATGTGCCGGCGCATCAGCTGCTCGGCACCATCTGCGTCGCCGGCCTCCACCAGGTCGATCAGCTCGTGGTGCTCTGTCGCCGACGGGACCAGCCGGCCGCTCTCCACCAGCGGGGTCAGGCCGAGCAGCCGCGTCTGCGACCGCAGATCCGACACCACGTCGACGAGCTTCTGGTTGCCGGAGTACGCGAGCAGCGTGACGTGGAAGACCCGGTCTGCCTCGATGTACGCGATCAGGTCGCCCGCCTCCGCGGCCACCACGATGTCCTCGGCCAGCCGCCGCAGCCGCGGATAGTCGGCGGCCGGGATCAGCGGCACCACCTCGCGCATCGTCGGCGGCTCGATCAGCTGCCGCAGCGCGGCCAGGTTGTCGAGGTCCTCGTCGGACACCTCGGTGACCCGGAAGCCCTTGTTGCGCAGCGAGATCACCAGACCTTCGCGGACCAGGTCGAGCATCGCCTCGCGGACCGGCGTCGGCGAGACCCCGAACCGCGCACCGAGCGTCGGCGCCGAGTACACCTCCCCCGGTTTCAGCTCGCCGGAGATCACCGCGGCGCGGAGCGCGTTGGCGACGCTGTCGCGCAGGTTCTCCCGCTGCGGCAGCGGCCGGACGCTGGGCAGCGGTCCGATCGAGTCGGCAGCCATCGGTTCACCTCCCTGGGGGTCTCGGGCTGTTGTCGGCCTATTGTCGACCACGGGTCGTCACAGATCCCGGAGGCCACCCCCGACGGACGCGACCAGCTCGGTCAGCCGCTCGAACACCCGGTCCGACCCGAGGCCGTCGTGCTCGTACTCGTTCGTCACCCACGCCTGCAGGTTCCCGACCCGGTTCGCGGTGTCCAGCTGCAGCCCGGAGTCGACGTACATGTCGTCGAAGTACACCGCGGCGGCCACCGGTACGTCGTTCGCCGCGAGCCGCTCCAGGTCGTACAGCTCGGACCACTGCGTCCGCTGCGCGAGCACCTCGACCGCGCCCTGGAACGGCCGGAGTCCGCGGATCTCCGCGAACATCCACGGATACATCATCTCGCCGGTGAACAGCAGCGGCCGCGTGTCCTCGGCGAACTCGGGGTGCCGGGCCCGCTCGGTCTCGGCCGCCCAGCCGGTGACGCCCTCGCCCGAGGCGTAGATGCTCTCCTGCAGCCCCGCGAACAGCGGGTTGCCGAGGTACGACGACGATCCGAGAACCTGGCCGAGGAAGACATCGGACAGCTCGTCGCCGTCGAAGGCCTCGTCGAGCAGCCAGTGGATTCGTTCGTACCCCGGCTTCATCCCGAAGTCGATGCCCAGCGACTGCAACCGCCGTACCGTCAACCGGTCACCGTCGGGGAGTCGTACGTCGTCGGCCGCGAGCCGGTCCGCGATCCGGCCGACCCGCTCCACGTTGTGCGGGTAGCGCCGGTAGAACTCGCGGTTCTTCGCCGCGACCCGCGGATAGGTCCGCCGGTACACCTCGGCCGCCGACGGATCGATCGAGGCCAGCCCACCTGTCACGTAGCAGGCGCTCAAACCGGCCGGCGCCTTCGACAGGTAGGTGAGCGTCAGGAATCCGCCGTAGCTCTGTCCGAGCGTCGACCAGCGCTTGCCGCCGAAGACCGCCGTCCGCAGGTGCTCGGCGTCGGCGACGATCGAGTCCGCTCGGAAGCAGGCCAGGTAGTCGGCGCCCTCCTCGGCCGACATCGACGCCAGCTTCCGCCTGGTGACCGGCGTACTCCGCCCGGTCCCGCGCTGGTCCATCAGCACGATGCGGTACGCCTTCAGCGCCTGCTTGATCCACCCCTCCAGCTTGATCGGCCGCGGCCCCTTCCCGCCCGGCCCACCTTGCAGGAACAGCAGGCAGGGAAGGCCCTCGTCCTTGCGCACCGGATCCACCAGCTCGCGGGCGAACACTGTGATCGACGCACCCGGGTCCGACCAGTCGAGGGGCACCGAAACGGTGTGCTCCCGGACGTGCATCCGGGGAATCGTGTACTCAACCATCGCGCCTCCTGCGTCGGGCGTCCCACTCGGGATTGATCCGCGGTACGGCGGCCAGCAGCGTCTTCGTGTAGTCGTGCTGAGGGTCGCCGAACACCTGTTCCCGGGAGCCCAGCTCGACGATCCTCCCCCGGTTCATCACTGCCACCCGCTGAGAGATCTGACGGACCACGGCCAGGTCGTGCGCGATGAACACATAGCTGAAGCCGCTCTCCCGTTGCAGCCGCATCAGCAGCTCCAGCACCTGGGCCTGGATCGACACGTCCAGCGCCGAGACCGCCTCGTCGCAGATCACCAGCTTCGGGTTCACCGCCAGCGCCCGAGCGATCCCGATCCGCTGCGCCTGCCCGCCGGAGAACTGCGCCGGGTACCGCCGGAACTGGTCCGGGTTCAGCCCGACCCGCGCCATCAGCTCCTGCGCGAACGCCCGCCGCCCGTTCGGCGGGGTGATGCCCTGGTAGGTCAGCGGCGCGGTGATGATCCGCTCGACCGGGTACCGCGGGTTCAGCGACGAGAACGGGTCCTGGAATACCACCTGGACGTCGTTCCGGAACCGCGCGAGGTCCTTCCCGCGCGCCCGGGTCACATCCTGGCCGTCGAAGACGACGCTGCCGCGGGTCGGCTCGAGCAGGCGGGCCGCGATCCGCGCGGTCGTCGACTTCCCGCTACCCGACTCCCCCACGATCGCGAGCGTCTCGCCGAGCTCGACGTCGAAGCTCACGTCGTCCACGGCCGTGAACGTCGACCTGCGCGCCATCGCCCCTTCGCCGCGGGTGACGAACTCCTTGGTCACCCCGCGCACCGTCAGCAACGTCATCGGGCCACCTCGTCGTCGATCCGCGGTACGGCGTCCAGCAGCATCCGCGTGTAGTCGTGCCGCGGGTCCGAGAACACCTGCTCGGCGGTCCCGTACTCGACCTGTTCGCCGGACCGCATCACCAGCACCCGCCGGGCGATCGAGCTGATCACCGCGAGGTCGTGGGTGATGAAGATCAGCCCGGTTCCGGTCGTGGACTGCAGTTCGGCCAGCAGCTCCAGGATCTGCGCCTGTACGGTGACGTCGAGCGCGGTCGTCGGTTCGTCCGCGATCAGCAGCGACGGCGCGCAGCACAATGCCATCGCGATCATCACCCGTTGCCGCTGGCCACCGGAGAACTGGTGCGGGTAGTGGTCGACCCGCCGGCCCGGGTCGGGGATCCGGACCCGCTCGAGCGCCTCGATCGCCACCTGCCGGGCCGCCCGCCGCGAGCCGCCGCGGTGCGTCCGGTACATCTCCTCGATCTGCAGACCCACGGTGTAGTAGGGATTCAGCGACGACAACGGGTCCTGGAACACCATCGAGATCGCGTCGCCGCGCACCGGCCGCAGCTCCCGGTCCGATCGCCCGAGCAACTCCGTCCCGTCCAGCCGGACGCTGCCGGACGTCTGCGCGCCACGCGGCAGCAGCCCGAGGACGGCGAGGGCTGTCATCGACTTGCCCGACCCGGACTCGCCGACGATCCCGAGCGTGTCGTCCCGGCCGACCGTGAACGACACGTTCTTCACCACGTCGACCGGACCGCGACCGGTCGGCAGCGTGACCGTGAGGTCTTCGACCACGAACAGGTCCTCGCTCATGACGACACCACCCGCACTCGCGGGTCCAGCGCGGTGTAGAGCAGGTCGACCACGACGTTGCCGACGACAACGAAGAAGGCGGCCAGCAGGGTCACTGCCATGATCACCGGCTGGTCGTTCTTGGCGATCGAGTCGGCGGCCAGCTTGCCGATGCCGTTCAGCCCGAAGACGGTCTCGGTGATCAGCGCGCCGCCGAGCAGGCCGGCGAAGTCCATCCCGAAGATCGTGGTGATCGGCGTCAGCGCCGGCCGGAGCGCATGCCGGCGCATGATCAGCGCACCGCTCAGTCCCTTGGCCCGTGCGGTCCGGTAGTAGTTTTCGGACAACGTGTCGATCACATTGCTCCGGGTCAGCCGCGCGTACAGGCAGGCGTAGCCGACCGCCAGTACGACCCACGGCATCAGGTACGACTCGAACCACAGCACCGGGTTGTCGCCGAACGGCACCGCTGAGGGGAACGGCAGCACCTGCAGCTTCACCACGAGCACGTACTGCAGGACCAGCGCGAGTACGTAGTTCGGCACGCTGACCCCGCCGAGCGCGAGCGCCATCGCCGTACGGTCCCACCAGGTGCCCTGCTTGACCGCACTGACCAGACCGCCGATCACACCGGCGAGCAGCCAGAGTACGGCGGCACCGACAGCGACCGTGACGCTCACCGGGAGCCGCGCGGTGATCATGCTCCACACCGACTCATTCGTCTGGAAGCTGTACCCGAGGCAGGGTGCAGGGCAGTGCACCGAGCCGTACTGACGACCCGCGAAGATGCCGTGCAGGAACTCCCAGAACTGGGTCAGGATCGGCTGGTTCAGCCCGAGCACGTCACGGATCGAGGTGATCCGGTCCGGCGTACAGGTCTTGCCGCAGATCATCACCGCGGGATCCGGCGAGAGCTTGAAGAAGATCAGGTAGGTGAACAGACAGACGGCCAGCAGGATGAGTACGACGCTACCGAGCCGGCCGAGGACGTACCGCGTCACGCCGCCTCCCCCTGGTCGATGAGTGTGCGGATCTTGTCGCCGAGGACGGTCAGGGACAGGACGGTGAGGAACAGGAACGTGCCCGGGATCGCGAAGAACATCGGATCGACGGAGTACCAGCTCACCGAGCTCGAGATCATCTGGCCCCAGGACGCGGTCGGCGGCGAGACACCGACGCCGAGGAACGACAGGCCGGCCTCGGTCCCGATGAAGCCCGGGATCGCCAGCGTCGTCATCACCACGATCGAGCCGCGCAGGTTCGGCAGGATCTCCCGAAACACCACCTGGGTGTCCGTCGCCCCGGACGCCCGCGCCGCCTCGACGAACTCGCGGTTGGCCAGGGTCATCGTCTGCCCGCGGATCACCCGGGCCAGGTAGGGCCAGCCGAACACGCTGATCACCAGCACCAGCAGCGCCGGCCGATTCCCGGACGGCAGCGAGGACAGGATCGCGATCATGAAGATCAGCGCGGGAAACGCCATCAGGAAGTCCATCAGCCGCGAGATCACCTGATCCACCCAGCCGCGGTAGAACCCGGCCAGCATGCCGAGCACGACGCCGAGGATCCCGGTCAGCACCGTCGCCGACAGCGAGATCGTGATCGACACCCGTGCGCCGTACACGACCCGCGCGAACAGGTCGCGGCCGTTCTGCGGCTCGACGCCGAACCAGTGCGAGCCGCTGATCCCGCCGAGCGCCCCGCGCGGTACGCCGCCGAGGCCGGAGTCGATCGCGGCCGAGTCGAACTGGTACGGCCCCCACCCGCTGAGCTTCACGATCAGCGGCGCGGCGACCGCCATCAGCACCACGATCGCCAGGAACACCAGGCAGGCGAGCGCGCCCTTGTCCCGGACGATCGTGGTCAGGATCCGCCGGCCCGAGGCGGGCGGGCCGCCGGCCGGTGCCGGCGAACCCACCTCCTCGATCTCGGCCAGTGTGGGGCTGGTGGTCACTTCGAGGGGTCCTTGAGGCCGACCGACACCAGGTCGATCCCGCCCGAGAACCCGTCGTGCAGGTAGGCGCCACCGACGTTGCTGCCGACCAGCAGCAGGACCTTCTCGTACAGCAGCGGGACGACCGGCGCGAGCGCCATGATCTGCTTGTCCAGGTCGCCGTACGCCTTGTTCGCGGCGGTCACGTCGGTCATCGCGGCGATCTCGGTGATCTTCGCGTTCACCGCCGGGTCGTTCAGCTGCGACAGGTTGGTGTTGCCCTTCGGGGTGATGTTGCGGCCGTCGAACAGCGGCGGTAGGAAGGTCTGGCCGGACGGCCAGTCCGGGCACCAGCCGGTGATCGCGGCGTCGTGCTGCTGCGACGTCGTCCCGATCACCTCGTAGTACGTCGCGGTGTCGATGGTGTTGATCTTGACGGTGATCTTGAGCGGCTCGAGCGCCTGCTGCATCGCGACCGCCATTGCCTGCATCTTCGGGTCCGCCCGGGTATCGAGCGTCATCGTGAAGCCGGCCGCGACGCCCGCCGCGGTGAGCAGCTTGCGGGCGCCGTCGGGGTCACCCTTGTGGTCCGGGCTCGGGTACGGGTCGTAGTCCACCCGGCCGGCCACCGTCGGCGGCTGGATGCTGGTCCCGATCTCGGCCAGCGCGGACCCGCCGTCCGCGTCCCGCACGGTCTGCTTGTTGATCGCGAGGTTGATCGCCTGCCGGACCTTGACGTCGTTCAGCGGCTTCTTCGTGGTGTTCAGGCCCAGGTACGTCGTACAGCCGTTGATGCCGGTCATCGTCCGCTGCTTGAGCTGCGGCGCCTGGATCCGGGCCACGCTGGCGGCCTGAACAGTGCCGGCGATCGCGTCGGCGTCGGCGCCCTGCCCGGCGATCATCCGCTCGTCGATCGTTGCCGGGTCGAGGCCGAAGGTCCAGTGGAACTTGTCCGGGTTCGCCGTCCGGACGTCGTCGGTCTTCTTGTCCCACTTGTCGTTGCGAACCAGCTCGAGCGATGCGCCCGGCTTGTAGGCGGCAACCTTGTACGGGCCGGAGGCGATCGGCTTGGCGTCCAGCTGGTTGCCGGCGCTCTGCCCCTTCGGCACCGGCGTGAAGGTGCTCTGGGCAACCACACTGCCGAAGTCGGCGAACGGCTTCTTCAGGTGGAACACGATCGTCTTCGCGTCCGGCGTCTCGATCGTTGCCAGGGCACCTGACTTGTACGGGCCCTGGTACGACGCAGGCGCCTCGATCAACTGCTTCGCGTACGGCGAGCCGATGCCGAGCTCCGGGTCCCACGCACGGGAGACACCCCACTTCACGTCGGCACTCGTGATCGGCGCACCGGTCTCGAAGAACAGGCCGTCCTTCAGCGTGAAGGTCCAGGTCTTGCCGCCGTCGGACGGCTTGCCGGTGTCGGTGGCCAGGTCCGGCACGATCTTGGTGCCCTCGGCACCGGGCGCGGCGCCCTGGGTGGTGAGCGTGCGGTAGATCAGCCGGTAGAAGTTGTTCACGCCGCCGTCGAAGCCACGGGCCGGGTCGAGGTGCGAGAACGAGGCGTTCGCGAGGATCTGGAGGGTGCCGCCTCGCGCGGCCTTGGCTCCGGGGCCGGCGGACTCACCTTTGGCTCCGGAGGCGCCGCCACCGCAGGCGCTGAGGGTGAGCGCGGCGGTTGCCGCGAGCGCCACGAGCAGGGAAGTTCTCTTCATCAGCAGTCTCTTTCGGTTCGCAGCCACACACGCATGGCCAGGGCCTGACGGTTTCCCCAGAGGAAGTACGGGCCGAAGGTTGCCGGCACGGTGCATGCAGCGGTCTCCCTAGTCGGCTCGGTCGTTTCGGTCAGCACCGGGTAGAGCTCGGTCGCCGGAGCCTCGGCCACACCGACCGTCAACTCGAGCACGAGATGGTCGCCCCGCCGGCGCACGACCGCCCGGTGTACCGCCCCCGGCGACAGCAACAGGTCGTCCACCGGCGCTTCCACATCTTGTTGCTCAACGCAATAAACCAACGGCCCCCGGGCAACCGCGATCCCCGCCCGGGCCGCATCCAGATACGGATGCGCCCCATGAGCCCGCGGCGCCATCGGCAACGTCAACCGCACCACATCCCCCACCACAAACCTCCGCCGCACCACAACCCACCCCGGCCCCACCCCCCGACGCCCCGCGCTCTGCTCTTCCAGCTCAGCACTGGGGCACCACTGCGGGACCCTCAAAGCGATGGTTCGTTCCTCGTCGGGGGCTTCCTCGACGGTGAGCGTGATCTCCCCGTCCCACGGATAGTCAGTGGTGATGTCGAGCTTGAGATCCCCGGAAGTAACGCGTGCGTCCGCATAAACCCCGACGTACAACACCCCATCGCGAACAGCCGCCACCTGGTCCTGCAGTTGAGACATCCAGCGGATGATGTTCGGCGGGCAGCACGGGCAGCCGAACCACGCCCGCCGGAGCAGCTCGCCACCGTCCTCCATCCCGGAGCGCTGCGAGTGGTCCGGCCGCCGCTGCAACGGGTTGTCGTAGAAGAACGCCGTACCGTCCGCCGACAGCCCGACGGCATAGGCGTTGTAGAGCACGGTCTCGTACACATCGAGGTACTTCGACCCGCCGGTCGCCTGGAACATCCGCCACGCCCACTGCATGGTCCCGATCGCCGCGCAGGTCTCGGCGTACGCCCGCTCAGACGGCAGCTCGTAGCGGTCGCCGATCGCCTCGTCGGAGTGCCGGCTGCCGAGTCCACCGGTGAGGTAGAGCTTGGTCGCGACCATGTCGTCCCACAGCCGCTCGAGCGCGGCCAGCAGCGTCGCGTCGCCGGTCTCCAGATACACGTCCGTCACGCCGGCCGCGAGGTACGCCATCCGGACGGCGTGCCCGGTGACCGACGGCAGGTCGCGGAAGGGGACGTGATCCTGGAAGTACTCGCCAGGGAAGATCGTGTGCTCGAGCTTGCCGCGCCCCCGGCGCTCGACGAACAGCCGGGCCTGGGTCAGGTAGTCCTGCTCACCGGTTTCACGATAAAGCTCGACCAGCGCCATCTCGACCTCGGGATGACCGTCGATCACCTCGGCCCCGTGCTCGCCGTACTTCGCGACCACGAGGTCGGCGAATTTGCGCGCGACCGTCAGCAGCCGGTCGTCGCCCAGCCGGCGCCGGGCCGCGACAGCGGCCTGGATCAGGTGGCCGAGGTTGTAGAGCTCGTGGCCCCAACCGAGGTCGGACCAGGGCTGTTTCGGCTGGTCCGGGTCCTGGAAGTACGAGTTCAGGTAGCCGTCCCCGGCCTGG
Source organism: Kribbella sp. NPDC026611 (assembly GCF_040638345.1). Lineage (NCBI taxonomy): Bacteria > Bacillati > Actinomycetota > Actinomycetes > Propionibacteriales > Kribbellaceae > Kribbella > Kribbella sp. NPDC026611. The sequence continues at coordinate 67,032 of NZ_JBEZYC010000013.1, forward strand.
GCCCGACCGAGCAGCTCGACGACCTCGTCGTAGAACTCGCGCGCTCCGGCCGGTGCGTCCTCGCGACCGACCTCGTACGCGAGGCCCTCGAGCGTCTTGTAGAGGTCCGTGTCCAGGAACGGGTACCGCCCGCGGTACGGGCCGACCGTCGCGTCGGCCAGCCGGCGCAGGTTCTCCAGGTTCCCGGCTTTGCGAAGCTCGCCGATGGCATGCGGGATCGTCGCCGCCCGGTTCCGCTGCTGCCAGCCGTGCAGCAGCCCACCGGTCAGCTCGATGCGCAGCGCTGTGCCGTGTGACATTGCACAGACCTTAAGGTGCAATGTCACACCTTGCCAAGGGATTACGGCGAACGTTTACCGCGCGGAGATCACGGCGGAGATCCCAGCGAGGCTCACAGCGGAGTTCACAGACGGGGGTCGACGGGCTCCGATTCCAGCGCCAGGACGGCGAAGACGCACTCATGGATCCGCCACAGCGGCTCACCCCGAGCCGCCCGATCCAGCGACTCGAGGCCGAGCGCGTACTCGCGGAGAGCGAGCGACCGCTTGTGCCCGAGGTTCCGGTCCCGCAGCCGCGCGAAGTTGGCCGGCTCGGTGTAGTCCGGCCCGTAAATCAGCCGCAGATACTCCTGCCCACGGACCTTCAGCCCCGGCTGCGCCAGGCCCTTCGCAGTCCGGGTGAGGTTGACCGCCGGCTTCACGACCATCCCCTCGCCGCCGGCCCCCGTCAGCTCCTCCCACCACGCGATCCCGTCCGCCCAATTACCGGCATCGACGAACAACCGCCGCGTCGGCGTGACCAGTCCGGGGCCGTCAGCAACCATTCGATCCGCGAGCGCCAGGTGCCAGGCGTGCGGTCGCTCCTGGTACGTCGCACCCTCGGACGCCAGCACCTGGAACGGCGCAATCCGGATCCCGTCCAGCCCGTCTGTGGGCCAGCAATACCTCCGATAAGCCTCCGTGAACCGCTCCGCATTCGTCGTACGACGCTCGGTTGCCGCGAGCAACTCGCCTACGTCAAGCCCGGCAGCGACAGCCGATCGCAGCGCATCGGTTGCTTCGGGCAACGATGTACGAGCGGCGGCGCCGACGGCGGCGTACTGGTTGCGCAGCAGGTCCCCGGCCTTCGCGCTCCACGGCAGCAGCTCCGCATCGAGCAGCAGCCAGGACGTGTTCAGCTCGGCGAAGATGCCGGCCGTCTCGACGACCGAACGCAGCCGCGCCAGTAGCTCATCGGTCAGCGCGGCGTCGAAGAACGAGCGGCCGGTCCGCGTGTGGATCGAGCCGCGACCGGCAAGACCGAACCGTTTCTCCGCCACGTCGTCGTCCCGCGTCAGCAGCACGACCGCCCGCGAACCCATGTGCTTCTCCTCGCACACCAGCTCGGTCACGCCCTGCCCGCGGTACGTCTCGAACGCCTCCTGCGGGTGCTCGAGCAACCCCGGTACGTCGGAGGTCGACACCGGGCTCATCGTCGGCGGCAGGTACAGCAGGAACCGCGGATCGATCGCGAACCGGCTCATCACCTCCAGCGCCGCACCCGCCTGCTCGGCGCGGACGCTCAGCCGGCCGTGGGTCGCGGTCTCGATCACGCGCCGGCCGGTCACGTCGGTCAGCTCGAGCACGTCCGGCTCCCGCTCCGGAGCCGTTGCCACGTGCAACGGCTTGGCCGGCGGGTAGTACTCCTTGGCCGCCTGGACCTGGATCAGCTCGCGCTCCGGGTACCGCAGCGCGGTGAGCGCGCCGCCGAACACGACGCCGGTGTCGAGGCAGATCGTGTTGTTGATCCACTCCGGTTCGGGCGTCGGCGTGTGGCCGTAGACGACCATCGCGCGGCCGCGGTAGTCGTTCGCCCACGGGTAGCGGACCGGCAGCCCGAACTCGTCCGTCTCCCCCGTCGTCTCGCCGTACAGGCAGAACGAGCGCACCCGGCCGGAGGTCCGGCCGTGCATCCGCTCGACCAGGCCGGCGTGCGAGACGACCAGCTTGCCGCCGTCGAAGACGTAGTGCGAGATCAGTCCGTCGATGAAGGCTTCGACCTGGTCGCGGAACTCCTGCGACTCCGTCGCGAGCTGCTCGAGAGTCGTCTCCAGGCCGTGGCTGATCTTCACGTTCTTGCCCCGGAGCGCGCGGAGGAGTTTGTCCTCGTGGTTGCCCGGGACGCAGTACGCGTGGCCGGCGGCCACCATCCCCATCACCAGCCGGAGCACGCCGGGCGAGTCCGGACCGCGGTCGACGAGGTCGCCGACGAAGACAGCCTGACGTTCCGGGTGTACGGCGTCGATCGGGCGGCCGAGGTCGTCCCGGGTGAGCGTGTAGCCGAGGTCGGCGAGCAGCTGCTCGAGCTCCGGGCGGCAGCCGTGGACGTCGCCGACGATGTCGAACGGGCCGGTCCGATCGGTCAGATCGTTGTAGAGCCGGGTGCGTTCGATGCTGACGGCGTCGATCTCCGCGACGTCGGTCAGCACGTGGACGGTCCGGAAGCCCTCGCGTTTCAGGCTGCGCAGGCCGCGCTTGAGCTGCGAGCGCTGCCGGGTGATCACCTTGGCGCCGAAGGTCCGGTCGGCGCGCTGTTCGGTGCGCTCGATGCAGACGCGCTCCGGCGGGTCGAGAACGATCGCGACCGGGAGTACGTCGTACTCCCGGGCCAGGTTGACGAGCTCCTTGCGCGCGTCGGGCTGGACGTTGGTGGCGTCGATGACCGTGAGGCGGCCGGCGGCCAGGCGTTTGCCGGCGATGAAGTTGAGCACCTCGAAGGCGTCCTTCGTCGCGGCCTGGTCGTTCTCGTCGTCGGAGACGAGGCCGCGGCAGAAGTCGCTGGAGATCACCTCGGTGGACTTGAAATGCTTGGCGGCGAAGGTCGACTTCCCCGATCCACTCGCACCGACCAGCACGACCAGACACAGGTTCGGAATGGCGATCATCGGGCCTCCTCCACCCTGAACAGCGCCAGCTGAGTGGGCGGACCTACTTCGGGATCCACCGCACCGACGGCGCGGAACTCAACGGCGTACTGGTAGCGGGCAGCCACCGAGCGGGCCCAGGTCTGGAACTCGGTGCGGGTCCACTCGAAGCGGTGGTCGGGGTGGCGGAACTCGCCGGCCGGCAGGGAGTCGAAGCGGACGTTGTACTCGCGGTTCGGCGTGGTCATCACGACCGCTCCGGGGCGCGCCGCCCGGAAGACCGAGTCGGCCAGCGCGGGCAGGCGGGGCGGGTCGACGTGCTCAACGACCTCCATCAGCACGACCGCGTCCAGGCCGGCCAGTCGCTGGTCGGCGTACGTCACGGACGACTGCAGGAAGCGCAGCCGCTCCCGCTGCCGGTCGGGCAGGTCGTCGTAGTGCAGCCGGCGTTTGGCCGCGATCAGCGCCCGAGCGGACACGTCGGTCGCGATCAGCTCGCCGATCATCGGGTCCTTGAGCAGCTCACCCACGAGCGCGCCCTCGCCACAGCCGATGTCGGCGATCCAGCGCGCGCCGAGCTCTCGCAGTACGTCGGCGACCGTCGTCCGGCGCTCGACCGCGAGCGAGACCGAATCCTCCGGCGGCTCCTCCGCGAGCTCGGCACCGTCCGCCTCGGTGAGTCGCTCCAGCGCCGCATCAGTCAGGTACCGCCGGTGGGCGAGGTAGCGGTGCGAGATCAGGTCCTTCTCGGGGTGTGCGGCCAGCCAGCCCTCGCCGGCCCGGACAAGTTTGTCGACCTCGTCCAAGCCGACCCAGTAGTGCTTGGCGTCGTCGAGCACCGGGAGCATCACGTACAAATGGTTGAGCGCGTCGGCCAGCCGCAGTACGCCGGTCAGACGAAGGTCGACGTACCGCGAAGCACCCCACTCCGGGATCTCCGGGTCGAGCGGGACCGGCTGCGCGTCGACGGTCCAACCGAGCGGCTCGAACAGGCGGGCAACGAAGTCCGCACCGCCACGGCACGGAAGCGCGGGGACGTGAATGTCGAGCGGAATGGCGGTGGCGGCCAATTCCGGGCGGGCGTCGCAGCGGCCGTTCATCGCCGTCCGGAAAAGCTTGCCGAGCGCGACCGCGAGCAGGCTGGACGCGGCGTACGGGCGGTCGTTCACGTATTGCCCGAGGGTGAATCCTTCGGCGGCTTTTCCGCGGCTCGCCTTGACCAGGCCGATGGGGTCGATCTCCAGCATCACGGCCGCCGTGCAGCGCTCGTCGGTCGCCTCGGGGTAGAAGACATGCGCCGATCCACCGGTGACATCGATCGCCTGCGGTCGGGCCGGGTTCTTGTGCAACAGAAACCCGAAATCGCTCGCGGGTGCGGCCAGTCCGGACAGATCGGTACCAAGGGTCAGGAACACCGCTGTATTCGATCACGGCAGGCGCTCACTTCCGCACCGAATATGTCCGGACGTAAGCGTTTCAGCGGAACCGAGGCTTGAGACACGCGGTCGGACCTCTGGCGCGTCCGGGCGGTTTGGATCTAGCTTGTGTTGAGAAGTTGAGTCGCTACAGACCGTCCTTCCCCGCTGACAGTCGGTACTTGTCCCCGGTCCGTGGCGAGCGCCCATCCACGCCACTACGGGGAAAGGATCATGGCAGAAATTTCACGCCAGCTGGGGTGCCGCCGGTGAGACCCCAAACGTTCGAACTCGTCCGTTACACCGACATCAGCGGGGTGTCCGGAACCGGCGTCGTCGCGGAAGGCTGCGTCTTCACCGACGGCTCGGTCGCCCTCCGCTGGCACGGACCGAACCCCTCGACGGCCGTCTGGCCGGACCTCGACTCCATCCTCGCCGTCCACGGCCACTGCGGCGCCACCGTCGTGCGCTGGCTGGACGTCTCCGAGATGGAAACGGTCCCCGGCACGGACCTCCTGCCCGGCGAGGTGGCGCACATCCTCGCCACCGGCCGTCGAACCCATCACCACCCGCCGGCCGTCGCCTCCGCCTGATCAGCGCAGCGACAGTCCAACCTGCTTCCCAACCTGCTTCCGTTGGCCGCCCGACCTACGGGGTGAGGCCGGTCAGCGCGAAGAATTCCTGCCGCGAGCTCGGGCTGTCCCGCAGGATCCCCTGCAGCGACGACGTCACCGTCTTCGACCCCACCGCGCGGACACCGCGCAGCGACATGCACTGATGTTCGGCCTCGATCACGACGCCGACGCCCTTCGGTTGCAGGTGGTCCTGCAACCAGTCGGCGACCTGCTTGGTCAGCCGCTCCTGCACCTGGAAGTCGCGCGCGAACAGCTCCACCACCCGAGCCAGCTTCGAGAGCCCGAGGATGCGGTCGCCCGGCAGGTAGCCGACGTGCGCGACGCCCTCGAACGGCAGCAGGTGGTGCTCGCACAGCGACTGGACCGGGATGTCCTTCGCCAGGACGAGCTCGTCGTACCCCTCGTCGTTGGGGAACGTGGTCAGCTCGAACTCGCGGGGAGTGAGCATCTCCGCGTACGCCTTCGCCACCCGGCGCGGGGTGTCCGCCAGGTGCGCGCTCTCGGGGTCCCGCCCGAGCGCGGTCAGCAGGTCCGCGACCGCGCGTTGCGCCGCCGGCAGATCGATCTCCGCACGCCGCGCGACGATGTGCAGAGGGACGGGCTCGAGATCGGCCGAGATCGCCATCGGATCACTCCCTGAAGATTCAACGAATTGCCATCATACTGTTAGACCAACCGATGTTGTCGATAGAATCATTCCGTGAACAACTCGTGGGATGTCCGGGTCCAGGCGGTCGCCGCCCTGGAGGAGCCGACCCGGCGCCGGCTCTACGAGTACGTCGTCGGCCGCCCGGCGCCGGTCAGCCGCGACGAGGCCGCGAGCGCGCTCGGCCTCGCACGGACGACGGCCGCGTTCCACCTGGACAAGCTGACCGAAGAGGGCCTGCTCGACACCTGCTACGAGCGCCGTACCGGCCGCACCGGACCGGGCGCGGGCCGTCCCGCGAAGCTCTACCACCGCTCCGACCGTGAGATCGAGATCACCCTCCCCGAACGCCAGTACGCCGTCGCCGGCCACCTCCTCGCCGCCGCGATCCAGGACGCCGAGGACGAGGCGATCTTGCCCCGCGAGGCGGTGAACCGGCGTGCCCGTGCGTACGGCGAGACGCTCGGACGGACCGGCACCGACCTCACCGAGGTCCTCGAGGCGCACGGGTTCGAACCCCGGCCGGACGGCGACGCGATCGCGCTCGCGAACTGCCCGTTCCGGCGACTGGCCGCCGAGTACCCGCGGCTCGTGTGCGGCATGAACCTCAACCTGCTGACCGGCCTGCTCGAGACCGTTGGCGAGACTGGCATGCAGGCGCAGCTGGACCCGCAGGCGACGGGGTGCTGTGTGCGTCTCGTAAGCTCGCCGGGTGGCGAAGAATAAGGCGCTGGGGACTCCGGCGACCGTTGCGTTGACGAAGGCGCAGGTCGAGTTCAGTACGCACGCGTACGAGCACGACCCGGCGGCGAAGTCGTACGGGCTGGAGGCGGCCGAGGCGCTCGGGCTCGATCCGGAGCAGGTGTTCAAGACCCTGCTCGTCGAGGTCGACGGGAAGCTCACGGTCGGCGTCGTACCGGTCGGCAAGCAGCTCGACCTGAAGGCGATCGCGGCCGCGGCCGGCGGCAAGAAGGCGGTGATGGCCGACCCGGCCGCCGCCGAGCGCACCACCGGGTACGTCGTCGGCGGCATCAGCCCGATCGGCCAGAAGCGCGCGCTGCCGACGGTGGTCGACAGCACCGCCATCGACCACCCGACCGTCTACGTCTCCGGCGGCCGCCGCGGCTTCGACATCGGCCTCTCCCCCGCGGATCTGCTCGCGGTGACGAACGCGCGGACGGCGGCTATCGCCAGATAGAACCGAGCTGGTGGACGGTGAGCGTGTCGACGTGCACGCGCCCCTCGGCGACCAGCTCCAGCTCGGTGGGACGAAGGTTGTAGCTCTGGTAGATCGCGCCGTCGTTCCCGAACACGTCCAGCTGATCTCGGTCGACGAGCAGGCGGAGCTCGAGCTTCCCATCGACCGGCGGGAACTTGGCGTCCTCCAGCATCCCGGCCGCCACGTCGTACACCAGGTCGCGTCCGATTCTCAGGGTGAACCGCGTCGCCTCCCGGACATCGATCGTTGCCTCCAGTTCGTAGGTGTCGCCGGCTGCCAGCTGCTGGGTGCCGTCCTCGACGGTGCGGTTTTCCAAGGTCTCGGAGCTGGTGCGCAGCAGCGCGATCTCCGGGATCGGGGTGCTGAAGACGCGGAGGCCGTCCGGGGTGTCGTGCAGGGTGAAGTCGACCGGGAAGGACGCGTTGCCGGTCCAGACCGAGCCCTTGTTCTCGCCCTGCCACGCCATCGAGACGATCCGGCCGTCCGGGACGTTCTCGAAGGTCAGGCCCGCGTAGTAGCCGGCACCGGCGAAGGTCTCGGTCTGGTTGATCCGCTCCGGCCCGGTCCAGTCCGTGCGGAACGTCGTACCGTCCCAGTCGCCGACGACGTACTTGCCGCTGGCCGCGTGCAGGACCCAGTGGTGGTCGTCGCCGAGGGGCATCCGGATGAAGTTCGGGCACTCGAAGAGCCAGTCCGCCGTGAAGCGGGTTGCGAAGGTCCAGTCGAGCAGGTTGGTGGAGACACTGAAATCGACGCCGTTGCCGCCCTCGTCGGACCAGACGACCATCCCCCACGTCTCCGAGACCGGGTCCCAGAACACCTTCGGGTCGCGGCTGGTACCGCCGGGCGTGACCACCTTGCGGCCGTCGGCGTACGTCGAGAACGTGGTGCCGCCGTCGAGACTGTAGAAGACGGTCACGCCGTTCGTTCCTGAGTAGACGATGATCGGGTCGTCGTCACCGTTCTTGAGCCCGCTCGCGTTCGCGGTGTCGACGACCCCGCCCCCGGACCACAGGTCGCCCGGATGGACAGCGGGGTCGAGCGCGTTGGGTTGCTGCTGCCAGTGCACGAGGTCGGTGCTGGTGGCGTGCCCCCAGTGCATGGTGTCCCACACCAGGCTGTTCGGGGCGTGCTGGAAGTACAGGTGGTAGACGCCGCGGTAGTACACGGGTGCGTTGATGTCGTTCATCCAGCCGCGGCGACTGGAGAAGTGGAACTGGCCACGGTTCTCTTCGTCGTAGTCGGTCATGTGTCCACCGTAGGTGTATCACCCCGTGATGCTGGGCCTGCCGTTCTCCAGGTGGCCGGCCAGGCGGCGGCGGTACGTCGTGTCTTCGAGGGTGGTGACCTCTACGTCGTACCAGCCGTGGTCGGTCGGCCAGGTGATCGTCTTGGACTGCTTGCCGCGCAGCTCGAGCGTGGTGGTCCTGCTGGTGTAGCCGCGGGACTTGAGCTTCACGGTCAGCGGCTTGCGAGAGCCGTTGACCAGTTCGAGTCGGCTGTGGTGGGTGTCGAGGCGGACGTCGAGGGACGCTGCGGCGCCGTCCGACGAACCGGCCACCTCGGCCCAGAGGCGGTTCGGGCCCTGGACTGCGATCTCGAACGGGCCGTTCACGGGTACCTTCTGGATGGACGTGCGGCGGACGTCCACGTGGACCGGCGCGGGGAGCTCGCCGCTGTACGAGTAGACAGCGAAGTGGACCGATTCCGCGCCTTCGTTGCCCAGGGCCAGCATTAAGTCGCCGTCGGCAACATGCGCTGAGACCGACTGCTGGTAAGGGATTGCGCGGGCGGGCCGGCGGCCGGGCTCCTGGACCGGGACGGCCTGGTCGGCCGGCGGAGCCGGGTGCCAGCGGTCGATCGGGGCCGGGACCGGGCCGGGGTGGTCGACGTTCGGCCGGCGGTAGCCGCGGTCGAAGTCGAAGGCCGTGGTGAGGTCACCGCAGGCGGTCCGTCGCCAGGTGCTGATGTTCGGCTCGTGGACGCCGGTCCAGAGCTCGAGGAAGCGGATCACCGAGGTGTGGTCGAACACCTGCGAGTTCACGTGCCCGCCGACCGACCACGGCGACACGACCGTCATCGGTACCCGCGGGCCGAGCCCGATCGGACGGCCGGCGTACCAGTCGTCGCCCTCGCCGGACGCCGGCTTCGGCGCGACCGGCGGCGGCACGTGGTCGAAGTACCCGTCGTTCTCGTCGAAGTTGATCAGCAGCACGGTCTTCGACCAGGTCTCCGGGTCGGAGGCGATCGCGTCCAGGACGTCGTAGATCAGGTTCGCGCTGCCGACCGGCGTGGACGAACCGGGGTGCTCGGAGTCGACCGCCGACGGGACGAGCCAGCTCACCTGCGGCAGCGCGCCGGCCTCGATGTCCGCCTTCAGCCGCGGCACGAGCGACTCGGGCTCGGACCGGTACATAGCCTTGCGGAAGAGCTTCTGGTCGGCCTCAGAGAGCTTCGCGACCGCCGCGTCCAGCTGCTGCAGCGCCTCAGCCCGCTCGGCCTCGGTCTTGGCGAAGATCTTGTCGTAGAACTCCTCAGTGGTCCGGTAGCCGCCCGGCACGCCGGCGAGGATCCTGTGCCCGATGTCCTTGAAGGTCTTGAAGTACTCGACCGCGTTGTCGGTGAAGTTGTCCCACTCCTGGTAGATCTGCCAGGAGACACCGGCCTGCTCGAGCCGCTCCGGGTACGCCGTCCAGTCGTAGCCGGCGTGGTTGTAGTCGTACGCCGCGTTCGTCACCGCGCGCTGCGTCGTACCGGGCTCGTAGCCGGTGGTGCCGGACCACAGGTAGTTCCGGTTCGGGTTGGTGGAGCCGTTCACCGAGCAGTGGTACGCGTCGCAGATCGTGAACGTCTCAGCGAGCTCGTACTGCAGCGGGATGTCGCGGCGCTCGTAGTGGGTCATTGTGGCCGCGGTCTTGGCCTGGACCCAGTCGTCGTTCCAGCCGCCCGCCCAGGCCTGGGTGGCGTCGCCGAAGCCGTGGGCCAGCGCGCCGAGGTACTGGATGTCGTCGGGCTTGCGGCCCGCGTCCGTGGCCGCCTTGCGCACCGAGAACGGCAGCACTTCGCCACCGGCCTTGACGGGCTGGTGGAAGATGCTCTTGCCGTTGCGCAGCCGCAGCGGCTGGCGGTCGCCGTACCCACGGACGCCGCGGAGCATCCCGTAGTAATGGTCGAACGAGCGGTTCTCCTGCATCAGCACGATCACGTGCTCGATCGCGCGCAGACCACCACGCCGCACAGGTTGCGCCATCGCGGTGTGCAGCGAGGGCGGGAGCAGCGAGACCGCCGCCCCACCCACCGCCGAACCGAGCACCAGACGCCGGGAGATCTCAGTCATGGTCCGGACCTTAGGAGGGTCCTGTAGCCGTCGCGAGACCTTCAGGTGAACAGCTATCCCCGGCGGGCGATCGCCGCGTCGCGCAGGTCCTCGAGTACGTCGACCGTCGTGTCCCAGCCCAGGCACGCGTCGGTGATCGACTGTCCGTAGGTCAGCTCCCGGGTCGGGTCGAGGTCCTGGCGGCCCGCCTGCAGGAACGACTCCAGCATCACGCCGACGATCGCCCGGTTGCCGGCCGCGACCTGGGCACCAATCTCGCCGGCCACGATCGGCTGCCGCTTGTGGTCCTTCCGGCTGTTGCCGTGACTGGCGTCGACGACGACCCGCTCCGGCAGTCCGGCCTTGCGGAGCAGCTCCACCGCGCCGGCGACCGACTCGGTGTCGTAGTTCGGTCCGCTGTCGGAGCCACGCAGTACCAGGTGACAGTCCGGATTGCCGCGGGTGTGCAGGATCGCCGAGGCGCCGTCGTGGTCGATCCCGGTGAAGACGTGCGGTACGGCGGCGGCCTTGATCGCGTCGACCGCAGTGGCGATCGAGCCGTCCGGGCGGTTCTTCATCCCGATCGGCATCGACAGGCCGGACGCGAGCTGCCGATGCACCTGACTCTCCACGGTCCGGGCGCCGATCGCACCCCAGCCGACGGTGTCGGCGATGTACTGCGGGGTGATCGGGTCGAGGAACTCGCAACCGACCGGCAGCCCGAGCCCGGTCACCTGAACGAGCAGCTGTCGAGCGATCCGCAGCCCGCGGTTCACGTCGCCGGAACCGTCCAGTCCCGGGTCGTTGATCAGGCCCTTCCAGCCGAGCGTCGAGCGCGGCTTCTCGAAGTACACCCGCATCACCACGAGCAGGCCGTCGGACAGCCGCTCGGCGACCGGGCGGAGGCGCTCGGCGTACTCCAGCGCGGCCTTCGCGTCGTGCACCGAGCACGGGCCGACGACGACCAGGAGGCGGTCGTCGGTGCCGTCGAGTACGTCGGCCACCGCCTGCCGGCCGGTGGCCACGGTTCGGGACAGTTCGTCGCCGAGCGGGAACTCGTCGTGCAGCGCCTGCGGGGTGAGCAACGGGACGGTCTTCTCGATCCGCCGATCGACGACGGAGCTGGGACTCTCCTGCTGCTTCGGGAGGGTGTTCATTCCTGGGACCTTTCCGCCGGACCACCGCGAAAGGTCGCAGGCAACCGGCTGAGAACGAGAAAAGCCAAGGACGACTGTCCTTGGCTTCGGGCCGGCTGTGGTGTCTACGGTCAGGCGTCAGCAATCAGCTCAGCAACCCGGCACCAGAGCCGGCCACTCAAAAAATCGCCAATAGCTGCGCTTCACGAGGTTGACGATAGCACTCGATCAGTAACCGTCGGTGGTCCGGGCTCGTTGAGGGCTGCAAGACGGGGACTAGACGACGGGAAGTGCTGCAGGTGGTGAGGCCGCGGACCTTTGAGCTGGTTCGGTACCGGGATCCGAGTGGGGTGTCGGGGACGGGAGTGGTCGCGGAGGGGTGCGAGTTCACCGACGGCTCGGTGGCGTTGCGGTGGCGTGGGGACAACCCGGCGACCGCGGTCTGGCCCAACCTGGAGTCCGTGCTGGCCGTGCACGGCCACCAGGGCGCGACCGAGGTGCGCTGGATCGAAGCGCCCAAGATCGAAGCACCCAAGATTGATGCACCGAGGGCGAAGACCCCGGGCGACCTGTTCGACGAGCTGCACCAGGTCCGGCCGCCGACCTCCCTGACCGAACCGGCGCCGCCCAGCCACAACCGTGGATGGGCGGGGGCGCGGCATCTCCGGTAGAACATGGCTGTGACGCAGATCTACCTGGTCCGGCACGGTGAGCCGGACTACGAACCGATCGATTCCCGGGGCCTCCCCGGGATGGCCGCCGACTCCGCCCCACTCACCGCCCTCGGCCGCAAGCAGGCCGAGGAGCTTGCCGACCTGCTCGGCGGCATCCGCGCGACCTACCTGGTCAGCTCCCCGCTCACCCGGGCGCTGCACAGCGCGGCGATCATCGGGCACCGGCTCGCGCTCGGTGTCCGGGTCGACTACGACCTCCGCGACTGGCTTCCGGACCAGACCGGACGGTGGCGGAGCGTAACCGACGTACGCGCCGCCAAGGATGAGCTCGAGACGTACGACGGGGAGTGGCCGGAGGGCATCCAGCGTCCCTGGGAGCCGCTGTCGCAGGTCCGCGAACGCGCCCAAGCGGCGCTCGCGCGGCATGCCGCGAGCACCGACGGACCGGTCCTCGCGGTCACCCACGCGATGGTGATCCGGGCCCTGACCGGAGAGCAGGCGACGGCCCACGGCGCGCACGAGTACTACCGCTACGATCCGAACAGTGTCTGACCCTGGCCTTCCCCGGATCCTCGGTGTCGTCGCCCTCGGCGGCGTGACCGGCTCACTGGCCCGCTACGGGCTCGCTGAGGCGATTCCGCACGGGCCGGCAAGCTTTCCCTGGGCAACGTTCGTCACGAACGTCCTGGGCTGTCTGGCGATCGGCATCCTGTTCGCGCGCCTCACCCCGCGGTCGCACCCGTTGCTGCGCCCGTTCCTCGGGACCGGCATCCTCGGCGGCTTCACGACATTCTCGACGTTCGCCGTCGATACCCAGAAGTTGCTGCACGTGCAGACGTTCCTTGCATTCGTCTACTACTTCGGCACGGTCGCCGCAGCGTTGGTCGCGGCAACGATCGGCGAGTGGCTGGGCGGGATGTCCGGCGGTCGCCGGCGATGACCGTCCTCTGGGTCGCGATCGGCGCCGCGGCCGGCGCACCGCTGCGATTCCTGGTGGACAAGCACATGGTCGCGCGGTTGTTGCTCAGCGCCCGGATCGAGACGCCGCTGCCCTGGGGCACCTTCACCGTCAACGTTCTGGGCAGTTTCCTGCTCGGCGTGCTGACCGGCGTCGGCAATCACACGATCGCTTTGCTGGCCGGCGTCGGATTCTGCGGCGCGTTCACGACGTACAGCACGTTCGCGGCCGAGACGACGGCCCTGGCCAGGTCCGGACACGTCGCGAAGGCGTTGCTGAACGTTGCCCTCAACCTCGGATTCGGGCTGCTGGCCGCCGTACTCGGTGCGTGGTCGATCAAGTGACTCATGTCACACCAGGTGATGGCGTGACCACGGATGCCGCTGGAAATGGGCCGATCACGGGCCGCGACGACACGCCGCGATAACGAAAGGACCGAAGTTCGAGACAACAAGGGTTGAACTCGCTGTGAGTTGAGCATAGTTTTCACCGAGCGCCCGTCCGCGCTCACGGTGAGTCAAGGAGGTTGCCATGTCGAGAGGGATGCCTCGCCTACCCCGCCCGCTCATGGATCTGTGGGACTGGCAGTCGCAGGCCGCGTGCCGCGACGTCAACCCGGAGCTGTTCTTCTCCCCTGAATCGGAGCGTGGCGTGCGCAAACGCGCCCGCGAGATGGTGGCCAAGTCGCTCTGTGGCACCTGCCCGGTCCAGCCCGAGTGCCGCCAGCACGCGCTCTCCGTCGGCGAGCCGTACGGCGTCTGGGGTGGCACCACGGAGTCCGAACGGGACAACACCACCCTCCTGCCCGAGCACCGCAAGTCTGCGTAGGAGCAACTCAGTTCTTACTGCTGTCGCCGGTGTCGTCGTCCGGGTCTTCGGGCTCGGGCGGCTTCATCGTCGTGCGCGGGTCCCGGTAGCGGTCCAGCGACTTGAGGAAGTCCGGGTCGTCGTCCGGCGCGACCGGGCGCGACGGTGGCGCTGACGGACGCCGTACGACGGGCTCGCGCCGGCCGCCCGGCGTCCGCGACATGAGCAGCCAGACGATCGGTCCGACGAACGGGACGAACACGATCAGGACGATCCACACCAGCTTCGGCAGGTGCGGCACGTCCTCGTCGGGCGTCTGGATACAGGAGAACAGCGCGTAGACGCTGAGCACCAAGCTGATCAGGAACGGCAGGAATCGAACCACGTACCCACAGTACGGCTAGTGCCCCTCGTCGGGTGTTGTTTGAGTGATTGCGGTGTCCAGGTGCGTGCATCGCGGTGGCGGAGGAGCGGCCTCGATGCTTTTCCATCGTGGCCGTTCCTCCGCTGCCGCGAGGTGCGTGCCTGGGCGCCGCAAGCGCCAAAGAAGACCCGACGAGGGGCACTAACGAGCGGAAGCGGTGAGGCCGCGCGCCCTCAGGACTGTGTTCTCGAGGGGGCGGAAGACCAGGAGTTCGATGCCGACGCCGACGACGAAGATCAGGATGATGCCGGCGAACACCATCGAGATGTCCGACAGCGACATCCCGTTGTGCAGGTACTGCCCCAGGCCCTCGCCGAGCTCCGGCGACGTCGCGATCAGCTCGGCCGCCATCAGCGACCGCCAGGAGAACGCCCAGCCCTGCTTGAGCCCGCCGAGGAACCCGGGCAACGCGGCCGGCAGCAGGATGTACCGGATCCCACCGAACCAGCCGGCCCCGAGCGCCTTCCCGACCCGCGGCAGGATCGGCGGCACCTGGTCCAGACCGGACACCAGCCCGTTCGCGATCGACGGCACCGCGCCGAGCAGCACGACCCAGTAGATCGCGCGGTCGTTCAGCCCGAACCACAGGATCGCCGCCGGCACCCAGGCCACCGACGGCAGGCTCTGCAGCCCGGAGACCAACGGGCCGATCCCGCGCCGGACGACCCGGAAGTTGGCGATCGCCAGTCCCAGCGGTACGGCGATCAGCAGCGAGATCGCGAACCCGATCACCGCCCGGTGCACCGAGACCCAGAACAGCTCGACGATCTTGCCGCTCGTCACCAGCGCCCAGACCTGGCTCCAGACGTCGACCGGCGCCGGCAGCTTGAATTCGGGCCAGAACGCCGCCGCCCACAACACCTGCCAGATCGCGACCAGCACCACGATCGCGCCGACCGGAGGCAGCAGCCGGGCGCCGATCCGCCGTACCCGCGATCCTTCGGGTGCGGCGACCGGGGTATCCAGGGCGTCGAGCCCGGCCTCAACCGATCCTGGACCGACCGACGGCGCTGCGGTGCTGTCCTGCAGGTCAGGCTGCGGCATGGCTGCTGATCACCCTGCGCAAGGCGGTGTTGACCTCGTCGACAGCGCCGGCCTCGGCCGCCCCGGCGAGATCCTCGACATCCCACTCCTGCACGACTCGGCCGGGGCGGGACGACAGGAGTACTACGCGCTGGCCGAGGCGGACGGCCTCGCGGACGTCGTGCGTGACGAAGAGGATCGCCGTACCGGTCGCGCGCCAGATCCGCAGCAGCTCGCCCTGCAGGACGTCGCGGGTGATCGCGTCGAGCGCGGAGAACGGCTCGTCCATCAGCAGCAACGACGGCTTGCCGGCATCGGCGCTGTCGGTCGTCGACGCCAACGCCCGCGCAAGCGCGACGCGTTGCCGCATCCCGCCAGAGAGCTCGTGCGGCCGCTTGTCCCCCAGCCCGGCCAGCCGCACCAGCTCCAGCAACTCGGCAGCCTTCGCCTTCCGCTGAGCCTTCGGTACGCCGGCCATCCGCAACGGGAGCTCGACGTTGCCGGCCGCGGTCAGCCACGGCATCAACGCCGCCTCCTGGAACACGACGGCCGGCCGGGACGAGTTGAGCTCGATCCGGCCGCTCGTCGGCCGATCCAGACCGGCGACCAGGTTCAGCAAGGTCGTCTTGCCACAACCCGAGGCGCCAAGCAGGCAGACGAACTCGCCGGGGCGGACGTCGAGGTCGACGCCGTCGAGCGCGACGACCGCCTTCCGTCCAGTCCCGAACGCCTTGCCCACGTGGTGAAACCGCACTGGGCTGTGCACCTGCGGCACCTTCTGCAGGGTCTCCACGGTCGCCGTCATGTCCGTCCCCTTACTTGGTGTCGAGCCCGGCGGCGTCGACCGCCGGCTTGCCGGCCTTGCTCAGTACGTCGTTCAGCGGGCCGAGGTCCGCGAACCCGGCCACGGTCGGCGCGTCCTTGGCGATCCCGGCGGTGACCTGGTCCTTGGCCAGCTGCGGGAACGTCGACGCGATCGGGTCGGCGGTGATCTGGATGTGGGCGAAGGCGCGATCGATGACGGCCGGCTTCAGCGACTTGCCGGTCGCTTCCTTGAGCTGGGCGTTGACCACGGTCTTCGCGTCGGCCGGGTTGGAGCTGGCGTAGTCGATCGAGGCGACCAGGCCGGAGAGCAGCGCCTTCACCGTCTCGGGATGCTCCTGCAGGAACTGGGTGCGGACGATCAGCACGGTGGTCGGGAACTTCCCGCCGGGCCACAGCGTGGCCTCGTCGAGCAGCACCTTCGCACCGGCGTCGAGGACGAGCCGCGACGACCAGGGCTCGGGCAGCCAGGCCGCGTCGACGTCGCCCTTCTTGAAGGCGTCCAGGGTCTGGGCGTTCTCCAGGTTGGTGACCTTGACCTTGCCGGTCAGGTTGTTCTGCGCCAGCCACTTCTTCAGCGCCACGTCCTGCGTGTTGCCGAGCTGCGGCGTGACGACGGTCTTGCCGACCAGGTCGGCGGGCTTGCTGATCGTCGGCTTGACGACGAGCTGCGCGCCGCCGGACGTCGCGCCGGCGATCAGGCGGACGGCTTCGCCGTGCGACTTCGCGTAGGCGTTGATCGCGGGGCCGGAGCCGATGAACGACGCGTCGAGCGAGCCGCCGAGCAGCGCTCCGACGGCCTCCGGGCCGGCGTTGAACTTGGTCGGGACGAGCTTGGTGCTCCCGAGCTCCTTGGTGAACAACCCCTTGCCGAGGCCGAGGAGCGCGGCGGCGTGGGTGACGTTCGGGAAGTAGCCGAGCCGTAGCTCGGTGGCCGGGCCCTTGTCGGTGGAGGCCGCGGCGGTCTCGTCGCCGCGGTCGGCGCGCGAGCAACCTGCGGCCGCGACAACGAGTGTGAGGGTTGCGGCGAGCAAGCGGGCAGGACGGAAGATGCGCACTGGAATGCCTTTGTTTTGTGGGAGAAAGAGTCAGGCGACGGGTTCGAGCTCGCGCTCGCGGGCGGGGACTGTCGCTGTCCCTGTCGCTGTCGAAGTACGGCGGTTCGCGAGCCGGATCCCGTAGGTGACGATGGCGGCCCAGCCGGCGACGAGCGCGGCGTACACGGCGAACCGCGGTCCGGTGGTCACGTCGAGGCCGTTGAGCAGCGTGCGTGCGTTGGTCAGGATCAGCACCAGGCCGACGCCGACACCGAGCCAGCGGGTGGCCAAGCGGGACACCAGCCACGCGGCCAGCGGCGCCGCGAGTACGCCGCCGATCAGCAGCGCGGCGACGATGCCGTACGGGAGGTTGTTCTTGCCGAGCCCGAACAGGAAGCCGATGCTGGCGGCGACCGAGACCATGAACTCGGCCGCGTTCACCGAGCCGACCGCGCGGCGTGGCGCGAGCTTGCCGCTGGACAGCAGCGCGGAGTTCGCGACCGGGCCCCAGCCGCCACCGCCGGTGGCGTCGATGAAGCCGGCCACGAGACCGAGCGGTCCGAGGAACTTCCCGGCCGGACGGCCCTCGATCACGGCCCGCACCTTGCCGGTACCGAACCGGACCAGGATGTAAAAACCGAGCAGGAGCAGCAGACCGGCGACCCACAACGCGGCCGAGTCGGTCGACAGGCTGGACAGGAACGTAGCGCCCGCGAACGCGCCGACTGCGCCCGGTGCGCCGATCAACGCGACCACACGCCAGTCGACGTTGCCGAACCGCCAGTGCGACAGGCCGGAGGCAAGCGTGGTGCCGACCTCGGCGAGGTGCACGGAGGCCGAGGCGACGGCCGGGGTGATGCCGGTGATCAGCAGGGCGGTGCTGGCGGTGACGCCGTACGCCATGCCGAGGGTGCCGTCGACGAGCTGGGCGACAGCGCCCAGCAACGCGATCAGGATGAGACGACGCACGGGACTGCTCCTACGGGTCGGGTGCGGAGACAGGCAGTAGCTGGAGCGAGCTGGAGCTGAGGTGCTACGCCGTGCGCCGACAACCGGAGGAGTTCACCCGGAGCAGATCGACGTGCCGACGACGCGTGAGCGCGTCGCCGGGCGCGTTCGAGACGATCTGCATAGGACTATGAAAGCGGACAAAGTCGAGCAATTTGCTCAGGTTTCACATGCTGGGACAAATATCCGCTATGTGACCGCAGCGCTGTCCGTGTCCGGACATTTGGGTGGCGGGCTGCGGGCGCGGCTTCCAGACTTGCTGCGTGACTCTTCTGCCGGACGGCTGGACGCCGGGTGGTCCATTGACCGCCACGACCCTCAAGACCGAGTACGCGGTTCGCCCGTTGGGGACCGATGTTTCGCGACCGCGGCTGAGTTGGGTCGCTTCCGCGCCGGGGTACGGCGGGACGCAGACGGCGTACCAGGTGCTGGTCGCCGCCTCGGATGGGTTTGAGGATGCGTGGGACTCGGGGAAGGTCGAGTCGGCGCGGACGTTCGGCGTGGAGTACGAGGGGCCGTCGGCTGCGCGGACGCGGTACTACTGGAAGGTCCGGTTGTGGGACGGTCTGGACCGGATCGGCTCTTGGTCCGAGCCCTCGTGGTTCGAGACTGGACTGCTGGACGAGGGCTTCCTCGGGGCTCGCTGGATCGGTGGAATGACCGAGAGCGCGCCGCTGCTTCGGCGCGGTTTCTCGGTCGACGGGGCCGTGCGGCGGGCGCGGCTGTATGCGAGCGGGCTCGGGTATGCGGATCTGCGACTGAATGGTCGGGCGGTCAGCGATGCGGTGCTGGACCCGGGTTTTACTGCTTACGACCACACCGTTTTGTACAGCGCGCACGATGTGACCGAGCTGCTTCAAGCCGGCGACAACGTGGTCGGGGCCGAGCTCGGGCGTGGGTTCTTTGGGATGAACTCGCCGAACGTGTGGCGGTGGCACCAGGCACCGTGGACGGCGGACCCGCGGTTGATCGCGCGGCTGGTGATCGAGTACGACGACGGGCGGACGGCTGAGGTCGTCACGGACTCGTCGTGGCGGATCACGGGTGGACCGACGCTGTCGGACTCGCTCTATCTCGGCGAGACGTACGACGCCCGGAGGGCGCTCCCCGGGTGGGACACGCCTGGGTTCGACGACGCGGGCTGGGCTGCGGCGGAGATCGTTGCGGCGCCGGCGGGGAGATTGGTGGCGCAGGCCCACGAGCCGATCCGAGTGGTCGAGACGGTCTCGCCGGTGGACGTTTCCGAAGTGCGGCCGGGGGTGTGGATCGCCGACTTCGGACGGACCGTGGCTGGGTGGACCGAGCTGACCGTGACCGCGCCGGCCGGGACCGTCGTTGGCCTGACCCATGGCGAGACAGTTGCTGATGGCAACGTGGTAGCGGTCAACCAGCACGTCGAGGGCGACCGGATCCAGCGGGACGAGTATGTTGCCGCGGGCACCGGGGTGGAGACGTGGGAGCCGAAGTTCTCCTACAAGGGCTTCCGGTACGTGCAGATCGAGGGCGCTCCGGCGCAGGTGCGGATGCGGGTGGCGAACTCGGACGTCGCGAGCGTGACCCGGTTCGAGTCGTCGCAGGCGCCGTACGGGCAGTTCGAGCGTGCGATGCGGCGGACGATCCTGAGCAACCTGCACGGGATCCCCACGGACACGCCGTTCTACGAGAAGAACGGGTGGACCGGCGACGCGCAGGTCGGTGCGCCGACGATGCTCGCAACGCTCGACCTGGCGCGGTTCTTCACCAAGTGGCTCGGGGACATCCGGGACAGCCAGGCGGAGTCCGGGCAGCTGCCGGTGATCGTGCCGTCGAGCGGGTGGGGGTTCAGCGAGCTGTCCCCTGCGACCGAGTGGCCGACGGTGTACCCGTTCCTGCTGCGCGAGCTCTACCGGTGGTACGGCGACGAGCGGCTGCTCCGGGAACACTGGGAAGCGCTGTCTCGGTATCTCGGCTGGGAGCTCGGGCGGGTCGAGGACGGGCTGTCGGTGAGCGTGCTCGGCGACTGGTTGCCGCCGGGGTACAGCAACGGGCCGGCGCCGGAAGACCGGCGGCTGACGGGTACGGCGTACCTGTACCGGGCGCTACTCGCGGCCGCGGAGATCGGCGAGCTCATTGGGCAGCCCAACGAGTACCGTAAGGTGGCGAGCGAGCTCGCGGACGGGTTGAACCGGGCGTTTCTCGACCGGGAGGCCGGGCGGTACCGGTCGGCCGACGATCCGGACTACCGGCAGACGTCGAACGCCGTACCGCTTGCCTTCGGCATCGTTCCGGACGAGCTGGTGCCGGTGGTCGCGGCCGGGTTGGCTGCGGATGTCGAGGCGCGTGGGTTCCACCTGAACACGGGGTGTTTGGGCGTCGGCGTGCTGCTGCCGGTGCTGACCGAGCACGGGTACGGCGAGGCGGCGACGAAAGTGGCGTTGCAGCGGACGTACCCGAGCTGGGGGCACTGGTTCGAGCTGGGCGCGGACACGATGTGGGAGATGTGGGAGGACGACTCGCGGTCGCGGAACCACTACTTCCAAGGGACTGTCGTGCAGTGGATCTTCGAGAACGTTGCCGGGTTGCGGGTCGCCGGCGCGGGCTGCGAGCGGATCGTGGTGCGGCCGGACGCGCGCGGATCGGTCGGCTCGGCGAGTATCCGGACCGAGACGATTCGCGGGCGGGTGGCGGTCGCGTGGAAGCAGCGGAGCCGGGTGTTCTCGCTCGAGGTACTGGTGCCGGTCGGGGCTACGGCCGAGGTGCATGTGCCGTCGGCGGTGGGGTCGGACGTGAGCGTCGTGCCGGCGCCGTTCGCGGGGTCAGCGACGTACGCCGATGGGTGGGCTGTTTACACGGTGGGCGCCGGGCAGTGGCACTTCACCAGCCGGTCGGCGTGAGCTTGGTGTAGATCAGGTCGCGGACGTCGCGACCCTCGGCCTGGGCCCGGGACTCGAACTTGGTGACCGGGCGCCACTCGGGGCGCGGGGCCCAGCCGGCGTACTGGTTGCGCAGCGACGGCTCGGCCTCGCACACCTTTCGCATGCTGTCGGCGTAATCGGCCCAATCGGTTGCCAGGTGCAACGTCCCGCCGGGTTGCAGGCGGGAGGCGATCAGGGCGACGAACGGGGCGGTGACGAGGCGGCGTTTGTGGTGCCGCTTCTTCGGCCACGGGTCGGGGAAGTAGATGCGTACGCCGGCCAGCGTGCCGGGGCTCACGTGGTCGCGGAGGAAGTCGAGCGCGTCGCCCTTCAGCAGGCGGACGTTGTCGAGGCCGTACTTCTCCACCCACAACATCAGCTGCCCGAGGCCGGCCGGGTAGACCTCGGCAGCCACGTGGTTGACCTCGGGTGCGGTGACGGCGAGCTGAGCGGTCGCCTCACCCATGCCGGAGCCGATCTCCAGGACGGTCGGCGCGTCGCGGCCGAACCACTCGGCGAGGTCCAGCGGACCGGGTGGGAGATCCTCCTGCATCCGGCCCAGCTCGGACCAGTGCGACTGCCAGACCCGCTGCTGCCCCACCGTCATCCGGACACTCCGCCGGACGGTGCTGAAGACACCCGCCTGCCTGACCTGCTCCTTCGCCTCCACCAGCACGAGTTTAAGGCGTGCTGATCTCCAGGACCTTGCCGGTCTCCAGGTAGGTCTTGAGGTTGGCGAGAATCGGCGACCAGCCAATGCGCCAGCCCTCGACCTGGTCCGCGGTGATCTCGTCGTGCACGACCTGCAGCTTCACCACGGACGGACCGGCCGACTCGATCGTGAACGTGACGCGGCTCGCCGGGACGTCCTTTACTGACTCGTTCTTGAAGGTGTAAGCGAGCGTCTTCGGTTCGTCGTACACGAGCACGTCACCGGAGTCGGTCAGGCTGTCGTCGGCACTGTCGTAGAACCGCACCGGGTCACCGACACTCCAGGCCGACTCGATCCGACGACCGAACCAGTAGAGCTGAGTGAACGCGCCCGAGGTCAGCGCCTCCCACAACTTCTCCGGGGTCGTCTCGATGTAGGTCACGTGAATCATCGCCGGCTTACTCATGCTCTCTCCTCCAATGCCGCCTTCAGCGCACTGAGCGCTCGGAGCTTGTCGCGCTCGTAGTTACTCAGCCACCGCTCGGCGATCTCGTTGATCGGCACAGGATTCAGGTAATGCAACTTGTGACGCCCCCGCCGGACAGTCACCACCAGGTTGGCGTCCTCCAGAATCCGCAGGTGCTTCGTCACCCCCTGCCGGGTCAGGTCAGGCAGCAGCTCACACAACTCGAGCAAGCTCTGCCCATTCCGCTCCCGCAAAGCATCCAGCAACCGCCGACGCCCATCATCAGCAAGCGCCTTGAACACCAACTCCACCCCACCACCATAGGCAACCAAAAGGTTGCCTGTCAATCCACCTCTCCCCACAGCCTTACGCCAAGTCGCCGCCCTTCCCCACCCACAGCCCACCCCACAAGAGCAGTTGCCCACGCGCCGACCCCTTCTCCACCCTCCCCCGACCGAGCCCCTCCCCTGGCCCCTGGGCGCAGCAGCACACTCGCCGTACCTGACCACCGGCCGTCCCCGCACCACCCGCAGCACCTTCGCCACTACCCGCCCCCGGGGCTTCTTCCGTACCCGCCGTACCAGCTGCACGCGCCGCACACGTCCGCGTCCCGCCGTACCCGCCGTACGGGCAGCGCCCGCAGCGGCCGCAACACCCGCGGGACGCTCGTCGTACCAGCTGTCCCCGACTGCCGTACGCCTGCGTCACCGCGGCACTCGACGCTCCTGCCAACATCACCCCTGCCGCTGGGTCCTGCGGCTTTGCTGCTTCCCGCCGTACCTACGGCAACCTGCGGCACGCGCCGAACGACCTGTAGCCCGCCGGAGCCCGCAGCACCCTCGCGCTAACAGCTGCACCCGACGTCCCCGCCGTACCCGCGACACCTACAGCCCGCACGCGGTACCAGCTGCACCCGCCGCACACGTCCGCGTCCCGCCGTACCCGCCGTACCGGCAGCACCCGCAGGACGCTCGCCGTACCAGCTGTCCCCGACTGCCGTACGCCTGCGTCGCCGCCGCAACCGCCGCCGTACCCGACGCTCCTGCCAACGCCAGCCGTGCCGCCGGGTCCTGCGGTTTAGCTGTTTCCCGCCGTACCTACGGCAACCTGCAGCACCCTGCGCCGCCCGACCTGTAGCCCGCCGGACCCCGCAACACCTGCAGCACTCTCGCGCTAACAGCCGCACCCGACGTCCTCGCGGTACCCGCGGCACCTACAGCACGTGCGCCGTACCAGCTGCACCCGCAGCACCCTCGCGCTAACAGCTGCACCCGCCGTACCCGCCGAACTCCTACACGTCCCCGCGGCACCTACAGCACGTACGCAGTACCAGCTGCACCCGCCGCACCCGCAACACCGGCAGCACGCTCGGCGTACCTGCTGGGGTTAGTCGTCCCAGAAGAGGTGGGCGACTGTGTTGCTGGCTCGGCGGGTTGTTCGGAGGTAGTGGTCGTGGAAGGCGCTGGATTCGCCGGGTGGGTAGCCGCAGATCTGGGCGACTGCGGCCAGGTCGCGGGGGTCTCGGGGTAGGGAGTCGCTGGGGCGGCCGCGGACGAGCATGACGGCGTTGCGGACGCGGGTGGCGAGCTCCCAGGCGGAGCGGAGGGTGTCGGCCTCGGTGGGGTCGATCAGGTTGGCTTCCACGCCGGCCCGCAGCGCACCGATCGTGCGGGTGGTTTGCAGGCTGGGGACGCGGTGGGCCTCGCGGAGCTGCAGGAGTTGGACGGTCCACTCGATGTCGGCCAGTCCACCGCGACCGAGTTTGGTGTGGGTCGCCGGGTCGGCGCCGCGCGGCAGCCGTTCGGCGTCGACACGCGCCTTGATCCGCCGGATCTCCCGCACGTCCCGCTCGCTCAACCCCGCCGCCGGATACCGCAGCGGGTCGATCAGCGCGCGAAACGCCTCGCACAACTCGACATCGCCACACAGCGGATCGGCCCGCAGCAACGCCTGCGCCTCCCACACCGCCGACCAGCGCGCGTAGTAGGAGGCGTACGACGCCAACGTCCGTACCAGAGGCCCTTGCCGACCCTCCGGCCGCAGATCCGCATCAACCGCGACCGCCGGATCGGCCCCCGGCAACGCCAGCAACCGCCGCAGCTCCGTCGCCACCTGCGTCGCGAAGTCGGTCGCCGCCTTCTCCTCGGCACCCGGCAGCGGATCGTGCACGAACATCACATCCGCATCGCTGCCGTACCCGAGCTCATGTCCCCCGAACCGCCCCATCGCGACGATCGCCATCCGCGTCGGCTCCGGCTTCCCCTTCGCGACCGCCCGCCGCGCGACTTCGAGCGCCGCGCTCAACGTCGCGACCGAGATCGCCGTCAACCCCAGCCCGACCGTCTCGACGTCCAGCAGCCCGGACAGGTCAGCCGCCGCGGTCCGGAACAGCTCGCGCCGCCGCGCCGCACGGATCGCCGCCACCGCCGCGACCGGATCGTCCTGTCGGCGCGCCGCCGCCGACATCTCCGACAGCAGGCCCTCCTGCGTCCGCGGCACCAGCTCCCGATCGTCCGCGAGCATCGCCGTCGCTTCCGGCGCCCGCTGCAGCAGGTCGACGGCGTACCGACCGCTGGCCAGCAGGTGCGCCAGCCGCTCGGCGGACGCGCCCTCGTCGCGCAACTGACGCAGGTACCACGGTGTCGATCCGAGCGCGTCCGAGATCGTGCGGAACGCGAGCAGCCCGGCATCCGGGTCCGGCGACTCCGCGAACCACCCGAGCATCGCCGGCAGCAGCGCCTTCTGGATCGACGACCGCCGCGACACCCCTTCGGACAGCGCCTCGATGTGCCGCAGCGCCGATGCGGGATCGGCGTACCCGAGGGCCGTCAGCCGCTGCTTGGCCGCCTCCGGCGTCAGCCGCACCTCGTCGCCGGGGATCCGCGCGACCGCCGCGAGTAGCGGCCGGTAGAACAGCTTCTCGTGCAGCCGCCGTACCTCGAGCCCGTGCTTCTTCCACGCCGCGGTGAGGTCGTCGACCGGGTTCTTGGTGAAGCCGAGCGACCGCCCGAGCCGCCGCAGGTCGTCCTCGTCCTCGGGCACCTGATGGGTACGACGCAACCGGTAGAGCTGGATGCGATGCTCCATCGACCGCAGGAACCGGTACGCGTCCGCGAGTACGGCGCCGTCCGTCCGGCCGACGTACCCCCTGGTCGTCAGCGACTCCAGCGCCACCAGCGTCGTACCGCTCCGGACCTTGTCGTCGCTCCGGCCGTGCACGAGCTGCAGCAGCTGTACGGCGAACTCCACGTCGCGCAACCCACCCGGCCCGAGCTTCAGCTGGCGATCCACATCCGCCGCCGGGATGTGGTCGATCACGCGCCGCCGCATCGCCTGGACGTCGTCGACGAAACCCTCACGGTCGGCCGCCGACCAGACCAGCCCGCCGATCATCTCGACGTATCGCTGCCCGAGCTCGGCGTCGCCGGCGATCGGACGCGCCTTGAGCAGCGCCTGGAACTCCCAGGTCTTGGCCCAGCGCTGGTAGTACGCCTGGTGGCTGTCGAGCGTGCGGACGAGCGGGCCAGACTTCCCCTCCGGCCGGAGCGCGGCATCGACCGGCCAGAGCGTGCCCTCGCCGGTGTGCGCCGAGCAGATCCGCATCGCGGCCGCGGCGAGGTTGGAGGCGGTCTTGAGCGCCGGTGCTTCCGGCTCGCCGTCGAGCGGCTCGGCGACGAACAGGACGTCCACGTCGCTCACGTAGTTCAGCTCGCGGCCGCCACACTTGCCCATGGCAATGATCGCCAGCCGGCAGTCAGCGGCGGCGGGGTGCGCGGCGAAGTACTCGTTGCGGGCGATCCGCAACGCGGTCTCGAGCGCTCCCCCGGCGAGATCCGCGAGTACGGCGGCCACCTCGTCGACCAGCAGCCCTTCGGCCAGGTCGCGCGCGGCCAGCCGGAGCAGCAACCGCCGGTACTCGACGCGCAGCGCGTCAACCGGGTGCTCGGCGTCGACCGCGGTGGCGAGCAGGGCCGCGACATCGTCCGGCGACGGCCGCGTTCCGGCGAGGGCCGGGTCGGCGAGGTCGTACCAGTGCCGCGGGTGTACGGCGAGATGCCGGCCGAGGGCCTCGCTCGCGCCGAGGACGTACACGAGCCGGCGGCGGAAGTCGTCGTCCATTTCCAGCGTCCGCGCGAACGCGGAGACGTCGTACTCGTGGCGGTGCAGCGACTCGGCCATCCCGCACAGGCCGAGCAGCGCGAGATCCGGATCGGCGGACTCCGAGAGCGTCGTGATCAGCTGCTCGGTGACGATCGGGCTCTGCGCGTCCAGCCGGTCGAGCTCCTCCAGCCGCACCCCGGCGCGGTGCGGATCCGCGAACCCGAGCCGGGCCAGCCGGCCTTCCCACGACCCCATCCGCCCATCCGCCACCACCGCAGGTTATCCGGCCGCCCGGTGGTGGGATGATGGGGACATCGCAGAGAGGTCGCGAAATGGTTGCGGTGAATACACGGCGTTGTGTAGCGAATTCGCTCAGTAATGGGCATGATGGCTCACCATGGTGATGATGACGGGGACGCTCGCGGTGCGCGGGACGGTGGTGTGGCTGACACCGCAGCAAGGCGGGCGGGTGTCGGGCCCGCCGGAGCCTGACTACGACTACGACTACACGGCGACCGCCTACCTCCCGCCGCGAACACCCGAGGACGGCCAGGCCGGGATCGCGCTGCGCCGGTTCGCACCGGGCGCGTGGCGGACGTCGACCGAGGGAATGCTCGTGCCCGCAGTCGGTTACCGCGCCCAGCAGGTGATCCCCGGTTGCATCGTGGTGATCACCGAAGGAGTCCGCCCGGTCGGACTACTGACAGTCGAGGAAGTCCACGCGCTCGCCGCCGACGGTACGCCGATGTTCCCGGCCGCAGAGTCGTTGCCACCGGCACCATCGACTCCCACCCCGACCGACCCGCCGTACCGCCACTCAACCGCAGCCGCCCGCTGGACCTCCCAACACGCCTCAGACGACGCCCCACCGCAGACCGCCGGCGTCTGACCACTCTTCGCTCGGTCAGACGGGGTCGGTAAATGAGACGGGCTTGCCGGTGGCGCGGGCGTACGCGATCTCCCGGCTCGTGGACTCGCCGACATACCCACCGGGGTTGACCACCAGAACCCGGTCAGCCAGGTCGATCTTCCGCAGGTGAAGTGCGCCCAGCGCAGTCTTCTGCTCGTCGGTGATCTCGTCGGTCTCGCGATCCCCGGGACGACTGAGGACGGCTGGCGCGACGACAATGACACCAGCGAGAGTCAGGCCGCGGTTAGCCGCAAGCATCTCCTCCATAAACCGGGCCGAACCACAGACACACACAATCTCAGGCCGGTCGCTCACAGCTCAGCCCTTCGTCTTGAGATGCACGAGCCGACAGCTTACGCAGCCGCACCGCGGCCTACTCCACATCCGACCGTCGTCCGATACGACCTGGCTGATGCCTGCAGAGAAGCGAAGACGGGGCGGAACAGAATCTGGGCGAATGTCCAGCCGACGACGGAGAGCTGGTTAGTCTTAATCCGTCGCGACCTGCCATGCCACCGACCCCGGCCGCTGGCCGCCAGCGACGAACTCTTGAACCGCACGGCGAATCTGCTGGATGGGTAGTTCGGAGTCGGCCGGGAACTCGCGGCCGCTACCGGTGTAGTAGTAGGTGGGGTCGGTGTCAGCGTGAGATACGCCCTTGGTGTAGTACGTCCCGGCACCGCCCATGTAGCGCAGTGCCCCGACGTCGCCATCCTGATTGTTGATCGCGACGAGCAGCTCGTGATCGGGGACCCCAGCTGCGTTGAGGCGGCCTTCGACGTACAGCGCAGCGACGGAGTTGCTGTAGTCCTCTGTAAGTAAGCCGTCGATCAACTGGTCAACATCAGCCGCGGTCTCAAGGCGCTGCGGTTGGTCGCCGTGCTCGTGCTTGTAGTAGGCCTTGACCACAGTCATGAGGCCTCCGTTTCTCCGTAGTAGGTCTTCTTGTAGTCGTCCGGCCCGTACACCACCGGCACCGGTGCGGCGCCGGTCACCGCGTGGCCCGAACTGGTTCTTACCTTTAGTGCGTGCGGAGCCAGCCGGTCTGGTTGTGCCAATGCCCGCCGCTTCGCAGGTGAGTCACGATCGCGCGCTCAAGCGTGGTCCGCTGAGGTAACTCGTCAAGAAGCGCACCGGGTACGTCGTCCCCGTCGAAACGCCGGTGAAAGACGTGCTCGATTGGCGCCCAGTCGGCTCTGACGCGATCGGTGAACGTCGTAAAACGCCGCTGAAATCTCAGGATGTTCGACGTCGAGGGCAGGTACTGCGTCAACTGCTCATCCATCAACCAGGAGTGACAGGCAAACCCAACCACCCGCTCCGGAAACTGCCCAGCCAGCGCGATTGCGCGCGCAAACGAGGCGTCGCATGCTTCGTCGGTCAACGGCGTACGACTGGCTGGAACGTGGGTGTTGAGAACACTCTCACCTACCTGGAGAAACTCATGCTCGCCGCTCTCCGGACAAGACCTCTCAAATCCAAGCCTGCCGAGCCGAAACCCCACACCGGTGAACACCAACGGCAAACCCCACGTGGCATCCAACCCCGCCCGCCCCGTCAGCCGACGCGACGAGGCGAGCTCGTCTCCCAACGCACTCAGCGAATCCCAGGATTCCTCGTCGGTGAGCCCGATCGCCGCGTGATAATCCCGCACCTGCGGCACCACCGCCAAAAACACCCAAACAAATAAGTGCCGCCCGACAGCCCCGGTGCGATCAGGCAGCGCACGCCAAGCCGGATCACCCGCCCGCCGCTGCCCCATCTGCGCCAGTAACAACCGGTAAGACCGGTCGAGCACCCACCACAACTCAGGCTCCCGCCTCACATCGGGCCGAGCCGCCAACGTCGACTCCCGATCAGCCTCCTCAAGCCCGAGTCTGGCAAGCAGTCGCGCCGCAACCCCCTCAGCCGGCAACACAACCTCCGGCCCACCGACCCGCGACACAGGCGCCAGGCGCGCCATCACCTCACCGGCCAACCCCAGCCGCCGCGAAACATCCCCCGCACTCAACCCTCGCCACCCAACGGCCATCATCCACACCCCTCACTCGAGAGCCTGCAAACAGACTCATCTCAAGGGGGGACCTAAGGGTTTCCCTCCAACAAACTAGCAGCCAGGCCCCCGGCCGAGCCTGATGGAACCTGGGCACGGAACGATGGACCCCCAACGCCACGCCCGACAAACACAAGTCCACAGCCCCCCCGGCTGGCACTACCAGCAGTACCCGTAACAGCAGTCCATTCACGAGGGACGCCAGCCCACGGCAGTCGCCCGCGAGCGCAGCGAGCAACTCCGCGGCGGCAGCCGCGAAACCCGCGAGCGCAGCGAGCAACTCCGCGGCGGCAGCCGCGAAACCCGCGAGCGCAGCGAGCAACTCCCGGCGCCAGCCGGGAACACCGGGGCGCCCGCCTTGAACAAGCAGGGTGGGTCGGGCGGCGCGTAGCACGACGACGAAGAAGCTGTGCGTAGTACGCGATGGGACTACCAGCAGCACCATGCGCAAGCGGTACGGCGCGTAGTACGCCAGCCCGGGCTAGTCGCGCTCACCACCTTGTCCGACGCCAGGAGCCGATCCGCGTGCGTTACCGCGCCGGCTTCCCTCCATTCGGTGAGATCTCCGGAACAAAAATGCCACCTGGTGACACTTAATCTCCGAAGATCCCATGCCCCCCAGGCTGAGTCGAACCACCTCAGCCCATCACCAGCAGTACGACAAGTAGTGCGCCCGCCCGGGTAGTCACCCGCGAGCGGCAGCTCGCAACACCGCGAGCCCAGCGAGCGAACCCCGGCACTAGCCGGGAGCACCGGAGCACGCGCCCCGAACAACAGGGCGGCCGGAGCGGCGCGTAGCACGGCGACGAAGGAGCCGCGCGTAGCACCGCGCTGGGTTAACCACCTACACCACGCGCCAGCAGTACGACGAGTAGTACGCCAGCCCGAGGTAGTCACCCGCGAGCGGCAGCGAGCAACCCCGCGGCGCCAGCCGCGAACCCGCGAGCGCAGCGAGCAACTCCCGGCGCCAGCCGGAAACCGCGAGCGGCAGCTCGCAACCTGCGAGCGCAGCGAGCAGAACCGGCGCCAGCCGGGAACACCGGGGCACTCGCCCCGAACGAGCAGGGTGGGTGGGGCGGCGCGTAGCTCGGCGACGAAGGAGCCGCGCGTAGCACCGCGATGGGACTACCAGCAGCACCACGTACCAGCAGTACGACGAGTAGGACGCCAGCCCCGAGGTAGTCACCCGCGAGCGGCAGCGAGCAAGTCGCGGCGGCAGCCGCGAACACGCGGGCGGCAGCCCGCAACAAGCCAGCGCTAGCTGGCAGCACGCCGGCGTTAAGCCGGAGGGTGGGTGGGAGGGCGCGTAGTGGCTGCGGCGGAGGAGCGTAGCGACGACAGAGCGGGCGCGGAGTGCGCGTGGGGAGGCTGTGTGGGAAGGACTTACAGGACGGGGAGGAGTTTGTTGAGTTCGAAGGGGGTTACCTGGCGGCGGTAGTCCTGCCATTCGGCGCGTTTGTTGCGGAGGAAGAAGTCGAAGACGTGTTCGCCGAGCGTTTCGGCGACCAGTTCGCTGTCTTCCATGGCGGAGATGGCTTCGGCGAGGCTGCCGGGGAGGGGTTTGATGCCCAGGGCCTTGCGTTCGCGCGGCGTGAGCGACCAGATGTCGTCCTCGACCTCGGCGGGGAGCTCGTAGCCTTCCTCGATGCCCTTCAGGCCGGCGGCCAGCATGAGGGCGAAAGCCAGGTACGGATTCGTGGCGGAGTCCAGCGAGCGGAACTCCACACGCGAGGACTGACCCTTGTGCGGCTTGTACATGGGGACGCGCACCAGAGCAGACCGGTTGTTGTGACCCCAGGAGACGAACGACGGCGCCTCGTCGCCAACAGCGAGACGCTTGTACGAGTTGACCCACTGGTTCGTCACCGCGGTGATCTCACCCGCATGCTGCAGCAGCCCGGCGATGAACGCCCGCCCGGTCTTCGACAGCTGGTACTGCGCCCCGCCCTCGAAGAACGCGTTCCGGTCGCCTTCGAACAGCGACATGTGGGTATGCATCCCGGATCCGGGCTGGTCCGACAGCGGCTTCGGCATGAAGGACGCGTAGATGCCCTGGGACAACGCGACCTCCTTCACCACCACGCGGAACGTCATGATGTTGTCCGCGGTCGACAGCGCGTCGGCGTACCGCAGGTCGATCTCCTGCTGTCCCGGACCGCCCTCGTGGTGGCTGAACTCGACCGAGATCCCCATCGACTCCAGCATCGTGATCGCCTCGCGGCGGAAGTCGTTGCCGATGCCCTGCGGCGTGTGGTCGAAGTACCCGGACGAGTCGACCGGCTCCGGCGTCGTCCCCGGGGCGCCGGTCAGCGACCTGAACAGGTAGAACTCGATCTCCGGGTGCGTGTAGAACGTGAACCCCAGCTCGGCGGCCTTCGAGAGGGTCCGCTTCAGCACATGACGAGGATCGGCGAACGACGCCGACCCGTCCGGCATGTTGATGTCGCAGAACATCCGCGCGGTGCCCATCGTCTCGCCCCGCCAGGGCAGGATCTGGAACGTCGACGGGTCCGGCTTGGCCAGCATGTCCGCCTCGGTCACCCGCGCGAACCCCTCGATCGCCGACCCGTCGAACCCGAGCCCCTCGGCGAAGGCGTTCTCCAGCTCCGCCGGCGCCACCGCGACCGACTTGAGGAACCCGAGCACGTCGGTGAACCACAGCCGCACGAAGCGTACGTCGCGCTCCTCCAGCGCGCGCAGCACGAACTCCTGCTGCTTGTCCATCAGGTCCACCTCTCCACCGAAACCACTCGAAACCACCTGGAACAACCCGAAACAACTCAAACGAGTGCGGGACTCTCACAGTGTGCCCCGCCTCTGTTAAGCAGACGTTACGTGCCGGGGCGGACAACCGGGCGCCGAGGGGCCTAGCGTGTCCCCTTGTGCGGACGATCTTCCACGTAGCCCTCGCCGTGGCCGGGATCCTCTGCGTCAGCGACCTGCTGCTCAGCACCGGACGGTTCGTCCAGTCGCTGCGGCACCGGCGCGGCGCGGAGCGGGACGTGCTGGGCCGCCGCTGGCTGCCGATCCCGGAGCTCGGGTTCGGCATGGTCGCGTTCTGCTGCCCCGGGCTCGTCACGCTCGGCCTGACCCACCACGACGCCGACAACCTGCCGACGAAGCAGATCCTGCTCGCCGCGGTCGTCTTCGGGTACGCCGGTGCCGTCCTCTCCCGCATCGTCCGTACTCCGGGTCCCGGTGGCCGCCGCTTCCGGCTACGCGCCGGCCTGCTGCTCGGCCTGCCGGCCCTGTTCGGCCTGGTCTTCGGCCTCTCGGGCGTCGCGGTCTGAGGCAGCCCGCCCTGACTCCAGCCGGCGTGACCCCAGCCGGCCTGGCGCAGTACGGCGGACCCGCCACCACGGCACGATCCGCTCCAACGGCGCGAACGCCAGCCAGCACACCACCGTCGGCAGGAAGTGGATCAGCAGAATCACTGTGTTCGCCACGTGGAACCCGATGAAGAACAGCGCCCCGAACAACTGCCACCGCCCCCGCACGAACAGGATCAGCGGCGACAGGAATTCCCCGATGATCCCGACCCACTGCATCACGTGCAGGATCCACGGGTAGTGCAGCAACCACTCCCCCACCGGGTGCGGCCGCCGCACGATCGCCCAGGTCAGGATCGCGCTCCCCGGCCAGGTCAGCGCCCACCCCGCACCCCGCAGCTTCGCGATCGCGGACAGGAAGTACGTCGCGATCACGCAGATCTGGATGCACCGGATCGCCCACCCGGCAGCTTCCGTCCGGGTCTGGTCGCCGAACGACGCGCGTCCGCGGGAGCCGGCGCGTACGGTCGGAAGGGCCCAGAGCGCGATCACCAGCGCGAGGTGATCGTGGTCGACCTTCCCGTCGCTCATCCCGATCAGCACCCACCACGTGAACGCGGGCGCGACGATCCACCCGGCGATCCGCGGGAAGTAGTTCGATGCACCGACCAGGCAGGCGACGATCAGGACGACGTACAGGACAGTCGTGTTGGCGACCGACGGCCTCGGCAGGTCGAGCAGCCGGGCGAGCAGCAACGGCTGGTAGAGCCCTGGGTGCTCACCCTTGTCGCGGGTGTCGCGGACGAACGCGTGCATGTCGAGGATGACGAACAAGTACAGAACAGTGCGCAGCCACGCGACCCGCGCCAGCGCGATCGCCGGAGTGAACCAGCTCATTTGCGCACCTCCCAGGTCGCCAGCACCTGGGACGTGGGCGGTCCCTCGACCCGTCCCTTCACCAGTTGAGTGGTGTCACGGATCAGCTCGAGCTTCACGTACTTCGGCTGGTCCGGATGCTTCCGCGCCCACCCGTCCGCGACCTGCTGCAGCAGCGACGGGTTCTTGACGATCTCCCCGGCGCGCGCCTCGATCTCGGCCCGGGCGACGCCGGCGCCCTCGATGTTCAGCGGTACGTCGACCGTCGTACCGGCGTCCGTGAGCGCGCTGATCCGGGTGTAGTCGATCTTCGCGTCGTCCGCGACGGAACCGGCGTACTGCGACATCGGACCGAACGGCCACGCGTCGTCGGAGGCGCGGACCGATCCGTTGATCAGCAGCCCGATGCCGACCACCGCGACGAGGACCCGCACGGTCTTGCCGGCCCTCCCCAGGCGGACGTCGCCCGGCTGCTCACGATCTGTCACGCCGGTCATTAGATCATTCCGGTTTCGGGACCGAGTTAGTAGGGAATTTTCTGGAACATGACCGCCCCAGAAAATATCCAACGTGCCCGGGTGTCCCGGCGTACCCTGCTCGGCGCGACCGCCGGCGGCGTACTGCTCGGTGGCACCCTCCTGCCCAGCGCAGCCCAGGCCGCTCCGGCGCCCCGCTGCTACACGCGCACCGAATGGTCGGCGCGCCCGCCCAAGTCCCCGACGCAGGTGATCGGCAAGCCCGACCACATCGTCATCCACCACACCGCGAGCCCGAACGTCACCGACTACTCGCTCGCGGCGGCGTACAAGGTCCAGCACTGGATCCAGGACCTGCACATGGACACCAACGGCTGGATCGACATCGGCAACCAGCTCACGATCAGCCGCGGCGGGTTCCTGATGGAGGGCCGGAGCAAGTCGTTGTCGGCGATCAACAACGGCCAGAACGTGCTCGGCGCGCAGACCGCGAACAACAACAGTCATACGATCGGGATCGAGCACGAGGGCATCTACACGAACGCCGACCCGACGACGGCGCTGTTCGACATGTCGGTGCTGACGTGCGCGTGGCTGTGCACGAAGTACAACCTCGATCCGCACGTCGCGATCGTCGGGCACCGGGACTACGTCGCGACGACGGTGTGCCCGGGCGACGTGTTCTACGCAAGACTGCCGGAGCTGCGTGACCGGGTCGCGGCGGTCCTTCAGGGTTGACGCCCGAAACTGATGTCAAGACTGGCGTGACGGCTCCGACCCTGTGGTGAACGCACCCACCAGAGAGAAGGAGCCCCAGCCATGTCCAAGGTCCGCATCCACAACTTCGCGATCTCGCTCGACGGGTTCGGTACCGGCGAGGGCCAGTCGCTCGAGGCGCCGTTCGGCCATGCCGGCGAACGGCTGCACGACTGGTACGTCGTCACTCGCTTCTTCCAGGAGATGCGTGGCGAAGCCGGTGGCACGCTCGGCGTCGACAACGCCTTCGCCCAGCAGCACGAGCAGGGATTCGGCGCCGAGATCATGGGCGCCAACAAGTTCGGTCCGCCCGGATGGCAGGACGATCCGGAGTGGAAGGGCTGGTGGGGTCCGAACCCGCCGTTCCACAGCCCGACGTTCATCCTCACGCATCGTCCGCGGCCCTCGATCGAGATGGAGGGTGGTACGACGTACCACTTCGTCGACGCGAAGCCGGCCGAGGTGCTGGAGCAGGCGCGCGCAGCGGCCGAGGGCGCCGACATCCGGCTCGGCGGCGGGGCGACCGTGATCCGGGAGTTCCTGTCCGCGGGGCTGGTCGACTACATGCACCTCGCGCAGGTCCCGATCGTTCTCGGCCGCGGCGAGCGGGTGTGGGACGGGCAGGAAGGGCTGGAGCAGACCTACGACATCGAGGCGATCTCGAGCCCGTCCGGCGTCACTCACCTGACCTTCACGCGCAAGGACCTTCCGTAGGTGATGCGGCGGATCAGGAGTTCGAACGGGCCGCGATAGTCGTGGCGGCGCATCTGGTCGGCCATGAAGACGGTCGCCAGCCAGGTCGCGATCGCCAGGATTGCGGTCGTGGTCGTCGTGAGTGTGTGGGACAGGTCGAGCAGGTACGGCGTGAAGACGACCGCCCACACCACCGATTGGGACAGGTAGCACGTCAGCGAGCGTTGGCCGACGGCGGCGATCGCTCGGGTGACCGGACCTTTGCGGAGTCGGGCGGCGATCAGGACGATCAGGGCGGCGTACCCGAAACCGCCGAAGACACCGGTTGCGTCGTGCAACGGTCCGAGGATGGTCTGGGCGTGCGTGCTCGGCGGGGCGAGTACGCCGCCGGTGACGAGTGAGAGCGGGAGAGCGCCGGCGATCGCGATCGTGAGTCCGAGGATCGCGGTCGTGCGGAGCAGGGTGCGGTGCTGCTCCGGGCGTTCGAGGATGCGCCGGCGGCCGGCCCAGAGTCCGATCAGAGCCGGAGTCACGAAGCCGATCCAGCCCATCCCGGCGATGAACGGCTGGACGACGATCCGGTCGGCGAACTGGCCGAGGAAGTCGGGCGGCAGCATCGCCGGGTCGGCCGCGTCGGAGGCGGTGGCGAGCGAGTCGTCGCTGGGTAGTGCGGTCAGGACGAGAACTGCCGCGGCGACGATGAAGAGCCAGCGGTCCTTCCAGCGCAGGGCCCAGACGCCGAAGAAGAGCAGTACGCCGTACGCCGCGAGAATGTCGCCGATGTAGAGCAGCATCGCGTGGACGAACCCGAGGACGACGAGGACGAGGCTGCGGCGCCAGAGCAGCAGCCGTACCGACCACCAGCCGGCGCCGTCCTCGCGTTGCCGACGGACGATCTGCGCGACGCCGTACCCGAAGAGGACGCCGAACATCGGGAACGCGCGACCGTCGACCAGCGTCGCGATGAGCATGCCGATACCGCGGTCGAGCGCGGAGCCGCCGGTCGGGAAGCCGCCGAAGACGCGGTCGCCGTAGATGAAGTAGTGCGAGTTGGCGAGCGCGATGAAGAGCAGCATGAAGCCGCGTGCGAGGTCCGGGCCCAGGGCGCGCTCACTCAGGCCGGTTGGTCCGCTCATGCCTTCGAGTGAACCGGTGGTCGAGACCTTTCGCGTCCGCCGAAAGTTTCCGGGTGGTGAACCTTCGTCGCTGTTCGATGACGGAATGCACGCCGAGGTACTCACCCGCTGGCAGCGCGGCTGGTCGCTGGCCCGCGGCTGGATCGACTACAGCAGCACCGACGGCGTCACGACCGTGAACATCGGCGAGCCCGACCGCCGCGTCGAGTACGTCACCACGTCAGAACATGCGGCCACCGCCGTAAAACTCGCCCAGACCGACGGCCACCCTCCAGGTACGTCGTGGCTCGCGATCGCCGCCGACGACCCCGCCGCCATCGCCCCACTCGAGCTCCTCCGCACCGAGTGGCTGATGACGATCGCCCTCGCGGATCACCCCATCCACCCGGTCCCCCCGCCGTACCGCCTCGAGGTCACCGCGAGACCCGCGGTCATCGACGCCC
The DNA here is from genome assembly GCF_040638345.1 of Kribbella sp. NPDC026611. NCBI lineage: Bacteria > Bacillati > Actinomycetota > Actinomycetes > Propionibacteriales > Kribbellaceae > Kribbella > Kribbella sp. NPDC026611. The sequence continues at coordinate 103,779 of NZ_JBEZYC010000013.1, forward strand.
ACATCTACGGCTACGGCGAACTCGCCGCCTCCGGCCGGATGACGGTCCTCCGCAGCGACGCCATCGCCGACATGATCTACACCACCCCCGCCCACCGCCACCGAGGCCTGGCGAAAGCCACCATGACAGCCCTAACCCAAGCCGCCCACCACCAATCCGCCACCACCGGCCTGCTATCGGCCTCCTGCGAGGGCCGCTCCCTTTACCACTCACTCGGCTGGACCACACTCACCAACCTCGTCGTCGCCCGCACCCCAGTACCGTCCCCCGTATGAAGCAGCTCATCGTCTTCACCGGTCTGCCGGGCACCGGGAAGTCAACCCCGGCCGAAGCGCTCGCGGTGGAGAGTGGAGTGCCCGCCTTCGCAGGCGACTGGTTGCTCGGGGCCCTCAGACCGCACGGCGTGCTGACCGGCCTCGACCGGCCGGCGTTCCTGGCGATGTACTACGACCTGCTGGAGACGCTGGCCAAACGACAGCTGATGCTCGAGCAGTCCGCGATCGTCGACTGTCTGGTCAACGACGAGATCGTCGGGCGGTGGGACGAGTTGGTGACGGGGCTCGGTGGGCGGCTGCGGATTGTTGAGTGTGTTTGTACTGATCAACGGGTGCATCGGAGTCGGCTCGAGGGGCGGCGGCGTGGGATTCCGGGGTGGGCTGAGGTGGGGTGGGAGCACGTGGAGAGGATGCGGGTGGAGTACCCGGGGTTGACGGGTTCGCGCCTGACTGTGGATGCGATGGATTCGGTGCGGCGCAACCTCGATCGGGTGCGGGAGTTCATTCGGCATTCGTAAGGACCTGGTGAGGGGCGTGGGGAAGATCCGCGGGACCCAGTAATGTGCTCCCGTGGCTCAGGTTCGGGTGGGGTTGGCTCAGGTTGATGTGACCGTGGGTGATATTGCCGGGAACGCGGACAAGGTTGTCGCGTGGACCCGGAATGCGGTCGAGCGTGGGGCGCACGTGGTGGCGTTTCCGGAGCTGTGCCTGACCGGGTATCCGGTGGAGGATCTGGCGTTGCGTGGGTCGTTCGTCGATGCGTCGCAGGCCGGGATCCGGAAGCTTGCCGAGCGGCTGAACGACGAGGGGCTCGGCGACATCGTCGTCGTGTGTGGGTACCTCGACCGGGCGAGTGGTACGGCGATGGGGATCGACCGGCTCGGACGACCGAAGGGGTCGCCGACCAACGCGGCCGCGGTCATTCACCAAGGGCGCGTGGTGACGAGTGCGGTCAAGCACCACCTGCCGAACTACGGGGTCTTCGACGAGTTCCGGCACTTCGTCCCGGGCAACACGTTGCAGGTCGTGCGGATCCACGGCGTCGACGTCGCGATCGTGATCTGCGAGGACCTCTGGCAGGACGGTGGACCGGTCGCGGTCGCGCGCGAGGCCGGCGCCGGCCTCCTCCTCGTCATCAACAGCTCGCCGTACGAGGCCAACAAGGACGACCTCCGCGGCGAGCTCGTCAGCCGCCGCGCCCGCGAGGCCGGCTGTTCGCTCGCCTACGTCAACCTGGTCGGTGGCCAGGACGAGCTCGTCTTCGACGGCGACTCGCTGATCGCCGATGCCGAGGGCAAGATCTTCTCCCGCGCACCGCAGTTCGAGCAGGGCAGCATGGTCGTCGACCTCGAGCTGCCTGCCGCATCAGGTACTCCGTCCGGTACGCACGAAGGCATCGAGATCGTGCACACGGTCATCCACGAGGACCCGGTCGCGCCGTACGACGCAATGGACGCCGCGATCGCCCCGCGGCTGTCCGACGAAGCGGAGATGTACCACGCCATCGTCACCGGCCTCCGCGACTACGTGCAGAAGAACGGCTTCAAGTCCGTCCTGCTCGGCCTGTCCGGCGGCATCGACTCCAGCCTCGTCGCCGCGATCGCCTGCGACGCGATCGGCGCCGAGCACGTCTTCGGGATCTCCAACCCGAGCGTCTACTCCAGTGACCACTCCAAGGACGATGCCGCGGACCTGGCCGCGCGCACCGGCCTGAACTACCGGGTGATCCCGATCCAGCCGATGGTGCAGCCGTTCATCGACACCCTCGGCCTGACCGGTCTGGCCGAGGAGAACCTGCAGGCCCGGGTCCGCGCGGTGATCTGGATGGGTCTGTCGAACGCCGACGGCCACCTGGTGCTTGCCTGCGGCAACAAGTCCGAGCTGTCCGTCGGCTACTCGACCATCTACGGCGACGCCGTCGGCGGGTACGCACCGCTCAAGGACGTCCCGAAGACCGTCGTCTGGCGGCTCGCGAAGTGGCGCAACGAGGACGCGAAGGCGAGAGGTCAGCAGCCCCCGATCCCGGCGAACTCGATCGCCAAACCGCCGTCGGCGGAGTTGCGGCCGGGGCAGCAGGACACTGACTCGCTGCCCCCGTACGATCTCCTCGACGACATGCTGGACGACTATGTCGAGCAGGACCGCGGCAGCGCCGAACTGGTCGCCGCGGGTTTCGAGGCCGAGCTGGTCACGCAGGTGATCCAGCTGGTCGACCGCGCGGAGTACAAGCGCCGGCAGTACCCACCGGGCCCGAAGATCACCCACAAGGCCTTCGGCCGGGACCGCCGGTTGCCGATCACGAACGTATGGCGTGAGGACGCACGGAAGGCAGCCGAGCACTGAGCGACTCCTGGCGGTACCGCCCCTCCACAGACAACCCGTGGGCCTCGTCCGAGGAGACCCACGACCGCTCCGGCCTGCCCAAAGAGCCGTACCAGGATCCGCACCGGGATCCGCACCGGGATCCGCACCGGGATCCGCACCGGGACGATGTGAGCGATCGCTCACCCACAGCCGGTGGCGCTCACCCTCCGCGACGGTGGGACGATGAAGGCATGGTTGACAACTTCCTGTCGGCCGGTACCCAGGGCGACGACGAGGAGTTGCCCTCGCCGTACGGGACCGGACCGAAGAACCGGACAACCGAGGAGCACCGCCGCTCGGACTACGACAACGACAACTGGCGGGAGCGGGGCGCGAGCTCCGGCCTGGACCCGTCGCCGTCGCTTCCGAACGCACCCCGCACGTACGAGCGCGGCCCGGTGCCGCAGCAGCCGTACGTCCCCAAGCCGCCGTACCTGCCGGCCGCCCCGCCACCACCTCCCGCGCAGCAACCTGCCCAGCCCCAGCAACCACGGTACGGCGACCAGCCGCAGCGGCAGGAGTACTACGGGGACTACCAGGAGCAGAGCCCGTTCCGGCCGCAGCAACCGCCGGCGCAGCAGACACCTCCCGCGCAGCAGGGGCGGCCCAGCCCCTTCGGGCCGGGAAGTGGGAGCAACGGCCACGGCAGCAACGGTCACGGCTCCAACGGCGTCACGCCGAGCCGTCAGCAGCCGCCGGCAGCACCGCCGCAGCAACAGCAGCCGCAGCGTCCGCCCGCGCCGCCTCAGGCCTCGTCGTCGAGCAATGGTGTCAGCCATCGGCCCCAGGCTCCGCAGGGCTCCAACGGCAGCGCCAATTGGAGCGGTCAGGCACCGCAGCCAAACCCTGCCCAGAGCAACGGTGTGGGCAACGGCTTGACTCAGCAACCGCCGCGGCCACCGCAGCAGACTCCGCCGGCACCGCAAGCCCAGGAGCAACAGCCCCGCCAACCAGACCCCCAACTCCGGCCCGAGCAAGGCAGGCCTGAGCAAGTGAGGTCGGAGCAGGTCAGGTCGGAGCAGGTCAGGTCCGAGCAGGTCAGGTCCGAGCAGGTCAGGTCCGAGCAGCCGCGCCTGGACGAGTCGCGCCCGGAGAAGCTGCGTGCGGAACAGTTGCTCGCCGAGCTGCACCGACAGGAGCAGCGCCTGCAGGAGCAGCGCAGGTCAGGCCAACTCCAGCCCGAGCAGCACCAGCCCGAGCAGCAGGAGTCCGGGCCGCAGCGGCAGGCGCCTACTTCCCCGGCGAACTACCCGGTGGAGAACCCGACGATCACGGCGTACATGCCCGAGGCGATCGAGGCCTACCAGCAGGAGCAGCCGCGCAAGCAGGACAGCGGCTACCTGTCGGACCCGAGCGCGGAGTACGAGAGCAACGCCCCCGTGTCCGAGGAGCCCAAGCGACTAGGGGGCCGTCGCCGCGCAGACGTCCAGCAGGACGCCCCGCCGCAGGTCACGTCGGAGCAGGTCTCCTCGCACCGCGCAGCCCGTCGCGCCCAGGTGTCCGCGAGTACGGCGCCCGGTGTCGAAGGCACGTCCACACCCGCCGAGAACCGGCCCGCAAGCGGTAGTCAGTCCGACGGCAGCAAGCGCCCGCGCCGGTACCGCGTGCACCACCTGCGCGACATGAAGCACCGCGGCGAGAAGTGGGCGATGCTCACGGCGTACGACCAGTACACCGCCGAGATCTTCGACCAGGCCGGCATTCCGGTCCTGCTCGTCGGCGACTCCGCCGCGAACAACGTGTTCGGGTACGACACCACGCTGCGCGTCACCGTCGACGAGCTGATCCCTCTTGCCCGCGCCGTCGCCGGCGCGGTCGAGCGGGCGCTCGTGGTCGCGGACCTGCCGTTCGGTTCGTACCAGGCCTCCCCCGAGCAGGCGTTCCACACGGCCGTCCGGTTCATGAAGGAAGCCGGCGTGCACGCGGTCAAGCTCGAGGGCGGGCGGACCGTCGTACCGATGGTCGAGAAGCTGACGCAGTCCGGCATCCCCGTGATGGCGCACATCGGCTTCACGCCGCAGAGCGAGCACAGCATCGGCGGGTACCGCGTGCAGGGTCGTGGCGACCAGGCCGCCGGTCTGATCGACGACGCGGTCGCTCTCGCCGAAGCAGGCGCGTTCTCGGTCGTGCTCGAGATGGTTCCCGGTGATGTCGCGGCCGAGATCACCAAGCGGGTGACGATCCCGACGATCGGCATCGGCGCGGGCCGCGACACGGATGCCCAGGTGCTGGTCTGGCAGGACATGGCCGGACTCCGCGCGGGCACGATGCCGCGATTCGTCAAGCAGTACGCCGATCTGCGCGGAATCCTGACCTCGGCGGTCTCCGAATACGTCGCGGACGTTGCCTCCGGCGCCTTCCCGGGCGACGAGCACACGTTCTAGACCGGTTGCGGTTCGCAGTCGTTCCATAGCGGTCCGAAGTATCTTCCGGTCCGGCCGAGTTAGGCCTTGCCGGACGGTAACCACCGGGTCACCCTGTTGGCGGCACAGGGAGGGCCGATGAGAATTCGTCGATTGATCGTCGCTGCCGGGGTTTCGTTCGGACTGGTCGCGGGGCCGCTGGCGGTCACGCTACCGGCAGCGCACGCCGTACCGTCCACACCTTCGGGACCGGCGAGTTACACACCACCAGCGGTGACGTGGGGCACGTGCGCCGATCCACGGCTCGCGCGGCGTGGCGCGGACTGCGGGTTCGTCGAAGTACCGCTGGACTACAGCCATCCGAACGGGACGAAGATCCAGCTGGCCGTCTCGCGACTGCGGCACACGACGCCGGACGCGCAGGCGCAGGGGCCGATGCTCGTGAACCCGGGCGGACCGGGCGCGTCAGGGCTGATCTACTCGGTGTTCCGCGACTTCATCCCGAACGACGCGGGTCAGTCCTACGACTGGATCGGGTTCGACCCGCGCGGTGTCGGCGCGAGCCTGCCGTCGCTGCATTGCATCCCGGACTACGCCGGCTACAACCGGCCGCTCTACGTGCCGGTGACAGCCCACCTCGAGAACGTCTGGCTGCAACGCTCCAAGGCGTACGCGAAGGCGTGTGACGCCGCGCAGCACGCGCTGCTCGGGCACCTGACCACCCGCGAGTCGGCGTACGACCTGGAGAGCATCCGCAAGGCGCTCGGCGCTCCGCAGATCAACTACTACGGCTTCTCGTACGGCACGTACCTCGGCCAGGTCTACGGCACCCTCTACCCGAACCGGCTGCGGCGCGTCATCTTCGACGGCGTCGTGAACGCCACCCGGGTCTGGTACGCCGCCAACCTCGACCAGGACGTCGCGTTCCAGAAGACGATCACGGTGTTCTTCCAGTACGTCGCCGCCCACAACTCGACCTGGCACCTCGGCGCCACCGAGAAGGCAGTCGAACTGCGGTACTACTCGGAGCTCGCCAAGCTCGTCGGGCACCCAGCCGACGGCAAGATCGGTCCGGACGAGTGGACCGACATCTTCACCTCGGCGGCGTACTACGTGTACGGCTGGGTCGATGTCGCGACCGCGTTCTCCGAGTGGGTGCACAACCGCAACGCCCAGCCGCTCGTCGACCTGTACGGCAGCCCGCCCTTCGACGACAACGGGTACGCCGTCTACCTCGGCGTCTCCTGCACGGACACGAAGTGGCCGACGAACTGGCGCACGTGGCAGCGGGACAACTAGCGGACGTTCGCCAAGGCGCCGTTCCTGACCTGGGCCAACGCCTGGTTCAACGCGCCGTGCGCGTTCTGGCCGGCCAAGGCGGGCACACCGGTGCGGGTCGACGGCCGCAAGGTGCAGTCCGCGCTGCTGATCAGCGAGACGCTGGATCCGGCCACGCCGTACTCCGGTGCGCTGCAGACCCGCAAGACGTTCCCGAACTCGGTGCTGATCGAGGGCGTCGGCGGTACGACGCACGCCGGGTCGCTGTCCGGCGTGGCGTGCACCGACGACAAGATCGCCGCCTACCTGGCGACCGGTGCCTTGCCGGCGCGGGTCAAGGGCAACCGATCCGACGTCCAGTGCGACCCGGTGCCGGCGCCGGAACCCACCACTGCACTCGTCGGAGCTGCTGCGGCCTCCGCTGCGAAGGCTAACGCCAAGGCAGCGCTGATCGCTCGGTCCAGTACTCCTCGACCTGTTGGGTGAACTCAGTGAGTGGGCCGTCGACCTGATAGGCGAGGTTGCTTTCGAGCTGCTCGGAGGTGATCGCGCCACTCAGGACCACGTCGGCCCACGGCTGGGACATCGCCGCACCGATGGCCAGCGCGTCCGGCGCATGGTGGTGCTTGGCAGCGAAGGTGTTGAAGGGCGTCTCACCGGCACGTGCGGTGAGACGCCCGTTGGCGACGGCTTCCTTAACGACCACGAACCAGCCGGCGTCGTGCGCTTCGGCCAGCGCCGGCGCGGCTGACGTCTCCAGTACGTTCCAGGTGGCTTGTACTGCGCTGAACGGGCCGCCCAGCTTCAGCGCCTTGCGCAGGGTCTCGGCTTGGTGCGGACCGCTCGTGGACAGTCCGACGCGAACCCCGGTGTCGGCCAACTCGCGCAGGCGGTCGAGCAAGCGCTTGTCGTCCAGCGCTGGGCTGTCCGTGGTCAGGCTGTGCACCAGGTAGAAGTCCGGCGGTCCACCAAGCGCTTGCAAGGTCTCCGGCCACTGCCGCTCGAACGTCGCCAGGCTGTGGTCCTTCACCTCGTGCGTGTCCGCGTCGTGCCGCCAATCGGCGACGTACGTGTAGCCCCACTTCGAGCCGATCGTCAGGTGGGTACGGCGTTCCGGCGTCAGCCACTCGCCGAGGAACTTCTCGGCAAGGCCGTACGAACGCGCGGCGTCGAAGTACCGAACTCCTGCCTGCCAGGCCTGCTCGAGCAGCTGGTGCGTGCGGAGGCGCAGGTCTTCGACCGCACGTCCTGCCGACAGGTCCTCGTCGTGGCCGAGGTTGATGTAGCCAGGACGCCCGAGGGCGGCGAGACCCAGACCGATGCTTGCCATGTTTCGATCGTAGGTGTCCGGGGCAACAAGGCGACGTCCTGTGACATGGGCGTGTGAGACGCGCCGCACGAGTCGACCGGCGATGCTTCGGGTCGCTTACCGTTTTGTGGTGTGAGCGAATACCAGTTGCCCCCGCCAGGCACCGTGCGTCGACGGACGACGGCACGCGTGCTGCCGGTGCGCCCGGACGGCAAGGTGTTGCTGCTGCACGGCTGGGACCCGCTCAAACCGCAGACGCCGTACTGGTTCACGATCGGCGGCGGGGTCGAGGACGGCGAGACTGTCCCCGAGGCCGCGAGCCGGGAGCTGCGGGAGGAGGTCGGCATCGTGCTGCCGGTCGACGCGCTCGGTGCGCCGGTGGCGACGAACACGATCGAGTTCGAGTGGGGCGGGTGCCCGATCATCCAGCACCAGACGTTCTTCGCGGTCGCGGTGGACGGCGTCGACGTGACGTTCGCGAACCAGGAGGAGCTCGAGCTGCAGACGATCAGCGCGCACGGCTGGTGGTACGGCGACGACCTCGAGGCGACCGGTCAGGCCGCGCACGTCACGATCCCTGCGCTGCTCCGCCAGGCCGCGGACGCGATCACCCTCCGCCGCGCTTCTTAACGGGCGCGGGCTTCCTTCAGGATCTTCTTCGGGACCTTCTTGTCCACCTTGTAGTGCACCTTGTCGATCCGCTCCGCGCAGCCGGCCTTGGACAGGCGCATCAGCACCACCGGGCACTTCTTGCACCTCGGCTTGTCCTTGCAGCACTTCTTCTTCGCGGTCATCGACGGCACCCGGCGAGTGTAGGTGAGGCACACCTAACCGGCTAGAGGTCGGCGGGTGATCGTGGCGGACGTCACGCCAGCTGTCCGCTCAGCAATTCCCGCGCTTCGACCAGGGACGGGCCGTACCAGGTGAGATGGCGGCCCGAGACGCAGCGCGCGGGTTTGCCGAATGCCTCCGGTCCGTCCGCCGGGTTGAACGCATAAGGCTCGTCGGGAAGCACCGCCACGTCGTACTCCGGTAAGTCGGCCGGGTCGAACCGTGGATAACGCTCGCCGGATTCCTTCAGCACGTTGTCGATGCCGATCCGGGACAGCAGATCGCCCGCGAACGTGTCGCGGCCGAGCGCCATCCACGGCCGCCGCCAGATCGGAATCACGGCCCGCCGGCGCATTCCGTCGTACGGCGTGCTCCACACCGCGCGTGCTTCGTGCAACCACGCCGGTACGTCGCCGGTGATCGCGGACAGCATGCGCTCGAGCGAGTCGAGTGATTCGGGGACGGTTGTCGGCGCGGTGATCCAGACCGCAATTCCACGGTCTCGCAACGCGTCGAGATCGGGTCCGCGATTCTCTTCCGCGTTCGCGACGACGACGTCCGGTGCGAGCTCGGCGATGCGGTCGAGGTCGGGATTCTTGGTACCGCGAACCCGCGTCACGTCGAGGTCCGCGGGATGCGTACACCAGTCGGTCGCACCAACGATCAAGGACACGTGCGTGGCCGCGATCGACTCCGTCAACGACGGCACGATGCTGACCACGCGGGTCACGTCGCGCGGTAGTTCGACGGCGTTGTGGAGGTCGTCGTACCGGGTCGTCATCGGGCTCTCGCACCTCTCTCGCGCAGGACGTTGCCGACGACAACACTCCCCGATCGGGCCCGAAGACGCGCAGATCGTGCGCGTGTCGCCAAGAAATTCTTGGCCCGTTCCGGCATGCTCGGAGCGGCGCGAAATCCCTTCTGCACAAGGATTTCCGGCAAATCCCGGCCGTTTTGCCGCGACTTCTCCTTAACCTGTGGACGTTTCGGGTGCTTTACGTAAGGCACAAGTGTTGTCATCATCGTGACGACGAGGAATCCACCGTGGTTTTCCTCAGCCGCACCAAGGAGGCAGAGTGCCAGCCAAGAAGGCAGCCGCAGGGAAGGCGACAGCCAAAAAGGCTTCTCCCGCCAAGAAGACTGTCGCCAAGAAGGCGCCGGCCAAGAAGGTCGCCGCGAAGTCGACGGCCACGCGCAAGGTCAGCGCCGCGAAGAAGACAGTGACGAAGAAGGTGAGTGCGGCCAAGAAGACGACCGCCGCCAAGAAGACGGTGGCGAAGAAGGCCCCGGCCAAACGGGTGGCTGCAAAGAAGGCCACCACCGCCAAGAAGGCCGTTGCGAAGAAGGCCCCGGCGAAGAAGGTCACGGCCCGCAAGACCGTTGCCAAGAAGGCGCCGGCGAAGCGCACGACCGCCGCCAAGAAGACGACGACGGCAGCGAAGAAGACGGTCGCCAAGAAGGCCACGACCGCACGCAAGACGGCCGCCAAGAAGGCGCCCGCAAAGAGGGTCGCCGCGAAGAAGGCGCCCGCGAAAACGGCGGCCAGGAAAGCGCCGGCGAAGCGGGTAGCGGCGAAGAAGGCCCCGGCTCGCACCGCGGCCAAGAAGACCGTCGCCAAGAAGGCGCCGGCCCGTAAGGCACCGGCGCGTCGCGTCGCCCGCTGATCCGGGCCCGGCGACGGACGTCATCGCAGAGTTGAGGGGCACCACCTTTCGCGGGTGGTGCCCCTCGGTGCTGCCGCGGTCAGTCGTCGGTCAGTCGTCGTTCCACTTCGGGTCGTTGTCCCACTCCTCGTTGCGCTCCTGCGCTTTCTCGAGGGCCCGGGCGGCTTCCTCCGGGGAGCTGTACGGACCGAGCCGGTCGCCCGACTTGGCGCCCTGGTACGGCTCGACCTTGCCGGTCTTCGTGTTGTAGTACCACTCGTTGCTGTGATCGTCGCTCATCTGGATGACCTACCTCCCGGGAGTCTTGTCGCAGCTCTCTAGAATGATCCCACCATGTCGATCATTAGCCCTGGCGTCATCTCGCCGCGTCGTGAAGTCCCGGTATCCATTCCGCGCCCGGAGTATGTGGACAAGCCGGCGCCGACGCCGTACGACGGTTCTTATGTGACGTCGCCCGAGCTGATCGAGAAGATGCGGGTCGCGAGCAAGCTGGCCGCGCAGGCGTTGCAGGCGGTGGGCGCCGCGGCGAAGCCGGGCGTGACGACGGACGAGCTGGACGCGATCGGTCACGAGTACCTGGTCGAGCGCGGTGCGTACCCGTCGACGCTGGGCTACCGCGGGTACCCGAAGTCGTTGTGCACGTCGGTGAACGAGGTAATCTGCCACGGCATCCCCGACGACCGCGAGCTCGAGGACGGCGACATCGTCAACGTCGACATCACCGCGTTCCTGGATGGGGTGCACGGCGACACCAACGCGACGTTCCTGGTCGGCGACGTCGACGAGGAGAGCCGGCTGCTGGTCGAGCGCACGCAGGAGGCGCTGAACCGCGGCATCAAGGCGGTCAAGCCCGGACGCCAGGTCAGCATCATCGGCCGGGTGATCGAGTCCTACGCCAAACGCTTCGGGTACGGCGTGGTCCGCGACTTCACCGGCCACGGCATCGCGACGTCGTTCCACTCCGGCCTGATCATCCCCCACTACGACGACGAACGCTTCGACGACGTGATCGAACCCGGGATGACGTTCACCATCGAGCCCATGCTCACCCTCGGCACCTACGACTACGACCTCTGGGACGACGGCTGGACCGCCACCACCAAGGACAAGTCCCGCACCGCCCAGTTCGAACACACCCTCGTAGTCACCGACACCGGCGCCGAAGTCCTCACCCTGCCGTGACGATCACGCAGTACGAGCGCGCCCACCTCGCGGGCGTAATCGCACTGTGCGAAGCCGAAGGCCGGCCAAGCCTGGTAGCAGACCCGACCCGCTCCCACGCCGTCCTCACCGCCCCCGGCGTCACCACAGTCGTAGCCCTCGACGGCGACCTGGTCACCGACACCGCCGAAGCCTTCTACACCTCCTTCGACCACCGCAAGTTCACCGGCTTCCGCATCTACCCGTCCTGAAAGCCCAGGCTGCGGTAGAGGGTGATTGCCGGGGTGTTGTTCGCATCGACTCTGAGGGCGACGGTGGTGCTTGCGCACGGAGTCAGGAGCAGATGCGCGAGGCCTTGGCGGCGGTGGGTTCTGGCGGTGAAGAGTTCGATGATGAACGGGCAGTCCGGGGTGTCCGGCCAAGGGGCCCGCTCGACCACGAGACTCGCACCGACCAGCTGATCCCCATCCCACGCCAACCGGCTCAGCGCTGGATCGAGCACGCCGTACGCCGACTCGAAGGTGAGCCGGATGTCTTCGACGGCTTCGTCGAGAGTTGCCGAGGCCACGCCCGGGTCGTAAGCCTCGAAGTACAAGCGGCCCAGGGGTCGGGTGTCGGCCGGCGTGGGTGGACGGAGCGTCGCGCCGGCTGACGGCGGTGCCTGGATCGGCGCCGGTTGGCGGATGAGGATCAACGGTTGGAGGACGTGGTGATGAAGGTTGCCAGGTCTGCGGATTGTTGGATTCGGGAGGGGTTGTGGACGTACATCATGTGGCCGGCGGGGTAGTACTTGACCTCGATGTTGGTGGTGAGGTCTGCGGGGATCTGTAGGCGGGACAGGGTGTTCTCGGTGGCGAAGTACGGGGTGGCGCCGTCGTAGTGGCCGGAGGCTACGTGGACCTTGAGGTGGGGGTTGACGCGCATCGCCTCGGCCAGTTTTTCGGCGACGGTGATCTGCTGGCCTTCGAACTCCTTGTAGGACCAGTTCTTCGCGGCGTCCATGCTCAGTACCTCGTACGGCAGGTCGTTGTGGTACTCGAGCTCCATCCGCAGGTAGTGGTTCAGCGCGGCGGCGTACGGCCCGGTGATCGCGTTGAACGACGGGTCGCGGTCCGGCGTCTCCGAACCGTAGTCGGGGTTCCAGCCGGTGAAGCGCCCGTCGAGCCGCCCGACCGTCTGCCGGCGCGAGCGCAGCAGTTCACCGAAGAAGCGCATGTGCTCGATCCGCAGGTTCACCCGGTCGATGTAGTCCTCGCTGAGACCGGTCAGCTCGGCCAGGCGGGTGACGACCTCGGCCCGGTAGTCCGCCGGAATACGGTTGCCCTGGGCAAGCGCATTCGGGTACCTTCCGGCCGCGAACCGCTCCGCGTCCGCGAGCAGCTCCTCGAGCGACCGGTCCGGGACGAGACCGTGGTAGTGCGCGATCGCGGCGTACGTCGGCAGGAACAGCGTGTACGGCAGGTCGTTGCCCGGCGTGAAGTCGAGCGTCCCGAACTCCAGCACCGCCGAGATCAGGATGACCCCGTTCAGGTACATCCCGTACCGCTCCTGCAGGTGCGCGGCCAGCCCGGCCGCCCGCGTCGTCCCGTACGACTCCCCGGCCAGGAACTTCGGCGACATCCACCGCCCGTTCCGCGACGTCCACAGCCGGATGATCTCGCCGACCGACTCCAGGTCGCGGGTGAAGCCGTGGTAGTCCCCCGGCTTCTCCCCCTCGACCGCGCGCGAGAACCCGGTCGACACCGGGTCGATGAACACCACGTCGCTGTGCTTGAGCAGGGTCTCGGCGTTGTCCACGATCGAGTACGGCGGCGGCGCGAGGTCGCCCACGTCGCCGGACACGACCCGGCGCGGGCCGAGCAGACCGAGGTGCAGCCAGATGCTCGACGAACCCGGCCCCCCGTTGAACGCGAACGTCACCGGCCGGTCGGCTGCTTCCGCGTCGTCCAGGGTGTACGCGGTCAGGAAGACCTCGGCCTTCGGCTTCAGCCCGTCGAACTTCCCGTCGGTGATCACCTCCTGCCGGAGCACGATCCGCCCGGTGGTCGCGGTGTACCGCAGCTCCTGCCCGTCGACGGTCAGCGTGTGCCGCGTCGTCACCAGGTCGTCGACCGGTTTCGGCGGCTCCGTCGTACGCGGCTTGTCGGTCTCCTCAGCACTCGCCATGCCGCGAAACTTACCGCACCGAGAAAGCGTCGATCCCGGGTTGCTGGTTTGGCGCCGGACCTGATCGCGGTCGACGTGGCGAGGCGCGGGCGGGTGGTCGGCGTTCTAGTCTGGGGCGCATGGCGACGATCTTTCACCTCGCGTTCGCGGACCAGTGGGCGGCCGCCCAGGAGGCCGGCAGCTACCGGTGGTCGACCCGCGGGAAGAGCCTCGACGACGGCGCGACGTTCATCCACGCCTCCCGGCCGGAGCAGGTCGCGATGGTGGCCAACTTCGCGTACGACGATGTCGACGTACCGCTGTGCCTGCTCGTGATCGACACCGAGCGGCTGGTCTCCGCCCTGTGCGACGAGGACCTGGACGGGACCGGGATGAGCTTCCCGCACATCTACGGGCCGCTGAACCTGGATGCGGTGGTCGAAGTACGCCCGTACACCCGGGGTAGCGACGGGCGGTGGCCGGAGGTCGCGCCGGAAGCCGTATCCTGAAAGCAGGAACGGGTCGGTCGGGCGATCGCGTCGCCCTGGCAACAGGGCGCCGAGGAAAGTCCGGACTCCACAGGGCAACGTGGTGGGTAACGCCCACCCGGGGTAACCCGCGGGACAGTGCCACAGAGAACAGACCGCCAGCGGCTCCGGTGAACCCCGTGGTTCATCGGAGTGCGGGTGAGGGTGAAACGGTGGTGTAAGAGACCACCAGCTCCGCAGGTGACTGCGGAGGCTCGGTAAACCCCACGTGGAGCAAGGCCAAGAAGGGCGATGGGCAACCACCGCCCGCGCGAGCGTCCGAGGGCTGCCCGCCCGAGCTCGCGGGTAGGCCGCTGGAGGTGCCCGGCAACGGCCACCGTAGATGGATGATCGCCACCACAGAATCCGGCTTACAGACCGACCCGTTCCTCTTATCCACCCCGCGTGTGTATCCGCCCCACGCGTAGCTCCGCGGCCGCTCTGTCGTCGCTCCGCTCCTCCTACGCGGCCACTACGTGCGCTCCCACCCACCCTCCGGCTTGGCGCCGGCTTCCTGCCAGCTGCCGCTGGCGGGTTCGCGGCTGGCGCCGCGGGGTTGCTCGCTGCCGCTCGCGGGTGACTACCCCGGGCTGGCGTACTAGGCGTCGTACTGCTGGTGTCGGGTGCTGGTGGTAGTCCCATCGCGGTGCTACGCACAGCTCCTTCGTCGCCGAGCTACGCGCCGCCCCACCCACCCTGTTTGTTCGGGGCGGGCGCCCCGGTGTTCCGGCTGACGCCGGGAGTTCGCTCGCTGCGCTCGCGGGTTGCGAGCTACCGCTCGCGGGTTCGCGGCTGGCGCCGCGGGGGTGCTCGCTGCCGCTCGCGGGTGACTACCCCGGGCTGGCGTACTACTCGTCGTACTGCTGGTGATGGGCTGAGGTGGCCCGACTCGGCCTGCGGGGCGCGGGTGATCTTCGGAGATTAAGTGTCACCAGGTGGCATTTTTGTTCCGGAGATCTCACCGGGTAGAGGGAAGGCGGCGTGATAACTCGCGCGGATCGGCTACTGGCGTCGGACAAGGTGGTGAGGGCGACTGGCCCGGGCTGGCGTACTACGCGCCGTACTGCTGATGCGTGGTGCAGGTGGTTAACCCAGCGCGGTGCTACGCACGGCTCCTTCGTCGCCGCACTACTCGCCGCCCCACCCACCGTCTGTTCGGGGGCGAGTGCCCCGGTGCACCTGGCTGGCGCCGCGGGGTTGCTCGCTGCGCTCGCGGTGAATACGTCGGGGTGAATTCTTCGTAAGTCCACGCTGTCAACACGTGCTGCTGGTCGGACCACGGACCCGGCGGCACATCCTCGACGTACTCGCGTTCTGGCTGTCCGGTTCACCCGGTGTGGAGGGTGCGGAAGTGGGTTGGGTTGGCGGGGTCGCGGTCGCTGACTTGGATGGGCGGCTGCGTCCATTGCCAGACGGGGATTTCGGGGGTGCGGGTGAAGGTGATTTTGCCGCGGGTGCCTTCGGTGGTGATCTGGGACCAGTTGTTGGCGCGGAGGTAGTCGGCCAGGGCAAGGATCGTGTCGTAGCCCTCGAAGGCTACGAAGGATGGGTTGTGGAGGGTGGCTGCTACACGGGTACCGAGGGGGGTCAGGGTGGGCGGGAGGTAGCGGAGGAAGGGGATCCCGGCGCCGGACTGGTTGGCCCATTCGGGGAGTTCTGGTTGGCCGGCGGGGGCGCCGATCAGGAGGTTGGGGAGGGTTTGGCGGATGGTTTGGGCGAGGGTGAGGGCCGGCTCGGGGTGGCCGGTGAGGAGGAGTACGGCGGTGACGGTGGTGCGTGCTAGCTCGGCGCAGGTGTCCGCCGGGGTCGTCAGTGGGAGTTCGGTGACGGTCAGGTGTTGCTGGAGGATGCGGGTGCCGGCGGTCCAGTAGATGCTTGGTTGGGTGATGACCGCGATGTTCGTGTGGCCTTGGGTGCGGAGGTAGTCGGCGTACAGGGTCCAGCCGCGGGACTGCGGTGGGGCGATGCGGGCGACCCAGTCGGTGGGCTCGTCGGTGAGGGCGTCCAGGACGGCGGACGAACAGAGGAACGGCAGGCGGCGTACGACGGCTTCGGCGGCTGCGGCGCGGGCTACGACGCTGTGGTACTCGCCCACGACCGCCGCCACGCCGAGGTCGGCGAACTCGTCCACGGCCGCCGTGGCGCGGTCGGCGTCGGCGGCAGTTTCTCGGACGAGTAGTTCCAGCGGTTGGCCGTCGATGCCGCCGGACTCGTTGACGTCGTGTACGGCCAACTCGAGTCCGGCGACGAGGTGGCGGCCGGCCTCGGCCCAGCCGGGTGGGGTCAACGGCGCGAGGGCACCAACCTGGATGGTCATACCAGCCATTCAACAAGCTTCGGAGGCTAGTGGCAGTGGTCCGTGGTGGCCGGGAGGCTTCGGCCGGCTGGCTTTTCCCATGGCTCTTGGCGGCCGAGTGCGGTCAGGTCCAGCGCGGTCGGGGTGAACGACATGGAGTCGGCGCCGCGGCCGTACGTCGAGTACGTGTGGTAGACGGCGTCTCCGTCGTACAGGAAGCAGCTCAGGCCGTGCAGATCGAACGGCTGGTCCTGCTGGATGAAGCCGTTGTTCGGGCGGGCGTCCCACTCGGCCTTCGAGCGGTAGTTGTACTCGAACGGGACCTTCGACTCGTCCAGCGTCACATGGAAGTCGTAGTTGAAGTCGCTCTCGAACGACGAGTACCACGGGTACTCCCAGCCGTGCTCGGCGGCATAAGCGACCAGCTTCTCGTACGGCGCCCGCGACACCAGCGCGAACGTGGTGTTCAGCCCGTGCATCGCGTCGACCTTCCCGATCTCCTCGACGAACGCGGTGCAGTTCGGGCAGCCGGCCGACCACTCCGGCGGGTACATGAAGTGGTACACCACCAGCTGGGCGCGCCCCTCGAACAGATCCAGCAGCCCGGCCTCGCCCGACGGGCCGGTGAAGGTGTACGGCTTGTCGATCCGCACCATCGGCAGCTCCCGGCGCCGCGTGTTCAACGCATCCCGCGCCTTGGTGAACGCCTTCTCCTCGTCCAGCAACGCACGGCGAGCCTGCAGCCACTCTTCGCGAGACACGACCTCTGGCAAACTCATCACACAACTCCTAGGCAGTCGACACGGACCTCGGTACGTCGGAGCCATCAGCCCGACCTCGACATCCAGCTGATGCGATCGTCTGGATGAGACACTGGCCGCATGCGGAGGCGCGTGCGGACTGGTGTCGTCATTCTGCTGCTTGTCCTGCTGCTGGGTGGGGCTGGGTATGTGGGATGGGTGCTGGTACAGCGGTCTGAACCGGTGTCCTTGCCTGAGCCAACGGGCAACTATCAGGTCGGCCGCCGCACCTACGAGTGGACCGACACCGCACGCAGGGATCCGTACGCCGCAGGTCCGCGCAAGCTCGCCGTCTGGCTCTGGTACCCGGTGGCCAAGTCGACGACCGGCCGCCACGTCGAGTACGCGCCGGGCCTGTGGAGCGGTCTGCACCTGAAGCAACCGGTGTCGGTCTTCCAAGGACCGTTCGACACCTTGCAGGACAGGGCATTGGACCGCGTCGCCATCGCGCCCGGACAGTTCCCGACCGTCGTACTGATGCCCGGCATGGGCCTGAGCGCACCCATGTACGCCGCTCTCGCCGAAGACCTCGCCAGCCACGGCTACCTGGTCGCCGGCGTCACCCCGACGTACAGCGCCAACCTCACCGTGCTCAACGGCCAAGCGATCACCAGCAAACCGGAGGCCAACCCCTCCAACCTCGGCGACAGCAGCGACGCGGCGCAGAAGGTCGGCGATCATCTCGTCACCATCTGGGCCGCGGACGCACGCTTCGCCGCGGCTATGGTCGCGAAGCAACTACCAGGGTCGGTCCAGTCCGCCGTCGGGACGTCGTACGTCGGCCACTCGTTCGGCGGCGCCGCCTCCCTCGAAGCCTGCCGGCTGGACCCGAAGTGCGCGGCCGCGGCCGACCTCGACGGCAGCCAGTTCGGGGACGTGGTCACCAAAGGCGTGAACGCGCCGATCATGCTGCTCGGAGCCGACGACTCCTGCATGACCAGCGTCTGCGGCCCGGACGCCAAGAACGATGCCGACCGCAACCGCGCAATCTCCTTGCTCAAGGCAAGCAAAGGTACGTCGTGGTGCGCCACCGTCCCCGGCGCCCGGCACTTCAACTTCACCGACTACGGCGTCTACTACCTGGCCCTCCCGCTCCGCAAGTTCCTCCCGCTCGGCAGCATCGGCCCCCGGCACGCCCTCACCGTCACCAACGGCTACCTCAACACCTTCCTCAGCCACGCCCTCTACAAGACCCCGGCCCCCGGCGCCCCCGCCTGCCGCTCATAACTTTCCACCCGCGAGCAGCATCATCCAGGTAGTCCCGTCCCACACCTGGAGCATCGAATGCTGAAGAAGCTTTCCGCCCTGGCGCTGACACTGGCCGCGGCAGTCCCCGCCGGCCAGGCCCACGCCGAAGTACCGACGCGAGCGGCGGCCACGTCCTGCAGCCTCCAAGCCGGCACGTTCAACGCCGCCGGTGACTTCACCTACCAGTCCCTCCTCGCCTCCAACCCACCAAGAGCAGCTGCGGGCACCGCGGCCACGGGCATCTTCCCGGCCGGACCGGTGCGGCTCGCCGGCTCGTTCGACACCGACAACGGCGACAGCGACTTCCCGGTCGCCCGCGGCGGCAATGCAGTGGTCGGCGCCCGGATGTACAACGTCATCTACGCCGTCGACAACCAGGCCGGCACCACCCAGGTCCTGACCAGGCAGCTGATCGGCGGCGGCTGGGACCGGATGATCGCGTTCGAGGACTCCTACCCGGCGATCGGCGGTCGTCAGCGGTTCGAGTACGCGCTCCGCGCCGACGGCACTCTGCTGCGCTGGCTCGTCACCAGTGACGTGCACAACCAGCAGACGTGGACAGCGCGCGGCTCGGTGGCCGGTTTCGCGGCCGTGAAGACGATGACGCTGATCAGCCAGAAGCCGACGTACGACACCCTGCTGATGAACACCAAGGGCGGTGCGCTCTACACCGTCCGGATCCCCGTCACCACCGCCATGAAGACGACAGTGACGAAGGTCCGCACCTCCACCTGGCAAGGGTTCGAGCGGCTGCTCGCCGAGCGATGCGGCCAGCACGGCACGCTACTTCTCGGGATCGACAAGGACAGCGGCGCCGGTTACCTGTACGCGGTCGGCCAGGCGGCCGGCGCGAACACGGTGATCAACGCCATCGGCAAGGTCCCCGCGACCTTCCAGAGCACAGCCGATTTCCGGGCATTGTGGCTGGACAGCCTGCCGCTTGTCGGCGACTGAGCTAAAGGTCCAGCTCGTAGTACTGGCCGACCAGTTCGTCGCCCCACAGCTCGTGCTTCTCCGAGCTGGTCAGCTGGAAGCCGCGGGCGAGGTAGATGCGGCGGGCAACGGCCAACGGATCGTTGGTCCACAGCACCATGCGCTTGTAGCCGGCCGCGCGGGCGAAGGCGAGGCAGGTGTCGACCAGGTCGGCGCCCAGGCCGAGGCCGCGGGCGGTCGGCGACACCAGCAGCAGCCGCAGTTGCGCGATCCCGTCGTCAGGCCCGCGGACGCAGAAGATGCTGCCGGCCCGTTCCCCGTCCACCTCCGCGATCCACGCCTGCACGCCCTTGTCGTCCATCTCGGCGCCGAACTTGGCGACGATGTCCGCGATCAGCTTTTCGTACCCCAGTCCCCAGCCGTACTCCGCCGCATAGATCTCGGCATGCGCCTGCACCACCCAGCCGAGGTCCCCGGGGCGCTCGCCGAGTTTCCTGATGAGTTTCGCCATGTCCCTACCCGATCTACTGACACGAGTGTTTCAGTGCGTAATACTAGCCCCGTGCCGACCACGAAGCCAGCCCCGTCCGCGCGCGAGACCGAACTGCTCGAGCGCGCCTACGCGTACTCGCTGACCCATGGCCTGGCCGACCTGTCCCTCCGCCCGCTGGCGACCGCGATCGGCTCCAGCCCCCGCGTGCTGCTGTTCCTGTTCGGCAGCAAGGACGGCCTGATCCGGGCCCTGCTCGCCCGCGGCCGCGCCGACCAGCTCGAGCTGCTCCGCAGGATCGACGAGCAGTACGCCGAACCGCCCGGGCTGACCGTGATCGCCCGCGAACTGTGGGCCTGGCTGTCCGCTCCCGAGCGCCGGCCGTTGATGAAGTTCTGGGTCGAGGCGTACGGGCGCTCGCTCGTCGCACCCGAAGGCCCGTGGGCGGACTTCGGCCGCTCGACGGTCGACGACTGGCTTGACCTGCTCAAGGCCTGTCAGCGCGATCCCGACGCTCCCGAGGCGGCGGCCCGGCGTACCGGCGTACTCGCGATGCTCCGTGGCGCGCTGATGGACCTGCTCGCGACCGGCGACCTGGACCGCACCACGGCCGCGGTCGAGGACTACGTCAGCTGACAGCCAGCACCAGACACGGCCTAGGCGAGCTCGAAGGCGATCGTGCGCTTGGCGATGTCGGCCTCGACGAGCTTGACCCGGACCCGCTGGCCCAGCGGCAGCGGCGACGGACCGGTCACCCGGCCCTCGATCGCCAGCGTGGACAGCGCGACGATGCCGCGGGTCGTCTCTCGCTCGTCGACGTCGGTGATCACGCCGTCGAAGGTGGATCCGACCTGGTCCGCGACCAGCCCGGCCTCCACCATGCTGACGATCGACCGCTCGTACGCGTGCGCGCGCCGGTCCGCGTCGTCCATCACCTTCGGGATCTCGTCCATCGAATCCCGCACCCAGGCCGGTACGTCGGTGCCCGCGGACAGCGCCACGCAGATCTCACCGGCCCACCGATCGACCAGGCGGCGCAGCGGCGCGGTGACATGGGCGTACTCCGCCTTCATCGCCGCATGCTCGGGCTGCGCCGGCACCGTCCCCGCGAAAGCGACGTACCCCGCGCCGCGAAAGAGCACGGTGCAGGCCGCGAGCATCGCCGCGTGCGCCGGCACCTTCGGGTCGAGCCCGTGGATGAACGCGGCGTACGACGTCTCCTCGGGCCAGCTGATGCCGAGGGCCTTGGCGGTGTTGCCGAGCTTGCGGCGCAGGTCGTCGTGCGACTCGGGCAGGGTGCGCAGGATGCCGATCTTGCCCTTCATCATCAGCTCGCCGGCGGCCATGCCGGTGAGCAGCGAGATCTGCGCGTTCCAACCCTCGACCGGCAGCGGCGCGCGGAACTCCAGACCCCAGCCGTGGTTGGAGGTCACGACCTCCTGGTCCGGGATCGGCAGGTTCACTCCCCCGCGCGCGAGCTCGCGCTGCTCGCGGAGCTTGCCGACCTCGCGCAGCAGCTGGAGCGACTCGGACGCCGTACCAGCGTCGAGGTCCTGCTGTACGCCGGCGTAGTTGAGCTTCGCCCGCGACTTCACCAGGGCTCGCTCGCAGGTGACGCCCGTACCCTCACCGGTCGCATCGACCGTGATCGTCCACAGCAGTGCCGGCCGGATCTGGTCGGGCAGCAACGACGCGGCACCCTCGGACAGCTCCGGCGGGTGCAACGGGGTCCGCTTGTCCGGTGCGTACAGCGTCTCGCCGCGCCGGCGCGCCTCGGCGTCGATCGGGTCGCCAGGCTGGACGAATGCCGCGACGTCCGCGATCGCGTAGTGCACGGTGTAGCCGTCGCCGGACCGCTCGATGTGCAAGGCCTGGTCGAGGTCCATCGAGTCCGGTGGATCGATCGTCACGAACTCGATGTCGGTCCGGTCCAGCGCCGGCAGCCGAGGACTCTTGGCCGCCGCCAACGCCGCCGCGGTGACCTCAGCCGGGAAGCTGTCCGGGACCTGCTGCTCGCGCCGGATGTCCTGCAACGACGCCCGGAAGACCTCCGGGACCTCCTCGACGAAACGAACCCTCTGCAGCGGCATGAGGTCAGACTAGCGATGGCTGGACGTTGAAGGAGCGGAGCGACGCGAGGCCGTCGGCGTACCAGTTGATCTCGGTGAGGGTGGCCGGCTTGAGCTCCATCCGGAACATGGATGCCATCGGGGCCTGCAGCACCGACCGGACCATCAGCTTGATCGGGGTGACGTGCGTGACCACGACGACCGTCTTGCCCGGGTACCGAGTCAGTAGGCCGTCCCGCGCCGAGCGCACCCGCCGCGCGCATGCGTCGAACGACTCGCCACCAGGCGGCGCGACCGACGTCGAGTCCAGCCACGCGTTGAGCGCGTCCGGCCACTTCTGCTGCACCTCGGCGAACGTGTACCCGTCCCAGTCACCGAACGAGCACTCCACCCAGCCGTCGTCCACCACCGGCTCCAGACCAAGCCCAGCAGCGACCACAGCCGCAGTCTCACGCGTCCGCTGAAGCGGCGACGTCACCACCGCGTCGACCCCACCGATCCGCGAGAGGTACGACGCGGCCGCGGCCGCCTGCGCCCGCCCGGTGTTGCTCAACGACGGGTCGTCACCGCCAGAACCCGAGAACCGCTTCTCCACGGTGTGCGGCGTTTCGCCGTGCCGCAGGAAGATCAGCTGGGTCGGCGGCTCGGCCTGCGCACCCCAACCCTGCAAGGCCTTCTGCAGATCCGACGGCTCCTGCGCGACGGCCGGTCCAGGACCGGCTGCCTCCGGCTTCAGCGGGATCGGTACGCCGTCCAGCGCCATGTTCGCCAGCGCGTCCGCGGCCGCGTTCTGCGCGCGCGGCACCCAGGTCCACTCGGTCCCGAACGGCGCCAGCCCCTGCGCCTTCATCGCCAGCGGCTGCAGGTCCGGGTGCTTGATCTTCCACCGGCCGGCCATCTGCTCGATCACCAGCTTGGAGTCCATCCGCACCTCGATCGAGGCGTTCGGCGCGTACTCCGCGGCCAGCTCGAGCCCGGCGATCAGACCGGAGTACTCCGCGACGTTGTTGGTCGCCCGCCCGAGCGTCTTCCCTTGCTGGGCAATCACCGCACCCGTCGCCGGATCCCGCACGAGAGCGCCGTACGCCGCCGGCCCCGGATTCCCGCGCGATCCACCATCAGCCTCGACGATGACGTGATCCAGACTCATACAGAACTCTCCGACGTCCGCACGAGAATGCGGCCGCACTCCTCACAGCGCAGTACGGCGTCCGGCGCGGCGGCCTTGATCGCGTTGAGGTCGGACGGCGCGAGCTCCATCCGGCAGCCCATGCAACGCTTGCCGACCAGTGGCGCGGCGCCGATGCCGCCGTTGTGCTCACGCAGCCGCTGGTACTGCGTGACGAGCCCCTCCGGCAGCTCCGCCAGAACCGTCGTCCGCTTGCCCGCGAGCTCGGCCCGCTGCTCGTCCAGCTCCTTGAGCGCGGTATCGCGCGTGGTCTCCAGCTCGGCCTGCCGGCCGCTGAACGCCTCGGCGCGAGCGCGCAGGTCGGCCTGCACCGCCTCGGCCGCCTCGAGCTTCTCCATCACCTCGAGCTCGGCGTCCTCGAGGTCGGCGATCCGCCGGTCCAGCGAACCGATCTCGTGCTGCAGGTTCTCCAGGTCGCGCGGCGAGGTGACCTGACCGGAGTCGAGCCGCTGCTGGTTGCGCGCCTTGCGCTGGCGCACCTGGTCGACGTCGGAGTCGGCCTTCTTCTGCTCACGCTGCAGGTCGCTGACCTCGGTGTCCGCGGTGACCAGCTCGCGGTCGACCACGGACTTCTCGGCGGCCAGGTCCTTGAGCGCCTGGTGCTCGGGCAGCGCGCCGCGCTTGTGCGCGACCTGATCCAGCTGCAGGTCGAGGTCCTGCAGGTCCAGCAACCGGCGTTGGACGGCGGGCTCGGCGTTCAGGGTCGGCTCCTCAGCTCGGTTCAGTTAGATGACTTGATGCGGGTCTCAGAGCCGCAGGTTCCACGCGTCGGTGCGGAGCGTGGAGAGGTGAGTGTCCACGGTACTGCCTCGGGCCGCCAAAGCCTCGACCAGGAGCCGCTCGGCATCCGGGAGCCACGGCCATTCACTGGCCCAGTGCGCGACGTCGACCAGCGCGGGGTCGTCGTACGCCCGGGCCTCGGTCGCCGGGTGGTGCCGCAGGTCCGCGGTCAGGTACGCGTCGACACCGGCCGCGCGGACCCGGTCGAACTCCGAGTCCCCCGCTCCCCCGCAGACCGCGACCGACGAGATCGTCCGCTCCGGATCGCCTGAGACCCGGACGCCTTGCGAGGTCTCCGGCAGGCTCTCCGCGACCAGCCGCGCGAAGTCGGTCAGCGGCAGCGGTTCCGCGAGTACGCCGACGCGCCCGCCGCCCAGCCGGCCGGTCGGATCGGACGCCAGCGGCCGGAGCGGACGCGTGTCCTGCAGGCCGATCGCGGCCGCGAGAGCGTCGCTCACGCCCGGGTTCGCGTTGTCCGCGTTCGTGTGGCAGACGTGCAGCGCGACGTTGTTGCGAATCAGGTCATGGACGACCCGGCCTTTCGGCGTCGTCGCGGCGACGCTGTTCACGCCGCGCAGCAGCAGCGGGTGGTGCGTGACGAGCAGGTCGAAGCCGCCCTCGATCGCCTCGTCGACCACGGCCCGCATCGGGTCCACGGCGAACAGCACCCGGCGTACCTCTTGCTCAGGGTCGCCGGTGACCAGCCCGACCGCGTCCCAGGACTCCGCCCAGGAGGGGTCGTACAGCTGGTCGAGGACCGCGATCACGTCGGCAAGCGTGGTTGGCACGCGGCCTATCTTGCCTTGCATGGATTGTGACGGGGGCAGCCGCCCGGTGCCCCCGCCACAACCACTGTCCGCCGATGCGCTGCCGTGGAGCGGCCGCCCCGCCGCTTCCACTACAGGTCTCGCACCGACGGGATCGCTCCGGTCACAGGGGGAGGGGGAGGCCGGCGTACGCCGACCCACCTGACCGGAACGAGTACTGGCTGCCTAGATCAACCAGGCAGTGGTGTCTCCCGGCAGCTTGTCGCCCTCGAGCGGCCCGCTGGACAGGACGACGGCCGCATCGGGCAGCTCGACCGGCGCGGCGCCGAAGTTCGTGATGCACTGCCAGCCGCCGGGCCGGGTGAAGTGCAGGACCCACTCGGAGCCCTCGACCCAGCTCAGCGAGTTGCCGGTCCGCAGTCCGCGCCGCACGGCGAGCGCCTTGCGGTACAGGCTCAGCGTCGAGTCCGGGTCGGTCTCCTGCGCCTCGACGGAGTACGCACCGAACCACTTCGGCTGGACGAGGTGCGAGCCGCCCGAGCCGAAGCCGAACGACAGCCCGCCGACGGTCCACGGGATCGGCACCCGGCAGCCGTCGCGGCCCTTCTCGGCACCCTTCGAGCGGAAGTACGCCGGGTCCTGCAGGTTCGCGGCCGGCAGCTCGCCGACCTCCTGCAGCCCGAGCTCCTCACCCTGGTAGAGGTAGGCCGAACCCGGCAGCGCCAGCATCAGCAGCGTGGCCGCCCGGGCCCTCCGCAGGCCGAGGGCGACGTCCACGGTCGGCTCGGTGCCGTTGCTGAGCAGCCAGTCCTTGCCGTCCTGCCAGCCGCCCTTCGGGTTCTTCGGCAGGCCGTAGCGGGTCGCGTGCCGGACTACGTCGTGGTTCGAGAACACCCAGGTCGACGACGAGCCGTTCTCCTCGGCGAGCGCGAGGTTCGCCTCGATCACCTGGCGGAACTTCTCGTACTCGAAGTCGGCCTGCAGCAGATCGAAGTTGAACGCCTGGCCGAGGCCGTCGGCGCTCGCGTACCGGGCTCGGCGGGCAGCCGGTACGAACGCCTCCGCGACCGCCGACTTCGGCGGGTCGTACTGGTTCAGGAGCGTGCGCCACTCCTGGTAGATCTCGTGCACGCCCTCCTGGTCCCAGAGCGGGTGCTTCCCGTTGGACTCGGACTGCCGGGGCAACGTGGTCTTCGACGGGAACGGCTCGGACAGGTCCTTCACCAACGCGTGCGCGACGTCCACGCGGAAGCCGTCGACACCCCGGTCGGACCAGAACTTCAACGTCTCCAGGAAGTCCGAACGGACCTCCGGGTGCTCCCAGTTCAGGTCGGGCTGCTCGGCGGCGAACATGTGCAGGTACCACTGGCCGTCCTCGGTCTGCGCCCAGGCCGAGCCGCCGAACACCGAGTCCCAGTCCGACGGCGGCTGGTCGGGGGCACCATCCGGACCGTCGCGGAAGATGTACCGGTCCCGCGCCGGGTGGCCCTTCGCGGCGTCGAGCGCCTCGACGAACCACTCGTGCCGGTTCGACGTGTGGTTCGGGACGATGTCGACGATCAGTTTGATGCCGGACTCGTGCAGCGCCGCGACCAGCTCGTCGAAGTCGTCCAGCGTGCCGAGCCGCGGATCCACGTTGCGGTAGTCGTCGACGTCGTACCCGCCGTCGGCCAGCGCGGACGGGTAGAACGGGCTCAGCCACACCGCGTCGATGCCCAGCGCCACCAGGTACGGGACTCGACTGATGATGCCCGGCAGGTCGCCGACGCCGTCGCCGTTCGCGTCGGCGAAACTGCGCGGGTAGATCTGGTAGACCACCGCCTGCCGCCACCAGTCGGGATCGGTCGTGTGCGGAGTCGTCACGATGCCCTCACTCGGATGTCTCGTCGTGCCCAGTTGTTTATATAGGCTCTAAATTTAGATTCTAGAGTATTCTGCGATGGTACTCACGACGAGGTCAAGGGGCTTTGATGGCGAAACCACCGGCGACCCCCGAGACGGCGACACCGACGATGCTTCGGCGGGTCAACGCCGGGAAGGTGCTCGGCGTGCTCACCCGTGCCCGGGTGATGACCGGCACCAGCCTGATCGAGGCCACCGGCCTCACCCGCGCGACCGTGCACGCGGTCTGCAACGACCTGATCGACATGGGCTGGGTGGTCGAGCTGCAGCCGGGCCGGACGTCGGTCGGCCGCCCCTCGCGGCGGTTCGAGTTCAACAGCAAGGCCGGGTTCGTGCTCGGGATCGACATCGGCGCGGCGAAGACGACCGTGCTCGTCGCCGACCTGCGCGGTGAGACGATCGCCAAGGCGGGCCGGTCCGCGGCCGGGGTGAAGACGCCGGGCGAGCGCACCGAGATCGTGCACGAGACGGTGCTCGAGGCGGTGGCCGCGGCCGGGATCGACGACTCGCAGGTGCTGGCCGCCGGGGCCGGGGTCGCGGCGCCGGTCGACCGGGAGGGGAACATCCTGGTCGACGACGAGTTCTGGCGCCGGTTCGACGCCGGCCTCTCGAAGCGCCTGACCGCGCTGCACGGCTGGCCGGTCCTCCTGGAGAACGACGCGAACCTGGCTGCCCTGGGCGAGCACTGGCGGGGCGAGGCGCGCAACGTCGACGACCTGATCGTCCTGCTCGCCGGCGAACGGTTCGGGTCCGGTCTGATGGACTCCGGCCGGTTGCTGCACGGCAGCCGCGGCGGCGCCGGCGAAATGGTGTTCCTCAAGCTCATCGAAGGCGTCGGCGACACCCATGGCATCGCCCGGATCGCCCGCGAGCTCGGTACGGCGGCCGTCGCCGACCCGGCCGTGGCGACCTCGTTGCGGACCCTCGCGATCGACGGCAAGGTGACGGCCGAGCAGGTGTTCCACGCGGCCGCCGACGGCGATGCGGTTGCCGTAGGCATCCTTCAGGACATCGCCGCCCGCACCGCCCGGGTGATCGCGACGGTCGGCAGCATGTTCAACCCGGAGCTGGTCGTCCTCGGCGGTGCCGTCGCCGAGGGTGCCGTCGCGCTCCTCCCCGACCTCGAGAAACAGCTCGCCGGCTACACCAGCACGCCGCCCCGCGTCGCGGTCTCCTCGCTCGGCGACGCGATCGTGTCCGTCGGCGCCGTCCGCCACGCGCTCAACTACGTCGAGCAGCACGCGCTGGACCTCGAGCTGGAGTGCCGTCCGAAGTAGCGGTTTGACCCGCCGCGCAGCTGATCGCTAGGACGTCGGGCGGGTCAGCTCCTTCGCGATGGCTTCCAGGACGATGACGTTGCGGCCCGAGGTGGTCGCGGTCGGGATGTCGGCCGGGACGATGGCACGGTCCTCGGGGATGCCGGTGCAGAGCACGAAGACGTTGTCCGGGTGCGTCTGGAGCAGGTGCGTGAGCGCGTCGCGCATCCACGGCGTACGGACGGCGTCCTGGATCGCGATCACCAGCGGGCGGCCCTCGGCAGCCTTGACGGCTTGGCCGATGGCATCGGTCCCCGGCGTGGCGTCGGCGGAGAGGTGGTGCTGGCCGCGCAGTACGACGCCGTCCGCGCCGGGAGCGATCCGGGTGAAGATCTCCGGAAGACCACTGAAGTAGGGGTTCCAGGCCGGGTGCAGGCCCTGCGTCAGGTCGACGACGTACGGCGTCGGTCCGAGGGCGGGGAACGTCTGGCCGGCAACCACCCGCGCGGCGACCTCGCGGATCGGGGCGCCGTCAAGACCGGGGTTGCGGGTCCGGCCGGCCAGTGTGGCGGCGAGCGTGCGGACCCGGGCGGCAGCCTCGGCGACGCGCTCGGCCGGGAGGATTCCGGTACGCACGGCCTCGACCACGCGAGCCGTCAGCGCCTGCGGGTCGGCGGACCCGACCGCGATCATGGCCAGGTCGGCGCCGGCCGTGATCGACGCGACCGCGGCGTCCTCGATCGACCGGGTGTTCGTGATCGCCTGCATCTCCAGCGCGTCGGTGGTGATCACGCCGGTGAACCCGAGCTCTTCGCGCAGCAGGCCGGTCAGCAGTCGGCGCGAGAGCGTCGCCGGCTGATCGTCGTACGCCGAGAACACGACGTGCGCGCTCATCACCACGTCGGCTCCGGCCGTGATGGTCGCCCGGAACGGCGCAAGCTCGACCGCGTTGACCTCCTCGATCGAGCGGTCGACGTGCGGGAGGCTCAGGTGCGAGTCGACCGCCACGTCGCCGTGGCCGGGGAAGTGCTTCGGGCAGGCGGCGATACCGGCCTCGTGCACGCCCTCGACGAACGCGACCCCGTGCCGGGAGACGAGCTCCGCGGTGGTGCCGAACGAGCGGGTGGCGATGATCGGGTTCGCCGGGTTGCTGTTCACGTCCACGGACGGCGCGAGCATCAGGTCGATACCGAGGCTCGCCAGCGTCGCAGCGGCGTCGCGGGCGGATGCGCGGGTCAGGTCGAGGTCATCCAGATCGCCGAGCACGCGAGGTGAGGCGAGCGGCCACGGGTTGGCCGGCGCGAGGTGGCTGAACTCTCCGCCCTCGTGGTCGATCGCGATGACCAGATCCGGTCGCTCGGCGCGGAGGGCGGCGGTCAGCGCGGCCACCTGCTCGGGGCCTTCGACGTTCCGGGTGAACAGGATCACGGCCCCGAGACCGTCGGCGACGGCCCGGCGCAGCTCGTCGGGAGCGGTGGTGCCGCTGAAGCCGACGATCAGGGCGCCGGCGGCGTCACGATCCAGCGACTGGGTCGGTGGGGTGCGGAAGGCATCGGTCATTCCCACACCCTCTCGTGTCCGTGGGCCGGGCGCCACCCGGTCACCGACGGCCAACAATTACCGCGCTCTGGACCCCTACAGGGCGATCGTTGTCAGGAGGTGTCATGGCAGGGAACTGCCGTCTTCCCTGCGCGTTTACCCGGAATAGTTTCAATCACCCCTGTCTGTTCGGGCCGACTACGGATAACGTTGTCTCTCGACCTTGACCGCCCAGACGGGGGGACGATGAGCGACGACACAGCGCTGGCGCGGGGAACCGTACTGGGAATCGACATCGGCGGCACGAAGATGGCCGCCGCTCTGGTATCTGCCGACGGCACGATTCTCGACGGGGACCGGATCCTCACTCCGCCCGGTGGCGCCGACCAGGTGTTCGCCGCGCTCGGTGAGCTGATCACCCGCGTCCGCGGTGACGCCGCCCCGCTCGCGGTCGGCATCGGCTCGGCCGGACCGCTCGACCTCCAGCACGGCCTGGTCTCGCCGGTGAACATCCCCGGCTGGCGCAACTTCCCCCTCGTCGACCGGGTCCGCGAGCTGGTCGGCGACGTCCCCGTGACACTCGGCGTGGACGGGCACTGCTTCGCGCTGGGTGAGTACTGGACCGGCGCCGGGCGCGAGGTCGACACCCTCCTCGGGATCGTCGTCTCGACCGGAGTCGGCGGCGGGCTCGTCGTCGGTGGCAAGCCGATGCTCGGCCAGTCCGGAAACGCGGCCCACATCGGGCACGTGGTCGTGGACCAGGACGGCGAGTCGTGCGCCTGCGGATCGTTTGGGTGTGTAGAGGCGTACGCGAGCGGGCCGCGGATGGTCGCGCGCGCAAAGCGGAGCGGCTGGCGGATGGACGAGGACGTGGATGCCGCCGTACTCGCGGCTGACGCGGCTGCTGGGGACGAGCTGGCACTGGCGGCGTTCGACGACGGGGCGCAGGCGCTCGCGGCCGGGATCGTCGCTACTGCGGTGACCGTCGACCTGACCACCGTCGTGATCGGTGGTGGAGTCGCGAAGGCTGGGTCGGTCTTGTTCGATCCTGTGCAGGCTTGGGTGAAGCGGTTGGCTCAGCTGCCGTTCGTCACCGACCTCAGCGTCGAGCCGGCGCAGCTGGACAACGCCGGCCTGCTGGGCGCCGCACACCAGGCGTGGACCGCCGTCTCCTAAAGCGCAAGTTGAGTAGCTCGGAAAGGGCATGCTCGCGCACCTTTGCGCAATTTTAACGAATTCTGGCGATCTCTGTAACGACGGCCCTGTCCCACCCGATGCAACCGATGGATGGGGTGGGGGCACCGTCATCCACGGTTGGTCAGGGGGGCCTGGACCAGCCGGAAGCGGTTGACCGAAGGGGGGCCTGGGTCAACCGGACACGTGGGCGGCGGGTGAGGAAACTCCCCGCCGCAACCGTGTCGCCGGACCGCGGTACCGCAACGTCAGCCAGTGTTGCCCGGGGCAACACTCGAACCAGAGAGACCCGAGCTCCTGATGGACGTCGCCGTACCTCAGCTGTCCGCACCTCGCGCGCTTCCTGCGCTGATGGCGCTTCCCTGGGCGATCGATCCTGTGGAGGGATGAGGATCGAACGCGGGTTCTGCACCGTGGACGGCGGCCGGTGGCGGCGGGGAGGGCCGCCACCGATCTGACCCCCCGTCCACGGTGCAGAACAGGTCGCTGCTTACGGCTTGAGCCACTCCGGTTCGGGCAGCCGGTCGCGGTCCAGGCGGCCGTTGTCATCCAGCGGGAGCTCCTCGATCGGGATCAGGTCCGCCGGCACCAGGTAGATCGGCAGCTCCTTGCCCAGGTCAAGCATCAGCCGGGCCAGCACGGCGGGGTCGCTGTCCTCGAGGACGACGTACCCGATCAGGCAGGTGTCGCCGCCGGGGTCCTGCTGCGCCACGACGACCGCGTCGACCACGCCCCGCTGGTCGGCCAGCACGTGCTCGGTCTCCCCCGGCTCGACCCGGTGGCCGCGGATCTTCACCTGGTCGTCGGCGCGGCCGAGGTACTCCAGCGTGCCGTCGTACCGCCAGCGGCCGAGGTCGCGGCTGCGGTACAGCCGTGCGCCCAGGTGACCCGGGTCCGGGACGAACGCCCGCTCGGTCTCCTCGGGCCGGCCGATGTAGCCCTGGGCAACCGCGGCGCCACCGAGGTGGATCTCGCCGACCGCGCCCACCGGCAGCGGCCGCATCGCCTCGTCCAGGAGCCGTACGACGACACCCTCGACCGGGCGCCCGATCGACGGCCGGTCCTCGGCCGGGTCGACCTCGTGGATCGTGGTCACGATCGAGGCCTCGGTCGGCCCGTACTCGTTGAACAGCCGGCAGTTCGGGTGCGCCTCGAGGAAATCGCGCACCTTGTGGGTCAGCACCATCGCCTCGCCGCCCGCGACGATCTCGCGCAGCCCGGGCAGCTCCGGCAGCCGGCGCATCGTCGCCAGCAGCGCGGTCAACGGGCTGAACGCCATGAACAGCCGCTCGACCTTGTGGTCACGAAGTGCCGCGACGACCGCGTCCGGGTCGTACCGGTCGTCCTCGCCGATCAGAACCAGCGCGGCACCGGACGCCAGCGTCGTGAACATCTCCTGCACATGGACGTCGAAGCCGAACGAGGTCCACTGCAGCGTCCGCAACGACCGCCGGGTACGCAGGTAGTGCCGGACCAGGTTGACCGGGCCGCGGTGCGGTACGACGACACCCTTGGGGTTGCCGGTCGATCCGGACGTGTAGATGCAGTAGGCAACATCATCGGCGGCGGCCCGAACCGGCGGGGCCTGGCGGGCGCGCGGATCGCCGTCAGCTGCCGCGACCGGAATCAGTCGTAGATTAAGGCGATCCGCGAGTGCTGCGTCGTCGCCGACCAGCGCGACTGCAGAAGCGTCCTGGATCATGAACGCCCACCGGGACTCCGGTACGCCGGGATCGAGCGGCAGGTACGCCGCGCCCGACTTGAGCACCGCAAGCACGGCGACGACCAACTCGGTACCCCGGGCAACTCGTACCGCAACCAGCTGGCCCGGCTTCACGCCGACGTCGACCAGCTGCCAGGCGACGGCGTTGGAGCGGCGGTCGAGCTCGGCGTACGTCAGCTCGCGATCGCCTTGGATCAGGGCGATCGCGTCCGGCGTGCGGGCGACCTGGCGCTCGAACAGGGTGTGCAGGCCGCTGAGCTCGCCGGCGACGACGGCGTCCCGGCGTACCCGCCCGATCGGACCGGTGGGCTCGACGTCGCCCTCCAGTTCGCGGAGGGTCTCGAGGTCGGACTCGATCGGCAGCATCAGCTGCGGGAGCGCGAGCGATGGTGTGGTCGTTGCCCTGCGCAACACTGCTTCGAGGTACCCGAGCAGGCGATCGATCGTGGTCTGGTGGAACAGGGCCGAGCGGTAGTCCGCCGTACAGGTGATGCCGGCGCCGTGGTGGGTCAGCCGGAGCCGGAGGTCGACCGCGGCCGGAAGCTCGTCGTCGCCGTCCTCGAACTCGACGAGGATCTGGAAGAGCGGATCGCGTTGCAGGACGGCGAGATCGAGGCTGACATGGTCGAACGCCGCGGTGGTGACATCGTGCACGCGCTGCGCCAGCTCGCCGAGGTCGGGCTCGCCGGAGAGGTCGATGCGCAGTGGGAGCGGACGGCGGGCCGTGGTCGAGGTGTCGCCCTTGGGGCGGATCAGCGCCGACCCGATCGTGACGTCGTCCTGGTCCGCGAACCGGCCGACGACGGTCGCGACGGCGGCGAGCATGGTCATGACCGGGCTGACCTTGCGCTCGCGGCTGTACGCGAAGACCGCGTCACCCAGGTCCTCGGCCAGCTCTTGCTTGACCGAGGCAACGGCATCGTCGGCCGGGCGGAGCCGGTCTGCCGGAAGCACCAACGGCTCGGCACCGGCCAGCGCCGAGTCCCAGTAGGCGAAGTCGCGGCGGCGCTCGTCCTCTGTCGGCCTGACCGGCACGTCGCCCGGCGCCACCTCCTCGACCCAGGACGGCTCCGGGGCTGCTGCTTCCACCGGCTCGCTGAGCATGGCGAGCTGCTCTCGCATCAGCTTGGTGACACCGTCCACCAGCTGTCCGGCAACGCGCAACTGCTGGGACATAAGCGCCGCCATGCCGCTACCCGGCAACTCAGCCTCGCTGGTCGCAGCCGCGGCCTCATCCACCTTGGCCGCCAGTTCAGCCAGCCCAGATCCAAGCACGGCAAGGGCGGTCCGCGCATCGGGCTCAACCGGCAGGTCGACCTCACGCTCGGAGACGGGGACCTCGCGCACCTCGAGCTCGAGCTCATGCACATCCCGCTCAGGCCCGGTAACCGCTCGCTCAGAGACTCGTACCTCGTGGACCTCGAGTTCTTCACCCAGTGCTGGGGTCTCGGTGGATTCCGCTCCGGTAGTTGCTTCGTCCGCCTCGTCGGCTTGCACAGCAATCGCCGTGGCCAGCTTGTGCGGTGTCGTATAGCTGACGAACAGCTCGTCCGGGTTGAACGCGACCGCGAACCGCCGGTTGATCTCGTCCAGCACCGGCGCGAGCTTCGCCGGGGTCGCCCCCAGCTCGGCGAACGTGTGGTCCACCGTCAGGTCGTACGGATCGAGGTGCAGCTCTTCGCACGTCAGGTCGAGTACGGCGTCCAGCGACTCCCGATACCGCTCCGCCGACACCTCGTCACCGGACAACGCGCCGGCCTGCGCCAGGTAGTCGGCGTCGATCTGATGCGTCTCCGCCGGCAGCTCGAACACCGACCGCTCGGCCTCGTCCACCGGCTCAGCAGCAACGGGCTCCGGCTCGGTCGGCGGGTCGAGCGGGATCCGCTTCACCGCCGCGCTCGACGGCTCGAACACCACCGCCTGCGCCCGCGCGGCCCGCTCGAACGCGCTCGGCGTACGCAGCGCAGTACCTTCGCCAACCGACGCCGTACCCGGACCGACGATCACCGTCACCGACGGGTCGACCGGGTGGTGCACGCGACGGAAGGGATACGTCGGCAACGGGACGCGGCCGCCGTCCGGGTACACCTTCACCCAGGCGATCTCGGTGCCCTGCTCGTACAGCTCGGCCAGCCCGTTCATCGTCGCGAGGACCGGGTCCTGACCGAGCCGCTGCGCCGGGATCCAGGTGCTGTTCGGCGCGATCCGCCGACCGGCCGGGCTGAGCACCGCGTCCGGCCCGAGCTCCAGGAACCGCCGACACCCGGCCGCGGTCACCGCCTCGACCGCATCGCCGAACAGCACCGGCTGGCGGAGCTGACCGACCAGGTAGTCGCCGTCGAGCACGGTCCCGGACTCGAGCAGATCACCCGACCAGCTCGACACCATCGGCGTCCGCAGCGGCTTTAGCGTGATCTCGCGGACGATCTCGGCGAAGTCCGACAGTATTGGGTCGACCAACGAACTGTGGAACGCCCGGTCCACGTCCAGCCGCTGCCAGGCGACCTCCAGCCGGTCCAGCTGGGCAGCCAGCTGACCGACGATCACCTCGGACCCGGTGAGCACGAAGTTCTGCGGACCGTTGCCCGCGGCAACCTCGACGCCGGCGGTGCGGGCGATCTCGCGGACCCGGTCGGCGTCGGCCCGGACCGCGACCATCGCGCCGGGTACGGTGCCGCGCTGCATCAGCTCGCCGCGCTTGGCGGTCAGGCGTACGCCGTCCGCGAGCTCCAGCGCGCCGGCGACGCACAGAGCGGCGTACTCCCCCACGCTGTGCCCGACGACGAGCGCCGGCTGCACACCGAACGACTGCCACAACCGGGCGAGTGCGAGCTCGAATGCGAAGAGGGCCGGCTGCGCGGTCTCGGTCGGCCAGACACCTTCCGCCGTACCGGCCGGGGTCAGAAGGAGCTCGAGCAGGTTGCCGCCGGTCTCCTCGTGGTACACGCGGTCGCACTCGTCGAGAACCGAGCGGAAGACCGGGAAGCGTGCGGCGAGGCCGGCCGCCATCCCCCGCCGGGCGGCACCTTGGCCGGTGAACGCGTAGCCGAGCGGGCCGGGGCCGCCGCGGGGTACTTCGGTGGCCTGGGCATTGGCGAGCGCGTCGACGAGCTCGGCTTCGGTGGAGCCGGCGACCGCGATGCGGTGGCGGTGCGCGGGGCGGCCGAGAGCCGCCGTACCGGCGAGGTCGATGAGGCGGTGGCCGGTGCCGTGGCCGAGGTCGGTGCGATACAGCTCGACCAGGTCGGCGAGGGCGTCCGGGTCGGGTGCAGACAGCGGGAGTACGACGGGGCCGTCGTCGCCGCGGCGGATCTGGCGCGGGGCTTCCTCGAGGATCACCTGGGCGTTGGTACCGCCCACGTCGAGGGCGCTGACCGCAGCGCGGAGCGTGCCGCCGGCGGTCCAGTCGCGGGCCTCGGTCGCGATCACGAACGGGCTGTCGTCGAGGGTGAGGTCCGGGTTCGGGCCGGTGTAGTTGATGGTCGGGACCAGCATGCGGTGCTGGAGCATCAGGATCGTCTTGATCAGGCCCGCCATCCCCGCGGCGGTGTCGAGGTGGCCGATGTTCGGCTTCACCGAGCCGATCGTGCAGAAGCCGACCTTGTCGGTGTGACGGCGGAGGGCCGCGGAAAGGGCGTTGACCTCCTGGGCGTCGGCGGTGGTGCTACCGATCGCGTTCGCCTCGAGGTAGCTGAGCGAGTCGGCGGCGAACCCGGCGCGGTCGAGGGCGCGCTCGATCGGCTCGATCGGGGTGCCGGCCGGGGTGTCTTCGTTGCTGACCGCGGTGCCGCGGATGACGGCGTACACGGTGTCGCCGTCGGCCAAGGCTTGGTCGAGGCGCTTGAGAAGGACCGCGGCGACGCCGTTGCCGCCGACTGTGCCGTCGGCGTCCTCGGCGAACGCCTTGACGTGACCGGACGGCGAGAGGAGCGAGTCCGGACCCGGGTAGTAACTGGTTGCCTGCGGCACCTGTACGGCGGCGGCGCCGGCTAGCGCGAGGTCCGCGTCACCAGACCTGAGTGCCTGACAGGCCAGATGTACGGCGACCAACGACGAGGACCACGCACTCTGCACGCCGATCGCCGGCCCGGTCAGCCCGAGCCGGTAAGCCACCCGCGTCGCCAGGGAGTCCCGGGACTGCTGCTGACGGTGGTACAGATTCATCCCCGAGCCGGCGAACACGCCTACCCGGCTCGACGTACCCGCATAGCCCCCATGCTCCAACGCCTGATGACAAACCTCCAGGAACAACCGCTGCCCCGGATCCATCAACTCCGCTTCACGATCACTCAACCCGAAGAACTTGGCGTCGAACGACTCGACATGCTCCAGCACCCCACTGACCGCCACGCCCCCCTCCCCGCCCTGCACCTCCTCAGGCGAGAACCGCCGCACACTCTCCACACCCGCAACCAGGTTGTCCCAAAACTGCTCCAAAGTCTCAGCCCCAGGAAACCGCCCAGCCACCCCCACCACAGCCACCGGCTCCACCAAAGCCACCTTGACGGCTTCCGTAGCACCGTCGGGCACATCGGCCACATCCATGGCCAGAGCAGCACCGTCAACCTCATCCGGTACATCAACCGAGATGCTCCCGGCAACTACTGCCTCGTCAGCTGCCTCGCCACCACCAACTGCCTGGACTTCTCCTTCAACACCTTCGGCATCGCCAGCTTCGCCGGCCAGCTCAGCATCCCCAGCAACCGCGGCACCTTTAGCATCGTCGGCGTCATCCGCCAGCTCGACACCTTCAGCAAGCGCCGCACTCTCCGCAACCGCGGCATCGTCCGCCAGCCCGGCACCTTCAGCAAGCGCCGCACTCTCCGCAACCGCGGCATCGTCCGCCAGCCCGGCACCTTCAGCAACCGCCTCACCCTCGGCAACCGCGGCATCGTCCGCCAGCTCCGCATCCTCGGCAACCGCCGCACCTTCGACATCGACGGCGTCACCCGCCAGCTCGCCACCTTCAGCAACCGCCGCCGCACCCTCGGCCTCGACATCTTCGGCTGAGTCGGCACCTGCGTCGTCGGCAGACCCGGCACCCTCGGTTGCCTCGCCCTCGACCGCTCCGGCTTCCTCAACCTCGGAAACACGCTGGTCCCCGCTGACCGCTCCGTCCGCGCCGGCCCGCTCGCCCACGTCGCCCAGCTCGTCCGCCTCCGCAAGCTCCTCCGCGTCAGCCAGCCCGTCCGCGTCGACCGACTCGTCGGCGCCAGCTGGTTCGTCCGCCTCAGCCAGCCCGTGCGCGTTGGCCAGCTCGTCCGCGTTGGCCAGCTCGTCCGCGTTCGCCGATTCGTCGGCGTCAGCCGGTACGTCCCCGTCAGCCGAATCCTCCGGCTGACCCTCGGCGTTGGTCGGGGTGGGTGCGGCCTCAGCGTCAGCCGGTTCGTTCGCGTTGGCCAGTTCGTCCGACTGACCCTCGGCCGTGATCGGCGTGGGGGCCGCTTCAGGCGCTTGCTCAGCTTCCTCGACAGTCCTGGGTGTTTCGGCGCGTTCGGCTGCCTCTGTGCTTTCGTCAGCTTCAGCAGGCTCGTCTGCCGGGGGTACGTCGGTTGCAGACGGCTCAGGTACGTCGGTCGGCTCAGCTGCTGCGGGCGGCTCGTTCGCAACAGCAGCTGCTTCGGTCGGCTCGTCCGTCTCCGAGTCCTCGGACTCAGCAGACGGCTGCGGCTCGACCGACGGTTGCTCGTCAACCTCAACCGTCTCGACGGCTGCTTCTGGTTCGTGGGAGTCTGCGGTTGCCTCGTCGAGTGCAGGCTCTTCCGGGGCGGCTACCTCGTCCGGTGCGGTTGCTGGCTCAGGTGCTGTCTGTTGTACCTCGGCAGCTTCCGACGCGGGTGGAGCATCCGAGGTCGAGCCCGGTACGAGCTGACGTTCTGGCCCGTACGCCGACTTCTCCGCCACCTGCTGCTCGGGCTGCTGGGCCTCACCCTGCGACTCCGGCTCACCCTGCGACTCCGGCTCACCCTGCGACTCCGGTTCACCCTGCGACTCCGGTTCACCCTGCGACTCCGGTTCACCCTGCGACTCCGGTTCACCCTGCGACTCCGGTTCACCTTGCGACTCCGGCTCAGCCTCGTCTTCCAGCCGGGCCTCCGGCTCGGGTTCAACCGTCGGCTCGGGGTCCGGTTCGACTGTCGGCTCAGGCTCGTGTTCCAGCTCCGGCTCGGCCGTTGATGCCTGCTCGGCTCGGTGCTCTAGCCCCAGGTCGGACGTCGGCTCGGGCTGCTGGGACTCCGGCTCAAGCTCGGACTGGTCGTCCAGCTGTGACTCGGACTCCGGCTCGGCCGTCAGCTCAGGCTCTGGCGTGGACTCAGGCTCAGGCGTGGACTCAGGCTCAGGCGTGGACTCAGCCTCAGGCGTCGGCTCAGGCTCAGGCGTCGGCTCGCCTTCGGCTGTCGGCTCAGGCTCGGGCGTGACTGTCGGCTCAGGCTCGTGGTCCAGCTGGGGCTCGGCCGTTGGGTCCGGCTCGGGCTGGTGTTCTTGTGCCAGGTCGGGGGTCGGGTCGGGCTCTGGGGTTGGGGTTTGTTCGGTGGCCGTGGGGGTGAGCGGGTCGGACGGTGTGGTCTCGGGTGGTGGGCCGGCTTGGGCTATGGACTTGGTGCTGAGGATGGTGGTTTCGGGTTCGTCGTCCGGGTCGTCGTCGGCGCGGCGGTCGTCGTAGGCCCCGCTGGGGTCGTCGGTTCCGGCAGCAGGTTCCATCCGCTCAGACCACGCCGGTTCCGCCTGCTCGTCCTGGGTCGGCTCGGCGGCCTCGGCCTGGCTCAGCGTGCCGCCAGCCTCATCCTCGGCCGGCTCAACCGCACCCTCATCGTCGGTCGGCTCAACCACACCGTCAGCCTCGGCCGGTTCATCCGCGACCTCGGCTTGAGTCGGCTCGTTCACGACCTCGGCCTGGGTCGCCTCCTCCACAGCCTCAGCCTCGGCCGGCTCGTCCGCGACCTCAGCTTGGGCGGCCTCGCCCGCGACCTCAGCTTGGGCGGCCTCGCCCGCGACCTCAGCTTGGGCCGGGTCATCGGCGGTCTTGTCGTCGGTTGGCTTGTTCGCGGCGTCGGCTTGGGTTGGGTCGTCGAGTGGGGGTTTGCGGGTGAAGGCTGTGCTGTTGAAGTAGGCGTCTTCTTCTGGCGGAGTGGCCGGGGCAGCGGGCGGCTCGGTGGCCGCGTCGGCAGTCGGCTCGGGGGCGGGGTGGGTGGGGGTGCCGAGGGTGGGGCGTTGGGGTGGGGTGGGGATGGATTGCTGGAGTTCTCGTTTCCACGCCAGTTGGGCTACTGGGAGTTCGGTGGTTTGTTCGGACGGGTCTTCGTCGGCGTACGGCGTGGTGTGGGTGGGCGCGGAGGACGGGCCCTCGCCGGCGGGGCCTGAGGATGGGCTGGCGGCGGCGGGTTCGATGAAGGGGCCGTTGTGGGTTTGGAGGGTGCCGTCGATCCAGCGTTGTTTCAGGAGCGGGCGGAGGATCTTGCCGCCGGGGGTGGTGGGGAAGTCGCGGCGTGGGACGCCGACGACCTCGGCCGCGAGACCGAGCCGCGCGGAGATCAGGCTGCGAATGGCCTGGTCCATGCCGGGCACCGACTCCGGCGTCAGCGCGTAGAAGACGACCAACCGATCGGTCCCGGACTCCTCGTCCGCGATCCCGCAGGCAGCGACCAAGCCTTGCTCGGCCCCGACAACCTCAGCCGCGACGGCCTCGATGTCGAAGGCGTAGTGCAGCTTGCCGGACATGATGATGCGCTCGCTGTCCCGCCCGGTGACAACGACCTGTCCACCGGTGATGAAACCCTGATCGCCGGTCGCGAGCCACTTCCGCGCCGGCCAGTTCCCCACCGGGAACGCGACCCGGTCCGCCTCGAGATTCCCGAGGTACCCCGGTGTCACCCGAGCCGACGCGACCTGCAGCTGACCGATCCGCCCCTCCGGCAGTACGGCGCCGTTCGGTGCCACGATCCGCACCGTCGTACCAGGCGCCGGCGCACCCACCGACACCAGCGACAGCACACCAGGTACTTCGGTCCGCGTCTTCCCCGGCCGCGCGACCGCGACCTTCCCCGACGACGGCCGCTGGTCGACCCACTCGACCACCCCGGTCGGCGGGATCCGGACCCGATGCACATTCGGCGTCAGCCCGGGCCGCGCGAACGTGATCCCGGTGACCGTCTCGGTCATCCCCCACGCCGCGACGAACGTCTCCGGCACCACACCGAACCGGTTCGTCACGCGCAAGAACTCCGACATCACCGGCACGGTGATCTGCTCGCCACCGCTGACCAGACTCCGCAGCGCGGACAGGTCCCAGTGCCGGTCGGGCTCCCCCGCGATCGCGGCGGTCGCGAGCCGGTACCCGAAGTTCGGCGACCACGAGTGGTTCACGCGATGCTGATCCATCAGGTCCAGCCAGCGCAGCGGGTTCGACAGCACCCACTCGGTGTTCACGTGGATGTTCGTGCACCCGGTGAACACCGGCAGCAGGTGATACAGCAAGAACGCGCCACTGTGGTCGAGCGGCAACCAGTTCAGCGTCGTCTGACCCGGCCGCACCGGAAGCATCGCCGGCGTACCCGCGGCAAACTCCACCAGTCCGCGATGCGTCAGCTGCACGATCTTCGGCGTACCGGTCGACCCCGACGACATCATCAGTACGGCGACGTCGTCGGCCGCCGGCCGATGGAAGTCCGACGTCGGCTCGTGCCCGGCCATCGCGTCCGGATCGAGAACCGGCAGTCCCAGGTCGTTCGGCAGATCAGACGGCCGTCCGATCAGTACGGTCCACCCGAGCAGGTCAGTGATGCGCCGAAGCCGCTCGCGCCCCTCCTCGGTCCGGTCGCCACCCGGGTTTGGCGCAACCAGCAGCGGCCGGATACCGCCCAGCGTGCACGCCCAGAACGCAGCGAAGAAACCAACCGGTTCCGTGCAGTGCACGACCGCCGGGTCACCGGCCCGTACGCCGTTCGCGCGCAAGCCGGCCAGGATCCGCGCTGCCAGCTCGAGCAGCGTCGGGAAGTCGAGCTTGGTCTCGCGACCGTCCGGCCCGATCTCGACGACACCAGCCGCGCTGAAGTCGCGAGCGGCCCGGAGCAGGGCGCTCGGCAGGTCCCGCGGGTACCCGGCGGGAATCATCAACGCCGGCCCGGTGGAGATCGCCGGCCGGTCAGCACCACTTCTCACGCCTCGAGCACCGCCCAGGGGCAGCGGGCGCGATCCGCACGTGCGAACGCAGGACGGCTGGAGACGCCGGCCGGTTGGCGACCCACGGACACGCGCCTCCCCAACTGGACGGAGCCGGGTTCAGGGCAGACCCGCCTCACTTCACCTCGACAAGAAGCCCCGTTTTCCGCCTGCCGGAACCATGCTGACCGGGCGCACCCGGTGCGTCATCGCGCCGACCGACAGCCGTGAACCCTACCAGCCGCGACCCGCCCTGGAGGAGTCCGTTCTCACCAGCCGATGGTTAAGAATTCTGGCCGCCGGCCGGTACCACGCATGCTGGTTCCAACGAGTGACGACGCCCCGCGATACGGCCGCTGCGGAAACCCGCGCGGCCGATGGCACAATCGCCGGGTGCAGATCGGGATGCTCGGACCGTTCGAGGTACGCACGGACGCCGGCGTCGTGGTCGACGTACCGGGCGCCCGCCTGCGTGGCCTGCTGGCCGCCCTCGCCCTCGAAGCGGGCCGGGTCGTTCCGAAGGCGACGCTGGTCGACTGGATCTGGGGTGAGCAGCCACCGGCCGACGCGACCAACGCTCTGCAACGCCTGGTCTCCCGGTTGCGGAAAGCACTGCCGGACGCGTCGATCGAAGGCCAGCTCGACGGCTACAAACTCGCCGTCGCACCCGACCAGGTCGACGCCGTCCGCTTCGAGCAGCTCCTCACCCAAGCGCGCACCGAACAAGAGCCGGTACGGCGCCTCCGCGAAGCCCTCGCGCTGTGGCGTGGAAACGCGCTCCAAGACATCGGCCTGCAGGACAGCGAGGCCTTCGACGCCGCCGTTACCCGCCTCGACGGACTGCGGCTGTCCGCGCTCGAGGATCGCTTCGACGCCGAGATCGCCCTCGGCAACGGCGCCGACCTGATTACCGAGCTGACCGATCTCGTCGCCGCCCACCCGGTGCGCGAACGACTCGTCGCCGCTCTGATGCGCGCCCTCGTCGCCACCGGCCGCGACACCGAGGCGCTACGGATCTACGAGCGCACCCGCGAGACTCTCGCCGACGAGCTGGGCGTCGACCCGTCGCCCGAGCTTTCCGCCGTACATGTCGCACTCCTCCGCGGCGAGCTCGGGCGCCGGGAGGAGACGCGCAAGACCAACGTCCGCGCCGAACTCACCAGCTACATCGGCAAGGACGGTGACATCGCCGCGGTCCGCGACCTGCTCTCGGACCACCGGCTCGCCACCCTCGTCGGACCAGGCGGGTCCGGCAAGACGCGGCTGGCGATGGAGACCGCGCGCACGCTGCTGTCCGACGTACCGGACGGAGTCTGGCTGGTCGAGCTGGCACCGCTCAGCCCCGAGGGCGACGTCGCCCAGGCGACCCTCGCGGCCCTCAAACTGCGCGACGCGTTGGTCGGCGAAGTACCCGACGCCGATGCGACGGACCGAGTCATCGCCGCGATCCGCGAACGCGCCCTGATCCTCATCCTCGACAACTGTGAACACGTCGTCGAGGAAGCCGCCGCCTTTGCCCACCGCCTCCTCGGCGAGTGCCCGAGGCTCCGCATCCTCGCCACGAGTCGCGAGCCCCTCGGCATCACCGGCGAGGCCCTCTGGCCGGTCTCGCCGCTCGCCCTTCCCGCCGAGGACGCCGACCCGGCGCAGATCGAGAAGACGCCGGCCGTCCAGCTGCTGATGGACCGCGCGACCGCGGTCCGCAAGGACCTGCAGACCGATCCGCAAACCCTGGCCCGCGTCTGCCGCGCCCTCGACGGCATGCCCCTCGCGATCGAGCTGGCCGCGGCCAGGCTGCGCACGATGACCCTCGACCAGCTCGCGAACCGCCTCGACGACCGCTTCCGTCTGCTCACGGGTGGCAGCCGGACCGCACTCCCCCGGCATCGCACGCTGCGCGCGATGATCGACTGGAGCTGGGAGCTGCTCAGCGACGCCGAGCGCCTGGTACTGCGCCGGCTCGCGGTCTTCTCCGGCGGCGCGAGCCTCGACGCGGCCGAGCACGTCTGTACAAGCGACACCGTCGAGTCGTGGGCGGTGCTCGAGCTCCTCACCGCCCTGACCGAGAAGTCGCTCGTGGTCGCGGAAGGCGATGAGGTACCGCGGTACCGCCTGCTCGGCACGATCAAGGAGTACGCCGACGACCGCCTGGCCGAGGCAGACGAGTCCGAGTCGGCCCGCCGCGCTCACCTCGCGTACTTCACCGAGCTGGCCGAGACCGCGGACCCGCACCTGCGACGCGGCGAGCAGCTGGAGTGGCTCGCCGTACTCGAGCCGGAGTACGACAACCTGAGCGCCGCGATGCGCGGCGCGATCGCTGCCGGCGAAGCCGAGGGTGCGGTGCGCCTTGCCGGCGCGGCCGGCTGGTACTGGTGGCTCGCCGGTCACAAGACCGAAGGCAAGGACCTGATCACCGCGGCGGTGGCCTTGCCCGGCGACGTTCCGCGCGAGCTGCGGGCCAGGGTGTACGCGTTCCTGGTGAACTTCGCATCCTCCGGCCGCAGCGACCAGTTCGAGGCGGCGGAGTGGATCCACCGGACGTACGAGGTCAGCCGCGGGATCGAGAGCCCGCACCCGGTCGTCCGGTTCGCCGCGGT
Organism: Kribbella sp. NPDC026611; assembly: GCF_040638345.1. Taxonomy (NCBI): domain Bacteria; kingdom Bacillati; phylum Actinomycetota; class Actinomycetes; order Propionibacteriales; family Kribbellaceae; genus Kribbella; species Kribbella sp. NPDC026611. Next base: position 147,638 of record NZ_JBEZYC010000013.1, read on the forward strand.
CTGGCAGAAGCTGCTGGACGCGCCGTACGACTTCGCGCCGACCTGGGAGCCGCTGCTCGCCGACGACGACCCGTGGGTCCGGGCGGTGGCCCGGCTGCAGCTCGGCAAGATGCGAACCATGGTCGGCTCCGGCGGCTACGAAGCCGATACCGATCTCGAGCAGGCACTCAGTGAGTTCCGCGCGATCGGCGAGCGCTGGGGCATCTCGTTCGCGCTGACCGAGCTGGCCGAGCGCGTCGCAGTACGCGGTGAGTTCGCCCGAGCGGCGGCGTACTACGAGGACGCCGTCGCGGTCGTCACCGAGGTCGGCGCGGTCGAGGACGTCGTACGGCTGCGGCCCCGGCAGGCGCAGTTCTACTGGCTGGCCGGGGACGAGGAGGCGAGCACGGCCGCGATGGCCGAGGCACAGCGGTACGCCGATCGCGTCGCCTGGCCCGAGGCACTCGCCGAGCTGGCGCTGGCGAGGTGCAGCCTGGCCCGCTGGCGCGGCGACCTCGACGAAGCACGCCGGCAGCTGGATCTCACTATCACGCGGCTGGGCAGCGACGCCGAGCGGGCCAACGCCCGCGCGCTGATCGAGGACTTGCTCGGCTACTTGACCGACGACCTGGCCAAGGCGCGGGACCACCGCGCGGCGGCCCTCCAAGCGGCCACCGATCGCGGGCCGTCGCCGCTGGTCGCGCTAGCCCTCGTCGGACTCGCAGACCTTGCCCTGCGGCAGCAGCGCGACGAGCTGGCCGCGCAATTGATCGCCGCAAGCACCGCTGTCCGTGGGCTCCGCGACCACTCGAACCCAGACCTCACGCGGATCGAAGCGGAAACGCAGCGCCGCCTCGGTGACCCGAAGTTCACCGAGGCGACGCACGTGGGAGCAACAGCGGACTGGCAGGAGCTGGCCGCGCTCACGCTCGCTTCGTGAAGGACGCGAACGCCCACAGGTAGCCGACGACAACGATCCCGACCAGCCAGGCGAGCGCCTGCAGTACGTCGCTCGCCGCCGGCGCACCCGCCAGCAGGCCGCGCAGCGTCTCGATGATCGGCGTGAACGGCTGGTACTTCGCGAACTCGCGCAGCCCCGGGCCCATCTTGTCGGCCGGCACGATCGCGCTGCTGAAGAACGGCAGCATGATCAGCGGGATCGCGGCCATCCCCGCCGTCTCCGGCGTCTTGGCGAACAGCCCGAGCGCGACGGTCAGCCACCCGGTGGCGAACCCGAGCAGGACGACGATGCCGATCACCTCGAGCCACTGCATGAAGCTCGCCGACGGGTTGAATCCGAGTGCGAACGCCACTCCGATGATCGCCGCGACCGCGATCAGGTTGGTCAGTACGCTGGCGACGACGTGACCAGTCAGCACCGCGCTGCGCGGTACGTCCATCACCTTGAACCGGTTGATCACGCCCTTGGTCATGTCCGAGTTCACCGACACCGCGACGGACCCGAGCCCGTAGCAGACGGCCAGCAGGAGCAGGCCGGGCGTCGCGTAGTCGACGTAGTTGACGCCGACGTTGAAGGCGTCGCCGATCATGTAGACGAACATCAGCATCACGATCACCGGCATCAGCACGGCGTTGAACACCGAGGTCGGGTTCCGGGCGATGTGCTTGAGGTTGCGGCGCAGCATTACCACTGATGGGGACTTCATTTCGCGGCTACCTCCGTGGTGTGGCCGGTCAGGGCGAGGAAAACGTCGTCGAGGTCAGGGGTGTGCACGGAGAACTCCTCCGCGTTGAGCGAGTGCTCGTCGAGCCGGTCGAGGATCGCCCGGACCGACTTGGTGCCGCCGTCGCCGGGGACCCGGAGCGTGAGTGCGTCCTCGTCCTTGGTCGAGCCGTCGATCGCCTGTGCGGCCTCGTCGAGCTCGGCGGCGCCGGCGAACCGCAGCTGCACATGGGTGCCGGGGATCTGCCGCTTCAGCTCGTCGGCGGTGCCTTCGGCAACCAACCGGCCCTGGTCGAGGACCGCGATCCGGTCGGCCAGCTGGTCGGCCTCTTCGAGGTACTGCGTGGTCAGGAAGATGGTCACGCCGTCGGCGACCAGCTCGCGGATGATCGTCCACATCGTCCGCCGGCTGCGCGGGTCGAGACCCGTGGTCGGCTCGTCCAGGAAGATGATCCGCGGGTTGCCCACCAGCGTCATCGCGAGGTCGAGCTTGCGGCGCATACCACCGGAGTACGTCGAGACCGGCTTCGGCCCGGCCTCGACCAGGTCGAACCGCTCGAGCAGGTCACCCACGATCCGTTTGCGGTCGCCGCTGATCCGCCGGTTCAGGTCGACCATCAGCTGCAGGTTCTCCTGCCCGGTGAGCAGCTCGTCGACGGCCGCGAACTGGCCGGTGACGCCGATCGAGGCCCGGACCGCCTTGGTCTCGGTCGCGATGTCGTGGCCGGCGACCTGCGCCGTACCGGCGTCGGCCTGGGCCAGAGTGGTGAGGATGTTCACTGTTGTCGTCTTGCCCGCGCCGTTCGGGCCGAGCAGCGCGAAGATCGTCCCCGCACCGACACTCAGGTCGATGCCATCGAGCACGACCTTGTCCTTGTAGGCCTTCCGGAGCCCGGAGGCCGTGATCGCCAGGTTTGTCATGGCTCAACCGTGGCGGGACGCCCTGACACCCTCCTGACACCGCGCAGACACCGCACCGCCGCGCGTCAGCCCAGTGGCGGTGGCGTGTCAGCGGAGGCCGCGACGGTGGTTGCACCTTCAGCGACTACCTCCGGGAGACACCGAGATGCGTACCTTCATCACTCCGACGCCGATCTCCGCGACCGTCGACATCATCTTCGGCGACATCACCTTCGTCGCCACCGACCGCACCGACACCGTGGTCGAGGTCAGCCCGGTCGACCCGGCGTACGAGCTGGACGTCAAGGCCGCCGAGCAGGCCGTCGTCGAGTTCACGTCCGGCCGGCTGATCGTCAAACACCCGAAGCTCCGGACGCTGTGGAGCACGAAGTACGGCACCGTCGCGGTGCGGGTCGCGTTGCCGACCGGCTCGGACATCCAGGCCAAGACGGCGAACGGCGGGTACGTCGTCAACGGGCCGGTCGGCGCGGTCCAGCTGAAGACCCCGAACGGCGACACCCAGGTCGAGCGGGCCACCGGCGACCTGCGCGTGAACGCCGCCAACGGCGACATCACCATCGGCACTGCCCAGGCGGGGATCGACGCCCGCACCGCGAGCGGCGACGTCCGGGTCCACGAGATCGGCACCGGCGCCGTGGACCTCTACACCGCCACCGGCCAGGTCGAGCTGACCGTGCCCGACGGCGTCGCCATCGACCTGGACGCCCGCAGTACGGTCGGCCGCGTCATCAGCCAGGCCCGGACCGGCCAGGGAGTGAAGGTGCGGGCCCGCACCCACGGCGGCAACATCACCGTGCACCAGAAGCGAGTGGGTGAAGAGGGGATCGAACCCCCGACATCTTCCTTGTAAGGGAAGCGCTCTACCGCTGAGCTATTCACCCGAGACCGGAGGAGTCTACCTGAGAGCGGCCAGTGCCTTGGCGTAGTCCTCCGGGTCGCGCGCCTCCGGGATCGCATTCACCACCGACCAGCGGACGACGCCGTCCCGGTCCACCACGAAGGTGCCCCGGACGGCGCAGCCGCGGTCCGCGTCGAAGACGCCGTACGCCGTCGCGATCGCGCCGTGCGGCCAGAAGTCGGTCAGCAGACCGAACTCGAGACCCTGCGTGTCGGCGTACGCGCGGAGCGTGAACATCGGATCGCACGAGACGGCCAGGAACTCGGCCGCCGCCAGCAGGTCGGGGCGATCGCGGAGCGCGGCCAGCTCGCTCGTGCAGACCTGGCTGAAGGCATAGGGGTAGAAGACCAGGACGACGTCCCGACGGCCGGCGAAGTCGCTCAGCCGGACCTGCTCGCCGTACTGGTTCCGGGTGCTGAAGTCGGGGGCCCGGCTGCCTGCAGCCGGGACGCTCACCCGCGGCGGCCGGACTTCGGGACCACCAGTTTGGTCGCCGACCAGTCGTCGGTGATGCTGAGCGTGCTCGTCGTGGCCAGGCCCGCCACCGGGGCGGCCTCCGCGATCTCGCTGCTCTCCACGTACCCGTCGCGGCCGACCTTCGGGGTCAGCAGCCAGACGACGCCGCCCGCCTTCAGGTCGGTCAGGATGTCGAAGAACGCGTCGACCAGGTCGCCGTCGTCCTCGCGGAACCAGAGCAGCACCGCGTCCACGACCTCGTCGGTGTCGTCACCGACGAACTCCTCCCCGGTGACCTCCCGGATCGCGTCACGCAGGTCGTCGTCGCAGTCGTCGTCGTAGCCGATCTCCTGAACGACCCAGCCGGCCTCCAGGCCGAGCCGGGAAGCCATGTTCGGCCCGCCGCTCTTGCCGTCCGCGTGATCCGCGGTCGCGCTCACGTGTCCTCCTCCGTGGTCCCCGCTGTGACCGGGGGTAGGTGTCAGTACTGTGCTACTGGCGATAGTCCATCGTGACGTACCGCGTCGCGCAAGTATGCACCAGGGATCCGTGACGTGTCCGGTATCCGCGTGGCGGGTACAGTGCGTGTCCGCTCAGATCAGCCCCGGGCGACCGGAATCAGGCCCCTGTGGAAGGCGAAGTAGAACGCATTCCGAACAGGTGACAGGATTGCGGTGAAGACAACCAGAGAGAACGGCAGGACACCGTGGCTTCCGGACACGAACCACCAGCCATCATCACCGAGGGGATGCCCACCCAGCTCCCCGACATCGACCCCGACGAGACGCGGGAGTGGGTCGAGTCGCTCGACGCGGTCCTGGACGCCCGGGGCAAGGCGCGAGCGCGCTACCTGATGCTCAAGCTGATCGAGCGGGCCCGGGAGCGACAGGTCGGCGTCCCCGCGCTCCGGAGCACCGACTACATCAACTCGATCCCCCCGGAGAAGGAGCCCTGGTTCCCCGGCGACGAGCACATCGAGCGGCGGATCCGGGCCTTCATCCGGTGGAACGCCGCGGTGATGGTGAGCAAGGCCAACCGCAAGGGCCTGGAGGTCGGCGGCCACATCGCCACCTATCAGTCCGCCGCGAGCCTCTACGAGGTCGGCTTCAACCACTTCTTCCGCGGCAAGGACCACCCCGGTGGCGGTGACCAGGTCTTCATCCAGGGTCACGCCTCCCCCGGGATGTACGCGCGGGCCTTCCTCGAGGGCCGGCTGACCGCCGACCAGCTGGACGGGTTCCGCCAGGAGGTGTCGCGCGGGGCGCACCACGGCCTGTCGTCGTACCCGCACCCGCGGCTGATGCCGGACTTCTGGGAGTTCCCGACCGTCTCGATGGGGCTGGCCGCGCTGAACTCGATCTACCAGGCCCGTTTCAACCGGTACCTGCACCACCGCGGCATCAAGGACACCAGCCAGCAGCACGTCTGGGCGTTCCTGGGTGACGGCGAGATGGGCGAGCCGGAGTCGCTCGGAGCGATCGGCCTGGCCGCGCGCGAGGAGCTGGACAACCTCACCTTCGTGATCAACTGCAACCTGCAGCAGCTGGACGGCCCGGTCCGTGGCAACGGCAAGGTGATCCAGGAGCTGGAGGCGTTCTTCCGCGGTGCCGGGTGGAACGTGATCAAGGTGATCTGGGGCCGGGAGTGGGACAACCTGCTCGCCCAGGACCACGACGGCGCGCTGGTGAACAAGATGAACACCACGCCCGACGGTCAGTTCCAGACCTACTCGGTCGAGTCCGGTGAGTACATCCGGAACAACTTCTTCGGCGGCGACCAGCGGCTGCAGCAGATGGTCAGCGGGCTGTCCGACGACGACCTGCGCAAGCTGCCGCGCGGCGGTCACGACTACCGCAAGGTGTACGCCGCGTTCAAGAGCGCGACCGAGCACGTCGGCCAGCCGACCGTGATCCTGGCCCAGACCATCAAGGGCTGGACGATCGAGGCGCTCGAGGGCCGGAACGCGACCCATCAGATGAAGAAGCTCACCTCGGACGACCTGAAGGCGTTCCGCGACCGGCTGTACCTGCCGATCGAGGACAAGGACCTCGAGGACGCGTACAACCCGCCGTACTTCCACCCCGGCACCGACTCGCCGGAGTACCAGTACATGATGGACCGGCGTAAGCAGCTCGGTGGTTCGCTGCCGAAGCGCAAGGTCGAGCCGACCACGCTGACGCTGCCGGGCGACGCGGTCTACAAGCCGCTGGCCAAGGGCAGCAACGCGCCGGTCGCCACCACGATGGCGCTGGTCCGGCTGTTCCGGGACCTGATGAAGGACCCGGAGATCGGCCACCGGATCGTCCCGATCGCCCCGGACGAGTACCGCACGTTCGGGATGGACTCGATGTTCCCGACGGCCAAGATCTACTCGCCGCACGGGCAGAACTACGAGGCCGTCGACCGCAACCTGCTGCTCTCCTGGAAGGAGTCCGAGCAGGGTCAGCTGCTGCACGAGGGCATCAGCGAGGCCGGCGCGATGGGCTCGGTGCTGGCCGCGAGCACGGCGTACGCGACACACGGCGAGCCGATGATCCCGTTCTACATCTTCTACTCGATGTTCGGGTTCCAGCGGACCGGCGACTGGATGTGGGCGCTCGGCGACCAGCTCGGCCGCGGCTTCCTCATCGGCGCCACCGCCGGCCGGACGACGCTGACCGGTGAGGGCCTGCAGCACGCGGACGGACACTCGCCGCTGCTCGCATCGACCAACCCGGCGGCCGTCCACTACGACCCCGCGTTCGCGTACGAGATCGCCTACATCGTCAAGGACGGCCTGCGCCGGATGTACGGCTACGGGCTGGACAAGGACAAGCCGTACGGCGAGGACGTCTTCTACTACCTGACCGTGTACAACGAGCCTGTCCACCAGCCGGCCGAGCCGGAAGGCCTGGACGTGGCGGCGCTGCTCAAGGGCATGTACCGGTTCAACGAGTACGAGACGGCCGAGGGTGACGACGTACCGCGGGTGCAGCTGCTCGGGTCCGGCGTGTCCCTGCCGTGGGTGCTGAAGGCCCAGCAGATCCTCGCCGAGGAGTACTCCGTCGCCGCGGACATCTGGTCCGTCACCTCGTGGAACGAGCTGCGCCGCGACGCGATCGCCGCCGAGCAGCACAACCTGCTGCACCCGGAGGAGCCGGAGCAGGTTCCGTTCGTGACCGAGCAGCTCAAGGACACCAAGGGCCCGGTCGTTGCCGTGAGCGACTTCATGCGCGCGGTCCAGGACCAGATCTCCCGCTGGGTGCCGAACGACTACACCTCGCTCGGGACCGACGGCTGGGGCCTGGCCGACACCCGCGCAGCGGCCCGCCGCCACTTCCAGGTCGACGCCGAGTCCATCGTCGTCGCCACCCTGGAGATCCTGGCCAAGCGCGGCGACGTCAAGCCGGAGGTCGCCGCCGAAGCGGCCCGCAAGTACCGCATCGACGACCCCACGGCCGTCGCCGGCGTCAAGCAAGAGGGCGCCGGAGCCTGACACACCGCACCAGGCCGCCTACCCCTACCCGGGGATGGGCGGCCTTCTGCGTTGAAACTCGGTGGGCCGGCGCGGCGCCCAGCCCTACTCTCGTGGGCATGCCTGAGTTGATCGAGCCGACGGTTGCCCTGCGGGACTCCTGGAGGGAGTCGGCGCGCGAGTGGGGCGACGAGTCGCAGGACGGTGCTGGTCTGTGGGAGGCCGAGGATCTGAGCACGGTCGAGGGTTTCGCCGCCTGGACCAAGCGGTTGCACGAGCTGAGCGACGACAGCATCGGCGTCACCGAGGACCTGGTGCCGGCCACGTTCTGGTGGATCGTCGAGGGTGGGACGTACCTCGGCGCGATCACGTTGCGGCACACGCTGAACGCGAAACTGCTCGAGGGTGGCGGCCACATCGGGTACGGGATCCGTCCGTCGGCGCGGCGGCGCGGACTCGCGAGCTGGGCGTTGGGTGAGGTGCTCGAACGAGCGCGGGCGCGCGGGCTGGACCGGGTGCTGCTGACCTGCGACGCCGGCAACGAGGCGTCCGCGAAGACGATCGAGCGCCACGGCGGGGTGCTCGAGGACATCCGCGACACCTGGCTCGGCGTCGCGCGGCGGTACTGGATCACGCTCTAGTCAGCCCGTTGCGGCGCGGGCGGGTAGCTCTTAAGCTTCGGATAGCAGAAATTAAATCCGGTATTCTGAAGGAGCGACCATGCGGGTGGGGCTCGCGGGACTCGGTGACATCGGTCTCGGCGCCCACCTGCCCGCCCTCCGCCGGCACCCCGCGGTCCGATTGGTGCAGGTGGCGGACCCCGATCCGGACCGCCGGTCAGCGTTCACCGCCCGGTCCGCGGGTCGAGCCGACGACGTACGAGTCGTTGCCGAGCTGGCGCCGGGCGGTCTTGACGGTGTCGTGCTTGCGACGCCGCCGTGGGTGACGCCGGAGCTCGTGGTTCGGTACGCACAGGCCGGCCTCTTCGTCCTCGCCGAGAAGCCGGTCGCCACCTCGGTCGAGGCCGCCGCGATCTACGAGCAGCTCGACGACGAGCAGCGGCAGCGGGTGCAGGTCGGACTCACGTATCGGCACGACCCGGCGATCCAGCAGCTGAAGACGTGGATCGACGACGGGACGCTGGGTACGCCAGTCCTCGTGCGCGCCCACATCTACGACGAGGTCTTCCGCCCGGCCGACGTCGAGCACACCGCGCGGATCACCGCGACCCTGGCCCACGGCACCCCGGTGGTCCACGAAGGCGCGCACCTCTTCGACTGGCTCAGCCACCTGCTCGGCGGCCGGCCGGAGAGCCTGGACGATGCCTGGGCGCGCAGAACTCGCGGCGACCTCCAGGCGCCCAACCTGACCGGCGCGCGGCTCAGCTATCCCAGCGGTCACCAGGCGCTGGTCGAATTCGGCTGGTTCACCGCGGCGCTCCCCCGCTGCGAGCTCACGGTCCTCGGCGACCGCGGCCTCGCCACCCTCGACGGCTTCACCTTCGACCTCCGGCTCACCACCGCCGACGGCGACCGCCAGGTGCACTTCCCCGGCGACCGGATGACCCGCTGCTTCGACCGCCAGGTCCAACGCTTCATTGACCTGTACGACGGCACCCGCAAGACCGGCGATCCCTCACTGGACGACGGCATCGCCGCACTGCACACCGCTCAGCTCGTGGCGAGGAGCGCGCGATGACTCTTGTCGACTGGCACCACAGCAATCGGACTATCCTCAGCGAACTGTTGCCTATAGCAATCGTAATTCTGCCGGTCGGGGCCACGGAGCAGCACGGCCCGCACCTCGCGACCGGCACCGACTGGATTCTCGCGGAAGCAGTCTCCCGGGCAGCTGCCTCGCTGGCCCACGAACGCTCCACCCGGCCACTCGTCCTCGCGCCCGCAGTACCGTTCGGTGCATCGGACCACCACCTGCCCTTCGGCGGCACCCTCTCGCTGCCACCCGAGACGCTGCTCGCTGTTCTTCTCGATCTGGGGAGATCGGTGCAGGCCTGCGGTGGTAGACGATTCGTCCTGGTGAACGGACATGGCGGCAACAGAGGTGTTTGTCAGGCAGCCGCGGCCGCAATGACGACGAGGTACGACCTCAACGTCGCCTACCTCGACTACTGGCGCCTGGCTCGCGACCTCGACGTACCCGTCCCCGGTCACGCCGGCGCCTTCGAGACCGCCCTGATGCTGGCCCAGGACGGGCGATTCGTTGCCGAGCGCAAGCACCGCGACAGCCCACCGACGAGCGCAGTGGATGACGTCGACCTCCACACGGCCGAGAGCTGGCAGCGGATCGACGGCTATACGGACCACCCCGAGGCGGCCGATGCGGCGACCGGGCGGAAGTGGTTCGACCAGGTGGCGGCCGCGCTCGGCGACCGTCTGATCGAGCTGGCGGAGGTGCTGTGATCGACTTCCATACCCATACCCCGGCGTGGGAGACCGCGACCTGGCTGGGCGGGACGCCGTTCGGCGCCGACGAGTTCGTCGCGTTCATGGACTCGGCCGGGATCGAGCACGCCGTCGTTCTGAGCCATGACGGCCTGTTCGACCCCACGCCGGAGTCGAACGACCGGCTCTCCGAGTTCGTCCGCGCGCACCCGGACCGGATGACCGGCTTCGGAACGGTCGCGGTCCGCCGGAAGACCGCGGTGGACGAGGCCGAGCGGATGGTCGGCGAGCTCGGCCTGCGCGGCCTCAAGCTGCACCCATGGCTGCAGGGCTTCAGCATGCACGAGCGCGCGCTCGATCCGATCTGCGAGGTGATCACCGCGGTCGGCGGCGTCCTGCTGAGCCACGACGGCACACCGCCGTACTCGACGGCCGGCCAGATCGCCGCCCTCGCCCGCCGGCACCCGAAGCTGCGCGTCGTGCTCGGCCACGGCGGCCTGCACGACCTGTGGCGCGAGGCGCTGGTGATGACCCAGGAAACGCCCAACCTCTACCTGTGCATCTGCGGCACGCCGCCGTACGCCGCCCGCCGGATCCTTCAGGAAGCCCCACCGGACAAGGTGATCTTCGGGACGGACGCCGGACTCTCCGACCAGGCCAGCCAGGACTACGCGGTCGCGCGGGTCAAGGAGATCGACGGCTGGGGTATCACCGATGCGCAGCGGCAGGCGATGCTCGTCGACAATCCGCGCCGCCTCCTGGAGCCCGTGTGACGACCACCATCGCGGCGATCCAGACCGCGCGCATCACGCTGAACGCCGACCCGGACCTCCTGGTGCGCGGCGCCCGCGGCCCGCACGACCGCTCCGAGTTCCTGCTCGTCCGCGTGAGCACGAGCGACGGTGTCGAGGGGTACGGCGAGGTCAGCGCGACCCCGCTCTGGTCGGGCGAGGACGGTACGACGGCCGACCACTTCATCCGCACGCTCCTCGCGCCCGCGCTTACCGGCCAACCCCTGACGCCGGTCGCCGCCGCCGAAGACCTGATGGACAAGCTGCTCCACGGCAACCACTTCACCAAGGCGGGCGTCTCGATCGCGTTGTGGGACGCGTTCGCCCGCACGCTGGACGTCCCACTGGCCGTAGCCCTCGGCGGACCGCACCGCACCGAGATCCCGATCAAACTCTCCCTCTCCGGCGACGACGAGCAACTCGAGCGTGCCTACGCAGCGGCGCGCGCGGCCGGGTTCGAAGCCTTCAAGGTCAAGGTCGGCCTCGACCTCCCCACCGACCTGCACCGAGTCCGCCGAGCCCGCGAACTGGCCGGACCGGACGCCTTCCTCGGCACAGATGCGAACGGTGGTTGGACCCGTGCAGAGGCAATCACCGCAGTCCCCCAGCTGAAGGCATTCGGTGTGGCGTTCCTGGAGCAGCCACTCGAACCACGTGATCTACGAGGGACGAAGGCGGTCAGGCAGCTAGGACTGCCCGTGATTGCCGACGAATCAGTTTTCGGTATGCACGATCTCGTCGACGTGATCGAGGCGGAGGCGGCGGATGTGGTGAGTTTGTATGTGGGGAAGAGCGGCGGGCCGGGACGGGCGGTGCGGATGGCCGAGGTCGCGGCCGCGCACGGGCTGCCAGTGCTCCTTGGGTCAAATGGCGAGCTCGGGATCGGCGCGGCGGCGCAGTTGCACGTGGCGGCCGCGGTACCGCGACTCTCGTCGTACCCGAGCGACATCATCGGCGCGCACTACTACACCGAGGACGTGCTGGCGAAGCCGCTCGACAGCGACGGGCGGAGAGTTCGGCTGGGTGACGCACCCGGCCTGGGAGTGACCTTGCGAGACGACCTGCTACGGGAGTTCCGATGATCGTCGACGTTCACGCGCACACCCCGACACACCGCGACGCCGTACCCGACGACGAACGGCAGGTCTACACGAACTGGCGCAACGATCGGCCGGTGGTGACGACGAACTCGTGGGCCGACTACAACGAGGCAATGGCCGCGGCCGACGTGTCGATCGTGTTCAACATCGCCGTCGACGACCCGCTGACGCTCACCGGACTGCCGTACCCACCGGAGCGCTGCAACGACGCCACCGCCGAGTTCGTCAAGGACAGCCCCACCCGACGGATCGGCTTCCTGTCGGTCAACCCGACCAGGCCCGGCGCTCTGGACGAGGCCGACCGCTGCCGCGAGCTCGGTCTCGTCGGTGTGAAGCTCGGCCCGAACTACCAGAACTTCGACCCGCTCGGCGAGCCCGCCTTCGCCTTCTACGAGTACTGCGAGCGTCACCAGCTGCCGATCCTGTTCCACTCCGGCGCCTCGCCGATCCGCGCAGCGCCCTTGCGCTACACGCATCCGCTCGTCACCGACGAGATCGCGTTGCGGCACCCCGACCTCAAGATCGTGATGGCGCACATGGGCCACCCATGGAGCCGCGAGACCGTCGTCACGATCCGCAAACACCCCAACGTGTACGCCGACGTGTCATCGATCTACCTGCGTCCGTGGGTGCTCTACCAGTCGCTGGTCAACGCCGTCGAGTGGGGTGCAGCCGGCAAGCTGCTGCTCGGCTCGGACTTCCCGATCGCGAACACCGGCGAGGCGATCGCGGGGCTGCACACCGTCAACGACATGCTCGCCGGGACCAACCTGCCGAAGGTCCCGGCCGAGATCATCGACGGCATCGTGCACGCCGATGCGCTCGGCGCCCTCGGGCTGGAGGTGCCCGCATGATCATCGACGCCCATGTCCGGATCGGCACCGGCCGCGAGGTCGACCTGTCACCCGCCGAGCTGCTCGCCACGATGGATGCCCTCGGCATCGACCAGGCCGTGGTCGCACCCTCGGAGCGCTGTATCGCCTACGACAACCGCGAGGGCAACGAGACGACCACGACCGCGGCAGCAGAGTCGAACGGTCGCCTGCTCGCGTACGCCGTTGCGAACCCGTGGCGCGGGCAAGCCGCGCTCGACGAGCTCGACCGAGCCCGCGATGCCGGAGCGGTCGCCCTGGCGGTCGACTCCGTCCTGCAAGGTTTCGACCTGCTCGACGGCCTCCTCGACCCACTGCTCGACTTCGCCGCCGAGGCAGGCTGGTTCGTCTACGTGCGCACCGGTACGCCGGCCAGTGCCCTCCCGCTCCCCCTCGCCAGCCTGGCCCGCCGGCGGCCCGAGCTACCGGTCGTGATGGGCAAGAGCGGCGCGACCGACTTCTGGATCGACGCCGTACCGGCCCTGCTGCACGCGCCCAACCTGTACGGCGACACGTCGTACGCGCCCTGGGACACCGTCCTGACCGGGTTCCTGAACGAGCCGGGGATCGGGGCCGAGCGGCTGGTGTTCTCGACCGACGCGCCGTACACGGTCCCGCTCGCCGAGCTGGACCGGATCCGGGACTGGCCGGTCCGGCCGGAGCAGACGTTCGCCGTCCTCGGCGGCACACTCGCCCACCTGCTCGGCGCGAGCCGAGGGTGAGCCCGAAGAGTCCCAGAGTCCGCAGAGAGGAAGCGCGATGGCCACCACAGAGGTAGGCACCGACCTCGACGCGCGGAACGACGCGTCGCTGTTGGTCCGCGGCGTCTCCCCGGTCCTCGAGGTTCCGTTCACCGCCGACGGCGACGTCGACCACGAGGGTTTCGACCGCGTGGTCCGGTTCGTGCTGTCCACCGGCGTGACCAGCGTGATGTTTCCCGGCTTCGCGTCGGAGTTCCACAAGCTCTCCGAGGACGAGCGCCAAGAGCTGACCGAGATCCTGCTCTCGCACACCCGCGGCCGCGGCGATGTGGCCGCGGTGATCGCGGTCCAGGACCACGCCACCCAGCTCGCCGCGCGGCGCGCGCAGCAGGCGGTGGCGGCCGGAGCCGACCTGATCAATCTGTTGCCACCACACTTCCTGTCGCCGTCCCGAGACTCGCTCGCCGCGCATGTCCGGGCTGTCCTGCAGGCGATCGCGCCAGTGCCGCTCGTGCTGCAGTACGCACCGGCCGAGACCGGAACCAGCCTGGACGCGGACCTGCTTCGGGCGATCGCGACCGAGCACCCGAACCTGCGCCTGGTCAAGGTCGAATCCAGCCCGCCCGGCCCATTGATCGCCGAGCTCGCCGCGGGCAGCCCGTCGATCCCCGCGGTCGAGGGGTACGCCGGGGTTCAACTGCCGGACGCAGTACGGCGTGGCGCGGTCGGCACCCAGCCGGGGTGCTCGCTGACGGAGGTGTACGTCGAGATCTGGCGCCGGCTGACCGGTGGCGACGAGGAGGGCGGGGTCGACCTGCACCGGCGGCTGCTGCCGTACATCTCGTACTGGATGCTCGACACCGAGCGGATCATCGCGGCCGAGAAGCTGATCTCGGTCCGCCGGGGGTTGTTCGCGAGCGCCTACTGCCGCGAGCCGGCCCACCACCCGGACCAGGAAGAGATCCGGATGGTCGACCGGCTGCTGACCGAGTTCGCCGACTTCCTGCCCTACCTGGGCTGATCCCGGAGCCGCGCGGTGAGCGCGTGCCCGAACATCAGCTCGGCGTCCGCGATCGCCGCCGTCGAGGGCGCGATCGACCGGACGCCGTCGGCGGTCAGCCGCTGGTAGGTGACCGTCTTCAGGAACTTGCCGACCCACAGCCCGCCCGTGTACCGCCCGGCCCGTCCGGTCGGCAGCACGTGGTTGGTCCCGATCGACTTGTCCGAGAACGCGACGGTCGCTTCCGGGCCGATGAACAACGAGCCGTAGTTCCGCAGGTTCGCGGCGTACCAGTCGTCGTCGGCGGTCTGTACTTCGAGATGCTCCGGGGCGTAGCTGTCCGAGACCTGGACGGCCTCTTCGCGGGACTCGCAGACGACGACGGTGCCGTGATCGCGCCAGGCGGCGCCGGCAACCTCTTTGGTAGGCCAATCTCCCGCGAGCCAACGGTCGACCTCAGTGATGACCTCTGCGCCGAAATCTCGCGAGGTCGTCACCAGCAGGGCTGGGCTGTTGGGTCCGTGCTCCGCCTGGCCGAGCAGGTCGGCGGCGACCAGGCGGGCGTCGGCAGACTCGTCCGCGATGACGGCCACCTCTGTTGGTCCCGCCAGCAGATCGATGCCGACCGTGCCGAACAACTGGCGTTTGGCCTCGGCGACGTACGCGTTGCCGGCGCCGACCACCAGATCGACTGGCGGGACATCCTCTACGCCGAAGGCCAGCGCTGCGAAGGCCTGCACTCCACCCAAGCAGAGGATGACGTCGGCGCCGGCGAGGTTCATTGTGTAGAGCTGGGGGCCGTAGATGCCGTTGGCGTCTCTTGGTGGGGCTGCGGCGACGACCGTGTCCACTCCCGCGACCTTGGGGACCGTGACGGTCATGATGCTCGACGCGATGAGTGGGTAGCGGCCGCCTGGGGAGTACGAACCTACCTTCGCCACGGGAATGTGCCGGTGGCCCAGGACTGCTCCCGGAAGGGTTTCGACTTCCAGGTCCGTGAGGGTCTCGCGTTGGGCTCGGGCGAAGTGTTCTACCTGGGAGCGGGCGAATTCGAGGTGGGCAGCCAACTCGTCGTCGACCGTGGCCGCCTTGATGGTGTCGGCCGAGACGACGAACGAGTCGGGATCCCAGTTGTCCAGCTGGGTCGACCAGCGGCGGATGGCGGGGAGACCCTCGTGCTCGATCTCGGAGAGGATGCGGCTGACGGTGTCGATGACGTCCTGCTGCCGTTCGACCCGTTGCGGCCACCCGGTCTTGAGGTACTCAGGCATGATCGCCCTCCTAGCTGTAGCTGCGCGCGATGGCCGCGAAGATACGCGCGGGACGATCGGCCAGGTAGTGGTCGATGACGGACAGCAGTGGACCACTGCCCCGCAGGATCCAGTCGCCGTCCGCCTCGAACCCGGGGTTGCGGACGGTCAGCCCGATGGACTCGACGTGATCCACGCCGACGTCGATGTACCGCCCTACAACGTCCTTGAGCACGTGCAGGCGGAAGGTGAGCTCGACTTCGTTGCGTCCAGCAACGTACTGCGTGACGTCGACCGGGCCCTCCATGCCGTCGCCATTGGTCCACACGGGCCAGCGCTGCTCGTACAGATCCATGGTCCGGACGACGGCGTCGTCGATCAGCAGCTCCAGCTGGTAGACCCCGGGCTCGATCCCCGGCGCGAGGAACCAGCGGTGATACCAGAACGACACCTCGTAGCGCGGCATTCCCGGGTCGACCTGCACGCGCTGCGTGGCCGACGCCGTCGTACCGGCCGCGGCTCGGGCACGCGAGTTGATCAGCGCGAGCCGGCCGTTGCCGTACAGCGCCTTGTTGTCCGCGGTCGGCGCGGGACCGTCGTCCAGCTGGGTGCCATAGGCGATCACGCCGGGGATCCGCCCCGCGGCGACGTACTCCGCGGCCGTGGTCAGCGTCGCGGCGCAGTACTCCGGGGTCGCGTGCAGCGGGGCGTCGAGGAACCGGCCGGTGTAGATGAGCGGGATCAGCTCGAGCCCGCGCGGGTCGGTCAGCGCGAGGATCTCGTCCAGGCAGGGGCCCAGCGATTCCGCGACCGTGGTGTTCTCGTTGCGCCCGTCGAGGAACGGGTAGATGATCCCGTCGACGAACTCGCCGTACGCGTCCAGGAACTCGGCGTTCGTGGCCATGCCGAAGTACGCGCAGGTGTAGAACCGCAGGTCCGGTGCGATCGCGGCCGCCGCGGCGGTGAACTCGCGCAGGTACTCCGGGGTGAACAGCGACGCGTTGTTGCCGACCTCGAAGTCGTCGATCGCCCACGCCGTGAAGTTCGGGTACTTCACCGCGAGCTCGGCGAACGCCTTCGCCCAGCCGACGTAGTCCAGCCGGTACGGGCGCGAGGCACGGCCGTACTCCGAGGTCTCGGTCGGCGGCACGATGTACGGGATAACGTCGATCCCGGCGGCCGCGGCGGCGGGCAGGAACTCCTCGCACAGGTCGTCGAAGTCGGTCGGCGAGTCCCAGATGCAGTACAGGTACGTGTTCACGTTCAGCTCGCGCAGCCGGCGGATCAGCGCGGGCGTGTCGAGGTGCCGGTAGCCGTCCGCGCGCGGCGCGCGCTCGCGAACGGACGCGCCGACCGTGTTGCCACCGGTCAGGGTGGCCTTGATCCCACCGGCGGGCTGGGGGTACGGACCGCGATGGCCCATCGGAACCACTCCTCAGACTTTTCGAGATTTCGAAAACAGTTCCGTGATCTCAGAAAAGCCTAAGTCGGCGTGGCCGGACCGGCAAGCCTCAGGCGTTCGGGAAGTCGGTCGCGCCGAGCCGCTCGGAGACCGTGGCGGCCAGCTGCACCAGCCCGGTCTGCGCCTGCTTCCGCTTGTCCCGGGTCAGGTCCCGGGCAAACGACGTGACGCCGACCGCGCCGGCCACCTGCCCACCGGCGGTGAAGAACGGCGCCGCGACACAGGCGATGTCGGCCTGCTCCTCCTGGTCCTCGACCGCGAAGCCCTGCTTACGGACCCGGGCCAGCTCAGCGCGGAAGCTCTCCTCGTCGACGTCCTTACCCTTCGGCCCGTAGCCACGCTCCAGCCGGTCGAGCAGCGGCTTCAGCTCGTCGTCCGGCAGGTACGCCGCGATCGCGCGGCCGAGCGCGGTCAGGTTGAAGTGCGAGACCTTGCCCGGGTAGGTGTCGAACTGGATGAACCCGGGCATCGCCGCCTTCGCGACGTACACCACCGAGGACCCGGTGAGGACGCCGATGTGCACCGGCATCCCGAGCCGGTCGGCCAGCTCGCGCATCTCGCGGGACGCGACCGACGACAGGTCGACCTTGCGGATCAGCTGGGTGGCGAGTCCGTACAGCCGCAGCGTCGGCCGCCAGAAATGGCTGCGCCCGACCACCCGGCGGCTGGCGTAGTCGCGCTGCTCGAGCGTGTAGACGATCGACGCGCAGGTGGCGAGCGGGATCCGCGCCTTCTTCGCGAGCGCGGTGAGGGTGAGCTCCTCGTCGGACTCGACCAGGGTCTCCAGCACGGTCAGTGCCCGCGCCACGGCGGGTGACGGCGACCGCTCACCGGCAGCTTCGCTGAGCATGCCTGGAGTGTAGCGCCTGCACCGGAAGCTGTCTTCGAAGATCCGTATATACAGGATCACGAAGATGTACCTCACATCTTGAAGTATCAGAGGATTCGTGTCACTGTCCCGGAGAGGGAGGTAGTCGCCATGTCCGATCCCCTGAGCCGCCGGACGTTCCTCCGGGTCACCGGCCTTTCCTTGTCCGCCGGCGCCGTCGCGGGCTGCTCGTTCTTCTCCACCGACGCCAAGAAGACCGGTGCGTCGACCGCCGCCGACGCGGGCGCCAAGGAGTCGCCGGTCCTGGCCAAACTGGTCAAGGACGGCAAGCTCCCGCCGCTCGAGCAACGGCTGCCCAAGGACCCGCTGGTGGTCAAGCCGATCCAGAGCCCCGGCAAGTACGGCGGTGTCCTGCGGCGCGGCCAGATCGACCGGAACGCGTCCCAGAACCAGTACGTCGAGTTCGCCGGCCTGCTCGAGTGGACACCGACCACGCCCGCCAAGGTCGGTCCCGGCCTGGCCGCGAAGTGGGAGGTGCTGGAGGACGGCAAGGTCTACGTCTTCCACCTGCGCGAGGGCCTGAAGTGGTCCGACGGCCAGCCGTTCAGCACCGACGACCTGATGTTCGCCTACGAGAAGTCGTTCCTGAACAAGGAGCTGAACCCGGTCTTCCCGGACTGGCTGAGCCCGGGCGGGAAGCCGGGCAAGTTCGTGAAGGTCGACGCCACCACGCTCCGGATGGAGTTCGAGGTACCGCACGGTCTGCTTCTGCGCTACCTGTGCTTCATGGGCCTGACCGGCTTCAACTCGTCGTCCGCATTGTTGCTGCCGGCCCATTACCTGAAGCAGTTCCACAAGGACTTCGCCACCCCCGCGCAGCTGCAGGCAGCGATGAAGAAGAACCCGGCGCCGACCTGGGCCGACTTCTTCAAGGGCCGGCGGGACATCTGGAAGAACGCCGACGTACCGGTGCTCGGCCCGTGGAAGCTGGTCGCGCCGCTGCAGGGCTCCGGTGTCACGGCCCGGCTCGAGCGGAACCCGTACTACTGGAAGGTCGACGAGCAGGGCCGGCAACTGCCCTACATCGACAGCCAGCAGTACACCGTGATGCCGTCGGAGACGCTCGGTCTGCGCGCGGCGAACGGGCAGCTCGACCTCCAGGTCACCGACATCCAGGCCGAGCAGCTGCCGCTGCTGATCCGCAACCAGGAGTCCAAGGGCTACAAGGTCAACCGCTGGGTCGCCGAGCCGAACGCCTCGATCAACCTGAACCAGAGCCATCCCGATCCGGTCCTCCGCGAGCTGTTCCAGAAGCTCGACTTCCGCGCCGGCCTCTCGCACGCGATCAACCGCAAGGAGATGAACGACGCCCTGCTCGCCGGGCAGGGTTTCGTCCGGCACCCGTGCGCGCAGCCCGAGGACGAGTACTGGGAAGACGGCATGGGCCAGACCTTCATCGAGTACGACGTCGCCGAGGCGAACAAGCGGCTCGACGCCGCGGGCCTCACCAAGCGCGGCCCGGACGGCATGCGGCTGCGGCCGGACGGGAAGAAGATGCAGCTGGTCGGCCGCTGCTTCGAGGTCGGTGTCGGGATCGCGTCGATCACCGTGCTCGAGTACTGCCGCCGGTACTTCAAGGCCGTCGGCATCGACCTGGTCGCCAAGCCGATGACGCTCGACCTCTGGTACGCCGAGATCCCGCACGGCGACTACGACCTGGTCGCGTACCCGCCGGCCACGATCCTGTGGGACATCGACTCGCTCTGGTACATCCCCACCAACGGGCTGACGTACTGGGCGCCGAAGTACGGCAACTGGTACGGCAACCACAAGGACAAGTTCGCGCTCGAGCCGACCGGCGAGATCCGCAAGCTGCAGACGACCTACGACCAGCTGCTGGTCACCGCGGACGACGCGAAACGGCTCGAGCTCGGCCGGGAGATCCTCCGCGCCCACGACAAGAACGTGTGGATCATCGGCACCGTGGCCACCCCGTTCCAGCCGCTGATCGCGGCCGGTGACCTGCGCAACGTCCGGCCGGACGCGATCGCCAGCTACCGCACCCACTACGAGAACGCGTCGGCACCGGAACAGATGTACTTCGACTCCCCGGAGAAGCACTCCTGACCTTCGACTGACGCAGAAGGGATCCGATGGCCGGCTACTTGCTCCGTCGCCTGCTGGCGATGCTGCCCACCGTCCTGCTGATCTCGCTGGTGTCGTTCCTGATCATCCAGCTGCCGCCGGGCGACTTCCTGACCACGGTCGTCGCCCGGCTGCAGCAGCAGGGCCAGACCGTCGGCTCCGACCAGCTCGAGGCGCTCAAGCAGCAGTACGCGCTCGACCAGTCGCCGTTCGAGCAGTACCTGCGCTGGATGTCGAACATCATCCTGCACGGCGACTTCGGGCAGTCCTTCGAGTACAACAAGCCGGTCGCGACGCTGCTCGGCGAACGGCTGCCGCTGACCATGGGCCTCGGCCTGGTCACGTGGTTGTTCGGCTGGAGCGTCGCGCTGGTGGCCGGCATCTACTCCGCGGCGCGGCGGTACTCGAAGGCCGACTACGTGATCACCACGCTGACGTTGCTCGGTCTCGCCGTACCGGGGTTCCTGATCGCGCTGACCGCGGTGTACCTGCAGTTCAAGCTCTTCGGCTGGACGGTGTCCGGCATCCTCTCACCGGAGTTCGAGGGCGCCGCGTGGAACCTCGGCAAGGTGCTCGACCTGCTCCGGCACCTCTGGCTGCCGGTGCTCGTCCTCGCCTCAGGCGGTATCGCCGGCACGATCCGGGTCCTGCGGGCCAACCTGCTCGACGAGCTGCACAAGCCGTACGTCACCGCCGCCCGGGCTCGAGGGCTCGACGAGCGGCGGTTGCTGCTGCGCTACCCGACGCGGGTCGCGCTCAACCCGTTCATCGCGACCATCGGCTGGACCATCCCGGCGCTCTTCGACGGCGAGGTCCTAGTCGCGAGCGTCCTCGGGCTGGAGACCACCGGGCCGCTGTTGCTGAACGCGCTGAAGAGCCAGGACATGTACCTGGCCGGCGGGATCATCCTGATCGCCTGTGTGCTCACGGTGATCGGCACGCTGATCTCCGACCTGCTGCTCGCCGCCGTCGACGCCCGGGTCCGGATCGGGTTCGGCACATGACCACTGTCGAGGTTTTGGAGACCGAACCCGAGCTGGCACTGGCGTCCCAGCGAGCCCTCGTCTGGCGTCGTTTCAAACGCAACCGCCTCGCGGTGGTGTCGCTGTGGATCGTCGGTCTCATCTATCTCACCGCGGCCTTCTGCGAGTTCTTGGCGCCGCAGGCGCAGGACACGTACGCCGCCGACCGCGCCTTCGCTCCCCCGCAGGTCGTGAAGATCTCGCTGACGTCGAGCCCGCGCGTGTTCGTCAACGGGTACACCGGCAAGGCCAACCCGGAAACGCTGCTCCGGGACTACGCCGTCGACAAGTCGCAGCGGTACGGCGTCCGGCTCTTCGCCAAAGGTGATCACTACAAGCTCTGGGGGCTGATTCCTTCCGACCGGCACCTCATCGGGCCGAGTCAGCCGGGCGCGCCGTTCCATCTGCTCGGCACCGACGACCAGGGCCGCGACAACCTGTCCCGGATCATCTACGGCGCCCGGATCTCGATGTCGGTCGGCCTGATCGGCGTCGCCGCCGCACTGATCCTCGGGCTGCTCCTCGGCGGCATCTCCGGGTACTTCGGCGGTCTCACCGACGGGATCGTGCAGCGGGTCATCGAGTTCTTCATGTCGATCCCGACGCTGCCGCTCTGGCTCGGGCTGGCGGCCGCCGTACCGCCCGGGTGGGGTGCGCTGAAGACGTACTTCGCGATCACGCTGATCCTGTCGCTGATCGGCTGGACCGGGCTGGCGCGGGTGATCCGCAGCCGGTTCCTGCAGATCCGTGGCGAGGACTTCGTGCTCGCCGCCGAGCTGGACGGCGCGCGCTGGCACCGAGTGGTCGGCCGGCACATGCTGCCCGCCTTCACGAGTCACATCATCGCGTCGCTGACGCTCGCCGTACCCGGGATGATCCTCGGCGAGACCGCGCTCTCTTTCCTCGGCCTCGGGCTGCAGGCACCGGTGGTGAGCTGGGGTGTGCTGCTGGGTGAGGCGCAGAGCATCCGCGTCCTCACCGCGGCGCCGTGGCTGCTGGCCGCCGGAGCCGCAGTGGTGATCGCGGTGCTGGCCTTGAACTTCGTCGGCGACGGTCTGCGGGATGCCGCCGATCCGTACGAGTCCTGAGGGGGCTGCTATCGAACCGCTGCTGGAGATCTCGGAGCTGAGCACGCAGTTCGACACTGCCGACGGCGTGGTCAAGGCCGTCGACGACGTCGGCCTGCGGGTCGAACCCGGCCAGACCGTGTGCGTCGTCGGCGAGTCCGGCTGCGGCAAGAGCGTGACCGCGCGGTCGATCCTGCGCCTGGTCGATCCACCTGGGCGCATTGTTGCCGGAAGCATCAAGTTTCGCTCGGCCGCGGGCGTGGTCGATCTGGCGGCGCTGGACCCGGGCGGGCCGGAGCTGCGGCGGATCCGCGGCAAGGAGATCGGGATGGTCTTCCAGGAGCCGATGGCCGCGCTCAGCCCGGTGCACACGATCGGCCAGCAGTTGGTCGAAGTACTGCGGCTGCACGAAGAGCTCGGCAAGAAGGAGGCGCGCGAGCGGGCGATCGCCGAGCTCCGCAGCGTCGGGATCCCGCAGCCGGAGCGACGGATCGACGCGTACTCGTTCCAGCTGTCCGGCGGGATGCGGCAGCGCGCGATGATCGCGATGGCGCTCGCGTGCCGACCGCGGCTGCTGATCGCCGACGAGCCGACGACAGCGCTGGACGTGACCACCCAGGCTCAGATCCTGCGGCTGCTGCGGACGCTGCAGGAGGAGCGGGAGATGGCGATCCTGTTCATCACGCACGACCTGGGTGTGGTGGCGGAGGTCGCGGACCGGGTCGCGGTGATGTACCTCGGGAACGTGGTCGAGGAGTGCGACGTGGATTCGCTGTTCCACGATCCGCGGCATCCGTACACGCGGGCGCTGCTGCGGTCGGTGCCGCGGATCGAGCGGCGCGCGCGGCGGCGGTTGCCGACGATCCGCGGTCAGGTCCCGCATCCGCAGCAACGGCCGACCGGGTGTCCGTACCGCACGCGCTGCGATCACGTCGTACCTGGGCAGTGCGAGGTGGCGAACCCGCCGCTGGTCGGCGACGGGCAGCGGGACGTGCGCTGTGTGCACTACCCCACTGCAGAGAGCATCCGCGGCGGGCGTGACTTGCTGGAGGTGACGGCTGATGTCTGAGATCTTGCGGGTCGAAGGGCTGTCCATGCGGTTCACGGGTGGCGCTGGGCTCTTCGGGCGGCGCAACCGGGCGACCGTGCACGCGGTCGACGACGTAGATCTCGTCGTACGGCGTGGTGAGACGCTCGGCCTCGTCGGCGAGTCCGGCTGCGGCAAGACGACGCTCGGACGCTGCATCCTGCGCGCCCACAAACCGTCGGCCGGGCGGATGATCTACGACTCCGCCGCGGGACCTGTCGACCTGGCAGCCCTCTCGCGTGCCGAGCTCCGGCCGCTGCGCACCGAGATCCGGACCGTCTTCCAGGACCCGAACTCGTCGCTGAACCCGCGGATGACCGTCCGGCAGATCGTCGCCGAGCCGCTGGTCGTGAACCGGTTGGCGTCCGGCAGCGAGCTCACCGATCGGGTCGCGGAGACCCTGCGCCGCTGCGGCCTGCGCCCGGAGCTGATGCGGCGCTACCCGCACGCCTTTTCCGGCGGCGAACGGCAGCGGATCGGCATCGCGCGAGCGCTGGTGACTGAGCCGCAGCTGGTCGTCGCCGACGAGGCGGTGAGTGCGCTGGACGTTTCGGTCCGCAGCCAGATCCTCAACCTGCTCGAGGACCTGCAGGACGAGCTCGGGCTGACGTACGTGTTCATCTCGCACGACCTGTCGGTGATCCAGCACCTGTGCGACCGGGTGGCGGTGATGTACCTCGGCCGGATCGTGGAGGAGGCCGAGACCGAGGACCTCTTCGAGCAGCCTCGGCATCCCTACACGGAGGCGCTGCTGCGTTCGGTCCCGCGACCGGATCCGCGCCTGCGGCGGCGGGACGACGTACTCCCGGCCGGGGAGGTGCCGTCGCCTTCGGAGGACTTCACCGGCTGCCGGTTCCAGCCGCGGTGCCCGTACGCCCAGCCGATCTGTGCCGCTGAGGAGCCCGAGAGCATCCCGCGCTGCCACTTCACCGACGAGCTGAGCCTCGCCGGCGTCTACACCGACCTACGACAAACCTCGTAGCCGGCGCGGGACGAAGTTGCGTAGTCCGTCCGACGCGGCGGGTGCCCCGGAATTCCTACCGTCGACGGCATGAACACCATCATCATCGGCGCGGGACAGGCCGGGCTCGCCACCGGCTACCACCTACAGCGGCTCGGTGAGCCGTTCACGATCCTCGACGGCAGCGCGCGGCTGGGAGACCAGTGGCGGTCGCACTGGGACAGCCTCCGGCTCTACTCGCCGGCGAAGTACGACGGTCTGCCCGGTCTGCCGTTCCCGGGCGAGCCCTGGCACTACCCCGGCAAGGACGAGGTCGCCGACTACCTCACGGCGTACGCCGCCCGGTTCGACCTGCCGATCCAGCACAACGCCCGGGTCGACAAGCTGGAGCGGCTCGACGACCGGTGGATCGTCACCGTCGGACGCGAGCAGCTGAGCGCGGACAACGTCGTCGTGGCCACCGGGACCTTCGGACGGACGCCGTACGTCCCGGACTTCGCGGTCGACCTGGATCCGGCCGTCCGGCAACTGCACTCGTCGGAGTACCAGCGGCCGGAGCAGCTCAAGGACGGAGCCGTTCTCGTGGTGGGCGGCTCGCACTCCGGGACCGATATCGCGTACGAGGTCGCGCAGACGCACGAGACGATCCTGTGCGGTCGCGATCCCGGTCAGGTGCCGTTCACGCCGGGCCGGCCGGGTCAGGCCCTGTTCTGGCCGGTCATGTTGTTCGCCTGGCGGCACGTGCTGACCCGCCGGTCGCCGATCGGCCGGAAGGCGATGGCCGAGATCCGGCACCACGGCGGTCCGATGATCCGGGTCAAGCGGGCAGATCTGCTCGCGCGCGGGGTCGAGCGGGTGCCGGCCCGGGTCACGGGGACGCAGCACGGCCTGCCGATGCTCGCCGACGGACGCGTGCTGGACGTCGCGAACGTGGTCTGGGCGACCGGCTTCCAGCAGGTCTTCGACTGGATCAAGGTCCCGGTCGCCGGCGCGGACGGCTGGCCGCGGGAGTTCCGCGGGGTCGCGGAGAACGCTCCTGGGCTGTTCTTCTGCGGGCTGAGCTTCCAGTACGCCTTCAGTTCGATGGTGCTGCCCGGCGTCGGCCGCGACGCGGCGTACGTCGCCCGCCGGATCGCGGCCCGCTCCCGCTCGGACCGGAGCCTTGCCGTCGCGTGAGTCGACGGTGCATGCTCGCGGTTGGGGGCACTTGATGGGGATTGTCGACGATCTGCAGCGCGCCCGGTCCGCGTTCGAGCGACGCGACTGGGCGGCTGCGTACGACCGCCTGACCGCGGCCGACGGCTCGGCGGGTCTCGGTGCGGACGAACTGCTGACGCTGGGTACGGCAGCGTACCTGCTCGGCGACACCGACGCGTGCATCCGGGCACTGCAGCGCGGCTATCGGCTGCGGATCAGCAACGGCGAGGTGCTCGGCGCGGTGCGGTTCGCGTTCTGGCTGGCGCGGGTGCTGAACGAGCGCGGTGAGACGGCGATCGGAAGCGGCTGGGCGGCGCGTGCGGAACGGCTGCTGGCCGATCGTCCCGGTGACGTGGTCGAGCGGGGTTACCTCCTGATCCACGACTTCTTCCGATGCGTTGACCGGGCGGACTTCGCCGGCGCGGTGGCCATTGGGGAGGAGATCGTCGCAGTGGCGCGGCGGCACGACGACCCGGACCTGCTGGCGCAGGGATTGGTGTGCAAGGGCCGGCTGCTGATGTACGCCGGTCAGGTGCCGGAGGGTCTGGCCACACTCGACGAGGCGATGGTCGGAGCCGCAGCCGGGGAACTGTCGCCGATCTTCGCCGGGACTGTGTACTGCGCGATGATCGAGGCCTGCCAGGAAGTGCTGGACTTCGGGCGGGTGTCCGCCTGGACGACCGCGCTCACGCGGTGGTGCGAGAGTCAGCCGGATCTGGTCCCGTTCACCGGCCAGTGCGCGGTCCATCGCGGGCAGATCCTGCGACTGCACGCTGCCTATCCGGAGGCCCTCGCCGAGTTCGAGGACGCATGCCGGCGCTATGCGGCGTCCGGGTCGGACGTAGCGGCCGGGCTGGCGTTGAGCGAGCGTGGCGACGTCCTGCGGATCCGGGGGGAGCTCGCGGCGGCGGAGACGTCGTACGACGAGGCGGCGCGGTACGGGTACGAGCCGCAGCCCGGCCGGGCGTTGCTGATGGTGGCGCGCGGTCGTGCCGCTGGCGCGGTGGCCGCCGTACGTCGGGTGCTCGCGGAGACGGGCGATCCGGTGCATCGGTCGCGGTTGCTGGCGGGTGCTGTCGAGGTACTGCTCGCTGGCGACGAGTTGGCCGAGGCGGAGGCAGCGGCTGGTGAGTTGTCGACGATCGCGGCGGCGTTCGGGTGTGCGGGGTTGCGGGCGTCGGCGGCGTACTGTCTGTCGCTGGTGGCGTTGGCGGATGAGGATCCGGACCGTGCGTTGCCGCAGGCAAGGGTGGCGATGCAGCTGTGGGGCGAGCTGCGGGCTCCTTACGAGGTCGCCCGGGCCAAGGTCGTAGTGGGGCGGGCGGTTCGGCTGCTCGGTGACGAGGACTCCGGGCTCGCTGAGCTGACTGCTGCTTGCCGAAGCTTCGGTGAGCTCGGGACGTCGCCGGCTCGGCTGGCTGTAGAGAAGCTGCTGGGGCGGGGCGTTGCTGGTGGTTTGACGGCACGGGAAGTGGACGTCCTGCGATTAGTGGCCGCTGGCAACAGTAATGGGGAGATCGCGGAGCGGTTGGTGCTGAGCGACAAGACGGTCGCGCGGCACTTGACCAATGTCTTCGCGAAGCTCGGCGTCCCGTCGCGGACGGCGGCCGTGGCGTACGCGCGGGAGCACGACCTGCTCTGAGCTGCTCACGCTCTCGGGAGGGATGGGGCTCACTCTCGCGGGTGAGGTGGTCTTGGCGTCGTCGTTCGATGCTCTGAGTATGCAGACCACAGAGCGTCCCGTCCCGCGCTGGGCGTACCGCCTCGCCCATGTGATTCCGTTCCTGGTGCTTCCGTCCGGCGTGTGGCGTCTGGGCCTGGTCTTCGGCTCCTCGATGGGCCTGCTCGACCCCAACGGCAATCCCGGCCACCTCGGCGGCGTCGGGGCGAAGATCTACGTCGTCAGCCTGTCGATCGTCTCCGAGCTCCTGGCGCTGACCGCCCTGGGCCTGGTCAGCCGCTGGGGCGAGGTAGCCCCAACCTGGCTCCCCCTCATCGGCGGCCGCCGGGTCCACCCCGCCGCCGCGATCGTGCCGGCGGTCCTGGGCTCGCTGTCGCTGATCGCGATCTGGACGTACGGCTTCCGGGACGCGTACGGGGGCGCGTTCATCCCGTTCGCCGGCACCGGCTGGAAGATGCTGATGCTCGCCTGCTACAGCCCACTGCACCTGTGGGGACCGGCTTTGCTCGTCCTCACCTGGGCGTACTACCGCCGCCGAGTCGTCACCGGGACAGCTGTCGCGGTTTGAGAGTCGTCACCGGGACAGCTGTCGCGGTTTGAGAGTCGTCACCGGGACAGCTGTCGCGGTTTGAGAGTCGTCACCGGGACCGCGGTCGCGGTTTGAGCGTGGTCGCCGGGAGTGGCGGCGCCGGCAGCGGATCACCGTCGTACCCCGGCACCATCCGGAACCGCTCGTTGCCTCCAGCACTGATCGCGTCCTGCCAGGCGTTGCGCGCGGCAACGATATCGTCATGGGACCGACCAATGAAGTTCCACCACATCACCAACTGCTCCTCGAACGGCTCACCCCCGAGCAGCAGGAACCGCACACCATTGCGCGAAGCAACCAGCCGGATCTCCTCCCGCCGCGCCCCGATATACACCATCTCGCCGAACCCCGGCGTCAGCTCCCCAACACTCAGCTCGCCATCCACGACCAGCACGGCGTACTCGTAGGCCGGCTCGAGCGGCAGGTCAAGGGTCCCGCCAGCGTCGATCGTCAGATCCGCCCCCACCAACGGCGTGTAGGCAGGCGCCGGCGAGGTAGCTCCCGCCACGGTCCCCATCATCACCGTCCCGCGCGCCCCGTCGAACTCAACCCGCGGCAGATCGGCGTACGCATTGAACGTCGGCGGAGTAGTAGTCCGCACCGAATCCGGCAACGCAACCCACAACTGCGCCCCATGCAGCCGCGGCGGCGCGGTCGGCGTCGAAACCTCCGAGTGCGCGATCCCATCGCCGGCCGTCATGATGTTCAACTCCCCCGGCCGCACCATCGCGTGCGACCCCACACTGTCGCGATGCTCGATCTCCCCCTCGAACAACCAACTAACGGTCTGCAGCGAAGTATGCGGATGCGGCGGCACCAGCATCCCCCGCTCCCCCGGCACCCCGTAGGAATCCACCCGGGAACTCAGGTCCTCCGGCCCGTAATGATCCACGAAACACCAGGCCCCCACCATCCGCCGATCCTTGTTGGGCAATAGCCGCCGCACCGTAGTAGTCCGCCCCAACACCACTTCCCGCCCCTCGAGCACCTCGAGCGCCGGCCCATCACAGTCCCCAGACCCAAGAGTCTCCGCAGGATCCCGCTCCAGATCACTCACACGACGATTATGAACACCAGACCGGGATGAAGAACCAGCAGACGCCCCACATCTCGTCAACCCACGCCCGCCAACCTGCAGGCCCACGAGCAGTGGCCACCAACAGCACCACGTACCAGCACCAGGAATACTCCTCGCCACCAATCCCGAAGCTCTCACCGCGAGCATCAGCGATCGGACCCCAGCACCAGCCGGCAATATCCGATAGAACCGTCTGTTCACCCACGGGCGCCAGCCCGGAGTAGTCACCCGCGAGCGCCAGCTCGCAACCCCGCGGCGGCAGCCGCGAACCCCCGGCACTCGCCGGGAACACCGGGGCGCCCGCCGAACAACAGGGTGGGTGGGGCGGCGCGCAGCACGGCGACGAAGGAGCCGCGCGTAGCACCGCGGTGGTTACCAGCAGCACCATGCGCAAGCGGTACGGCGCGTAGTACGCCAGCCCGGGCTAGTCGCCCTCACCACCTTGTCCGACGCCAGTAGCCGATCCGCGCGAGCTACCACGCCGGCTTCCCTCCACCCGGTGAGGTCTCCGGAACAAAAACGCCACCTGGTGGCACTTAATCTCCGAAGATTTCCCGCGCCCCCTAGACTGAGTCGAACCACCTCAGCCCATCACCAGCAGTACGGCGAATGGTGCGCCAGCCCGCAGCAGCGAGCGCCAGCTCGCAACCGCGAGCGCAGCGAGCAGACCCCGGCGCCAGCCGGAAGCCCCGGGGCGCCAGCCCCGAACAGACGGCTGGGTGGGAGCGGCGCGCAGCACGGCGACGGAGGAGCCGCGCGTAGCACCGCGTGGGATGGACTTCAGTGGGTCCAGTCGAGGAGCTGGTTTTCGGGCCAGGTGTTGATGACGCGATCGGGGGTGACACCACAGTCCTCGGCCCGTTCGCAGCCGTACGGTTGCCAGTCGAGTTGACCGGGCGCGTGGGCGTCAGTGTCGATCGAGAAGTAGCAGCCGGCTTCAACAGCGAGGGACAGGAGACGCTTGGGCGGGTCCAGCCGTTCGGGGCGAGAGTTGATCTCCACCGCCGTACCGAACTGACGGCACGCCTCGAACACCACCTCGGCGTCGAAGTCCGACTCCGGCCGCGTCCCACGGCCGCCGGTGATCAGCCGACCGGTGCAATGGCCCAGTACGTCGACGTGCGGGTTCGCGATCGCGCGGACCATCCGCTCGGTCATCGGCTCGGACGCCATCCGCAGCTTCGAGTGCACGCTGGCGACGACCACGTCCAACCGCGCCAGGATCTCCGTGTCGCAGTCCAGCGTGCCGTCCTCGTTGATGTCGACCTCGATCCCGTTCAGGATCCGGAAACCGTCGAGCTCGTCGGCCAGCTTCTTGTTGAGCTCGGCAACGACCTCGAGCTGCTGCAACCGCCGCTCACGCGACAACCCGTTCGCGACCGTCAGTCGCGGCGAGTGGTCGGTCAGCGCGATGTACTTGTGCCCCAGCCGGTGCGCCGTCCGCGCCATCTCCTCGATCGGGCTCCCACCGTCGGACCACTCCGAGTGCAGATGCAGATCGGCCTGCAGCGCCGCCCGCATCTCCCGCCCGGCGGTGGTCAGCTCCCCCGCCGCCTCCTCGAGTTTCACGAGGTACGACGGTGTCGCGCCGTCCATCGCCTCCAGGATCACGGCCTCCGTCTTGGGCCCGATCCCCGGCAACTCCGTCAACGTCCCGGCCCGTTTCCGCGCCCGTACCTCGGCGGCCGGCAACGCGGCGATGGTATCGGCGGCCCGACGGTAGGCCTTCACCCGGTGCGTCGGCTGCCGGTCCCGCTCGAGGTAGTACCCAATGGCCCGCAACGCGGCCACAGCCTCCGCCACACCCGCCTTGTCACTCATACCCCCATCCTCCGCCATGTGACGGGTTATGGTCGGAGGGTGGCTCGGCGAGTGGATGTGCATCTGGCCCGGGCAGAGCGGTTGCAGGGGGCTACCGGAGCGTTGGCTACGGCTGCGATGGCGGCGATGGACGCGAAGTTGCCGTGGTTCGGGAAGCTGTCGGCGCAGGATCGGTCGTGGATCGGGCTGGTGGCGCAGTCCGGGATCTCCGCCTTCGTCGAGTGGTTCCGCGACCCGGAGGCGCACTCCTCGATGCCGACCCGGATCTTCGGGTCCGCGCCGCGGGAATTCACCCGGGTCATCTCGCTGCACCAGACCGTCGACCTCGTGCGGACCACGATCGAGACCATCGAGAACACCATCGGCACCCTCCTCCCGCCGGCCGACGTACCGGTCGTGCACGAGGCGATGCAGCGCTACGCCCGCGAGGTCGCGTTCGCCGCCGCCACCGTCTACGCCCAGGCGGCCGAGATGCGCGGCGCCTGGGACGCGAGACTCGAAGCGCTCGTCGTCGACTCCGTCATCCGCGGCGAGGCAGACGAGTCGGTCCGCTCCCGCGCCTCCGCCCTCGGCTGGACCGGAGCAGCCGGTACGACGGGATCCACCGAGGTCGCCGTCGTCGTCGGACGCGCCCGGGACACCGATGTGCCGCCCAGGCCCAGTGAGGGCACCGGCACGGTCAACGTCGCCGACATGGTCCGGCACGCGGCCCGCGAGGCGGGTGCTGACGCTCTGTGCGCGATGCAGGGCGACCGGCTGGTCGTAGTACTCGGTGGTACAAGCAAACCTGTGGAGATCGTACAAAAGCTCGCCCAGTGGTTCGGACCAGGCCCGATCGTCGTCGGCCCGGTCGTGAAAGACCTGATGTCGGCCGTGACGTCGGCCCGCGCGGCCGTCGCCGGGCTCCGCGCCGCACCCGCCTGGCCGGGCGCTCCGCGGCCGGTCCAGGCCGACGAACTCCTCCCCGAACGGTCACTCTCCGGAGACGGCCACGCCCGCCGGCAGCTCGCGAACGAGGTCTACGGCCCGCTCACCGTGGGCGATGGCGTCCTGCTCGGCACGGTTTCGGCGTACCTCGACTCCGGCGGCTCGATCGAGGCGACGGCCCGGACGATGTTCATCCACGCCAACACCGTGCGGTACCGGCTGAAGCGTGTGGCCGACATCACGGGGTACAACCCGCTCAATCCGCGCGACGCTTTCACACTTCGTGTCGCACTGACGTTGGGTCGCCTGCTCAATCCCGACCCGGGCAGCGCGGTTTTGTAGGATCCCCACAAATCCGGGCCGGTAGAATTCGTGCTCGCCTTGCGGCTCACCAGGGGTCGCGCTGAGGGAGAGTAAGGACGTGCTCGTTATCGTCGCGCCCGGTCAGGGTGCCCAGACCCCAGGATTCCTCGAGCCGTGGCTGGCGGATCCCGTGTTCGAGAGCCGGCTCAACTGGCTCTCCGCGGTCGCCGGTCTCGACCTCGCCCACTACGGCACGCAGGCCGACGCGGACACGATCCGGGACACCGCGATCGCGCAACCGCTGCTGGTCGCGTCCAGCATGCTGGCCGCCCTGGCGGTCTTCCCGCAGCCGTCCGACGCGTTCACCAAGGTCGGTGCGGTCGCCGGCCACAGCGTCGGTGAGCTGGCCGCCGCAGCCGGTACGGGCGTTCTGAGCGCCGAGCAGGCGATGGTCCTGGTCCGCGAGCGCGGCAAGGCCATGGCTGCCGCCGCGGCGCAGACCGCGACGTCGATGACCGCCGTCCTCGGTGGCGACCGTGACGAGATCCTGGCCAAGCTGGCCGAGCACGGCCTGACCGCCGCGAACGACAACGGCCCCGGTCAGATCGTTGCCGCGGGCACCGTCGAGGAGCTGGCCGCGCTGGCCGCCGACCCGCCCGCGAAGACCCGGCTGATCCCGCTCTCGGTCGCCGGCGCCTTCCACACCAAGCACATGGAGCCGGCCGTCCAGACGCTGGCGAAGTACGCGACCGCGATCAGCACACACGACCCGCGCACCCGCCTGATCTCGAACCGGGACGGCCACGTCGTCCACGACGGCCGCGAGGTCCTGCAGCGACTGGTCCAGCAGGTCAACGCCCCGGTCCGCTGGGACCTCTGCATGCAGACCATGGCCGACCTCGAGGTGACCGGCATCCTCGAGCTGCCGCCGGCCGGCACGCTCACCGGGATCGCCCGGCGCGCGCTCAAGGGGGTCGAGACGTTCGCGCTGAAGACGCCGGATCAGCTCGACGACGCCCGCGCGTTCGTCGAGAGGCACGGCAGCCCGTCCGAGATCGACGCGAGTCCGACCTGGCGCCTGCTGGTCGCCCCGATCAAGGGCACCTTCACCCGCGCGGCCGCGGTACGCCGGGAGATTGGTGACACCGTGGCTGCCGGCGAGGTGGTCGCCACGGTGCAGAGCCTGCGCGACGAGATCGAGGTCACCGCCCCGCACGGCGGCATCGTCGTCGAGTGGCTCGCCGAGGAAGGCGACCCGGTCGCGCCGGGTCAACCGCTGGTCCGCCTCCACCCCGCAGGGAGCAACGCATGACCGTAGACATCAAAGCGTCGTCGGGCGCGCAGTACGCCGGGATTCTCGGCGTCGGGTCGTACCGGCCGCGGCGGGTGGTTCCGAACGCGGAGATCCTCGAGCACATCGACTCCAGCGACGAGTGGATCCAGACGCGGTCCGGCATCAAGGAACGCCGCTGGGCGAGCGACGACGAGACCGTGCGGATGATGTCGGTCAACGCGGCCAAGAACGCGGTCGCGGACGCCGGGATCGACCCGAGCGAGATCGGCTGCGTGATCGTCGCGACCGTCACGCACCTGTACCAAACGCCCGCGATCGCGACCCAGATCGCGGTCGAGGTCGGCGCCCCGACGGCGGCCGCGTTCGACATCTCGGCGGCCTGCGCGGGTTTCTGCTACGGCGTGGCGATGGCCAGCGACCTGGTCCGCGGCGGCAGCGCGAAGTACGTGCTCGCGATCGGTGTCGAGCGGCTGAGCGACCTGACCGACCGGAGCGACCGCGGTACGGCGTTCCTCTTCGCCGACGGCGCCGGCGCCGCGATCGTCGGACCGGCCGACCGGGCCGGGATCGGGCCTGTGGTCTGGGGTTCGGACGGCACCCAGCACGAGGTGATCAGCCAGAAGGAGTCCTGGCAGGAGTCGGCCGCCAGCAACAACTGGCCGCACCTGCGGATGGACGGCAACCCGGTGTTCCGCTGGGCGTCGTTCGAAATGGCGAGGACCGCCCAGCAGGCGCTGGACCTGGCCGGGGTGAAGGCCGAGCAGCTCGACCTGTTCATCCCGCACCAGGCGAACATGCGGATCATCGACGCCATGCGCCGGGCACTCAAGCTGCCCGAGCACGTCAAGGTCGCCCGCGACATCGAGCGCCAGGGGAACACCTCGGCCGCCTCGATCCCGCTCGCGATCACCGCGATGCGCGAGTCCGGTGAGGCCAGGAGCGGCGACCTCGCCCTGATCATCGGCTTCGGCGCCGGCCTCGTGTACGCCGCCCAGGTCGTACGGCTGCCCTGAGTCAGGGGTAGTCCATAGTTGTCCGGGGCGGCTCAGGTGGCCGCACCGGGTGTAGCACCCAATGCAAATCCGAAAGGGAATCCAAGAGATGGCCAGCACCGAAGAGATCCGTTCCAGCCTCGCCGAGATCGTGAACGAGATCGCCGGCATCCCGGTCGAGGACGTCCAGCTGGACAAGTCCTTCACCGACGACCTCGACGTCGACTCGCTCTCCATGGTGGAGGTCGTGGTGGCCGCCGAGGAGAAGTTCGACGTCAAGATCCCCGACGACGAGGTGAAGAACCTGAAGACCGTCGGCGACGCGGTCGCGTTCATCGAGCGCGCCCAGAACGGCTGATTTCAGTCGCCCGTGTGCTGGCCGGTGCTCACCGGTCCCCTCGGTGAGCACCACCCGGCCGGCCACAGCGCTTCAGCACGTCAGCAGTACCGCAGTACCAGCCCCTCGCTCCCTGACCCAGCTATCCCGTGAAGGATGAGGTAACCATGTCGAAGACCCGAGTCGTCATCACCGGGCTCGGTGCCACGACCCCGATCGGGGGCGACGTGACCAGCACGTGGGAAGGTCTGCTGGCCGGCCGGTCCGGCGCCAAGCGGCTGACCGACGAGTGGGCCCAGCGGCTCGCCGTGCAGATCGCCGCCCCGGCCGCGGTCGAGCCGACCGAGGTGATCGAGCGGGTGAAGGCCCGCCGGCTGGACCGGACCGCGCAGTTCGCGCTGGTCGCGGCGCGCGAGGCGTGGGCGGACGCAGGACTCGAGGACGCGGGCCTGGACAAGGAGCGGCTCGGGGTCGCGATGGCCAGCGGGATCGGCGGCCTGCATACCACCCTGACGAACTACGACGCGCTGAAGACCAACCCGCGCCGGGTGTCGCCGCTCGCCGTCCCGATGCTGATGCCGAACTCGAGCGCCGCCTACGTCAGCCTGGAGTTCGGTGCGAAGGCCGGTGTGCACACCCCGGTCTCGGCCTGCGCCTCCGGTAACGAGGCGATCTGGCTGGCGCTGGACCAGATCCGGCTCGGCCGCGCCGACGTGATGATCGCCGGTGGCGCCGAGGGCAGCATCCTCGATCTGACGGTGGCCGCGTTCGCGATGATGCAGGCGCTCAGCAAGCGCAACGACGACCCGGAGCGGGCCTCGCGGCCGTGGGACGTGGACCGCGACGGCTTCCTGCTCGGTGAAGGCGCGGGTGCGCTGATCCTGGAGTCGTACGAGCACGCGAAGGCGCGTGGCGCAACGATCTACGCCGAGCTCGCCGGTGCGGGTGTCTCCGCCGACGGCCACGACATCGCGCAGCCGGACCCGACCGGTTCCGGTGCGCGGCGGGCGATGCAGCGGGCGCTGGCCGAGGGCGACCTGACCCCGGCCGACATCTTCCACATCAACGCGCACGCGACCTCGACGCCGCAGGGTGACATCGCGGAGTCGCTGGCGATCCGGCAGGCGCTCGGCAAGGACGCCGACCACGCGGTCGCGACCGCGCCGAAGTCGATGATCGGCCACCTGCTCGGCGGCGCCGGCGCGGTCGAGTCGGTCGCCACCGTGCTCGCCCTGCACCACCGGGTCTCGCCGCCCACCATCAACGTGGACAAGCTCGACGACCAGATCGAGCTCGACGTCGCGACCGAGCAGCGCAAGCTGCCCGACGGGGACATCGCGGCCCTGAACAACTCCTTCGGCTTCGGCGGCCACAACGCCGCGATCGCCTTCAAAACGGTGTAACCGCACCCAGGAGGACCCCATGACCACCGCCCCGGCAAAACCCGCGAAACTGCCCCGTGAGCTGGACCCACGGAACCCGGTCACCCGGCTCACGAACCTGCTCGACCCGGGCAGCCTGGAGCTGATCACCCCGGACAACCTGTCCGGGATGATCGCCGCTCGCGGACGGATTGCCGGGGCGCCGGTGGTCACCTTCTGCTCCGACGCCACCGTGATGGGTGGCGCGATGGGCGACGAGGGCTGCGACGTCGTCGTCCGGGCGTACGACGTCGCCCGCGCCGAGCAGGTCCCGATCATCGGCCTGTGGCACTCGGGCGGCGCCCGGTTGGCCGAGGGCGTGCTCAGCCTGCACGCGGTCGGCAGGATCTTCTACGCGATGACGCAGGCGTCCGGGAAGATCCCGCAGATCTCGGTCGTGCTCGGCCCGGCGGCGGGTGGAGCGGCGTACGGGCCGGCGCTCACCGACATCGTGATCCTCGGTCCGGAGGGCCGGATCTTCGTCACCGGGCCGGACGTGGTCCGCTCGGTGACCGGTGAGGACGTCGACATGCTGCGCCTCGGCGGCCCCGAGCCGCACGGGCGGCGGTCCGGCGTCGTACACATCACCACCGAGTCCGAGGCCGCGGCGCTGACGCAGGCCCGTCGGCTCACCGATCTGCTCGCGAACCAGGGCACGATGTCGACCGACGTCGAAGACACGGACCTGTCCGGGTTCCTGCCTGAGTCGGCCAAGCGCGCGTACGACGTTCACCCGTTGGTCGGAGGGGTGCTCGACGGGGACTCCGCCGTCGAGCTCCACCAGCGCTGGGCGCCGAACATCGTCACCACGCTCGGTCGGCTCGGCGGCCGGACCGTCGGCGTGATCGCGAACAACCCGCTCCGGCTCGGCGGGTGCCTGGACGCGCTGTCGGCGGAGAAGGCGTCCCGGTTCGTGCGGATGTGCGACGCGTTCGGGGTGCCGCTGGTGGTGCTGGTCGACGTACCGGGGTATCTGCCGGGGGTCGGGCAGGAGTGGGACGGCGTCGTACGGCGGGGCGCAAAGCTGCTGCACGCTTTCGCGGAGTCCGTCGTACCGCGGGTGACGTTGGTGACGCGGAAGACGTACGGCGGGGCGTACATCGCGATGAACGCGCGGTCGCTGGGAGCGACCCGGGTGTTCGCGTGGCCGCGGGCCGAGGTGGCCGTGATGGGTGCGGTGGCCGCGGTCCGGGTCCTTCACCGGCGCCGGCTGGCCGAGGTCGACCCCGAGCTCCGCCCCACCGTGGAAGCCGAACTGGCCGCCGAACACGAGCAAATCGCCGGCGGCCTGGACCGAGCCCGCGAAATCGGCGTCGTCGACGAGGTCGTCTCGCCAACCCGAACCCGCTCAGCCCTGGCAACCGCAATAGCCAAGGCCGAAATCACCGGCCCGATCCGCGGCACCCACGGCAACATTCCGCTGTAGAGGACGGCGGCTTTCGGCGGTGGTGTCGAAAATCGGGTGGCTTGCTCGACGCAGTGGTGACCAGCAAGTCATCCGAAGGAGTTCACCCATGCCAAACACTCGCCAGGTCGTTGCAGCGTTCTTCGTCTCGCTCGATGGAGTGGCCGAGGGTGCTGACCAGTTCCTGACCGGCTGGGACGACGAGGTGGACGCCGCCGGCGCCAAGCTCATCGCATCCCAGGACACGGTCGTCCTGGGGCGCCGCACGTACGACGAGTGGTCCGGGTTCTGGCCGACCAGCGACATCGAACCGTTCGCGTCGTTCGTCAACGCCGCCCCGAAGTACGTCGCGACCTCGACACCGCTCGAGGCCGAGTGGGCCAACTCGCACCGGATCGACGGCGCCCTGACCGACTTCGTCCGCGACCTCAAGAGCAAGCCTGGCGGCGACATCGGAATCCACGGCAGCATCTCGGTCACCCGATCCCTGCTCACCGCCGGCCTCGTCGACGAGCTCCGACTCGTCATCGTCCCAACCGTCGTAGGCACCGGCCGCCAACTCCTCAACGCCCTCCCCGCAACGCCACTGCACCTCGCCCACAGCACACAAACCCCGTCGGGCTACATCCTCGCCACCTACCAACTACCCCACTAACCCGACCCCAGGACGACCGGGTTTCGGTGTACTGCGGCAGCGCGGCTTCGGGGGTACTGCGGGACGCACGAAGGGCGCGGACCCTGAGGTCCGCGCCCTTCACCGTGGTAGTGGCCGCTGTGTGCGACAACCGGGGGTGTCCCGACACCCGGTGGCCCAGCGGCCACGGCCCCTCCCACCCTGGTGGAATGTCTGATGCTCAGTCTCATCGAAAAGTTCGGCGAAGTCTGCCCGGTTCACAGCTTTCTTCTGAACTTCTCAGGATCCCCTCAGACGACCTGATGCAGCCAGCGGACCGGCGCGCCGTCGCCGGCGTACCGGAACGGCTCGAGCTCGTCGTCCCACGGCCGGCCGAGCAAACGCTCGACCTCCTCGGTCAGATCAGCCTCGCCGCTCGCCGCCTTCAGCATCGCCGCCTTCAGCCGCTCCTCCGGCACCATGATGTCGCCGTGTACGCCGGTGGTCGCGTGGAAGACGCCCAGCGTGGGCGTGAAGGAGTACCGCTCGCCCTCCGCACCGCTGCCCGGCTCCTCGGTCACCTCGAACCGCAGCTTCTGCCACCCGCGCAGGGCGGACGCCAGCTTGGCCGCGGTGCCGACCTCCGCCTGCCAGGACAGCTCGGCCCGGTACTGACCCTGGGCCGCCGGCTGCGGTGTCCAATCCAGTTTCACGGGCACGCCAAGGATGCCGCCCGCCGCCCACTCGACATGCGGGCACAACGCGGACGGCACGGTGTGGACGTAAAGAACGCCACGAGTCGTCGCCACCGGGACCTCCTGTGCTCGAGGGGCGCCTTCCCCAGCGTTCTCGAACAACCTCGTAGATCCCGGCGGGTACATCTTGCACCACCACCCCCTCCAACACCAGTAACCTCGCCGTGTCAACTACATCACCATCGTGTCGCAGGCTCAGGTTGAGGCGCGCAGTACCAAGCGGGTGGGGAGGATGAGGGGGGTTGGTTGGTTGCCGGCGAGGAGGGAGAGGAGCATTTGGGCCATTTGGTTGCCCAGGGATTGGATTGGCTGGCTGATGGTGGTGAGGGGTGGGGTGGTGTGGCGGGCTGTGGTGATGTCGTTGAAGCCGACTACCGCTACATCGTCTGGGACCTGTTTGCCGGCATCCTGCAGGACGCGGAGGGCGCCGATGGCCATCTGGTCGGAGGCTATGAAGACGGCGTCCAGGTCGGGGTGTCTGGCTAGCAGCTCATGCATGGCGCGAGTGCCACTCTCTTCGGAGAAGTCGCCGTGGACGACCCGGCTCGCGTCTAGGCCGGCCACCGCCAGCGCCTCCTGATAGCCCTTGTACCGCGCTGTCCCGGCGCCCTCGTCCATACGTCCGGTGATCGTCGCGATCCGCGTTCGGCCGCCCGCGATGAGGTGCTCAGTCGCCAGCCGGGCGCCACCGCGGTTGTCCGCGTCGACGTAGTACCGCGGTTCGAAGCCGACCGGACGCCCACCAAACACCACGGGTACGTCGGCCTGCTCGGCGAGCCGCGCCAGCGGATCGTCCCCGTGCATCGACATCAGCATCACCCCGTCGGCCTGCCGGGACCGCAGCAGCTGCTCCAACCGGGTCTGACCTCGGCTCGACGTCGCCATCATCAGAATCAGCTCGAGCTCCGTCTCCTCCAGCACCGAGCTGATCCCGACCACGACCTCCGCGAAGAACGGATCCGCGAACACCTGCGGGTTGTCGCTGGAGATCGCCAGCACCACCGCCCCGACCTGCTGGGTGGCGAGCGCGCGAGCCGTTGCGTTCGGCACGTACCCGAGCGCGGCGACCGCCCGCTGCACCGCCTCCCGCTTCGCCTTGCTGACGTGCGGCGCGTTGTTGATCACCCGGGACGCGGCCGACCGGGACACCCCGGCACGCTCGGCGACCTCGTCGAGCGTGACTTGCCGTTTCGGGAGCTTCACCAGGGTCCTTCGCGCGTCGGGGGTGCGTAGAGAGTAGCGCTCACGAGCCGGTGGGCACGACCGACGCTGGGCTGAAATCTGGTAGCGCTCCCAAACTTGACCTCAGCTCTTGACCGACCACTTGGCACGGGGTCAGCATGGCCGAAAGCTGAAAGCGCTCCCAGTCCGTCGGAGGCATCATGCGCCGCCCCGCCCTGCTGCTCGCCATCCTGCTCCCCCTCGGCACCACCCCGGCCGTCGCCGCCGACCCGCCGTACGAACGTGTCCTCAACGGCACCTTCGACACCACGAAGGATCCCTGGTGGACGAACGTCCCCGCTGCGCTCACCGACGGCCGCCTGTGCGCCGAGATCCCGGCAGGCACCGCCAACCCGTGGGACGCGATGATCGGCCAGGACGACGTGCCGATCGAGCAGGACCAGCCGTACACGGTCACCTTCGACGCATCGACCAGCCAACCGGCCCAGTTCCACGCCGTCCTCCAGCAGGCGGCAGCGCCGTACGGCCCGGTCCTCAACCAGACCGTCAGCACCACAACGACCCCGCAGACGTTCACGTTCACCGCCACCTCCCCCGTCACCGACACGCACGGCCAGATCTCGTTCCAGGCCGGCGGCGCGACCACGCCGTACACGCTGTGTCTCGACAACATCTCCGTCACCGGCGGCGTCCTCCCGCCCGGCGGCATCCGCGACTTCGGCTCACCGGTCCACGTCAACCAAGTCGGGTACGTCGCCAACGGCCCGAAGCGAGCCACCTACGTGACCGAGGCAACGATCGCCCAGCAG
This sequence comes from Kribbella sp. NPDC026611, assembly GCF_040638345.1. Lineage (NCBI taxonomy): Bacteria > Bacillati > Actinomycetota > Actinomycetes > Propionibacteriales > Kribbellaceae > Kribbella > Kribbella sp. NPDC026611. The sequence goes on from NZ_JBEZYC010000013.1 coordinate 188,123, forward strand.
TGGCGCCTCGTTGACGAGAGCAACCAGATCGTTGCCACTGGCAAGACCAAGCCCTACGGCCACGACGCCCTCTCCGGTGATGACGTCCAACTCATTGACTTCAGCAACTACAGGACCGTGAGTGCCGGCCTGCGCTTAGCCATAGGCAACGACGTCAGCGAGCCTTTCGACATCAGCAAGCACCTGTACGCCGGCCTCCGTCGCGACGCGCTCGCCTACTTCTACAACAACCGCAGCGGCATCCCGATCGAGGCGAAGTACGTGGGCGAGGAATACGCCCGCCCAGCAGGCCACCTCGGCATCGCACCCAACCAGGGCGACACGAACGTCCCCTGCTACCCCGGCACGTGCGACTACAGCCTCGACGTCCGCGGCGGCTGGTACGACGCCGGCGACCATGGCAAGTACGTCGTCAACGGCGCACTCGCCGCCTGGCAGCTCCTCGACCTCTACGAGCAGACCGGCGGCGGACCTGCCCTCAACATCCCGGAGGCCGGCAACCGGATCCCCGACGTCCTCGACGAGGCCAAGTGGGAGCTCGACTTCCTCCTCCGCATGCAGGCACCGACCGGCATGGTCCACCACAAGGTCCACGACGAGAAATGGACCGCCCTCGGCACCCCGCCCGCAGCCGACCCGCAGCCGCGCTACCTCTACCCGGTCTCGACCGCGGCGACCCTCAACCTCGCTGCCGTCGGCGCCCGCTGCGCCCGCGTCTATGCGCGCTGGGACCACGCCTTCGCCGCCCGTTGCCTGACCGCCGCCCAGACGGCCTACAAGGCCGCTCAACAGCACCCGGACGTCTACGCACCACCTGGTGGCGAGGGCGGCGGTGCGTACGACGACACCAAGGTCACGGACGAGTTCTCCTGGGCCGCTGCGGAGCTGTTCGCCACCACCGGCAAAGCGGCGTACAAACGCGCCATCACCACCACCCTGACCGCGGACGGCTTCTCCTGGCAGGAGACAGGCGGCCTCGCCGACCTCGCCCTCGCCCGCGTGCCGGAGCGCCTGTCACCACCCGACCAGCGGAAGCTCCACCAACGGATCACGAACGTCGCCGCTAAATACCTCAAAGACATGAAGTCACAGGGATACGCGAACCCCTACAGGCCGGCCGACGGCCAGTACGTCTGGGGCTCCAATAGCGCCGTCGCGAACAACGCGATGATCCTCGCCCTCGCCGGCGACCGTGACGCTGCGTTGGAGTCCCTCGACTACTTGCTCGGCCGCAACGCGATCAACCAGTCCTACGTCACCGGGTACGGCGAACGCGCCAGCCACAACCAGCACCACCGCTTCTGGGCGCACTCGCTCAACCCCGCGCTCCCCTCGCCGTACCCCGGCTCGCTGGCCGGTGGACCCAACTCGCACCTGCAGGATCCCGTTGCCCAGCGCAACCTCCCGGGCTGCGCCCCGGCGAAGTGCTACCTCGACGAGATCGGCTCGTACTCGACCAACGAGGTCGCAATCAACTGGAACTCAGCGCTCGCCTGGCTGACCGCGTACGCCGATTCACAGGCAAAGCGGTGACGAGCCCGGCACCGGCCACAGGTACCGCTCAGGAGAAGCGGGTGGCGGGCGCCGATCAGGGGAAGCGGGTGGCGAGGGCGATGACGGCGCCGGCTGCGGCAAGGGTGAACAGCATTGCGATCCCGGCGAAGCGGGCGGTGACTTCCTTGTCCACCTCGTCGTAGCCGACCGAGGAACCGATGTCCTTGTAGACGTCCTCGAGCTCGCCGGCCGACTCCGCCGTGTACGCCTCGCCGCCGCTGATCTCGGCGACGCTGCGCAGCTCGGCGCGGTCCGGTGGGACCCGCTGCCGGATGCCGTCCATCTCGATGAAGCCCGAGTCGGTGCCGAAGCAGATCGTGTAGACCGGGGTGTGCTTCGCCTTGGCCTCCTGCGCGCCTTCCTGCGCGGTCCGGCCGACGGTCCGCTTGCCGTCGGACAGCAGCACGATGCGCGCCGGCGCCGGGTCGTGCGGGTGGTCCGGATCCGGCGGGACCTGGGTGAGCGCCTGCAGCGACGTGAAGATGCCCTCACCGGTGGCGGTCGATTCGGCGAGCTCGAGCCCGTCGACCGAGCGCAGTACCGTCGCGCGGTCGGTCGTCGGCGGCACGATGATCGACGCGGTACCGGCGAAGTTGACCAGCGCGACGTTGAACTTGGACGGCAGCTGGTTGATGAAGTTCTTCGCGGACTTCTTCGCCGCCTCCAGCCGGTTCGGGTCGATGTCGGTCGCCATCATCGAGAGCGAGACGTCGATCGCGACCACGATCGTGGCCCGCTCGCGCGGCACCTTGACCTTGTCCTTCGGCTGGGCGAACGCGAGGATGCACGTCATCGCCGCGAGCAACGCGAGCCCGACTGCCAGGTGCCGGCGCCACTGCGGCCGCCGCGGCGCGACCCGGTCCAGCAGCGCGATGTTGGTGAAGCGCAGCGCGTACTGCGACCGCCGGTGCTGGAGGAAGATGTAGCCGGCGACGACGACCGGGATGAGCAGCAGCCACCACAACCGACCCGGTGAGATGAACTCCATCAGCGAGCCACTCCCTTCGGCGGTTGGTGCAGGCGAGGCGCGACCCGCCGATAGGCGAGCACGAACCGGACCGTGTCCGCGACCCAGTCCCGGTCGGTCCGCAGTACGAGGTGTCCCGCACCTACCCTACGCAGGGCGGCTCTGGTTCGTTCCCGCTGCGCGAGCGCGGCGACCGAGAACGCCTCCCGGACCTTGCGCCGGCGGGTATCCAGCTCGCGCACCTCACCGGTCTCGGGATCACCGATCGTGACCACGCCGATGTTCGGGATCTCCAGCTCGCGCGGGTCGACGATCTCGACCGCGAGCACCTGGTGCTGCGCAGTGAGCTTGCGCATCGCGCGCTCCCAGGACGGTTCGAGCCGGCTGTCGACCTCGCCGTCCTGCGGGGTGAGGAAGTCGGACACGACGACGCGCAGTCCCCGCTTGCGTTGCGTCCGCGCCATCGACTCGAGCGCCGCGGCGAGGTCGCTGCGGTGTACTTCCTCGTCACCGGAGAACTGCTCCTGGAGCAACGCCCGCAGCAGGCCGTAGAGCGCGAGCCGACCGGACCGCGCCGGCCAGCGCCGCAACGCCGAGTCGCGCAGCATCAGCCCGCCGAACCGGTCGCCCAGCCGGTGGGTCAGGAACCCGACCGTGGCGACGGCCGCGACGGCCAACTCCCGCTTCTCGAGCGTCGACGTACCGAAGTCCATCGAGCCGGACAGGTCGACGAGCGCCCAGGTCTCCAGCTCGCGGTCCGCGATCAGGTCACGGACATGCGGGATCGTGGTCCGGGCGGTGACCGCCCAGTCCATTCGCCGGACGTCATCGCCGACCTGGTACGCGCGGGCCTCGGCAAGCTCGGTTCCTGGTCCGGGCAGCAGCCCCAGGTGTTCCCCGTGCAGGTAGCCCTCGAGCCGCCGTACGACGGTCAGCTCCAGCCGCCGCAGCGCACGCTCGGGCGCGAGCTGCGAGATCGTCATCGCAACTCGTGGATCGGGACGGTTGGGCACTACACGAACTCCGGGCGGCCGGTGCCGTCGGTGCCGTCGCGCCAGACGGGCTGCGGCGGTGGGACGGTGGCCAGGATGCGCTCGATCACCGCGCGTGGGTCGATATTGTCGGCGACCGCGTCGAAGGTGAGGCCGAGGCGGTGACCCATCACGTCCAGCGCGACGGTCTGGATGTCGCTCGGCAGCAGGTAGTCGCGGCCGTGGATCAGCGCCAGCGCGCGGCCGGCCGCGATCAGGCCGAGGGTCGCGCGCGGGCTGACGCCGAGCTCGATGATCGGCTCGAGGTCCGGGAGGTGGAAGTCGGTCGGCGTCCGGGTCGCCATCACCAGGCGGACGGCGTACTCCGCGACCAGGTTGTGCACGAAGACCTGCTCGGCCGACCGCTGGAGCTCCATGATCGTCTCCGGCTTCAGCACCTGCCGCGGCTCCGGCGGGTCGACGCTCATCCGGCGCAGGATCTCGAACTCCTCGTGCCCCCGCGGGTGCGGTACGTCGATCTTCACCAGGAACCGGTCCCGCTGCGCCTCCGGGAGCGGGTAGACGCCCTCGGACTCGATCGGGTTCTGGGTGGCGATCACGATGAACGGCTTCGGCATCGGGAAGGTCTGGCCGCCGATCGACACCTGCCGCTCGGCCATCAGCTCGAGCATCGCCGACTGCACCTTGGCCGGCGCCCGGTTGACCTCGTCGGCGAGGACGAAGTTGACGAAGGTCGGGCCGAGCTCGATGTCGAAGGTCTCCCGGGTCTGCCGGTAGATCCGGGTGCCGACGATGTCGGAGGGGACCAGGTCCGGGGTGAACTGAATCCGGGCGAACGTGCCGCCGACCACGGACGCGAAGGTCCGGACGGCCAGCGTCTTGGCGACGCCCGGGACACCCTCGAGCAGGCAGTGACCCTTCGCCAGCAGCGACACCATCAGGGTCTCGACCATGTGCTCCTGGCCGACGATGACCCGCTTCACCTCGGTGATCGCCTCGCCGATCAGCCGGGACTGCTGGGCCACCGAGCCTGTCGGCACCGTGGTTTCGGTCATGCCTGTCCTTCCGGGGTCCGCGCCGGGACCATGTTGTTACTGGCCATTCCCCACTTCGCAACACCGGCCATTCCATCAGATCGGCGGGGCCAGCGGTGCACGGCCCACCAGGTCCTTCCCCATCCTGCCCCTCCCGGCCAAATCGGGCGCCGTCAACCGGGCGGCTGACAGTCAGCTGACGGCCGTGGCGACAGTGCTACCGGGGATGTGGTGGGATTGGAGTGATGACAGCGACGGAATCCCAGCCCCAGGCACCACCGGCGGAAACGCCGGCGGAGACGCCTGCCCGGGCGATTCCGGAGGCGCTGCCGCTGCAGCCGGAGGACCCGCCCCGGGTCGGCGAGTTCTGGCTCCGCGGCCGGCTCGGCGCGAACGCGGCCGGTTACCTGTACGTCGCCAGCGACGAGACCGGCCGGGACGCCGTGGTCGCGATGATGACCGAAGGCTCCGCGGACGACGCGGCCGCCCGGGATCGGTTCGTCACCGCGGTCGACGAGCTGCCCGAGGAAGCGGTCCTCGCGCACAACGACGCGGACGACGACGACCTCGCGCTGTGGGCCGCGATCGGCCCGATCCGCACCGACGACGGAAGCAGTGCGGCGTCCGACGAGCGGCTGCTCGCCGAGCGCCGCGGCGAGGACGTGCTGTCCGCGGTCCTGATGGACCGCGTTCCGCAGCTCGGCAGGCTGCGCGGACCCGACTTCCGGCACTACTGGGAGAACCGCCGCCGGCCCGGCCTGTTCCGGATCTGGCCGCTGCCCTGGCCGAACGCGTTGCGCCCGGCATCCCGCTGGGCGCTGGCTCTGGCGCTGCTGACGATGGCGCTGATCATGGCGCTGGCCGTGTTCCTGGCCTGGCTGCTGTTCCACAACGCCCAGCCGCTCGAGCCGGAACCCGTCATCCCGACGCCGACCAACACGATCACCATCACGGTGACGCCGACCACTCCCCCGCCGGGCACGGGCGGTACGCCGACGACGACCGGCAGCACGCCGGCGACGCCGAACCCGACCTCGACCGATACGGTCCCGGTCCCGACCGGGCTCCCGTCCGGCAGCGCGTCGCCGACCGGCGGCGACAAGTTCTAGCTGCCGGCGGTCCGGCTCAGGACAGCAGGCGCAGCAGCTCGGGATCCCGCCACAGCTTTTCCGGCACCGGCTGCCGGACGAGCGCCGCGTCGGCCCGGATCTCGGCCGGGCTGGCGGCCGCGATCAGTACTGACGTGACCGCGGAATGCCTGCTGGGGAAGGCGAGCGCGGCCTGCGGCAGCGAGACGCCGTACCGCTCGCAGACCGCGGAGATCCGCCGGGCCTGGACCGACTCGGCCTGCAGGACCTGCGGGGTGAGGACGCTGGACACGATCACCGAGACGCCGCGGGCGACGCAACGATCGAGCAGCGGCGCTGCGGACCGGTCGAGCAACGAGTAGTGCGCAGTCAGCAGGACGCAGTCGAGGGCGACGTCGCGGACCAGGTGGTCGAGTTGGATCCAGTCGTCCGACACCGCACCGACGGCCTTGATCACCCCGTCCCGCCGCAGCCCGTCCAGGACCGGGTACGCCGACTCCTCGCGCGCGAACACCAGGTCGACGGCGAGGCCGAGCCGTTCACGACTCGTTTGCACAGACTCCTCAGGGTCGCCGACGACCTTCGTGGAGACCAGGAACTCACCCCGGGGTCGCTTCTGCAGCGCCGTACCGAGTCGTACTTCGGAGTCGCCGTACGCCGGTGACGTGTCGAAGAACCGGATCCCGGCCTGGTACGCCGCGTCCACGGTGGCGACCGCGGCGTCCGGCGCCGGCTCGCCGAGGTGCGAGCCGCTGAGGCCGAACCGCGGCGGCCGGAACCCGACCGTCGACCGGGGAGAGAGCACGTGACTCGGTGCGGCCACCGCGCTCACCTCCCCAGGTCGGTTTGGGTAGTACCAGGATCGGGGGTTTGCGACGACTTCGCATCTCGAACGAGGGCCCGGGGCCCTATCGACCGGATTCGTACAGGGCGCGCACCTCCTCGTCGGTGAGTGCGCGGTCGTAGACGTGCACCTGGTCGATCGTGCCGTCCAGGAAGTCGACCTGGTTGCCGCCGAACTTGGCCCGGCCGATGACGGTGTTGCCGGTCGAGCTCGCGTCCAGGCTGCAGGCGCTCTTGGTCGCGACCAACTGACCGTCGACGTACAGCTTCAGCTCGCCCTTGACCACGTCGCGGACGCCGGTGACGTGGTACCACTGGTCCGGGTTCGGCTTGGTCGGCGACAGCGCACGGATGCCTGGGAAGCTCATCGCGAACCGCTGGTCCTGGCCGGAGTACTGCAGGAAGAACGCGCTGTCGCGGTCGCCGTCCTGGCTGACGAAGGTCTGGAACGAGCCGTCGGCCTTGTTCAGCTTGACCCAGGCGCTCGCCGAGTAGTTGCCGCTGGTGTCGAGCAGCGCGGCGCCGGTGTCGACATATTGCCCGGATCCGTTCAGCGCAACGCCTTGGCCGTTCTTGCCTTCGGCAAAGACCGCGCCGCCCTGCAATGTGCCGTCGTTGTTGCCGACAGCATCTTCTGCGCTGCCGTCGAGCGGGTAGAAGTGGATGCCGTCAGCACCTGGTGTGCCCGGGCCCGGGTTCGGTCCGCCGGTGCCGCTGCCGTCCGCGCCGGCGATGATCTGCCGGTTGACCGTCCGGACCTGGGCGAAGTCCATCTTCGGGACCCGCCGGTCGTAGGTGAAGAAACCGTTCAGCTCGCCCTCGACATCGGTGAGCTGGGTGTACACCGAGCCGCCGATCCCGCACTGGTTGGCGGACTTGAGTACGTCGCGCTGATTCTCGACGTACCGTCTCGTCAGGGTGGCCGAGTCGGGCGTCATCTCGTACGCGAACCCGTCACCGAACCACATGTGGTCCGGGACCTTGAGCCCGAACCCGCCGTGCTCGCCGTCCACCGCGGCCCTGGTACCGGCCGGCGCGGTCGTCGCCGGGCCGAGGTACGCGTGGTAGTCGATCAGGTCACCGCGGCCGGAGTCGCCGTGCGAGTTGCAGCAGTTCACGCCGCTGTGCGCGTTGACGAGACGGGACGGGTCCTCGGCCTTGACGCTGTCGGCGATCCGGCCGGTCTCGGCCTGGTCCCACTCACCCCAGCCTTCGTTGAACGGCACCCAGACCGTGATCGAGGTGAAGCTCTTGTGCTCCTCGACCATCTCCCGCAGCTCGGATTTCCACTGCGTCCGCCACGGCTCGGGCATCGCGTCGGTCTTCGACGCCGGCATGTCCTGCCAGACCATCAGGCCGAGCTTGTCGGCCCAGTAGTACCAGCGATCCGGCTCGACCTTGATGTGCTTGCGGACGGTATTGAACCCGAGCCGCTTGTGCTGCTCGAGATCGAACCTGAGCGCCGCGTCGGTCGGCGCCGTGTTCAGCCCGTCCGGCCAGAAGCCCTGGTCGAGCGTGGACAGGTTGAAGAGGATCTTCCCGTTCAGCGCGATCCGGAGCTTGCCGTCGGCGCCCGGTTTCAGGCCGACGGACCGCATCCCGGCGTACGAACCGACCTGGTCGACGGTCTTGCCGCGGTCGATCAGGCGGACCTTGAAGTCGTACAGGAACGGGCTGTCCGGTGACCAGGTTTTCGGGTTCGGGATCGGCAGGCTCAGCTCCTGGTCGGCCTTGCCGCGGAGCTGCGCTACCTGGCGGCGGCCGTCGTACGCCGTGACCTCGACGTCTTGACCCGTCGGGCCGGCTGTGACCGCTGTGAGCTTGAACGACTTGCTGGGCAGGTCCGGGGTGATCTGCAGGCGCTCGATCGAGGCCGTGTTGACCGGCTCCATCCAGACGGTGCGCCAGATGCCGGAGCTGCCTTGGTAGAAGATGCCGTGGTCGGGGGTCTCGCGCTGCTTGCCGATCGGCTGGTACGTCTCGTCGGTCAGGTCCTCGGCCCAGACGATGAGTTCCTGCGGGCCCTTGGCGTGCAGGGCGGTGGTGACGTCGACGTCGAAACCGTCGTACCCGCCGCGGTGGGTGGCGACCTGCCGGCCGTTGACCCAGACTTTGGCGTCGTAGTCGACGGCGCCGAAGTGCAGGATCAGGCGCTTGCCCTTCCAATCACTCGGGACGGTGAAGGTACGGCGGTACCACATGCGGTCCTCGTGGCGCTGGATGCCGGAGAGCTGGGACTCGATCGGGTACGGGACGAGGATCTGCTCGGTGAGGGTGCGGCCGATCGGGGGTTGCTCGTCGGGGGCGGCTGGGGCCCACTCCCAGAGGCCGTTGAGGTTGCGCCACTCGGGGCGGGTGAGCTGGGGTCTCGGGTATTCGGGGAGGGCGTTGGTCGGTGAGACGTCCTTGGTCCACGGGGTGGTGAGCGACGGGGCCGCTTGGGCCTGGGCCTGGGGTGCTTGGGCCTGGGGTGCTTGGGCTTGGGCCGTCGGGGCCAGGATTGCGGAGGCTGTGAGGGCCGCGGCAACGAGGACTCTGAGCATGGGGCTTCCTTTCAGGGCGGAGAAAGGCAGTCCCCATGGAAACGTTCTCATCACAGAAACGCAAGAGCTCGCGCAGAATCAAACATTCACGCAGACCGGGGTCGGCGTGCTGAAGTCTCCCGTCTGGGTCAGCGTGCCGCCGTCGACCGCGAAGGTGGTCACGTTGTTCGACTTCTGGTTCGCCACGAACAGCAGCCGGCCGCTCGGATCGAACGCACAGTGCCGCGGCCAGTCACCACCACAGCTCGGCGTGCCGACCAGCTCCAGCTCGGCGCCGTGCGCACGGAAGACCGCGATGCTGTTGTGCCCACGGTTGGTCACGTAGACGAAGCCGTTGGAGACCACCACCTCGCCAGGGTAGTTCTGCGGACCGGCCGGCGCCGTCGGCTGGGTCGAAATCGGCGTCACCACACCATCGTCGTACCTGCAGATGGTGACCGTGCTGTCCAACTCGTCGGCAACGTAGGCAAACTGCCCCGAGGGGTCGAAGGCAAGATGGCGCGGTCCGGCTCCGGCCTCCACCTTCGCCTGGTGCTTCAGCGCGAGTTTGCCGTTGGCGAGCGCGTAGCTGTAGATCGAGTCGGTCCCGAGATCCACGGCCAGCACATAGTTGCCTGCCTGAACGACTTGGTGCGCATGCGGCTCGGCACCCTCGTGCCGGACCAGATCCGTTTGTTGCCCCAGGCTCCCGTCTGGCGCGATCGGATGCACCGCGATGTCACCGGAGCCGTAGTTGGCGCTCAGCAGATAGTTGCCGATGCGCGCCAAATGACACGGGCCAGATCCCTTGTTGGGTTGACGATTCAGCACTCGCGGCGGGCCGGAGATGTCGATCGCCGTCACCGCGCCGGCGTCCTGCTCGTTGACGGCATACAGGAATGTGCCGCTGCGGATGACGAACGAGGCGTTGGGCACACCCGCGATTGTGCCGGACGCGGTGAGCTTACCGTTGGCGTCGTACGTCGCGATGCCGATGCCGGCGCCGTACGTGCCGAGGTAGAGGGTGTTGCTCGGTGCGCGGTGAAGCTGGACGGCCGCGGCTGCGGCGAGGCCGAGGAATCCTCGACGGCTGACGGTCACGACGCCTCCGGGACGGTGAGCCAGGACGGTGAGCCGAAGGTGACGGTGCTGCCGAGCGTGCTCCGGCCGAGGTACCGCGGATCGACCGTGTCCACGACCAGGGTGAGGTGATGACCGGCCGGCACCTCCCAGCTCGTCGCCTCCAACCGCAGGTCGATCGCGCCGGCGGTCTGCAGCGTGGTGGGCTTGTGTGAGATCAGCGAGCCGACGCCGAGCGCGTCGACGTCGTACAGGTAGGCGAACAGGCTGGTGGTCGCCGACGGATTGACGGTCAGGTGCAGCGTGGGTGAGCCGTTGACGACGGTCGGCCGGCTGTACGTCGGGCCTGACCAGATGCCGGCGAAGTTGCGGTCGACGAGCGGCGTCGCTACGCCGGTCGGGATGGACAGCAGGCCTTGCAGCGCGCCGGATACCAGCGCCACGCCGCTGTCGGCGACCGTCGGCACGCCCGCGCCGATCCTCGTGCTCCATGTGGTCGCGGTCTGCGACAGGCCCGTCTTGGTCAGGTACGACGTGGTCGGTCGGCCGACCGCTGCCCAGTCCGGGTAGCCGCGCCAGACACCGCGCTGCGACTTGAGCTGCACCGGCTGGTTCGAGTCGCCTGGCGCGCCGGTCAGGTAGTGCCGGAGCCAGGTGGCGAGCTCGTCCCACGTCTCGTTGGGCAGGCCGATCGCGCCTGTCACCTCGGGCGTCGCATGGTCGCCGTGGGCCAGCAGGAGGCGCTTCGGTCCGGTCAGGCTGGTGAAGAAGTCGGTGTACTGCGACGGCGGGAAGATCGAGTCCTCGAACGCGTTGGCCAGGAACACCGCGGGCTGCCTGGCGTTGATCCGGTCGACCGCGGTCGCGGCGGACCGGACCGGCGAGATCTGCTTGGCCTCGGCGATCGCGCCGTCGAAGTCGCCGGTGACGAACTTGGTCTGCAACGACGCCATCTCCGGCCCCGGCCGGCCGGTGAGGTTGCCGAGGGCAAGTAGTCCGGCGACCGACTGGAGGGCGACTGTCTCGTTCGGGTCGAGGGAGCGGATCAGGTCGGCCCAGCCGCTCATCGCGCCGACCGCCTTGATCCGCGGGTCCTGCGCGGCGGCGAGCAGCGCCGTACCCGCGCCGTACGAAATCCCGACCGCGGCGACCCGGCTGGTGTCGGCCGGCGTGTGCTGGCCGGCCCAGTCGATCACTTTGCTGACGTCGGCGACCGTGGGCGGGCCGGCGATGTCGATAGCGCCGCCCGAGTCCCAGAAGCCGCGGCTCGAGTACGAGATCACCTGGAAGCCTGCGGTGGCGAGCTTGCTCCCCTGGCCGACGTACTCGACGTTGGGGACGCCCCAGCTCGACGGCATCACGACGAGCGGGAACGGGCCGTCGCCTTGGCCGGTCGGCGTCAGGACGACGGCGCCGAGCTCGATCCCGCCGGCGCCCGGGATCCGCTCGTACGCGGTGGTGAAGCCGGGGCTTGCCTGAGCGGGCGGGCCGAGCGTCAGCAGGATCAGGGCGGTTGCGATTGCGAGGGCGGCGACGAGACGGCGCACTGGTGACCTCCTTGAGCGTTACTGGAGGGTAACCAGGTTGTGCCCCTGTGTCACTAGTTCCGCACGGTGCGTGTCGGATTCCTGTGGGGCGTCGGAGTCACCCGGGCGTGCCGGATTCACGCGGTGGGTGCCGGATTCACGCGGTGGGTGTCGGGTTCACGCCGGTTGCCTCGACGGACCACTCCCAGAGACGCTCGGCCAGCTCGGGATCCTGGGCGGTACGGGTCGGCAGCACGAGCTTCGGCGTACCGCGGTACTCGAGGAAGCCGGGTCCGACGTACGAACCGGGGCGGAGGCCAGGCTCGGTGGCGGCGTACAGGCTCGGCCAGGCACCGGCCGCGGCGGACTGCGCAACGAGGCGGGTGGCGGCGCTCCAGACGCGCGCCTGCAACTGCCGGCCGGCGAGCTCCGGACCGGCGGCCTGGAGATGCGTGGCGGCGTAGCCGGGGTGGGAGCCGGCGCTGAGCACCGAGGCGTTGGCGGCGCGGGCGCGGCGGTCGAGCTCGAGCATGAAGAGGAGGTTGGCGAGCTTCGACTTCGCGTACGCCTCCCACTTGCGATAGCCGCTGGGCCCCTGACGGAAGTCCTGCTCACTGATCCCGCTGACGGTCTTGTGCATGAACGAGCTGACCGTGACAACCCTGCTTCCCTTAAGTAACAAAGGAAGCAGCCGACCAGTGAGAGCGAAGTGGCCGAGGTGGTTGGTGCCGACCTGCAGCTCGAACCCGTCGATCGTCTGCCGGTACGGCGGCGCCATCACGCCGGCGTTGTTGACCAGGATGTCGAGCCGGTCGTAGGTCTTGATGACCTCGCCGGCCGCCTTCTCGACACTGCCGAGGTCGGCGAGGTCGAGCTCGACCACGGCCGGCGCGCGGCCTGCCGCCCGGGCCAGATCTTGCACCGCCTGCTCGGCCTTCGCCGCGTCGCGCGCACCGATCAGGACGTCGGCGCCGTGCTTCAGCAGCTCGAGCGCGGTCTGGTACCCAATGCCGCTGGTGGCGCCGGTGACGAGCGCCCGTCGCCCGGTCAGGTCAGGGATGTCCGCAGTACTCCAGGTCATGCGCCCACAGTAACCATGGGCGCATGACCTGTAACTTACTTACTCACAGAATCTTGCGGGCCTTGAAGGCGTCGGTCACGGTCTGGGCCGCGGCCTTGCCGTACAGCAGCCGGGCAGCCTGGACGGTGTCCTGGGCCGCGGCGGCGAACGAGGTGTCGGGGTCGTAGAAGAACGTCGCCTCGAGAATCAGCTTGTTCGCCTTGGTGCGGCCGAGGTTCTGGTGGATGTCCCAGAGCGCGCGGGACCAGATCTCGCCGTCGTCGTGGACCTCACCGTCGATGTCGTCGGTGGTCTTGGTGCCGTCGGTCCGGCGCAGGCAGTGCGGCTCGTCGGTGGTGTACGACGTCGCGTCCCAGTCCATCACGCACGGCAGGTTGAAGCCCTTGCTGACCGGGACCGAGTTGGTCACCGCCCAGTAGTCGCCCCAGCCCTCACCGATCGCGCCGGCCTGTTCGGACTCGCCGAACCCGGGTACGACGTCGTCCTGGATGGCGTGCCCGTACTCGTGCCAGATCACCTCGGCGTCCTCGGCGTCGTCGACACCGCCCTCGCCCATCGTGATCATGTCGGTCGACGGGTCGTAGAACGAGTTGTCACCGGCGAAGGTGTCGATCGAGAAGTCCTGCGACTCGTTGTTCACGTCGGTGAACCCGAGCGAGTGGATGTACTCCTGCGTCTGGTTCACGTGGTAGTACGCCATCACCTGCTCGAACTTGTCGTTCGCGCGCTGGTAGATGAAGTTGTTGTTCTTGTTCTGCGCGATGCCGCCCTTGGCTTCCTTGATGTTGACGTAGCTGCCGTTGAGCTTGCCCGAACCGTCCAGGTTGCGCAGGATCACGTTCTTCTGCGCCAGGAACAACGCGTCCTGGTTCTTGTCGTTCATGTCGGTGAGCTTCTCGTTCTGCTCACTCACCACCGGGTTCGGGTCGAAGACCGAGCCGTGCCCGTCGACGTTGTCGCTGATCACCTTCGAGGCGACCACACTGCCGGTCTTGGCGTCGACGAGCGAACGGCTGACGCCCTCCGTCGAACGGCTGGTGACGTTCCAGACGAGGCGCGCGTTCGGTCCGCCGATGACGGCGAGCTGCGCGGCCCCGCTGGTCGCGGCCGGCTGCTGGGTGAGGCTCTTCCCCGGTCCGGCGATCCGGGCCCGGTTCGCCCGCGCGGTGACGGCCGAGTTCGCGGACTGGGTCGCGCTCGCCGCTTGGACCTTGGCGCTGACGTCCAGGTCCGCCGGTACGGCGTCCCGCCCGTCCGCAATCTCGGTAGTACCGCTCTTCGTCACGTGCTTGGCGTAGTACCCGTCGATGACCGGCAGGCCCTTGAAGGTCTGCTGGTACCAGTAGTGGGTGCCGAACAGCGACGTCTTGGTCTTGACCAGCTTCAGGCCGTTCGGGTCGGTCTTCGCTCCCGGCGCGGCCCCCGCGGCGCTCGTGAAGGACAACCCCAGCGAAACAGTGGCCAACCCAGCGGTAACGGCCACGAGCGCCTTGCGGCGTCTACTCATACGTTTCCCTCCCACATCCGTGTTTGCGTAACGCAACCACTACAATCCGTCGAACCCTAGTTCGGCCGACACCCGCCTGGGAAGCAAAACTTTCCGGCATTTCCCCCGCGCAAGGGAAAACCTCTCACCCGCCTTGCCGTGGTGCTCCTCGCCCGCACCGCGCTGTCCGATTCAGCCGGATGAGTAGAGGACAAGTCCTGTCCGCTAACCGGCCTAGCGTGGAACCCGCTCACCACGAGAGGATCCCGCCATGCCGAAGCTCAGCCTCCAGGCCCTGAACCGCGCCACGCTCGACCGCCAGTGGCTCCTCGACCGCCACGACGCAACCGCACTGGAAGCGATAGAGCACCTGGTCGGCATGCAGGCTCAGTCCCCACAGGCGCCGTACGTCGGCCTCTGGACCCGCCTCACCAACTTCGACCCCAACGATCTCGTCCGCCTGCTGGAGGACCGGGTTGCCGTCCGAGGTTCGATGATGCGCGCAACCATCCACCTCGTCTCGAGCCGCGACTTCCTGTCCTTCCGCCCGCTCCTCCAGCCGCGCCTGGAACGCGAGGTCTACCAGAACATGACCTACGGCCGCCACCGCCTGGAAGGCCTCGACATGAACGCAGTCCTAGCCGCCGGCGTCGCCCGCCTGACCGAGGGCCCCGCCACCGCATCCCAGCTCCGAGACCACCTCTCCGCCCTCTGGCCCGACCGAGACCCGGCAGCCCTCGCCCACGCCGTCCGCTGCCTGCTCCCCACCATCCAGACCCCGCCAAGAGGCCTCTGGAAGCAGAGCGGCAACGCCGCCATCTCCACTGCCGACCTGTGGCTCAACACCTCGGTCACCGCCACCCCGTCACCAGACGACCTGGTCCTCCGCTACCTGGCCGCCTACGGCCCAGCCACCATCGCCGACGCCCAGAACTGGTCAGGCCTGACCCGCCTCAACGAAGTCTTCGACCGCCTCGACCTCCGCACCTACACCGACGCAGAATCCGGCCGCACCCTCTACGACCTCCCCCACCTCACCCTCCCACCCGAAGACACCCCCGCCCCCACCCGCTTCCTCCCCGAATACGACAACCTCCTCCTCTCCCACGCCGACCGCACCCGCTGGCAGTCCCCCCAACCCCGCCAATCCCTCCCCCTCAACACCCTCCTAACCAAAGGCACCCTCCTCCACAACGCCACCCCCACAGCCCTCTGGACCCACCCCAAACAAACCAATAAAACCGCAACCCTAGAAATCACCCCCTTCATCAAACTCACCCCCAAAGCCTGGCAACTAATAGAAGCCGAAGCCCACAACCTCCTGGCCTTTACCAGCCCAGACACAACTCACGAGGTCAAACGGATCGACGGCTGACGCACACCACAAGCTCCGGTAGGGTTCTGACGTCGGCAGAGGTGCGCTAACACCGTTGACGTCGATGAGGCCGCGGCGCATCTCTTGGATCCGAACTCCGTGTGCTGCGGCCTCCGAAATCCCGTGCGACGTCACCAGGTTCGCTCTGGTGTGCGCATTCGGCCGCGCCGCGCTGATCAGCCCCAGGATTTGGGCGGAATGCCCTCGGTCCGCTCCAGGGTGCGTACACGTTCCATCAGCGACGGTCTGCTCGACATGACCTGGGCGCGTCGGCTCTCGTCGCGACCGAGTGTCTGCTGGTGTTGCACCTGCCAGCCGTAGAGGACCTGCACGAGCATGCTGCCATAGCCCAGTGCAGCTGCCTTCTGATCAGCCTGCTTGACGTGCCACCGGTTGAGCCAAGCCAGGAACGGCGGAGCGATAAACGGCGTGACGAACAGGAATGGCCAGATGTAGCCGTGCCCAAGTGCGAAGACCGCGAGGATGAGGCCGATGTACGCCATCCCGAGGAAACCGCCGATCAAACACCCCAGCGCTGGTACTCGCCGCATCAACCTGGCGACGGCCCGCACCGCGATCAATCCACACCGAGCCGGGATCGAATACCAGAAGCTCAGCATGTTGAGCCACGACCGGCCGCCGAGGTGGTGGCCAAGCTCGTGCGCCAAGACAGATTCGAGATGCGACGGGGGCAGGGTGTACAGCGCCCACCGCGTGACAGCCACGAGGTGTCCGGGCGTCGGCGTCGAGTTGACGTCCTCCGATTCTTGGATCCAGAGCGTGTACCGTGCGCTGCGAACGTCGGCCCGCTGCAACAACTGATGCCAGATTGGCGCGAGACGCTGCTGCTCGATCAAGGTTGGTTCGCGCAGGCGGAACAGGTAGCGCGCGAGGGCAGCCTCGGTCGGGGCCAGAAAGGTAACCGCTCCCGAAGCGATCCAGAGTGCGATCACAATCCACCCCCAGCCAAATCCGATCGCTCCGGCGACCCAAACGACCAGGATCAAGCTCCAGAAGAACCACGGCACAGCCGTCAGAAGCGAGATCCAGGCGGACGGCTCCGGGATAAAGGCCGCCGCACCTCGTGGCGGAGTCGGATCACCGCCGCCGGCACCCGGCAGTTCCCGTGGCGGCTGGCTGCCTTGAGGGAGGTCGTGGGGTGGGGGGATCGGGCCTTGGTTTGACGGGCCCTGCCAGCTGCCGTTTTGCTCGTTCGGCTCACCAGGGCCGGTCATTGGGGTTCTCCTTGGGGTGGCGGGTTAGTAGAGGGAGACGTGGACGTGGTCGAAGTGGCCGCCGGTGGCGTCTGTGGGGTCGTAGACGCCGCCGCCGTTGTACGGGATCCACGTGCCGCGGCGCGCTGACCAGATCTTGCCGTACCAGATCACGTAGTGCACGCCTGTCTGCCCAGCGGTCTTGACGGCCCAGTTGGCGATCTGGTCGCCGCGAGCCCTGGCGGGCGCCGACTTTCGTGCGTCAGTGCCCACCATGACATCGCACGCCTTGCCACGTGGATGGTCACTGGTCGGGTTCCAAGCATGGGCGTCCCAGCAGCTCATGCTGAGATTGCCCAGGTTCTTCCGAGCCAGCGCGACCCACGCCGCCGTACGAGGGGTCACCAGACCACCCGTGCCGGTCGGGTCCGTGACGCTCTGGGCCTCCGGTGGCCAGACCCCGTTGATGGGCTTGCCGTCGACCAGACCGCCGCCGATCTGGCCACACTCATTCGCATCCTGGAGTCCGTCCGCAGCCGAACCACCGGTCGGCGCATCCGCGCGACCGGCGTACGGATCGCCGGATCTGGTCAGATTGATCCCGGCCTGCGCGGCGATCTCACGCGCCTCCGTCTCGCGTGTCGCATAACGCTCCGGGAAGCCCGAAACCTGCACCGCCTGGGCAGCGTCTCCGAGATTCATCGACGGCCAACCGTTGATGTCCACGAGGCCGGGCGGATCGGGCTTCTCTGCTCCTCCGAAGAAGGCCTCGATCGCATAGTGCGGATTCAGGATCTCGTCGCGTGTTCCCCAGCCGGCAGCGGGCCGCTGCTGGAACAGACCGACCGAGTCGAGATCGCCGTACGTCAGGTTCTGCAGGTCCGACTCGACCAGTGCGGTCATCAGCGCGATGAGCGTTGCCTTGCCCGGCAGACCGCGCTGCACCGCCACCTGATCGATCAGCTTGGCGAACCCGACCTGCGCCAGGCGAACCGGCATCCGCGTCTTCGGGTCGCCGACCTGTCCGGGGATGCCTGGAAGGCAGGCAGCCTGCGACTGACCGGTACCGCCGAACGGCGCCAGCATCAGCAAGCTCGCGACTCCGATAATCGCGAGCACCGCAGCGCCTTTGACGAACACGCCGCGGCTGGCGACCGAGAGGAGTCCTCGACCGAGATCACGCTCGTCGAACATCGCAGTCCCCCGCCGTCATGGCCCCGTACCGCCAGACACCTCACTGATGACCCACTGGCCGTTCGGATTGCCGAGGGTGACGAGCAGGGGTAGTTCGAACCGCTGGGGGTGCTTGCCGGTGACATCGATGGTGACCTTCACGAACCGCGTGATCCGGTCAGGTGTGTCCACAGGAGCCTCGGCGGTGGCCGGAGGCGCGCCGACCGGCACTGAGATGACTGTCGACTTCCCGCCATCAGTCTTGAGAGCGTCGTACGTCGGGTCGCCTGCCGCACTGAAGCTCGAAGCCACCTCGGGGGTCATGTACTTCGCGCACTTCGACACCAGAGCGGCGTACGTCTCCGCGCTCGGGTCGCGCGTGTAGAAGGCTCTTGCCCAGGCGCCGACCACATCAGTCGCCAACGCGGTCGCCTCGGACGACGGGCGCTGGGTGAGAGGTGGCGGCGTGGTGAGGGCGGCGGAGGTTGGCGCGGTCGGTTGGCTCTGCTGCGTTCCGGGAGCGGTGGGGAGTACGACGGAGCGCCCGGGCGTGAGCAAACTGATCGGAGCGCCGTCGTCCTTGCTCTTCCCGCCCAACAGGCGCGGCAGTCCGCCGCCGATCCCGAGAATGACGATCGCGAGCACGACAACTAGGACCAGGATCGTCACAGGGCTGGTCGGCTCGGCCTGACGCTGATTCCGCAACCAGGCCATCCGCTGCGCGTGGTCGTCACGGCGCCAGGTCTTCTTGGCGCGGCGGCGTTCCCGGCCGCTGAGGTCGTCCAGCTCCTCGGGATAGTCGTAGTCGGTGCTCATCAACGAGCGCCAACCGTCCGGCTCGTTTGGCCGCTGCCGACCTCCGGACCGCTGACGACCGGTGTCCGCGTCCTGCGGATCCGGGGCGCGATGACGGGACTGGCTCGCGCCTTCCCGGCGGTCGTGCGGCGAACGTGGTTTCCGGGCCATCCGGCATCACCTACGCGTCGGCACGTGCACCGTCACGCCGTCCTTCGTGACGGCGGAGTAGTCGCGGAACCTGCGCGGCTGAGAGCTCGGCGCCTTCCGGCGCACCCGCTGCCCCTTCGGCGGTCCTTCCCGAAGGCTCGCCGAGTGCGAGTGGATCCGCGGCTCGTACCGAACCTCATTGACCGACGCCTGCACCGGCCGCCGCGAATGCCGGGCACGCTGCGCCTCAGCGTTGCCACGACTCCCACTACTCGAACTCCCACCAGCAGACGCAACACCAGCCGACGTCACGGTGATGGTGGGACGCTTGTTGGCATCCCTGGACTGCGCCCGAGAACGCGCAAGATTGAGCGCCGAACTCGTCCGCGTGGGATTCGCGGCGGCAGCCAGCCGACCACCGGCTGCAGCGCCTGCGGCCTGCTGCCCGCCAGGCCCAAATCCACCCGGCGATGCACCGGCATCAGCCCGCCTCCGCTCGGCCCCGGTCGTCAACTCGTAAGGCGAACTCGCGGCTCCGCCCCGACCCAAAGAACCAGCAACCGGAGCCTGCCGATACACACGAACCGAAGAGACGCGCTGAGTGCTGGGCTCTGTACTGCGAACGCGATCACGGCTGCGCTCAGTCGGCGCAGGGGACGCACCTCGACTGCTGAGTGCCCCCATGGCTCGTCTGACCACGCTCATCGCCCCACGCCGAGCCATTCCACCGAGCATGATGCTTCCAGCGCCCGGCCGCATCATCGTCGTCAAACTGTCGAGCAACCGCCGCAACCGGAAGCCGACGATGAGAACCGCGATGGAAAGACCAGTTACGGGCAGCCAGCCCAACGTGCCGGTAAGGGTGAACACCGCTGTCACCAAGGTGAGCGCCGTCCCGAAGACAAGCATGGCCAGGAATGATTGGAGCACCAATCCGACGAGCGCCTCGAACCAGTTGAGTCCCCATTGGCGCGGCCTGCCTGGAATAATCCACAAACAGGCAAAGAAAACACCGACGACGAGGAGAAGCAATGCGCCGACGAATGCCATGAGCGCAGTGAAGGCCAAGCCGATGTTGAGGAACCCGAACAGTGTCGCCGCGATTGCCGCAAGCATGACCACGGCAGTCCTGCCGAATGGGTTGTCTCCCTTCACCCATTTCGCGGTCGGTGAATCCTCACCGCCCTCAGCCGGGACAACGACCTTGTTCACATAGTCCGCTCTGTCCTTCGGGTTGACCCCGACGTCAAGCATTCCCTTGCCATATCGCTCACAAGCAGCAATCGAGCCGAACTCGGCGATGCACCATGGAGTCACCGCAAATCCGCGCCAACTCGCGTCGGCGGACTTTCGCAACAATGTGTCCTTCGCAGTTCCCGTGAATCCTGGCTCGGGCCAGGCGATGGGGCTCTGCATCGTCGGACCCAGCGCGTCGGATGATGCGGACATCACTGCCCCTGCCCCGAGTTGCCGCGCTCCGTCGACGCCTCTAAGCCAAGTCGCGGGCGCAACAGCGAAGCTGATGCTCAGCACGCCTGCCACAAATACCCAGATCAGCTGCCCGAGCGCGCTCCCGGTCGCACGGCGCTGGGTGTAAGCGGCGACGGCGCCGAAGGCCAGCGCCGAAGGCAGCAGCCAACCCACCAACTGTGTACCAGTTGCACCGATCGTCGCCGACGTGGCGTCCGTCAGCGGCTTGACATCCGTGAAGGAGAAAAGCCACCAACCAACGGAGATCGCCGCCCTCGTGATCGCGACGATGTACATCATCACGAGGTACGCATATCCGTTGAAGATCATGTTGAACGTGTCGGTCAGGCCGGTGTCGAAGTCCAGCCCGTACGCCATCGGTGTGTACTGCTCGAAGAGGGTGCGGGTGTCGCCGTGGGTTAGGTCGGGGGTGGGGAGGAGGTCGGCGAAGCCGGTGGGGTTCGTCGGACCTTGGTTGGGGTCGGCGGCGAGGGCTACCTGCGCGGTGACGATGAAGGAGATGGTGAGGACGGTGGCCGCGGTTCGGAGGCGGCGGGGCCACCTCATGCGACGTGCTCCTTGTTGGTGGGTGGGGGGCGGTTGGGGTCTGGGGGGGAATCGTTGTGGGCGGGGTACATGGCCTCGTTGTAGGCCGCTTCGTCTGCTTCCTGGTCGTAGACCTCGTCTGGGCCTATGGGGGATTCGTAGCGGACGGGGGGTTGGGGGGGCTCTGTGGGGGTGTGGCCGTTGGAGGGTGCGGCGGGGGTGGCAGCGGCGGGGAGATTGTGGGTTTGGCCGTTGGGGGTTGGGGGGTGGCCGGTTTGTTGGGCTACGGGAGGTGCGGCTTGGGCTACCGGCGCCGCGGGTTGGGTTACTGGGGCCGCAGCTTGGGCTACCGGCGCTGAGGGGGCGTGCGGCGGTGGGGCGGCCGGGGTGGGGGTGTCTTGGAGGGGGGTGGTGGGGGGTTCTTCGTAGGGGATGTGGGCCTGGGCTGTGGCGGCTGGTTCGAGGGGTTCTTCGTAGTCTTCGGCGAAGGGGTCCGCGGGTAGCTGGGGGGTTGGGGCGGGAGCCGCGGGCGTGTTGGCGTGTTCGGATTCGGGAGTGGTGCGGAGGAGGGCTGCTACGCGCTGGCTGGGGATGTCGATCTGGACGGTGGCTACCTCGTCCCAGCGGTCGCGCATGATGCAGTGACCGTGGCGGATGGACTTGCCGTTGGCGGCGGTGTTGATGCCGCGGACGAGCGTTTGGTACGGCGCTGTCTGCGGGCGGCCCAGGAGTTCGAGGAGGGAGTCGACCTGTTCGCGGGAGCGGAGGCTGAAGGCGAACAAGGTGGTGATCTGCTCGACCAGGCCGGGGAGCTTCAGGATCGACGCCGGGTCCTGGGTGTCCAGGACGAGGGACGCGCCGAGGGCACGGCCGACACGGGCGATGTAGTCGAGGAAGGATGCGCCGTCGGGCGTCTTCGTCAGCAGGTGGACCTCGGGGACGATGACGACCTTCGAGCGGCCGCGGAACTCGCGGCGGCCCGTCGTACGGACCATCCAGGCGAGGCAGCCGCGCAGACACGCCATACCGACGCGCTCGATCGGTGACCAGGACTCCGGCGCCGACTCGGGCGACGGCAGGGTCAGGCCGGGCATCTGGACGACCCACAGACCGGGGTTGGTGGTCAGCGACGACAGACCGGACGGCGGGCCGGCGACAACCGAGCCGAGGCCCGTCTCGACCAGGTCGCGCAACGCGAAGCCGACGGTGCGGACGGTCTCGGAGTCGGAGTTGCAGAGTCGCTGGATGACTCCCCACGACGAGGGGTCGGGCGACTGGATCTCCGCACGGGTCGCCGCCATCACCGGCGCCTCGGCCGCGCCACGCAGGTGCGGAGGCAGCAGCAGCATCAGCTGCGACGGTGCCTGCAGCAACGCGTCGTCGACCGGCAGCACCCGCAGCAGGTCCGCGGCACCGGAGAACTGGGCCGTGATCTCAATGACAGCAGTCGGTACGCCGTACTCGGCAGCAACCGCGGATACGCCCGCCGCGTCGCCCTTCAGGTCGAGCAACGGCACCCATGCGCCGGCGAAGGCCGAGTCAAGGCCGCCCATCATGGCCGCAGTCGTCTTGCCTCGACCGGACCGGCCCAGGAAGAGCGTGGTGGTCGCGTCACCGAGCGCAGAGCCTGCAGCCGCGTCAAAGCGCACCAGACCGGGCGTAGACCCGGTCAGGTACCCAATGGCCGGCCCGGTGGCGTCACCGATCGACGCACCGCCCCAGAACCACGAGCCGAAGAAGGCGGTCGACTCTCGCACGTGTCCGAGGTCGGGCACGCGCAGCTGGTCGCCCGGCAGCGACTCCAGCCACAGGTCCCGCTGCTCGTCGGCACCTGCGGCCACGGTGATGCCCCGGTCCGCGTAGTGCGCGATGACCGCGTCGACGTACGCCTCCAGGTCCTCACGCGTGTCCGCACTCACCAGCAGGCGCGGGTGGTCCTCCACCAGCGTCAGACCGCTCCGGTTGATGTCGCGCTTGACCTCACGCATGACCCGCTCGGTCTCGACGATCTCGTCGGCGGTCTCCTCCGCCGTACCCTTCGCGGCCGACCTGCGCTGTTCCTTCGCGCTCTTCCGGGTCTCGTCGACCAGGTGCCGCGCGGTCTTCTTGGTGAGCACCCGGAACCGCACCGAGGCCTCGACGGTGACGTCGATCTCGTCGCCGTCGTCGTCGATCGCCTTGATCTCGGACAGCGTCCGCAGCCACTCCCCCGCGCCGGGCGTCTCCAGCTCCTCAGGGAAGTCCGTCATCGCCAGCACAGTCGTGTACGCCGCGATCTGCCCACGCGTGTCGTAGATCCGCAGGTGGTCGGTGTACGGCACCACCCGGCCGGACGTCAGCCGCGCCAGCGACGCACCGGTGATCAGACCACGCCGCGGCGCAGCCACGGCACCGCGGTGCATCTCCCGGCTGATCAGCCACGAGATGACCTCAGCCGGCGCAGTATGCGCCCGCCACACGGTCGAGCCGAGCTGACGAGCGAGCTTGCGCACCCGCTCGTCCAGGTGCGCGAGCTCACGTGCGCTGACGCGCCAGGAGGTCGTGCCAAGAGCGTCGCTGATCGACCCACGGACCTGTGCGGTCGCCCGCGGATCACGGTCCGACAGGTGTACGCCGAGAGCGACATACCGCTCCGGCATGCGCATCTCGTCGATCCGGTCCGCACGGGTCTGCGCCCACGCCTCGTGGTCGCCCAGCCGGTAGTGGCCGGCGATGGAGTCGATGTAGTCCTGGCCGGTCGAGCGGCCCCAGACGACCTTGAGGTGGCTGAGCCGGTCGCCCAGGATCGTCGCGGCCGCGCTGACGGCCGCGTCCAGGGCAGCGTCCTGCTCGGCCTCGGTGGCCAGGTCGGTGTTCGCCACCGAGATCAGGAACCACGCCTCGGCGCTGCGCTCGGTCACCAGCAAGCCGTCGGCGATGGCGACCAGGCGGGGCGGCGGCAGGCCGCGCTCGCGGCCGACGCCCACCAGGTTCAGGAGCTTGTCAGCGATCTTCATCCAGGCCTCTTCCCTGATGACGTCCTGCGACTGACCCGTTGTACGTGATCCGAACCCAGCAGGCGGGCCCGCTGGTTCACGGTGATGTCCGCACCGGCGCGGACCATCGGATCGAGCTCCACCACGACCTCGCGCTCCCACTCCGGCGTCACTCTGGCCTTGGCCAGGTCCGCCACCTTGCGGGTCGCGACGCGCTCACGCCAGGGCAGGTACTCCGTCTTGTCCGCGGCCCGGGCACCGAGCCCGATGATCGGGCGGTGGGCCCGCAACGCGTAGCGGACCGACAAGGCCCACTCGGTCACGCGGCGGCGGCGTTCGTGGAACTTACCGGGACGCCAGCCGAACGCGGTGATCACGAACGGCGGGACGATGTACAGGCTGACGGTGGTCTTCTGCGGCACCCCGATGAACGGGAACAGCAGCGCGACCCAGAGCACGATGATCACCGCACCGAAGATGATCATCCGCCTCCGGGCGCCTTCTCCCAGATCGATGCCGAGCAGGTCGTACTGCCGGGTCTCGATCTCGAAGTGGTGAGTGAGGGTACGGCCGACTCGCATCAATTACCCCCGGAGAGCAATCCCCAGAAGCCCTTGAGCACGTTGATGGTCTGGTTGTTGGCGTAGATCAGCCCACCGACCAGGACCCCGGCCGCGATATGGCCGAACAGCTCGCCCCACTCGCGCTTGAAGTAGTGCCCGATGGCGCGCAGCACGAGGATCGCGATGAAGATGTTGCCCGCGATGACCAGGACCCAGTCCTTGAAGTCCGCACCCGTCGGGACGTTGGGGTCGGCCATGGGCACGGCAAGCTGAACCACGCTCGCAGCCAGTTCGTGCGTCATCATTGCGGTGTCTCCCTTGTTGCCTCGGTCGTCCGACGGCTCGTCGCTGTGGTCATCCGACGGCTGCCACTTGCCATCGTTGTGCTCCGTCCGTGGCGACAGTACGCCTCAACGTGAGCGTGTAAGTCTGGTCCAGAGTGGTCTCGCCCACCCCGTCCCAGGTGACGGCTGCGGTCGCCCGCCGCTCGTCGTCGTTACCCGCGTAGACCTGCCAGTCCTTCAGGTCGCCGAACTTCACCGCGCCGCCCAGGCTGCGGATGTTCGAGCCCGGTGCGGCCACTGCCGACACCTTGTCGTCCGACTCGGCGTACGCACTGAAGAACGCCTGGGCGTCCTTCTCCGTCGCCTTGGTCAGCTCGTCGTCCGGTGCGCCGGCGTCCGGCATGTTGTCCGGCAGCGCCGCCCGGGTGTCCGGTACGAACGTCGGCGGCCCGCTGGCCACCACCCGGCCCGTGGTCCGGGCGACCGGGACCGACAGCCGGTCCCAACTGAACGGTCCGGCGGCCCATACCTTCCCGCGCTTCACGAAGGTCTGGATCCGGACCCGGACGTCGACCGCGGCGGTGATCCCGTCCGGCGCGACCGTCACCTCGCCCGGGTAGGCGACCGAGGCGGTCTGCTTGCCGCGACCGTTCCAGCCGGCGCGGCTGTCCAGTCCGGCGGCCAGGTCCAGACCGATCTGGGCGGGCCGCTGGTCCGGGTTGTCCTCGTCCCACGTCAGGTAGGAGACGCCGTACCGCGTGGCGACCGCGCGGGCCTCGTCGGACGGGAAGCTGTTCTGCCCGGTGACCACGGTCTCCGGCGTGCGGTTCGGCGCGATCCAGGACCGGACGCCACTGATCGCGGCCAGGAGCAGCACGACCACCACCAGGCCGCGAAAGAAACGCCGGGCCCAGGTGGAGAACGACGACTCGGGCTCGGTCGACCACGGGGTCTGCCCCGGCTCGAGAACCTCACGCGCAGGCCCTGGCGCGGCGTGCGCGCCGTGGGCACCATGGGGGGAACGCTGTTTCAAACGTTCGGGTGTCCGCGGTCCGGGCTGCGGCGGCTGCTGGTGCTGCGGAGCATCCGACGGCCGCGACGCAGGACGACGCGGCGGAGCCATCACACCACCGTTGGGAGGCGGGCCCTGGTTCTGGGGAGCGGAGTACTGCGCTGCTACGCCCTGCGCCTGGCGAGGGGTGGGTGACACCGGTCCACCGGGGTGGTCCCACCACTCCGGTGCGGTGCTCTGTGGGCGACCTCTGCTCGCCTTCTTGGTCCGGCGCTGGTCCGACCAATGCTCACCTTTTGGCGGCAGATTCAGTGCAGTTCGCCACCAACTCATCCCTACCCGCCCCTCAGACAGCAGTTACGCGGACAGTAGCCGGGAGAATACGGCAAGCGACTGTCCACCGGGAGACCTCAGCCGAGGATCCGGAGGCAACATCGCTCCCCGCAGCCATACTGTTACCCCACTCGCGGGCAGTGTCACCCTCACCGGGCAAGCGTGACACCTTCGGTACCGTCGTCATAGCTCCTCTCTCATCCCCGTTCCGGTCGCCCAGGCAGCGCACACCATGCCACACGCCGCGGACAGATTCGAAAATCCGTGCGAACAACATGGTAAAGAACCGATCAACTGATCACGCATAGTAACCGATCTACCGGTGCCCCTGTGGAAAACTCTCCCGTGCCGCAGGGGTCAAAATCGGGCTGTGGACAACCGCTTGCCGACGGCCCGCGCGGGCATAAGGTCGTGGTAACCCTGCTACCCCTGGAGGACCAGGATGGAAACTCGCCGACTGGGCCGGCTCGACCACCAGAGCTCGGTGCTGATCTACGGTGCCGCCTCGCTCGGAGGCGTCGACCAGGACCGCGCCGACGCCTCGATCCAGGAGGCCCTGGACGCCGGCATCAACCACTTCGACGTGGCGGCGGACTACGGCGACGCCGAGCTCCGGCTCGGCCCGCGGATGCCGGAGATCCGGGACCGGATCTTCCTCGCCACCAAGACCGGCCGCCGCACCTTCGAGGAGGCCTGGAGCGAGATCAACCGGTCGCTGGAGCGGCTGCAGACCGATCACGTCGATCTCATTCAGATGCACGCGGTCTGCGACCTGGAGAACCTTGATCTCGTCACCGGCAAGGGCGGTTCGCTCGAGGCCGCGGTCCGGGCCAAGGACGAGGGCATGGTGCGCGCGATCGGCATCACCGGTCACACCGCGCAGGCGCCGTCCGTGCACACCGAGGGCCTGCGCCGGTTCGACTTCGACAGCGTGCTCACGCCGCTCAACTACAAACTCTCCACCGACCCGCAGTACGCCGCTGACTACGCGGCGCTGGTCGAGGCCGTCAAGGCGTCCGACGCGGCGCTGATGACGATCAAGATGATCGCCCGGCGGAACTGGCACGACGGCGAGGAGAAGGCGTACGACACCTGGTACCGGCCGTTCGACGAGCAGCGGTACATCACCGCCGCGACCGCCTGGCTGCTGAACGGGCACCCGGAGATCACCGGCCTCGCGACCGCGGGTGAGACCCGGCTGCTGAACCAGATGATCGTCGCAGAGCGCGAGCGCGCCGACCTGACCCCCGAGGCCGCCGCCTCGATCCTGCAGGAGGTCCATGACTACGAGTCACCGTTCGTGGACATGCCGATCTGACACGTGGCCCAGGTCACAACCCGGCTCCGGATTCCGGTCGCTTCGGGACGGCGTGGTTGGGTACGAGGCGCGCGGGAACAACTTCGGGGCAGTTCGCTGTTGACACCGCTGTACTCATCTACTTTCGGAGGTCGTAGTGGCAACGGTCGAGCTGACCCAGGAGAACTTCAACGAGGTGGTCGGTAGCGACGGCCTGGTGCTGGTTGATTTCTGGGCAGAGTGGTGTGGCCCGTGCAAGATGTTCGGACCCGTGTTCGAGAAGTCGTCGGAAGAGCACACGGACATCAAGTTCGGCAAGGTCGACACCGAGGCACAGGTCGAGCTGGCGCAGGCGTTCGACATCCGGTCGATCCCGACCCTGATGGCGGTCCGCGACGGCGTCGTCCTGTACGCGCAGCCGGGCGCCCTGCCGGCCGCGAGCCTGGAGGACCTGATCGGCCAGCTCAAGGCGGTCGACATGGAAGAGGTCAAGGCCCAGATCGCCGCCCACGAGGCGGAGCACGGCACCGAGCCGCACACGCACTGATTCAGTTCACGGAATCCTGGGACTCACCCCGAGTCCCAGGATTTCTTTTGCCACCTCGCGGCGCGCGGGACCGCGCTCGATCCGGGCGTTGGTCTTGATCGCGTTGACGAGCTGGTTCCGCTGGGTGTCCGAGAGCCGACCCCAGCCGTCCCGGACCACCTTCAGCGCGTGGTACTGCTCGTTGCCGGTGAGCGACCTGTCGATCGCCTCCTGCAGGACGTCGCCGTCGACGAGCGAGAGGTCGCCCTGCATCAGCCCGAGGGCGAGGACCCGGACGATCGGTGAGCCGTTCAGGAACAGCTCCCGTACCTCCGCCTTGTCGAACTTCTCGACCGCGGCAGCGTTCGACACCCGCTGCACGATGCGGTCGAGGACCTCGCCGCGAATGCCCTTGAGCTCCGGGTCGCGCAGCTCGGTGTAGATGGTCGCGTACGCATCCAGCTGGTCGGCGAGACCCAGCCGGCGGAGCGCCTCGGCGGTCTTCCGCGCGTTCACCGCGATCTGCCGGATCAGCTCGACCTCGAACTGGCCGGCCCGCAGCTTGACCAGCCGGTCGACGATCGACGGCATCACCAGCAGCAGCAGCCCCGCCGCGAGCACGATCAGCAGCTCGCCCTCGGTCGCGCCGGTGAACAGCCCCACCAGCCCGGCGACCAGCAGCGCGGCACCCAGGACGAGGCACAGGATCCGCCCCGCCACATCGATCATCGGACGCGCGGTCACCGTCCACCCCGGCGTGTTCTTCTGCCGGTGCGCAGCCCCGTGCTCAGCTTGTTCGGACATCGCCGCCGCCTCCGTACGTCGTCCCCGATCGCTGATCGCCCCCATCCATACCCGGATCTGCACCGATTAGCCACCTTCCACAGGAGAGGATGGGGACATGCGGCTGATCGGGGCGGTTGCAACGGTGGTGCTGGTCGTCGGCGGACTCGCGCTGACGGGGTACGGCGTACTCGAGCTGTGGCTGCAGCACGGCGACTACCAGGTCGGGTTCAAGCACTCGGGCGACGGTTGTGGCGTGCAGAAGGTCCAGCTGAGCCTGGAGAGCGGGAGGCCACTGTTCTGTACGTCGTTGCCGACGGCGCCGGCCGGCACGACCGCAGCCTTCCCGGGCTTCACCGAGGAGCAGAACTCGGACGTGATCGCGCTGGCCGAGCAGCTCGCGGACGACGGCGGGTTGTCGGCGGACGACCAGGAGCAGATCCAGGACCAGGTCGACGCCTACGCGAGGAGCGTCGCACCGGAAGCGCGTCCGCGGCACGGCTTCTGGTGGGGTACGACGAACCTCGCCGGCGGACTCGGCGCGCTCGGCCTGGGCGCGCTACTCCGGTCGGCTGCGCGCACCCGGACTACGAGTCGCGTGAGCTGAGCACGCAGAATTCGTTGCCCTCGGGGTCGGCGAGCACCGTGAAGCTCGCGCTGTCGGGCTGACCGATGTCCACCCGCGTCGCGCCCAGCTGCTCCAGCCGAGCGATTTCGGCGTCCCGGTCCTGGGAGGTGTGCGGCGCGAAGTCGAAGTGCAGACGGTTCTTCACCGTCTTCCCCTCGGGCACCGGCACGAAGACCATGCCAGGCCCGATCTGCTCCCACGGAGTGTCCTCCGTCGCGGCCTCGTCCACCCAGCCCGGAATGTTCACGCACTCGTTGTCGGAGGCGTAGATCGTCTTCCAGCCGATGGCCTCGGCCCACCACGCGGCTTGTTTGCGAACGTCGTGGCAGTCGACCACGACCGTGTACCAGC
Source organism: Kribbella sp. NPDC026611 (assembly GCF_040638345.1). NCBI lineage: Bacteria > Bacillati > Actinomycetota > Actinomycetes > Propionibacteriales > Kribbellaceae > Kribbella > Kribbella sp. NPDC026611. The sequence goes on from NZ_JBEZYC010000013.1 coordinate 217,771, forward strand.
GAAGAACCATGCGGACACCCTGGCAGAGGCCACCGACAGAAACCAAAGCCGGCAGACAACAGGGCCGGCAGAAGACAGAAGAGCGGGCCCTGGGCAGGGAAACAAAGCCAGGGCCCGCTCTGTGGCTGACCGGAGCGGCGACGTTGGTGGCCGGCGGAGGCGCGGGCAGTGTGAGGAGCACTGCCCGATCAGGGTCACCGAGAGGGGCTGCTCGCAGAAACGGTCAGCAGGATGGAGGGGCCACGTCCTTGGGCCCCTCCTGGCCGTCAGCGGAGGGTCGTCAGCGGAGGGGGTTGAACGGGCGCAGTTCCTCCGGAGTACGGCCGGTGGTGATGGTCTCGGCCAGCAACTGGCCGGTGATCGGGCCGAGGGTGATCCCCCACATCCCGTGCCCGCCGGCCGCGAACACGCGCGGCGACGCGGTGGCGCCGATCAGCGGCAGGCCGTCCGGGGTGCAGGGCCGCGGGCCGACCCACTCGAAGGTCCGCGCGTCCAGGTCGGCGTCGCGCAGCAGCGGCCGGGCGGCCTCGACGATGGCGCCGATCCGGCGCGGGTCGAGCTTCGCCTCGGGCTTGCGGAACTCCATCATCCCCGCGACGCGGAGCCGGTCGCCCAGCGGCGTGCAGGCGATCCGCTGCGCCGGGAAGTACACCGGGCCGGCCGGTACGTGCGCGATCGGCACGCTGAAGCTGTACCCACGGCCCGCCTGGACGACGGTACGGACACCGAACTGCCGGGCCAGGTCGCCCAGCCAGGCGCCGGTCGCCATCACGACCGCGTCGAACGGGTCGGTCTCGCCGTCGCCGGTGATCAGCCGGACGCCCCGGATCTCGTCGACGATGTCCTTGACCACGACTCCGCTGATGATCTGCCCGCCGCGGGCGAGGACCGAGTCGGCCAGCAGCTGGACGTACTGACCGGGGTTGATGAAGCGCTGGCCGTGCAGCCGGATCGCCGCGCCGATCTCGTCGGACAGCGACGGCTCGATCTCGCGGGCGTCGTCGCCGGTGATGGCCTCGAACTCGATGCCCTGGCCGGCAGCGTGGATCTGCTCGATCTCTTCCAGCAGGACCTTCCGCTCCTCGACGGTCCGGTACGCCGCCAGGAACGACTTCGCCTCGTACGTCTGCGCCTCGACGCCGGCCTTGGCCAGGAAGTCGAACGCCGTCAGAGCCTGCCGGTTGATCGGGACCAGCGACTCCATCGCGGTCTGCCAGCGGCCTGCGGTGCTGTTGCGAGCGAAGCGGGTGAGGAACTTGACCAGCCGGGGGCTCGCGGACGGCGGCACGTACACCGGGGAGGAGGGGCTCAGCACCGCACGGACGCCGTACTTGAGGACGGCCGGCTCCGGGAGCGGGGTGGCCAGGCCGGGGGTCAGCCAGCCGGCGTTACCCCAGGACGCGCCTGCGGCGACGCCCTCGCGGTCGAGCACGGTGACGTCGACACCGGCCTCCTGGAGGAACCAGGCAGTGGCCAGACCGACCATGCCCGCGCCGACGACGGCGACGCGATCCGGAACGATATGCGTGGAACCAACGGTGGTCATGTATCGATGGTGCGGCCGCCGAGAGCCGCTGTCATGGTGCGATCACACCATATACGCGACAAATTACGGTGCTCATCGCACAATAACCTTATGATCTCCGCGTCTGACCTGATCACCGCCGTCGGCCCTGCCCTGTTCGAGGTGGTGGTGACCGGCAAGGGCGACAGCGAGGTGCGGGACGTGTTCCTGGCCGACCCGCAGGAGCCGGCGACCGGCCAGCCGGGCGATCTGGTCCTCGGAGTCGGTCTACGCGACGCAGAGGATGCGGTAGAGCTGGTCGAGCGCTGTGCGGCCGGCGCTGCGTCCGGTGTGGTGCTGCGTACTGCGCTCGCGCACGAGGCGGCCGTGGTCACCGCAGCGGAGCGGTCGACGCTCACGCTCGTCGCGCTGCAGCCGGGCGTCACGTGGGCCCACGTGGTCTGGCTGCTGCGCGGCGTCATCGACCGGGCCGGCGCACCGGACTCCCCCGCCGCTGGTGACGCCGGTGTGCACCAGGAGCTGTTTGCACTGGCTGACGCGGCTGCCGCGATCGTGGACGCCCCAGTGACCATTGAGGACAACCAGTCGCGAGTACTGGCGTACTCGTCGGGGCAGGACTTCACCGACCCGGCCCGGGTCTCCACGATCGTCGGCCGTCGAGTACCGCCGGAGGTGATCGCTCACTTCCGGGCGCGGGGCATCTTCCGGCGCCTGGCGCGGTCCAGCGATCCGTTCCTGGTCCCTGCGGGTCCTAACGGCATCCGGCCGCGTCTCGTCGTACCTGTCCGGGCTGGTGGCGAGTGGCTGGGGTCTATCTGGGCTGTAGTGGACGGTCCGGTGAGTGACGAGGTCACTGCGAAGCTCAGCGACGCTGCGTCGGTGCTGGCGTTGCACCTGCTGCGGCTGCGGGCTCAGGCGGACGTGGCGCGGCGTAGTGCGATTGACCGGTTGCGGACGATGCTGCGGCAGTTCTCGCCGGACAGTCCGGTCGACGTACGCCTTCCGCCGCACCCGTGGCGTGTGGTCGCGCTCGGCTCGCCGGACGGCTACGACGTACCGCAGCAGCTGGACCTGTGGGAGTCGATCGGCCGCCGGCATGGTTGGAGCGAGCCGCAGCTGGCTGACCTCGACGGGACCGTGCTGGCAGTCGTCACCGCGGACGCGGACGGACCTGGGTCGTGGAACTGGTTGCAGAAGCTGGTGGTCGAGTCCTCGCCGGGTACGGTCGCCGCAGCCGGCGGTCCGGCGCGCGGACCGGCCGACCTGCCGAGCTCACGGGCCGAGGCGGTCGAGCTGCTCGGTCTGGTACGGCGAGGTGTCGCGGCGGGGCCTGCGCTGCGCGTGGAAGAGGCGTGGCACGTGCTGACCGTCCATCGAGCGGTTACCTCACTTGATACCACCAAGCTGGATGGTCCGCTCGCCACGCTGCTCCGGCACGACATCGAGCACGACACCGGGTTCGTCGAGACGTTGCAAGCCTGGCTGGACTACCCCGGGCAGCCGCAGCGGGCGGCGCGCCGGCTTCACTTGCACACCAACACCTTGCGGCACCGGATGAAGCGGATCGGTGAGATTGCGGAGCTCGAGCTCTCGGATCCGATGCAGCGGCTCGCCCTGCAGCTGCAGATCGCGACGGTGCGAACGGAGCACTGAGACCTACGCCACAACGCCGTGTAACAAGGCTTCACATTCCGGCAACTGCCGGGCAACATCCGGCTGACAGAGTCGTTCCTGCCAGCCGGTCCGGCCTTTCACCAGGAGGCCGGAACGGCTTCGGTCCGAGCTTTTCACCAGGAAGCTCGGGCTTTGCGTGGCCCGGCGGTTGTCTGAGTGATCGCCGGGCCCGCGGCATGTTTGCCTACGACAACCGGTTGACGATGGTTGCGTACACGTCGGGCAGCGCGGCGGCCGCGGGGACGATGCGTGCGGCCAGCGCCTTTCGATTGCGGGCCCAGAGCAACGATGCGGTCAGGAACCGGCACTCCCAGGAGACGCGTCGCCAGGCCGCTTCGTAGTCCTGCGGGCGGTCGGCGCGGAGGCAGTCGACCAGCTCGGCGGAGGTGCGGAGGGCTACCGCGATGCCTTCGCCGGTGAGCGCGTCGACGTACCCGGCGGCGTCACCCACCAGCAGCACCCGCCCGGCGGTGCGCGACCGCACGCGCTGTCTCAGCGGGCCGGCGCCCATGACTGCGCTGGCAGGCCGAGCGCCGGCCAGCCGTCGTTTCAGCGCGGGGAAGGCGTCGAGGTGCGAGTCGAAGCTCCCCCGAGCAGAGGTGAGCACAGCAACACCCACCAGGTCGTCGGCAACAGGCGTCACGTAGGCCTCGCCAAGGCGGGACCAGTACACCTCGACGAGGTCGGTCCATGGCGCGACCTGGAAGTGCTGCCGGAGCCCGCGCCGTACCTCATCACCGCCCGGGGCAGACAGGTCGAGCTGGCGGCGGATGGGTGAGTGGAGGCCGTCGGCGGCGGCCAGGTAGCGGGCGGTCAGACCGGCGGCCGTTACCGACGTTTGGTTTTGGGTGATGGCGCCTACGCGCGCTTGGAGGACTGGGATGTCGAGGGATTTCAGGCGGGCGGACAGGGCCGCTTGGAGCGTGGTACGGCGTACTCCGAGGCCGGGGCCGGCGGTGAAGCGGGCGTCGACCTGGTGTACCCCGTCGAGGTAGCGGATGCCGTGGAACGGGTGGCCGTCGAGTTCCACGCCCAGGCGGGTCAGGTAGTCGACCGCACTGTGCGCGACCCCCTCGCCGCACGCCTTGTCGATCGGAGACGAGCGCGGCTCGACAACGACCACCGAGAGGCCGGCGAGGGCAGCCCGGATGGCTGTGGCAGCACCCGCAGGACCCGCGCCGGCGACCAGGAGGTCGAAGTCGCTCACGTCACCAGTGCGGACTTCAGCGCCGCTTCCTCGCTGCGGATGCGGACAGCGAGCAGCGGGATGTTCAGGACCGTGAAGACCAGCGCGGTGACCCACGCGGTGTGGACCAGCGGCAGCGCGATCCCCTCCGCCACGACCGCCACATAGTTGGGGTGCCGGAGCCACCTGTACGGGCCACGAGCAACCAGGTGCAGACCGGGTACGACGATCACCCGCGTGTTCCACTGGTGTCCGAGGACCGAGATGCACCACCACCGCAACCCCTGTGACAGCAGCACCACCGCGAACATCGTCCACCCGAGCGCCGGGATGAAGGGACGGTGCAGCGCCTCCACCATGCACGCCGCGAGCAGCAGCGTGTGCAGCGCGACCATGAACGGGTAGTGCCCCTTCCCGGACTCCACACCGCCCTGCGCAAAACTCCAGCGCGCGTTGCGTAGCGACACCACCAGCTCCGCCACCCGCTCAGCGGCCACCAGCAGCACTAACCCCAGATACCAGCCGTACATTTACCACTCCATCAGCACGAGCTCGGAACAGAATCCCGGTCCCATCGCGAGCATCACGCCAGGACCCTCAGGAGAAGGATCCAGCTTGAGCGTGTCACCGAGCACGTGCAGCACCGACGACGACGACAAGTTGCCGACCGCGTCCAGCGACTTCCACGTCAGATCCAGCGCGCCCGGCCGCAGCCCCAGCGTCTCCGACACCGCCTCCAGCACCTTCGGTCCACCCGGGTGGCTCACCCAGGTGCCGATGTCCGGCACCGTCAGGCCGTACGTCGACAGAAACCCCTCTACGTCGCCACCGAGGTACCTCCGGACCACCTCCGGTACGTCTGCCCCCAGCACGATCCGGAACCCACCGGAGCCCACGTCCCACCCCATGACCCGCTCCGAGTCCGGGTACAGCCGCGAGCGCGTCGCGACCACCGACGGCCCGGTCGCCGCCGGATGCTCCGACCCGGTCAGCACCACCGCAGCCGCGCCGTCACCGAACAAGGCGCCACCGACCAGGTTGGGCAATGAGGCGTCGTCTCGCTGCAACGTCAAAGAGCAAAGCTCCACCGACAGCAGTACGGCGACGTGTGACGGCCAAGCCTTCAGGTAGTCGTGCAGCCGAGCGACCCCGGCCGCTCCGCCGACGCAGCCGAGCCCGAAGAGCGGCAGCCGCTTGACATCCTCCCGCAGCCCGAGCCGCATCGCTACCCGAGCATCGATCGACGGCGCCGCCACCCCGGTCACCGTGGTGAACATCAGTACGTCGACATCGTCCAGCGTCAGCCCGGCATCCTTCACTGCACCCGCGACCGCTTCGGCCCCGAGCTCGACCGCGGCCGCGATCCACGCGTCGTTCGCCGCACCGAAGTCCTTCAGCGCGGCGTACTGCTCCAGCGGCAAGGCCAGATGCCGGTGCGACACCCCCGCGTTCGCGTGCAGCCGCCGTAGCAGGGCCGCGCCGCGTCCGTCGGGCAGACAGATCGACTCGAACGCCTCCGTCAGCTCTGACTGCGGATAGCGGTACGGCGGCAACGCGGGCCGGACCGCTGCGATCCGCGTCATCGTGGCATCGTTACGTCGGTGCGGATCCTGAGGACGCTGAAAGGTCTGGCGCTGGCATGCCACCCCGGACCAACGGTCGCCGTCACCGCGTTCGTCACGGCTGTCGCGTGGTCGGCCGGGCGTAGTCCCGCCGGGTGTCTCCTCGTCGCAGCAACCATCCTCACCGGCCACCTCTCGATCGGCTGGAGCAATGACGCGATAGATGCCGCCCGCGACACCAGTGTGAACCGGCAGGACAAGCCCGTGGTGCGTGGACTGGTGAGTCGCCGGGTGCTGGCCGTCGGGGCCGGGGTGATGCTGGTGGTCACAATTCCGGTCTCCCTTGCCAACGGTCTGGTGGCCGGGTTGGTTCATCTGCTCTTCGTCGGTTGCGCCTGGGCGTACAACCTCGGCCTGAAGTCGACCGCGGTCTCCTGGCTCCCGTACGCCGTCGCGTTCGGGGCACTCCCCTCGTTCGTCACCCTCGGCACGGCCCACGTCTGGGCCCCGTGGTGGGCGACCGCGGCCGGCGCCCTCCTAGGGGTAGGTGCCCACCTGGCGAACGTCGTACCCGATCTGGCCGACGACCTGGCCACCGGTGTGCGGGGCTGGCCGCAGCGGCTCGGCTCCTACGCCCGTCTGCTCGCGCCACTCCCACTGGCCGCCGCTACCGGGCTCCTGGTGATCGCACCGGCCGGTCCGCTCGGCGTCGTCGGCTGGATAGCTCTGGTTGTCGTCGCTGCACTGCTGGCGGTCATCTTGCTCTGGCGCAACGCACCGTTCCTCGTGACCATCGGCATCGCCGCGGTCAGCATCGTCACCCTCGTACTGCGCGGAGACGCGCTGGTCTAGGCTGCGTCCGGCTTCAGCGGCGCGTTGCTCCCAAGGATCGCGGCGGTGAGTGCCTCGGCCGGCTCCTTCGCCGCACGCGGATTGGTGATCAACACAAGATCGACCGGCGGGAGCTCTGGCAGCCCAGCACTCGGCGGCGGCTCGACGAGGTCGGCCGGCATCAGCGAGCGCGCGAAGATCGCGATCCCCAGCCCGGCCCGGACGGCTGCGAGTACGCCGTTGACGCCGCGGACGATGCAGGTGATCCGGCACGTCCGCCCGGCCTGCTCGAGCGACTGCACGCCGAGCGAGCGGCTCAGCGACGGTGCCTGGTACGCGACCAGCGGGACCGGTCCGTCCGGGGCGATGCGGGTCCCCGCGATCCCGGCCCACACCAGCGGATCACGCCGTACCAGCCGGCCGTTCGGCTCGTAGCCGCCACCACTGTGCTTGACGTACGCGAGGTCGAGGTGACCGGACTCGACCCGGCGGAGCAGATTTGGGCTCTGGGCCACGGTCAGCTCGAGGTCGATCCGCGGGTACAGCTGGCGAAAGTCGCGGAGGATCTTCGGCAGCGGAGTGAGCGCGAGGTCGTCGGTCACGCCGAAGCGCAGCCGGCCGCGGAGCTCGGAACCGGTGAAGTATCCGGCGGCCTCTTCGTGCGCGGCCAGGATCGTGCGCGCGAACCCAGCCATCGCCTCTCCGTCCGCAGTCAGCGTCACCGTGCGGGTGTCGCGGACGAAGAGCGGACGACCGACCGCCGCCTCGAGTTTGCGCACGTGTTGACTCACCGTCGGCTGCCGGATGCCCAGCCGCTCCGCTGCCTGCGTGAAGCTGAGCGACTGCGCGACCGCCAGGAACGTGCGCAACTGGTCCGGGTCGTACATCGATGCACCTCCCATTACGTGACGCTATAAGACTAATAGGAGTAATTCGCTGTCAGAATCCAGCACCGAACCGCAAGGATGGAGATGTCCTCCCCTGTAAGCCCACTCGTGTAGGGATTCCTCTTGACCACCCGGGCCACCGGTTCTGTCCCGTCCACCGACTTCCACCTCCACCGCACCACCAACCCGAACCAGCTCCGGGAGCCGCAGCGCCGCCCCGGTTTCAAGGACACCTTCAGCGCGCTGCAGGTCCGCAACTTCCGCCTCCTGGTCAGCGGTCTGCTGGTCAGTTCGACCGGCGGCTGGATCCAGCGCATCGCGCAGGACTGGCTGGTGCTCACGCTCACCGGCAGTGCCACCGCGGTCGGCATCACCACCGCGCTGCAGTTCCTGCCCACCCTGCTGCTCGGCCTGTACGGCGGGGTGATCGCGGACCGCTTCCCGAAGCGCAAGATCCTGCTGGTCACCCAAGCCACGATGGGCACCTGCGCCGCGGTTCTCGCGGCCACCGCCTTCACCGGCGGCGTCCAGGTCTGGCACGTCTACCTGATGGCGTCGTTCCTCGGCCTCGCAACCGCCGTCGACAACCCGACCCGGCAGTCGTTCGTCACCGAGCTCGTCGACCGCGACCGGCTGCGCAACGCGATCAGCATGGCCTCATCGACGTTCCAGCTCGGCAGCCTGATCGGGCCGGCGCTCGGCGGGGTGCTGCTCGGCACCCTCGGCGCCGGTTGGTCGTTCGCGCTCAACGCGCTCACGTTCTTCGCGTCGATCACCGCGCTGCTGCGGATGCGCGAGAGCGAGATGCCTGGTCTCCACGCCGCCCGCAAGGCGAGTGCGGGGCTGCGGATCCGCGACGGTCTCCGGGCCGGCCTGCAGTACGCGTTCCACGAGCCGGCCGTGCGGTGGGCGATCGCGCTGGTCGGGATCTACGGGATGTTCACGATCAGCCTGCCGGTGACGCTGACGGCCTTCGCCGATCGCGTCTTCCACACCGGCGCTTCGGGGTACGGCGTACTCAACTCCGTCGTCGCGGTCGGGGCACTGGCCGGGGCGCTGCTGTCCGCGCGGCGGGTCCGCCCGAGCCGCCTGCGGAACCTGATCGGGATCGCCTGCTTGCTCACGACAACCGAAGTATTGGCCGCGCTGCAGCCGTCGCTGTGGACGTTCATCCCGGTGCTCGCGTCGCAGGGGATGGCGACGCTGATGTTCCTCACCGCGGCACAGTCGATGGTCCAGCTCACCACCCCGGACGGTCTCCGCGGGCGAGTGTCCGGGATCTACAACCTCGTCTTCATCGGCGGCGGCGCCATCGGCGGGCCCACGGTCGGCTACCTGGCCCAGCACTTCGGCGCTCGATCAGCCCTGCTCCTCTCGGGCTTGATCCCGGCGATCGCCACCGTCGCCATCGGTCTGCGGTTGCGCCGAGACGGCCGCTTCACACTGGTCCTCACCCGCTCCCCCTGGCGCCAGGTGCCCCTCCGCCTCAACCTCCAGCGAACAGAAATCCAGCTGGCCGCCCCCACACCCCCGGTGGTCACGGCCCGCACGTCGCGCCCCTTCCTCCTGGGCCGCAGACAGCACGCGCGCGCAGACTCCCACCTACACCCAGCGCGAACCCGCCGCCGCCCCCTCCACCGCTGACCGCACCGTGCAGGGTCGAGTTGCTCCCTCTTACTCGACCCTGCACGATTGGTGCCCCAGGAGGTAGCGAGCTACCTCCTGGGGGTCAAGAGATTGATCTCAGGGTGCGTCGATCACGCCGACCGGCGGGACCTTCACGGTCCGGTGGTGCAGCGTGCCGCCGATGACGACCTTGCGCAGCACCACGTTGTTCTTCGTGCTCGCCTCGAACAGCCGGTTCTCCGGGTTCGCGGTGACCTGGATGTAGTACGTGCCGTTCGGCAGGTCCGTGATGTCGAAGGACTGGCCGGGCAGCGACTGCACGTAGGTGTCACCGGAGCCGACGTCCAGCACCTCACGCACCGACAGTGAGCCGTGGTTGCCGCAGGCGGTGTGCAGGTCGGTGTTCCACGGGTGCCAGTTCGCGTTCTTCACCGTGTAGTCGATCGCATCTGTGGCGGCCAGGCAGAACGCCTCCTTCTGGCTGCGCACGACCTCGGACTGCTTGGCGTTCAGCAGGCTGTAGCGGGCGAAGTCGGTGAAGTGCCAGTGGTTGTGGCCGTCCCGTCCGTCCCACTCCATCGTGCCGGTGGTGTGGTACCCGATCTCCTTCCCGTTCGCGTCGTAGAAGTACTGGTACGCGTCCATCAGGTCCTTGCCCTGCTGCCGGAACCCGTCCAGCACCAGTGGCGACGGACCTGCGTTCCACACGGTCGCCGAGAACTGCAGGTAGTCCCGGGCCGCCTGCGGCGTGCCCTCCTCACCCGGAATCGCCTGGATCCCCCAGGCCGGCACCGGCACCAAGTCCGGCTTCGGGCCCTTCGGCACGCTCGCCGCCCCGGTCGGCCGGGCCGCGTGCGGCTTGAGTGCCGCCGCCTTCGGGTTCGCCTTGCCCTTGGCCGCGAGGCAGCCCCGGACTCCGTGCGGGCAGTCGTCCATCTTCTTCACGGTCACGTTCAGCGCCAGCGACGTCGCCGCCATCTTGAAGAAGTCGCGGTACGCCTTGTTCACCGTGACCGTGGCCTTGTAGCTCCCCTCCGGCAGTTGCGTCGGCTCGTCGCCGTACCAGAAGGTGTTCGCCGACCAGCCGGTCTGCAGACCCCAGACCGCACCTTTGGTGAACGGGTTCGCCGAGCAGCCCTCCGGGTACGGCGAGGTGGCCGGCGCGTCCGGCCGGGTCCGCGAGCCATCCCCGTTGAGGCAGATCGTCTGATCCTTGTCGACGACCTTCTTGCCGGTCGAGTCGGTGATCGTGACGTGCAGGAACGTCCCGAGCCCGTTGAAGTCCGTGACCAGGCCCTTCGGCAGCTGCCTCCCCTTCTTGCCGTTCACGTACTGGTACGCGACCACCGGGGACGAGTAGCTCGCCCGGTTGGCCCGCACCTCGATCGGTGCGTTCCCGGCCACCAGGTGGGTGCCGAGGTCCAGGGCGACGCCGTACTCCGGGTCGTAGGCCAGCGTCACATCGTTGCTACCAGCAACGAGTTTCAGCGCCGGCCGCGCGGTCGCGGACGAGGCCGCGGACGCGCCGGTGACCGCGAGCGCGACCAGTCCGGCAGCACCGGCCGCGGCAATCGCCGTCCGGCCGGCTCTTCTCGAGGTACTGATGATGGAACCCCCTCATGCATGGGCCGGCGTCCTCACGAGCCGGCTCTCCTTCGGTAGACGCCCCGGGCCAGCGGAAGTTGATCACAGCTCCATGGCGGTCTCGTTACAGCAAGTCACAGACGCTGAATACTTGACGCCGTAAATTAAGCGGCCCTAGGCTCGGCCGCGTCCGCTCACTCCTCCCCCGGAGGAACATCGCATGTCTTTGAGACGCCGTTCCACGATCGTGCTCGCCGCCGTCGCCCTGGTATCGACGGCCGCCGTGATCGCCCCCGCCGACGCAGCCCCTACCGCCGCAGCCCCCACCGCCGCGGTGGCTCAGCCGACTCCGGCGAGGTACCCGCAGATCGCGGCCAAGCCCTACATGGGCTGGAGCAGCTGGAGCCTGCAGTCGACCAACTATCCGGGCGTCAACCCGGACGGTCCGGGCAGCTTCATCAGCGAGCAGAACATCCTCACCCAGGCGCAGGCGCTGGCGACCAAGCTCAAGCCGTACGGCTACGAGTACATCAACGTCGACGCCGGCTGGCAGGACGGCGGCGACGAGTACGGCCGCCCGGTCGCCATGGCGAAGCGCTTCCCGCGCGGAATGAAGGCCGTCGGCGACGACATCCACAAGCTCGGCCTGAAGTTCGGCATCTACACCACCGTCGGCCTGGGCGTGGACGTGTACCGCGACGGCAACACGCCGATCTACGACGCGCCGGGCTGCTTCACCCGCGACATCGTGTACCCCGACCTCCGCAAGACCAACGGCTGGGACGCGGCGTACAAGATCAACTACGCGAGCCCGTGCGCGCAGAAGTACGCCGACTCGATCGCGAAGCTGTTCGCCTCCTGGGGCGTCGACTTCATCAAGATGGACGGCGTCGGCCCCGGCTCCTGGAAGGGCGCGCCGGACGACCCGAACCACAACAACACCGAGGACGTCGAGGCGTGGTGGCGTGCGGTGCAGAACGCCGGCCGCCCGATGCAGTACACGCTGTCCTGGTCGCTGAGCCACCGGTACGCCGACGTCTGGAAGCAGAACTCGAACGGCTGGCGGATCGACACCGACGTCGAGTGCTACTGCGACACGATCGTCAAGTGGGACTCCTCGGTGAAGCAGCGCTGGTGGGACGTCGCGCAGTGGGTCGACGACGCCGGACCCGGCCACTGGAACAACCTGGACGCGCTCGATGTCGGCGTCGGCGCGATGGACGGCCTCAACGAGACCGAGCGCCAGTCGTACATGACGTTCTGGGCGATCAACGCCGCGCCGCTGTTCTCCGGCGACGACCTGACCAAGCTCGACGCGTACGGCCTCAAGTTGCTGACGAACCGCGAGGTCATCGCGATCGACCAGGCCGGCGTCCCGGCGCGCCCGCTGAACCAGGACCAGCTGCAGCAGACCTGGTACGCCAAGAACGCCGACGGCAGCGTCACGGTCGCGCTCTTCAACCTGGCTGACACCCCGGCCACGGTGACCGGGGACTTCGCTCAAGTCGGCATCGACGGCAAGGCCACGGTCCGCGACATCTGGGCCGGCCAGAACACCCGCAACGTGTCCGGGTCGGTCAGCGCCCAGCTGCCTGCCCACGGCTCGAAGCTGTACAAGATCACGCCGAACAACCGTCCGTCGGTGACGATTCCGGCCGGCGTGACCGCGACCGACGTCAGCCGTACGACGGTGTCGCTCAAGTGGCAGCCGAGCACGGGCGCGTCGTCGTACCAGGTGTTCGCCAACGGCAGGCAGGTGGCGACCAGCTCGAGCACGAGCGTGGTGGTCACCGGGCTGCTGCCGCAGACGCAGTACAGCTTCACGGTGCGGGGCGTGGACCACGGCCGGGCCTCCAGCGCGAGTGCGCCGGTGACGATGTACACGTCGAAGTCGGGCGGACCGGTCCGCTACGAGGCCGAGGCGTCGACGAGCACGCTGACCGGCAACGCCGGGATCTCCGGCTGCAACCTGTGCTCGGGCGGTCAGAAGATCGGCAACATCGGGTACGACGCCAGCGTGACGCTGAACGGCATCAGCGTCCCGACCACGGGCACCTACCTGGTGAAGATCGCCTACACCGACGGCGACACCAGCCGGCAGAGCATGCTCACGGTCAACGGCACCGACAACTACTGGGTGAACTACAGCGGCCTCGGCGACAACGACTGGGGTACGCCGCAGGTCACCTACCTGCCGATGAAGCTGACCGCCGGATCGAACTCGATCAAGGTCAGCAACCCGTCCGGCTACATCGCGGACATCGACTGGATCACCGTCTGAGCAGGGACGGATCCACCGAAAACTGCGGGGCCGGCTTCCACCAGGAGCCGGCCCCGCGCCGTGCCGGACGGCGCGAAACGCCGGGCAGAGCACGGTTTGCGCGTGTCGGACCTCGGTCGGAGACTGACCGAAAGGGCCCCTCCGCCCCAGGGCTGTGAGACGCACGAACATCGAGGTGCCCCCAATGACCCAACCTCCGCCCGAACCCACCACCTGTCCGATCCTGCACCTGGATCTCGGTCCGCTGGACCTGAACCTGCTGGGACTGCACGTCCACCTGAACGAAGTGGTGCTCAACATCGAGGCCATCCCCGGGGCGGGCAACCTGCTCGGGAACCTGCTGTGCGCGATCGCCGGTCTGCTCGACGGAGTCGACCTCGGCGGAATCCTGGGTGACCTGCTGCGCAACCTCGTCGATGCGTTGGTGCGGCTGCTCGAAGGCCTCGGAACCGGAGGCGCAGCGGCCCGGCCGGTCACGCCGCCGACGTGACCGGATCGGGCCCGAGCTCGGCCAACGATCCGATCGAGCGGGCAGTCGGCGACCTGGAACACCTGCGAGAGGTGCTGCAGGCCGCCGGCCCACCGGACGAGCTGCGGGAGGCTTTGCAGAGCTACTGGCGGACGAACCGACGCGTGCTCACCGCGCTCGCCGCGGCGGTGGGCGAGCAGTTGCGCGCGCAAGCCCTGCAAGCGCTGTACGAATGGCGGACGAATCTGGACGACACGCTGCCTTCTCATCGCCGCCCGGGGACGTGATGCCAGTACCTGCTTTTCCGGTCCACAGTGACGCACGATGGACCTATGAGCGACTACCCCCATGCCTTGGTTCCCCCCGGTGGCACGGCACCGGTCCCCCGGCGCGTCCGCGCGATGATCGACGACCGTGTCGTCGTGGACACTCAGGACGCCATCTATCTGTGGGAGTTCCCGCCGTATCCGCAGTACTACCTCCCGCTCGCGGCGGTGGCCGACGGGGTCCTGACCGACACCGGTGAGACGAAGACCTTCGACCACGGTGTTGCCCGCGTGCACACCGCCGGAAAGGGCGCCGCCTGGGTGTACGACGACGGCATCGCCAAGGACCGCGTCCGGTTCCAATGGGACGCACTGGACCGTTGGTTCGAGGAAGACGAGGAAGTCTTCGTCCATCCGCGGAACCCGTACTCCCGCGTCGACGCCGTCAAGTCCACCCGGCGCGTCCAGGTCGCGGTAGACGGCGTCGAGCTCGCCGACTCCACCGCGACCGTCATCGTCTTCGAGACCGGCCTCCCACCGCGGTACTACTTCCCGCGGACCGCCGTCCACCTCGAGCACCTGACCCCCACCGACACCGTCACCGCCTGCCCGTACAAAGGCCGCACGAGCGCCTACTGGTCGGTGCCGAAGGTGCCGGACGTCGCCTGGTCGTACGACTTCCCGACCGCGCCGCTCCTCCCGATCGCCAACCACGTCGCGTTCTTCAACGAGAACGTCGACCTCATGATCGACGGCGTACCGCAGGAGCGCCCGATCACCCCGTTCTCGAACCCGGCGAGCCGACCGACCGACGGCAAGGTGTGATCAGATGCCGGCCGTGGTCGCGCCGTCCATCGTGATGATCGAGGCGGTGACGTAGCTGGCGGCCGGCGAGGCGAGGAAGACGGCCGCGTTGGCCACCTCGAGCGGTTCACCGACGCGGCCCATCGGGATGTCGCGGACCATCTCGTCGAGCAGCTCGTCCTTCGGCCGGCCGGTCGCGCGGACGGCCGCTTCCAAGCCCTCGTCGACGCGAGTCGTCCGCGTCGTACCGGGGTTGATCACATTGACCCGCACGCCCCGACCGGCGTACGCCTTGGCGTAGCCGACGGACGCCAGCATCAGCGCCGCGTTGGCCGCGCCGCCACCGATATGCAGCGGGTTGGCCGCGCGACCACCCTGCCCGACGACGTTCACCACCGCACCGCTGCCGCGCTCGGCCATCCCGCGGATGACCGCCTCGGTCGCGTGCATGTAGGTGAAGTACTTCGCCTCCATCGCGGCATGCAGCGCCGCGCTGTCCAGCTCGTCCACCGGAGTCCGCCGCGCCGCGCCCGCACAGTTGATCAGGATGTCCGGTACGCCGATCCGCTCGAACGCGGCCCTGGTCGCGTCCGGGTCGGTCAGGTCCACCGCCTCCGCCGCGAAACTGACCTGCTCCTGCGCCTTCGCCAGGTTCGCCGGATCGCGGGAGATCCCGGTCACCGTCGCACCCTCGCGCACCAGCACCTCGACACAGGCGAGCCCGATCCCCTTGCTCGCACCGGTGACGACCGCGGTCTTCCCGGCCAGTTGCAGATCCACTCACTTCTCCTCACGTAGATGTCCCCGGCAACGAATTGGCAGTGGCCGGGGCTTGAACGGGTCAGTACGATGGGTCACCAGATCGACACTCTGAGTTTCGACGCCAGATGCCCGAGCAAGTTGCCCTGAGCACCAGACGCCGGAGGACCCGTGCCGACCTCGTCCATCACACCTGTCAGCTCTCCTTCCGGAGAAAGAGCCTGGAAGCTCATTCTCCATCACGACCTGCCGGCCTCGCTGGTGGTGTTCCTCATCGCGGTACCACTTTCTCTCGGGATCGCCGCCGCCTCCGGCGCTCCGTTGATCGCCGGCCTCGTCGCGGCCGTTGTCGGCGGCGTGGTCGCCGGCGCGCTCGGCGGCTCGCCGTTGCAGGTCAGCGGTCCGGCCGCGGGTCTGACCGTGGTCGTCGCCGGCCTGGTGAACCAGTTCGGCTGGGCCGCGACGGCCGCCATCACCTGTGCCGCCGGTCTGCTCCAGATCCTGCTCGGCGTCACCAAGATCGGCCGGCTCGCCCTGTCGCTCTCGCCTGCCGTCGTCCACGGCATGCTGGCCGGCATCGGTGTCACGATCGCGGTCCAGCAGCTGCACGTCGTCCTCGGCGGCAAGGCGCAGAGCTCGCTGATCGCCAATGTTGCCGCACTCCCCGCGCAGCTCATCGCACACCACGGCCACTCGGTCGTCGTCGGCGTACTGACCGTGGCGGTCGTGCTCGCCTGGCCCAGGATCCCTGTGGTCAAAGCGATTCCAGCTCCGTTGGTTGCCGTGGTCATCGTGACCGCGCTGGCGGCGGTGTTCATGGTTGACGTCACCCGCGTCGACCTGCCCGACCAGCCGTTGCAGAACCTGATCCTCCCGGCGATGCCCGAGGGTACGCCGGTGGAGATCGCCACCGCCGTACTGACCGTTGCCCTCGTCGCCAGTGTCGAGTCGTTGCTCTCGGCCGTTGCCGTCGACAAGCTTCACCGCGGCAAGCGGAGCAACCTCGACCGCGAGCTGATCGGCCAAGGCGCCGCGAACGCGGTGTCCGGAGCCCTCGGCGGGATGCCGGTGACCGGGGTGATCGTCCGCAGCTCGACCAACGTCGCGGCCGGCGCTCGGACCCGCGCCTCGGCGATCCTGCACGGCCTGTGGATCGCCGCGTTCGTGCTCGCCGCGGGCTCGATGCTCGAACTGATCCCGATGGCCGCGCTGGCCGGCGTACTGCTGGTCACCGGTCTACGACTTGTCCAGCTCGCGCACATCCGGACACTGCGCAAGCATGACGAGCTCCTGGTGTACGTCGTGACCGCGGCCGGCGTCGCCGTGCTCGGATTGGCCGAAGGCGTACTGCTCGGTCTCGTGCTCGCGGTCGTCCGCGTGCTGTACCGACTGGCCCGCGCCACGGTGACGGCGACCGAGTCGGACGGCCTGTGGACCGTTCGGATCCGCGGGACACTCGTGTTCCTCGGCGTCTCGTCGCTCGTCCGGACGCTGCGTTCGATCCCGGCCGGAGCGAAGGTCCGGGTCGTGCTGGAGGTCGACCATCTGGATCACGCGGCGCACGAGGCGCTCGAGGACTGGCGGCGCGGACACATCGCCCGCGGCGGCTCGGTCGAGCTGGGGCCGCCGCAGGGTCGCTCGATGCTCGAGGGTATTCGCGAGTTCGAGGCGTCGGCCGATCAGCTCCGGCCGATGCTGGCGAAGCTCGCGGCCGACGGGCAGCGGCCCGAGCAGCTGTTCATCACCTGCGCGGACTCGCGGATCGTGCCGAACCTGATCACCACCAGCGGTCCCGGCGAGCAGTTCTGCGTCCGGAACATCGGCAATCTGGTGCCGCCGAACGGCTCGAACAGCAACTCGGTCGACGCCGCGATCGAGTACGCCGTCGAGGTGCTCGGCGTCCGGTCGATCGTCGTGTGCGGTCACTCGCACTGCGGCGCCGCCGCGGCCGCGCTCGAGGCCGACGTACTGGACGGCTCCGGCCTGCAGAACTGGCTCCGTCACCTCGAGCCCTCGGTACGCCGGACCCTCGCGATGCCAGACATCATCGACCCGGCGACCGGCACGAAGCTGGTCCCGGCCGACAAGCTGTCCGTCGCGAACGTCGCCGTACAGCTGGAGAACCTGCGGACCTTCCCGTGCGTCCTCAAGGCCGAGGAGGAAGGGAGGCTCGAGCTGATCGGGCTCTGGTTCGACATCGGCGCGGCCGCGGCGAGGCTGGTCCTCGAACGCGAGCCGTACCTCGTTCGTGCCGACGCGAAGATCAGTAGCACCGGGACCGCCAGCACGATGGCAACCAATCCGTCCATCCAGTAGTGGTTGGCCGTGACCACCACGACCGTGAACGTGAGCAGCGGATGTGCGATCCACAGCCAACGCCACCGTGAGCGCGTCGCCCGGATCAGGAACACCGCGACCATGAACGCCCAGCCGACGTGCAGGCTGGGCATCGCGGCGAACTGATTCGCGATGCCGGAGTCCGCGCTCGGCCCGTACACCGACTCACCGAGCAGGACTCCGGTGTCCACGAAGCCCGGCATCATCCGCGGCGGCGCGAGCGGGAAGAACACATGCCCGAGCAGCGCCAGCCCGGTCAGCGACGCGAACGCCCACCGGGCGCCGCCGTACAGCGCCGGCCGCCAGATCATCAGCCAGAGCAGCACGGCCGCGGTCAGCGGGAAGTGCACGCTCGCGTAGAAGAGGTTCGCCGCGCGGGCCAGCCCGTCGACCTGCAACGCGTGCTGCTGCACGGCCGCCTCGCTCGGCAGTCCGAGCCAGGTCTCCCAGCTGATCAGGTCATGCGCATGCTCGAACGCCGAACCCGCATGGTCCATCGACAGAAACCGGCCAAGGTTGTACGCCCCGAACAGCGCCGCCAGCAGCGCCACCTCCCGGACGATCCGCCGTACCCCGCCGTACCCGGACGGCTGCCCTACCCGCTCCAGCGTCGCCTGCGCCATACCCCGACCCCCAAGATGGAAACCGAACGCTCGTTCTTTGTGGTCTAACTATCGTGCGCTCCTGATAGTTGCGAAAACTATGAACCACCTCACATTCCGGCGATTAAATCGGTGGACCTGCCCGGCGGGCCTGGCCAAGGGTGCAGAGATGGTGGCGGTGCTGATCAGGTGGACGTGGGCGCGGGCGGTGCTGCACAACGGCTGGTGGCTGGTCACGAGCGTCTACCTGGTGCTCGACGCCGGCCTCACCCCCGCGCAGCTGGTGCTGGTCGGGTCGGTGCAGAGCGTGTTCGCGCTGATCTTCGAAGTACCGGCCGGGGTCTTTGCCGACACCATCAGCCGGAAGTGGTCGCTGGTGATCTCACAGGTGCTGATGGGTACGGCGATGCTCACGACCGGGCTGGTCACGTCATTCCCGCTGCTGCTCGGGACGCAGGTGCTGTGGGGGATCTCGTGGACGTTCGCGAGCGGCTCCGACATCGCCTGGATCACCGACGAGCTCGACCAGCCGGCGCGGATCCCGGCCGTGATCGCGTGTGCGGCCCGTGCCCAGCTGACTGGTGCCGCGACCGGGCTGGTTGCTGTGGGTGGTCTCGCCTGGGCGACCCGGCGAGACGTCACAATCGTCATCGCCGGGGTGGCCATGCTGTCGCTCGCGCTGTATGTCGCGCTGCGGTTCACCGAGCACAACTTCGTCCCGGCCCGGACCGCCCGCTGGTCGGCGTCCTGGACGACGTTCCGCCGCGGACTGGCGCTGGTACGGCGAAGTCGCGCGATCCTGCTGATCTTCGCCGCGACCTTCCTCGTCAACGGCGCCTCGGACGCCGCCGGCCGGCTCAGCGACCGCCGCCTCCTCGACCTCGGCCTCCCGCGCACTCCCGACCCGATCGTGTGGTTCACCGCGCTCGGCGTGCTCGGACTGGTGTTCGGCGCACTGATGCTCCGGATCGTTGCCCATCGCATCGATGGGCGGCATGCCCGGACGAGTTACGCGCTCGCCGCCGCGGTCGGCGTACTCAGCATGCTGCTCCTCGCCGCTGCCCGCGACCCGGTCGTTGGTGCGGCCGCCGTTGTGCTGATGGCCGGCTTGGTCACGCCACTGACCCGGGTGATCAGCACACTCTGGGTGAACGCCCGCACCACCGCGGACATCCGAGCCACCACGCACTCAATGCTGGCCCAGTTGGAGTACCTGGGCGAGATCGTGTGTGGGCTCGGCATCGCGTTGATCGCCCGACTCACGTCATTGCCGCTGGCCCTTACCGGCTGCGCATTGTTGTTCGCGGCAACCGCCGTACTGATGCGTCAGGTCACCGACCACGACGGGGCGACGTAGGTGTTGCACCCGGCCGGGCTCGCGGCGTCGTACCCCGCGGTCGTCCAGAAGCTGTGATTCGCGGCCTTCCCGTGGTCGTGATCGTCGTCGACGGTGTCCGCCGCAACCCGCTTCCACAGGGCGAGCGCCGAGCCGGTCAGCGGGAAGTCGTTGCGGTCGGCACCGAGGTACACCGCGCTGAAGCAGGATGCCTGCAGCTCCAACCGCCGCTCGTCCTCGAGGTAGGCGTCGACATTGTTCAAGGTGCGGTGCCGCTGGCCCATCGCCCGGAGCATGCCGGTCAGCGCTTGCACGTGGTGCCCGTACTCGTGGCCCATCGTGAGCGCCATCCACATCCGCTGGCTCGCGGGCGCATCCCGGTACCCGTCGATATCCGGCTTCGCGTCCATGTAGATCGTGTCGCCGCAGTAGTAGTCCCGCCCGTCCTCGACAGTGCAGGGCGAGGACGGCGACTGGCCTAGCACGACGACCAGCTTGGGCGGCACGAAACGGAAGCCTGCCTTCTGGATCACCGGAGCCCAGACCTTGTTCAGGCAGGCAGTGAACTCGGTGTAGTAGGCACGGACGTTGGCCAAGGAGGTCGGCTGGTAGTTCGGCTCCTTGCAGCCCGACGACGGGAGCTTGCCGACCCGGTAGATCGGGTTCTTGGTAAAGGTGGACGGCATCGGCGGCGCCTTGACGGGGATGGCTGCCTCGCCCTCCGTCGTGGCCGCAGTCGTCGGTACCGAGGCGCGCGCTGCCGCCGCCTCGGACGCCGCCGCGTCCCCGCCCGGAACCGCCGAGGTGTGCTTCGCACAGCCGGTCAGGAGTACGGCGATCAGGCAGATCGCGGCACGGATCTTCACGGAGAGAGGTTAGATCAGGGTGATGGTGGCGTCGTCGGAGGTGGCATGAACCTGCAATCGGCCGTGGGGCGGGAGGTCGTCGTACGGCGCGACGACGACCGGGAGGCACAGGTTGTAGAGCTCGGCGGCGATCAGTGCGCCGAGAGGGATGATCGGGTCGGGGGTGGCCAGGACGATCGCTGCGGGGGCTGTGTGGGTGCGGATCTGTTCGGCGAGGACGCTCGAGGAGGAGCTCGAGCCGCGGCCGCTGGGCATCAGGAGGATGCGGCCGGCGAGTACGGCGCCGCACTGGGGGTGGTGGGCGTCGACGATGCGACCTGTGGCGTCGGTGCCACCCCAGAACGACAGGGGCGCGGTGAGGCGGATCAGCTCGCCGGACGCCGTACCGGGGTGGAGGGTGCGGGCTCTCATCCGTCGAGCACCACCCGGCCGGCACGGGCTGACGCGACGCACTCCTCCAGCGAGCCCAGCACCGCGGACACGTTGATGTTGCCGGGGGCGTAGTGCGCCCACTTGCCGGAGTTGGTCATCACGGTCTTCCAGGAAGGCTGCAGGATGGCGGTGACGTACGTGCAGGTGTCCACGACTACCGTGACGCCTCCGTCCTCCAGCGTCTGCAGCACTCCCGACTCGGCAGCCTGGTCCCGGATGGCTCGTCCGGTGGAGAGGTAGAACGGGAGCTTCACTGGCTCGGTTTGGACCAGCTCAGCCAGTCGCACGCATTCCGCGTACGACGCATGCGGCGTACCAACGCTGACTGCGTCGAGAGAACCAGAACTGTTGGAGAGCTGGTGTCGGATGGCCTGCAAGGTGCCGTGGTCTACTACGTGCGTCGGGAGGCCGTCTGTGTCGGTGGGGGCCTCGGGGGTGACTCCGACTACGTGGAAGAGGGCTACGCCGCCGGCTGATGCAGCGGCTGCTCCTAGTGCCTTCAGGCGGTCCTCGCTGACGTCCGCTGGGAGTCCAAGCAGCACAGGGATTCCAGCACCGGCGACTGACCCGACGTAGTGGCCCAGCAGCGGGTAGGCCAGCTCCTCGGCCAGGTAGTCGGTCAGCGGACGACAGTCGAAGACGACGGTCCCCCGCCGCGCCTCGTCGGTCTGCAGACCTGCGTACGGCGCTCGGCCGGTGACAGCGGCGCAGATGTCGAGGAAGTCGCCGTACCGGTCTGTCCGCGCGCCGAGGACCGAGTTGGCGAACACGATGGCGTTCGACTCCGCCCACGCGACGTGCTCGCCGAGCCCGGGCCGGTTCGGCAGCTGGTACGGCGCGCACGTGAACGTCGGCGTACATCCGAGAGCGACGTACGCCGACATCAGCTCCCGTCCCTCGTCGGCCAGCTCGCGGTCGCGGACGAGGCCGGGGTGGATCAGGTCCGTCGAACCGACGTTGAGGGTGGTCGGGACCCGGACCTGTGCGCCCAGGTCGACGAGTCGGTGCGCGAAGTCGAGGCTGACCTGCCCGTGGTACAGGCACGAGTCGACGTGCGCCGAGGTGATCTCGACCAGCCGCGGCGCGACCGAGATCCGCGCCTGCCCGACGAGCACGCGCATCGCGAGCGCGACGCCCTCGCCCTGCTGACCGCCGAGCATCGCTTCTTCCTCGGCGGTCAGGTGCATGGCCCGAACCTAGACCTTCTGCCGCCTCGAGGCGACCAGGCCTCCACTCTCGTAGCCGTCGGCACGCAGGAGCTGGCCCGCGGTGACATCGAGGATGTCGATGCTCAGCGAGTCGGTCAGGTCCTCCGAGCTGATCGGCCGGTCGTCGAGGTACAGATCGACCCGATCGATGCCGTGGACATCGATCGCCACGGTCAGCGTCGTACCGCTGACCGACGTCTTCAGGTCGAGCCGGCGGACCGGCAGCGCAGCAAGCAGGGCACCGGCCTTGTTCAGCAGATCGACGTTGCCCTCGAGCAGGTCGGCCTTGGTCATCTGGTGCGTCACCGCCGGCTTCACCCCGAGATCCTCCACCGGCGTCCCGGTCAGCGCACCGACGCGGAGCGTGCGGCGGATGGCGACCCGGAGGTTGGCACCGTTCGGGAGTGCGACGTACGGCGAGGTCTCGTCGGGTGGTGGTGGTTCGTTGAGGAGCTGCGCGAGCAGGGCGTGGGTCCAGACGTTGGCGCCGCCCGCACCGGTGTTGTCGTCGACGCCGAGGATCGTGCCGATCTCGTGATCGGCGAAACCGGCCGCGAAGATGTCGGTCGCCGAGTAGACGCGGGCGTCGGTGATCAGCACGACCGGGCCGTGGTACGTCTGACCGATGTCGTTCGCGCCATCCTCGGGCGTGATCGGCGCGGCGGCGCTGAACTGGGCGCCGGTCTCGGTGGCGAGGTCCATCGACGGGAACCACGGACCCAGGTCGATCCCGGCCGGGTTTTCCTTGTGCCGGCGGCAGAGCCTGAGGTTGAGCGGCGTACTGAGGAACTGCACAGGCTCGGGCTGGATGTGCCGTGGTGTCATCGTCTGCAGCGTGAACTCGCTCGCGTAGATGTGCCCGCCGCCGTTGTCGCGGACGTCGACGATCAGCCCGTTCTGCGGCAGCATCCCGGCCAGCCGGACGAACTCGTCCCGGAACGCGACCGGGTCCTGCACGCTGAACGTGAAGATCCGCAGGTGGCCGAACGTCCCGTCCGGGGTGGTGACCTCGCGGGCCCGGAACACGCCGGGCATCGTCGTCGGCAGGTCGGCGCCACCGACGGCCGCGGGCTGGGCCAGCTCGGCCGAGCTGCGGCCGCGTTCCAGGTCGACGACGTCGCGAACGTAGAGCGCCTTCTTCGCGCGGGACTTCTCGTCGGAGTCGAGGTCGAGTCCCATCGCTGCGGCGGTCTCGCTCACTGCGTCGAGGTCCGTCATCGGTGGCAGGTTGGTGGTGACCATCCACTGCTCGCGGAGCTCCTGGTCGGAGCCGTCGAGGCCCTTGTAGGTCAGGGTCACCCAGTCCTCGTCCGGCGGTGCCTGGATCACCAGTGGCCGCAACGTGAGCGACTCCAGGCCACGGGCGAGGTTGGCGGCGTCGTTGCTGCCGGCGAAGACCGCTCCGTTGAGCGCTACGGCGCGAGCGATCGGCGTACCGTTCCAGTGCGTCACCTCGGCGCCAGGGCCGAACTGAGTGGCCTGGTAGCCGGTCACAGTCTGCGTGATGAGGTACCGCTCACCGCCGTCGTAGTACTTCTCGATCATGAACGGCAGGTAGGCGATCTTGCCGGCGAACGGCTTCGGCAGCAGGTAGTTCGTGTGCAGGTCGCGGACCGAGTGGAAGATGCTCGACATCTCCCGGTGGAAGATCCACTCCGGCGTGGTGGTGGTCGCCCGGTCGAGCCGGTTGCGCAGTACCCGCAGGCGCTGCACCGGGTTGACCGCATGCATCGCTACCTTGAGCGGAAGGTGCACGTAGTTCTCGCTGAAGAGCAGAAGCGCTTGATCCACCAGCAGCTTCCGGTCGTCGAGCGTGAGCGTCCCCGCGGTCTTCAGGAAGTCCGGCAGCGGTACGGCGGCTGCTGCACCGGCCGTCCGGTGCGTCGTGGGCTTCTTCGCTGTGGCTTGCTTCCCCGTGCCCTTCATCGTGCGTGGTTGCGACATCGCTCCCCCAATGGCGGCGGCCCGTCCCTGGACCGCCATCCCTTCACCGTCTGCCGCGCCATTGGCGATGTCAACGGCGAGCGGTTGACCACCTGCCTGTAAGGATGGGTCGGGTGAGTGACTTCTGGGACAGCATCACGTCGGTCCAGCCAGAGCCATCGCTTCGGCTGGTGCTCGGTACGGGCGTGGTCGCACTGCTGCTGATCGCCTGGCGACCGTTCTGGCGCTACACGCGCCAGGTGGTGACCATTGCGCATGAAGGCGCGCACGGGCTGATCGCTGCACTGGTCGGCCGCAAGCTGGCTGGCATCCGCTTGCACTCGGACACCTCTGGAGTGACTGTCTCCCGTGGCCGTCCCACCGGCCCGGGCATGGTCGCTGTGCTCCTCGCCGGCTATCCCGGACCTGCGTTGTTCGGCCTGGCCGCTGCCTTCGTGCTGAGCCGCGGGTACGCCGTCGCTCTGCTGTGGGGACTGTTGCTCGCGCTGGTTCTTCTGCTGCTCCAGATCCGCAACCTCTTCGGACTCTGGTCAGTGCTGGTGTTCGGCGCATTGGTGTTTGGCGTGACCTGGTGGGGCTCTCCTGCCGTGCAGTCGACGTTCGCGCACCTCCTCACCTGGTTCTTGTTGCTGGCCGCACCACGCGCCGTACTAGAGCTGCAGCACTCCCGCCGACGCGGCCAGGGTCGTAGCTCGGACGCAGACCAGCTCCGCCGGCAGACCGGCGTACCAGCCCTGTTGTGGGTCGGGCTGTTCTGGCTGCTGACGCTCGGCTGCTTGGCAGTCGGCGTCGCCTGGTCCGGCGCCCTGCCGAGCTAGACCGGCGGCAGCGTCACGCCGAAGCCAGCGACGGCTAGACGGAGCAGCACCTGTCCTGGCCTGAGCAGGTCGGCCACCTTGGCTGCGCTCAGCACCTCCAGCTCTGCCAGGCGCTGGTTGTAGGTGCCTTCCTCTCGGGCGCGCTGCAGCTCGACTGTGTTGTGCCAGACCTTCTGCCTTGACTCCCTCAGGAAGCGCTGGGACGCCAGCCTGTTCAGCGGTGTCAGGAGGTGGTCCAGCAGGTTTCTTGCTGAGTTGCTCTTGAGCTCGCCGTCCTCAGCCGCAACCCGCTGGGAGAGCACACTGTCGATCCGCTCGTGGTCGCGGCGTCGCCTGTCGATCAGCAGCGGGTCACGGAAGTCGTCGTCGCTGATCACGGCCAGCAAGGCCTGTGGCAGGTCGTAGTTCACGTGCGCGTTGATGCCGAGCAGCACGTGTCCGAGGGCCGGCAGGTCCACCGGTGCGTCCAGCGCCAGCCGCCACGGGCGGGCGACGAAGTCCCCGTCGTACGCCTGCAGGTAGAGCTCAGCGAACTTCACGTCCCACCGCTCGACCCACTCCGGATCCTCGAAACGGGCATTGTCGATCGCATCTCCCACAGCCTGCGTCGTCCGGAGGTAGGTGCCGAGGAAGAACCGGCGATGGGCGAGTTGAGGAGGCAGGGTGTCGAGACGCTCCTGCATGCGCCTGACGACCGCTGCGACCGGACTACCATCGTTCATCGGGGCTCCTCGGGTCCTCGGGGAGGGATGATGCGTGGTCCACTGTGCTTCGACCCGGTGGTCGTCGGCAACCGGGAGACTGACGCCTGGGCTGCGTACTACCGGCATGAGTGGCGCTCGTTCCTCACTGCCGCGGTCGGGATGGTTGCCGCCGGCTTCGGGATGCCACCGCACCGAACGCTCACCGGGGCTTGGTACGTGCTGCGGGCGAACCAGATGTGGGCGCCGTACCCAGACAATCAGCCGGACGCGGCTCGTGCCTTTATGCGCCGGTTCTACGAGCTGGTGGTGCGCTCCGGCTCGCTGGCCTTCGAGCCGGCCACCGCTGCTCGGCTCGAGGTCGAGTGGTGGCGCGTGCACCGTGAGCACCAGCACTCTGCTTCCGTGACTCAGAAGCAGCTGGAGAGCGTGCTGGTCGACCTCTACTCGTACGTCTACAGCGTTTCTCGCTCGTCGGTGCAGACAGCGGCTGGTTGGCGGGTCGCGGCGATGGACCTGTCCGACCGCTGGGTGGCTGCTGGGTGCGACCTGGCCGACCCTTTGCTCGCGGAGGAGCGGCGCGCGCTGGTGGCGTCGTACGCCGCTCTCCGCGTCGCGGTGGAGCGTCGGACTTAGACCTGGCGGTCGCGCTGGTCCACGCCGGGGCCGCCGTACGGGTAGTCGGCCGCGCCGGGGTCACTGGCCTGGTCCAGTTGCTCGGTCTCGTCCTTGGTGAGGTGCAGGTCGGCCGCACCGAGGTTGTCGTCGAGCTGCTCGAGCGTGCGGGCGCCGAGGATCACCGAGGTCATCGCCGGGCGGTCGACCAGCCACGCCAGGGCTACCTGGGCCATGGAGATGCCTCTGGCCTCCGCGATGGTTCGCACCGCGGTGACGACGTCGCGAACCCGCTGGTTCCGGCTGCGGCGGAACCAGGACTCGACACCGCGGTCCGGGTTCTCACCGAGCCGGGTTGCGCCGGTCGGCTCCTCGTCGAACGAGTACTTGCCGGTCAGCCAGCCACCGCCGAGCGGTGACCACGGCAGCAGACCCAGCCCGTTCTCCTGCGCGGCGGGGACGATCTCCCACTCGATCTCCCGCACCAGCAGGTTGTACTGCGGCTGGAGCGTGACGAGGGGCGACCACCCGCGGTGCGCGATCAGGTCGCACGCCTTCTGCAGCTGCCAGCCGGTGAAGTTCGACAGGCCGCCGTACCCGATCTTGCCGGCGCGTACTGCGTCCTCGAGGAAGCTGAGCGTCTCCTCGAGCGGCGTGACCGGGTCCCACGCGTGCAGCTGGTACAGGTCGATGTGGTCGACCTGCAGGCGCGTGAGCGACGCGTCGAGCGCCCGGCGGAGGTGCCGGCGCGACGTACCGACATCGTTCGGTCCGTCGCCGGTCGAGAACCGGCCCTTGGTGGCGAGCACGACGCGGTCGCGGGCGGAGCTCTTCGACAGCCAGCGGCCGACGATCTGCTCGGACACGCCGGCGGAGTACACGTCCGCGGTGTCGATGAAGTTGCCGCCGAGTTCTGTGTATCGATCAAGCTGCTGGTGCGAGCCCGCTTCGTCGGTCTCGTTGCCAAACGTCATGGTGCCGAGCGCGTACGTCGAGACGACTGCACCGCTCCGGCCCAGGGTGCGAAATTCCACGGTTGCTCCCTCTCTCGGAACTGTCCGAGGTGAAGACTACGGTGGCCGGTATGAAGACCAGTGAACTGCTGCTCGACGCCCACAGCCGGATCCAGGAGATCGTTCACGACGTCGTCGAGGGTCTCGACGACAAGACCCTCGCCACCCGGCCCGGCGACCGCGCCAACTCCATCTCCTGGCTGATCTGGCACCTGACCCGGGTGCAGGACGACCACCTCGCCGACGCGGGTGGATATGAGCAGGTCCACACCGCCGAGGGCTGGCACGAGCGCCTCGGCCTGCCGCTCGAGGCCGGCGACACGGGCTACGCACACAGCTCCGACCAGGTGGCGCTTGTGCAGCTCTCAGCTTCGCAATTGGTCGGGTACTACGACGCCGTGCACGCGCGGACCGCGTCGTTTCTGGAGACGGTGACCGACGACGGTCTGGACCGGATCGTCGACAAGCGGTGGAACCCGCCGGTGACCCTCGGGGTGCGGTTGGTCAGCGTGATCGACGACTGCGCGCAGCACGCGGGCCAGGCGGCGTACGTGAAGGGCCTGCTCAGCTGAGGGTGGTCTGCCAGAGGGAGGTGCCGGCGATCAGGTAGAGCTTGTGGTCCGGCAGCAGTGCGGCTGCTGTCGGCGCGCCTTCGGGACCTTGGGAGTCCTGCACGGTCCAGCTCCCGTCGTGGCCGCTGACGACCTTGATTTTGTTGTCTTGGGCAATGATTTGGACGATCTTGCCGCCGTCGACGATCGGCGGCGGCAGCTTGTCCTTGTCGCCGACCGGGATCTCGGGGACGTTCTGGAGTCGCTTGGCGTGGTTCGTCGCATCGAGCTGCCAGATCGCGAGCTTGCCGTCGACGTACCCGGAGATCACGCAGTCGGTGGCGCAGGTCGCGGTGTTGGCCTGGCTGCGGTCGCCGGGGTCGGGGAGCGGGATCCGGGACCAGCCTTGGTTGAGCTTGGTGGAGCGCCAGACGGCAGCCTCCTGGGCGACCACGTTCGGAGCCAGGCGGACCTGCGATCCGGCGACGACGATGCTGTCGCCGAGCGTCGTACCGAAGCCGGGGCCGACGAGGAGGTTCGGCGTACTCTGCAGGGCGGTTTTGGTCGGGTCCTGCCTGGTCCACTTGCCGTCTGGCTGCGGCAGCCAGACCATGGCGTCGTTGCCGGTCGCTACGCCACCCCAGGAGCCGAGCAACGCCTCGCCGCTCGGGGTGATGACGGCGCTGAACAGGTCGCCTGCGGTCTGCCCGCCGAACGTGAAGAAGTCCTGTGGGTGCTCAATGAGCCCTTGCGTGGTGCCGGTCCAGACCGTCCAGCGCGTGTTCCCGTGTGCGCCTCCCGCTGCTCCGCCGAGCGCGAGCAGCTTCTTCCCGTCATACGCGATCGAGTACCAAATTGCCTCGAAGGCGTACGGACTGGCCTTGTTGGGAGTGACGGGGATCGTCGAACGCTTGGCACCGTCCAGCATGACCAGCTCGGGCACGACTTTGGCGCCACGATGCCGCAGCCCGATCAGTAGCTGAGCTTTGTAGGCGGTCAGCGTGACCGGCTCGGCCGCACCGACCTCGACCTTCGACCACGCGACCGGAGCAGGCGCGGGCGGTTTGCTGTTGCTGCAGGCGGCAAGGGTCGCGATCAGAATCGCGACTGCAGCGAACCGGCGCATCAGCGGCTCTGCGGGAGCTTGGTCGTCTTCTTCCGGCCGGTCCGGGGCGCCGACGGCGGCGGAACGACCGGACCGATGTCGCCGTCCGGCGCGGTGTCCAGGTCGATGATCACCGGGGCGTGGTCGCTCGGACCGGTGCCCTTCCGTGCCTTGCGGTCGATCCACGCTGCCTTGACCCGTTCCGCGACCGTCTCGGTCGCGAGCATCAGGTCGATCCGCATCCCGAGGTCCTGGTGGAACATGCCGGCCCGGTAGTCCCAGTAGCTGAAGACCCGGTTCGTCGGCCAGCGGTCCCGTACGACGTCGTGCAGGTCCTTCGCCGCCATCAGCTCCGCGAGGGCCTCTCGCTCGGGCACGGTCACATGCGTCTGTCCGACGTACGCCGCTGGGTCGAACACGTCGGCGTCGGTCGGCGCGATGTTCATGTCACCGCAGACGATCTGGTCGGCCGGGCCGGCCGCGACGACGTCCGCGAGGGCTTTGAGCCAGGCGAGCTTGTAGTGGTAGTGGTCCGAGTCCGGGGTGCGGCCGTTCGGCACGTAGAGCGAGTGGATGCGGATCCCGCCACAGGTGGCTGCGACCGCGCGAGCCTCGGGGTTGGGGAAACCGGGCGCTTCGGCGACGCCGGTCACCACGTCCTCCAGCCCGACCTTGGAGAGCAGGGCGACGCCGTTCCACTGGGGTTCGCCGTACATCGCGGTCTCGTAGCCGCGGCCGGTCAGCTCGGCGTCGAGCAACGCGCTGAACGCGTCGTCGGCCAGCTTCGTCTCCTGCAGGCACACGACATCCGGCTGTCGCTCGTCCAGCCAGTCGAGCAGTCGCGGCATCCGTTGCTTGACCGAGTTCACATTCCAGGTAGCCACTCGCACCCGACCAAAGGTAGACCCCGGCAGGGACACTTTTCGATATATCACTTGATCTGTATATACGCTTGGTGTAATACTTCTGGCATGGACGTCTTCGAGGCGATCGCGGAGCCGAGCCGGCGCGAGGTTCTCGACCTCTTGGCCGAGCGTGAACGGCCGGCCGGCGAGCTGGTCGAGCACCTGCACCGACTGACCCAGCCGGCGGTGTCCCGGCACCTCCGGATCCTGCGCGAGGTCGGGCTGGTCGACGTACGGCCGGAGGGTCAGAAGCGGATCTACACCCTCCGCGCGAACCGCCTGCTCGAGATCGAGACCTGGATCAGCCGCTACCGCAAGTACTGGCCCCGCCACCTCGACGCCCTCGAATCCCACCTGTCGAACAACCACGAGGAGCCAACCCGATGACCACCCACGACCGCCCGACTCCCGATCGCTTCGGCGAACTGACGGTCGACGGCGACCGAGTCACGATGACCTTCCGCCGTCACCTCCCCCACCCGGTCGAACGCGTCTGGGCCGCGCTCACCGACCCGCTCGAACGCAAGTCCTGGTTCGGCGAAACCGTTCTCGACGGCCGCCCCGGTGGCACCATCGAAATGATGCCGAGCGACCCACCAGCCGCGGAAGACGCCAAACGCCTCACCGGCCGAATCCTGGTCTGGGACCCGCCCCACGTTCTCGAACACGAATGGCACCAGCGAATCGTCGAAGACAGCATCGTCCGGTACGAACTCCGTCCGGACGGCGCCGGCACCCTCCTCACCTTCACCCACACCGGCCTGTCCGAGCAGAACGCCCTCGGCTTCATCCCCGGCACCCACGCCTTCTTCGACCGCCTGGACGCCCACCTGGCCGACGTCGACCTGCCCAACTGGTCCGACCGGTACGCCGAACTGGCTCCGTCGTACCCGTCCTGGCGCTAGGTAGTTATCCACATACTCGAAGTCACTGGTCTTTGGCACCTCGAATCACGGCACTCTCTTGGGCAAGGAGTGAAACGGGGAGCCGATGGCAGAACTCGACTGCGAACCAGCCGACATCACCGCCCTGGTGGCCTATCTACGCGACATCAGCCACCACGACCTACTAACCCTCGAGGAGGTAAACGAACACTCGTACTGGATCGAGGCCGGCCTGCTGGCCGCCGAGCGCCTCTCGGACGGACCTGCAACCCACGACTCAACTGAACTCGAGCAGGTCGTGGCGCTCGGCCGGCAGTCCTGGGCCCGCATGGTCGAGGGCAATCTCCGCCTGGTGGTCTCGCTCGCGCGCCGCTACGCCGGCAAGGGGATTTCGCTCCTCGACCTGATCCAAGAGGGCAACATCGGCCTTATGCGCGCCGTCGAGCGCTTCGACCACCGCCTCGGCCACCGCTTCTCGACGTACGCGATCTGGTGGATCCGCCAAGCCATCGGCCGGGCCATCTCCGACCGCTCCCGGCTGGTCCGCATGCCCGCCCAGGCCTACACGGACGCGTCCCGGGTCGCGACGGCCCGCCACGACCTCACCCAGCACCTGGGCCGAGACCCCAACAACTCCGAGCTCGCCCACGCCACGGGCCTGACCGTGGCGCGGGTCGAGCGCGCCCAGGCCTGGCGCATCCACCCGGAAACCCTCGACCTGGACGAATCCGACCCAGTCATCGACGACGAGCCGCTGGTGCTGCGCGCCGCCCTCCGCCGAGACATCGCCCACCACCTCCAATTCCTCGACGACCTCCACCAAACCGTCCTCCACTACCGCTACGGCCTCGAGGGCCACCTCCCATCCACCGCCGAGGAGACCGCTGCTCAGCTCAACCTCACCCCCGGCCGAGTCCGCACCCTGGAACGCGAAGCTCTCCGCCACCTTCGCCGCAAAGCCCTCCCCCACCTCCGCGACTACGTCGCCTGACCCTCGACCGACCTCGCTTGGAGAGGCTGGAATGATGAATATGTGAGACTCCTCCGCCGACCCTGGCCCCGCGAACTAGCCGAGGCAGTCAACGCCGCCTCGCGCCACGCGACGGGCGGCAAGGAAGAAGTCCTCGCCGCCGTCGAACTGGCCGACGGCAACTGGGTCGCCGGCACCCGCGCAGCCGTGTATTTACCGGCGGAAGCTCCCACCTCCGCCTCGGACGCCTCCGGGGTACCCATGCCCGCCCCCGCGCTCCGGCGGGTGGGCTGGGAGAAGATCGAACGCGCCAACTGGGACGCCGAAGCATCCGTCCTGCACGTCTACGAAACGACCGACTTCGGCACTCCCCTCGGCGCCACCGAACTGAAGCTCGAGGACCCCGGACGCTTCGGTCAGCTGCTCCGCGAGCGCGTCGACGCCAGCATCATCATCCAGCGCCACGTCCTGATCACCGCCAAGCGCGGCGTCCGCGTCGTCGGCCGCCGGAACCCGGCCACGCCCGACGCCGAAGTCACCTGGAACTTCGTTCTGGACAAGGGATTGGAGCCCGACCAACCCGGCGTCATGGATGCCGCGGAAGCCGCCCTCCGCGACGTCCGCGACGAGTTCGGAATCTGACGCAGAAGCGAGCCTCCAGACCCCCGAATCCCGTTTTTGTAGTTCGCTCCCCGCCTGCTAACCTACTCAGGTCCTCGGGAAACGAGGCACGCACCACAGCGCGATCCCGCGTAGCTCAATTGGCAGAGCAGCCGGCTGTTAACCGGCAGGTTACTGGTTCGAGTCCAGTCGCGGGAGCAACCAGAAGCCGAACCCACCGGGTTCGGCTTTCGCATTTCCACCGCCGGTTGATCCGCTCCGCAGATAAGTTCCCCCAGTGGATCGACGCGCAGCGGTACCCCCGGCACCGAGGCCCATCGCGCTCCTCGTCGCGGGGGTGCTCCTCGCCGGCTGCGGCACCGAGACAGCCACGAACGGCATCCCGGAACGCACCCGGAATCCGCGGCTGTCGACCGCCCAGGTCGCCCCGTCCCCGCTCCCACCCAAGCCAACCTGCCCACCGTCAGGCGCCTCCATCACAGCCGGCGACGTAGAGGCCGCCCTAGGCCACCGAGCAGTCGTGCTCAAACTAACCAACTGCCGCTCAAAGCCCATCACCGTCAACGGCTACCCCGCCGTCACCGTCCTGGACGCCCACCACAAGCCCATGAAGGTCGCCATCACCCACGGCCTCTCCTACATGGCCATAGACCCAGGCCCCACCAAGATCCACCTCCACAAAGGCGAATCTGTACTAGCCGCGGTCTCCTGGTCCAACACCGTAGGCGCCGGCACCAAGTCCGCCGGCACCTACCTCTCGATCGCCAAAGCGACCCATGAGCCCAGCACCATCTGGCCGGTAGCCACCGACCTAGGCACCACAGGCAAGCTCACCCTGACCGCCTGGTGCCGCAAGTTCCCGACCTAGCCGCACCACGCAGCATGTGCTCCGCTCCGCCCGCCGCGGCGAGGCACCGAATCCGCTCGCAGGTCGCCGCCTACCGGTTCTTCTTCCGATCAATCGCCCGCTGAATCCGCTCCGGCCGCTGCCCAGTGAGCTTCGCCAGCAACGGCACCCGGTACTTGTACGCGGCCACAACCCCGACCACGATCACCAGAAAAATGAACCAGCCCATCATTCATCCCTTCATCAGTCCCCCACCCCACCCATCATGCCCGCCCCACCCCACCAACCCCCTCAGTCAAACCCCTGACCACCCCCTGATTCCCCACCCGATACCATCCTCCAACACGGGGCGGTAGCTCAGCTGGTTAGAGCAGGGGACTCATAATCCCTGGGTCACGGGTTCGAGTCCCGTCCGCCCTACTCTGCAAACCCGCAGGTCAGAGACACAATTTGGGACCTCTGACCGGCGTCGGGACCTCTCTTGCGTGCCGTGATGTGCGTGTCACCCCGAGGGTGTGGTTGAAGAACCCCGCAAGCAGAAGAGGTCGCGCGCGGTCAAGTCCCCAGGAGTGGTGTAGTGCTGCGTTCTCCTTTCTGGGGTTTAGGCGGTGAGGGCGGGCAGGTCGTTTGTTCCGATCTCGGGTTCG
>NZ_JBEZYC010000014.1:0-247375 GCF_040638345.1 Kribbella sp. NPDC026611
TCTGTGGAAGGTTGACTCGAAGGATCACGCGGTGGCCGCGTACTCGTCTACGACGAGCCCGACAACCGCGCTACACCACTATCGGGGACTCAACTTCGCGCGCATCGATCCGGAGACATCCGTCGGGATCGCTTCAGGTCCAGGGAAGCAGAGCGTTAGGTGGCAGATGATGTTGGATGCGATGTGCAAAAGTCGCAAGGTTCGGCGCGAAGCGAGTGCGACAACGCTCAGTCATGCACGCCCGCGCGGATGACGTTGGCCGCCACAGCTACTACGAGGCGCCGCTGAACTCATGTTGCGAGCGACATAGCAGAGAAGGCCGCACCGGCTGCCCCCGGAATGGCCGCCGTCCGAGAGGTGGCGCCCCGGCACCGTCGTTCCACCCGAACGCGCAATGTCGACCGTCAACGACCTTTCAAACTACCAGGGTCAATCTCCCCCCAATCCGTAGCCTCGTCCATGACGGCGTCGGAGAATTTCGCTGTCCCGATATGAGAATCAAACTCAGAATTCACTAAACTAAAATCAGCTGCACTAAGATCGGCGCCACTAAAATCGGTTCGATCCAGATGCACGCCATAGAAGACCGCGCGGCGAAGGTCCGTGCCCTGGAGGTCGGCTGCACTGAGATCGGCGCCCCTGTAGTGAAATATGTTATTGACTCCAAGCGTTGTCTCACCCCTGATCTCAGCGCCGCTCAGGTCTAATCCGCTCAGATCGAGCGGTACCAAGTCGTAGTGGTCATCATGCTCAAGCCGCACCAGAACGCTGAGGGCGGCCTGCACATCGGGTGCGCGCAACCGCAGCATCGACGGGTGCCGTGGCGCCACGGTTGCCAGTCTGGGACTGCGACGGTGCAAATAGGCGACCAGCACCTCCCGGACCGCGAGACGATTATCTGGAGCCTGGTGAGCAATTTGCGCCAACCCATAGATACCTCCGAGTTGCACCTCGGCTCGGTCGCTCTCGAGTTGATTGATCGCACGAGTGAATCGCTCGCTCGTCTGCCCTTGCCGCGTGAGGTCCTGGGTGACGGTCGCCTGTCGCCGATCCTCGGCGAGTTGCTCGAAGGCAAGGACAGCTCCTGCGAGCACCGCCACCGCGGCGAGAGTCTGTAACGCGGTGGAGCGCAGGTCATTTTGGAGCTTGAGACGTGCATCCCCCAATTCAATGCGGTCGCGAACTCCAAGGGTGTTCAAAGTGTCAGCAACCAGTGGCGGGGCAAGTCGGCGTGGTACGACGAGCACCCAAACGACTGCCAGGGCAACTGCGCCACCGCCCGCTAGCACCAGCAGCGCTCCCAACGGTCCAACCTTTGCGACCAACCACAGCGCCGCAATCAACAGCAGTAGACCGGCAGCGACCCGACGACGAGACTCGGGTAACCATCGCCGGATCCGCAGACTGGCAACCACTGTAAGACCAAGGGCGGCTGCGAGAGGCAACGTCCACGCGTCGTCGGGGGCCATCGGTTCGTTGTTGAGTGGTATGTGGCTCATCTCAGCTAAGACCTTTGCAACAAGCAAAGCTTCGAGCCAGACCGCGCCGAGCGCGAACCGCTGAGCGTAGCGGCTCCAACTCCGCAGGCGTGGCGCAAAGGTCCAGATAGCGGCTACCAGCAGAGGCAGTGTCCAAGGCAAGAGGCTCAAGACGCTGGGTAGCAGTAATACCTGGCCGACCAGTACCTGGTTCAAAGCAGCCACGAGTAACGCTGTTACCCAAAGGGCACTCAGGCGTAAGGGCCGGTGGCGCTCAGGATGACCACTGAGTCGTGATCGAGGGGTTCCGCCATCGCTAGCCTCTGTCCGGGTTCCACCAGCGCTCCGCGGCTCACCAGTTCGCCGGACGGCGGCGATCAGCACAAGTACGGCCAACCACAGTCCACCAACTACTGCACGGCGAATTTTGCGGGAGCCTTGGCGGCGCACATCGGTCATGGAACCCTCCCCCAATGACAGAGTGCTCCCCACCGAGTCTGCACGCCACCCATCCACGAGGACGGTCGGGACTGGGAATGTGGGCGCCCGGCGGGAGACGGTCCCGGATATAAGGCACTCATCACGGGTCTATGGCGATCCCATCAGGACTGAGTGGCAGTGGGTGTAGATCCGCAACGGTGATCTGACGTCTGTCGCCACGGACGCCTCCGCGTGACATGGCTCGTGACATGAAGGCGCGTCTCCCAAAGTGGGTAGAGCGGCCTGGAGGGGTCGACTTGAGGACTGGTGCCGCCCGAGTCGAGCAGCAGGACGTCGTGGGGATGGTCCTTGGCAGAGTCGGGATCGCGGCTTGCAGGCGGTTCGTGCGGGCGCGGTGCGGTGTGGCAGGAAGCGGCAAGCTGCGGTTCTTTGGTGCGTCCGGATGCGACGGTTCTTCGACGGCACGGACTCGAGACGGGAGCTGCGTGGTGAGGAGCGGAGTACGCGGATTGATTGCAGCCGGCGCAGTGCTGCTGGCTCTAGGCGTTGGCGCGTTCGTGATGCTGAACGACCCACCGACGCGAACCACCTCGGTCGGTCCGAGTACGCCGACGACGCCAGCTCCCACCAAAGCCCCCGCGGCGACGCCACTCGTCAAGGCACCGTCATCGACACCCGCGGGCGTCCGATCTCGTTCTGCGAGGTGGAGCTGCGCATCTATCCCGGCGGCAGCACCAGCAGCGCCGTGGCCTCGCAGTCCGTAGCCTGTGCGCCCGACGGCACCTTTCAGCTGAGCTTCCCGGCCGGCCAGAGCTTGCGGCAGTACACCGGCGAGGACGGCACCGGACCGGTGATCTTCGCGGTCGACGTCAACTCGATCGACGCGAGGCTGCCGATTCCGTTCATCTTCACGCACCAGGTGGCCCACGACGCTCACGGCAACTTCTACTTCCCGCCCGAGCCGGACGGCAGCTATGCCTTCCCGCTCAAGGTGAGGTTCGACTTCCGGACCCGGCGATCCACCGAGATCGCCTAGCTGACCTGGCTGCAGCGTCGAGTGAGAAGTCGAGCTCCAACAGACGCTCCCGTGTGATCAGGGCGTGGGTGGCGGGGGAAGGCCGACGAGTTTTGTGAGGAAGCGGTCGGCTTGGTGGGCCAGTGGGGGCCAGGGGAGGTCTGGTTCGTTGATTCTTTGGGCGAGCATGCCGTTGATGGCGGTGCGGAGGTCGATGGTGACGGTGAGGGGGTCGTCGGGTGGGGCGGCGCCGGTGGTCATGCAGGCTTGGACTGCTGCGGTGGTGCGGTCGATCAGGGTTTGTTTGAAGGGCATGCCTTGGCGGCGGTGGACCGTGCTTTCGTGGAGGACCTTGTAGATGCCGGGGTGGGCGAGGGCCCAGTTTGCCTGCGCGAGGATGCGGGCGCGGAGGGCTGCGGCAGGGTCTGGAGCTGCGGCCGCGGCTTCGTCGCCGGTGGTGACGAGGTCTTCGTGGCAGCGCTGGAGTACGGCGAGGACCAGTGCGTCGCGGTCGGGGAAGTACAGGTAGACCGAAGTCGCCGCGATCGAGACTGCTCGGGCGACGGCTCGGAGGGACAGTGCCTCGTCGTCGGCTAAGTCGTCGAGCATGACGGTCGCCGCGGCGAGGATCTCCTCGCGTAGGACTTCGCCGCGGCCGCGTGCATTCGGCCGCCTTCGCGTCTCCGGGGTATCGGTCATGACCTCCTCAGTTTAGCTGGACAGCTGTAGTGCTACGGCCGTACAGTCTTTAGGGCTACAGGTGTAGCGCTACGGGCGTATAGGAGGGGTAGCGAGTGAGTACTACGTATGA
The DNA here is from genome assembly GCF_040638345.1 of Kribbella sp. NPDC026611. Taxonomy (NCBI): domain Bacteria; kingdom Bacillati; phylum Actinomycetota; class Actinomycetes; order Propionibacteriales; family Kribbellaceae; genus Kribbella; species Kribbella sp. NPDC026611. The sequence goes on from NZ_JBEZYC010000014.1 coordinate 3,746, forward strand.
GTCCATGGCCGGCGCGCTTCGGTTGGTGGAGCTGGACCCGGTGTTCGGGCAGATGTATCGGGCGACTGCGGAGCATGCGGATGCGATTCCGGAGTTGACGGCACGAGAGAAGACGTTTCTTCGGGTGACGGCGCACGTCTGCCACGCGAGCTTGGGTCGCGGTTTCGACGATGACGTTCGGATGGGACTGGCGGCTGGGGTGTCCACGGCCGATGTTCGGACGCTGTTGCGATTCGTGTCCTACGACAGTGGTTACCACGTTGCGGCCGCGGCGCTCGAGCGGTTGGTTGAGCTTGAGGTGAGCTTGGGGATCGCTCCCCCGGTTGCTGAACTGCTCGCTGACGAACTGGTTGCTACAGGTGCCGGTGCGGCCGCGAGTCCATTGCCGGAGCCTGTTCGGGAGACGCTGGCCGAGCTTGATGTGCACTTCCTCGAGCACTTCGATCTGCAGTCGCGGATGCGCTCCGGACATGAGCCGGGCACGCTCTCCGAACGTGAGCGTGGGTTGGTCAGCCTGAGCGTCGACCTCCACTACCAAACGCTGGCAGACACCTTCCGCACGCACGTTGGTCGGGCCATGCGTGGCGGCGCGGAGCGGGAGGACGTGCGGGCTGCTCTGCGGTTCAACGCGCAGTTCGGCGTCACCAGGGCATGGCATGCCTGGCAGGCGCTCAACACGTACTTCGCCACGCTCGAGCAGGAAGGGCGATGACGAAGAACTAGCTCGGCGGCGTGCCAGAGTTGGGGCCGTGTGGGATGGGGCACGGGCGACGCTGGTTGAGGCTCTGCGCCGGGAGTACGGCGTGCGGGCGGCCGAGGTGACTCGGATCGTGGCGGGGACGGTTACCACCAACTTTCGCGTGGAGGACGACGCCGGCCGGCAGTGGTTCGTGAAGGTCTATCGGGATCGAGGGACGCTGGGGCACGAGCTGGCGGCCGTTGAGCTGGCCGGGTTTGCTCGGGCTGGCGGGGTGCCGGTGCCGGCAGTACTGCGAAGTGCTGCCGGCGGGCTGATCTGCGACAGCCTGCCGATGTCGGTCTGGGAGTTCGTGCAGGGAGACACCGCGGAGAGTGGAATTGCAGGTGGGCAGTGGGCCGCCATTGGGGGTGTGGTTGGACGGTTGCACCGGCGGTTGGCGGCGCATCCGTTGGGGCGGCCAACGCTGATGCCGGGAGTGGTGGTGCGGGACGTTGGGCGGGCGCAGGAGCAGTTTGATCGGGTGATTGCCAGACACGGTGAGGCCGCGGCTGGATCGTACGAGGGTTGGGCGGTTGCGGCAGCTACGGAGCGGCGGGAGTTGCTACCTCGGGTTGAGGGGATTCTGGCGGGGTTGCCGGAGTTGGCGGTGCAGGTTGTGCATGGGGATCTGGCGTCGCCGAATGTGTTGTTGGACGGGGATCGGGTTGTCGGCGTGATTGATTTTCAGCCGCCCGGGGTGCGGTCTGTGGCCTGGGAGATCTCGAGAATCGCGCTTGATCCGCGGACGGTTTTGCTTGGCGATGAATGGGTCAGCGGGTTGGCGAAGTTTCTGGATGCTTATCGGGCGGAGTGTCCGGGGGCGCGGGCGGCGGATCTTGAGGCTGTGGTTGCTGTTGGGTGTGCATACCTGCTTGCGTCGTCGTATCCCTTGCTGGAGAGGCCTACGCCGGCGCTCGAGATGTATGCGAGGGCTCGGCATGAGGCGGGGCTCGTGCTGCTTCAGTGGCTTAAGGCACAGGGACTTTGATGTTGAACATCCGCTCGGCGTTGTGGAGGGACTCGGTCACGATGGCTTGGCCGTTGGTCGTCATGGCGTTCTGGTAGGTGGTGAGTGCCTCGGGCAACGGTTTGGCTGAGGTCAGGGCGGCGGTGAGTTGGGCTGCGTCCCAGAGCGCGGTGTTGGCACCGGCGCCGGCCGCGGGGGTCATGGGGTGGACAGCGTCGCCCAGGAGGGTGACGCGGCTGGGCGGCCAGGGCTCGATCGTCAACGACGTGCGCAGGCTGATGGGGAAGGCCGCGTTGACATCGCCGGCGGCCACCAGCGCGCGGATTGAGGGATGCCAGTCCGCGGTGCGTTCGGCGACGAGGTCCCACAGGGAGGGTGCACCCATGGTGTAGAGCTCGTCGTCGGAGTAGCCCAGTACGGCGTTGGTGCCGGTCATCACTGCCATGAGGTAGTCGCCGTACTCCTCGGGCGGTGTTCGGAAGACGACAGGCGCGAAGGCCAGGCCGAGACCGGCGTTGTCCGAGGCGAAGCAGAAGCCTCGGAGGAAGGGTTGAGGTGTGAGGTCTCGGACGGCCGGCGTCAGCGGGACCTTGCCGTAGATGCAGCGGACCCCGATGTCGATGACGCCGAGCGCCGGCAGGAGCTGGGCACGGACGCGCGAGCCCACGCCGTCTGCTCCGACTAGTACGTCGGCCGTCGCGGACGTCCCGTCGGCGAACGAGATCTCGACGCCGTCGGAAGTCTCGACGTACGACTCGAAGGACTTGCCGAAGGAAAGTACGTCGTCGAGACCGGTCATCAGCGCTCGGCGGAACGCGTACCTATCCACCGATGTCACCGACGATGGTCCGGCGACCGGGAACACCTGCGAGAATTGCTCGTTCAGCTGTGAGTCGAAGCCCGCCACCAGGTCCCCCGGCTGCGTCGCTGTGTCGACCACCCGTTGCAGGATCGCGCCCGGGAGCACGGCGGCGAGCGACGACTCCCCCACCGGACTGATGTGAATCCGGTATCCCTGTTTTCGGTACTGCGGTGACGGGTCGCGCTCGAACACCGCGACGTCCACGCCTGCCTTGCGCAGCCCCTGGGCCAGCGCCAGTCCACCGATCCCCGCTCCCATGATCGCGACCCTCATCGACCTCTTCAATCATCCGTAGAGATGCTTCAGTCATCCGTCTGGTTGATTAAGTTAGCACACCGGATGGCAGTCCGCTACCATGACTTGCGTGCGGAGATCACCTGGACCGGACGAGCGGCAACGCGACCCGGAGCGGACCAAGAAGCTCCTCCTGGACGCGGCGGTGATCGAGTTCGGCGCGCGCGGGTTCGGCGGCGCGCGGGTCAGCGAGATCGCCACCCGCGCGGGCGTGAACAAGCAACTGATCTCGTACTACTTCGGCGGCAAGGAGGGTCTCTACCGCGCGGTCGCCGACAGTTGGCGCGCCGGCGAGCCTGCCGTGACCGCGGAGGCCGAGACGCTCGGCGAGGTCGTCGGGGCGTACGCGGGCGCCGCGATTGCGCAGCCCGACATGCTCCGGATGCTCGTCCGGACGGCGATCGACCGCGACACCACCAGCCATGACGAGGAAGGGCAGCGCGCCCGCTTCCAGGACATGCTGGAAGACTTCAAGCGGCGGAAGGAGGCGGGTGAGCTCGCCGCCGACCTCGATCCGGCGTACGTCGGTCTCGCGCTGTTCGGCCTCGCCTCAGCGCCGGTGGTGTTCCCGCAGATCGCGCGGGCGCTCGGGCTCGATCCGGACAGTGCGGAGTTCAAGGAGCGCTTCATCGAGGAGGCCAACAAAGTCGTCCGGCACCTCGCCGCGCTCGACCCGAAGGAGGACTAGATCGCGCCTGAGATCGCCTTCTTGCGGAGGTCCGCCCGGTAGGCCTCGAGGGCGATCAGTTCGCCGAACATGCGGTTGTACTCGTCCGCGCGTTCGATCGGATTGGTGCGCTGCAGCTTCGACTTCAGGTCCTGGATCCGGCGGGCGCAGGTCAGCTCCTGCAGCCGGGCCAGCAGGGCCTGGGCGTACGGCTCGTCGGGCTCGCGGCCCAGCCGAAGCGGATCCACCGCCAGGGCGCCGACCACCGCTGCGGCGGGATCGTTGCCGACGGCATCGCGTACGGCGACCACCCACGCCTCGCCGGCCGCCGCCGTAGCCGGACCGCCGGCCTTCGCCATCGCGGTCCGGATCGCCCCCAGCCACGGATGGGTGAAGTCGTGGTCGTCGAGCTCGTCGAAGGCGACGCCGACCAGGTCCGGGTGCTGCATCGCGACCTTCAGTACGTCCCACTCGATCACGTACCGCGGGTCGCGCGGCGAGGGCACGTCGGCCCGTCGGGGCTGCGGCGCCTCAGCCGGGCCCCCAGGCTGACCGGAAGCGGGACGCACAGGTTGGCCGGAAGCCGGGCCAGAGCCCTGCCGCGAGGCCGCCCGGTACACCTCGGTCCGGACCTGGTCCTCGTCCATCCCCAGCCGCCCGGCCAGCTCGCGGGTGAATGCGTCCACCTTCGACCGGTCGCGAATGCTGATCACCAGCCGCGCCGCGTCGCGCAGCGCGTCGATCCGGGTGTCCGCGCGATCCAAGTCGTACTTCGACAGCACGTTGGTCAGCACGAACCGGTACAGCGGCACCCGCCGCCCGATCAGCTCCCGGACCGCCGCGTCGCCCTTCTGCAGCCGCAGATCACACGGGTCCAGCCCGTCCGGCTCGACCGCGACGTACGTCTGCGAGGCGAACGCCTGGTCCCCCGCGAAGGCTTTCAGCGCCGCCCGCTGCCCGGCCTCGTCACCGTCGAAGGTGAAGATGACCTCGCCGCGGAACTGGTCGTGGTCGAGCAGCAGCTGCCGCAGCACCCGCGCGTGGTCGTCGCCGAACGACGTCCCGCAGGTGGCGACCGCTGTCTGGACACCGGCCAGGTGGCAGGCCATCACGTCGGTGTAACCCTCGACGACCACGGCCTGCCGGCCCTTCGCGATCTCGCGCCGGGCGAGGTCGACGCCGTACAGCACCTTGGACTTCTTGTAGATCGGGGTCTCGGGGGTGTTCAGGTACTTCGCTTCGATCCGATCGTCGTCGAACAACCGGCGCGCGCCGAACCCGATCACGTCCGACGACGCGTCCCGGATCGGCCACATCAGCCGCCCGCGGAACCGGTCGTACAGCCCGCGCTGCCCGTCGGCGACCAGACCGGACGCGACCAGCTCGGCGTTCGTGAAGCCGCGCCCGCGGAGGTGGCTGGTCAGCGCCTCGCCACCGCGCGGCGAGAAGCCGACGCCGAAGTACACCGCGGCGTCCTTGTCGAACCCGCGCTGGTCCAGGAACTGCCGCCCGAGGGACGCCTCCTGCGCGCCGAACAGCTGCTCGACGTAAAACTCCGCGGCGACCTTGTGCGCCTCGACCAGGCGCGGCCGCTGGTTCCCCGGGCCGCGCTGCACGGGCGCGCCCGAGTCCTCGTACCGGAGCTGGATGCCGACCTTCGACGCCAGCGTCTCGACCGCCTCACCGAAGGTGATCTGGTCGATCTTCTGGATGAAGTCGATGACGTCGCCGCCCTCCTGGCAGCCGAAGCAGTAGAAGAACCCGCGCGCCGGGGTGACGTTGAACGACGGCGACTTCTCGTCGTGGAACGGGCACAGCCCCTTGAGCGAGCCGCCACCGGCGTTCTTCAAGGTCACGTAGGAGCCGACGACGTCATCGATCCGGGCCCGCTCGCGCACCAGCGCGATGTCCTCTTCCTTGATCCGGCCTGCCACCCCGCGAGTCTACGATCATCGGCAAGGAATCCCGGCCACGGGACGACGAACTGGGGAAAACCACGTGCCACGCAGACTCGCGCTGCTCGCGCTCGCGGCCACAGCAGCCGCCGCGCTCACCGCCACCTTGACCACCGGCCCGGTCAGCGCCGACCAGCATCCAACGCAGTCCAGGGCCATCACCAGGTCGGCCCAACCCGTCCCATTCGTCGAGCTGGTGTCACCGGGTGGCGTCGGGCGCCTGTATACCGCGGACCCCGGCGAGCTCGCGGCGGCGACAGCGGCCGGGTACCAGCGCCAGCCCGGTACGACGGGGTTCGTCGGGCGGGAGGCGCAGGCGGGCTGGACCGCGCTCTACAGACTCAAGCCGACATCCAACGCAACCAAGTGGCTGTTTACGAGCAGTACACAAGAGCGAGATGCACTGATGGCCCAGCACTGGGTGTTGGAAGGGACCGCTGGGTTTGTCGCCAGTCAGCCGGGGCCGGGGCTCACCCAGCTGCGGCGGTTCACCAACGGCAGGGAGTGGCGGCTTGCGCTGGCGCCGCGGACCAGCGAGCTACTCAACGCCGGCTACACCCTCGACGGTCCGGTGGGGTACGTCTACCAAACCTTCATCCGGGCAGGTGCTGTGTACTTCGGCATGTTCAACGCCAACGGCCACCAAACGATCATTGCCCGCACCAAAGAGGTCTACGGCCGGGAGAACGACTGGTGGGGTGGCGTCCGCGACTTCCGCAGCGGTACGCACTACGCGACCGACAACTGGCCCAACGAGGACTGGTCGTACCTGGAGCCGTCCATCGGGTACTACGACGACTCGAAGCCGGAGACGCTGGAGAAGCACATCACCCAGGCCACGTCCGCCGGCCTGAGCTTCTTCAACTTCTACTGGTACTGGGACAGCACGAAGCAGCAGCAGACCGTGACAGCCGCCGCGCTGGACGCGTTCCTCCAGGCGCGCAACAAGGACAGCATCGACTTCACCGTCGGCGTCTGCGCGCACCCGTACGCGCCCCTGAACATCCCGACCACCCAGTACGACGCGGTGGCGTCCAACCTGATGCGCTACCTGCAGCAGGACAACACGCTGCGCACCAACGACGGCCGCAAGATCCTGAACATCTGCGACGCCCGCGGGCTCGGCGACGGCAGCAACGCCCAGGTGAAGCAGTTCGTCGACGCGGTGCGGGCCAAGGCGCGCAGTCAGCTCGGTGAGGACATCTACGTGATGATCAACCAGGCCGGGTTCGACCCGAAGCAGGTCGGCAACGCCGGTGCGGACGCGCCGTACTGCACCACCGACGGGCCGAGCATCGAGAGCCGGTCGTACGCGACGTACCTGCGTGATCAGCGCGCGTTCTACAACCAGTCGTCGGGTGCGTACGGGCGCTGCGTGCTGTCCGACTTCGACGAGCGCCCGCGGTACCCGCTGGAGCAGACCGACGTCAGCAAGATCCGCTGGATGCCCGACCAGTCGTTCGACGGGTACCGGCAGGCGGTGCGCAACGTCGTCGCCGACATGGACACTTCCACTCGTCCGTCCACCGTCGACAACTACGTCTACCTCTACGCGTGGAACGAGTGGCACGAGGGCGGCATTCTCGAGCCCAACCAGCGCGACGGCTGCAGGTACCTCGACATCTTGCAGGCCGAGCTGTCCCTGCAGGGCCCTGGCTGTGTCGCCAATCCGCAGAGCTAGGTTGCTGACATGCCAAGAACCCTGCGGCCTGGTCAGCGGTCCGAGTTGTACGTCGTCGACGTTGCAAGCAACGAGCATCGCCTGGTGTTCAGCTCGGAGACTGTTCTCTTCGAAGCGCCCAACTGGACGCCTCAGGGCGAGCTGATCGTCAATGGTGACGGCCGGCTCTACAAGGTGACCACACGCCTAGAGGAGATCGAGCTACAGGGCGTACCGGACATCAACAACGACCACGTGGTCAGCCCGGACGGGTCGACCGTCTACGTGTCCGCTGACGACGGTCATATCTATGCGGTGCCTCTCAACGGCGGCAGTGGACGACGGGTGACCAACGAGCGCCCCGGGGTCCACCACTACCTGCACGGGGTCTCGCCGGACGGGACGACCCTCGCCTACATCGGGCTGGAGCAGCGTGGCGACCAGCGGATCACCAACGTGTGGACGATCCCGTCCGCTGGTGGTCGCGACACGCAGCTGACGGACGACGAGTACGCCGACGACGGGTCGGAGTACAGCGCGGACGGCAAGTGGATCTACTTCAACTCCGAGCGCGCCGGGCACGCGCAGCTGTTCCGGATCAGCACAGACACCCACCAGCTCGAGCAGCTCACCAACGACGAGCGAGTGAACTGGTTCCCGCACCAGGCGCCGGACGGGTCAGCAGTGGCGTACGTGAGCTTCCCGCCCGGGACCGAAGGACACCCGGCCAACATCGACGACGTAAGGCTGCGGCTGCTCACCTCCGACGGAGAGGTGCGCGAGCTGACCACGCTGTTCGGCGGCCAGGGCACCATGAACGTGCCGAGCTGGTCGCCGGACAGCAGGTCCTTCGCCTACGTCACCTACCCGCTCTAGACGTCGCCCGCTCTAGACCTCGGACAGGTCGACGGCAGGGTCGGCCAGGCGCTCCGGGTCGACCTGCTTGCCCGAGCGGATCAGGTCGCGGATGGCGTCGATGGTGTCCCAGTTGTTGACGTGCATGCCCGCCATCACATGCCGGTCGTCGTCCAGCCAGAAGGCGAAGTACGCACCCGACTTCGGGTCCCCACGCAGCACCACCTGGTACGACGCCCCGCGCGGGACGTCGCCGACGTATTCCATGCCGAGGTCGAACTGGTCGGTGAAGAAGTACGGGATCGCGTCCTGCGCGACGTCCTGGCCGACCAGCGCCTTGGCCACCGCGGAGCCGGAGTCCTTCGCGTTCTGCCAGTGCTCGACGCGGATCGAGCGGCCGAAGAACGGGTGGTCCCAGCGAACCACGTCGCCTGCGGCGTACACGTCCTCGGCCGAGGTCCGCAGGTCCGCGCCGGTGACGATACCGCCGCCGTTCTCCGGGGTGGCCACCTCGATGCCGGCCTCGGCGGCGAGCTCGGAGTTCGGTACGACGCCGACGCCGACGATCACCACGTCCGCCGGGATCACCTCCCCGCCGGCCAGCCGGACGCCGGTCACGGACCCGGTGCCCTCGAAGCCCTCGACGCCCTGGCCGAAGCGGAACTCGACACCGTGCTGCCGGTGGAAATCCGCGAACATGTTACCGATCTGCTCACCCATCACGCTCGCGAGCGCCGTCGACTGCGGCTCGACGACCGTCACCTCGGAGCCCCGTGAGCGCGCGGCGGCCGCTGACTCGAGGCCGATCCAGCCGGCGCCGACCACGACCACGCGCTGCTGCTTGGCGAACGCTGCGCTGACCGCCTGCGAGTCCTGCACCGTCCGCAGGTAGTGGATGCCGTCCAGGTCACCACCTGGTACGTCGAGATGCCGCGGACGGCTGCCGGTCGCGATGACCAGCTTCGAGTACGGCTGCTGCGAGCCGTCGTCCAGCGTCACGGTGTGGTTGGCTGGGTCGAGTGCGGTGACCGTCGTCCCGAGGCGGAGCGTGACGTTGTGCTCGTCGTACCAGTCCTGGTCGTGCAGGGTGGCCGTGCTCGTGTCCTTCTTGCCGAGCAGAACCTCCTTGGACAGCGGGGGTCGCTCGTACGGCAGCTCGGTCTCGCTGCCGATCAGGACAATGCCGCCTTCGTAGCCTTCCTGCCGCAACTTCCGGGCCGCGGTCTCCCCCGCGAGGCTCGCACCGACGATGACGATGGGCTGCTCTGCACTCATGTTCCGACCTTAGCCCTCGCCGAACGGTTGCCGCACGACAACCTCTTGATCTCACGCCTTGACGAGTTGGGTGTGCCAGGCGAGGGCTGACGGGTCGGTCAGGGACGCGACCTGGTCGACGATGACCCGCAGCCGGGCGGCGTCGTCCGCGGCTTCGGCGAAGTCGGCCTGGAAGGGCGCGTCGAGATAGTTGGGCGCAAGCTTCCACAGGGACTCGACCAGCTCGGTGAGGAGCTCGCGCTGGGTGGCTCGGCGGGCCTGGCGTTCCGGGGAGTTGAGGACGTGATGCATGCCGATGCCTTTGAGGAGGCCGATCTCGGTGCGGGTGCGGTCGGGGACGATCAGGTCGGCCTCGTAGCGGATCAGGGCGGAGCGGCCGAAGACGGCGTGGGTGGCCTGCTCGGCAGCCGCGGCGAACCGGCCGATCAGCTGGCTGGTCAGGTCCTTCAGGCCGGCCAGCGAGCGGCGGCTGTCGTCGAATCGCGCGGCCGGCCAGTAGTTCAGGGAGCGCAGCCGCGCCCAGCCGTCGTCCAGCTCGGCGTCGGTTGCTTCCGGCAAGTACATCTGGCGGACTGTGGCCCAGTACGGCGCTCGGTCCGCGTGCACCGCGGCGAGGTCGATGTGGTGGGCAACAATCCCGTCCTCGACGTCGTGCACGGAGTACGCCACGTCGTCGGCGAAGTCCATCACCTGCGCCTCGATGCACCGCCGCTCCCCCACGCCGGCCCGCAGCCAGGTGAAGACCGCGAGGTCGTCGTCGTACACCCCGAACTTCCGCTCACCCTCCCGGCGCGACCACGGGTACTTCGTCGCGGCGTCGAGCGTGGCGCGGCTCAGGTTGAGCCCCACGCTGCGATCGTCCGCGGCGAACGTCTTCGACTCCAGGCGGGTCAGCAGGCGGAGCGTCTGCGCGTTGCCCTCGAAGCCGCCGATGTCCGCGGCGACCTGGTCCAGTGCGCGCTCGCCGTTGTGCCCGAACGGCGGGTGGCCGAGGTCGTGTGACAGGCAGGCGGCGTCGACGATATCGGGGTCGCAGCCGAGCGTTGCGGCGAGTTCGCGGCCGATCTGGGCGACCTCGAGGCTATGAGTCAGCCGGTTGCGCACGAAGTCGTCGCTGCCGGCGGTTGCGACCTGGGTCTTCGCGGCGAGGCGTCGCAGGGCCGCGCTGTGGAGCACGCGGGCGCGGTCGCGGGCGAAGGCAGTCCGCCCTGGTCGTTTGACCGGCTCCGCGACCCAGCGCTCGGCGTCGTGCTCGTCGTACCACTCATGCTGCTTCCTCATCACCCCACACAGTAACGGCGGCCGCCGACATCCCGGTGAAGTTCAGGAGACGCAGTACCGCATCCAGAGGACGCCGTCGTTGAAGACTTCGGTGCCGGCGTGGCGGAGGGTGAGCCGGTCGACGTCGTACCACGGCTCGCCGCCGACGCGGACCGGGTGGACGAGGAGGGTGAGCTCGTCGATCAGGTCGAGCTCCAGGCACTCGCGGGTGAGAGCCGGCGTGTCGACTCGCACGATCCGCACGCCCTGGCGGCCGAGGAGCTGGAACACCTCGGCCAGGTCTACGTCGTCGTAGCCGGTGATGAGCTCGTGGGTGGTCGCGTCCGGTGGGCGGGCCGGGGTTTGGTCGGCGTACAGCGCCAGTACGTCGGACCAGTAGCCGAGGTCGCGCAGCGACTCCCATGAACGGACCTGTGCGCGGCTGTCGACGACCGCGAGGACCGGGCCGGACGCGTGGAGTCCGCGACGCTCAGACGCCCGTACGGCGATCTCCTCGGCCAGGACCGTTGCTGCGTCGATGAGCGTCACGTCCTCTTGCCAGAGGGTGGCCAACGCGTAGTAACGGGCGAGGTCGACGTCGAAACCTGACGTCGCTCCGTCCAGGGAGACCGCTAGCTGAGCCACTACGTGCGGGCGCATGTCTCTCAACGTAGAGATCGGTACCGACAGTTCTTGGTTGCAGAGGAGTCTCTGCAGAGATTACTCTGCATATATGCGACGGATCGATGCGAAGAGTCTTCGGGGGCTCGCTCACCCGCTGCGGATGCGCATTTTGGAGGCGATCGAGCTGGACGGGCCGGCTACGTCGAGCACGCTGGCTGCTCGGCTCGGGGAGAACACGGGGACGATCAGCTGGCATCTGCGGCTGCTGGCCGAGCACGGTTACCTGGAGGAGGACACCGACCGCGGGACGAAGCGGGAGCGCTGGTGGCGGGTGCCGGGCCGGACGGTGCTCGATCCGGGTGAGTTCGCCGACGATCCGGAGACGAGGCGGGCGCTGGATGTGTACCTCACCGATTTGGTGGAGCGGTACTACGACAGGGTCCGGACCTTCGTCGCCGAGGACTGGACAGCTGAGTGGAAGTCCGCGGCCGGCCTGTCGGACTGGCGCGACCTGCGGTTGACGCCGGAGCAGCTCCACAACCTGAACGAAGAACTCGCCGCGGTCATCGACCGCTACACAAACCTCAAGTCCACAGAAGAAACCGCCGAACGAGTCATAGTCCAACTCCAGTCCTTCCCCCACTCACCAAACCTTGGCGAAGCCCACGGCTTCGACAACGTGGTTACTCCAGGCCCGACTCCGGGGTCGGGTGGAGCAGCAGGGGCGGGCACAGCACCTGGGTCTGGCGAAGCCCACGGCTTCGACAACGTGGTTGCGCCGGGCCCGGACACCGGGTCCGGTGAGGGGCCGGGGGCGGTGGGGTCGGCATGAGTTTGTTGGGGCGCGATCGGGACTTCAGGTTGTTTTGGGTTGGGGAGAGCGTTAGTCGGTTTGGGAGTGCGGTTTCGGGGGTGGCGTTGCCGTTGGTGGCTGTTTCTGGGTTGGGGGCGTCGTCGTTTGAGGTGGGGTTGTTGGCTGCGGTGGCTTGGGTGCCTTGGTTGGTGGTGGGGTTGCCGGTGGGGGCCTGGGTTGATCGGGTGCGGCGGCGGCCGGTGATGGTGGGGGCTTCGGGGGTTTCGGCGTTGTTGCTGGCGGTGGTGCCGTTGGTGGGGCGGCAACTGACGATTCAGTTGTTGCTGGTGGTGGCGTTGCTGGTGGGGGCGTCGGCGGTGTGTTTTCAGACGGCTTATACGGCTTATCTGCCGACGCTTTTGAAGCCGGAGGATCACGCCGAGGGGAATGCGAAGCTGCACGGGTCGGCGTCGGCGGCGCAGATCGCCGGCTTCGGCTGTGGTGGGCTGTTGGTGCAGTTCATTGGGGCTACCAACGCATTGTTCGTGGACGCCGGGAGCTTTGTGGTGGCGCTCGCCTGCATCGCCGCGATCCGGTTCCGGGAGCGCCGTACGCCGGGCACGCGCAGCCCACGCGCGATCCGCCAAGGGATCGAACTCGTGGCGAAGGACGTCTGGCTGCGGACGCTCACGATCTTCGGCGCGGTCTCGAACCTCGGGCTGATGGGCTACCAGGCGATCGTCGTCGCCTTCCTCGTCCGCGAAGCCGGCCTGACCGCCGGCACGGTCGGCACACTGATCGCCGCCGGCTCGTGCGGTGGCGTCGTCGGTGCGCTACTCGGCCGCCACACCATAAGGTTTGGCACGGCGCGGGCGCTGCTCCTCTGCGAGCTGGGCCTGCCGACGCTGGCGCTGCTGATCCCGCTGGCGACGCGCAGTCCGGCGTACTACGTGATCGGCGCCTTCGGCGTCAGCCTCGGCGTCGTCGGCGGCAACGTGGTCAAGGCGACCTTCCTCCAGTCCTACTGCCCACCAGAGCTCTTCGGCCGGCTGACCGCGACGAGCGCGTTCGTCAACTACGGCACCATCCCGCTCGGCGCGCTCCTCGGTGGCACGCTCGGCCAAACCCTCGGCCTCACCACGGCACTCTGGATCACCACCGCGGGCGTGCCCCTCGCCGGCCTCGTCCTGCTCTTCTCACCGATCCGGCGCCGCCGCGACCTGCCGATTCACCACGGCACCGCGACACCCGCGACGACGACCGACTCCAGCCGGCTCCGCACCGCCTGACGAGCCTGCGAGTACGCCGACACGTCCGAATGCAGGATCGACGCCAGGTTCGCGCCCTCGTAGTACGCATTCAGCTCAAAAGCTAGCTGCGCCGGATCCACCGCGAGCTCCCCCGCCGCCACGGCCTCGCCGATCGTCGTCTCCAGCAGCTGCATCCACTCGGTGTGTACGGCGGCCAGCGACTCCTGCACCGCCCCGGTGCGCGCCGCGTACTCGTGCGACACCTTCTGGAAGAAGCACCCACCCGGAAACACCCGGCGCTCGGAGTAGTCCAGCCAGTGCACGCTCAACGCCCACACCCGCGCCAACCCGGGCGCGACCCCATAGGCCGGGATCACCACGTTGTCCGCGTAGATCCGGCGCGCGGCGCGGATCGTCGCGAGCTGCAGCTCCTCCTTCGAGCCGAAGTGCGCGAACAGCCCGCTCTTGCTGATCCCCAGGTCGGTCGCGAGCCGCCCGATCGACAGACCCTCGAGCCCGTCCACCGACGCGATGTCGACCGACTTGCGCAGCACGGTCCGCCGCGTCTGGTCCCCACGCGCCAACCGTCCGTCGACCTTCTCCACAACGTCAGATCCTAGATGTCGATTGACTACTGCCTCGTTCTAAACTAATAATACGACCGTTCGTATAGTTTCCGGAGGAGAGTCATGGAGAAGTTGATCGGCACGGGGTTGCGGACCATCGGAGCGGTGTCACCACGGCTCGGCGGCCGGCTGGCGTTCGCGCTCTGGCGCCGCCCGCTCGCCCGCGGCGCGGTCCGGGACAGCGAGCGCGCGGTCCACGACGCCGCGCGCGTCGAGGAGATCGACGGCGCGCTGACCTACGCCTGGGGTGACGGGAGGCGGCCGGTGCTACTCGTCCACGGCTGGCGGTCGCGCGCCTCGCGGTACGCCGGGTTCATCACCAGGCTGCTGGAGCTCGGCTACAGCCCCGTGTCGTACGACGCTCCCGGACACGGCGACTCCCCCGGCCCGATCGTCTCGATCCTCGGGCATCAACGAATCATTCACGCCCTCGAGAAACGGTACGGGCCGTTCGAAGGCGTGATCGCCCACTCGCTGGGCGTGCCGTTCGTCCTCTACGCACTACGCGAAGGCGTCGCCGCACAGCGCGTGGTGGTGATCAGCGGCGTCGCCGACTTCGGCTACCTGGCCGACATGTTCTGCGCCACGCTCGGACTAGGGCCGAAGGTCAACCAGCAGCTGCGGCGCGAGATCGAGCGCGGATACTTCGACGGCGACCGCGACATCTGGACCCGGTTCTCGGTCATGACCGGCAAGTTGCCGCTCCTCGTGGTTCACAACGACGAGGACAACGTGGTCCATCCCGAGCAGGCGCGCGTGCTGCTGCGAAACTACGGCGCGCAGGCGCACTTCCACCCGACCACCGGCCTCGGCCACAGCCGGATCCTGCAGGACCCGGCTGTGATCACCGAGGCGGTGGCCTTCTTGCAAGACCAGCAGAGCGTCCAGGAGGGCTCAGATGTCCCGGAAGGTCTCGATCTGAGCGCCTAGCGAGTTCAGCCGGGTGGCCAGGTCCTCGTACCCCCGGTTGATCACGTAGACGCTGCGCAGTACCGACGTACCCTTCGCCGCCATCATCGCGATCAGCGTGACCACGGCCGGCCGGAGCGCCGGCGGGCACATCATCTCGGTGCCGGAGAAGTGCGTCGGTCCCTCCACCATCACCCGGTGCGGGTCGAGCAGCTTGACCCGGCCGCCGAGCTTGTTCAGGTCGGTCAGGTAGATCGCCCGGTTCTCATAGACCCAGTCGTGGATCAGCGTCTGCCCGGTGGCGGTCGCCGCGATCACCGCGAAGAACGGCAGGTTGTCGATGTTCAGGCCCGGGAACGGCATCGGGTGGATCTTGTCGATCGGCGCGTGCAGCTTGGACGGCCGGGTGGTCAGGTCGACCAGCCGGGTCCGGCCGTTCTCGGCCAGGTACTCCGTGCTGCGGTCGTACTCCAGGCCCATCTCCTCGAGCAGCGCGAGCTCGATCTCGAGGAACTCGACCGGCGCCCGCCGGATGGTGATCTCGGACTTGGTCACGATCGCCGCGGTGAGCAGGCTCATCGCCTCGATCGGGTCCTCGGACGGCGCGTAGTCGACGTCGACGTCGATCTCGGCCTTGCCGTGCACGGTCAGCGTGGTGGTGCCGATGCCGTCGATCTTCACCCCGAGCAGGTCGAGGTAGAAGCACAGGTCCTGGACCATGTAGTTCGGGCTGGCGTTGCGGATCACGGTGACGCCGTCGTACCGGGCCGCGGCCATGATCGCGTTCTCGGTGACGGTGTCGCCGCGCTCGGTGAGCACGATCGGCTTGCCCGGCGTGATCGTCCGGTTGACCAGCGCGTGGTACTGCCCGCCGGTCGCCTTCACCTCGAGGCCGAACGGGCGGAGCGCGGTCATGTGCGGCTCGACGGTTCGGGTGCCGAGGTCGCAGCCGCCGGCGTACGGCAGCTCGAAGTTGTCCTCGCGGTGCAGCAGCGGGCCGAGGAACATGATGATGGATCGGGTCCGGCGGGCCGCGTCGGCGTCCATCGACGACAGGTCGAGGCGCTCCGGCGGCACGATCTCCAGGTCGCCGGCGTCGTTCAGCCAGGTGGTCCTGACGCCGATCGAGTCGAGTACTTCGAGCAGCCGGTTGACCTCCTCGATCCGCGCGACCTTGCGCAGCGTCGTCCGGCCCTTGTTCAGCAGCGAGGCGCAGAGCAGCGCGACACCGGCGTTCTTGCTCGACTTGACGTCGATCGCGCCAGAAAGTTGGCGGCCACCGGCGACACGGAGGTGGACCGGACCGCCACCGAGAGAGACAATTTCGGAGTCGAGTGCCTCGCCGATCCGGGCGAGCATCTCGAGGGTGAGGTTCTGATGACCCTTCTCGATCCTGTTCACCGCGCTCTGGCTGGTGTTCAGTACTTCCGCGAGCTGCGTCTGCGTCCAGCCGCGGTGCTTACGGGCGTCCCGGATGAGATTGCCGATCCGGCTCAGGTAGTCATCGGTCATGCGCCGGACCTTATCTCACATGTGAGATACCTCTGCACCGACCCGCCGTACGAGCGTGGCGAATGTCACCTCCGCGCCGAAGCCGGGTCCCCTGAGGACCCTGATGACCTGGTGAGACGTTGTCCGCCTACAGTTACCCCCAACTCCCGCCGCCAGGAGAGGAACCACAGATGCCCGACGACACCTCCGCCGCGGTGGTCAACGAGTTCGAGGCGGAGTCGTGGCCGCTCGACGCCGCCGCCGACAGCCTGCACCAGGTGATCGAAGGGTTCCACAACGGTGACACCCGGCCGTTGGTGATCGGCGACGGTGATCAGCCGGTGCTGGTCGTGCTGGCGATCGCCGACCTGGCCGACTTCCGGGCCCGGATCACCGAGCTGCTCAGCAACCCGGTCGACGCCGGCTGGCTGCGGTACTACCTGCGCTCGAACTTCGACATGAGCTCGGAGCGGCTGATCGAGCTGCTCGGCGTCGATGCCGACCACGGGCTCTCCTCGCTGGCCAGCCAGGTGAACGTCGAGCAGGCCGCGACGCTGATGCCCGACCACCTGCGCCGTACCGAAGCGGGCGGGAACCCGCTGATGCTGATCGGCGACGGGATGATGGCGACCGCCGCGCTGCTCTCGTTCCAGGCCTTCCAGGTGCTGCTCGCGATGGAAGGCGACGGATCCGGCGAGGACGACTCCTGCGCGCACGACGACGAGGAGAAGCCGACCACGCCGCTCGAGGTCCTGGCCGAGCGGCTCGGGCCGGTCTCGACCCAGCTGGTCGCGCAGATCAACGCCGGCCGCGAGCCGGGCCTGCCGCGGTACGAGCTGCACTTCGAGGACGACCTGATCGAGCACCTCCGGGACCTGGAGGCACGCGCGCAGCGGGCGCCGGGTGGCGGTGCGTACGACGAGCTGAACGACCTGCTCCACCAGTTCGACCAGATGCGCAGCGGACTGCTCGCGGACCAGGAGCCGGCCGAGGAGCTGGACGAGGCGCCGTACCTCGAGGCGACCGACCTGAAGGCCGCGCTGCCGGAGATCCGCGACAACTTCCGCGACGGCGCCGACGATCCGTACCTGGTCGGGCTCGACGGGCGGCCGATGGCCGGGCTGATCACCTTCGACCTCTACGAGGAGCTGCAGAAGGTCTCGGTCGAGCTCGACGGGACCGACGAGGCGCCGGTGCTGCCGCTGCCGGAGCCCCGCTGGGAGAACGGCCCGCGGCTGGTCTCGTTCGAGCTCGGGCTCGAGCTGTGCGAGGCAGTGATCGAGGACATCACGAACGGCGAGGCCTCGATGCTGTTCATCGCCGACGAGGAGAACGAGCCCGAGCTGGTCCTCGCTCCCCTCGTCTGGCTCTGGGCGTACGTCGACCACCTCGACCTCGAAGGCGCCGACGTCTGAGCTGGCAATGAGGTCCCGCCAGCCGATCGGGAACTAGCCGATCGGGAAGAGCGGCTCCCACTCGGTCAGGGTGGTGATCTCGTAGACGTTCGCCGGGGTGTAGGGGTCCTTGGCGAGGATGTCGCGGAGCTCGGCCTCGTCGGTGACGTCGTAGATCAGGAGGGCGCCGGTCTGGTCCGGGTAGGGACCGGCGGTGACGAGTTTGCCGGCCTCCTTGAGCTCCGTCAGGTACTCGCGGTGGGCCGGGCGGACCGCCAGCCGGCGGTCGGTGTCGGCGAGGTCGAAGCGCAGCTGAACGACAAAAAGGGCCATACCGGAAAGATTACCGGAGGCCCTTGCAGTAAAGGATTTGGTGCGGGAGAGGGAGTCACGAGCCGCCACAGCGGCTGGTTCGAGTCAGACCCGAAAGTCGACGAGTGAACTCCCTTCCCGCCCGGATATTCTCACCAGCCCGGATGCTCTTACGCAAGGGGTTGGTAAAGGCAAATTCCTACACACAGTTGTTTGAAGTCACGCTTCGTCACCAATCCCCCGCCGGTGACGATGAGAGCGCGGACACACTCGTACAGTCCGTCACGCGCTCTCAAAGTCAAGGTTCTGGGTCAGGTCAGTCAGTGTCTGTCTGGTCACTCGTCAGTGCGGCTCGGCCCGACTCCAAACGAGCTACTGGAATGCGGAACGGCGAGCAGGAGACGTAGTCGAGGCCCACGTCGTGGAAGAAGTGAATGCTGTCGGGATCGCCGCCGTGTTCGCCGCAGACGCCGAGTTTGAGATCGGGTTTGGCGGCGCGGCCGCGATCGACGCCGGTGCGGACGAGCGCGCCGACGCCCTCGCGGTCGATCGACTCGAACGGCGAGACCGCGAAGATGCCCTTCTCCAGGTACCGCGAGAAGAACGCGCCCTCGACGTCGTCGCGGCTGAAGCCCCAGGTGGTCTGGGTCAGGTCGTTGGTGCCGAACGAGAAGAAGTCGGCCGCCTCGGCGATCTGGTCCGCGATCACCGCGGCCCGCGGCAGCTCGATCATCGTGCCGATCGGGATCTCCTCGACCCCGACCTCGGCGAGCACGCGTTCGACCTCGTCGCGCGCCAGGTGCAGCTCCTGGACGGCGCCGACCAGCGGGATCATGATCTCCGGCCGCGGGTCCTTGCCCTTCTCCCGCAGCTCCACCGTCGCCGTCGCGATCGCCCGGACCTGCATCGCGAACAACCCCGGGACGACCAGCCCGAGCCGCACCCCGCGCAGCCCCAGCATCGGGTTCTGCTCGTGCAGCCGCTCGACCGCGGCGAGCAGCTTGGCGTCGCGCTCGGCGTCCTCACCGCGCTCCTTCGCGAGCGCGACCTTGACAGCCAGGTCCTCCCGCGACGGCAGGAACTCGTGCAACGGCGGGTCGAGCAACCGGATCGTCACCGGCAAGCCGTCCATCGCGTCGAGCAGCTCGAGGAAATCGCCCCGCTGCAACGGCTCCAGCTCGCCCAGCGCCGCGTCCCGATCGGCGTCCTCGTCCGCGAGGATCAGCGCCTCGACCAACGCCCGCCGCTCCCCGAGGAACATGTGCTCGGTCCGGCAGAGCCCGACCCCCTCGGCCCCGAACCGGCGCGCCCGCGCCGCATCTTCGGCCGTATCGGCATTCGTCCGTACGCCGAGACGCCGTACCTCGTCCGCGTGCGTCATCAACCGGTGTACGGCGGCCACGAGCTCGTCGCCTGCGTCCGGCGCCAGCGAACCCTCGAAGTACTGCACGACCGGCGACGCGACCACCGGGACCTCACCGCGGAAGACCTCACCGGTCGTCCCGTCGATCGAGATCGTCTCGCCGGCCTCGAGCACCGCGCCGTGGACCTTGATGGTGCCTTGGGCAACATTCACGTCGAGCTCGTCGGCGCCGCAGACGCAGGTCTTGCCCATGCCGCGGGCGACCACGGCCGCGTGCGAGGTCTTGCCGCCGCGGCTGGTCAGGATGCCCTGCGCGGCGATCATCCCGTGCAGGTCGTCCGGGTTCGTCTCCTTGCGGACCAGGATCACCTTCTCGCCGCGGTCCGCCGCCTCGACCGCAGCGGCCGAGGTGAACACGATCTTGCCCGATGCCGCACCCGGTGAAGCACCGATCGCCTTGGTGATCAGGTCCTTGTCCGCGTCCGCGTCGAAGCGCGGGAACATCAGCTGCGCGAGCTGCGCACCCTTGACCCGCTTCAGCGCCTCGTCGGTGTCGATCACGCCCTCGTCGACCAGGCTGGTCGCGATCCGGAACGCGGCCGCCGCGGTCCGCTTGCCGACCCGGGTCTGCAGCATCCACAACTTGCCGCGCTCGACGGTGAACTCGATGTCGCACAGGTCGCGGTAGTGGCCTTCGAGCGTGGCCATGATGTCCATCAGGTCGTCGTACGACGTCTTGTCGAGCTGCTCGAGGTCCGCGAGCGGGACGGTGTTGCGGATCCCGGCCACGACGTCCTCGCCCTGGGCGTTCTGCAGGTAATCGCCGTACACGCCGGGCTGGCCGCTCGCGGGGTCGCGGGTGAAGGCGACGCCGGTGCCGGAGTCCATGCCGAGGTTGCCGAAGACCATCGAGCAGATGTTGACCGCCGTACCGAGGTCGGCCGAGATGCGCTCCTGGCGGCGGTAGAGGATGGCGCGGTCAGCGTTCCAGGACTTGAAGACGGCCTCGACCGCGAGGTCCATCTGGGTCCGCGGGTCCTGCGGGAACTCGCGGCCGGTGTGGTCGTGCACGGCCTGCTTGAACGTCTCGACCAGCCCCTTGAGGTCGTCGGCGTCCAGGTCGAGGTCGTTCGTGGTGCCCTTGTCCTGCTTGGCTTTGTCGATCGCGTCCTCGAAGACGTCGCCCTCCATGCCGAGCACGGTCTTGCCGAACATCTGGATCAGCCGGCGGTACGCGTCCCAGGCGAAGCGCGGGTTGCCCGACTGGTGGGCCAGGCCGTTGACCGAGTCGTCGTTCAGGCCGACGTTGAGGACGGTCTCCATCATGCCGGGCATCGAGACAGCTGCGCCGGAACGGACCGATACCAGCAGCGGGTCGTCGGCCTGACCGAGCTTCTTGCCCATCGTCTGCTGCAGCAGGTCCACGTGGTGGTCGATCTCGTCGGCGAGCTCGGGCGGCATCGCACCGGTCTGCAGGAAGACCTTGCAGGCGTCGGTGGTGATGGTGAAGCCGGGTGGTACCGGCAGGCCGAGGTTGGTCATCTCGGCCAGGTTCGCCCCCTTCCCGCCGAGCAGCTCCTTCATGGATTTGTTGCCTTCGGCGAAGTCGTAGACGAGTTTCGGCACGATCACTCCCTGGGTTTCAGGTGTGGTTACAGGCGCGGGACGATGACCCGCTGGCCCGTCGACTCCGGCGGCGGGGGCGTGCTTTCAGAGTAAGCCAAAAAACCAGTCCAGTTGAACACTGGTCTCACGATGCCGACGTGACCTCTCCCACAGGTCGAAGGCCGGAAACCCCTTCCCCTGTTGACAACGCGAGACAATCCGCGTCTTCCTCTGCGATTCACAGACCGGACAGCTAACCACGTTTCTGCACGGGTACCGGACCAGGTTCTGGAGCCCGAGCCTGCCGGCTCGACCTACTCGCAGCCATCCTCCAGAACAGACCGACCCCGCGGTGCATTCGAGGGCTTCAGCCTTCAAATGCACCGCGGGGTCGCAGGCAGGTGGGTCAGAGTTTGCGGCGGGTTCTTAGGTAGTCGCCTACTACGGCGGCGCCGAGGCCGTCGGTGGTGGGGGCCAGGACTCGGCCGCCGGAGCGGCGGGCCAGGAGGTCCACGAAGGCGTTCAGGCGGGGGTCCTCGCCCAGGCGGAAGACCGTCAGGGACGCGCCTAGTTTGGCCAGGCGGTCTACTTCGAAGATGGTTTTGCGGAGCGTGGCGGGTTCGGGTGGGTAGGAGAACTCTGCGGTGCCGTCAGGCTCCAGGTGAGCGGTGGGCTCGCCGTCGGTGACCATCAGGACGACGGGTTGGGCGTCGGGGTGACGGCGCAGGTGGCGGCCGGCCAGCAGGAGGGCGTGGTGGGCGTTGGTGCCCTGCTCCCAGGTGCCTTCCATGCCGATCAGCTGCGGTAGCTCCACAACCCCGGCGTACCGGCCGAAGGTGATCAGCTGCAAGGCGTCGTTGCGGTACCGCGTCGAGATCAGTTGGTGCAGCGCGAGCGCCGTCCGCTTCATCGGCAGCCAGCGGTTCTCCTGCACCATCGACCACGACGTGTCGACCAGCAGCGCGACCGCGGCCCGGGCGCGGTGCTCGGTCTCCGCGATCTCCACGTCCGCGACGTCGAGCTTCACCCCACCACGACCGGTGTGAGCGGTCCGCAGTACGGCGTTCCGGACCGTCCGCGGCACGTCCCACGGCTGGGTGTCCCCGAACTGCCACTGCCGAGTCGATCCGCTCAACTCACCAGCAGCGCCCGCGTTCGCCGCGTCTCGCTCACCCGATCCGCGCGCGGTCCGCAGTACGTCGGCCAATGCCGTCTGACCCAACTGCCGCAACGCCTTCGGCGACAGCTGCAGCGAACCGTCCGGCGCCCGCTCGAGCAGCCCCTGGTCGCGCAACTGCCGCTCCAACTCCGTGAGCCGACGCGCGTCAACCGTCGCCTCGTCGCCCAACTGCCGGGTCAGGGCGTCCAGATCGATGTCCTCCAACCGCGCTCCGGGGTACGACTGCGAGAGCTGTTCGGCGAGTGCATCCAGCTCGGCCAGGTCCGACATCGCCTGCGCACCCTCGGCGAGACCGAGCGGATCGTCACCGCTCATCCGCTCCGACCCGTACCAGTCCTCGCCCGGCCGCAGCGCCTGCAGCTGAGCATCCAGCTGGGACAACTGCTGCGACAGCTGTGCGTTGCCGAACGCCTGCTGCGACAGCTCCATCAGCTCGGCCCGCTGCTCGGCGGTCATCGAGTTCATCATCCGCTGCGCCGCGGCGGCCCGCTGCGCGAGTACGTCGATGAGCTCCTCGACCGACTGCGGGTTCTCCGGGAAGAACTCGCCGTGCTTGGCCATGAACTCCTCGAACAGCTCCGGTACTTCGGGCTGTCCCTGAGCGTGCGCCGCGAGCAACGCGTTGAGGTCCGTGAGCATCTCGTTGATCCGCTCGACGTCCTCCGGCGTGGTCTGCTGCAGCGCCTCCTTCATGCCCTCGAACCGCGACCCGAGCAGCTCGCGCCCGAGCAGCTCACGGATCTCCTCGTACTTCTGCCGCGCCTCCGACGACTGCCAGTCGTAGTTGGCCAGCTCCCGGACCTGCGCCGCCGTACCGGACGGGAGCGCGTCGAGCTGTGCCTCCCGGAACCGGGCGTCGTCGGACGGGTTCGGGAACAGCTCCCGCCGCTCGGCCTCGAGCGCCTCGTCCAGCAGCCGCTGAACGTCGCGCAGCGTGCCGTCGAGGTTGTGCCGCCGCTGGATCTCGCGGCGGCGCTCCCACATCCGGCGGGTCAGGTCGTCGAGGCCTTGGGTACTGCGAGTGCCGCGCCGGAGCAGCTCCTCCAGCGCGGACCGCGGCGACGACCCGTTCATCACGTCGCGGCCGATCTCGTCCAGCGCGTCCCGCAGATCCGCCGGCGCCGCCAGCGGATCCGGCCCGTCGTGCCAGGGCCCGTAGGACCAGCCTTCAGGAATGCTGGTCATGGGGCCTCCCGGTCTGGACCGAGGAGCGGAGGGAGCGAAGCGACCGGAGCGACGAGGGAAGACCGGGAGTTCCAGCCCCATGACCCGCCGCGACGGAGTCGTGGCATCAGCACTGACATGATCAGGCCCCGTAGACCGTGGTGTCGTCGTCCGCGTCCTTGGCCACTCGCTTCGAGAGGTAGAGCATCTCCAGGGCGAGCTCGACCGCGGCCGCGATCTTGCCGGGCGCGTCGTCCGGCTCGACGCCGGCGCGGGCGGCGACGTCGTGCAGCACCGGCAGCTCGGGCAGGGCGGCCAGGACCTCCTTACCGGGTACCCGCTCACCGGTGGTCACAAGGTTGCCATCGGCAACAGCATGCGCCAGCGGCGTGAGGTCGAGGCCGGCGAACCGCTCGCGCGCGGTGTCCGCGATCGAGCGCCGCAGCAGGTACTCGAGCAGCTCGATCTCGCGCCCCTCCTCACCCGGCTCGAACTCGAGCTTGCCCCGCAGTACGGCGGGAACCGCCTCGAGGTCGACCGGCCGGGCCACGGCCGGCTGCTCTCCGGTGATCGCGCTCCGGCGCAGGGCCGCGGCGGCGATCGTCTCGGCCGCGGCGACAGCGAACCGGGCCGATACGCCCGAGCGCTGGTCGATCGCGGTCGACTCCCGCAGGTGCCGGACGAACCGGGCCAGCACCTCCAGCAGCGGCTCGCCGACCTCTGCGGTGAACTCGGCCTCCTGCCGGATCACGTCCACCTCGGCGTCGATGTCGAGCGGGTAGTGGGTCCGGACCTCGGCGCCGAAGCGGTCCTTCAGCGGGGTGATGATCCGGCCGCGGTTGGTGTAGTCCTCGGGGTTGGCCGTTGCCACCAGCAACACGTCGAGCGGCAGCCGGAGCGTGTACCCACGGACCTGGATGTCGCGCTCCTCCATCACATTCAGCAGCGCGACCTGGATCCGCTCGGCCAGGTCGGGCAGCTCGTTGATCGCGACGATTCCGCGGTGCGCCCGCGGGACCAGCCCGAAGTGGATGGTCTCCGGGTCGCCGAGGCTGCGGCCCTCGGCAACCTTCACCGGGTCGACGTCGCCGATCAGGTCGCCGACGGAGGTGTCCGGCGTGGCGAGCTTCTCGGCGTACCGCAGCGAGCGGTGCAGCCAGGCAACCGGCAGGTCGTCGCCGAGCTCGGCGGCGCGCCGCTGCGAGGCGGGGGTAATGGGGTCGAGCGGGTGCTCGGGCAACTCGGCGCCCTCGATCACCGGGGTCCACTCGTCGAGCAGACCGACCAGCGTACGCAGCAGCCGGGTCTTGCCCTGGCCACGTTCACCGAGCAGTACGACGTCGTGCCCGGCGAGCAGCGCGCGCTCGAGCTGCGGGATCACCGTGCGGGTGAAACCGACGATGCCCGGCCAGGGGTCGCGCCCGGCCCGGAGCTCATTCAGCAGGTTGTCACGGAGTTCGGCCTTGATCGACCGAGGAAGGTATCCGGCGGCCCGGAGGTCACCAGCCTTACGAGGAAGTTCAGCAGGTGCACTAGTCACCCTGAAGACGTTAGCTCGGTCACCCCAAAGCGGCAGAGCGATTTCTCACCGCTTGGGCGTCACCCGGCCGGACGCGAACAGGTAGGAGTCGTGGAAGGTCAACGGCGACCAGGGGAAATCCGCCGAGTAGCGGACGACGAAATGGTTGCCGTCGTCCGGACCGGTCGGCAACACTTCGTACTCGTGCTCGGGCTCCTCGGCGAACGCCAGCCGGTCACCGGTTGCGGACTCGACCAGTACAAGTCGCCCGTCCTTGTGTACGACGTCGAGGCGGACGCTGGTCCGCTCGTACCGTCCGACATGGCGATCGTCGACCGGTACGTCGATCGGCTGCGGCGGCTCGGGGTGCGCGACGCCGACGTACTCCGTGAAGACCTCGGTGGCGAGCGGTTCGAACAGGCGGTTGCCGTTGCCGGAGTTGGTCAGCAGGCACACGATCAGCCGGGCCTCGGGGTCGACCCGGAGGTACGCCTGCTGCGAGATCGTGGAGCCGTCGTGGCCGAAGATCGTCCGGCCGTCCCAGTCGTAGATCCGCCAGGTGAGGCCCAGGTTGCTGAAGCCCCCGACGCCGGACGCGAACGGGACCTGTGGCTCCTGCATGGACTTGTAGCTGTCGTCGGTCAGGTGCAACTGGGCGAAGGCGATGAGATCTTCGGCGGCGGTGGTGATCGTGCCGGCGGGACCGATGCTGCGCGGGAGCTGCGAGGTCTTGACCGGCGAGCTGTGGTCGGCCGTGTGGCCGCGGGCGGCGCGGAAGAGGATCGCTTCCTCGGGCAGTGTGACGGTGTGGGTGAGTCCGATCGGTTCGGTCAGCCGGGCGTGGAGCGACTCGTCCCACGTGCGGCCGTCGAGGACCTCGATGATCCGGCCAAGGACGACGAAGCCGGCGTTGCAGTACGAGTACGCCGTCCCCGGATCGAACAGGTTGTCCACGCCGACCAGCAGGGCGACGTACCGCTGGAGGCAGTCGTCACCGCGACCGGTATCGGTGAACAGGTCGCCGTCGATCCCGCTGGTGTGAGTGAGCAGGTGACGGACGGTGACCCGCGCGTCGATAGGTGCCTCAGGCAACAGGTTGACCACCGGGTCGTCCAGCTGGAGCCGGCCCTCGGCGCCGAGCTGGACGATCATCGTGGCGGTCCAGGCTTTGCTGATCGAGCCGATCTGGAAGACCGAGTCGGCGGTGGTCCCGACACCGGTCGCGCTGTTCAGGACGCCGTACGGCGTGATGGTCAGCTCGCCGTCCGACCAGATCCCCAGCACCGCCCCGGGGACCTCGGCCGCCACCGCCAATTCGCTCAACCGCGCAGACCAGTCAGGCATACGCTCAACCTACTTCGTGAAGTCCTCCAGCAGCTTCCGGATATCGGCCCAGACGGTCTGCTCCTCGAGGCCGTGGTCGAGCAGGATCTTGCCCGCGACGCTGCCGGGGTCGCGGTAGATGGCGAGCAGGAGATGCTCGGTGCCGACATAGTTGTGGCCGAGGGTGACGGCCTCGGTGACCGCGGCCTGGAGGAGGTGCGCGGCTCGGCGGGTGAAGGGCAGGTGGCCGGGCTCGATGACGTTCGGCCGGTCGCCGGCTGGGCTCTGGGCTTCGACGGCCGGGCGGACCGTGTCCTCGGTGAGGCCGTGCTGGATCAGCACCTTGGTGGCGACGCTGTCCGGCTCGGCGTACATGCCGAGCAGCAGGTGCTCGGTGCCGACGAAGCCCTGGTTGCGCTCGGAGGCGGCGGTGCCGGCGGCTTCGAGCACGTTGCGGGCGCGCTGGGTGAAGCGTTCGAAGGTCGGGCGGGCCGGCCACGCGTCGGCGAAGCGCTTGTGGGCGGCTTGTTTGGTGACGCCGAGGACGGAGCTGATCTCCACCCAGGACTTGCCGGCGCCGCGGGCGCGGTCGACGAAGAAGCCGAGGACGGCGTCGCCGGTGCTGGTCAGCTCGCTGATGGTGGTCGCGGCGGTGGCCAGCTGCGCGAGCTCGTCGTCGCTGCCGGCGTCGGTCTTGATCGTGTCGATAAGTTGCT
This sequence comes from Kribbella sp. NPDC026611, assembly GCF_040638345.1. Classification (NCBI taxonomy): domain Bacteria; kingdom Bacillati; phylum Actinomycetota; class Actinomycetes; order Propionibacteriales; family Kribbellaceae; genus Kribbella; species Kribbella sp. NPDC026611. The sequence continues at coordinate 30,549 of NZ_JBEZYC010000014.1, forward strand.
GCAGGTCTGGTCCGGGAGTCATGCCGTCAACGCTAGGTTGACGATCTATGTTCGTCAACCCTGAGTTGACGGGGACTTCAGCAGTGTCGCCGAACCCAGTCGGTCAACGACCAGCCCGTCCGCCCGTCCGGCAACCGCACGTGCACCCAGACCTCGCCGTCGCGCGGATGCACAGCCGTCAGCCGATCCCCTCGGTAAACGGTCGCGACCACCGTCTTCCCGCGAGGCGCGTCCCGCACCGTCGCGTCCTGCGCACAAACCGTCAGCTGCTCATCCCCAGCCTGGTGGTTGTGCACGGCATACGCGGTACCGGCCGCTACTACTGCCGAGACTGCTATCGCGGCTGCCGCCCACCGGACAACGCGGGTGGGCCGGCGGCGAACCGGAGTACGACCAGCAACGACCGACCGCAGCGCCTCCGCGAAAGCAGCTGCCGACAGGAAGCGATCAGCTGGGTCCTTTGCCATCGCCTTCGCGATCACCGCGTCGTACGTCGGGAGGCCGGTGGTAGGTGCAGGGAGCATCGCGACTGCGTATGCAAGCTCTGGAAGGGTCTTGCGGTCGTACGGCGGTTTGTTGGTGAGCAAGGTGTAGAGGGTGCCGGCTAACGCGTATACGTCCGTGGCTGGGGTGACTGGGTCGCCTCGCCACTGCTCCGGGGACATGTAGGCGACCGTGCCGGCCATGGTGCCCAGCGGCGGCCCGGAGGCGCTGTGGAGCCAGTCGTTGGTCAGGTCTGTGCCGGTGGCGGCTTGTTGGCGGGCTACGCCGAAGTCGGCGACCAGCGGGCGCCCGCCGTGCAGGATGACGTTGGCCGGCTTGAGGTCGCGGTGGATGATGCCGGCCGCGTGCATCGCGTCGACCGCGTCGGCGACTTCGATCATCAGTGACGCCGCTCGCTCGGCCGGGAGCGGACCCTCGGACGCCAGCAGGTGCTGGAGATCCGGACCGGTCAGCCTGTCCATCACCAGCCACGCCTGGTCGCGTTCGCCGCCGACCTCGTGCACGCGGACGACCCCGGGATGCACCACAGCCGCAGCCAGTCGCGCCTCGCGCCGGAGGCGGTCAAGGTACTGCGGGTCGACCATCTCGGGATGCACCACCTTGATCGCGACAGAGCCCCCATCGGCCAGCCGGCTCGCCGCGTACACCACCCCGGTCGCCCCCGCACCCAGCGGCTCCGCCAGGCGGTAGCCAGGTACTTCGACGGTCACGGCTCGCACACTAACTGGCACTGTCCGCTTCCGGAAGGGATTCTGCTGCCAGCTCCACCAGGGGTTCCAGCTGTGTCAGCTCACTCAGCACCTTGCGCCGAAACCGCACCAAACTGCCCGGGTCGTCACCACTCGTGCGCAGCGGCGACAGCAGTTGCCGCACCGCCCGCCCGAGCTGGTCGTCAGCCGCGTCATCAGCGATCGGCATCAACTCCCGGGCCTCGGCCAGCGCCTGGCTGAGCAGCTTCAGCCGGATGGGTTCCTCGAGCAGCAAGGCCGCCACCCGTAGCATCCGCCGGCCGGCCCGCAAGGCCACCTCGGGAGCGATCGGCTGCGCCGGTACGTCACGCTGCGATCGGACCGCGTCGATCCACGGCTCGATCGTCTCTCCACGCCAGATCGGCCCGGACGAGAGCTCGCCGTCCGGGTCCGGGATCCCGTGGCTGCGCCGCCTCCGCCAGGCCGTGACGAGCTGCCGGTTCAGGCCGAGCGCAGCGGCGATCTCCGCGATCCCGTAGTACGTCCGACGTTCGGCCACCCGCCCACTGTATCCACTGATGACACCTCTTGCCATCTCTGACGACACGTTCTACCGTCATCTGAGATGACACCAACCTGGAGGTTCTGATGACACGGAAACCCGCCCTCCTCCTCGCCGCGGTCACCGTCACCGCAGGCACGCTCGCCGCCGGCACCGAAGCCGCCGTCGCGGTCGAGCCGCCCGAGCACGCGATCATCGTGTGCCAGGACGCGACCATGTACGAGAACTACGACTTCTCCATCCCCGGTCCGGTGCACCCGCTCCGGACGCTGACCTACGGCAACAAGGTCGGCCACACCCGCGGCGTGCACCCGGTCTACAACGGCTGGGCGTCGATCCAGGACTTCGGTCCGAACGACTGGGGCTACGTCCGCTACGAGTGCCTCGGTGGATGGGGGTCCTGGTGATGAAACGACTCGCTCTGATCGGCGCGCTGGCCGTCGCCGGCGCCGTCCTCACGACACTCCCGGCGAGCGCGGCCAACGGGCACGTCGGCGTCCGCGAGACCGTCTGCGCCGTGGACCTTCAGGTCCGCACCACGCCCGGTGGCGCCCGGATGGGCACTCTGCACAAGCCGCAGACCTTCCTGGTCGACCAGATCTCGGGCGAGTGGGTGCACGGGTTCGCGTACGGCGACATCAACCACGAGGGCTGGGTCCAGGACGGCTGGTTCTGCTGATGCGCCGGGTCTTCGCCGCCGTCTGTGGGCTGGTGCTGGGCGCGGTCGCCGTGACCCAGCCGGCCCACGCGGTGAACCAGTACACGACCATCGGCAACGTCCAGAAGCCGGCGGCCTGCAACAACCACGGGGTGATCCCGGCGGGCGGCTGGCTGGCGAACAAGTCCTGCGGCTACGTGATGGGTACGGCGATCGCCGGGACGAAGTTCGACGTCCACACGACCACGTCCAGCAACTTCCACTTCGGCCGCTGGCGGGCCGGGGACGGTTCGAGCTTCTGCACCTTCCTCGTGCCCGGAGCGTTGGACACGTCGCACTCGACGTCCGTCGCGGCGAGCTGCAGCGACGCGACCAGCGACCGCCTGTCGCACCGCCGGAGCTTCGGCCGGGACTTCGACGCCGCACCGCACACCGGCAACGGAGCGATCATCGTCCCGATCAACCCGTCCGCGTGTACCGGCTACTACAACTACTTCATCGACAGCAACTACACGAGCGGCCGGCTGCACGACCCGGTCGGCTTCGCGCTGCCGGCCACCGGCGGCTACCGGTACTCGACCAACGACATGGGCGCTTCGATGATCCGGGTCGACGCGCAGGGCGAGACGATCTGGCTCTTCGTCGCCCGGTCCTGCATCGCGTCGCAGCTCCCGGCCGGGCTCAACAACGAGAACGACTAACGTTTGGCCCATGCAAGCGCTGCCCGATGTCATCCGTCCCGGATTGAAGGTCCTGTTCTGTGGCATCAATCCGGGACTGATGTCGGCGGCGACCGGACACCACTTCGCTCGGCCGGGGAACCGGTTCTGGCCCGCGTTGCACCTCAGCGGGTTCACGCCGCGGCTGCTGAAACCGGCCGAGCAGAGTGAGCTGTTGACCTACGGCCTGGGCATCACCAACGTCGTGGACACGCCGAGCGCGCGAGCGGACGAGCTGACCCGCCCGGAGCTCGTCGCCGGCGGCGAGAACCTGGTCCAGAAGGTCCTCGCCTACCAGCCGGAGTGGCTCGCCGTGCTCGGCGTCACGGCGTACCGCGACGCGTTCGCCGACCGTACGGCGGCCATCGGCAAACAGGACCGGCTGATCGGCAACACCCGAGTCTGGGTCCTCCCCAACCCGAGCGGTCTGAACGCGCACTACACGTTGCCGAAGCTGGCGGAGGCGTTTGGGGAGCTGGCGCGGGTCAGCTGAAGGTGGCTGACACGCGGCGTCCGGCAGGATGGGCGCATGCGGGTTAGGGACTTGCTGCGGTTGATCGACGGGCTCTCGTACGGGCAGCGGATGCGGCTGCTTGCGGAGCGGGCTGCGGAGTTGAGCGGGCTGCTGGACGAGCTTGGGCAGGGGTCGGCGTTCGAGCGGACGCTCGGGGTGCAGATCGCCGAGGTCACGCGCACGACGTCGTACGTCGGCCGGCTCCTGCGTGATCCGGAGCCGTCGGTGCAGTCCCGGGCGCTTGCCGCGGTGGTGCGCGGCGTACCGGTTTCGGACGACGAGCTGCGGATTCTGTACGACGACGCGCCCGCGGCTCTGCGGACGAAGCTTGTTGCGCTGGTACGGCGAACCCGTCGCGAGCACCTCGCCGTACGGCTGATCGACGAGCATCGCGCTCGATGGGGTGATGTCGCGGCGGCCGGATTGCTCGAGGCCGCCGATGGAGCCACGGTCGAGCGGCTGTTGCCGGAGTTGGCGTACTGCGTCTCGCCGGGGATGTGGCGGCGGCTGGCGCGGCAGCATCCGGAGGAGGTGCTTGCGTACGCCGATCGGACGTTGCCGGCGGGCGAGGATCGGGACGAGTGGTGGCAGGGCGTGGGCCACGGCGTGGCCGCGGTCGTGGCGCACGGCACCTTGGTGGCTGGAGTTGCGCTTCGGTTGATCGAGCGGGCGGTTCCGGCGGATGACCTGCCGGTCGCCGTGCTCGACATCATTGGGCCGTTGACTGATCGGGATCCGGCCGGGGTGCTGGCGATGCTGATGGCGCCGGATCGGCGGGGTGTCGTGGGGCGCGCGTTGCGGCCGGCCCTACGGCGGCGGCTGTCGCGGTACTCGGATGACGAGCTGGTCGGTCTGGGGGGCGGGTGGTGTGGCCGGAGCTGGCTGGGGTGTTGCAGGAGCTGGCGCCGTCGCGGCGGGCGCGGATCTTCGCGGGAGTGACGAGCGAGATCGATCTGGGGCAGGCGCGGTTGAGCTCGGACCTGCTCGACCTGTTGCCTCACGAGGTCCGGGTCGAGCAGGCGCGGCGGATGCTGTCGCTGCCCGCGATTCACGAGAACGGCTCGCTGCGGCGTGGGACGACGGGATACTTGCCCTACTCGGAGGCCCTTGCCTTGTTGGAGGCCGAGGTGCGGGATCCCGATGCTTCGGTGCGGGCGTCGGTGTATCAGGCGGTGGTTGGCGCGGCCGGGCGTTCGCGACAGGCGGAGCAGGTAGTGACGGCGCTGGACTGGGCGGTTGGGCGGGTCCGGAACGATCAGGACCCGGTTCGGCTCAGCCTGGCGAGTGCGGTGGGTGAGCTGCCGCGGACGATGCTCGGCGATGCGCTCACACCGGCGTTGGAGACTCTGCTGACGGATGCGCTGGAGGCGCGGGACACCTCGTGGGCGACGCGGAGCGCACTGACGGCGGTGGCGGAGCGTGCCGTCGTACAAGGGGCCCTGAGCAACCGTCCGGCGTTGCTCGACTGGGGCCTGCAGGCGCACGGGCGGCTGTCGGAGAACCGGGGCTGGCTCGATCTGCACGGACTGGTCGAGAACTTGCCGCACGAGCGGGACGCCGAGGTGTACGACGTACTCCGGCCGTCGATCGAGGTGGCCGCGAAGCGGAACGAGTTCGGCCTCGCGATGGCGGTGGCGACCACGTTCGGCCGGCGCGCCTGGAAGCTCCAGCATCTACAGGACGTGCTCGAGGAGGCGGTCTGGTCGAACCAGGAGCACACCGTCCAAGAGGCCTGCCGCTACTGGCTGGACGCGCCCAGGACCCGGGCCGACCGCGCCGGACAGATCATCAAGCGCGACGTCCGGATGGCTCGCTGGTCTCCGGTGTGGTGGGCAGTGACCGAGTTCCGGACCGACCTGCTGGACCCGGTGTTCAAGGCGGCCGACCGGATCCGGCGCTTCGACCGGAACAGTCTGTCGTGGCACGTCCCCGACTACGCTCTACGGCGATGGCTCCCGCGACAGCAAGCGCGGTACGCCGAGCTGGTCGCTGGGGTGGCGCGCGACTCGCGTATGCCGGAGTGGTACCGGGCTGCGGCAGTGAAGACGCTCGGGCATGTACCAGGCGCCACGCTGGACGAGTTCCTCGCGAGTGACGACGTACTGCTGCAGGAAGCCGCGCTGGGCTCGCTGGCGTGGACCGAACGACCGGACCGGGCGTTGCCGGTCTTGCTGGCGCACGCAGGTGACGACCGGGCGCGCGTGGCGATGTACGCCGCCGCACGCGCTGCTCGGTACGTGCGGCCGAGTCTCCTGCCCGGTCTGCTGCAGCCGGTGCTGCTGCGCGAGGGCGTGAAGGTGACGTCGAGGAAGGCCGCCGTACGGATGCTCGGCGAGCTGCGGTCGCCCGGTGCGAGCGCAGTACTGACCGAGGCGTGGGCCGGTGCGCACCGGGATGTGCGGGCAGCGATCGCTAGCACGGTGTCGCAGTACCTCCTGTACGACGCGGCCGCGTGGGCGGTGCTGGAGCAGGCGGTGCACGACTCGGCCGCCACTGCGATCGTGCTGACCCAGCGACGGGCCTATGACATGCCGCTGGAGTACAGAGCGCGGTACGCCGACCTCCTGATCGCCGTGTCGGCTCGGAGCGAGCCGGAGGTGGTTGGACCTGCACTGCTCGCGCTGCGGCAGTGGGCGCGGTACAACCGGGCAGCGGCGCGGGTGTGCGCGGACTTCATCACCGACCTGTCGCTGCGCAGCCGCGTGTGGCTGGACGGCACCACCGCACTGGTCGGCATCGTTGCTACCAATCCGGACGACGGCCTGGCCGAGCTGATCGACACCGTGCAGCTGCTGGTCCGCCTGGAGTCTGACCCGTCGTTGCCCGACGCGGAGCCGGACCGGGATCACCCTGCACGGCAGCGGTTGTCGCAGCTGGTCGGGCAACTGGTGGCGCAGCTCGGCGGGCGGTCCGCGGAGGTGCGGGAGCTGCTGAAGCCGGTGGCCGCAGAGCTGACCGCACCGGACTTCCTGAACCTGCGCCTGCAGCTGCTCGTCACTGCGCTGCAGACGAACGACCTACTGGTTCTGCACGAGGTGGTGGGTCAGGACCCGCTGGCTGCGGTCAGTGCGGCGGACCTCCTGCGGAGCCGACTCGCCGCAACCGAGGCGCACTGGACTCCTTCCGAGCTCGTCGCGATCGCGGAGACGCTGGCGGGGTCTGGAGGGGATCCTGCGGACGGCGGCGACCGACATCGGGTTCGCACGGCGGGGTCGGGAGGGGATCCTGTGGACGGCGGCGACCGAGGTCGGGTTCGCACGGCGGGGTCGGAGGCTGACTCTGCGGACGGCGACCGGCGCGTTCGCACGTTGGGTGACGGGGTGGCGGCGGGTCTGCTGGCCCTGCCGCTGGTTGCGAGCGCCGGGCCGCGCTCCGGCTGGTCACCGGAGTGGCGGCGGGTACTCATTGCCCTCCGCAACCACCCGTCCCCCGCGGTCCGCCGCCAAGCCCTAGACTTGACCACCGCACCTGAGCGCTAGTCTCCCGCCGCCGATGGCGCCCCATCACCGGAAATCGGCTAGGGCGTGTCCTTGTCGGCGGCTTCGCGGGCGCGTTTGCGGCGTTTGCCTTCGTGCATGGCGATGACGCGGGCGACCGGGATGGCTCGGCCTTCCTCGAGGACATCGTCAGGGATGGACTGTGGCGCGGGGAGTTGGGCGGCCCACGGATTGGTGTCGCCGAGGAGCGAAACGGCGTTCCGGACGGTGAAGTCGCGCGGCGTCACCTGCTCCAGGTCGTCCCAGCCGACCGGGAAGGAGACCGTCGTACCCGGTCGGACCCGTGGGCTGTACGCCGCGACGATGGTCGCGCCGCCGGAGCGGGTCGAGTCGACGAAGACCTTCCCGTGCCGGTCTTCCTTGATGTACGCCGTGGTCGCGACGGACGGGTCGAGCTTCTCCGCGCGGGCGGCGAGCGCTCGGGTGGCGGCCGCGGCGTCCTCGATCGAGACCGTCTCGTCGATCGGCACGATCACGTGGACGCCCTTGGCGCCGCTGGTCTTGACCGCTCCGGACAGGCCCGAGTCGGTGAGCGCCTGGCGGACGAGGAGCGCGGCCTGGACCGCCTTCGCGAAGGCGTCGTCGCCCTCCGGTGGGTCGAGGTCGAGCACGAGGTGGGTGACGCGGTCCCAGCGCTCGGCGCGCATGAGAGTGGGGTGGTACTCGACCGCGCGCTGGTTGGCGAACCACAGGAGCGTCCGCCGGTCGTCGCAGAGCGCGTACGACACCTCGCGCTTCGACGCCTCCGCCCAGACCGGCACGGTCTTCACCCAGTCCGGGGTGTACTTCGGAACGTTCTTCTGCATGAACTTGGGCTGCCCCGGACGGATCCGGATCACCGACAGCGGCCGCTCCCGCAACTCCGGCAGGATCCGCTCGTGCACCGCGTCCAGGTAGTCGACCAGATCCCGCTTCGTCGCCTCGGCCCCATCGAACAACGGCTGATCCAGGTTGGTCAGCTCAACCCCATCACGCGTCTCATCCGGCTTCGTCGCCATCCCCCGAGCTTAGGATCTCGATGAGGGCATCGAGAACTACCTTTTCTTCGCCGGGCTGAATCGTCTGCGGGTTCAGCGCGATCGCGTCGGCCGGTACGCCGAAGATTCCGACCGAGATGCGCGGGTCGCGGTCCCACAGGGCGGCGATCACCTGGTTGCGGTCCCGGGCAAGTCTGACGACGGCGCGGCCGTGCGGTTGGCCGGCCTCGCTCGGGTAGCCGCGGTCGGCGTACACCCCGGGCAGTCCCTGCAGACCGTCGATCCAGTAGGCGACGATCCGCTCGTACTCCGCGATCTTCGCCTCCTCGTCCTGCGCCAGCGACCACTCGACGGCGGCGAGCAGGCCCATCAACTCCTCCTTCCCCACCTTCATCCCCCGACCGATCTCGTGGTTGGGCGAGCTGTGGGCGCGGATCCGGTCGATCAACCAGCGCTTCCCAAGCACCAGCCCGCTGGCTTGCGGACCACGCAGGCCCTTCCCGCCGCTCACGATCACCGCGTCGGCTCCGAGGTCGCGGGTGAACCGCCAGAGCGTCGAGATCGGTGGGATCTGAGCGGCGGCATCGACGATCACCGGCGTGTCGCCGGCGACTTGCACTACCTCTTCGATCGGCAGTGCGCCAGGCGCGTAGTGGGCGCCGGCCATCCACAGCACCGCGGCCGGTCGGCGGCTCAGGGCTGCTTCCAGCTCCTCCACCGACGGCCCCACCTCGACGATGCGGGCGCCGAGGAGGCGGGCTGAGTAGTCGTACCCGTTGCGCTGGGAGGCGAACATGACGACGTCGGCAGCCGCGGGGAACGCCCTCGACTGGTCCGTGACGCACGCCGCCACCGCCAGCGTAATCGCGGCTGCGGCTCCCGACGTCACATAGGCCGACTCGTTGTGAGTGAGCACCGCCAGGCGCTCGGAAACGCGGGCGTTGAGCTCAGGAAGGTCGACGAACCGAGAGGCCGCGTCCACCATGGCAGCAACAACCGCCGGCGGCATCACCGACCCACCGAGAACCGTCACGGTCGCATTCGCATTGACCACCGACCGAACGCCAAGAGGATCGTTCATACGACAAACCTCGAGAGTCGACGAACGCCGGCGAGGCCGGCCAGCCAGGCTTTCAGGTGGTCGTTGTCGGCGGCGAGCAGCATTCGACCGCTGTACGCCGCCGGATCGTCGATCCCAATCGTCAGCAGCCCCGGGTACGCCGTCGCGAAGCCCTCGTCCGCCAGCCGCTGCCCGCGGTGCATCAAGCTGAGCACGACGTACCGCGCCCGGTCGTTCGGATGCGGCACGTTGTTGACGCTCCTGTAACGCGGAGTCAACCCCGGGAACGGGGCGTCCCCCGCCGGGATGCTGAGGTTCCCGTGCACCTGGTACGGCCCGGTGCTCGTCCACCGCACCGAGTAGAAGGTCGCCTCCGCGGTTGTCCGCGCCGGTAGCACATGCAGCATCGGCCGGGCCGGAAGCGCGGTCGGCTCTGCGTGCGCCGTGGTCCAGTGGCTCTCGAAGATCATTCGTGTCACCGTCCGGGGTGAGGTGTTCGGACAGGGAGTCTCCAGCAACTGCATCACGTTCGGCAGTCCGGCGTGGTGTGCGGAGAAAGTCGCGTGTTTGGTAGGGGTCTGGTCAACAGATTGTGCGTGATTCGTTCAAGCGGGGGTGTGGGGGTGGGGCCTAGGTTCGCTGCATGATTCTTGTGACCGGTGGGCTGGGGATGATCGGGGCGCATACCGCGCGGGCGCTGGCGGAGCTGGGCGAGCAGGTGGTCGTCACGTCGTACCGGCAGACCGACGTACCTTCGTTCTTCGATGGGACCTCCGTCGCGGTGGAGCAGCTGGACGTCACCGACCGGGAGGCGTTCCTTGCCATGGGCAAGGGTCGGGAGATTGCGGCGATCGTGCATCTGGCGGGGAGCATTCCCGGCGACGATCCGGTCTCGTACTTCCGCCACGACACGACCGGACTGCTGAACGCGCTGGACGCCGCGCGGGCCTGGGGAGTACGGCGGTTTGCCGTCGCCAGCAGCATCGGCGTGTACATCGGGCAGGACGAATCCCCTTGGCACGAAGGGCTCGCGCTCCCGACCGCCGACCTCCCGCACCACATCGTCGCGTTCAAGAAGGCCGTCGAGCCGCTGACCACGCACAGCCTCGCCGGTACCGGCGTCCAACCGGTCGTGCTCCGCATCGGCTCGACGTGGGGTCCGCTAATGGACCCCGAATCGATCTTCAGCCCGATCCCGCCGTTCGTCTCCGCCGTACTCCGCGGCGAGTCGCCTGCCTTGACGCTGACCGCGGACGGTGGCGGCGACTGGTGCTACGCCCCTGACATGGGTCGCGCGATCGCCCTCCTCGTCACCGCGCAGACGTTGAACCACCGCACGTACAACGTCTCCAGCGGCCGGCCGTTCACCAACCGCGAGCTGGCCGACGCCCTGAACCAGCCCGTAGTCCCCGGCGGCCAACTGGAGCCGTTCTTGGACATCACCCGCCTCACCGCGGACACCGGCTTCACCCCGGCCTTCACCCTCACCGAGGCGGTGGCCGACTACCTCGCCTGGCGCAAGACCAACCCCCGCTGAGAGGACTCGCTCATGCTCGACCCAGCCATCCGCCAAGTCCTGGACGGCCCCGCCTACGCCCACCTCGCCACGGTCCTGCCCGACGGCTCCCCGCACAGCACACCCGTGTACGCCGGCACCCGCGGCGACCACATCGTCTTCTTCACCGGCCCGACGATGCGCAAGGCCCGCAACCTCCGCCGCGATCCCCGCCTCGCCCTCTCCATCGTCCCCGCCGACAACCCGTTCCAGCCGATCGCCATCCGCGGCCGCGTCGTCGACTGGCTCGAAGGCGACGAGGCCTGGGAAATCATCGACGCCCTGGTCGCGAAGTACATCGACCTCAAGTACCCCCGAGACCACGAACGCCAGGTCCTGGTCGTCGAACCCACCCACCAGAAGGTCGGTATGTAACCTTTGGTCGATGACGCTCCTGGTGCTGATGTGCGGCACGTCGTTCTCGGGAAAGAGCACGGTAGCGCGCGAGCTCGCCGCGCGCCTGTCGGCGACGATCGTGAGCCTGGACGAGATCAACGAGCGCCGCGGATTGTGGGGCGGGGACGGGATCCCGGTCGAGGAATGGCAGCGGACCCACACCCTGGCCGTCGCCGAAGTGCGCGACCTGTTGGCGACAGGCACCGCGGTGATCGTCGACGACACCAGCTCACCCCGCTTCCTGCGCGACGCCTGGCGCGCATTGGCCACGCAAACAGGAGCCCGATTCGTGCTGCTGTACGTCGAGGTAGACCACACAACGATCCGCCAACGACACGCGAACAACCGCCACGCCCCACACCGCCAAGACGTGTCCGACGCAGTACTAGACCAACACCTCACCGACTTCGAACCACCAACACCCGACGAAAACGCCGTACGAATCACGTCCCTCGCCGACCTCCAGCACCTACCCGTCTGACTGCATGAGGGGTTAACCCCTGGAGTTGAGCCTTCTCCCCTTGCACACCATCGGAGAACCCTCAACTCAAGGGGTTATCCCCTCGTGCGGGAGCTCCGGGTCTGAGGGGTGTCCGCCGCGGTGGGGCTGTTAGCCGCCGGAGATGCCTAGTTCGGCGGCGGTTAGGTCTGTGGTTAGGCCGTCGGTGTCGTTCAGCCAGCCTTCGGGGAGGACTACGTGGTTCCGGGGGCTGCCTTGGCGGCCTCGGGGGGCGCCTAGTTCGGCGACCGGGAAGGGGACGGTGGGGTCCAGTTGGGCTAGCAGGTCGTCCAGGTGGGCCAGGGAGTCGACCATGCCGAGGGCGGCGCGGAGTTCGCCGCCGGCGGGGAAGCCTTTGAGGTACCAGGGGACGTGTTTGCGGAAGTCGCGGAGGCCGCGCTGCTCCCCCATCAGGTCGGCGAGGAGTTCACCGTGGCGGCGCATGACGACCGCTACCTCACCCAAGGTGGGGAGGTTGAGGGCTTCGGCGCCGGCGAAGGCTGCGGCCAGGTCGCGGAAGAGCCAGGGGCGGCCCAGGCAGCCGCGGCCGACGATCACGCCGGCGCAGCCGGTTTCGGCGACCATCCGGAGCGCGTCGCCGGCTTCCCAGATGTCACCGTTGCCGAGGACCGGGATGTCCACGTGCTCGACCAGCTCGGCGATCTTCGTCCAGTCCGCCTGGCCGGAGTACGCCTGCGCCGCCGTCCGCCCGTGCAGCCCGATCGCGGCCGCGCCGGAGTCGGCAGCGATCCGCCCGGCGTCGAGGTAGGTCTGGTGGTCGGCGTCGATCCCGATCCGCGTCTTCATCGTCACAGGTACGCCGTACGGCGTCGCCGCATGTACCGCGGACCGCAGGATCGCGCCGAGCAGGTTCCGCTTCCACGGCAGCGCAGCGCCACCGCCCTTGCGCGTCACCTTCGGCACCGGGCAGCCGAAGTTCAGATCGATATGGGCGACACCGTAGGAGTCACAGAGGATCTGCACCGCCCGCCCGATGTACGTCGGGTCCACGCCGTACAGCTGCACCGAGCGCACGGTCTCGCTGTCAGCGAACGTCAGCATGTCCAACGACTTCTGGTCGCCCTCGACGATGCCGCGGGAGGTGATCATCTCGCAGACGTACAGCCCGGCGCCCTGCTCGGCGCACAGCTGCCGGTACGCCGCGTTCGTGATGCCGGCCATCGGCGCCAGCACCACCGGCGTCTCGATCGTGAGCCCACCCAGCCGCAGCATCAGGCCTTCGCCACCAGCACCTGGCCGTTGCCGGAGACCTGCGCCTTGTACGGCTGGACCGCGTTCGCCGTCGTCGTCACGTCGCAGCCGATCGGCTCGCCGGAATGTTTGACCACGGCAACATCATCCATCGTGCAGGTCACCTTCGCCGCATCCGTGACGGAGCGCTGGACGGCGTCGACCACCTTCGCCCGGACGATCGCCACCGAGTCCGACGTGAACTTGTACGACGCGGAGTACTGCTTCGCGTCGACCGTCAACGTGCCGCTGTACGACTTCCCGGCGTACGTCACCGTGCACTTGAGCTCGTGGTGGCCGGCCGTCTCGACCTTGTCGATCCCCGGGCAGTTGACCGTGGTGGTCGCCGCCTTGCCGGCCGCGATCTGCGCCTGCTTGGAGATCGCAAAACGGATCCGCGACGCCAGCGGAGCATCGTCGGCAGGTGCTCCGGTGACCTTGGGCGTCGGCCACGGCTTCGACGGTGTGGGCAGCGGAGTCAGCGACGGCGTCGACGCGGTCGGGATCGGAGCGCTGGTCGTAGGCGGCGTGCTGCCGGAAGACGGGGACGTGCCCGCCGAAGGCTTGCTGTCCGAGCACGCCGACAGCAGAAACACCGCCAGCGCCGACACCCCGAAAACAGCCAGCCCGAAGCGAATCCGCTCCCGCGTCAGGAACATCGTCAGCAACCCACCAGGTGCTGTGCGAGGTAGCCGGTCACCTCGGACAGCGCGACCCGCTCCTGCTTCATCGAGTCGCGCTCGCGGATCGTCACCGCGTTGTCCTCGAGGGTGTCGAAGTCGACGGTGATGCAGTACGGCGTCCCGATCTCGTCCTGCCGGCGGTACCGGCGGCCGATCGCGCCCGCGTCGTCGAAGTCGACGTTCCAGTTCTGGCGCAGCTCGCCGGCCAGGTCGCGCGCCTTCGGCGAGAGGTCGGCATTGCGGGACAGCGGGAGCACGGCGGCCTTGACCGGGGCCAGCCGCGGGTCGAAGCGCAGCACCGTCCGCTTGTCCACGCCGCCCTTGGCGTTCGGCGCCTCGTCCTCGGTGTACGCATCGAGCAGGAACGCGAGCACGTTGCGGGTCAGGCCGGCCGCCGGCTCGATCACGTACGGCGTCCAGCGCTCACCCTTCTCCTGGTCGAAGTACGACAGGTCGGCGCCGGAGTGCTTGGAATGCGTGGTCAGATCAAAGTCGGTGCGGTTCGCGATGCCCTCGAGCTCGTCGAACTCCTTGCCGCCGAAGTTGAACTTGTACTCGATGTCGACGGTGCGCTTCGAGTAGTGGCTCAGCTTCTCCTTCGGGTGCTCGTAGCGGCGCATGTTGTCCGGGTTCAGGCCGAGGCCGACGTACCAGTCCCAGCGGGCCTTCAGCCAGTACTCGTGCCACTCCTCGTCCGACCCGGGCTCGACGAAGAACTCCATCTCCATCTGCTCGAACTCGCGGGTCCGGAAGATGAAGTTGCCCGGGGTGATCTCGTTGCGGAAGCTCTTGCCGACCTGGGCGATGCCGAACGGCGGCTTCTTCCGGGCGGTGCCCATCACGTTCGCGAAGTTGATGAAGATGCCCTGCGCGGTCTCCGGGCGGAGGTAGTGCAGGCCCTCCTCGGACTCGACCGGGCCGAGGTAGGTCTTGAGCAGGCCGTTGAACATCCGCGGCTCGGTGAAGGTGCCCTTGTTCCCGCAGTTCGGGCAGGCGATCTCAGCCAGCTTGACGTCGTCGGCGTCCTTGTTCTTCCGCCGGGCGTAGTCCTCGCGCAGGTGATCGTCACGGAACCGTTTGTGGCAGGACTGGCACTCGGTCAGCGGGTCGACGAACTCGGACAGGTGGCCGGAGGCCTCCCAGACCTTGGTCGGCAGGATCACCGAGGAGTCCAGGCCGACGATGTCGTCCCGGCTGGTCACCATCGCGCGCCACCACTGGGTGCGGATGTTGTTCTTCAGCTCGACGCCGAGCGGTCCGTAGTCCCAGGCCGACTTGGTACCGCCGTAGATCTCGCCGCACGGGTACACGAAGCCTCTCCGCTTGCTGAGGCTGACGACGGCATCGACGGTTTCCACGGGCACTTTTGGACTCCAGAAAGCGGGCACAGTTCGGGTACGGAAGAGACCAGGCTATCGGTCCAGGGCGGCACCCATCGAATCGATCCTAGAGCGGCAGCACTTCGTACGCCGTCGGCTCGTCGATTGCCTGCGACAGCAGCGGTACGGCGGTCAACTTCACGTCGTACGGCGACAGCGCCCGCCGGTACGACCCGATGTTCTCGAACTCCAGGTACAAGGCCACCAACTCAGGGTCATCGACGTTCCACCCCAACCGAGCCCCCACGAACCCCTTCTGCCGCGCCAGCACCTCGACCGCACCCCGGGCCCGCTCCCCGAACTCCGCCTGCTCGGCCTCCGGCACCCGGAACCTGATCACCACGAACACGAGCCATACCTTAGGACCTGGAACAATGGGCTCATGAGTTCCCCCAGTAGTCAGCCGGTGAGTTCGTTGCGGCAGCGGTTGACCAAGGCCAGTTACCCGTATGTGGCCAAGCTGCATGCGGCGCCGAAGTTGACGTTGCCGGGGATCACTTTGGTGCTGGCACTGGCCGGGGTCTTCGCCCCGGTGGTGGTGGGGGTGCCGGCGTTGCTGTTGCTGGCGTTGCTGCTGGGGTGGTTGGCGTTCCTGAGCTGGCCGGCGGTGACGACCGGGCCCAAGTTCCTGCGGATCTTCTCGATCCTGGTGATCCTGCTGTTCGCCGTGTCTCGAATCGCCAACGGCTGATCAGCCGCGGCCCAGGCTGTCGTAGGCGGCCGCGACGGCCAGCTCCCGGAGCTCAGCTTCGGGGACGTCGTCGAACATGACCGCGCAGTCGGACAGCCCGCCCAGGGAGACCATCCCGCGGATCCGTTCGTCGATCGACGGCTGGTGGCCGATCAGCAGGACCGTCACGCGCCCGCGCCACTCCATGAACCGGCCGGCCAGCTTGAGCTCGGTCAGTACGGCGAGGTCGCGAATCATCAGCTGGATCAGCCGGCGGTGCTTGTAGGCGAGATCGAAGTACGAGCCCAACAGCTCGCGCGGATCGAGCGGGGCAGCCGCCTCCTGCGCCGCGGCGTACGCCTCGAAGTCCTCGATCATCGGCTGGACCAGGCTGTTCAGCAGGTCCTCGCGGGACGCGAAGTGGTAGTAGAGCGCGGGCTTGGTGACGCCGAGCCGCTCGGCGATGTCGCGCAGGCTGGTCTCCTTCACCCCGCGCACGCCGAACAGCTCGAGCGCGGCCTGCTGGATCCGCGCCCGGGTGTCACCGGTCCGTTGTCTCGGCATACCCCGGAGTTTAACTGACCTTCCGGTAAGTAAACCGTTGACAACACCGCGGCGATTTGCTTACCTTCCGTTAAGTAAACGAATCCCAGGGAGCGTCGGATGAAGGTCCTGATCTCCGGTGCGAGCGTGGCCGGTCCCGTGCTCGCCTACTGGCTGCACCGCTACGGCTTCGAGCCGACAGTCGTCGAGCGCACCCCGGCGATGCGGCACGGGCTCGGCGGGCACGCCGTCGACCTGTTCGGCTCGGCGGCCGAGGTGACCCGTCGGATGGGTCGCTGGGACGCGATCGAGGCGGCCCGCACCCGGCTCGACGCGATGACGATCGAGCGCTTCGGCAAGCCGCCGGTCGAGGTCGACCTGAGCCGGATGTACGCCGGTATCTCCGACAGCCACGTGGAGATCCTCCGCGGCGAGCTCACCAAGGTCCTGTACGACGCCACGCGCGACCGCACGGAGTACCTGTTCGGCGACTCGATCGCCGCGCTGGACGACGACGGCAACGGTGTCGACGTGACGTTCGACTCCGGGACCGAACGCCGCTTCGACCTCGTCATCGGCGCGGACGGCCTGCACTCCAACGTCCGTCGACTCACCTTCGGCCCGGAGGAGCCGCTGCGCCGGTTCCTCGGCGGGTACCTTGCGGTGTTCTCGATGCCGGACGTGTTCGACACCGGGAACCGCACGCTCGCGCACCTCTCGGTCGGCGCGCTGGTCGGGGTCTACGGCGTCCGTCAGACCGGGCAGACCCGTGCCGGGTTCTTCTTCCGCTCGCCCGAACTGCGGTACGACTACCACGACCGCGCCGAGCAGAAGGCTCTGCTCCACAAGCGATTCAGGAACTACGGATGGAAGGTGCCGCAGCTCCTGGAGCACCTGGATGCGGCGGAGGATTTCTACTTCGACGGAATCGCCCAGATCACCCTGGACCATTGGCAGAGCGGGCGGATCGGACTGGTCGGCGATGCCGGGTTCTGCCCCGGGCCGGCGGTGGGAGGCGGTACGAGTCTGGCTGTGGTGACGGCGTACATCTTGGCCGGAGAGCTAGCGGCAGCCCGCAGCGACCTACCGTCCGGACTCAAGAACTACGAGCGGATGATCAGGCCACTGGTGCACCGCAGCCTCGGCATCGGTCCGAAGCTGATGGCGACGATCATCCCCGGGACACCGCTGGCTCTGCGCCTCATGCCCTGGGCCGCAGCGACGCTGCCCAAGCTGCCCACGTCGGTCCAGCGCTTCATCTGGACGCAGAACTCGGTCGGCAAGGCATTCACGTCCGTCCAGCTCCCCGACTACTCCGACCTAGTGCACCTCACGCAGCCCTAGGTCGGTCAGCTGGTCACGCAGCCACCCCAGCTCTCCGGCGATCCGTTTCGCCAACTGTTGCTGGGTTCTGGGCGCATCCGGCCACGCATAGACCTCTGACTCCAGATGGTGGGTCAGCGGATGCCCACCACCGACCAGCCTGCTCAGACAGTCCGTCAGTACGGCGGTAGTCGAGCTCAGCGGACCAGGTGGCGCCTCGTGAGCCGGCAGGTGCGCGTGCATCCGCCAGGCCGCGTGGCCGGACAGCTCATAGGCCTGCTCCACGTCGTCCACGCCCGGCCCACCCCACTCACGCACCTGCCGCAGGTACTTCGGTGTGCCGAGCTGGCCGAGCACGTACCGCCCAGCCAGGTCCCCGGGGTCCACCAGCGTCGGCGCAACGGACAGCTGCGCCTTCACCACATCAACCCCTGCTCGCCACAGCGCCTCGAACGAGTCAGCCGGTTCTTCGAACTGCACACCCAGGTGGCAAGCGTCCAGCCCGAGCCCGATCCGCGACGCACCACCGTCCGGGCTGGAGTACCGCTCCAGCCACGCAGCGGCCTGCCCGATCATCTCCAGCACACAGCCCGGCTCTGGCTCGACAGCAAGCCGGATCGTCCGACCGGTCCGGTTCTCGGTTCGCTCCAGGTGTTGCTCGACTCGGTCGAACGCCTCCCGCGCGGCCCGGTTGCGCACCCGCGACCACGGGGCCCGCCAGGCGAGCGGCACGGTCGACACCGAGCCGTACGCCGAATCCGTCGGCAGCAACTCGGCCAGCACGTCGACCAGGTCCAGCGTGTACCGCAGCCGCTCGGGCTCGGTCCAGTCCGGGCAGAACAGCTTGGTGCCGACGACCTTGTCCGTGAACGCCGAGTGCGCGATGCCGTTCAGGCTGACGACCTCGAGCCGGTTCTTGTGCAGCGACCGGCGCAGCTTGTTCAGCGCCACCGGCGAGTTGGCCAACCGGTCGGCGAGCGGGCTCGCGAACCACAGCCCGACCCCGAGTTTCGGTACGCCGAGCTCCGCGCGGACCAGGCCCGCGCAGCCGTCGAGCCCGGCGATCACCCCGTCGAGCTCCGCGGCCGGGTGCACGGTCGCGCAGTACCCCAAATGGACGGTCGAACCGTCCCGATGACGGAACCTCATCCTCTCTCCTCACCCCGTACGGCCACCGAAGGTAATCGTGGGCGGACTCTCCGTGACCTACTTGCACTCTAGGAGGCCAACGGCTCGGGTGGAAGGGCTGCCCTACAGGTGTTCGGCCTCGGCCACGAGGTCGCGCGACCGGTCCGCGACAGCCATCGCGGCCAGCGCGGTCGTGAGCGGTACGGCGGCGATGATGCCGAGACTGCCGACGAGTCCGCGGACGACCTCGATCGCGACCGCCTCGGTGGAGATGACGGACAGCCCGGGCAGGTCCTGGATCGCGAACACGATCAGCACCGGCATCGCGGCCCCGGCGTACGCGAGGACCAGAGTGTTCACGACCGAGGCGACGTGTGTGCGCCCGATCCGCAGTCCCGCGGCCAGCAGTTCGCGCCGGCTCGCTCCCGGGTTGGCGGCGGACAGCTCCCACACCGCGGCCGCCTGCGTCACCGTCACGTCGTCCAGCACCCCGAGCGCACCGATCACCATCCCGGCCACCAGCAGACCGGTCAGACTCAGGTTCGGCGCGAACGACTTGGCCTGGGACGCGCCCTCGGCCGCGAGCCCGCTCAGCATCGAGAACTTGGTGAAGAACCACCCGAGCAGCACAGTCAGCCCGAGCGCGGCGATCGTCCCGGCCAGCGCGATCGACGACTCGGCGTTGATCCCGTGCGTCAGGAACACCGCGATCGTCATGATCACCGCTCCCCCGACCACCGCCACCACCAGCGGGTTCGACCCCTTGAGGATCGCCGGCAGGATGAACTGGGTCAGCATCACCGCCGTCACCGCGAGCGCGATCAGCGCCGCGAATCCGCGCCACCGGGACAGTGCGACGACCGCGATCGCGAAGATCACCGCGAGAATCAGCAGCGGCTTGGTCCGGTCGTGGTCGACGTACTGGTACTTCTGGTCCAGCGGTGCGCCGTCCTGCACCCCGAGCATCACCGTCTGGCCGACCTTGATCGGGAATGTGGTGCCTGCGGCCGTCGGCACCTGGACCGGGACCGCCTTCCCCTTGTCCGGCCCGTTGTCCAGCTTCACCGTCGCCAGGTCGCACTTGTCCTTCGGGTCCGGGCAGACCTTCATCGCGGTGACCTCACCCCGCGCGGTGTTCGTCTGGTACGACGTGACCTTCACGCCGCCGCCCGGCCAGAGCACGATCATCATCACGACGGCGGCCGTGATCAGTGGGATCAGGACCGCGGCGACCACGATCCGGACGCGCCGGGCGACGATCGCGTCCGAGTTCACCACCGAGGTGTCGACCACATGGTCCCCGTGACCGTGCCCGTGACCATGCCCGTGACCCTGCGGAATTTCCAGCGTGCGGCGGCGGTTGCCCCGGGTGGTGGCACGGTGGTCTGCGCGCCGGCGCCCGACGTTGCGGCTGGCCATCGGTGAACTCCCTGTTTTGACAATCATCTCCAGTTAAATGAAAATGATTGTCATGAGATCTGGTCTTCGAGCTGTCGTCGCCGGCGTCGCTGCCCTGGCCGCCCTCACCGTGGCCGGCTGTGCTGGTCCGGCGGGCGCTGAGGGTGACGGCAAGCTCGACGTCGTCACTTCGTTCTACCCGCTCGAGTTCATCGCCCGCTCAGTGGGGGGCGACGCGGTGAACGTGACCACGCTGACCGCGCCCGGTGTCGAGCCGCACGACCTGGAGCTGACACCGAAGCAGGTCGGGTCGATCGCGAGCGCGAAGCTGGTCGTCTACGAGAAGAACCTGCAGCCGGCCGTCGACGAGGCCGTCGAGCAGAACGCGAAGGACGCCGCCTTCGACGTCGCCCCGGCCGCGAAGCTCGAGGCCACCGGCGCCGACTTCGAGGAGCACGAGCCCGGCGCCGCGGCCCCGGCCGCACACAAGGACGACGCGCTCGACCCGCACTTCTGGCTGGACCCGGTCCGGTACGGCGATGTCGTCAAGGCGGTCGAGGAGAAGCTGGCGGCGGTGGACAGCGCCAACGCCACGGCGTACCACGAGCGGGCCAAGATGCTGCTGGACCAGATCGGCAAGCTCGACACGGAGTACAAGACCGGTCTGGCCGACTGCAAACTCAAGACCTTCGTGACGAGTCACGAGGCGTTCGCCTACCTGGCGAAGCGATACGGTCTGACGATGATCGGCATCGCCGGGTTCGCGCCGGACGCGGAGCCGTCCCCGGCGCGGATCAAGGAGGTGCAGGACATCGTGCGGGCCCAGCACGTGACGACCATCTTCTCCGAGGAGCTGGTCAGTCCGAAGGTGGCCGACACGATCGCCCACGACGTCGGCGTACGGACCGCCGTACTCAGCCCGATCGAGGGCCTGTCCGACGCCAACTCGAAGGAAACGTACCTGACGCTCATGCAGACCAACCTGCAGGAGCTGCGGAAGGCGAACGGCTGCTCGTGACTTCTCCAGACGCCAACGCCGTCCAGGTCGCCGATCTCTCGGTCGACCTGGGCGGTCGGCTCGTGCTGCGGGGTATCGACCTCAGGGTCCGCCAGGGCGAGGTGGTGGCCGTTCTCGGCACCAACGGCTCCGGCAAGTCCACACTGATCCGCACCATCGTCGGACTGCTCCCGGCGGCCCGCGGCGAGGTCCGCCTGTTCGGTACGCCGGTCCCCCGCTTCCGCCAGTGGCGCCGCGTCGGGTACGTGCCGCAGCGCATTACCGCGGCCGGCGGCGTACCGGCAACTGTGTATGAGGTGGTGTCGTCCGGGCTGCTGTCCAAGCGGCGGCTCTTCGGGCCACTAGGGGCCGCCGGCAAGGAGGCGATCGAGCAGGCGCTGTCGGTCGTCGACATGGCCGACCGGCGCAAGGACGCGGTCGCTGAGCTGTCCGGTGGGCAGCAGCAGCGAGTGCTGATCGCCCGCGCCCTGGTGTCCGACCCCGACCTGCTCATCCTGGACGAGCCGACCGCTGGTGTGGACCTGGCCAGCCAGCAGATCTTCGCCGACGCGATCCGGGAGCGGGTCGAGCGCGGTACGACGGTGATGATGGTGAGCCACGACCTCGGACCGATGGATGCCCTGATCGACCGCTCGGTGGTGATGCGCCGCGGCCGCATCGTGTACGACGGACCGCCGCATGCCTCGCAGACGCACGCACATGTCCACCACTCGCACCAGGACGACGAGCCGGGGTGGCTGTCATGACCATGTTCGAGCTGGCCTTCATGCAGCGGGCACTGATCGCCGGACTGCTCACTGGCCTCTCCGCACCGGCGATCGGGACCTATCTGGTGCAGCGGCGGCTATCACTGATGGGTGACGGCATCGGTCACATCGCCATCACTGGCGTGGCACTCGGTCTGCTCACTGGCACCGCGCCGGTGCTCACCGCAGTGCTCGTGTCCATTGCCGGAGCGACCGCCATCGAGCTGGTCCGCGCGCGCGGCAAGGCCACTGGGGACGTAGCGCTGGCCCTGCTCTTCTACGGCGGTATCGCTGGTGGTGTCCTGCTCATCGGCCTAGCTGGTCAGGGTGCGGCGACGCTGAACACCTACCTGTTCGGCTCGCTCACCACTGTGTCGCAGAGCGACCTGTACGTCGTGGTTGGTCTTGCTGTCACGGTTCTGGTGATTGCGATCGGGCTAGGCCCGCAGCTGTTCGCGGTGTGCCAGGACGAGGAGTTCGCTCGTACGACGGGACTCCGGGTGCAGCTGCTCAACCTGCTCATCGCGGTGATGGCTGCGGTCACCGTGACCGTGGCGATGCGGACTGTCGGCCTGCTGCTGGTCAGTGCGCTCATGGTGGTCCCGGTCGCGACGGCGCAGCAGGTGACGCGGTCGTTCCGCAGTACGTTCGTCACGGCGTGCGTGATCGGTGTCGTGGCCTGCCTGGCCGGGATCGTGACGTCGTACAACGCCAACGTCGCTCCCGGCGCGACGATCGTCGTGTTGGCGCTGGCCGGGTTCGTGGTGGCGGCGACGGTCGGCACGGTACTGAGGCGGCGGTCCGGACGGATGCGGCCGCTCGCGGACGAGGAGCCGGAGATCGGCGTACCCGCACCGGAGCCACATGTGGTCAGCGCGGGCCACCCGCACGCCCACAGCCAGGCTTGCGGCCACAAGAAGGTCGACCACGGCGACCATGTCGACTACGTCCACGACGGTCATCTGCATGCCGCGCACGGCGACCATTGGGACGAGCACTAGCTTGCTGACTTCTGAGAGACTTGAGGGGTGGTGGAGGAGATGACAGGAGACAAGGTGGCGATCGGGACCCGTTCGACGCGGCAGCGTGCGGCGGTGGCGTCCGCGCTGGACAAGGTCGACGACTTCCGGACCGCGCAGGAGCTGCACCAGGAGCTCCGGACCGCCGGCGAGAACGTCGGCCTGACCACCGTCTACCGGACCCTCCAGGCGCTCGCAGACTCGCGGGAGGTCGACGTACTGCGGACGGCCGACGGCGAGACGGCGTACCGGCGCTGCTCGAAAGGTCACCACCACCACCTGGTCTGCCGTAGCTGCGGCCGCACCGTCGAGGTCGAAGGCCCGGCCGTCGAGCGCTGGGCCGACAAGGTCGCCGCCGAGCACGGCTACACCGACATCAGCCACACGCTGGAGATCTTCGGCACCTGCCAGGACTGCCGGCGCTCGTAGCCTGGAGCGACTGCGTGGCCCAGGTCACAGTTGCCTTCGAGTGCGCTCCAAGGCGTACGGTCGACGACATGAACCAGGTCCTGACCGCACCGACCCGGACGCAGGCCGTCCTGGAGCACTACCGGGAGCCCGAGCCGATCGATCCGGAGCTGTCCTTCCTGCTGGAGCTCCCGGAGGACCTGCCGGAGCAGCTGTCCATCGCCGAGGCTGCCGAGCTCACCGGTCTCACCGCGCACACGCTGCGGTACTACGAACGGATCGGCCTGGTCGGCGTCAAGCGCGACGACTCCGGCTACCGCAGCTACGACCCGCAGGCGATGGCCCGGATCCAGTTCATCAGCCGGCTGCGGGCATCCGGTATGCCGGTCGCGATGATCAGCCACTACGTCGACCTGGTCGACCAGGGCAAGGACACCGAACCGGAGCGGCTCGCGCTCATGCAGGAGCACCGCGACCGGATCCAGAAGCAGCTCCGCGAGCTGCAGCTCGCGCTCGCCGTCACGGACTACAAGATCGCCGTGTACGGCGGCAGCGCCACCCCGTAACCACTTCGCCGGGGAGACCGTCGCACGGTAAACTGTTCCGCAGTAAGCCTTCCGCTGTCCGCGGGAGGCTTTTCTGCGTTTCAGGGGCAGAACAAGTGAGGAGATCCGCGTGTTCGTACGTCGTGTGGAGCCGTCCGACCGGGCTTTGATGGAGCGGTTGTGGCTGCTCTTCCGTCATGACCTGTCCGAGTTCCAAGGCCAGCTGCCGGCCGCGGACGGGACCTACCGGTCGGAGTGGCTGGAGAAGGTGCTCACCGGGGATCCGGAGTGGGCGGGGTACCTGATCTGGACCGGTGAGAACCCGGTCGGCTTCTGCTTCATGCGTGCACTGCAGCAGCCGGTGCATGTGCTGAACGCGTTCTTCCTGGTCCGTCCGGTGCGTCGGCAGGGCATCGGTCTGGCAGCGGTCCAGGAGGTGCTGAGCCACCACCCCGGGCCGTGCGAGGTCGCCTTTCAGGCCAACAACGCGATCGCTGTCAGCTTCTGGCGGCGGGTCGGCGCGGCGATGTCGGGCGACGCGTGGAAGGAGGAGCTGCGGCCGATCCCCGGGAAGCCGGACGCGCCGTCGGACAGCTGGATCTCATTCGAGGTCTAACGGCAGCCCGAAGTACTCGAAGAGGCTCTGGTCGAAGAACGTGATGTTGTGGGTGATCCCGGCCTTCCCGACGGTGAACACCTGCAGCGTGTGGGCGTGATACCGCCCGTCGTCGGCGCGCGCGTAGGCGCCGACGGCGGGCTGGTCGTTGGCGGCGGTGGGGAGCATCCGCCAGGCCGGGCCGCGGATCGCGTAGACCCGCTCGATGAATTCGCCGTACGCGTCCCGCCCGACGAACCACAGCGGCGCCGGGGGCATCTCCAGCACGACCCGCTCGGCCAGCAACCTGCTGAGCCCCTGTACGTCGGCCGCCTCGAACGCCCGCACGTAGTCGTCGACGATCGCCTTGATCTCTTTGTCGGTGGGCTCGTCGACGTCGTCCTCCTTGACATCAATCTCGGCCAGGCGTGCGCGGGCACGCTGCAGCGCACTGTTCACCGACGCCGGCGTGGTCTCCAGCGCCTCCGCGACGTCGGCGGCCGACCAGTCCAGGACATCCCGCAGTACCAGCACCGCCCGTTGCCGAGCGGGCAGGTACTGCATCGCGGCAACCAGCGCGAGCCGCAGACTCCCCCGTGCCGCCAGCGCCGCCGCCGGATCGCCGGTCGTCGGGAACGGCTGCAGCCACGGCACGTCCAGCGCCAGCTCGATCGGAACCTGGGTGTCGGTCGTAGGCGCTACCAGGCCTGACGGCAACGCGCGTCGTCCGCGGCCTTTCAGTGCGGTGAGGCAGGCATTGGTCGCAATCCGGTACAGCCAGGTCCGGAGGGAGGCGCGCTCCGCGTCGTACCTGTCGATCGCACGCCATGCCCTCAGGAAGGTCTCCTGGACCAGATCTTCCGCATCGTGCACCGATCCGAGCATCCGGTAGCAGTGTGCCAGCAACTCACGCCGGTACGGCGCCACCTGCTGGTCGAAGTCGTCACGGTCCACGGCGCGAGCCTCCCACTGTTCGGGGTCTGTGCAGGTACGTACCGCGCGGCGGCCGGAAAGTCATCGCTCCGCCGGCGATGAATCTGTCGGCGGCGCCAGGTACATACCCACGTCCCGAGCTGACGAAGGAGACCCCGATGACCACTGCGATGACCCCTGCGATGACCGACCGGCCGGCGCAGGTAGCTCGACGCGGGCTGATGCTGGCCGTGTTGCTGATCGGCCAGTTCATGGCGCTGCTGGACACCTCCGTCGTGAATGTCGCGATGCCGACCATCGGCACCGACCTGCACGCCTCCGGCGCCTGGCTACAACTGGTCGTCGGCGGCTACATGGTGGCGTACGCCATGACACTGATCACCGGGGCCCGGCTCGGCGACCTCTACGGCCGCCGCCGGATGTATCTGATCGGTGTGGTGCTGTTCACGCTTGCGTCGCTCGCCTGCGGCCTGGCGCCGGCGATCCTGCCGCTGGTGATCTGCCGCTTCGGCCAAGGCATCGCGGCGGCGGTGATGGTGCCTCAGATCATCAGCGTGATCCAGACCCACTTCGCCGGCCCGGCCCGCGCCAAGGCCCTGTCCGCGTACGGCGCGACGCTGTCCGCCGGCCAGGTGGCCGGCCTCGTCCTGGGCGGTCTCCTCGTCGGCGCAAACCTGTTCGGAACCCACTGGCGCCCGGTCTTCCTGATCAACGTCCCCGTTGGTATCTGTCTCGCGGTACTGGTCCCGCGACTGGTGCCGGCAGACCGGCCGACGGGTACGCGTCGTCTCGACCTCACCGGGCTGGTGCTGTCGACCTGCGCCGTACTCCTCATCGTGCTGCCGATGGTGATCGGGCACGAGCTCGGTTGGCCGCGCTGGACCTTCGGCTGCTTCGCCGCAGGTCTGGTTGTCGCGGTGGTCTTCGTCCGGGTCGAGCGCCGGCTCGCCGACCGCGGCGGCGACCCGCTGCTCAACCTCGACGTACTGCGCGCTCGCGGCCTGGCGGCGGGCATCACGACGCTCGCGTGCACGCTGCTGGCCGTCGGCGGGTTCATGTTCGCCTTCACCCTGCATCTGCAGGCCGGTCTCGGCGAATCCGCTCTGCACGCCGGCCTGACCTGGCTCCCCTTCGCCACGACGTTCGGCCTGGTCGGGTACTTCTGGCGGGCTCTCCCGAGCCGGATGCATCACCTGGTCGTTCCCACCGGCCTTGCTCTTTGCACCCTCGGCTACGCCGGCATCGGGCTCACTGAGCTGGGCGCGGGTTCGCTCCTGTGGCCGGCGCTGGTAGTCGCCGGCGCAGGCATGGGCCTGTCCGCAAGCCCACTCGTCACCCAGGCGCTGACCCACGTCCCCTTGACCAGAGCAGCCGACGCGAGCGGCATCCTCACCACCACGATCCAACTGAGCCAGGTCGGCGGCGTGACAGTCTTCGGAACCCTGTTCCTGTCCTTGCAGTCCGACGCACTCATGACGACGTGTTGGTCCCTCGCCCTCGTGTGCGCGATCGGCATCGTCGCGGGCGGATTCCTGGCCCGTAGCCTCCGCTGACTCAGAAGACGACCACCGAGCGGAGTACGTCGCCGTGGTGCATCTTGGTGAAGGCTGCTTCTACCTCGTCAAGGGTGATCGTTTCGGAGACGAAGCGGTCGAGGGGGAGGCGGCCTTGGAGATGGAGGTCGATGAGGAGGGGGAAGTCGCGGGTCGGGAGGCAGTCGCCGTACCAGCTGGACTTCAGCGAGCCGCCGCGACCGAAGAAGTCGAGGAGCGGCATCTGCAGGCGCATGTCGGGCGTGGGTACGCCGACCAGGACCACCGTGCCGGCGAGGTCGCGCGCGTAGAACGCCTGCTTCCACGTCTCCGGCCGACCGACCGCGTCGATCACCACGTCCGCGCCGAACCCACCGGTCAGCTCCTGCACCGCCGCGACCACCCCGTTGTGGTCGAGCGACCTCGAGTTGATCGTGTGGGTCGCCCCGAGCTCCTGCGCCGTGACCAGCTTCCGCTCGTCGATGTCGATCGCGATGATCTTGGCCGCGCCGGCCAGCCGAGCGCCGACGACCGCCGCAGTACCGACACCACCGCAGCCGATCACCGCCACGGTGTCACCACGACCGACGTTGCCCGTGTTGATCGCGGCGCCCAGACCGGCCATCACCCCACAGCCGAGCAGCCCGGCGACCTCAGGCTTCGCGGCCGGATCGACCTTCGTGCACTGACCGGCCGCGACCAGCGTCTTCTCCGCGAACGCCCCGATCCCGAGCGCCGGGCTCAGCTCGGTCCCGTCCGCGAGCGTCATCTTCTGGTTCGCGTTGTGCGTGTTGAAGCAGTACCACGGCCGCCCGCGCAGGCACGCGCGACAGTTCCCGCACACGGCCCGCCAGTTCAGTACGACGAAGTCGCCCGGCTGCAGGTCCGTCACCCCGTCGCCGACCGCCTCCACGATCCCCGCGGCCTCGTGCCCGAGCAGGAACGGGAACTCGTCGTTGATCCCGCCCTCCCGGTAGTGCAGGTCCGTGTGGCAGACACCGCACGCCTGCACTCGCACCACGGCCTCACCAGGGCCGGGGTCCGGGATCGTGATCTGCTCGATCGACACCGGCGCACCCTTGCTCGCCGCCACCACACCACGCACCGTCTGAGCCATTCCCCGACGCTAACCGCCGTACCCCGGTCCCGTCAGCCTCCCCGGGCGTGGCGGGTCGCGCCGGACGGAGTACACCGCGGTGTCCACCGGTCGGGGGACATGGCGTCATCCTGCCGATGCTCCCTGCGGACCACGCCGGACCGCGAGAGTTGAGGCATGGAGACAGACAACGCAGTGCGGGTGCGCGGCCTGGTCAAGCGGTACCCGGACAAGGTCGCGGTCAACGGTGTCGACCTGGACATCCACCGGGGCGAGGTCTTCGCCCTGCTCGGCCCGAACGGGGCCGGCAAGACGACGGCCACGGAGATCCTGGAGGGGTATCGCCGGGCCGACGAGGGCGAGATCAGCGTGCTGGGCACCGACCCGGCGCACGGCGACCGGGTCTGGCGGTCCCGGATCGGGATCGTCGCACAGACCAGCCGCGACGAGCCCGAGCTGACCGTGAGCGAGGTCATCAACCACTTCGCCGGCTACTACCCACACCCACGCGACCCTGAGCAGGTGATCGCCGCGGTCGGGCTGGAGGAGAAGCGGCGGACCCGGACCCGCAAGCTGTCCGGCGGCCAGCGCCGCCGCCTCGACGTCGCGCTCGGCGTGATCGGCAACCCGGAGCTGCTGTTCCTGGACGAGCCGACCACCGGGTTCGACCCGGAGGCGCGCCGGCAGTTCTGGACGCTGATCGAGGAGCTCCGCACCGAGGGCACGACGATCCTGCTCACCACCCACTACCTCGACGAGGCCGAGCACCTCGCCGACCGGGTCGGCGTGATCGCCGACGGCCGGATGATCGAGGTCGCGACGCCGGAAACTCTCGGCGGCCGCGGCGCCCGGACCGCACGCGTCTCCTGGCTGAGCGCGGACGGCATGCGCGAGGTCCGCACCGACCAGCCGACCGCGGAGGTCGCCCGGCTGCTGGCGGAGTACGGCGGCGAGGTCCCGGAGCTCGAGGTACGGCGACCCAGCCTGGAAGACATCTACCTGGAACTGATCGGATCGGTCACCGCCGAGCCGGCCCTCGAAGGAGCGACCCGATGAGCACCACCGCCACCCTCCCCTCGCCGCTGAAGGTCGGCGTCTCCCGGGCGAAGATCGAGGTGAAGGAGTTCTTCCGCGAGCGCGAGCAGCTGATCTTTACGTTCTTCTTCCCGATCATCTTCCTCGGCATCTTCTCGGCCGTGTTCAGCGGCACCGACTTCTCCGGTGGCGTCAACGCGGCCACCTACTTCACCCCGGGAATGATTGCCTCCGGCATCTTCCTGACCAGCTTCCAGTCGCTCGCCATCCAGATCGCGGTCGAGCGCGACCAGGACGTGCTGAAGCGGCTCCGCGGTACGCCGATGTCCCCGCAGTCGTACTTCATCGGCAAGATCGGCATGGTGCTGGCCACCTCGATCCTGCAGTTCGGCCTGCTGCTGCTGATCGCCGGCCTGCTGCTCGGCGTCGACATCCCGACCGAGCCGGAGAAGTGGCTGCGCTTCGTCTGGATCTTCGTGCTCGGTACTGCGTCCGGCTCGGTCCTGGGGATCGCGTTCTCGGTGGTGCCGAAGTCGGGCAAGGGTGCGCCGGCCGTGATCACGCCGATCGTCCTGCTGCTGCAGTTCATCTCCGGTGTGTACTTCGTCTACAGCAGCCTGCCGACCTGGATGCAGACGGTCTCCGAGTTCTTCCCGCTCAAGTGGCTCGCCCAGGGCATGCGCTCGGTGTTCCTGCCGGACGCGATGGAGGCGAGCGAGCCGGGTCACTCGTGGCAGCTGGGCACCGGCGCGATCGTGCTCACGGTCTGGCTGGTGGTCGGCCTGTTCCTCGCCCAGCGGGTGTTCCGCTGGACGCGCCGGGACGCGGGCTGATGAACGCCCTCACCGGTACGGCGTCGGACCTTCCGGACCGGCGTCGTACCGAGCTGTCCGCTTCCCCCGCGCTGGCCGGGCCTCGTCTGTGGCTCCTGGTGTGGAGGAAGATGGTGGCCGTGGAGACCTCTGCCGCCGGACAGCCGGTGTGGACGCGGGCCCTCGTCGGATGGCACATCGTGTTCTGGGTGTTGCTGGCGACGACAGTGGGTTTGTCGTTCCTGGACGGTTTGAGTGCGGCGCGGCAGGCGGTTTTCGTCGGCGCCGCGGTGGTGCTGGGTGCGGCGTACCAGTTCGTGGGGCTGCCGGCGATCCGGTCGCGGCGGCGGTTGCCGTCGTACGCCTATAGGTTGGTTCTGATCGCCGCACTGATGGTGCTGATCGGGCTGTACCCGCAGTCGGTGTTCCTGATGTTCATCGCGTCGGCGCAGATCTGGTTGCTGTGCCAGGACGTGCGCGAGGGCGCCGGCCTGAGCCTGCTGCTGGTGACCGGGGTCGGTGCGGCGCAACTGTGGAACGCCGGGTGGGGCTGGGACGCGTTCTGGAACATCCTGCCGTGGATGCTGGTCAGCCTTGTGGTCAGCCTGCTGTTCGGGATCTGGATCGAGAAGGTGATCACCCAGAGCCAGCAGCGGGCCGAGCTGATCGAGCAGCTCGAGTCGGCGCGGGACCAGCTCGCTGAGGCGCACCACAGCGCCGGTGTGATGGCTGAGCGGGAGCGTATGGCGCGGGAGATCCACGACACGCTCGCACAGGGGATGACGAGCATCGTCATGCTGTCCCAGGCCGCTCAGGTGGAGCTGCAGCGCGGCGGAGCCGACGACGCGGCCGCTCGGCTGGCAGCGATCGAGGACACCGCCCGGGAGAACCTGGCCGAGGCGCGTGCGCTCGTTGCCGCGTTCACTCCGGTCGCGTTGTCCGAGGCAACGCTGACCGAGGTACTGCGTCGGCAGGCGGAGCGGTTCGCTGCGGAGACCGGTGTGGACGTGCAGGTGGTGCTGGACATGCCCGACGACGAGGTGGCGGCGCTACCGCAGGCGCAGCAGGTGGTGCTGCTGCGGTCGGCACAAGAGGCGCTGGCGAACGTCCGGAAGCATGCTGCGGCGACGCAGGTGCTCATTACGCTGGCGTGGTCGGACAGCGGGGTGGGGATCGAGATCCGCGACGACGGGACCGGATTCACGCCGGACGCGGTGTCAGGTGGGTTCGGGTTGAACGCGATGCGCGGGCGGGTCGAGGAGTCCGGTGGGTCGGTGCAGGTCGAGAGTGCACCTGGACGTGGTACACGTGTGCAGGTGCTGATCCCGGCTGTGCAGGAGGACCTGTGATCTCAGTGGTGGTGGTCGACGACCACCCGGTAGTGCGGTCCGGCCTGACCGGGATGCTCGCGGTGACCGACGACATCAGCGTGGTCGGCGAGGCGGGCGACGGGGCGGAGGCGCTCGCGGTGGTGGAGTCGACGCGGCCTGACGTCGTACTGATGGATCTGCGGATGCCGCGGATGGACGGGGTCACTGCGACGGGGGCGATCGTGTCCGGGTACCCGGCGACGCGGGTGCTGGTGCTGACGACGTACGACACGGACACGGACATCCTGCATGCGGTCGAGGCGGGTGCCGCGGGGTACCTGCTGAAGGACACACCGCACACGGAGCTGCTGGACGGGATCCGTGCGGCTGCTCGTGGCGAGACGGTCCTTGCTCCGCCGGTCGCTGCTCGGTTGATGTCGCGTCTGCGTACGCCGGCCGCGCCGCCGGCCGGCGTACCGTCACCGCGTGAGCTGGAGGTGCTGGCGGCGGTGGCGCGTGGGCTGAGCAACGCGGAGATCGGGCGGGAGCTGTTCATCGGCGAGGCGACGGTCAAGACGCATCTGCAGCGGCTGTTCGCCAAGCTGGACGTGGACGACCGCACCCGGGCCGTCACGGTTGCCATCGAGCGCGGTCTGCTGCCGCACCCGCGAGCTACGCCTTAGTGATCCTTGGTGATACCGCCATTGCCTGGGCTGTAGGCGTACTTCTGGTGAATCTCGACGGCCTCGCCCGGCTGCCGTTCATCCGCCAGACCCCGTGGCTGCTGACCTTCTCTCGCGGTCGGGTTGGCGGCGACGCGTGCCGTTTCGGCGAGGGCTGGGTCGACGGCGGGCACTGGCCCGGCAGCGACGGCGTTGGTGCGGGTGGGGTCGGCCGCAGTCGCCAGCGCGGCGTCGACGTCGACCTCAGCTACCGCGTTCGTCGCTTGCCACCGGTCGTACACGATGTCCTGGCAGGTGTAGAGCTCTCCACGGAGCGACTGGAGCTGCTCGTTCAGGGTGTTGCCGGTCTTCTCTACGGCGCCGGAGTGCTCACGCTTCTTGCTGACGGCATACTCCGCCCGCTCCAGCGCGGCCGCCGTACCCACCGCACCGCTCTCTTCCTTGCCTACCGTCTCGATCGCGCGTTGCAACGAGGCCCGTGAGTCGCCGACCGTCGTCCGGAGGAACTCGAGCCTGTCCCGCAGAACGGCGGTCCCCTCGGTCCGCTGACCGGGCGGCTGCTCCAGCCGGTCCAGGTTCTCGACGCTCTCCCCGAGCCGCGTCTCGTGCTTGGCCAGCTTCTCCTCGAGCTCGGTGAGGGTCTCGAGATCGCCCTTGAGTCCCTCGATCAGCTCCCCGGCGAGCTTGGTTGCTTCGGTGAACCGCGCCCGGACCAGTGCGTCGGCCGCCTCCCTCTGCGTCGGCGGGGCGTCGAGCGCGCTGGTCTCGGTCGCCCGGATCTCACCGACCTTGGCGCGCAGGTCGGACAGCACGTCGAACTGGTCGTCGACGGACGCCTCGAGCTCACTCAGGTCGAACGGCAGGGACTGCACCGCCGCGTGCGCATCGGCCACCGCGTGGTGGGTTGGGCTCCGCCCGTCCAGGTGCGCCGCGTCGTACGTCATGCCTGCCCTCCGGTTGGTTGATCACTGCATCGAACCTAGACGCTCGTGGGGCCGGATCCGTTCCCACCGTCGGGCACCGGGTTCGGCACTGCTCCGCCGTACCGGCGGTCTCGCTGGGCGTACTGCTCGATCGCCTGCCAGAGGTGTCGGCGGTCGAAGTCCGGCCAGAGCGTGTCCATGAACACCATCTCGGCGTACGCGAGCTGCCAGATCAGGAAGTTGCTGGTGCGCTGCTCGCCGGACGGGCGGATGTAGAGGTCGACCTCGGGGATGTCCGGGGCGTAGAGGTGCCGGGCGACGGTGGCCTCGGTGATCCGGTCCGGCTTGAGCTTGCCCTCGGCAACCTCGCGGGCGATCGAGCGCATCGCGTCGGCGAGCTCGGCGCGGCCGCCGTAGTTCACGCAGAACTGCAAGGTGATGGTGTCGTTGTGCTTGGTCCGCTCCTGCGCGTACTCCAGCTCGTCGATCACGCTCTTCCACAGCCGCGGCCTTCGGCCGGACCAGACCACCCGGACACCCATCGCGTCGAGCTCGTCGCGGCGGCGGTGGATCACCTCCCGGTTGAACCCCATCAGGAAGCGCACTTCCTCGGGTGAGCGCGACCAGTTCTCGGTCGAGAACGCGTATGCCGAGAGGTACTTCACCCCGATCTCGATCCCGCCCTTGATCACATCGAGCAACGACGCCTCTCCCGCCCGATGCCCCTCCGTCCGCGGCAGCCCCCGCTCCTTCGCCCAGCGCCCGTTCCCGTCCATCACGATCGCCACATGCCGAGGCACGAACTCCAACGGAATCCCCGGCACCCGCTCCCCCGACGGATGCGGCTCCGGCGGCACCACCACCTTCCCCCGCCCATCCCCCTCCACCACTCCCCGACCCCGACGACGACCAATAGGCGACATGCCCCAGATCCTCCCACCACCCCCCGCACCCTGTGGATAACCACCCCACCCACCACCCTCCGTATGCAACCCTTTACACAACCCCACCCAAAGGAGCCCCCTCAATGCGCCACCCGGCCCTCCTCCCCACCTTGGCAACCCTCTGCGCCCTCACCACCCTCACAGCCTGCCAAGGCTCCCCAGAGGCCGGCCGCCCAGACACCACCCCCACCTCCCAGTCCCCCACACCCACCCCAAACCCCTCCGCACCCTCGACCCTCGCCTGGACCCCTGAAGAGCAAACAGCCATCACCGCGGCAAAGGCGCGGTACGTGACGGCGCGGGCTGCGATTGATCTGGCGCTCAACAATCCGAAGGCCGCTACTCCGGAGAAGCTTCGGGAGGCGGGTAACGGCGGTAACTGGGTGATTCAGGTACTCGGCGATGTGCAGTTCGACAGGGATCGTGGTTGGTACCAGCACGGCAAGGTGGTTCTGAGTTCGGTAGGTGCGACGTCAGTCAAGCTCGAGGCGGAGCAGCCTCAGGTGCTTCTGGCTGTCTGCCTGGACACGTCCAAGACGATGCTGCGTTTCCAGAAGAGCCACAAGCCGGTTCCTGTCGGACCTGGCAACGGAAAGCGGCACAAGGTGCTGGCCTCGGTCGTTTATGCGCCTCCCGTTGGACAGACCAAGAAGGCATGGTTCCTCGTGGACGAGAAAGATTCCGGCTCATGTTGAGAGCAACAATTCGCATGCTTGTCGGTGCTGTCGCGCTGGCCGGCATCACGCTTGTACAGAATGCGCCGGCAGAAGGCGCCGTGCCGCCGAAGCCCGCGGGCGATTACGTTCTGGTCTGCAACACCACTCACGACTGCATGTGGATCTTGCGGTCTGTGGCGGAGGGTGAGGGCGACACGGACGATCCTGCCAAGCCTGCTGGGCATACCAAGCCGGTCTGCCAGTTCGGCGGCGCTCCACAAGCTTGCACCTCCGCGCTGGGCAGTTGGTCGAACAGCAACCAGTGCTACCTCCAAAGCCTGAGTCCGCAGCCCCCTTACAGCGATCCCGCCTGGGAAGGCCATACCGACGGGGCGGTCTGGGCGTGCGTCCGCGAGGAGGGCTACGACAAAGGCAAACACCTCGTGACGCGCTGGGTCTGGATCCCTGGCCGACCGGACATCGCGGTCGTCGATCCGGTAACTCTGGCCTATCAGGCGATCGCGCAGATGCACCTGGCTCCACCTTTGATCAAGACGGCGCCTGCGGTCGGCCAAGTCGGCCTCGTGAACATGCCTGTCTGGCTGTGGGTGACCAAGACAGAGAGCACATGGGGACCCATCCAACGAAGTGCCAGCGTGCCAGGACTGACGGTCACGGCAACGGCCCAGGTCAAGGCAGTCAACTGGTCAATGGGAGACGGAAACACCATCCGCTGCGAAGGTCCGGGCACGCCGTACGCCGCGTCAATGGGCATCAAGGATTCCCCCACCTGTGGCCACCGCTATAAGAAAACGTCCAGCAAGCTATCGGACTGCAGGTACCCGGTGACGGCTGTTGCGCAGTGGGACGTCACGTGGCGGAGCACGTTGGGGGATTCTGGGGAGATCTCGATGACGCAGGAAGCCGGCACTCGGTTGCGGATTGGGGAGGGGGTGCCGGTTTTGGTGGATCCTGGTGGGGGTGCGGTTGTGGGGGTGGGGAAGGAGGGGTGTCGGTGAGCTGGCGGTCGGTTGAGGAGTTGCGGGACGAGTTGCCGGCGGTTCTGGTCAGGTTTCGGGCGGGGCAGACTCGGGCGTTCAGTTTTGGGAACGGCGGGCCGGATGCGGTCGTGCTGACGTACGAGGAGTTCGAGGACATCGAGGGGTGGGACAGGCTCGCCCTGCCGGACGAGGTGGTCTCGCCTGAGGTTCTCGCTGCGAGGTTGGACGAGATCGTGGCGGGAGGCGTGGCGCCGGTTGTCTGGGGTGAGAACGGGCAGGCGGAGGCAATCGTGATGTCGGCCGCGCAGTACCGGCGGCTGCGCGGGGATCACCAGCCCCCACCGGGGGTCATGGACGATCCGACGCGGACGATCTATGCCTCGGAGCCGTTGCCTGACAGCCGGCCGTTGGACCTGGACGAGTGGGCCGCTCAGATGGGGCCGGAGACGCAGGCTCTGCTCGAGGAGTTGCGTCGTGAGGGCCGCGACGGATCGTGAGCGGCCCGGCCCGGTACGAACTGGTGGCGGGCCCCGCGTTCAACCTCGACTACCGCCGGCTCGACCTCGCGGCGGGCTGGAACCCTGGCGGTCCCGAGGCTGCACTCAGGCGTGAGGTACTGCGCACCTTGCTCGACCTCGCCGAGGGAAAGACCAATGGGCATCACGGGCTGACCTGGAAGCCAGGCGAGGGCGATCTCCGCGACTGTGTCGCGGTGTACCTCCGTTCGGATCCGGCGAAACCTGCCGACTACCGCTTGGTGTTCCGCGAGCACGGACCGATCGAGGCGCCTCGGCGCGAGCTGCTCGCGATCAAGCCCAGGCGTGGCGTCAACAACGTCTACGTGCACGTTCTCGCGCGTCTGAGGCGGCACCGGCACGACGAGCAGCCCGGTCTGCGCCGCTTCGACGCCCAGCCCAGCATCCCCCGCACGCCCTCACGCCAGGCGGACCTCGATGCCGGACGCGCGATCGCTCAAGCCTGGGCCGGCCAGCAGCCCTTGCGGTTCTCTCGCCCGCTCCGGATCGGCAGCGCACCTGCCGCCAGCCACAAGACGCCCGCCTCGCAGCAGCGGACCGAACGTCCGGCGGGAGCCCGCCCCCGGCCCACTCGGCTGGCCCGGTCGAGGGTGGTAGGCCAATCCCTCAGGCCCCGCCTGCGGTCAGGTCGAGGTGGGGGAGGGAGCGGAGTTGGTTTTCTTGGTGGTAGGTGAAGAAGGCGGCTATTAGGCC
This sequence comes from Kribbella sp. NPDC026611, assembly GCF_040638345.1. Classification (NCBI taxonomy): domain Bacteria; kingdom Bacillati; phylum Actinomycetota; class Actinomycetes; order Propionibacteriales; family Kribbellaceae; genus Kribbella; species Kribbella sp. NPDC026611. The sequence continues at coordinate 67,039 of NZ_JBEZYC010000014.1, forward strand.
GGTGGATTCTCGGCGGGTTCGGGGGTCGGCTTGGAGGGCTGTGGGCCAGTCGCCGGTGAGGAGGGCGGCTAGGTGGGTGATGGTGGCGGGGGCGGGCATGGCTGAGGCTGGGGGGCGGCAGGTGGTGCAGACCATGCCGCCGGCGGCGGGGTTGAAGGCTCGGTGGGGGCCTGGGTCGCCGCAGCGGGCGCAGTCGGCGAAGCTGGGGGCGTAGCCGGAGATGGAGAGGGAGCGGAGGAGGAAGGAGTCCAGGACCAGGCCTGGTTCGCGTTCGCCGGTGGAGAGGACGCGCAGAGCCCCGGCGAGCAGGAGATGCTGCTGGGTTGCGGGTTCCTTCTCCTCGACGACCAGGCGGTCGGCGGTCTCCAGCAGCACGGTGCCGGTGGTGTAGCGGGCGTAGTCGCCGACGATGCCCTCGCCGTACGCCGCGATCGACTCGGCCTGCGTGACGACGTCGAGCGTCCGGCCCACAGCCAGCTGCAGGTCGACGTGGCTGAAAGGCTCCAACCGCGCGCCGAACCGCGACGAGGTACGCCGGACCCCCTTCGCGACCGCACGGACCTTGCCGTGCGCGCGGGTCAGCAGCGTGGCGATCCGGTCGGCCTCACCCAGCTTCTGGGTACGCAGCACGATCGCCTGATCCCGGTAGAGCGGCACCCGATCAGTGTCTCACCCGCGACCGACAAACGACTCGAGGCTGATCGGCTCTTGCCCCGTGATGTCCAGGACAGCCGACGAAACTTTCCCCAGCTCCCCGCTGGCGATCGCGGCGTACGACGTGACCCACCCGGCCACCTCCCACGCCGGAGCACCGTACGACTCCCGCGACCGATAGGCCTCGTCCAGCGTCTCCGGCTCGTACCGGATCCGCCGCCCCCAAGCGTCCCCGAGCACCGCGGCAGCCTCAGCCAGCGAAAACGCGGTCGGCCCGGTCAAATCGTAGGTAGCACCCACATGTCCCGGATCCACCAGCACCCGCGCCGCCACCGCCGCCACGTCGTCCCGGGCCACCGCCGCCACCCGCCCGTCCCCGGCCGGCCCGCGAATCACCCCGTCCTCTCCCACGTACCCCGTGACGAAGTCCAGGTAGAGGTTGTCCCGCAGGAACGTGAAGTCCACACCCGACGCCCGGATGTGCTCCTCGGTGTGCCAATGGTCCCGGGCGAAGGTAAACGTCGCCCCCGGCGCCGCCCCGACGAACGACGTGTAGACGATCCGCCGCACCCCGGCCGCCACCGCCGCGTCAACCGTTGCCTTATGCAATGAAACCCGGTCCGCCGACTCGCTGGCGCTGATCAGCATCAGTACGTCGACCCCGTCCAGCGCGTTCAGCAACGCGGCATGCTCGCCGTACGCCGCCTGCACCGCCGAGGCCCCCGGCAACGACGGCGCCCGGCCCACGTCGCGCACGACCATCCGCAGCGGTACGCCGGACGAGGCCAGCAACCGCGCGATCCGGGACCCCAGCTGACCGGTCGCCCCGGTAAGGCCGATCACTGGCCCACCAGGTCCATCCCACCGGGTGCGTACCGATCGCCGGAGCCGGCGTCCGGTGGGAACGCGGCATCCAGCGCAGCCAACTCGTCGGATGTCAGTTCCACCGAGACGGCAGCCAGGTTCTCCGCCAGGTAGGACCGCCGCTTCGTCCCGGGGATCGGCGCCACATCATTGCCCTGCGCAAGCAACCACGCGAGCGCCAGCTGCCCCGGAGTCACCGACCGCGCCGCCGCCAGCTCCTCCACCTTCGCCACCAGATCCAGGTTCCGCTGGAAGTTCTCCCCCTGGAACCGCGGCAACCCCCGCCGCATGTCGTCCGCAGGGAAATCGGCAGGCGACTTGATCTGCCCGGTCAGGAACCCCCGCCCCAGCGGGCTGAACGGCACGAACCCGATTCCCAGCTCGCGCAGCGTCGGCAGTACGACGGTCTCCGGATCCCGCGTCCACAGCGACCACTCGCTTTGGACGGCCGTGATCGGGTGCACCGCGTGCGCGGCCCGCACGGTCGAACCGTTCACCTCGGACAGCCCGAGGTACCGCACCTTGCCGGCCGTCACCATCGACGCCATCGCCCCGACCGTCTCCTCGATCGGGATCTTCGGGTCCTTCCGGTGCAGGTACCAGAGGTCGACGTGATCGACGCCGAGCCGCCGCAACGACGCGTCCAGCGCCTGTACGGCGTACTCCGGCGACCCGTCCACCACGGTCGGCACCCCGGCCTCCCCCGGCGCCGGCTTGAAGCCGAACTTCGTTGCCAGCGTCACCTCGTCCCGCCGGCCCGCGATCGCGCGGCCGACCAGCGACTCGTTCGATCCGTCGTCGCCGTAGATGTCGGCGGTGTCGAGGAAGGTACAGCCGGCGTCGAGGGCCGCGTGGATGGTCGCGATCGACTCGTCGTCGTCGGCGATCACGCCGTACGCCTGGGACATCCCCATGCACCCGAGGCCGAGACAGGAAACGGTCAGTTCGCCGAGCTGGGATTCACGCATGCCCCCGAACCTACCGCCGACCGCCTCGATGGTGGGAGGGAGCCCGGACCGATCACGATCTGTGACTCATATTCCGGGTCAGGCAACAAAAATGTGACATTTTGCCGCCGATCCGGACAGCATCCGCAACGTTCCGTACATTCAGCGGGCGAGGTGGGCAAAGCGAGACGGGCCGAGGCGGAGCCGGCCGGCCAAGGGGAACGCTGGGGGTCTGATGTTTCTGCGACAGGCGCTGCGGTACCGCTGGTCCCAGTCGCTGGTGCTGGCCGGAATCAGCCTGCTGATCGGCGCATGCGCGGTGTTCGCACCGTGGTTCGCTCGTGCGGTCGAGCAGACCGTGATGACCGAGACGCTCTCCAAGCAGTGGCTGGAGTCGGCCTGGCAGCTGGAGGCGACCGCCCCGCGGTTCACCGACGCACCGGCAAGCAAGCCCGAGGACCTCGACCAGCTCGTCCCCGCCGACGTCAGGCCGCTCTTCACCCCACCGCTGCACGGTATGGACTCCGACGTCGCCTGGCGTACGCCGTCCTTCGGCCAGGACCCGTCCGTCCCCGGCAAGCTGATCTGGCGGGACGGGTACTGCGAGCAGCTCACCGTCGTCGAAGGCCGCTGCCCGCAGGCGCCCAACGAGGTGATCGCCGGCGTCAAGGACAAGACGACCTGGGAGTTCAAGGTCGGTACGGTGCTCGCCGCGCACGCCAGCGACGGCGGTCTGAAGCCGGACGCGAAGCTGACCGTGGTCGGGTTCTACGAGCCCAAGCAGGCCCGGGGCGAGTACTGGTACGGGCGAACGCCGGTCAGCCACTCCCGGCGGCCGGTCGACAAGGACCCCGGGTCGTCGGACTTCCTCTTCGCCACCCGGGACACCCTGAGCGCGGCCCAGTGGGTCAGTGCCTCGACCATGGACACCCGTCCGATGCCGCACATCGCACAGCTCGACGATCTGACCCGCATGGCCGACGCGACCCGGATGGTGAACGGCAACGCGGCCGCGAGCGGGCAGAACGCGACCAACACGTCCGCGCTCGTCACTGTGATCGAACAACTGCAGACCCAGCGCCACCAGGCGACCACGATCATCCCGCTGGTGATGGTGCAGGTCGCGCTGTTCGCGGTCGTCGTACTGGCGTTCGCACTTGCCGCTGTGGTGGACCAGCGCCGACCGGAGATCGCGCTGTCGCGGCTCCGGGGCGCGTCGGCCCGCCGTACCGGGCGGTCGATGTTCGCCGAGCTCGGGCTGCCTGTGCTGATCGGCACGGTGTCCGGGATCGCCGCCGGCTTCGGCATCCTGCTGATCGTGCGGGCCACCTGGCTCCGGTACGGCGCTCCGCTGGAGCTGCCGTGGACCGTACCGGTCGCCGCCGCGCTGGCCCTCGTCGTTGCACTGGTCGTCGTGCTGATCCAGGTACGCGGCGCCGTCCGCCAGCCGATCTCGGCGCTCCTCCGTCGAGTAGCACCACGACGTCGGGGTACGGCGATCGCCGTGGCCGACCTGTGCATCATCGTGTTCGCGGTCGCCGGACTCTTCGCCGCGCTGACCGGCGACGGCCACGGCCCGCTGCCGGTCCTCACGCCGGCCCTGCTGGCGCTGGCGGTCGGGCTGACCTTCGCCTACCTCCTCCTCCCCACCGCAGGTCTGATCAGCCGCCGCGCCGCCCGCCGCGGGAGGCTTGGTCTCGCGCTTGGCGCGCTGCAGGTGTCGCGGCGCCCGGTGGTGACCCGGATCGTTGCCGCGGTCGCCGTCGCCGGTGCGTTGCTCGCGTTCGCCGGGCAGGCCGCCTCGGTCGGCGCGCACAACCGGGAGATCCGATCCGGGTACGAGACCGGCGCCGAGGGCGTGTTGAAGATGAACGCCCTGGATCTCGGCGACTTCACCCGAGCTGTCGACAGGATCGATCCGGACCGGCACTGGCTGACCCCGGTGGTGGAGTCCTGGCCGCCCTCCCCCGACGCGCTGAAGTCGATGCTGATCGAGCCGGACAGCTTCCGCCGGATCGCGTTCCGGGGCGACCAACTCACCGACGCCGAGGGCTGGAAGCTGCTGGAGGCACCGAGCGAGCTCAAGCCGATCCAGTTCCGCAGCGCGCAGCTCACCGTCACCGCGTCAACCGGTCAGATGAAGCAGATCGTCGCCCGCGACCAGAGTGGTGAGCCGATCGCGACCGGCAAGCCCAAGTCCGTGCTGCTGCGGGCCAACGTGGTCAGCCTGCGCAACGGCGCCCGCTACCTCGTCACCTTCCCGCCGATGAAGCTTGCGCCAGGCAAGCCGCAGACGCTCCAGGCCTCGGTGGACTGCCTCGGTGGCTGTCAGCTGCTCCGCCTGGGCATCGGCCGGGAGGCCCTTGACCAGGCGGGTCTGCAAGGCGACGTGACCATCAGCAAGCTCTCCAGCGACGACCACCCGAGCATCCAGCTCGGCACCCCGAACGACTGGAAGACGATCCGGGCGACCCAGTCGGACCCGGGCTCGGTCACCCCGAAGGCCGGCGGGCTGCTCACGCTGGCGACCAAGAGCCTCGGCAACGACCAGTACATCCAGTACGCGACCGTGCCGCCGGTGATCCCGGCCCTGGTCAGCCCGGAGTACCACTGGGCCGACGGTACGACGACCAGCCCGGCGCTCGACGGTACGCCGATGACGCTGACCCGCATCGACCGCCTGCGCGGACCGGTCAACCGGTACAGCGACCGGACCGCGGTGGCCGATCTGGAGACGGCCCGTCGCCTCGGTGGCAGCGTCGACGAAGGTGCCACCGACTTCGAGCTGTGGCTGAACGCGGACGGGATGGCGCACGCCGATGCGATCATCGACCAGCTCGGCAAGTCCGGGTTCGAGGCGGAGCTGACGGGCAACCATGCGGAGCGGATCGACGAGTACTCGCGGTCGGCGAGCGCGCTGGCGCTGCAGCTGACCCCGCTGGTCGGCATCGCGGGCTGGGCGCTGGCGATCGTCGTACTGCTGCTGACCGTCGTGACGACCTGGCGGTCGCGCACGCAGGACTACGCGAGCCTGCGGATCACCGGCGTACCTGCTGGGACCACAGGCCGAGCCGCGCGGTGGGAGCAGACCGGTCCGGTCGTGCTGGCCGTGCTGCTGGGGTCGGTGTGCGGAGTGATCGGGGCCAAGGTCGCGCTGCCGCTGATACCGCTGTTCGCCGACCCCGGTGGGCCGGTTCCACTCGACCTGTCGATCAACTGGCCGGTCGCGATCCTGCTGTGGCTGATCGGTACAGCGGTACTCGCGGCGACGACCCTGCTGCTCGGCACCGGCGTTAACCGCCGCTCCAGCTACAGCCGGATCCGGGAGGACCTGACATGACCGGGCTGGCGATCAGCACGACGGGTCTCGTGCACATCTACCGAGCGCACGGGCACGACGTCGCGGCTCTGTCGGGGATCGGGATCACCATCCGGCCCGGTGAGCTGGTAGGTCTGCTGGGACCGTCCGGTGCGGGCAAGTCGACGCTGCTGCAGCTGTGCGGCGGTCTGCTCACCCCGAGCGCCGGGCGGCTGCAGATCGGCGAGCACAACGTCGCCACGATGACCGGACCCGAGCTGGACCACCTGCGGTCCAATGATGTCGGCATCGTGCTGCAGGGCGCCGGCCGGAACCTCCTACCGTACCTGTCCCCCGCCGACAACATCCGGTACGCCCAGCGCGCCGCACCCCGCGGCCGGGACCTGCCGAAGCCCGAGGCCGTGCTGGAGCTCGTCGGTCTCGAGCAGCACGCGAACACGCCGTTGACCACGTTGACGCCCGGCCAGATCCAGCTGTGCGCGGTCGCGGTCGGGATCGCGACGTTCCCAGGGCTGCTGCTCGCCGACGAGCCGACCAGCCAGCTCGACCACCACGCGCGGGACGAGGTGCTGACAGCGATCCGGACCATCAACTCCGAGACCGGGATGACCGTTCTGCTGGTCACCCACGACCCGGAGGTCGCGGCGACGCTCCCCCGCACGATCACCATCCGGGACGGGCGGATCGCGTCCGAGGGTCGTTCGGGCGAGGAGTACGCCGTCGTCGCGACGGACGGATCGTTGCCGCTCCCACCCCATGTCGCCGAGCTGCTGCCGGCCGGGACGCTCGTCCAGGTCACCTCGGACAACGGTGAGATCCGGCTCGTCCCGGTGGAGCAGGAGGGGAACCGATGATCAGCCTGAGCCAGGTGACCGTGCGGTACGGCGACGTGACCGCCGTCGACGACGTGACGTTCGCGGTCCCGCCCGGGTTCGTGCTCGCGGTCAGCGGGCCGTCCGGAGCCGGCAAGAGTTCGTTGCTGTGGGCAATCGCCGGAGCAGTGCGGCCGGCGAAGGGCCAGGTCGAGGTGGACGGTCTGGTGATCGAGGACCGGCCGGCCGCGGCGGCGCACGGCGTCGTACTGATTCCGCAGGGCAACGGGCTCGCGCGGGTGCTGACCGCCCGGGAGAACCTGTCGATCCCGTTGCTGTCGGCAAAGAAGCCGAGCGACGAGGTGGACCGGATCATCGCGGAAGCGCTCGCCGGCGTCGGGCTGGAGGAGAGCGGCGACCATCTGGTCGAGGAGTTGTCCGGTGGTGAGCAGCAGCGGGTGGCCGTTGCCCGCGGCATCGCCCAGCAGGGCCAGGTGATCCTGGCGGACGAGTCGACCAGCGAGCTCGACAGCACGAACCGCGAGCGCGTCCTCGACCTGCTCCGCAACGAGGCCCGCCGCGGCGCCGCGGTCATCATCGCCACCCACGACATCGCCGTCGCCGAAAGCGCCGACGGCCACGCGCTGATGGACGAGGGCCGTCTCACCTGGGCGCGTCGGCTCTGAACCTCAGAGACCCAATGGCGTCGGGATGCTGGGCGGGCCGGTGCTGATCAGACGCTCGACCAGAGCAGGTAGGTCGCGGGGTGAGAAGCGGCCATCGTGCGCGTGCAGCTCGGCCAAGGTCCACCAGCGGAAGCCGTGGACGTTCTCGGCCTGGAGCTCAGCGGGAGTCAGCAGACCAGCGGGGTCGAAGGGCGCAGTGTGGATGAGGAAATAGTCGTTGATGACGCCGTCGTAGCCGGTGGCGTGGCCGTCGGCAACTACTTCCTGATGCCAGACCTGCACCGGATCCGCGAAGCCCTCCAGGCCGATCTCCTCGAGCAGCTCGCGCCGGAGCCCGTCGACCACCGACTCACCGGCCTCGATACCGCCACCCGGCGTCGCCCAGATCGCACCGGAGCTGAACTCGAAGCGCGCCAGCAAAACCCTGTCATCCGGATCGAGGATGACACCACGAGCCGCCGGGCGGAGCCGGGCGACGCGCAGCTCGAGCTCCTGGTGCTCCTCGATCGCGCGGAAGCCGAAGTGGTTGTTGATCTTGCGCATCGGCGCGTTCGACAAGGCCGTCCACGTGTGCAGGAAGCGTTGGGTGGTGCGGTGAGTGGCCAGCTGCGTGAGGTTGGCCAGTTTCAGGTGCGTGCCCAACGCGTGCCCACGGTGATCCCGCAGGACGAGGGTGTCGTCCTGCTGCGCGTGCTCGGCGTCGGCGCGCGGCAGGTACATCAGCGTGTAGCCGGCCGGTTCGCCGGACAGCGTGTGCGCCATCGTGACCAGCGCCAGGTAGTTGCGGTCGATGCGTTGTTCGCTGGCCTGCAGCTTGTCCACGGTCCACGGGACGAGCTCTCGGGTCATACCGCCGGTCGGTACGTCCTGGTCCATCGCGGTGTGCAGATCGGCGTACGCCTGCTGGTGCTCCGGCGGGCAGATTCCCGCCCACGACGTCAGTCGGTACCCGTCAAGCCGTCCGGCCGAGTCCCGCAGCTCCTCCAGCAGCAGGTCGTCGTACGGCAGCGGTACGACGAGGTGCTCCTCGACGTGCTCGACCGCGAAACCCAGCCGGGCAGCGAAAAGCGCACCCGGCCACGGCTCCGACGGTACGCCGAGCTCAGTCTGGAAGATGGTCCGCCCGAGCTGCGCGGCCCGGGTCATCGCCCACTGCCACAACGCGGTCCCGATCCCCCGCCGCCGGTGCGCCGGCGGTACGTCGATGTCGACCTCGACCGTGTCCAGGTTGTCGGTCAGCCGGTACTCGAACAGCATCGCGCCGAGCACGCGGTCGTCCTCGAAGGCGCCGACCGCGATCCGCTGCTTCAACGGCGACGGATGCCGCAGCGAGTACCCGAGCGTCTCGCGCCCGACCACCAGCGCGGCCTCGCGCCCGGCGACCGAGCCGGCCCGGAACGCGTCGTACCACTCGTCGAACAACGACAGGTCGGCCGGGTCGACCTCGCGTACGAGGATCACCCGGCCGACCCAATCAGACAATCAGGTCAAAAAGCCAGTTGTTAAACCGGCGCGACCTTGCCCTGGTACATGTACATGATCACGAAGTTGTCCGCGTACGGCGCGTTCTTCAGGATCGGGTCGTCGTCCGCCGGGAACTTCGCCACCCGGGTGCCCTCGAGCGCGGGGTTGTTCCCGTAGCGCTCCCAGAGCGGGATGATCGGCAGCAGCTCGTTGAAGGCCAGCGCCGCGGCGGTGACGTTCTTCTTCTGCTCGTCGAGGTTCAGGCCCTGCGCGGACTTGTCCACCACGGACTGCAGGTCGATCGGACCGGCCGAGGTGGTCTGCTTCAGCGGGAAGTTCATCCCCTTGCCGCCCGAGTTCGCCGCCGTCACGTAGTTGAACGTGTACAGGTCCTGGACGAACGAGAAGTACGGGTGCGGGTGCGACGACGCGCCCCAGGACTGGATCGAGATGTCGAACTTCCCGGCCAGTACGTCGGGGCTCAGCTGGGTGAAGGTGATCCCCCGCTTGGTGATGTTGAAGCCGAACTTGTTCAGCTGGTCGGCCGCGTTGGTGGCGGCCGGGTTCCAGTCCGCGAACTCGGTCGGGAACTTGATGTCGTACGCCGCCGGCTTGCCCTGCGGCGTCTGCCACTTGTCGCCGGCCTTCTTCCAGCCGGCCGCCTGGAGCAGCTGCGTCGCCTTGTCCAGGTCCTTCTCGTACGCCTGCAGCTTCTTCTGGTCCGCGTCCGAGATCCAGTCCGGGACGGTGATGTCGGAGAAGCCGGCCATGAACTTGCACGGCTTGCCGGACTCGCCGAGCGCGACCGTACCGTTCTCGTTGCGGTCCAGCACGTACGCGATCGCCTGCCGGACCCGGGCGTCGGCGAACTCCGGGTGGGTGGTGTAGTTGAACACCAGCGCGGGACCGGAGTACACCGGCGGCCGGAGGATCCGGAAGCCGTTGGACTGGAAGGTCTTCTCGCTGGCCACCGCGAAGCCGTGGGTCGCGTAGTCGACGTCCTTGTTCATCACGACCGGCGTGATGTCGGAGGTCTCACCGTTGTACAAGACGACCTTGGTGAAGCCGATCTTGTCGGCGAACAGACCCTTGTCGTTCTTGACCAACGACATCTGCGAGTTGGTCATGCTCTTCACGTCGAAGTTGAACGGGCCGGACACGACCGGGTTCTCCGGACGGAACTTCTGGAAGTCGCCGTTCAGCTGCTTGCCCTCGGCACTGTCCAGGCTGGTCTTGGCCTTGCGCATGGTCTCGGCCTTGGTCGCCCACTCGCCGTAGACCGAGTCCGGCATGATCGGGGCGCGCAGGATGTAGCGCTCCAGCACGGTGGACGGCGTACCGATGGTGAAGGTCACCGTGGTGTCGTCCTTGGCGCTGACGTCGGACAGGAACGTCCAGGACTGCTGGCGCATCAGCCAGTGCAGGTTGAACGTCGACACGACGTCCTTCGCGGTGACCGGCTTGCCGTCGCTCCAGGTCAGACCGGACCGGAGCTTCATCGTGTACGTCTTGGTCGCCTCGTCCAGCGTGCCGGACTCGGCCATCATCCATTCCCACTTCTTGTCCGCCCAGTAGTACAGCGCACCGGTCGGGTAGATGAGATCCAGGTACGGGCTGTCCACCTGGATGCCGTCGGTGACACCCTTCACCAGGTTGAAATGGCCCTTCGGAGGCAGCTGGTACGGGTAGGCGCCGTGGAACTCGCCGCCCTTCTTGCCGTTGCCGCCGCTGTCGTTGCTGTTCGGCTTGCTCGGTGCGCACGCTTCCAGGGACCCGATGCCGGCGACGCCGACACCGGCGATACCGAACAGCTGGAGCACGTGCCGACGGGAAACCGCGTTCGACCGGGCGCTCGCGCTCGGTCCGTTGGTGCCGGGATCGTTGGTGCCGGTGGGACTCATCCTTCGTCCTTTCTGATCTGACCGCACGCCCGTGTGCGGGTCAGCACTACTGGTTCGATTAACTGCCCTCGCGTTTTTCCCGGCGCCGGGTCAGGAGGACTCCGACGACGACCACCAGGCCCAGTAGCAGGCCCAAACACAAGGTGAACAGGGTGACGACGAACTCCGGCGTACCGGGCGTCAGCGTGAGCAGCAGCACTCCGCTCGCCAGCACCAGGAACGTCGCCCAACCGAGCGCTGCCCGGCCGATCTGAGGTGTCAATCCGCACGCACCCCACTGTCAAGAGCGGGTGCGCCGTCGCGCGCCACCACGTGGCACGCGGCGGACTGACCGGGGCGGATCTGGACGAGCTCCGGCACCTTGCCGTCGCACAGCCCGTCCTCGAACAACGGGCAGCGCGGGTGGAAGGAGCACCCGGACGGCAGGTGCGCCAGGCTCGGGATCTCCAGGCTGCGCAGGGTCTCGCGGCCCTTGGTCTTGGTCAGGTCGGGGTCCGGCTCCGGGATCGCGTCGATCAGCGCCCGGGTGTACGGGTGCGTCGGCGCGTTGATGATCTGCGGGGTCGGCCCGAACTCGACGATCCGGCCGAGATACATCACCGCGGTCTTGCCGTGCCAGCCGAAGTACTTCGCGATCGCCAGGTCGTGGGTGATGAACAGGAACCCGACGCCGAGGTCGTCGCGCAGCCGGCCGAGCATCGCCAGCACGCTGATCCGGATCGAGACGTCCAGCATCGACGTCGACTCGTCCGCGATGATCAGCTTCGGGTCCAGGGTCAGCGCCCGGGCCACCGCGACTCGTTGCCGCTGGCCACCGGACAGCTGGTGCGGGAACTTGGACAGGTAGTTCTCCGGCGGGGTCAGGTCGACCTTCGTCAACAGCTCCCGGGCCCGCTCGGCGGCGGCCTTGCCGCCCTTGACCACGCCGTGCTTGAGCAGCGGCGCGGTGATCGTCTGCTGGATCGTCCGCGTCGGGTTCAGCGACGCGTACGGGTCCTGGTGGACGTACTGCACGCTGCGCCGGAAGGCGCCGAAGTCGTTGCGCTTCATCGCGTTGATGTCGTTGCCGCCGAACAGCACCTTGCCGTCCGTCGGCCTGGCCAGCCCGGCCGCCATCCGCGCCGCGGTCGTCTTGCCGGAGCCGCTCTCCCCGACCAGGCAGAGCACTTCGCCGGGGTTGACCGACAGGTTGATGTTGTCGACGGCCTTGATCGGCCCGGCCTTGGTGTCGAACACCTGGCTGACGCCGGCCAGCGTCATCAGCGGCGCCCGGTCGTCGGCCCGGGCCGCCGGAGCCGCTTCGGTCGCGGTCATGACGCCTCCCGGTCGAGGTGGACTTCGTCCAGGTGGATGCAGGCCGCCTCGTGCGCGTCACCCGGCTCGTCGGTGATCGGGATCAGCGGCGGGTCGGCCTCCTTGCACTCCTCGGTGGCGAACTTGCACCGCGGGTTGAACTTGCAGCCCGGCGGCAGGTTCGCGAGGCTCGGCGGCCCGCCCGGGATCGACTCCAGGTCCGGCAGGTCGCCGACGATCGGCGGCACGGCCTTGATCAGGCCGAGCGTGTACGGGTGCCGCGGCCGGTAGAAGAGGTCGCGGACCCCACCCGTCTCGACGATGCGCCCGGCGTACATGGTCGCGACCCGGTCGGCGAGCTCGGCGGCCAGCGACAGGTCGTGGGAGATGAAGATCATCGAGAAGCCGAGCCGCTCACGCACCTCGTGCAGCACGTCGACGACCGAGCGCTGGGTGAGGATGTCGAGCGCGGTGGTCGGCTCGTCCAGGATCAGTACCTCGGGCTCGAGCAGCAGGCTCATCGCGATCAGCACGCGCTGCCGCATACCGCCGGAGAGCTCGTGCGGGTAGCAGTCCATCACCCGCTCGGGCTCGAGCCGGACCAGCCGGAGCAGCTCACCGGCGCGGTCCTCGATCTCCTGCTTGGTGGCCTTGGTGTGCGCGCGCATCGTGTCGTACATGTGCGCGCGGATCTTGAGCACCGGGTTGAACGCGTTCATCGCGCCCTGGAAGACCATCGCCGCGTCCCGCCAGCGGAACTCGCGCAGGTCCCGCCCGTCCAGGCTCAGGATGTCGATCTCGGTCCCGTCGCCGCGGTTGAAGGTCACCTGCCCGCTGGCGTGCCCGAGGCGGGGCAGCAGCCGGAGCAGGCCGAGCCCGAAGGTGGTCTTGCCGCACCCGCTTTCCCCGACCAGGGCGAGGCTCTCGCCCGGGAACAGGTCGAGGTCGACACCGCGGACCGCCTGCACCGTCGTGCCGGCACCGGTCCGGTACTCGACCTTGAAGTCGCGGATCGACAGCAGTGGCTTGCCGTGGCCGCCGCGCATCGCGCGCGGGGCTCCCGAGGTCGTCGCAGTCACCACGCCTCACCGGTCCCGGAGGCGCGGGTTGAGGATCTCTTCGAGCGATCTCGTCATCATCACCAGTCCGAGCAGCAGCAGGATGATCGCGACCACCGGGCTGAGGATCCAGGCCAGGCTCGCGTCGTTGAAGATGGCGCCGGCGATCCAGGCGCGGTTGAGCATGATGCCCCAGTTCGACCCGGTGAGCGGCGCGAGACCGAGCAGGTAGAGGCCGACCAGCTGGTAGATCGCGTTCGTCACGCCGATCATGAAGTTCATCAGGATGAAGCTGGCCATGTTCGGCAGGATCTCGACGAACACCACCCGCGGCGTGCCGAGGTCGAGCAGCCGCGCGGCCTCGACGAACTCGCGTTCCTTCAGCGAGAACACCTGGGCGCGGACGGCCCGGGTGAGCACCGGCCAGGACAGGCCGCCGACCAGCAGCGCGAGCAGGATCGGCGAGTCCAGCTTGAAGAACGCGCCCATGACGGCGAGCAGCACGATCTGCGGGACGGTCAGGAAGACGTCGGCCAGCGTGACCACGACCGAGTCGACCCAGCCACCGAGGTACGCCGCGAGCGAGCCGAGCACGATCGCCAGCGCGGTCGAGATCGCCGCGGCCACGAAGCCGACGAAGATCACCGTCCGGCCGCCGCCGATCATCTGGATCAGGACGTCCTTGCCCTCGTTGTCGGTGCCGAGCAGGTGCCCGGACGTCCCGGCCGGGAGCAGGATCTCCTTGACGTTCGGCGCCACGTCGGGGAGGAAGAACGGCACGATCGCGGTGATCAGCACCATCAGGCCGACGATCACGAAGCCGACGAAGCCGACCGGGCTGCGGCGCAGCGAGCGCAGGATGCCGGCGAACCGGGAGACGCCGGTGGTGCCGATCGAGGTGACGGGAATAGTTGCTTCGGTCATCGTGTCACCCCTTGCCCGCGCCCTGGACCCGGATCCGCGGATCCAGCCGGCTGTAGAGGATGTCGGCGAGCAGGTTCGCCACCACCACCGAGATCGTGACCACCAGGAAGATCCCTTGCAGGACGGCGTAGTCGCGGCCGTTGACCGCGTTGAAGAGGCTGAACCCGATGCCCTGGTAGCCGAAGATCTTCTCCACGAAGATCGACCCGCCGACCACGAACCCGAGCGAGACCGCGAGCTGGCTGAACAGCGGCAGCACGGCGTTCCGCCCGACGTACCCGGTGCGGATCCGCGAGTCGGACAGGCCACGGGCCCGGGCCACCGTCACGTAGTCCTCGCCGAGCGTCTCCACCGTGGACGACTTCATCACCAGGGCCCAGGAGCCGACCGTGGTCAGCGTGTAGGCGAGGATCGGCAGCGTCGCGTGGTACAGGATGTCGTTCAGGAAGCTGAAGCTGAACGAGGGGGTCACCCCGGGCGTGTACGAGCCGCGGGCCTCGGTCAGGTTGAAGACCTGCAGTTTCACGCCGAGGAAGACCACGATCAGGATCGCCAGGATGTAGTTCGGGATCGCGTGCAGCAGCGAGCCGATCGACGTCAGCAGATGGTCGATCCAGGACTCGCGGCGATAGGCCATGATCATGCCGGCCGCGATCCCGATCACGAAGCTGATCACGGTCGCGACGCCGACCGAGAACAGCGTCCACGGCAGGTACGTCTTGATCACCTGCGCGACCGTCGTACCGGGCGAGAGCAGCGAGTTGCCGAAGTCGCCCTGCACCAGGTTGCCCATGTAGGTGACGTACTGCTGGATCACCGGCTCGTTCGGGTCCAGCGAGAACAAGCTCTTGGCCTGCGCCGCGGCGTCGGCGTACGAGATACCGGTCTGCGCGATCTGAGTCTGGATGTACGTGTCGACCGGGTTACCGGGCAGCAGCCGGACCAGGAAGAACGTCCCGGTGGTGACGATGAAGACTGTCAGCACCGCCTTGGCCAGCCGTCGCACCAGCCACGCGTTGACAAAGCGTCGCGCAGCCGAGGGTCTCGGTTCTTCGGCCGGTCCTTCGATCAGCTGGGGGGCTGTGTCGACGGCACCGCTCACTGCTCACCTCCACGCGACTACCAGGGAAAGTCGGTGGCGCAGACTCTCAAGAGAACGAATTAGTAACGCTGTCTTGCAAGGATCTGCGCATAGTGACGACAGTGTGCGCAACCCCAGTCATCGAGTCAACGTCTGAAAGCAACGTTGAGACAACGTTGCGATCCGTGACGCCACGGTATCGGGGTGTAGAGGAATCGCCCGCCTCCGACACGGAGACGGGCGATCTTCGGGCCTGGAACCAGTGTTTGTCCAGCGATTCCGTAAAGTGATTGCGAAAAGTTTTTCAGCGGCTCGCGCGGTTCACTGCGGACACCACTGCCTTCAGCGAGGCGGTGAGGATGTTGGCGTCCCGGCCGACTCCCCAGTAGACCTCGTCGCCGACCTCGCACTCGACGTACGCGGCCGCCAGCGCGTCACCACCGGCGCTGAGCGCGTGCTCGTGGTAGTCCAGTACCCGCACGTCGTACTTCAGCGGCTGGAGCGCGTCCACGAACGCCGAGACCGGGCCGTTGCCCTCGCCAACCAGTTCGTGCGGGACGCCGTCGGCGTACACCTGCACCCGGAGCTGGTCGCCGCGGCCCTCCTCGGACGTCGAGTTGACGCTCAGCAGCGACAGCCGACCCGGCGCCAGGTACTCGGCCGCGAAGATGTCCCACATCTGCTGCGGGCCGACCTCGCCGCCCTCGGAGTCGGTGTGCTGCTGGATCACCCGGCTGAACTCGATCTGCAGCCGGCGCGGCAGGTCGAGCCGGTGCTCGGACTTCATGATGTACGCGACGCCGCCCTTGCCGGACTGCGAGTTGACCCGGATCACCGCTTCGTAGCTGCGCCCGACGTCCTTCGGGTCGATCGGCAGGTACGGCGCCTCCCACGGCATCTCCGCGACCGGACGGCCTTCGGCGGCGGCCTGCTTGTCCAGCGCCTCCAGGCCCTTCTTGATCGCGTCCTGGTGCGACCCGGAGAAAGCGGTGTAGACCAGGTCACCGGCGTACGGCTGGCGCTCCGGGACGCGCATCTGCGTGCAGTACTCGACCGTGCGGCGGATCTCGTCGATGTCGGAGAAGTCGATCTGGGGGTCGATGCCCTGGCTGAACAGGTTCATCCCCAGCGTCACCAGGTCGACGTTGCCGGTCCGTTCGCCGTGGCCGAACAGGCAGCCCTCGACCCGGTCGGCGCCGGCCATCAGCGCCAACTCGGTCGCGGCCACCGCCGTACCCCGGTCGTTGTGCGGGTGCAGGCTGATCGCGCTGTGCGCGCGGCGGGTCAGGTGGCGGCCGAACCACTCGATCTGGTCGGCGTACACGTTCGGGGTGGACATCTCGACCGTGGCCGGCAGGTTCAGGATGATCTCGCGGCCGGCCTCCGGCTGCCAGACGTCGCTGACCGCCTCACAGACCTCGAGCGCGAACTCCAGCTCGGTGCCGGTGAAGATCTCCGGGCTGTACTGGTACCCGAACTCGCAGTCGCCGAGCATCTCGTCGGCGTACTTCATGACAGTCTCAGTACCCCGTACCGCGATGGTGCGGCACTCGGCCTTGTCGACGTTGAAGACGACCCGGCGGAACAGCGGCGCGGTCGCGTTGTAGAGGTGGATGGTGGCCTTGGGCGAGCCCTGCAGCGACTGCACGGTCCGCTCGATCAGCTCCTCGCGGGCCTGGGTCAGGACCGAGATCGTGACGTCGTCGGGGATGGCGTCCTCCTCGATCAGGCTGCGGACGAAGTCGAAGTCGTACTGGCTCGCGCTCGGGAAGCCGACCTCGATCTCCTTGTAGCCCATCCCGACCAGCAGCTCGAACATCCGCCGCTTGCGGGCCGGGGACATCGGCTCGACCAGCGCCTGGTTGCCGTCGCGGAGGTCGGTGGACAGCCAGCGCGGGGTGCGGTCGACGGACTTGGCCGGCCAGGTCCGGTCGGGCAGGTCGATCGGCGGGAACGCGCGGTACCGGTGGATCGGCATACCGGACGGCTGCTGGACGGGCTGAGGCTGGTTCTTGGGTGCCACGGGTGTCTCCTCGGGAGGTGCACTGCTCAAGGTCGGTGACGACCGGCAAGTACGACGAAACTCCGCGGCGAGGAAACCGGCCTTGTCAGGCCTCGCCGCGGCAGCGAAGGAGGAGAACCAGGTGCCGCATGATGCCACGGAGTCTATGCACAGGCCGGGGGCGGCGTCGAACCGGGGTCTTGAGCACCGAGACACGGAGAGTTAGCTAGACAGTGTCTACTCTGCTCCTGTAGACACTGTCTACGTGATCGCTCTCGGACTGTTGACCGCCTCCGCCGGCTGCCATGCCGCCTGGAACCTGTTGCTGAAGCGGTCCGGGCTGGGTGGTCCAGCGTTCGTGTGGTTGTGCGGGGTGCTGACCCTGCCGGTCGCGCTGGTGCTGCTCTGCCGGGCCGGGGCCTCCTGGTGGGCCGCGGTGGTGAGCATGGCGCTGCACACGACGTACGCCGTGGTGCTGCAGAGGGCGTACGGCGTTGCGGAGTTCTCGGCGGTGTATCCGGTCAGCCGGGGTACGGCGCCGGTGCTCGTGACGGCTGTGGTGGCGCCGCTGGAGCCCCTGGTGGTTGCTGGTGCCGTGCTGACCTTCGTGGGTGTGCTGGCGATGGACCGGATGTCTGCACGCTCGGTGCGACGGGGTGTCGGCCCAGGACTGGTGGTGGGGGCTTGTAGCGCGGCCTACACGGTGTGGGACGGGTTTGCGGTGACCTCGTTGCGGGTTGATCTGCTCGGGTATCTGGCGGTCGCGAACGTAGCGCAGGTGGTCGTGCTGGGGCCGCTCGCTTGGCGGCGGCGTGAGGTGGTGCGGGAGTGGCGGCGGGCATTGCCGATCGCGGCGCTGATGCCTGCTGCCTACGGGCTGGTGCTGCTGGCGTTGACGGTGACGTCGGTGGAGGTGGTGGCGGTTGGGCGGACGCTCAAACGTCGTCGTCGGCGCGTTGGTGGGTGCGGTGGTCCTGCGGGAGCGCCCGCGGGTGGTCGGGCTGGTCGCGATCGTGGCCGGCGTCTTGCTGGTGGGATTGGAGAGCTGAATGAAAGACCTGGTGTGTCTGCACGCGGGGACGAGCGGCCCGGCGACGTGGGACCGCTTCATACCGTCGTTCGAGTCCGCGGGCTACCGAGTCCACACACCCACCCTGCTGGGCCACGGTGCAGCCCCGCGCCGCCACCGGTACCAACTGAATGACTTCCGCGACCACCTGCTCGGCCAACTCGACGACCTGCAGGGCATCACAGTCCTGGGCAACTCACTGGGTGCTTTCGTGGCCAGTACGATCGCCGTCGCCCAGCCGGACCGCGTCGAACGCCTAGTACTGGAAGAGCTGCCGGTGCCACCTCGGGACACCACCGACAGTCCGCCTACGGTCAGAGCAATGCCTGGCGCCGCACTGGCTGTTGCTGGGTGGCTGGGTCGAAAGAAGTGCGACCCGCGGTTGCTGAGGGATGTGGTTGGTGAGCTGCGGCAACCGCGACCGGACTGGTGGGAGGGATTGGCCGCGGTGAAGGCGCCGACTCTCTTACTCGCGGGCGGTTCAAAGAGCCACCTGGACCAGTCACGGTTCGAGCTGGTGGCCGACGTACTGCCGAACGCAACACTGCAAACCATCGACGCCGGCCACCGCGTCCACACCTACGCACCCGAGCCGTGGTTGCGCGCAGTCCTAACCTTCCTTCTATGACTGATTCAATCTTGGACCGGATCGGCAGCCACGGGCTGGGCGTTCTGGTCACGATCAAGCGTGACGGGCGGCCCCAGCTGTCCAACGTCACCTATGTGTTCGACGGCACCAAGCTCCGCGTCTCGCTCACCGACGGCCGCGCCAAAACCAAGAACCTCCGCCGCGACCCGCGCGCCAGCCTGTACGTCGACGGCCCGCGCGGCCGCTCGTACGTCGTCCTCGAGGGCAGGGCCGAGCTCAGCCCCGTCGCCGCCGATCCCCACGACGACGTGGTCGAGGACCTCGTCGACTACTACCGAACCGCCGCCGGCGAGCACCCGGACTGGGACGAGTACCGCGCGGTGATGGTGCAGGACCGCCGGCTGATGTTCTCCATGACCGTCGACCACGCCTACGGCATGCCTAGGCCGAGTTGAGCGTCGGATCGGCGGTTGGAGAGGCAGTTGTGCGGGCGGTTTCGCGATAGTGGCGGGGGGCTTGGCCGTTGACGCGTTTGAAGGCGTTGCTGAAGGCGCTGTCCGACGTGTAGCCGAGGGAGTGGGCGATGGCGGAGAGCGGTTGGCCGCTGTCGCGTAAGGCCTGTTCGGCGAGGCGCATGCGCCAGTTGAGGAGGTAGGTGAGGGGCGGTACACCGGCCACGGCGCGGAAGCGCTCGGCGAAGGTGGTGCGGGACATGGACGTGGCGCGAGCCAGGTCCTCGAGCCGCCAGGAACGACCGGGGTCCGCGTGCATGAGGCGCAGGGCCGGGGCGATGCGGTCGTCGGCGATGGCGCGCAGCCAGCCGACCGGGAGCGCCTCGGCCTCGACCACGCAGGCCCGGAGCGCCTCGACGAACAGCAGGTGGGCGACGTCGTTCGCGGCCAGGGTCGCGCCGACCTCCGAGGTCGATGCCTCGCGCAACAATCGATTCAGGAGCCAGCGGAGCGACTCGGCGCGGTCGTCGGTCGCGCGCAGGTGAATCGCCGGCGGCAGCGCCCGCATCAGCAACTCCTCGCCGGTCCGGTTCAGCGCCACGTGACCGCCGACTCCGACCACCTTCGGCCCGACGCCGGTACCGAAGTACGCAATCGGCCCGTCGGTCGCGCCGAACGCTTCGACCGCGTCCTGCATCGGCACCTGGTCCGAGTTCCCCTTCACGAACTCGTGCCGCCCGTCGAACAGCACCACGTCCCCCGGCTCCAGCTCGAGCCGCAACCCCAGGTGATCGAACTCGATCCAGCACGTCCCCTCGACCACCGCGGTGAACTTGAGCCGCTGCGAGGCGGGGTACCGCAGCCGCCACTCCCCGACCGCCTCGAACCCGCGCGACACCTGGCAGTGCGCCTCGGTCAGGGCGAGCGTATCGGTCAGCGGATCGGCCATTCCCGTACTATCGCGCAAGTATTCGGCACGCTCAAGCATTCTTCGTCCGGATCCTGCCTTCTAGGCTCGAAAGCATGCAAACACCACTGGGTTCTGGATTCAGCGCCGCTTCGACCGTCGGCGACGTACTCGAGGGCGTCGACCTGCGCGGGAAGGTCGCGCTCGTCACCGGTGGGTACTCCGGTCTCGGCAAGGTGACCGTCGACGCGCTGCGGTCGGCCGGTGCCGATGTGCACGCGATCGGCCGGGACGTTGTCGACCTGATGGACCCGGGCGGCATCGACGCGTTCGTGGAGCCCTTCCTCGGCACCGGTCAGCCGCTGCACGTCCTCGTCAACAGCGCCGGGATCATGGCCAACCCGCTGACGCGCGACGCGCGCGGCTTCGAGTCGCAGTTCGTCACCAACCACCTCGGTCACTTCCAGCTCACCACCCGACTGCTACCGGCGCTGCGCCGAGCCGAAGGTGCCCGGGTCGTCTCGCTGTCGTCCCGTGGTCACCGGTACAGCCCTGTGCACTTCGAGGACTGGAACTTCGAGCACCGCGAGTACGAGCCCTATCTGGGCTACGGCCAGTCCAAGACCGCGGACGCCCTCTTCGCCGTCGAGCTCGACGCCCGCGAGCAGGCCAACGGCATCCGGGCGTTCGCCGTACACCCGGGCAGCATCATCACCAACCTGACCCGCTACGCCGATCCCGCGACCCTCCAGCAGGGCGGCTTCCTGGACGAGAACGGCGCGCCGGTCATCGACCCGGCCCGCGGGCTGAAGACGCCGGAGCAGGGCGCCGCCACGCAGGTGTGGTGCGCCACCAGTCCGCAGCTCGACGGTCTCGGCGGTGTGTACTGCGAGGACGTCGACATCGCCGTGATCCATATCGACGAGAAGCCGGACGCCGGCGTACTGGCGATCACCGCGGGCGCGTTCGGCGTCCTCCCCTCTGCGATCGACCGCGACAACGCGCGGCGGCTGTGGACGCTCAGCGAGGAACTTCTCGCCCGGGGATAAATGGCTCGCGGTAAACGGGGACCGGGGGCAAAGCTGAACGGGTGGACATCACGAGACTGTCACCCGACGACGAAGCCGGGTGCGCGGACGCTGCTGCTGTTGAGGCCGCTGCGTTGAAGCTGGACTGCCCGGAGATGGTGCCGCAGACCCCACGAGGGATCGCGAACGGGCTCCGGTACGGCTGGGACATGCATCCGCCCGAGGGCTACCTGGTCCGCGACGCCGACGGTACGGCGACCGGGCTGCTGCGGCTGGAGGTCCCGACGTACGACAACACGAACCACACCTGGATCGACCTCATGGTGCATCCCGACCATCGCGGCCGGGGCGTCGGGTCGGCGCTGATCGAGTTCAGCGAGCAGCGGACCCGCGAGCTCGGCCGGGCGATCGTCGGGTACGGCGAGCTCGACCTGCCGAAGGCGGACGCGTTCGCGCGCCGGCACGGATTCGAGGCCAAGTCCGTCGAGGTGAACCGGATGCAGGACCTGACCGGCCTCGACTACTCGGTCGTCCAGGACCTGTACGACGCCTCGCTCGCCGCGGCGACCGGGTACGAACTGGTGCGGATCACCGGCACTCTGCCGGACGAGCTGCTCGACGACATGGTCACGCTGACCGAATCGATCAACGACGCGCCCAAGGACGACCTCGACATGGAGGACGACGTCTACAGCCCGGAGCGACTGCGGGCGTACGAGCAGGCGCAGCTCCGCAGCGACCGGTCCATCTACCGGGTGATCGCGCGGGAGAAGGCGACCGGTGCGCTGGCCGGGCACACGACCGTCACCGTGGAGCACGAGCGGCCGCACATCGGCGAGCAGAACGACACAGCCGTCTCCCGGGCGCACCGAGGTCATCGGCTCGGCGCCCTGGTCAAGACGGCGATGCTGCTGTGGCTGCGGGAGGCGGAGCCGGCGCTGGCCCGGATCGACACCTGGAACGCCGAGTCCAACAGCCACATGATCGGCATCAACGAGCAGCTCAACTACCGGGTCGTCGCCCGGGCGATCGACTACCAGAAGACGCTGTAGAACTAGCTGTAGAACAAACCGGGGCGCCGCGAGTCCGCGGCGCCCCGGTTCCTTACTGCTTCAGAACTGCGTCAGATCACTCGCCGACGAGCTGCGCGTAGTGGTCCGTGATCGAGAACGCGGTCGTGCCCGGGAACACGGTCGCGATCTTGCCGTAGTTCGTGATCGCGGTCGTCGAACCGGTGAACTTGCTCATCGCGTACTGCGTGCCGGAGTCGGTGTCGTTGTCGACGCCGGTCACCAGCGAACCGCCGCGGGTGCCGCAGCCGTAGGCGATCAGCGACTCGTACGCACCGAAGCCCGAGCTCCGCACCAGCTTGAGGGCCGGCTTGGTGGACGCGGCGGTCGGGATCCGGACGGTCCAGAGCGCGCCGGCGTTCGTGGTCATCAGGAGCGTGTCGTACGACGCGTTCTCCGCGACGACGGTCATCGCCTTGAAGCTCTTGAAGCCCGGGAAGTAGCCGAGCGACCGGAACACACCGGCGGTCTGCGAGTAGCGGTACAGGTTGCCGTTGGTGTTCAGGCCGTACAGGTACGAGTGAGCCGGCTTCGCGACGCTGTAGTTCGACGTGGCGATCGTCTTGAAGCTGGTCCAGCCGGAACCGACCTTCTTGTACGTCGGCCGCTCGCCGCTGTCGGTCAGGTAGGTCACGTGCCGGTACAGGCTGCCGCCCTGCAGGAACAGGCCGTACAGGTACAGCTGCGAGCCCGACGCGTTCTCCGCGGCGTACCAGCTGGCGCTGGACCGGATACCGACAAAGCCGAACTCACCCAGCTCGTCCACCGTCCGGGGAGCGGTGACGACAGTCGAGTTGATCCCCGGCGTCGGGGTGTTGAACCCGACCCAGGTGTCGCACGCGGCCGCGGCGGCCTTGGTGTGCGGCGCGGCGGAGGTCCGGGCCTTGGCGGTCTTCGTGTAGGACGACGGGTCGCCCTGACCGGCGGCAGAAGCCGGGATGGAGGCGACGGTGGCGGCAACCATGCCGATACCGGCCGCAGCAAGCGCGAGGCGCTGCATCTTCATACTGAGAGTCCCCCTCTAGGACTTGAGGCGATCTCGAACAGGCTCGAGACCAGGCGCGAGCATAACGTGCGAGGGGGACAACCTGTCCGGTTTTTGCGTCTTGCTGCAAACGTTCCACGCTAGACCACCTCGGCGACTGTGACCTTCATCTCGTTCGTCAGCGTGAAGCCCAGGTGTTCGTACAGGCGGATTGCGTTGGTGTTGGCTGCGGCGGTGTGCAGGAACGGGGTCTTCCCGACCGCTTCGATGCGCGCCGCGAGGGCCCGGATCAGGCGCGAGCCAAGGCGCTGACCCTGGTACGACGGATGCGTGCAGACCCCGCTGATCTCGGTGTGGTCCGGCAGGTCGTACCGGGTCCCGGCCATCGCGATCAGGTCCCCGCCTCGGCGGATGCCGAGGAACGTGCCGAGCTCGATCGTCCGCGACCGGAACGGCCCCGGATCGGTGAGCGCCACCAGCGCGAGCATCTCCGGTACGTCGCCCACCCCGAGCACGACCGCCTCCTCGTCTGCCACGCCAAGGCCGGCGGGCGCGACGAACTGGACCAGGTCGATCAGCAGCTCCAGCTTGAACCGCTCCGGGAGCGCGACCTCCGGCCGCATCAGCGCCGTGGTGCTGCCGGAGCCGACCAGCTCGGCCGCGTCGTCCCAGTCCTGCGCGGTCGGTTCGTCCGGCAGACCGAGGAACGGCGCCATCGCGTTGGGATACCGGCGCGCAGCACCGCGCACCTCGGCGAACCGCGCGTGCCCGCCGGTCAGCGCCGCGTAGACAGGATTGTTCGTCAGCACTGCGAGTCCCCCCGGAAAGGTTCTGTGGTCAGAACCCCAGTTTGCGCAGATGCTTGGCATCTGTCTGCCAGTTTTTGGCGATCTTCACGTGCAGGTCGAGGTAGACCGGCGTCCCCAGCAGGGCCTCGATCTGGCGCCGGGCGGCCGCGCCGACCTCGCGCAGGCGGCTGCCCTTGTGGCCGATCACGATGCCCTTCTGGCTCTCCCGCTCGAGGAAGATGTTCGCGTAGATGTCCAGCAGCGGCTTGTCCTCGGGCCGGTCCTCGCGCAGGTTCATCTCGTCGATGGTGACCGCGATTGAGTGCGGCAGCTCGTCCCGGACACCCTCCAGCGCGGCCTCGCGGATCAGCTCCGCGACCAGCGTCTCCTCGGGCTCGTCGGTGATGTCGCCGTCCGGGTAGAGCGGGAAGCCCTCGGGCAGCAGCTTCACCAGCTCGTCCGCGACCAGATCGACCTGGTAGCCGGAGGTCGCCGAGACCGGGACGATCGCGGCCCACTCGATGCCGGCCGCCTCGCCCAGTTCCTGAATCTCCGCGAGGTGCTGGACCATCCGATCCGGCCCGACCAGGTCGGCCTTGGTGGCGAGCGCGACCTTCGGGGTCTTCGCGACCTTCGCCGCCTCGCCGACCAGGAACCGGTCACCGGGGCCGATCTTGTCGCTGGCGGGCAGGCAGACCGCGATCACGTCCACCTCGGCCCAAGTGGTCCTGACCACGTCGTTCAGCCGCTCGCCGAGCAGCGTCCGCGGCTTGTGCAGCCCGGGCGTGTCCACCAGGATCAGCTGCGCGTCCGGCCGGTGCACGATCCCGCGGACCGCGTGCCGGGTGGTCTGCGGCTTCGACGAGGTGATCACGATCTTCTTCCCCACCAGCGCGTTGGTGAGGGTGGACTTGCCGGCGTTCGGCCGCCCGACGAAACAGGCGAAACCCGCCTTGAAGTTCTCAGGTGTGGACGACATTGCGAACCTCTCCGGTGCCATGGGCATGGACGACAGGAATGTTGGCGCCGGCGAAGTGGCGAACGACCTCGATGTCGACGGATGCGGCGTCGGTGACGACCGCGGCGGCTTCCAGACCCTTCACACCCGACGAGAGCGCCATCGCGACCGCCAGCTGCAGCGCGGTCAGCTCGAGGGTGTCGAGCGCGACCGTGCAGGCGGCGTACGTCCGCCCGTCGGAGTCGCGGACCGCGGCTCCTTCAGCGGCCCGGGTCCGGGCCCGGGCAGCGCGGGCGAGCGTCACGAGTTTGGCGTCCTCCGCCGAGAGGTCTGACAACAAAACTCCAAAGGAAGGAAGGTAGGAAGGTAGTGGGTTAGGCGTGCTGGTGGTTCTGGTCCTGGGGGGACGGAGCGGGTTGCTCGCGTCGTACCAGAACGGTACCGACCTGGTTGCGGCGGCCGGACGGCCGCTCCGCGGTCAGCGACAGGCCCTCGATCGCGACCTCGGCGCCGGGGATCGGCACCTTGCCCAGCAACTTGGCCATCAGGCCGCCCACGGTGTCGACGTCGTCGTCGTCCAGCGGTACGCCGAACAGCTCGCCGAGCTCGTCGATCGGCAGCCGGCTGGACACCCGGTACGCGCCGTCGGACAGCTGCTGGACCGAGTCCGGGTCCTCGTCGTACTCGTCGGTGATCTCGCCGACGATCTCCTCGAGGATGTCCTCGATGGTCACCAGCCCCGCGGTCCCGCCGTACTCGTCGACGACGATCGCCAGGTGCATCCGGGCCGCCTGCATCTCGCGCAGCAGCTCGTCCACCGGCTTCGAGTCCGGCACGTACATGCACGGCCGCATCACCGACTCGACCCGCTCGGTGGACTCGGCCTGGGCGTTGTCGTAGACCCGGCGCATCACGTCCTTGAGGTAGACGACGCCGAGGATGTCGTCCAGCGACTCACCGATCACCGGGATCCGCGAGTACCCGGAGCGCAGCGCCAGCGAGGTGAGCTGGCGGAGCTTCTTGTGCCGTTCGATGTAGACCATGTCGGTGCGCGGCACCATCACCTCGCGGACGATGGTGTCGCCGAGCTCGAAGACCGAGTGGATCATCTGCCGCTCGCCGGACTCGATCACCGCGGACTTCTCCGCGTAGTCGACCAGCGCGCGTAGCTCGGCCTCGGTCGCGAACGGGCCCTCGGCGAACCCCTTGCCCGGGGTCAGCGCGTTGCCGATCAGGATCAGCAGCTTGGGCAGCGGGCCGAGCACCCGGGTCAGCGCCATCACCGGGCCGGCCGACAAGATCGCGAACCGGTCCGAGTGCTGCCGGCCGAGCGTCCGTGGCGCGACGCCGATGATCACGTACGACACCAGCACCATCACCACCGCGGTGATCAGGATGTGCTCCCAGGTCACCGCGAACACCCCGGACAGCGCCTGGGTGACGAGCACGATCGCGGTGATCTCGCAGCTCAGCCTGAGCAGCAGCAGCGAGTTCAGGTACCGCGGGGCATCGGAGAGCAGGTCGCTGAGCCGGACCGCGCGCAGGTTGCCCAGCTCGACCTGCTCGTTGGCCCGGACCTTCGAGTACGACGAGAGCGCCGCCTCGACGCCCGCCAGCAGCCCGGAGAGCAGGACGAGCACCGCGGCCACAACCAGCAGAACGAGGTCGTGGTACGTCACCGGAACGTCACTCCTGCCTCAGACACCCTCTAGGCGGTTCCCAGGGGCTCGCCATGCTTCCAGCAGGCGACCCTGGATGTCCCACATCTCCGCTTTCTCGGCGGGTTCGGCGTGGTCGTAGCCGAGCAGGTGCAGGATGCCGTGCACGGTCAGCAGCTCCAGCTCGGCCCACGTCCCGTGCCCAGCCTTCGCGCCCTGCGCGGCCGCGACCGTCGGGCAGAGCGCGATGTCACCGAGGTGACCGAGCGGCAGGTCGCCGTCCTCGGAGTCGGCCGACCCGGGCCGCAGCTCGTCCATCGGCCACGACATCACGTCGGTCGGACCCGGCAGGTCCAGGAACTCGACGTGGTACCGCGCCATGGTGTCCTCGTCGACCAGCTTGATCGACAGCTCACACTCGGGATGCAGCCGCAGGGACGACATCACGAAGCGGCTCAGCCGCATCAGTCCGTGCGCGTCGATCTCCACGCCGGACTCGTTGTTGACCTCGACGTTCATCTGTACGGCTCAGCGCTGCCCTTCGAAGGTCTCGTACGCCGAAACGATCCGGCCGACCAGCTTGTGCCGGACGACATCGTGCGACGTCAACCGGCAGAATGCCAGATCCTGGACGCCGTCGAGAATTTCCTGCACGACCTTGAGCCCGGAATTCGTCCCGTTCGGCAGGTCGACCTGGGTGACGTCGCCGGTGACGACCATCTTCGAGCCGAAGCCGAGCCGGGTGAGGAACATCTTCATCTGCTCCGGCGAGGTGTTCTGCGCCTCGTCCAGGATGATGTAGGCGTCGTTCAGCGTCCGGCCGCGCATGTACGCCAGCGGCGCGATCTCGATCGTGCCGGCGGTCATCAGCCGCGGGATGGACTCCGGGTCGAGCATGTCGTGCAGCGCGTCGTACAGCGGCCGCAGGTACGGGTCGATCTTCTCCGAGAGCGTGCCGGGCAGGAAGCCGAGCCGCTCGCCGGCCTCGACGGCCGGCCGGGTCAGGATGATCCGGTTGACCTCCTTGGCCTGCAGCGCCTGGACCGCCTTGGCCACCGCCAGGTAGGTCTTGCCGGTGCCGGCCGGGCCGATGCCGAAGACGATCGTGTTCTTGTCGATGGCGTCGACGTACCGCTTCTGGTTCAGCGTCTTCGGCCGGATGGTGCGGCCGCGGCTGGACAGGATGTTCTGGGTCAGCACGTCGGCGGGGCTCTCGGCCGTCGCCTGCTTGATCATCGCGATGCTGCGCTCGACCGAGTCGGCGGTCAGCCCGTGCCCGGTGCGGACGACGGCGATCAGCTCGTCGATCAGCCGCTCGGCCAGGGCCAGCTCGGCGGGCTCACCGACCAGGGTGACCTCGTTGCCGCGGACCATGATGTCGGCGGCGAACTCCTTCTCGACGATGCGGAGGAACTCGTCCCGGGCTCCGAGCAGGGCCACCATGTCGATGCTGTTCGGCACGACGATCTTGTGCGATGCCTGCGTGCTGGTAGCTGCGTTGGCAAGGGTGCCGTTCGCGCGCGCTTCCGGTTCGATACTGCGTGGCCTGGACAGGCTCTTCCTCCAAAGTCGGGTACTGCTGAGTTCCTCCATGCTAGCCGTCCGTTCCGACTGCTTCACTCGTAATACGCCCGGACACGCTCGGTGAGCGGGCGTGTTCGGCCCGAGGTGATGTCAACCTGGAAGCAGACCTTCGCGTCATCGTGTCGTGGCACAACCGGCCGTGGTGTACGAAGAGTGCGTGACACATGAGTCCTCGTGGGATGCCGACGAGGCGCTGACGGCTGTCTACACGGCGCACTACACCTCGCTCGTCCGCCTCGGCGCCTTGCTGCTGCGCGACGTCGGTGCGTCCGAGGAGATCGTGCAGGACGCGTTCGTCGCGATGCACGCCCGCTGGCACCGGCTGCGCGACCCGCACAAGGCGCTCGCGTACCTGCGGACCGCGGTGGTGAACCGCTGCCGCTCCCGCCAGCGGCACCTGGTGGTGGTGGACAAGCACACCCCGCGCACGCTGCCGGACGAGCCGAGCGCGGAGCACGCCGTACTGCGGACCGAGGAGACGGACCGGGTGATCGAGGCGATGCGCACCCTGCCGGAGAAGCAGCGCACCGTGATGGTGCTGCGGTACTACGGTGACCTCTCCGAGGCCGAGATCGCCGACACGATGGGCATCAGCCGGGGCTCCGTCAAGAGCCACGCCGCGCGCGCGACCAAGTCGCTACGCCAGCTCCTGGAGCAGAACGCATGAACGACACCCCCAAAGACCCATTCGACGACCTGATGCGGCAGGCGTTGCACCAGGAGGCGGACCGGATCGAGCCGTCCGACGCGCTGCCGGAGATCCGCGCCCGCGCGCACGCCCAGCGCCGCTCGTCGAGCCGGCGTCCCTGGCTCTTGACCGCCGGCGTCGCCGCGGTCGGCACCGCCGCGGCCATCGGCGCCTTCACCGTCTTCACCGGCAACGACGACACCGCCACCGACGGCGACCAGGTCGCCGGCCAGGCCACCACCACCGCGACCGCCAGCGACCTCCCCACCACCGCGGCCGTGACCCCCAAGCCCTCGCCGGTCCCCTCCACACCGGCTCCGTCGACGATGCCCTCCACCGCCAAGTCCTCGAGCGGCCCCACCGTCGGAGGTCCCACTGTGAAGGGCCGCCCGGAGCAGGCCGTCCGCAGCGCGACCGTCCCGGTGTACTGGGTGGGTGCGCAAGCCGGTGTGAAGAAGAAGACCACTCCCCGGCTCTACCGGACGTTCACCAAGGTCAGCGGGCACCCGGTCGAGGAAGCGGTCCGGATCATGAGCACCAAGCGGCCGGAGGACTCGGACTACTACTCGCTCTGGCAGGGCGCCGCGGTGAACAGCGTGACGCTGAACGACGGACTGGTGACGGTCGACTTCAAGCAGCTGCCGAAGAACACGCTGGACCCCAACCTCGCGGACGTTGCCGCGCAGCAGCTGATCTACACCGTGCAGGGCGTGCTGAAGGACAGCACCTCGGCGGTACAGATCACCGAGGCCGGGCGGACCGGTCAGAAGCTGTTCGGCCAGATCGACACCAGCTCGCCGCTCGGGCGCGCGCAAGCGGACAACGTGCAGGCGCTGGTCTGGATCACCTCACCGATCGAGGGTGAGGTCGTCAGCGGCAAGGTGCTGACCGTCCAGGGCACGGCGAACGCGTTCGAGGCGACGGTCAACTACGCGGTCACGAACCTGAAGACCGGCGAAACCAAGAAGAGCTTCACGAACGCCGCGGAAGGCCAGAAGTTCTCGCCGTACAGCTTCCGGGTCCCGATCACGCCGGGCTCGTGGGAGGTCTCGGTCTACCTGCTCTCACCGGCCGACGGATCGATCACCGATGCCGACACCAAGACCGTGCTGGTCCGGTAGCACGATCGTGAAGGCGGCGCCGCCCTCGGGGGCGGGGCCGGCGGTGAGGGTGCCGCCCAGGCGGGTGACCAGGCCGTGGGCCAGGGCCAGGCCGATGCCGGAGCCTACCGGGCGGCGGCCTCGGTACTTCTGGTTGAGGACGCCGGGCTGGAAGGCAACGGCGTAGTCCTCGGGAGCCAGGCCGGGGCCGCCGTCGCGGACCTGGATCGTGATCGTTGGGGCGGTCAACGACATCGTCAGGTGCGCGCCGGGCGGGGTGACGCGGAGCGCGTTCTCGGCCAGGCCGTCGAGGACCTGGCGGATGCGTCTGGGGTCGGTGGTGGTGACCGCGGGCACCGGTGGGAGCTCCAGGCGGAAGTGGACTCCGCGTTGCTCGCAGCGGACGCGCCAGACCTCGGCACAGGCGGTCAGGGTCTCGCGAAGGTCCACCCGGGTGAGGTCCAGCTGGAACTGGTCCGCGCCGATGCGGGCGAGGTCGAGCAGGTCGCTGACCAGACGCTCCAGGCGCTGCGACTCCTGCTGGATCACCTGACCCGCGTGCCGTGGATCGGTGGCGACGCCGTCGGCCAGCGACTCGGCGAAGCCGTTCACTGCGGTCAGCGGCGTACGCAGCTCGTGCGAGACCGAGAGGAGGAACTCTCGTTGCCGCTCTTCGCTGTACTGCAAGGCGATCGAGAGTTCGTTGACGGCCTGGGCGACCTCGGCGACCTCGGCGGGTCCTTCGACCGGGGCGCGGAGGTCTCGGCGGCCCTGGCGCATCGCGGCTGCAACGTCCGCCGTACGACGTAGTGGGCGACCGAGCAAGCGGCCGAGGAGTGCGCCGGCGAGTGCTGCGACCAGCAGACCCGCGCCGAGGGCGAAGAGGATGTTGCGGATCAGCACGCGCTGCGTGTCTGACGGCAGGCGGATTGGCTCGACCAGTGCGAAGCCGGAGTTGTCGCCGATGCCGCGTGCCTCGACCAGGTACTCCGTGCCGTCGACGGTGGCCGTTGTCGAGATCCGCTGCGTACGGCCGATGTCGTTGAGACCTGCGGTGGTCGCTGCTTCGACGGACCGTTGGTCGGCCGGCTGGATTCGTTGGCGCGGCGACAGAATCACCACGACGATCCCCTGCCCCCGGACCACCTGCGCCACGCGCCCAAGCCCCGCGGCCCGCGAGCGGTCGACCTGACTGGCGATCACATCGGCCTGCGCGGACAACGAGTCCCGTAAGACGTTCTGAGCCGACCGCCGAGCGAGCCCAGCCATGACGATCCCAGCCACCAGCACCGCGATCCCTGCCACCGCCACGCACGCCAGCACGATCCGAGTCGCCAGCGAACCACGCGAGACGTCGGGCGGAGGGTAGCCGACAGCTTGAGGCTCGCCCGGCGCACCGGTCTCGGTCATGGGAGGTCGGCGGCGTAACCGACGCCCCGGACTGTGCGGATGGGGGTGGAGGGGCCGAGCTTGGCGCGTAGTTGGGCGATGTGGACGTCGACCGTGCGGGTGCCGGCCGAGGACTGGTAGCCCCAGACCGAGCTGAGCAGCTCGTCGCGTTCGAAGACGCGGCCGGGGCGGCGGAAGAGCTGGGCCAGCAGGTCGAACTCGGTGGATGTCAGGCTCACCTCGGTGTCACCCGACCAGGCCCGCCGGCGGCTCACGTCGACCCGTACGGTGCCGACGGAGAGTACGTCGCCGGCGGGCAACTGGCCGGCCGCGCGCCGGAGGACGGTCCGGACCCGCGCGGCCAGCTCCCGCGGGCTGAACGGCTTGGTGACGTAGTCGTCCGCGCCGAGCTCCAGCCCGAGCAGCCGGTCGACCTCGTCGTCCCGCGCCGTGACGAACAGGACCGGCGTCCAGTCCCCTGCGGACCGCATCGTCCGGCAGATGTCCGCGCCGTCGCGGCCGGGCAACCCGATGTCCAGGATCACCGCGACCGGGTGCAGCCGCCGCCACGCGGCCAGCCCGGCATCGCCGTCGGACTCGATCTGGACGCCGAACCCGTCCCGGCGGAGGTACAGCGCGATCACCTCGGCGATCGCCGCCTCGTCCTCGACCACCAGCACCAGCCCACGACCGGCTGGCGTCATCTTCTGCTCCTGGTGCTCCGGCTCAGGGCGAACCGTCCGATGCCAGCTCGCCGTCGATCTGGTCCAGCGTAGACCCGATCTGATCCAGCTCCTGCTCCGGCGAGCCCACCTGTTGACCCGCCGGAGCAGGCTGGGCGGGCTTGTCGTCGTGCCCTGCACACGACGACAGCCCCAGCACCAACCCCGCCGTACCGACCACCACCACAAGCAGCTTGCGGGTCACTTCGCCACCTGGCAGTGGGCCGCCTTGAACGTCTCCAGCTTGGTCTTCATCGTGCCGAGCTGCTTGAGGCGGTCGGACCGGCGCTCGGCGCGCTTCTCCAGCGCGGCCGCCGCCTTGTCGTGGCCCTTCTCCTTCTGCTTGGCCGCCCGCGCCCTCAGCCAGGCGACCGAACCCTTCACATCGGCGCCGCCGCTGATCCGCTGGGCCAGCTTGTCGCGGCGCGCGATCATCTTGGGCAGCCTGTCGGCGCAGAGCTTCTGCGACTCCTCCGGGCTGAGCGTGACCTGCTTGTACGACGGAGCCGGTGTCGGAGTGGGGTCGGCCGAGGCCATCGTCGTACCTGTCAGCAGGACGGTCGCCGACAGGCCTGCTGTGAGTGCGCCGCGTACGGACCTGCGCATGGTGTCTGCTCCTCGTTCTCGCTCATCGTTGACGAGAACGACTCTCCCGGACCGGGGTTCGGGGAGGTTGGCGGCTGTGTTCGGGGTTTGTAAGAGTCGTCAGTCCGCGCGGTCGATGGTGGCCGCGAGCAGGCCGGGGAAGGCGCGGTCGAACTCCGGGCGGCGCAGCCGGTTCAGCCGGCGGGCGCCCTCGTCGCGCTGCTCGATCAGGCCGGCGGATCGCAGTACGGCGAAGTGGTGGCTGCGGGTCGCCTTCGTCACCGGCAGGTCGAACGTGCCGCAGGCGCGGCTCCAGTCCTCGTGCGTGGCGAGGTCACGCAGGATCGAGCGGCGCACCGGGTCCGCCAACGCATCTAGCGCCACCTGCAAGGCCACCTCGGCGGGCTCTACATGCGTGAGCGTCCGCGCCCGGGCTGACTCCATAATGTTCGATCCTTGTCGTACAGTGGTGTTCGGCTGCTGTCTAACAGCTTAGGCGAGGGAGCAAACGATGATCGAGCTGGTCGACTACGGATTCGGGCCCGGTGCGCGGGCGCGGCTCGCGGAGGCGGCGGATCCGGGGCGTGCTGGGGCGCTGGCCGCGCTGGAGACGTTCTACTACGCGCTGAACCATAAGGACCTGGACACGTTGGTGGCCGGGTGGGCGGATGACGGCTTGGTGCAGCTCAACAACCCGATCGGCGGCATCCTGCGCGGGCGGGAGGCTGTGCGGGGTCTGTACGAGCGGGTGTTCGCGGGTTCGCTCAACGTGCAGGTCACCTTCGGGGACGCGGCCACGTACTGGCGGACGGACACGGTCGTCTTCGCCGGGCGCGAGACCGGCACCTACCAGCACCCAACCCTCGGCGAGCAACCGCTGCACATCCGCACCACGCGGGTCTTCAGTTATGTGGATGGGTGGCAGCAGGTCCATCACCACGGCAGCATCGACGACGCGGACGCGCTAGCCACCTACCAGGCCGCAGTCCGCTTCTAACTCCATCGCGACTGGGCGAGGAGGGCGGCGGTGGCCGCCACCCCAGCCGTTGACGTGCGCAGGACGGTGTCTCCCAGCCGCACCGGCTCCACCCCGAAGGAGGAGAGCTCCGCGGGAGAGATGCCGCCTTCGGGGCCGATCACGATGACGATGTCGCCGTCGGCCGGTACGTCGAGAGAAGCCAGCGGGACCGTCGCCTCCTCGTGCAGGACCACCGGCAGCGCAGCCTTGGCCAGCAACTCGGCGACATCTGCCGTGGAGGCCAGGGGTGCTACTTCGGCGAACCACGTGCGGCGGGACTGTTTGCTGGACTCGAAAGCCCACGACCGCCACTTCCCGAGCAGCTTCTCCACCCGCTCGGCGTTCGCCTTGAACTGGCTCCGCTCCGCGTTCCACGGCACGATCACGTCCGCGCCGACCTCGGTCAACATCTCCACCGCAAGCTCAGCCCGCTCCCCCTTCGGCACCGCCTGCACAACCACCACCCGAGGAGCAGCCGCCGGCACACTCCCCCGCCCATCAACCCCAACCAACACCCCACCCTTGGAAGCCGCAGTCACAACTCCCTCAGCCCACGCCCCACGCCCATCGGTCAACCGGACGCGTTCGCCCGGCCCGATGCGGCGTACGACGGCGGCGTGCCGACCCTCAGGCCCGTCGAGGGTCAGCTCGTCGCCGGACAGGTCCTCCAGATGGAAGACCGCCAGCCCCATCTAGTGGGCGCCGAAGGCGTCTCGGAGGCGGCCGAAGACGCCTTTGTGGGTTGCTTGGACGTGGCCGGTGGGGCGTTCCTCGTCGCGGGCCACGGCGAGCTGGCGGAGGAGGTCGGCCTGGGAGTCGTCCAGCTTCGTCGGGGTCTCGACGATGACCTGGACGATGAGGTCACCGCGGCCTGCGTGGCGCAGCCGGGGTACGCCGCGTGCAGTGAGCGTCATCGCCGTCCCGGACTGCGTGCCGGGGCGGATCTCCAGCGGTGTCGTCTCGCCCTCGAGGGTCGGCAGGTCGATCGTCGTACCGAGCGCGGCCGCCGTCATCGGCAGCGTCACCGTGCAGTGCAGGTCGTCGCCGTTCCGGGTGAAGATGTCGTGCGGCTCGACGTCGATCTCGACGTACAGGTCGCCGGCGGGCCCACCACCGGGGCCGACCTCGCCCTGTCCGGACAGCTGCACCCGGGTCCCGCTGTCGACCCCGCCCGGGATCTTCACGGTGACCGTACGGCGCGAACGCACGCGCCCGTCGCCGGCGCACTCGACGCACGGGTTCGGGATGGTGGTGCCGTAGCCGCGGCAGTTCGGGCACGGGCGCATCGTCCGCACCTCGCCGAGGAACGACCGCTGCGTGTGCGTCACCTCGCCACGCCCGTGGCAGATCTCGCAGGTGACCGGCTCGGACCCGGCCGCTGCGCCGGACCCGCTACAGGTCGGGCAGAGTACGGCGGTGTCTACCTTGAGCTCCCGCGTCGTCCCGAAGGCAGCCTCGGCCAGGTCGATCCGCAACGGGATCAGCGCGTCCTGACCACGCCGCGTCCGCGGCCGCGGTCCACGCGTCGCCCCGCCGGTCTGGCCGAAGAACGCGTCCATGATGTCGGTGAACGTGAACGCCTGGCCGAAGCCCGCGGCACCCGGCCCACCGGCGCCGGCGGTCGCGAACGGGTCGCCGCCCAGGTCGTGCATCTGCCGCTTCTGCGGGTCGCTGAGCACCTGGAAGGCGCGCCCGATCTCCTGGAACTTCTGGTGCGCGTCCTCGGAGTCGTTCACGTCCGGGTGGTACTGGCGCGCCAGTTTGCGGTACGCCTTCTTGATCTCGTCCGCTGAGGCGTCACGGCTGACGCCCAGGACGGCGTAGTAATCGGTGCTCATACTCCAGACCAGGGGGTTGGGAGGACGGTAGGTGCGTTCGTCATGAGTCGGCCAGGATCTGGCTGACGTAGCGCGCGACGGCGCGGACAGCGCCCATCGTGCTGGGATAGTCCATATGGGTCGGGCCGACGATGCCGAGCGTGGCCAGCGCCTCCGACTTCGACCCGTACGCGGTCGCGACCACCGAGGTGGTGGCCAGCTCCTCGAACGGGTTCTCGTGCCCGATGCGGACCGTGAGGGTCTGCGGGTTGGTCGCCTCACCGAGCAGCTTCAGCAGGATCACGTGCTCCTCCAGCGCCTCGAGCACCGGCTTCACGTTCCGCTCGAAGTCGTCGCCGTACCGCGTGAGGTTGGCCGCGCCGCCGACCGCGATCCGCTGCTCACCCACCTCGTCGGTGAACGCCTCCAGCAGCGTCGTGACGATGGCGGCGACCAGGGCCCGGTCGGTCGGTGGGAAGAGCTCGGTGACCGCGCCCAGGGACGTGGTCGCCTCGGTCAGCCGCTGCCCGGCGAGCACGGTGTTCAGCCGCGACCGCAGGTCGGAGATGAGCTGCTCGTCGACATCGTTGGGGTGTTCGACGATCCGCTGCTCGACCCGGCCGGTGCTGGTGATCAGCACCAGCAGCAGCCGGCGTGGACTCATCGTCACGATCTCGATGTGCCGCACGCTCGAGCGGCTGAGCGACGGGTACTGCACGATCGCGACCTGGCGGGTGATCTGGGCCAGCAGCCGGACGGTCCGGCGGACCACGTCGTCCAGGTCGACCGCGCCGGCCAGGAACGAGGTGATCGCCTTCTTCTCCGCCGTGGACAGCGTCTTGACCGTGCTCAGCTTGTCCACGAACAGCCGGTACCCGGCGTCGGTCGGAATCCGGCCCGCGCTGGTGTGCGGCTGGGTGATGTACCCCTCCTCCTCCAGCGCGGCCATGTCGTTACGCACGGTCGCCGGGGAGACCCCGAGGCTGTGCCGGTCGACCAGGGTCTTCGAGCCGACCGGCTCATGGGTCGCCACGTAGTCCTCGACGATGGCGCGGAGAACATCCAGCTTGCGTTCGTCCAGCACGCGCACCACCCTCTCAGACCTCTGGCACTCACTCGTTCAGAGTGCCAGTCTAGGCGGTCTCGGGCGACGCTCCCAACGGAACGGCCGCGGGACGCGCCACGGTGCTGGCCACATCCAGCGGCTGATCCTGTACGGCGGAGTCCACGAACGACTCCAGTACGTCGAGCACGTGGTACGCCAGCTCGCCGTTCGCGCGGTGCGGTTCGCCGGTGCGCAGCGCCCGGGCCATGTCCGCGACACCGACGCCACGACCGGCTCCGGCGTACCCACCGGCCACCGGCACCTCGGTCCACTCGCGCTGCGCCGCGGTGACGAGCTCGACGGTCCCGTCGAAGCCGTTCGGGTCCGGTACGGACAGGCTGCCGTCTGTGCCGTGCACCTCGATCCGCGGCAGGCGCCCGGCCCACACGTCGAAGGACATCAGCACAGTGGTCAGCGCACCGGACTCGTGCTCCAGTACGCCGGTAACGTGCGTCGGCACCTCCACGTCGAACACGGTCCCGGCCCGCGGACCGGTGTGGATCTGCCGCTGCTGCTTCGCGCGGCCGGCGCGGGCGGTGACCCGGACGACCGGTCCGAGCAACGTGACCAGGCTGGTCACGTAGTACGGGCCCATGTCGAGGACCGGCCCGCCACCGGGCTGGTAGTAGAACTCGGGCGCCGGGTGCCACAGCTCGTGACCGGGCGTCACCATGAACGCGGTCGCGGCGTGCGGCGTGCCGATGTCACCGCGGTCGATCGCTGCACGAGCCGTCTGCGTGCCGGTACCGAGGACAGTGTCCGGTGCACAGCCGATCCGCAGGTTGTTCGCGGCGGCGTACTTGAGCAGCGGCTCCGCCTCGGCGCGGTCCATGGCCAGCGGCTTCTCGCCGTACACGTGCTTGCCGGCCGCCATCGCGGCCTGGTGCACAGCGGCGTGGGCCGCGGGGATGGTGAGGTTGACGACGAGGTCGACGTCGTCAGCGGCGTACAGCTCGTCCGGAGAGAGTGCACGGATGCCGGGGTTCTGGTCCGCGACCGCCTGGGCCCGGCTGACGTCCAGGTCGGCTACGGCGACCACGTCGACGCCAGGGAGCTTGGCCAGGTGGTCCAGGTAGGTGCCGGAGATGACACCGGTGCCGACGATGCCGACCCTGGTCGTGCTGCTCACTTGCTCGCCCACAGCAGCCCCCGCTCTACGATCGTGCGTACGTCGGGGTTCTGCAGGTCGTCCAGCTTGTGGCCGACCGTGCAGACGAAGACACGCCCCTCACCCCAGGTGCGGGTCCAGACGGCCGGCATCACGGTGCCCTCGATCCACGGGAAGTCCGGGTGCGACTGGAAGGTGGTCGTGGCCAGCACGGTGTTCGTCGGGTCGTAGTGCACGTAGTACTGCTCGGTGTGCACGTCGAAGCCGGTGATGCCCGCGACGATCGGGTGCTCGGCTTGCTCAGGCAGGACGTCGACGTGGTAGTCGGTGTAGCCGTGCGGGTGCGAGATGAACTGCCCGCCGGTGATGAAGTTGTAGTCGGCGCTCTTCCGGAACGAGTCGACGATGCCGCCGTGCCAGCCGGCGAATCCGGTACCGCGCCGGATCGCCGCGTCCAGGCCCTTCACGTGCGCGTCCTCGATCTCGCTCATCGTGACGCACTGCAGCACCAGGTCGGTGCCGTCCAGGTCGAGGTAGCTCTCGGTGCTCTCCGAGACCGTCACCTCGAAGCCGTTCTGCTCGAGGAACGGGATGAACAGCTCGGTCGCCTCGACCGGCACGTGCCCTTCCCAGCCGCCCCGGACCACCAAAGCACGTCGTGTCGTCACACAGACCACCCTTCGAAAGTTTCGGAACGAACATCGGAACTGTTGCGACCTTAAGCGCCGCGGAGATCGGTTGCCAACCATTACGGCAGGTCTGGTCGTAGTGTCGAGGGATGAGCTGGAAGTTCTGGAAGCGCGCGGCTGTGACCCCCCAGGCCTCCGACCTCCGCCCACACGACACGCTGCGGCCGCAGGACACGTTGGCGGTGGGGTCGTTCGGGCTGACGGTCGAGGATGTGTTC
The DNA here is from genome assembly GCF_040638345.1 of Kribbella sp. NPDC026611. NCBI lineage: Bacteria > Bacillati > Actinomycetota > Actinomycetes > Propionibacteriales > Kribbellaceae > Kribbella > Kribbella sp. NPDC026611. The sequence continues at coordinate 105,571 of NZ_JBEZYC010000014.1, forward strand.
TCGATCACGGGCCGCGGCACGGTCGTCACCGGCCGGGTGCTGTCCGGCGCCGTGACGGTCGGCGAGCAGGTGCTGATCAGTCGCGCCGGGCAGCCGCTGCTGCAGGTCGATGTGACCGGGGTGGAGATGTTCCGCAAGGTCGTGAAGACCGCCAAGGCCGGCGACAACGTCGGTCTGCTGCTCCGCGGCGTCTCCCGGGACCAGGTGCTCAAGGGCGACGTCATCAGCAAGTAGTTCAGCAAGTAACCTCGACCGCATGAGCGCATGGGCCGAGCTCGGCGACCGCACCTGGGTCCGCCGGTACGACGAGTGGGACCTCAACATCGGCCTCGTCGTCGGCGCGGACGGCGCGCTGCTCATCGACACCCGAGCCACCACGGAGCAGGCCGAGGAGCTCCGCGAGCACGTCCGCGAGCTGACGGACAAGCCCGTCAACTGGGTGGTCAACACGCACGCCCACTTCGACCACGTGGTCGGCAACAGCGTCTTCACCGACGCCACCGTCTACCTGCACGAGAACGCGGCCGCCGAGGAGAACCTGGCCGGTACGACGTTCTCGGTCGCGAAGGTGATCGACCTCGGCGACCGCCGGGTCGAGCTGCTGTACGTCGGCAACGGCCACACGTCCGGCGACGCGATCGTCGTCGTACCCGATGTCGACGTGTTCTTCCTCGGCGACCTGATCGAGGAGACGGCACCGCCGTCGTACGGCGAGGACTCGTTCCCGCTCGAGTGGCCGGACACGCTCAACCAGGCGATCGGCATGATGTCCGGTACGGCGAAGCTCGTGCCCGGCCACGGTGCCGTGGTCGACGCCGACTTCGCCCGCGAGCAGGCCGGCGAGCTGGGCGACGTGGCGAACACGATCTCGACGCTGCACCACGCCGGCACCTCGCTCGAGGACGCCCTCGCGCACACCGAGGACTGGCCGTGGCCGGTCGACAAGCTGCAGGACGCGATCAAACGCGGCTACCAGGCGCTCGGCGCGCCGCGGAAACCGACGCTTCCCCTGCTCGGCCCCGGCTGATGCCTGAAAACGCACGAGGGTTGCCGAAGTCGTAGTTGTCCGTTGACATCACGTCACGTCGTGCCGCACTTTGTTGCGAGGCCGACAACCGGATGGGGTGGTGTGCGATGACCACGACCGAACAAACCGTTCACCCAGACGGACGGGTCGAGCTGGCTGATCAGGCGGCCGTCGCCAACAGCCGGTACGGGAACGCGGAGCTGGCGCCGACCAGGCTGAAGGACCGCACCTGGACGACCTACAACTACACCGCGCTGTGGATGGGGATGGCGCACAACATCCCCAGCTACCTGCTCGCGTCCGGTCTGGTCGCGCTGGGCATGAACTGGCTGCAGGCCTTCCTTACCATCACGCTCGGGAACCTGATCGTCCTCGTGCCGCTGCTGCTGAACAGCCACGCCGGCACGAAGTACGGCATCCCGTTCCCGGTGTTCGCGCGGGCGTTCTACGGCGTCCGCGGCGCCAACCTGCCGGCGTTGCTGCGGGCATTCATCGCCTGCGGCTGGTTCGGGATCCAGACCTGGATCGGCGGCCAGGCGATCTACGTGATCGTCGGTGAGCTGTTCGGCAAGGGCTGGACGAACGCGTCGGCGCTCGGCGGTCACCCGTGGACGATGTGGCTGAGCTTCGGGTTCTTCTGGGTGGTCCAGATGGCGCTGATCCTGCGCGGGATCGAGGCGCTGCGCCGGTTCGAGAACTGGGCCGCGCCGCTGGTCACGATCGCGTTCCTGGCGCTGATGATCGCGGTCCTGGTCAAGGCCGGCGGCCTCGGCCCGATCCTGGACCAGCCGTCGAAGCTCGGCTGGGGCAGCGACTTCTGGAAGATCTTCCCGCCGTCGCTGATGGGCATGATCGCGTTCTGGGCGACGCTGTCGCTGAACATGCCGGACTTCACCCGGTTCGGGAAGGGCCAGCGGGAGCAGGTCTGGGGGCAGATCATCGGCCTGCCGACGACGATGTCGTTCATCGCGCTGGTCTCGATCATCACCACCTCGGGCACCGTGCTGCTCTACGGCTCGGCGATCTGGGACCCGGTCGAGCTGACCCGCCGGTTCGAGAACCCGGTGATCGTGACGATCGGCCTGATCATGGCGATCCTGGCGACGATGTCCTGCAACGTCGCGGCCAACGTGGTGAGTCCGTCGTACGACTTCGCGAACGCGCTGCCGCGCTGGCTGAACTTCCGCACCGCCGGTCTGGTCACCGGTGTGATCGGCATCGTGATCCAGCCCTGGCGGCTGATCTCGGACCCGTCGATCTACATCTTCGTCTGGCTGTCCTTCTACGGCGGCCTGCTCGCCTCGGTGGCCGGCGTGCTGATCGCGGGATACTGGCTGATCGACCGCACCAACCTCTTCCTCGCCGACCTCTACCAGCCGAACGGCCGCTACTGGTACGCCGCCGGCTGGAACTGGCGCGCGGTCGTCGCGACCCTGATCGGCTCGGTCCTCGCCGTCGGCGGCGCGTACTCGAACCCGGGCGCCGGACCGTTCCCGCGGGACGGCCTGATCCCGTTCCTCAAGCCGCTCTACGACTACTCGTGGGCGGTCGGCCTGGTCGCGGGCTTCGTGGCGTACTACGTTCTGACGCTGACCGCGCCGAGCCGCCAGTCGACCGCGTCGCACGCCGCTCCCAGTTATTAGAGTGAGCGGGTGGCTGACAGGTATGGGAATGATGTCCTCGCCGGCGACTGGCGCAGGCCCAAGAACGGGCGGACCGTCGAGGTCGAGCTCGAGAAGGGGATGGTCGTCGAGGAGCCCAGCTCCGGGTTCGTCGGCGCCGTCGTCCGCTGGGAGCACGGTGTGGTCGACCTCGAGGACCGGCACGGCAGGATCCGTACCTACCCGCTCGGGCCGGGCTTCTGGATCGACGGCAAACCGGTCAGCCTGAAGCCACCGAAGAAGGCCGGTCCGGCGAAGAAGACTCGGACCGCGTCCGGCTCGGTGGCCGTCGACAACGTCCGCGCCAAGGTCGCCCGGGCCAGCCGGATCTATGTCGAGGGCCGGCACGACGCCGAGCTGGTCGAGCGGGTGTGGGGTGACGACCTGCGGATCGAGGGCGTCGTGGTCGAGTACCTCGAAGGCGTCGATGACCTGGTCGAGATCGTCAACCGGTTCCAGCCCGGTCCCGGCCGGCGGCTCGGCGTACTCGTCGACCACTTGGTGGACGGCTCGAAGGAGTCGAAGATCGCCGCGCAGGTGAGCAACCGGTACGTGCTCGTGGTCGGGCACCCGTTCATCGACATCTGGGAAGCGGTCAAGCCGTCGTCGGTCGGCATCAAGGCGTGGCCGAAGATCCCGCACGGGCAGGACTGGAAGAAGGGCGTGCTGCAGGCGTTCGGCTGGCCGGCCACCGACCAGGCCGACGTGGCCGCGGCCTGGAAGCACATCCTGTCCAAGGTGAACAGCTTCGCGGACCTCGACCCGGCGCTGCTCGGCCGGGTCGAGGAACTCATCGATTTCGTGACGCTGGACTGATCTCCGGCAGCCGCTGCTTCAGCCAGGCCTGGATCCGGCGCCGGGACCGCCGGACGTACCACGTGACCACGCCGAGCGCCGCGGAGACCGCAAGCACCGCACCGGCGAGGAAGGCGGCGATCACCCGGATCGCACCGACGCCGACCACGCCGGCGACGACCACCAGGACCACGCCGAGCGCAGCCGTTGCCACCGGCAACCACGGCTCGAAGATCAGCGGCTTGTGCGCGGGGCTCAGCTTGGCGCCGACGACCATCCGCTCCCACAAGGTCTGCCGGCTCGGTTCGGTGTACCAGCGCCCGGTCCGGAGCAGCCACGAGCCCGGCTGGTCCTTGCGGCCCACGGTCGCCTTGACCCAGTTGCCGATCTGCGGCCCGACCCCGCCGGAGACCGCGACCATCCGGTCGGCCAGGCCCTTGGTGATCGCCCGGCCCTCCGGCGACTCGTTCAGCTCGTTCCGCATCGTCACCAGCGCGCCGATGCCCGGGTTCGCCGGGAAGTCGTTCGCGAGTCGCTTGATCCGCTCGGCGACCGCGCCGATCTTCCAGTCCTCGGCCTGCAGCACCTGGCGCTGGGTCTCGCGGATCCAGTCCGCGTCCGCGCCGAGCATCGCGCCGAGGTGCGCGACACAGTGCAGCCGGCCCATCAGCCAGTCCCAGCGCCGCCAGTCGGCGGCACCGAAGGCGCCGAAGTGCCCGACCTGGCTGCCGTACAGGATCCGGTCCCCGAGCTGGTTGGCGATCGAGCCTTCGGGCAGCTCGTCGAGCAGCGTCATCGGGATGTCCGGGCCGAGCCGGAGGAACTGGAACGGCGCGCTGCGCTGCTCCGGCGTCCGGGCCGACGTACACCGGGAGACCACCTCGACCTCGAGCGCGATGTCGACGAGCTCCGAGCCGATGACCGCGATCAGGTCGGTGAACACGTCGCCGAGCGCGCGCTGGATCTGCAACTGCTCGAAGATGTCGTTCAACGCGATCGCGACGGCCTCCGCGCCGCCGGCCGGTCGCAGGTCGAGACCGGCGGCCTTCAGTACGTCGTTCAGCGCGTCGCGCACCGCTTGGACCTTGAGCAGGCAGTCGCTGGCCGCGGTGAGCTGCTTCTCCAGCTTCGCCCGATCGGTCGTCGCCTCCCGGATCCGCGTGCGCAGCGAACGGAGAACGAGCCGTACGACGCGCTCGGCCGCGCCGGTCCCCCACAGCCAGCTCGGGTTGCCCTCGGCGTCGTCGCGGAATACCGCGGTCGAGCCGTCGGGGTTCGGCACCCAGGGGTGGTCGGTGGCGAGCACCTCGTCGATTTCGGCCTCCGACAGCGCGGTCGCGGCGTCCAGCACGGTCGACTGGTCGTGGTCGGCGATCGTCACCGCTTCCCAGACTCCCCCGGCGGCGCGACCCCGCGAGTACGCCGGTTGCAGCGCGGCGGCCGCCGCCTTCAGCCGGGCTCGCTCATCTGGTTGCGTCAGGCAACGATCGAAGAGCCGCTGGGAGTCCGACCAGGACGCATCCGCCTCGAGCAGCAACCGCTCCAGCTGCTCGACGTCGGACCGGAAGTCGACCTCGCGCGGGAACTGCACCGCCGACAGCGCGGGCACCCGCCAGCTCGGCTCCTGCGCGTCGTTCAACGCGGTCGCCGCCTTGCCGATGCCGGCCGACGGTACGACGTACAGCACGTAGCGAGTGGCCTTGCCGGTCACCGGCCGACGGGCGACCACGTCGAGGACCGGGCCGAACGGTGCGTTGTCGAGCACGCCGCCGTCGACCAGCCAGGAGCCGTCCTTGCGCGGGGGCTGCATCCGTGGCGGGCTCGCGGCGAGCTCGGGCGTCTCCAGCACCGGCCCGAAGGCGATCGGGAACGACGCGGACGCGCGGGCCGCCCGGGCCAGCAGCTCGGTGTCCTTCAGCCCGTTGTTGTCCTCGAAGGAGAACTTCCGCTGCGGGCCGTCGTACAGCGCCGCGTGCTCGCTGGTGAAGCCGTACAGGTAGCGGTGGTCGGGCACGACGAAGGCCTGCCCGGCGGCGTCCTTCGCTTGGAACTGCTGCAGGCCGAGCCCGGACGCCGTCACGAACAGCGTCACCGGCTCCTCGGCCTTGCTCTCACCCGCCTCGGCGACGTCCTTGAGGAGCTCCTCGAGCTGGCGGAGGAAGTAGTTGCCGTCGAGCACCGACGTCGACTTCACGGTGGCGGCCGGGACGAGCTTGCCGACGTCGAGCGACCCGAGCCCGATCCACTTCTGCCGCAGCCAGGGCCCGCTGCTGCCGTCCGGGTCGAGGGTCGAGCCGTTCGCGATCGCTGTCGCGAGCAACGACCCGTTGAGCCCGCCGGCGCTCGTCCCCGCAATCACGTCGACGACCACGCGCCGCCGCTCCTCGCCCCGGTGGCACAGTTCCCGCCACCGGTCCGCAAGAATCTCGTCGTACGGCTGGGAGCCCGGCGCCGCGGACGAACCGGAGGCCCGCCGGATGAGGTCCAGCTCGTGGGTGACCCCACCCATCCAGACCGCCAAGCTGACGCCGCCGTTCAGAACCAGCGCGATCCGAACCTCATGATCAGTTGCCATCCGCCCCCCTTTCGACCAGAGATATCACGGAACGACCTTTGTCGCAGCGGAGAGTGAACAAAAGGTTGTCGTTGTCTGCACGCAGGGTCATTCTGATCAGTGGGGGTGGTGGTCATGCGCGTGTGGCCGGTCACGGTTTCGGTAATTGCCCTGCTGGCGGCGGGGTGCTCGGACACGTCGGGTGACGGAGGTACGTCGCCGCCGGACGTCACCGTCACGTCCACCGACACCACCGGCACGAGCGAGCCGGCGCCGGAACCGACCGATCCCGAGTCGACGCAGTCGCAGCAGACCAAGCCGTCGATCGACATCGTCTCGCTCCCGGTCGGTGGTGTCCCGGACGACGGCCAGCGGTGCAACCCGATCAGCTGGCTGGGTGGAGACATCCCGGACGGCGTCACGATCAAACTCGGTACGCCGAGCTTCGACCCGCCCGGCATCTTCACCGTCGACCAGTCCGGGTGCCCGGGCGACGCCCGGTCCTGCGAAGGTCTCGAGTGGACCTCGAAGGACCAGCCGCAGTGCTGGGTCGGCTTCCTGCAGGTCGCGGAAACCGGCAGCGTGACGCTCACCCTGCCGGCCAAGGCGACGTGCGAGTCGCAGGACGTCTGCGACCAGTTGTCGAAGCTGGGCGGCAGCCAGATCGGGTTGACCGCGCAGCCCCACGAGACGACGAATGGCTGACGAGCGGTCGCAGGCCGAACGCTGGGTCAGCTTCGCCGCGGGCATCGTCACGCCGATCACGCTGATCAGCACGCTGCTGTTCTACTTCGGCTACGTCTCCGCGCGCTCGCAGTACGAGTACTTCGGCATCGACGTCGACACCATCGGCCTGAGCACCCAGGACTACGTGATGCGTAGCCCCCAGCCGCTGCTGCTCCCGCTCCTGGGCGTCACCTTGCTCGCCGTCGCCGCCCTGCTCCTGCACAACGCGATCCACCCGACGGCCGTCGCCGTCCGCCGCGCTGCCCGTGTCGCCGTCGCGGTCCTGCTCCTGGGCGTGGCCGGCCTGCTCGCGTACCCCGTGATCGGCCACCTCCCGTACTACGCACTGGTCATCCCAGCCGTGATCGGCCTGTCCGCAGCAGCCCTGGCCTACCTCACCCACCTACGCCAGCGGACCTCCCCACCCCAACGCGTCCCACCCGACTCCACCCAGTCCGCCCGGCCCGACCCGGCCCAGGCCGTCCCACCCGAACCCACCAGGCCTGCGACCAGCCGTTCCACCCCGGTCCTGGGTCAGCAGCGCGTCCTCATCATTCTGCTGGCATTCGTCACCGTCGTCTGCACATTCTGGGCGACCGCCACCACAGCGCAGTACTCCGGCCGCGGCCTGGCGAAGTCCGACGCCCGCCACCTCAACCGCTTCCCAGTAGTCATCCTCGACACCAAGGAAAAGCTGGCCCTGAGATCACCCGGCCTCGAGGAAACCGCCCTCCGCCAGGGTGCCGGCCAGACCTTCAACTACCGCTACCGAGGCCTAAGACTCCTGGTGGTAGGCGAGAACCGCCTCTTCCTCGTCCCCCAAACCTGGACACCCTCGAACACCACGATCGTCCTCCCCCTGGACAACAACATCCGCGTCCAGTTCCAGTTCGAGAACGACCCGCCCTAGCGGCCGGACACCAACCGCCTGACCAAGCTCCGGCCACCACCGAGCCACCGGGCGATCGCGGCGACCACCGCCGGATCGACGTGCTGCCGCGCCTCGTAGCCGGCCGGTGTCGACGGCCCTCCACCCCGGAAGAACAGATGATCGTCGGCGTCGAACACGCGAATCGTCACGTCCGGCCGCCCCGCCAGCCCAGCTCGCCACCGCACGAGGTCATCGGCAACCGTCACCTGATAATCCCGCCCGCCCTGCAGGACAAGTATCGGCTTGTCCAATCCCGCGGCCGTCGCAACCGGGTCGAAGCTCCGCAGGTCGAGCCAGTACGACGCCGGCCAGCCGAACAGGAGCTCCGCGGCCGGGGTCGACGGTGACAGGTCAGGACTCTCGACGAGCGCAGCCTGCGCCGTGATCGCATCGAGCGCCGCCGCCGTGTGCGGACCGGGGTCCAACTCGGCCAGATAGCGAGCGATCCGGACAGCTGCCCGGGGCAGCGGAGCGGTGTCACCGGCGAGACTCACCATCCCGGCAATCGACGCGTCAGCGGCCGCGACCCGGGTAGTTGCCTTACCCCCTCCACTCAGACCAAGCACGAACACCCGCGCCGGATCCACCTGGGGATGCCGCTGCAACAGCCGTACGGCGGCAAGCGCGTGCGGCACGTACTCGTCCACCATCGTGAAGCCGGATTCGGAGCCGGCCGCGGGATGGACGTACGTCAGCTTGTCGAAGCGGAGCACGGCGACGCCGCGACTGGCCAACCCCCACGCCAGATCCTTGAACGGCTTGTTCGGCCCGGTCGTCACATCGCGGTCGGACGGTCCCGAGGCGAGCAGCACGATCCCCGGCCGTCGGCCACCCTTCCGCGGCAGCGTCATCGTGCCGGGCACTGCGAGCGGACTGTCGCCAACGGTGATCTCCTCCTCGGTGAACCGTCTGGGTTTGGCGTAGTCCGGCGGTTCCCAGGACGAGTTCGCCGGCGGCGCGAGCCGGAGGCCGTGCAACCTGCCGTCCTCGCCGACCGACATGGCCACCGTCAGCCCGCCGCGCTCACAGGTCACCGGGACGCTCACCCGTACCAGACCCTCCTCGACCGGCTGCGCCACCGGATCGCCGAGAGCGGCGACCGGACCGATCTTGGCGAGCTCGGTCTCCCACCCGATCCGCAAGGTCTCGGCGGACGCCGCCGCCAGCAGCCGGGGCGCGAACAACTTCTCGACCTCGGCGAACCGTCCGTCGGCCGTCAGTTCGACGACGGCCACGGCGACCGCGGCCGGATCCTTGCCTGCTGTCATCCACCCTCACCTTTCTCAATTTTTGAGAAAGGTATCACGTCATGAGATCGTTGCGCAGTGGACACCTTGGAACTGCTCGGGCACCCGGCGCGGCTGCGGATCGTCCATGCCCTGCGCGGCGAGCGGACGCTCACCACCGCTCAGCTCGCAGCGTTGCTGCCGGACGTCTCGAAGGCCACGGTGTACCGGCACGTCGACCTGCTGACCGCCGGCGGCATCCTCGAAGTCGCCGAGGAACGGCGCGTGCGCGGCGCGGTCGAACGCCACTACCGGCTCCGCCAGGACCGTGCCTCGATCGACCCGCACACGGCCGCCTCCCTGACCCCCGACGACCACCGGCGCGGTTTCGCCGCGGCCACGGCCGCGTTGATCGCCGAGTTCAACGCGTACCTCGATCGCGACAGCACCGATCTGTCCACCGACGCGGTCGGGTATCAGCAGCACGCGATCTGGCTCAGCCACGAGGAACTGGTCGCGCTGGTCACCGAACTACGCGACGCGATCATCCCCCGGCTGGCCAACCCGTCCGCTCCGAACCGGACCCGGTACCTGCTCAGCCCGATCCTCTTCCCCAGCGAACCCCCGGCCGCGGACTGAGCCGTCGAGGTCCGTCGAGATCCCGTCGAGGTCGGTCGAGGTACTGCTACGCGCTGTCGCGGACGATCAGTTCGGTGTCGTAGATCTCGGCGGCGGTGAGGTCGGCGCCGGCGATCTTGGCCAGCAGGATCTCGGCCAGCCGGGCACCCAGCTTCTCCACCGGCTGGCGGACAGTGGTGAGTTTGGGAGTGGTCGTGGTGGCCAGCACCGAGTCGTCGAAGCCAACCACCGCGACGTCGGCCGGGACGCGTCGTCCCTTGCCGGACAGGACCCGCAGCGCCGCTGTCGCCATCAGGTCCGAGGCGACGAAGAGTCCGTCGAGGTCCGGGTGCTCATCCAGCAAGCGCAGCGCCGCCTGCTCGCCACCGTCGGCCGTGAAGTCGCCGTACGCGACCGCCTCGGGAAGGCCCGCCTCGCGCATCACGTCCTGGTAGCCGGTCAGCCGGTCGATGCCGGCGGTCATGTCCAGCGGCCCGGCGATCGTGCCGACCTTTCGCCGGCCGATCGACAGCAGGTGCTCGACACCGGTCCGCGCACCGGCGACGTTGTCCACGTCCACGCTCGCGACGGGTACGTCGACTCCCAGCGGCCGGGCGCTGAACACGATCGGGAGCGGCATCTGCGCGAGCTCCTGCAGCACGTTGTCGCGGCCGTGGTGGCTGATGATGATCGCGCCGTCGACGTGACCGCCGCGCAGGTACCGCAGGAGGCGCTGGTCGTCGGCCTCCGCCGGCTCGATCAGCAGCACGAGCTGGGACGACGTCGGCGCGAGCGTCCTGCTGACGCCGTGCAGCATCCCGGCGAAGAACGGGTCCGAGAAGACCCGGCTGTCCGGTTCCGGTACGACGATCGCGACCGAGTCGGTCCGCCGCGTCACCAGGGCCCGCGCGGCCCGGTTCGGCACGTAGCCCAGCTGCCCGATCGCGCGCTCGACCTGGGCGACCGTCTCCGGCAGCACCTTCGGCGACCCGTTCACGACCCGCGACACGGTGGCCCGGGACACTCCGGCCAGCGCCGCGACCTGCTCGAGAGTCGGAGAACCTGAAACGTTCATCGGTCCTCCTGGTCGTCGGTTGGCTCGCGTTCACACCGTAGTACGTCCCAGGTCGATGCAGGGCTAACTTTTAGCTTCCTCGTCGCGTGTTGGCGGCGGTTTCGGACTGGTCGAGGGCCTGCTTCCAGCCGGCCTCGGGGGAGAGCTTGCCGGCGTCGACCTTCGCCAGGATCGCGCTGAAGATCTGGTTGATCTCGCCGTCGCGCGGGCCCTTGTGCTGCTTGAGGATCACGTTGCGGGCCCGGTTGATGAAGATCTGTCCGACCGGCGCGTTGTTGAAGTACGGGTTGATCTGCGACTTCACCTGCGGGTCGTCGTACGCGTCCAGCGTGGACGGGAACGAGCCGATCTTCTTGAACACCTTCACCTGCTGCTCCGGTGCGGTCAGCCAGGCCGCCAGCTTGGCCGCCTCCTCCGGCTGCGCCGACTGCTTCGGCACGGTCAGGTACGAGCCGCCCCAGTTGCCGCCACCGCCGGGGAATACGTCGGCGACGTCCCACTTGCCCTTGCCGTAACCGCCCGCGTTGTCCTGGATGACGCCGAGCAGCCAGCCCGGGCACGCCATCGTCGCGAACTTGTCCGTCTGGAAGGCCGCGTTCCACGCGTCGCTCCAGGCCGGCAGCCCTGCGGACAGACCGTCCTTGCTGCCCTGGACGACCTCGTTCCAGGTCTGCTTCAGCCGCGGGTTCTCACGGGCGAGGAAGCGATCCTGGTTCGAGTAGTAGGCCTGGGCCAGCTGGTTACGCATCGCTTCCCAGGTCAGTACGGCGGAGTCGTACCACGCCGAGCCGTGGACCTTGGCCTTGAACCTGCGCCCGGTGGCGAAGTACGACGGCCAGTCCTGGAGCAGCTGTGCCACCTTGGCCCGGTCGGTCGGCAGCCCGGCCTTCTGGAACAGGTCGCGGCGGTAGCAGATCGCCTCCGGGCCGATGTCGGTGCCGTACCCGATCACCTTGCCGTCCTGCGTGGTCGCGCCGGCCACCTTCCAGTCCAGCCAGCGGTTGGACAGGTCGTTCGCGCCGTAGTCGCGGAGGTCGACGAACTGGTCCGACTTGGCCAGGTACTTGTAGATCCAGCTGACCTCCATCGCCTCGATGTCGGCCAGCCCGGCGCCCCGCTTCAGGTTCGCCTCGAGGTTCTTGATGTGGTCGTCGACGGTCTTGGCGCGCTGCTCGACGATCTTGATGTTCGGGTGCTCGGCCTCGTACTCGGCGTACAGGTCGGCGTACCCGAACTCGTTGAAAGTCGCGATGGTCAGCTCGATCTGGGGACCGTCGGTTTTGTTGCCTCCGGCATCGGATGAGGCCGGTTCGCTGCCACCGCAGGCGGTGGCGAGCAGGATGGCACCGCAGGCGAGGACCGCGGCAACGAGGCGGTAGCGGGCACTGGGCCGCATGGGTACTGCTCCCTGCAACTGGACGGTGTTGAGAGCGCTTTCGGATCGCGAAAGTGAGCTGAGTCTCAGTGCTTCACCGTGGGTCTGTCAAGCGCCTCGCCGTCACACTGAGACACGAAGGCCAGCAGGTCCTGACATAGTGTCGGTGCTGGTCACGCTGTGAGTCATGACCGTCACCGACGGCTTTGCTACCTGTCAGTTCGCTGTGCGTAACCGGTCTAGGGCAAGAGATCCCGGACCACGGCGTCCGCCAGTAACCGGCCGCGATCGGTGAGCGTCAGCCGCTCGCCGACGACCGTCGCCAGCCCGTCCTCGACGACCTGATCGACGGCCTTTCGGCCGTCCGCGTCGAGTACGTCGAGCGGCAGTCCCGCTCGGAGACGCACCTCGAGCAGGACCCGCTCAACTCGCCGGGTCTCGTCGTCGAGTGTCTCGCGGGCGTGAGCAGGGCTGTCGCCGGTGCTGATTCGCTCCGCGTACGCGCTCGGGTGCTTCACGTTCCACCACCGGACGCCGCCGACATGGCTGTGCGCGCCAGGTCCGATGCCCCACCAGGTGTCGCCGCGCCAGTAGAGCTCGTTGTGCCGGCAGCGGGCGGCTTCCGTGCGCGCCCAGTTGGAGACCTCGTACCAGTCGAGGCCCTCGGCTGTCAGCAGCTCGTCGGCGAGCACGTACTTGTCCGCGAGGTCGTCGTCGTCCGGCATCGGCAGCTCGCCGCGGCGGATCCTGCGGGCGAGCTGCGTACCGTCCTCGACGATCAACGCGTAGGCGCTGACGTGGTCGGGCTGGGCCGACAAAGCGGACTCCAGAGAGGCGCGCCAGTCGTCGAGGGTCTCGCCCGGGGTCCCGTAGATCAGGTCGAGGTTCACGTGCTCGAAGCCGGCGGAGGTCGCCTCTTTGGCGGCCTGCAGCGCGCGCCCGGGAGTGTGCTGGCGGTCGAGGATCTTGAGCACGTGCGGCGAGGAGCTCTGCATGCCGAAGCTGATCCGGTTGAAGCCGACCGCTCGCAGCTCGTCCAGGTAGGCCGGGTCGACCGACTCAGGGTTGGCTTCGGTCGTGACCTCCGCGTCGGGCGCGAGACCGAATTCGTCCCGGACGGCGGCCAGCATCTTCCCTAGATCCGCCGCAGGCAGCAGGGTCGGCGTACCGCCACCGAAGAAGACCGTGTCGACCGGACGGTCCAGGTCCCCCAGCACCCGGCGGGCCAGACGCACCTCGTTGACCGCGGTATCGGCGTACGACGCCTGCGAACCGCCACCACCCAGCTCCTTGGCGGTGTACGTGTTGAAGTCGCAGTACCCACACCGGACCGCACAGAACGGGACGTGCAGGTAGAACCCCAACGGCCGGTCAACGGCCTCACGAACAGCAGCTTCCGGCAGCACCCCATCCCGGGGCGCAACCTCCCCCTCGGGCAATGTCGACGGCACACCCCCAGCTTACGGACTCCTTCACGGGACCTCCGCGCCCGCTCCTCGCCCCAGCGTGTGCTGCACTGGGGCGCATGATCGCAGTTCTGCTGCTGTTCGCGCTCATCATCGCCCTGATCGTCGGGCTCTGGGGCTTGGGCACGACCGTCTCCGGCCTGGTCCGCCGCCGGCCGAGGCGCAGCCTGCGCGGTCTGGCGATGGTCACCGGTTCCATCGCTGTCGTGGTCTATGCGAGCGCGACTGCATTCGTCGCAATGGAACTGGGCGACGGCGGCACCGACTCCTCGCCTCCGCACGCCTGCCAGACGGCCCTCCCGGACCGCGACGCCACGATCACGGGCTACGACGCGGGATACTTCCCACCGCACTTCAACTGCCATCTGAACAACGGAACCCAGTACTCCGGACACGTGGTCCCGCGCTTCGTCCTACCCATCACCCTCGTCGCCACGACCGCGACCGTGCTCCTCGCGCTGGCGGCCCGCCGACCTGTCCCGGCCCGATCCGTCTCATAGTTCGGCCAACGGGGTAGACAAAAGTGCAGGGTGGGTGGGGAGCCAGGTGCGGTCAACGGGTGGGTGATCGCGGCGAGGCTCGGGGGTATGGGAAAGCTTCGGTGGTTGTGGCTGGTGGGCGGGCTCGGCTTGAGCCTTGTCGGGTGCTTGGTGCTGAGCGTGATGCTGAGCTTGCTATTGCTGGCGGATCGGTTGTTGGTGGCACGGCTGGGTCCGTTGGCCGGGATCAGCTTCCTGATGGCGTGGGCGGCTCCGGTCGTCAATCCGTTCCTCGAGCATCGCCCTGTCCTTCCCAGCGTGGCGGCGTACGCCGGTGTCCTCGGCCTGGTGCTGGTCGGTGGTGGGGTGCGGCTCGCGCTTGCTCCGCAGGTGCAGGATCTCGTCCGGGACGCGGGTGTCAGCGTGTCTCAGGCCGCCGAGGCGCGGAAACCGGAGCTCGGAAGCAACCGGGAGGGTTTCGAGGCGCTCAACGCGGACCTGTTCGCGCAGACCCGACGCGAGGCATCCGCCGGCGCGCAGATCGTCGCCTGGCCGGAAGCTGCGGCAGCCGTCCTGGGCCCGGACTATCCGACCTTCCTGACCCGCGCCGAAGAGGTTGCCCGCGACAACCACATCTATCTCGACGTCGGCGTCGCGGTCATGCTTTCCGGTTCGCGCGACCTCGCCGTCCTCCTCTCGCCGGAGGGCAAGGTCCTGTCGACGTACGACAAGGCGCACCCGGTCTGGTCCGCCGTCAACTGACGTCAACCAGCCCCATCCCCCTGACTCGATCGATTGATGCATCCGCAATGCGGTTCCCTTGCGTCATTCGATCGGGCCTTCGCCCTCCAGTTCCCCAAGCATCAACAACAGTGTCACTGTCCACCTCCCGCTGGTAAATCCATAACGGCTTCGGAGCCGTCGTCAGCCGACAGTCGCGCCGCTGGCGTCGGGTCGTTTGCGGAACAGCGAAAGGTCATAGCCGGTACCCGTCACACTGCTTACGAGCGCCTCCCCGTCGGCCGTCTTGAAGGAAAGCTCAGTGAGGGCAAGCCCAGAGAGGAATGCACCCTCGATCGGGTAGGCGTCGCCATGCTTCTTGATCTGAGCCGACAACTGCTTGCCGAGGTACTGCGACAGGCTCACGTGCTCGCCCGTCCCCATACCACCAAGCTTCCGACCAAGTTGGCCTTTCAGCTCGGGATACCGCTGATCCAGCTTGATGGCCAACTGGTACGTCGTGACAAACGCCTTCCCGTAGTGGTGTCCATCGGCGTTCACGACCGGAACGGCAGACAACACCTGGATGACTTTGGCTTCTACTTCATGATCACTCCACGCACTCATGCCCGAACACTTCCGCAACGCTCCACGATGGTCAATGCGCAGGCAACGATTGACTGCGCACCGGTTTCCAGGACTAAAGCGGCAGAAAACCGCTGCCAGAAAGACCTTCTCGAGTACGAGCGACCACCCGGGGGCCACCTGCACCACCGAGAAGAATGTTGCAGCGCACACCGCGACGGGTACGCCGATGCCACGCCGGACAGCAGTCGCTGACCACATTCCACCGCACCGCAGGACGCCCCTTCCGTTGCACGCGACCACGTAGCAATCACCGCGATGGAACCGAGCAACTCGACGGGAACAACACGACTCACCACCTCGTCCCGAGCCACCAGCAACACCCCCGCGACCACGCTGTAGTCACCCGCGAGCGCAGCGAGCAACCCGCGGGCGCCAGCCCGCAACACGCCAGCGCCAGCTGGCACAACGCGAGCGCCAGCTCGCAGGAGGCCGGCGCTAAGCCGGAGGGTGGTGGGAGCGGCGCGCAGCACGGCGACGAAGGAGCCGCGCGTAGCACCGCGTGGGAATGACACCACTCACCACCTGATCACCAAGTCACCAGCGGCACCCCGCGACCACCCCGTGGTCACCGCGAGCGCAGCGAGCAGCACGCGAGCGGCAGCTCGCAGGAAGCCGGCGTTTAGCCGGAGGGTGGGTGGGAGCGGGTGGAGCGGGCGCGTCGGAGGAGCTTGCGACGACAGAGCGTCCGCGTAGCTCGCGTGGGGTTACTCGTACATTTTGTCGAGGAGGTCCGCGTACTGGGTTTCTACGTATTTGCGTTTCAGTTTGAGGCTGGGCGTCATTTCGCCGGATTCGATGGTGAGGTCGCGGTCGAGGATCGTGAATTTCTTGATGGTTTCCCAGCGGTTCAGCGTCGAGTTGAGCTCGTCGACGTACGACTGGACCATCTCCCGGGCGGCGTCCGACGTGACGATCTCGGCGTACGGTTTGCCGGCCAGACCGTGGTCAGCGGCCCAGCCCTCGATCGCGTCCGGGTCGAGGGTGACGAGGGCGGAGACGAAGTTGCGCAGGTTGCCGTGGACGATGAACTGGCTGGCGTACGGGCAGATGGTCTTGAAGCGCCCCTCGATCACCTGCGGCGCGACGTACTTCCCGCCGGACGTCTTGAAGAGGTCCTTCTTCCGGTCCGTGATCACCAGGAACTCGTCCTCGAAGTGCCCGATGTCCCCGGTGTGCAGGAACCCGTCGCCATCGAGGACCTCATCGGTCTGCGCCGGCAGGTTGTGATACCCGCTCATCACCCCGCCGCCCTTGATCAGCACCTCACCGTCGTGCGCAATCACGACCGTGGTCCCGGGAAACGGCACCCCCACACTCCCCAGCTTGTACTGCGAAGGCCGGTTCAACGTCGACCCAGCCGCCGTCTCCGACAAGCCGTACCCCTCGAGAATCAGCAACCCGGCAGCGTGGAACCACTCCGCCAACGTCCTGTCCAACGCCGCCGACCCGGACACGAAGAACCGGATCCGCCCGCCGAACCGGTCCCGGATCTTCGAGAGCACCAACCGGTCCGCCGCCGCGAACTGCGCCGCGAGCAACCCGGACGGCTCCCGCCCGGCCTGCCGCAACGCCGACACCCGAGCTCCGACACCAAAAGCCCAATCGAACAATCGAGCCCGCGCCCCGCCCTCCGACTTGATCATCGTCACGATCCGCGCGTGCGCCTTCTCGAAGATCCGTGGCGCCGCCGCCATGAACGTCGGCTGTACGACGGCAGCGTTGTCGACGATCTTGTCGATCCGCCCGTCCACCGCCGTCGCGAACCCGATCTGGAACTGGACCGCGAGCAGCACCTGGCCGAACACGTGCGACAACGGCAGCCACAAGAACTGCAGGTCGTCCGGCGAGAGCACCCGCATCCCCTCGACCGCCGCGCCCTCGTACGTCCACACCGAGTGCGGCAGCCGCACGCCCTTCGGCCGCCCGGTCGTCCCGGACGTGTAGATCAACGTGCACAGATCGTCCGGCGAGATCCGCGCGACCCGCTCGTCCACGGCCGACGGATGCTCCTTCAGATAGGAATCACCCAGCGTATCCAGCTCCCCAAGGCTGATCACCCAGTCCCCGTCGTCCGGCGCGGGCGACCCGTCGATCAGCACCACCTTCCGCACCGAAGCCGAAGCGGAGCGCAGCTTGTCGACCTGCCCCGCGTCCTCCGCGAACACCACCTGTACGTCGGCATCCGCCACGATGTACGCGACATCGTCCGAGATCGTCGACGGGTAGATCGTGGTCGTCGCGGCCGCGGCGAGTACGGCGGCCAGGTAGCACTCGATCCACTCGATCCGGGTGTTCGCCGCGATCCCGACCCGCTGCTCCGGCTCCAGGCCGAGCGCGATCAGGCCGGCCGCGCGCCGCCGTACCAGCTCGTCGGTCTCGCGCCACGTCACCGACGTCCATTGCTCACCGCGCGGGAAGCGGAACGCCTCGCGGGCAGGCGTGGCGTCGACCCGGTCCAGGAACATCTGGGCCATGGTCTCTTTGCGGTTGGTCGCGAGCGCGAGCAGGCCGGAATCGGCGACAGGCTTCATAACTGGCCTCCATCGGGGGTCAATAGGTCGTGTCTCCCGGCCCCACGCCGTAGCGAGCAGGTGCGCGGTGCGGTGCATCGGCGCGCGGGGGCGAAGGGTTAGATGCGGAGCATCTTGCCCTTTGCACCCGTGCGCCGAGGTGCCGTACCGCGTGCCGCGCAGTAGGCGTGGGGCCGGGAGACACGACCTGTACCGGAGGGTAATAGCAACCAGCCGTCGATGACCATGCCACCCGCGCGCCCGACTGAACCTTCTACATCACGTTTCCGCAACGCAAGTGGCGAAGATCTCAGCGCTGGGCGAGCAGCTCCGCGATCTGTACGGCGTTCAGCGCCGCCCCCTTGCGCAGGTTGTCGTTGGATACGAAGAGAACGAGCCCGCGACCGCCGGCGACGGACTGGTCCTGACGGATCCGGCCGACGTACGACGGGTCATGGCCGGCCGCGAGCAGCGGCGTCGGGAGGTCCGCGAGTGCCACCCCAGGTGCGCCGTCGAGCAACGAGACGGCCTGCGAAGGGGTCAGCGCCTCAGCGAAATCGGCGTGGATGCTCAACGAGTGACCAGTGAAGACCGGAACCCGGACACACGTCCCGGCCACCGGCAGCTCCGGGAGGTGCAGGATCTTCCGGCTCTCGTTCCGCAGCTTCTGCTCCTCGTCCGTCTCACCGGTGCCATCGGCAACGATCGAGCCGGCCAGCGGAAGCACGTTGAACGCGATCGGCCCGGCATAAACCTTCGGCTCTGGCAGCAGCACACCTTCCGTACCGCGAGCCAGCCGCCCGCCAACAGAAGCCAGCGCACGAGCCTGGTCCTCGAGCTCGCTCACCCCGACCCCACCCGAGCCCGACACAGCCTGGTACGTCGAGACCACCAGCCGGGTCAGCCCCGCGGCGCGGTGCAGCGGCGCAAGCACCGGCATCGCAGCCATCGTCGTGCAGTTGGGGTTCGCAACGATCCCCTTCGCGATCGAGTCGAGGTCCTCCGGATTCACCTCGGAGACGACGAGCGGTACGTCGGGATCCATCCGCCAGCCGGACGAGTTGTCGACGACGACGGCGCCGGCCGCCGCGACCCGCGGTGCGAGCTCGCGAGAAGCCGTCTTCCCGTTGGAGAACAGCGCAGCTCGAGCCCCGCGAAGTCGGCCGTCGCGGAGTCCTCGACCACCACTGACCGGTCCCCGAACGGCAACGTCTGACCCGCCGACCGCGCCGAGGCGAAGAACCGCACCTCGTCCACCGGGAACCGCCGCTCCAGCAGCAGCTCCCGCATGACCCCGCCGACCTGACCCGTCGCACCGAAAACACCTACTCGCATGGGCACGACAGTAGTTGGTGCTCGCCGCGCCCGCCCGGATGTTTCGGGGAGCGGACGCGCAGGCCATCACAATCCGGCGGCTCGAGCGCGTCGGGGCGGGGACGGCAGGTAGGCGGCCGGTTGTGATGGCCTGGCGGTCCGGGCAGGTCAGGAGTCGGAGACCAGGACCCCGCCGTTCGCGACATCGGTCGTCTCGATCTCCTGGAAGACGATGCGGACGGACTCGCGCTTGGCGTTCAGGATGCTGATCGCGGACTCGGTGACCGCGGCGACGAACTCGCGGCGCTGGTCGAGGGTACGACCGGACAGCAGCTCGACGGTGATGTTCGGCATGAAGGGTTCTCCAGCAACTAGTAGTTTTTCAGGACACTGCGGCGGGGCGACGGACCAACGTCTCGTCCGGGTCCGTGTTCAGCGAGTCGACCAGCTCGTCGACGCCCGGCCGGTGCTCCGGGGCCAGCAGACCGAGGCCGACGTACACCACCAGAGAGGTTGCCAGCGGCAACGCTACGACCAGGGTCGTATCGGTCGATCCGATGCCCCACTTGACGATCGTCCACGCGATCAGCCCGATCGCCCAGGACGCCAGCGCCGCCCGCGGTCCGCTCCGCCGGAACCACGGCAGCAGGCCGAGCATCAGCGGAATCGCGATCGGTCCCATCGTCGCGGCGACCAGGTCGACGACGATCTTGAGCACGACGCCTTCGCCGTTCGTCGCGATCGCGATCAGCATGCTGACCGTGACGAAGGTGAAAGTGACGATCCGCGCCATCTTCAGCGTCGCCTTGTCGGTCAGCCGCCGAACGCGCGGCACGATCACCGGCGCCAGGTCCCGGGTGATCACGGACGAGATCGCGTTGGCGTCCGAGGCCACCATCGCCATCGTGTGCGAGAAGAACCCGGCCAGCACGAGTCCGATCAGACCGCCCGGCAGCAGCAGCTGCGCCAACTGGACGTACGACTGCTCGGGCTTCCCCGGGTGCACGAGCAGCGGCGCCGCACACATCGGGATGAACAGGATCAGCGGCCAGACCAGCCACAGGATCGACGAGAGCAGCGCGGACTTCTTCGCCTGGGTCCCGGACGGCGCGGCCATGTAGCGCTGCGCCAGGTTCCACATGCCGCCGTTATACTCGAACGTCTTGATGAACAGGAAAGCGATCAAGAAGATCGGCGTGTACGGCCCG
This sequence comes from Kribbella sp. NPDC026611, assembly GCF_040638345.1. NCBI lineage: Bacteria > Bacillati > Actinomycetota > Actinomycetes > Propionibacteriales > Kribbellaceae > Kribbella > Kribbella sp. NPDC026611. The sequence goes on from NZ_JBEZYC010000014.1 coordinate 125,904, forward strand.
TTCAGCGCATGCCCGTGACCGGCCGGCAACTGGTCCCACATCTTCCACAGCGTCGGTACGCCGTCCAGGTGGTGCAGCACGCCGACGAACATCGCGACGCCGGCCCCGAACTGGATGACGAACTGCCCGAAGTCCGTGAGTACGTCGGCCCACAGCCCGCCGAGCGTCGCGTACGCCATCGTGACCACGCCGGTGAGCAGGATCCCCCAGCGCATCGGTACGCCGGTGAACCCGTGCAGCAGGACGGCGATCGCGACCCATTTCGACGCGATGTCGACGACCTTGAGCGCGGCGCCGGAGTACGCGAGGGCCTGTTGCGTCGGCAGGTTGTACCGGCGGACGAGGTACTCCAGGGGTGACACCACCCCATGTTTCGCGCGCAACCGGTTCCAGCGCGCGGCGAAGAGGAACGCGCCGATGCCGACGCCGACGCCGATCGACACGGCCCACCAGACGTAGACGGTGATGCCGTAGGTGTAGGCGACCGCGGCGAAGGCGACGAACATGACGGCGCTGTAGCCGGACATGTGGTGCGAGATGCCGGACAACCACCAGGGAATCCGGCCGCCGGTCGTGAAGTAGTCCACGACCGTCTTGATCTTGGTGCGCGACCAGACTCCGATCAGCACCATCAACACGAAGTAGCCGACCAGGACTGACCAGTCCAGTGCGGTCATGGGGATCCTCCCAGGGGCGATGGGCGAGTGGTTGGAAGGTTCCATCTAATAGAACCTAGTGTCAAGACACGGAACCCGGAACAATTCAGCCCGCAGTTCCAGCAGTTTCGATTGACACCTGGTTCTGTCGAGTAGAACCTAGTTCCGTGAATGCACACCCGCTCCTTCAGGTCCGCCACGCCACCCACCCGTCCCAGGTACCAGGCTTCGGCACCGCCGCACTCCGCGGGCATTACCTCGTTGACGACCTCTTCACGCCGGACGCGATCACCGCGGTGCTGACCCACCACGACCGGATCGTGCTGGCCGGCGCCCGCCCCGCGAACGGCCCGCTGACCCTCAGCACCTACCCGGAGCTGCGCAGCGAGTACTTCCTCGAGCGCCGCGAGGCCGGCATCGTCAACGTCGGCGGACCCGGCACGATCACCGCGGACGGCACGAAGTACGAGCTGACCACGGGTGCCTGCCTGTACGTCGGCCGCGGCGTCCGCGAGGTGGTCTTCGACGGACCCGAGGCAGCGTTCTACATCTTCTCCGCGCCCGCGCACACCGACTTCCCGACCGCGCAGGTCAACCCCGGCGAGGGCAACCGGCTCGAGCTCGGCGACCAGCAGACCGCGAACCGGCGCACGATCGACCAGTACATCCACGCCGACGGCGTCCGCAGCTGCCAGGTTGTGCTCGGCGTCACCACGCTGCACGCCGGCAGCACCTGGAACACCATGCCCGCGCACACCCACGATCGGCGTACAGAGTGCTATCTGTACTTCGGTCTCCCGGAGAGCGAGCGGATCGTCCACCTGCTCGGCGAGCCCGAGGAGACCCGGCACCTGATCGTCGCGGACCGGCAGGCGGTCATCTCGCCGAGCTGGTCGATCCACTCCGGCTCCGGCACCTCGTCGTACAGCTTCGTCTGGGCGATGGCCGGCGAGAACCAGGCGTTCGGGGACATGGACGGTGTCGATGTACGGGATCTTCGGTGAGCCTGTTCAGCCTTGAAGGACGAACGGCGCTCGTCACGGGAGCGCGACGGGGTATCGGCGCGGCCATCGCCGCCGGGTACGCCGCCGCCGGCGCCGACCTGGTGCTGATGGCGCGGGACGCGGCGCTCGAGGACACGCTGGAGGCGATCAAGCAGAACGGCGGCGGCGAGGCGTCGGTGGTGACCGCCGACTTCGCCGACCCGGCAGCTGTCGAAGCAGCGGCCGTAGAACTGGCACTGGCCAGGCAGATCGACATCCTGGTCAACAACGCGGGCACGATCCGGCGCGCCCCGGCAGCCGAGACCACAGCCGCGGACTGGCAGCACGTGATCGACGTCAACCTCAACTCCACCTGGGCGGTCACGCGCCCGATCGGCGCCGCGATGGCGGCCCGCGGGACCGGGAAGATCGTGACGATCGCGTCGTTGCTCAGCTTCCAGGGCGGGATCCGCGTCCCTGCCTACACGGCCAGCAAGCACGCGGTCGCGGGACTGACCCGGGCGCTGGCCGGAGAGTGGGGCCCGGATGGGGTCCAGGTGAACGCGATCGCTCCGGGGTACATCAGTACCGACAACACCACCGACCTGCGGGCGGACGAGGCGCGCGAAACGGCGATCCGGCAACGGATCCCGGCCGGTCGCTGGGGGCGGCCGGAAGACCTCGTCGGCGCTGCGGTGTTCCTCGCCTCGCCGGCGTCCGACTACGTGAACGGACACGTTCTCGCGGTCGACGGCGGCTGGCTGGCCAGATAGGAGTGGCAGGATGTCGGACATGAGCTCGCCCTCGGCCATCGACAAGACGCTGATGGTGCTGGACGCCGTGCTGGAGCACTCGCGGTTCACCGACGTGGTGAATGCGACCGGTCTGGCGAAGTCGACCGTGCACCGGATCATGGCCTCGCTGGTCGAGCACGAGTTCGTCGCGCAGGCCGAGGACGGTTCGTACCACCCCGGGCCGAAGGCGCTGCGCCTGGCCGGGCATGCGTTGACCAACGTGGATCTGGCCACTGTTGCTCGTCCGGTGCTCGCGGACCTGGTCGCGCAGACGCGTTGCACGGTGCACGTCGGCCTACTGAACGGCGACGAGGCGATCTACGTAGCGCGCCTCGACGGCCCGAAGCCGTACCGGATGCCGTCGCGTGTGGGCAAGGCGATCTGGCTGCACTGCACCGGCATCGGCAAGGCGCTGCTCGCGGAGAAGGACGAAGAGGACCTCGACGTCCACATCACCCGGACCGGCTTGCCGGCGCGTACGCCGTTGACGCACACGACCGCCGCTGCGCTGAAGGCCGACCTCACGCAGACCCGCGCCCGCGGTTACGCACTCGACGACGAGGAGAACGAGCCTGGCATTCGCTGCGTCGCCGCGGTCATCCACGACCACACCGGCGCGGCCGTTGCCGCGGTCAGCATCTCCACGCTTTCCCTCGAGCAGTCGATCGCACAGGTCGCACTGATGGCCCCGACCGCGATTGAGGCCGCGCGGAAGATCTCAGCCGCGCTCGGCTACCGCGAACCGACCAACTGACGCGCCGCAGCCCACCGGACCACCGGCACGAACAGGACCCCGATCACGGCAAACCACACGCCGAGGATGATCCAGCCGGGGACGCCGAGTCCGAGCGGGAGCAGCGTGAGTACGGCGGGCGCGACCATCGAACTGATCGACGTACTGGTGTTCCAGACGCCTTGGTACTGGCCTTGGGCGTGCTCGCGGGCAAGGTCGAAGCCGAGCAGGAATGAGCCGGACGACTGCAGCAACTCGCCCGCTACCTGGACCAGCGCCGCGATCGCCAGGACCGCGACCGCGATCACGGCGTCACCGGCCGAGGCAGTGGCGAACAGCACCATGGATGCCAAGAGCAACAATCCCGCGGTGCGGGTCGCGCGGGCAGCGGTCGCGGTGTCGACGATGCCGCGGGAGGCGCGGACCTGGAGTAGGGCGACGACGGCGGCGTTCACGATCAGCGGCAGGGCGGCAGCCCAGTGCGGCGCGTCGGTGTGGTCCACGACCCAGAGCGGGATCGCGATGTCGATGACCGAGTAGTGGATCGAGATCGCGGCGTTGAGCGCCGACACCGCCAGGTAGCCGCGGTCGGTCAGCGCGACCCACACCGGTCCGTCGGTGCGCGGGCGTGGCTCGACCCGCGGTACGGCGATGACGACCAGGGCGGCGGCGACGCCGAGGACGACGTACACGCCGTACATCAGCCGGTACGACGTCGCCGTACCGAAGGAGAGCGCGATCGCGCCGAGGCCGGCGCCGGCGGTGACACCGATGTTGGTCATGGACCGGAGGTACGCGCGGGCCGCGACCCGCTCCGGGCCCGCGGTGACGCCGGCGATCAACGCGAACCGGACCGCGTTGGAGCCGCGGTCGAGGACGGTCACCACGGTCGCGACGACGAGGAACTGCCAGAAGGTGCCGATGACCAGGTAGAGCACGGCAAGCAGCGACATCAGCAGGCTGAGGATCACGAAGAGAGTGCGCGGGCCGCGGCGGTCGGCGAGGTGGCCGAACGGGATGCCTGCCGCCAGCCCGAACAGGCCGGCGATAGTCAGGCCGAGACCGATCTGCGCGATGGAGAGGCCGACGACGCGGTTGAAGTACAGGACGCTGATCGTCATCAGCAGGCCGTTGCCGACCCGGCTGAGCAGCGTCGCCAGGGCCAACGGGCGCATTGGACCCGGAGCAGGGAGCAGTTTCCTCACGCTGTCATCGTGAGGCATATGCGACTAGGTCGCAACTAGCCGCGGGCGATCACGCGCTCGGCGGTGGCGCGGAGCTCCTCCATGAGGTCCACGCCGGAGTCGAGCATGCCGCGCATCTTCCGGCCGTCCTGGGCCGCGAACATGTCCCTGATCGTGACCTCGTGGTTCGGGCGGCTGAGGATCTCGATGTCGTCGCCCGCCGCGATGGTGCCGGTGCGGAGAACCTTGAGGTAGGCGCCCGGACGCCCGGCTTGATGGAAGCGTTTGACCCAGCGCGGCTCCTGCATGCGGTGCTGGAAGGTGATGCACGGAGTGCGCGGCGCGCGGACCATCACCTCGACCTCGGGGCCGATCCGCCAGACCTCACCGAGGAGCGCGCCGTTGATATCGAGACCCTCGGTGCGGAGGTTCTCGCCGAACAGGCCGGTCGGGATCGCCCGGTTCAGTTGCCCGGACCACCAGGTGGCGTCCTCTTCGGCGTACGCGTAGAGGGCCTGGTCGGGGCCGCCGTGGTTGTCGGTGTCGCAGACGCGGTCGCCGGCCAGACCGAGCTCGCCCACGCGGACGCGACCCGACTGCGGGCGCTTGTCGATCGCGGTCCAGCCGGTGTCCTTGGGACCCGGGAGGAGCTCCTCCACCACGTTGACCGTCAGCAGCCGCATACCTCCATCGTCAGGCCGGGTGGGCCGCCGGTTCTACTGGTTTTAGTACGGCGATGATCAGCAACGTCGCCGTGGTGATGGCGGCGCCGGTCCAGGCGGCGGTGGTGTAGTCGGCCTCGGTCGGGAAGGTCTTGGCGGCGAGGATCAGGCCGGCGAGGGCGCTGCCGGTGGAGAAGCCGACACTGCGGACGACCGCGTTGACGCTCATCGCGCTGGCGGTCTCGGCGGGCGGGGTCGCGGCGAGGATTGCGGCGGGCATCGCGGCCGAGAAGGCGCCGACGCCGAGGCCGAGGACGGCCATGGCGATAACGGGTTCGGCGAGGTGGTTGCGGGTGGTTGCGAAGAGTAGGAAGGCGACGAGGACTACCGCAGTACTTGCTGCTAGCAACAACCGGGGCCGGTCGCGCCAGCGCGGGACGAGGCGGCCGGCGACGAAGCCGAGGATCGAGAACGGGACCAGGACCAGACCGGCCTGGAAGGTGTCGAGACCGAAGCCGTAGCCCGCTTTCGCTGGGGTTTGGACGTAGCGGGTGATGAGGCTGAAGAGCAGGTACATGCCGACGCCGCCGGTGAGCATGACGAGGTTTGCGGCGGCTACGGTTGGGTGCCGGAGGAGCCTGAGGTCGACGAGCGGTTGGTCGGTGCGAGTCTCGAGGTACGCCCAGACGGCAAGCAGCGCCAGTGCCGCCGCGAGTACGACTGCCGAGACGATCGTGTGGTGCTTCTGGCTGATCACCAGGAGGACCGCGGGTAGGGCGATCGCGAGCAGGACCGCACCGCGGACGTCGAGGCGGGTGCGGGGACGCGGTGGGGCCGGCGGCAGTACGACGGCTGCCGCGGCGAAAGCGGCAACGGTGACGACGAGGCCGAGCACGTAGGCCGCGCGGACGCCGGCAAGGTCTGTCAGCAGTCCGGAGAGCGGGTACCCGATGCCGATCCCGGCGGTCGACGCAACGGACAGCAACGCGATCGTGCGTGCTGCCCGCTCCTGGTCGAGATGGTCTCGCGCGGTCGCCATCAACAGCACCAGCAACCCGAGCCCGGACCCCTGCATCGCCCGACCAACCAGCAATCCCGCAAACGACGGTGTCACCACCGTCAGCAGACTCCCGACAACCTCCACACCCAGCATCACCAGCACGACGGTCCGCCGCCGAGGCCCCGACCCCAACCGCCCCAGCACCGGAGTCGCCACCGCCCCCACCAGCAACGCAATCGTCAAGGTCCACTGCGCCGCCGCCAACGAAACCCCGTACTCCCCCGCAACAGCAGTAATCAACGGAGCCCCCAAACTCCCAATAACCGCCGCCCCCAACCCCACAAACACCAACACCCCAGCAAGAGAACGTGAGGACGAGGACGCCCCCTCGACCACCCCAGACGCGTCGGTCCTGCCCGCTACGCCCGGCGCGCCCGGTGAGGCGGTCACGCCCGGCGCTGCATTCGCGCCCGGCACGGCCGCTGCCCCAGGCACGGCACCTGGCCCCAGCGCGCCCGGTGGGACCGGTGGGGCCGCTGCCTCTTCCCCACCTGTAGTAGAGCCAGCCACCTGCCGACGTGCGGTGGACGCGTCACCCACTTCGTCTCGACCTCCCAGATTCGCGCTCACTGGTTGGTCTCCGTGGTGATGTGGTGGAAGAGGCCTGGTTTTACTCGGGTTCTGGCTTGCTGCGACCACTCCGTGTCGAAACTGTGGAGGTCGAGGGCGGCGCTGGTGTTGAGGAGCATGCCGAACGCCAGGAAGGCTTTGATCGTGACCGGGTCCAGGGCGGCCGTGTCCGCGACCGCCTGCCAGAGCTTGCCGAAGCTCACTCGCACCGCATCCCGGACCTCGCCGTCACCCGCGGCCGCAGCAGCGATGCCCTGGAGTTGCAGGAGGAGCGTCGTACGGTCGGCGAGCATGTCGTTGTACTCCTGACCCATCGCGGTCAGCGCCTCGATCCCGCTCGTACCACCCGCGGCCGCGAGCATCGCCAGCGTCATCCGGGAGAACGCCGCGTCCACGCACGCCAGGAACAACTGCTTCTTCGTCCCGAACAACCGGAACACGTACGCCTGCGTGATCCCGGCCCGGCGCGCGATCGTCTCGGTGGACGCCCCGGCCAGCCCGCCCGCCGCAAACTCCTCCTCGGCGATCGCGAGGATCTGCTCCCGCCGTTCCTGCCCTGTCATCCGTGTCGGCATGGCCTCGAAGTTAGTAGTTACTACCTACTAACTACAACCCTGCCGACCTGTCTCGTGCATTACATTTACGAGTGTATATTTACATCAGTACACTTAAGGAGCTGACGAGATGACAGAGCAGTTCACCCGCCGCCGCGTGATCACGACCGGCGCGGTCGCCGGCGTCGCCGGAGTAGCAGCCGGCGCGGCCGCCGGTATCGGATTCGTGCAAGGCGCGGCCAAACCCCCGACCATCGAGGCGTCGGCGCGCAAACGATTCACCGGCAAGGTCGTCCTGATCACCGGCGCCACCAGCGGCATCGGTCGTGCCGCGGCGCTCCTGTTCGCCGCCGAGGGCGGCAACGTCGGCTTCTGCGGTCGCCGCGAACAGCTCGGCCGGCAGGTCGAGGCCGAGATCCGCCAGGCCGGCGGCGAGGCGACGTACCTCCGCGCCGACGTCCGCGTCGAGGACGACGTACGGCGGTTCGTCGACGGCGTCGCGGCGAAGTACGGCGGACTCGACGTCTGCTTCAACAACGCCGGGATCAGCGTCGAGCGCCCGCTGCACGAGTACACGACCGCGGAGTGGGACGACGTCACCAACACCAACCTGCGCGGCAACTTCCTCGCGCTCAAGTACGAGGTCCCGCACCTGCTGGAGCGCGGCGGCGGCACCGTGGTCGTGACCTCGTCCTCCAACGCCATCGCGACCACCGAGAGGCGCTCGGCGTACACCGCGACCAAGCGCGGCCTGGTCGGCCTCGTCCAGTCCGCCGCCCACGACTACGCGGCGCAGGGAATCCGGATCAACACCCTGATCCCCGGCACCACCAACACCGACTTCGTCCGCCGGCTCGCCGGCATGATGAACGTCCCCGACAGCGTCTGGAACGCGCTCGCCGCCAACTGGGGCAAGTCGCACGTCCACGGCCTCCAGCGGATGGCGACGCCGAACGAGATCGCCACCTTCGCGCTGGCGCTCGCGTCCGACGACTTCCCGTATCTGACCGCTTCGCAGCTGGTCATCGACGGCGGAAAGACTGCCTACGCAGGATGATCGACGAGGTGCCGGACGAGGCGATCGACGTACCTGACCTCGTCCGGCAGGTCGAACCACGGCATCGCGACGACGAGCTGGGCCCGGCCGTGCAGGGCGAGCCAAAGCTCCAGCGAGGTCTCCTGTACGTCGTCCGTCCTCACGGCACCCACCGCGTCGATCAGCGGCTGGAAGGCGGCCCACCCAAGCTCCACCAACTCCGGAGCCGGCGTGCTGGGTGTGTCGGTACGCCGGTGCGCATGGAACATCACCGCATACCGCCCGGGATGCTCCCGCGCGTAGCCGAGATACGCCAGCGCCAGCGCCCGTACGTCGCCCTTCGCCTCGAGCAGCGTGTCCCGCAGCTCGGCGAAGAACAGCGCCTTCACCGCCCGCAGCAGGCCCTGCAGATCCTCGAAGTGCAGGTACAACGCGGTCGGGCTCACCCCGGTCGCCGACGTCACCGTCCGCACCGACAGCTCGTTGAGGTCGTGCGTCTCCAGCAGCTTCGCCGTCGCCGTCACCAACGCCTCGCGCAGGTCCTCACCCGACCCTCGCGGGCTCCGGGCACGACGATTGGCAACGGTCACGGGTTTGAGTTTAGTCCTGGATCGCTTTCACAATGGCGATGTTGCGGGTCAGCCAGTCCTGCGGCAGCGACTCGTCGGTGGTCCGGATCGCCCCGAGCACGTTGACCAGCTGCCGGACGATCACCCAGTCCCGGGCACGGTCCTCGTCCAGGCCGGCCGCGTCGATCGCGGTGTAGAACCGTTGCCGGACCGCGAACCGAAGGTCGCCGGCGGCAACGACCTCGTCCCACCGGTTCCAGATCAGCGGCGCGACCTCGTAGTGCGGATCGCCGGACAGCGGCTTCGGGTCGATCACCAGCCAGGGCTCGCGCTCGGCGGCCAGCATGTTCTCGTAGTGCAGGTCGGTGTGGATCAGCCGCCCGTCGGTCGCGGGGTCGGAGGCGAAGTCCTCGGCCAGCGAGATCGCCTGCTCGACGTACCGGTGCGGCACCGGCGCCGACATCGGCAGCTGCCGCCACCGCTCCAGCCAGCCCTTCAGCTCACCGGACAGCGTCCGGTACTGCGGACCGGCCGGGACGTGCAGCCGCTTGTAGGTGGACCCAACGATCTCGCACGCGTCCAGCGCATCGATCGTGGTCAGGTCCCGAGTCTCGAGCCGCTCCAGGAGCAAAGCGAACCGCCGCGGGTCGGCGCGCAGCAACTGTACGGCGCCGTTCCCGCCCCAGGCCCGGAGCGCGAGGTGCTCGGTCTCAGCCTCGACGTGCGGGAACTGCACCTTCAGCACCGCCCGCTGATTGTCAGCAACTACCGGCACCACCAGCGCGCAGTTTCCATAAGCCGATGGGCCGTCGACCCGCAGCTTCCACTCATCGAGCAAGTCCCGAACCAGCCGTTGCAGACGATCCAGCCAGTCGACCCATTCCGGCCCACGGGTGGCAACGACCCGGAGCCCCGCCGGGATCTCGACGGGCACTAGGCGGACCTCGGCCGGCGCACTACTTCTTGCCGGCCTTCTCCGCGGAGTCGGTGGTCCGGAGGGCGGCGATGAAGGCCTCCTGCGGGACCTCGACGCGACCGACCATCTTCATCCGCTTCTTGCCTTCCTTCTGCTTCTCGAGCAGCTTGCGCTTCCGGGTGATGTCACCGCCGTAGCACTTGGCCAGGACGTCCTTGCGCATCGCGCGGATCGACTCGCGGGCGATGATCCGGGACCCGATCGCGGCCTGGATCGGCACCTCGAACTGCTGCCGCGGGATCAGTTCCTTGAGCTTGCCGGCCAGCGCGACGCCGTACGCGTAGGCGTTGTCGCGGTGCACGATCGCCGAGAACGCATCGACGGTCTCGCCCTGCAGCAGGATGTCGACCTTCACCAGCTGGGCCGACTGCTCGCCGGTCGGCTCGTAGTCGAGCGAGGCGTACCCCTTGGTCTTCGACTTCAGCTGGTCGAAGAAGTCGAAGACGATCTCGGCCAGCGGCAGCGTGTAACGCAGCTCGACCCGGTCCTCGGACAGGTACTCCATCCCCTGCAGGTTGCCCCGCTTGGTCTGGCAGAGGTCCATGATCACGCCGATGTAGTCCTTCGGGCTCAGGATCGTGGCCCGGACCACCGGCTCGTAGATGTCCGCGATCTTGCCCTCGGGGAACTCGCTCGGGTTGGTGACGACGAACTCCTTGCCGTCCTCCATCACCACCCGGTAGACCACGTTCGGCGCCGTCGAGATCAGGTCGAGGTCGAACTCGCGCTCGAGCCGCTCCCGGACGATCTCCATGTGCAGCAGCCCGAGGAACCCGCAGCGGAACCCGAACCCGAGCGCGCCGGAGGTCTCCGGCTCGTACTGCAGGGCGGCATCGTTCAGCTGCAGGCGCTCGAGCGCGTCGCGCAGCGTCGGGTAGTCGTCGCCGTCGATCGGGAACAGGCCGGAGTACACCATCGGCTGCGGGTGCTTGTAGCCGCCGAGCGGCTCGGTCGCGCCGTGCACGGACGCGGTGACGGTGTCACCGACCCGGGACTGGCGGACGTCCTTCACGCCGGTGATCAGGTAGCCGACCTCGCCGACGCCGATGCTCGGCGCCTTCATCGGCTCCGGCGAGATGACGCCGACCTCGAGCATCTCGTGCACCGCGCCGGTGGACATCATCTTGATCCGGTCGCGGTGGTTCAGCTCGCCGTCGACCACCCGGACGTAGGTGACCACGCCGCGGTAGGTGTCGTAGACCGAGTCGAAGATCAGCGCCCGCGGCGGAGCGTCCTTGACGCCCTTCGGCGGGTCGACCTGGGCGACGATCTCGCTCAGCAGGTCCTCGACGCCGGCGCCGGTCTTGGCCGACACCTTCAGCACGTCGGACGGGTCGCAGCCGATGATGTGCGCGAGCTCGGCGGCGTACTTCTCCGGCTGCGCGCTCGGCAGGTCGATCTTGTTCAGCACCGGGATGATGTGCAGGTCGGCGTCCAGCGCGAGGTACAGGTTCGCGAGCGTCTGCGCCTCGATCCCCTGCGCGGCGTCGACCAGCAGCACGGCACCCTCGCACGCCTCCAGCGAGCGCGACACCTCGTAGGTGAAGTCGACGTGGCCGGGCGTGTCGATCATGTTCAGGATGTACGTCGTACCGTCCGGAGCCAGCAGGCCACCGGGCGTGTCCGCGGCCGGGGCGAACGGGAGCCGGACCGCCTGCGACTTGATCGTGATGCCGCGCTCGCGCTCGATGTCCATCCGGTCCAGGTACTGCGCCCGCATCGACCGGTCGTCGACCACCCCGGTGATCTGCAGCATCCGGTCGGCCAGCGTCGACTTGCCGTGGTCGATGTGGGCGATGATGCAGAAGTTCCGGATCAGCGAGGGGTCGGTACGACCAGGCTGCGGCACATTCGTGGAGCCAGCGGGCACGGAGGGGTCCAGTTCGTCTCGGGTGATATCCGGTCAATCATCCCATGGGGGTCCAGCAGATTCGAAAATCACTGGCGACGGCCCGATAGCGTGGTGAGGTATGGCGCACGCTGCTGGGGTCAGGCTGCCCTACTCCGACCTGCCCACCGCACTCACCACCTGGGTGGAGCGCACCCTCGGTTCCGTCGTCGTCTCGGCCACGACACAGCAGGGCGGCTTCTCCCCCGGTACTGCGGCCCGCTTGGTCACCGCGTCCGGCCGCCGCGCCTTCGTCAAGGCCGTGGGTACGTCGCTGAACCCGAAGACGCCCAGCCTGTTCCGCCAGGAGATCGTGGCGATGCAGGCGATCGGCCCGCTGCCGATGGCTCCTCAGCTGTACGACGTGTACGACGACGGGGACTGGGTCGGCCTGCTGTTCGAGGACATCGCCGGCCGCCTGCCGTCGCATCCCTGGGTGCAGGACGAGGCGGACCGAGTCCTGGAGGCGGTGGCCGAGCTGACGGACGCCCTGGACCCGTCACCCTGGCCGGACGCACCTGTGGTGGCTGAGCGGAGCCGGGAGTTCCTGAGCCGGTGGGACAGCGTGCTGGCCGACGGTCTCGCCGTACCGTCCTGGGTCGACCCTGAGCAGTTCGCCCAGCTGGCTCGCGTTGGCCTCCGCGCACTCGCCGAGGGCAAGGCGCTGGCGCACTACGACCTCCGGGCGGACAACATCATCCTGACCGACGACCGGGTGGTGTTCATCGACTGGGCGCATCCGGGGCTGGCGCCCCGCTGGACCGACACGGTCATCCTGCACGCCGAGATGCGCGAGTCCGTCGTACTGCCGGAGCTGCCTGACGATGAGGCGATCACCGGGTTCATCGCGGCCGTGGGAGGCGGGCTGTGGTGGGGTTCGGCGCAGCCGGCGCCCCCTGGGCTCCCCACTATTAGGGCATGGCAGCGGGAGAGCGCCCTCGCCCACCTCGGCTGGGTACGCGATCGGCTCTGATGCAGCGTTCCGGCCGGACGGACGTCTCTCAGGGTGTGACGAATCCAGTGGTGAGTATCGAGCAGCATCCTCACCAGGTGGCGGCCGGCGGCGAGGCACGTGACGCCGTGACAGCGCTGTACGGCCGGGAGTGGCGCGGTCTCGTGCGCCTGGCCGTCCTGGTGATCGATGACCGACAGACAGCCGAAGACATAGTCCAGGAGGCGTTCGCCCAGCTGTACCGGCGATGGCCGCTCAAGGACTCCGACAAGGCGCTCGGGTACCTGCGCTCGACCGTGCTCAACGCGAGCCGGTCCGCGCTGCGGCGCCGCCGGGTGGCCCGCCTCTACACCCCACCGCACCAGGCGCCACAGGACTCCGCGGAGAGCACCGCCGTCCTCGGCGAGCAACGCCAGGAGGTACGCCGGGCGCTCCAGGGGCTGTCCACCCGCCCCCGCGAGGTGCTCGTCCTGCGCTACTACCTCGACCTCCCGTTCGAGGAGATCGCCGAGATCCTCGGCATCAGCGCATCCACCGCCCGCTCGACCGCGTCGCGCGGCCTCACGGCGCTCACCAAGAAACTCGAGGAACTCCGATGACCGACACCGAAACCCGCCTCCGCGACTACCTGCACGCCGCAGCCAACACCATCCCCGACACCACCCCCGCCCCCGCCCTCCACCTGGACACCACCACCACCTCCACCCGCCCCCGCTGGCTCCCGATGACACTGGCCGCGGCAAGCATCGGCGCCGTCCTGGTCCTGCTGGTCCCGTTCCTGACCGGACTGGCCCACAAGGGCGGAGCCAACTCGGCCGCCACCCCGACACCGGCGGCGCCGACCAAGGGCCCGGTGTCCGGCGCGGCACCGCGTATCCCGTACACGGTCACCGTTCAGGACAACACCGACAATCCGCTCGATACCTGGTGGCGGACTCTCTACGACCACGGGCAGACCGTGAAGAACCCGGGCACCCACGGCAACGTGCTCGGCCGCTTCGGGGACGACAGTTGGCTGATCGAGACCGGCTATCCGAAGTACAGCCAGCTGGCTGTACTGGACTCCGCCGGCAAGGTCCGTCCGCTCGGCCCGAAGGGCGCTGACGGCCCAAAGTACTCGCCCGACCGCGAACAACTCGCGGCCGAGGTGTGGCTCCGGTTCGGCACGCCCCAAGCCCACAACAAGATCGTCGTGCTGGATCTTGGCACCGGCAGGGAGGTTACGGCCCTCGAGCCGCCGGTCAACGGCGCAGGGGTCATCACCTGGGCGAAGGAAGGGATCATCCTGGGCGACTTCAGCCACAGTACGAACAAGTCCTTCCTGTGGCAGCCCGGCAAAGGCCAGCCGCAGGAGGTGCATGGCATCCAGAGCCCGCTGTTCGTCCAGGCCGTGCCGGCGACCGGCAAGCTCCTCGACTACACCCCCAAGGGTTGCCCCCGGATCGGGGTACTGCGGGACAACGCGTTCGTCGCCGAGCACGAGTACTGCGGCGCGTCCGACTCGAGCTTTCACGCGGCGGTCTCACCGGACGGCCGCACGCTGTTCAGCAACCAGATGAAGGTCGCCCTCGACCTGTACACCGGCGCGACCACTGCGCTCCGGCTGCCGGGCCGGGTCGAGTCAGTGTTCTCCGCCGCTGTCTTCGAGGATCCGACGAACCTCATCGCGGTGGCCGAGGACAAGCGAGTCCAGCGGATGTACCGCTGCAGCGTCGCCACGGGTGAGTGCAAGGTCCTCCGCACCGCGGGGGGCCTTGAGATGCTGGGCGCGGTCAAGCCCTGACCATTCTCTGTCGAAGGCGGCCCTGGGGTTCGGGGCCGCCTTTCGTCGGTTAGCTGTCGACGCGGAGGATGGTGTTGCCGGAGCCGTCTGCGCCGTCGGTGTAGTGGAGTTGGGCGAGGTAGCGGGTGGTGGGGGTGAGGTTGGACCAGGTGGCGGTGACTGCGGTTTCGCCTGCTACCTGGACCTGCTGGGTGGCAGGAGTGACGGTGAGGTTGCCTTCGGGGTTCTGGAGTTGCCAGTGGTTGAGTTTGATTGGTTGCTCGGTGGCGCCGGCGAAGAGGTCGACGTAGATGTCGACGGGGCCGCCGGCGGGTTGTGGGAGGTTGGCCTCTTCCTCGGCTGTGCCGCCGGTGCTGCTGGCGAGGAGGGTCGTCGTGCCGGCCTTGTAGACGAAGACGTCCAGGTCGGTGCCAGCCGGGTAGTCCGCGTCGAAGGTGGAGAAGCGGGCGTACGTCGTACCGGCCGGGATGTCCGCGGTGAACTTCGCGACGTGGTCGTTGGCCTTGGGCGCGGTGGTCGGGAACGACACCCCGCCCGGGTTCTTGAGCGTCGCGTCGTTGACGGTCGCCGGGGTCAGGCCGAGGGCGGTGGTGTTGAGCGTCCCGGCGTACCCGGCCCTGAGCGGGACCTCGACGGATCCGCTCGTCCCAGTGCCGTTGACCTGGGTCGGCGCCTTCACCGTCAGCGGCTTGATCGCCAGCGTGCTGCTGACTGTATGCCTCGCCGACTTCCACACGAGCTTGCCGAAGTCGTACTGCTCGAGGGGCGCACCGTCGTTCTCGATCGTCACCTTGTACGTCGTGCTGCGCCCGGGCAGGGTGACCAGGATCCGCGGCGACACGGTCACCTTGAGACCCTTCAGACCCTCGACCTTCGGGAAGTAGACCTCCGGCAGCTTGCCGACGTTCGTCACGGTCCGGGTCACGGTCTGCTTGCCGGCCAGGTCGCCGATGGCGATCGTCGGGTAGTTGAGGTCGCTCAGGTCGATCTTGCCGTTGGCGCACAGCTCGTGCGTGCTCGGCACCTGCCCACTGCCACAGACGAACTTCGTCCAGTCCGGGTACGACGAGTCGTAGACCAGGCCGGGGTCCATGCCCAGCTTCGGTTGCACCAGACCGGCGCCGTACCCGAACGGGTTGCCCGGTGAGCCGGAGTCGTTCTGGATCGGCTTGCCCGCGGTGTCCTGGTCGGTGGCGGTCGTCATCAGCGCGGACTTGATCGCCATCGGGGACCAGGTCGGGTGCTTGCTCTTCAGCACGGCCGCGATCCCGGCGACGTGCGGCGTGGACATCGACGTACCGCTCATGAACGCGTACTCGCCACCGGCCGCGCTGAACGCGGTCGTCGCGGCCAGGACGTTCGTGCCCGGCGCCATGATGTCCGGCTTGAGCAGGTCACCGTTCCCGGCCACGGACGGCCCGCGGCTGGACGAGGCGGCGACCTTCGGCGCGACGACGCGGACCGGCGTACCGGCGCTGATCGTGGCGGTCGGGTTCGCGGTCCCGCCGACGTACGCCTTGATCTCGGCCGACTTGGTGTCGTCGAGGTGGACCGTCGGAACCGTGTGCAGGTCGGAGTCCAGCGTGCCGGGCGTGAGGTTGAGCAGGATCATGCCGACGCCGCCGGCGTTCTTCACCTGCAGGCTCTTGTCGACGCGGGCGTTGACGCCGCGGTCGCAGACGACGATCTTGCCCTTCACCTTG
Organism: Kribbella sp. NPDC026611; assembly: GCF_040638345.1. Taxonomy (NCBI): domain Bacteria; kingdom Bacillati; phylum Actinomycetota; class Actinomycetes; order Propionibacteriales; family Kribbellaceae; genus Kribbella; species Kribbella sp. NPDC026611. The sequence continues at coordinate 142,007 of NZ_JBEZYC010000014.1, forward strand.
GCCGGGTCGAGCGTGCCGGCCTGGCAGAGGGTGAGGTTGGCGGGGTTGGCGCCGTCGAGTCCGGCGTCCTTGGCGAGGATCACGGGAGCTTGCGGCGTACCGGCGCCGATGCCCGCGCCGGTGTAGGTCTTGCCGTTGCCGAGCGTGAGGGTGGTCTGGATGTCGCGGTCATGGGTGCCGTTGGCAACGGTCATCACCCACGGGTACGGCTTGCCGACGGTCGCGTCGCCCGGACCGGTGTTGCCGGCGCTGGTCGCGACGAACACGCCCGCCTTGGCCGCGCGCAGGAAGGCGAGACCGGTGGCGTTCACGTACGACGATCCGCTGCCGGAGATGGAGTAGTTGATCACGTCCACGCCGTCGGAGACCGCGGCGTCGATGGCGGCCACGATGTCGGCGTCCGTACCGCTGCCGGCGCCGGTCGCGTCGACCGCCCACAGCGCCTTGTAGATCGCCAGGCGGGCGTGCGGCGCCATACCCGAACCCTTGCCGTAGTCACGGCCCATGACGGTCATGTCGACGCCGTAGTTGCCGGCCGCGGTACTCGCGGTGTGCGTGCCGTGGCCGCCGTAGTCGCGCGGCGACTTGTACTCCTCCGGGATCGGGCGGGTGCCTATGCCCTTGTCGAAGTACCGGGCGCCGATCACCTTGTTGTTGCAGGTGACTGGCGCCTCCTCGCCGGCCTGGCAGGTGCCCTTCCACTTCTTCGCGACGAGCGCGTCGGAGTGCTTGCTGGTCTTGATCGGCGCGAAGCTCGGCCGCTCCGGCGTGTACCCGGAGTCGATCATGCCGATGATCACGCCGTCGCCGGCCTTGTCGACCCCGCCCGCCTGCTGCCACGCGCCGCCCTTGCCGGACAGCCCGAGGAAGCGCGGGGTGTCGACGGTATCCGCGTGCTCGATGTCGCTCGGCTCGACGCTCTTCACGCCGGAGGACTTGGCCAGCTTGACGGCGTCGTCGTACGACATCTCGGCGGAGAAACCGGCGTACGTGTAGTTGTAGTCGTAGAGCTTCTTGGCGTCCGGGACCTGGTCAAGGAGGTCGGTCCGCTCGGTGGCCAGGTGCTGGACGTAGTCGACGACGCTGGTGGCGGTCTTCAGGAGCTTGCCGCCGGGGAGGACCTTCGTCGCGGCCAGGCCCGCGATGTCGCCGTCGTACTCCGTCACCGGGGAGTCGTCCAGCTGGACGATGTACGACCCGGTCGCGGAGCGTTTCACCTGCGGATCGGCTGGTTTCTGGTCGGCGTGAGCGGCGTTCACCAGCACGGGTACGCCGGCGGCTGCGGCGACGAGTGCGGTGGCGACCAGGATCGCAGGGCGCTTGCGGGTCACTGAATGTCCTCCAGGGCGGCGGTGGCTCGCTGCCCGTGACAAGGGTCACGGGCAGCCCGAGTATGCCGTCAGCGGTCCCTGCTGTCACGCTCGGCATACCGCTTGTGTGCCGAGAGCAAGGGATTACCCGATGCCGGACCTGACCGAGACGATCGCGGTCGACGCCTCCACCGACGCCCTTTATTCATTGGTCAGCGATCTACCCCGGATGAGCGAGTGGAGCCCCGAGTGCACGCGGGTCACCTGGTCCGCCGGCTCCGGGCCGGTGCTGGGGGCTCGCTTCATCGGTCACAACCGCGTCGGGCTGATCCGCTGGTTCACCTTCGGCCGTGTCGTCGCCGCCGAACCCGGGCGCCGATTCACCTTCCACATCACCTTCGGGCCCATCCCGATCTCCCTCTGGGAGTACAAGCTCCAGCCGACCCCGGACGGCTGCGAGGTCACCGAATCCTGGACCGACCACCGGCCGCGCGGATTGAGGCACCTCTTCCGCCCCTTCTTCGGCGACCGCGTGCCGCGTAACGCGGACGGCATCCACACCACCCTCACCCGCCTGAAATCCGCGGCCGAGGCATCCACCCGGGCCTGACCTTCGCCTGCGCGCTCCCCCGGCCCGGCAGGACTGCCGGTTTGGAGGTGGGTGGGGCTTGTTGGTAATCTGGTTCTTCGCGCGCTCACGGGTGGTGCTCAGCCGTGCGCCGCAACACCATCCTGTATTGACCGCATACTCCTGATCGAGGCTCTGCTCACGTGGCGAACATCAAGTCCCAGATCAAGCGCAACCGCCAGAACGAGGCTGCGCGACTTCGCAACAAGTCGGTGAAGTCGACCCTGAAGACGGCTGTTCGCCGCTTCCACGAGGCCGTCGACGCCGGCGAGGCCGACAAGGTGCAGGACACCGCGCGCAAGGCCGGCCGCCTGCTCGACAAGGCCGTCAGCAAGGGCGTCATCCACGCCAACCAGGCTGCGAACCGCAAGTCGGCCATCTTCAAGAAGGCCGCGTCGCTCTGACGCATCCGGGTCGCGTCTGCTGACGCACCCCCGAACGATCGGCCCGTCTCCGACCGGCCGATCGTTTTTGCGTGCCCAAACCGGCCGCCCGGCTGCGCCTGCTTGAGCTCGGGGACGAGGTCCCGTGCACCTGCTCGGGCTCAGGGACGAGGTCCCGGGCCCCTGCTCGGGCTCGGGGACTGGCTCCTGGCGGGTTGGTCAGCGGCGGCCGTGGGCTCGGCTGACCGTGATGATCATTCGTTCCAGGGCGTAGCCGGCGTCGCCGGACGCGCCCTTCACGTCGGCGTCGGCCTGGGCGACGGCCTTGATCGCGGCCGCCAGTCCGCCCGGCGTCCAGCCCCGGGACTGCTGCTTCAGCTGCTTGAGCTTCCACGGCGGTACGCCGACCTCGCGCGCCAGGTCCCCTTCCCGCATCCCGCTCGGCGCACTCGCGTACTTCGCCAACCCGCGCAACCCGCCCGCCATCGCACTCGTCACCAGCACCGGCGCGACCCCGCAATCCAGCGCCCAGCGCAGCTGCTCGAGCGCCGGCTCGGTCCGGCCTGCGATCGCCGCGTCGGCGACCGCGAAGCTCGTCACCTCCGCGCGACCACCGAAGTACTGCCCGATCAGCTCGGCTGTCACCGCCTGACCGCCAGAGTCCGACACCAGCTGTGAACACGCGCCGGCGAGCGCCCGCAGATCGTGCCCGACCGCGTCGACCAACGCGGACGCCGCGCCCTCGTCGACGGACCCGCCGTGCAGGCGGATCTCCCCGGCCACGAACTGCGGCAGCTCCCACGTCTTCGGCGCGGTCGCGACCACCTCGTTGACCGATGCCTTCCGCAACTTGTCGAGGACGGCCTTGCCCTTCTGCCCACCGGAGTGCACGAGCACGACGAGTACGTCGTCCGCGGACTTCCCGGCGTACTCGATCAGGTGTGGCGCCATCTCGCTCGGCAGGTTCTCCAGGGCGCGCAGCACCAGCACCCGCTCGCTGGCGAACAACGACGGACCGGTGAGCTCCGCGAACACACCGATGTCCAGCGTGGACGCCTCGACGTCCGTCACCTCGACATCCGTGCTGCCCTTCGACACCGCCGCGATCGCCGATCGCACCGCCCGGTCGGCAAGGAACGACTCGGATCCCGTCACCAGCAACACGTCGCCGAGCTTCGGCGCAGACCCCTTACGACCAGCCACCGAGCCAGCATCCCACGCCACCCCGACAAATCCCGTGCCAACCCCTGGCCGCACCAGCGAGGATGGCGGGATGAGTTCAGAAGTACGGCCCGTCGACGGGTTGATCGTGGTCGATGTGCAGACAGCGTTCGTCTCCGGCGAGGGAGCCGTGCCTGAAGCAGGTCCGCTCCTCGAGCACGTCACCCAACTGCTGGACCGCGCCCGCGAGGCCGACGCGGTGATCGTGCACCTCCAGAACGACGGACCGCCTGGCGCCGACGACGAGCCTGACTCCCCCGGCTGGGAGCTCTACCTCCCGGTGAAGCCGGGTCCACGCGAGCACGTCATCCGCAAACCGCGCGACGACGGGTTCGACGGAACCCCGCTGGGCCAGATCCTGGTCGCCGCCGGCGTCCGCTCCCTCGCAATCTGCGGGGTCATGTCCGAAATGTGCGTCCAAGCCACGGCCCGCACGGCCCTGGCCCGCGGCTACCGAGTAGTCCTGCCCCACGACGCCCACGCTACCTATGAGGCTCCCGCAGTTCCCGGCGTCATCGAAGCCATCCCGGCCCAGATCGTCTCCCGCGTGGCCGCCTGGGCCCTCGGCGACCAACCCGAAAACACCGTCCCTACCTCAGCCGTCACGTTCAGTTGACGGCGGGGGCCGCGGCGAGCAGTGACCTGCTGACGGCCGGGGCCGACGGCGGGCAGTGATCTGCTGACAGCCGGCAGGCAGCGAGTGGTGACCTGGACTCGCACTGAGGTCATGGCGCATGCCCGGAGGTCGTGAGGGTCAGGTGGTTCTGCGGGTTGGCGACGGTCAGGGTCCCGGTGGTGTTGGTCGTGGCGGTGCGGAACGAGTCGTGGGACAGGAGATCGAGCGTCCTCGGCGCGGGATGACCGTAGTCGTTGTCGCGGCCGGCCGAGATCAGCGCGAGTCGTGCATTGGTTGCTGCGATGAACGTCGGGTCCTGCCGTGCAGAGCCGTGGTGCGGGACCTTCAGTACGTCGACGCGCAGGTCGGCGCCGGTCGCGAGGATGGCGCGCTGGGATTCGGGTTCGAGATCGCCGGTGAGCAGGATCCGCAGGCCGGAGAGCTCGACCATCATCGCGATGCTCGCGTTGTTCTCCGGCGACCCCTCGTCGGTCGGCGTCGCGGACGACGTACCGGCTGGCGGCAGCGCCGGTACTCGCGCCGGCCACAGCGTGGTCCAGCTCAACGCACCGACCACGCGTCGCTCCTGGTACGCGACGATCCGCAGACCGATCCCGTGCCGCGCCGCGAGCTCGACCACCCGCCGGTACTCCGCCGGCGGCGAGAAGTACGGCGTCACTTCAATCTCGTCGACCCGTCTGCCGTTGAGGACTCCGGCCAGACCGCCGACATGGTCCGCGTGGAAATGAGTGAGCACGAGAACCGGGATGTGCTCAACCCGCAGATCCCGCAGGCACCGATCCATCGCGGCCGGATCCGGGCCTGTGTCGACGACTACCGCCGTACGATCGCCAGCTCTTAACACCAAACCATCTCCTTGTCCGACGTCACACATCACAAACAGCCAGTCGCGCGGCGCCCGGCCGAGCGAACCGACCGGACGCAGTAGGACGACCGCGAGCAGAACAACTGCGAGGACCATGGCGATCGGGCGGACCAGGATGCGGTGCAGGCCGAGCACGAGCGCCACGCAGAGCAGGGTGAGAACGGCGACGCCGACCGCCGTCGCGGGCCAGGCGTTCGCTGCTCCCGGCAGACCGGCGCCTTCGCGGGCGACGACGATGATCCAGCGCGCCGGCCAGCCCGCAACCCAGCCGACGAGTTGCGCCAACCACGTGCTCAGCAAGGCGACCCCGGCCGCTGTGAAGCCGACGATCGTGGCCGGTCCGACCGCCGGTCCGGCCAGGAGGTTGGCCCCGACCGCGACCATCGAGACCTGGCCGGACAGCCACGCGACTATCGGCGTACACGCGAGCTGAGCAGCCAAAGGGCACGAGATCGCCTCGGCCAACCAACGCGGCAGCCACTTCGCCAACGCGTCCCGCCAGCCCGGGCCGAGTAGCACGATGCCCGCGGTCGCGAGCACCGAGAGCGCGAACCCGGCCGAGCGCGCCAGGGAAGTATCGAGGAGAAGCAGCACGATCACGGCGAACGAGAGAGTGCGCACAGCTCGTCGCCGCGCTCCCCCGGTCGTCATTGCTGCCAGCGCGATCAGACCCATCGCAGCCGCTCGGAGCACGCTCGGCTGTGGTCTGGCGAGGATGACGAACACCACGACCGTCATCACACCGACCACGGTCAAGCCGCGCGCCCGTACTCCGAGCAGCCTGGCCACCGGGAGGAGGAACGCCAGGAGCAGGGTGAGGTTGGTGCCGGACACCGCGGACAGATGAGTCAGGCCGGTGGTTTGGAAATCTTGGTTGAGATCGGTGGATAGGGCGGATTCGTCTCCCATCACTAGTGCTGGGACCAGGCCGCGTACGTCGTCGGGCTCTTTGGCCACTGCTTCGCGGAGGCCGGCGCGGACGTGCTCGGCGGCTCGCAGCCACCAGGGTGGTTCGTCCACGGGTCGCGGGGGCGAGCGTGTGGAGAGCATGGCGGCGACGTCGGAGCCGTCCTCGACTTGTTGGAGTCTGCCGTTGGCGTTGACGTGCTGGCCGAATCTGACGGTCTGCCACTTGATGGTGCCGATGACGAGGACCGGCGTACGGACTCGGGTTGTGGCGGTGCGGGTGCGGACCTCCTCGATGGTGGCTTTGAGGACGACGTACGGCGGGCGGCGGCTGGTGGTGCTTTGGCGGAGGGACGGGTCTCCTTCGATCTTGAGGCGGACGGTGACGGTTGCGTTGTCGGCGGCGAGGTCGTGGACAGGCCCGGCGCGGAGGGCAGTGGTTTGCAGGGCGGCGGCTGTTGCCAGGCCTGCGATGACGACCAGCGAGCCGGTTGCGGTCCAGCCGGAGCTGGCCCAGGTCGTGGGCTTCCTGCGGAGGATGAGGGCGACGGTGATGGCCAGCGCCAGGGCTGTGGTGGCGGCGATTGCGGCGGTCAGGGGCCGCTGGTTGAGGAGGAGTACTGCGGTGAGCCAGCCAGTGGCAGCTGGGATGAGAAGGCGGGCGTCGAGTCGGTCGTCGGGGTCAGAGGCGGACATGGGGTTTGAGGGAGTCGAACTTCTTGGGACCTACGCCTGGGACCTCCTGTAGTTGGTCGATGGTGGTGAAGGGGCCGTTCTGGGTGCGGTAGTCGAGGATGCGCTGGGCGAGGACGGGACCGACGCCGGGGAGGGCGTCGAGTTGGTCGAGGGTGGCGGTGTTGAGGTTGACGGGGTCGGTGGCGGCTGGCGTCGGGCTGCTGTTGGTCGTGCTGGATCCGGGTGGGTGTGTGGGCGGGGGTGCGTTCGGGAGGCCGACGAGGATCTGTTCGCCGTCGGTGACTTGGCGGGCGAGGTTGAGGGTGGTGAGGTCCACGCCGGGGAGTGGACCGCCGGCGAGCGCGAGTACGTCGGCCACGCGGGAGCCGGTCGGGGCGCGGACGAGACCGGGACGGCGTACCTTGCCGGCGACGTCCACGACCACAACTGCCTGTGGACCTCCCGAGGACGGCTGAGTCGGGTTGGACGGACCTGTGCCGGGCTGGCCGGTGGAGCCGGGCGTGGACAGGTTGCCGGGTTGTCCGGTGTTGGAGCCGGGGGTCGATGCCTTGCCGGGTTGCCCAGGCGTGGTCGCGTTGCCGGGTTGTCCGGTGGTGGGTGGATTGCCAGGTTGGGTGACGGGTGTGCCGGTGGCGGCGGTGGTTGGGCGGGTGTCGGGGAGGGTCTCGGGGCGGCTGTGGAAGACGGACCAGGCGGCCCAGGCGATGCCGATCGCGAGGACGGCGGCCAGGACGACGACATGGCGTGGGGACAGGGTCCAGCGGGCGTCTCGTAGTCGCTCGGGCCGGACGGGTTCGGGGATCCAGCCGCCTCGCACCACCTCATCACGCTCCTCATCACGCACCTCCGGGAGTTCGCCGAGGGCGTGCTCCGGTGGCCGGGCGCCGAGGCGTGCGAGTGCACGCTCCCGCGCGCCCGGTTCGTCCACCGGACCACGCCGAAAAACCTTCACGCCCAAGAAAGTACGAGTTTGCAACCCGCCAACCGCCCCCCACTTTCAACCTGTGGAGAACCGCCCGAAGGCTTAGTCGGGGGCTACTACTACGGCTAGGAGGCCGGGGCCTACGTGGGCGCCTATGACGGCGCCTACTTCGCGGACGAAGACTTCTTTGGCCTGGGGGAGGCGGGTGGCCAGGTCGTCGGCCAGGGACTGGGCTTTTTCCAGGTTGGCCAGGTGGTGGACGGCCAGGTGGACGGGGGTGTCGCCGGCGCGTTGGACCGCGATGTCGGCCAGACGGGCGATGGCGCGGGACGAGGTGCGGACCTTTTCGAGCGGGACGATGCGGCCGCCCTTGATGGTGAGCAGGGGTTTGACGGCCAGCGCCGTACCGAACAGGGCCTGGGCGGCGCCGATGCGGCCGCCGCGGCGCAGGTACTCGAGGGTGTCGACGTAGAAGTACGTCGAGACGGTCTTCATCCGGGCGCGTGCTGCCGCCTCGACGCCGGCGAGGTCCTCCCCCGCGGCGGCTGCGGCGGCCGCGGCCAGGACCGGGAAGCCGAGACCCATGCCGAGTGAGCGGGAGTCGACCACGCGCACCGGGATCGGCGACTCCTTCGCGCCGATCATGGCCGCCTCGAAGGTGCCGGACATGTCACCGGACAGATGCACCGAGACGATCGCCGAGGCACCCTCCTTCGCGCAGCTCGCGTACGTGTCGGCGAAGGTCTGCGGCGCCGGGCGGCTGGTCGAGACCGGCGTGAACGTCTTCAGCGCCTCCGCGACCGCGTCGGCCGAGGTGGCGCCGTCGTCGTACGACGTCCCGCCGATCACGACCTGGAGCGGTACGACGGTCAGCGGGTGCCGGAGCACCTCGTGCGTGGACAGGCCAGCCGTGGAGTCGGTGACGACGTGCACGCGGGCTGACATGCAGCGAGGTTACCGGACGGTTTATGTCCGCGCCTGGTGTCAGACTGCCCAACATGAGGGAGACAGTGGCGGAAGTCACGGCGCTGCAGGACCTGCTGGACGCGTCGTACGCACAATCCACGCAGCACCTGAAGAACATCATCAAAGGCCCGCGCAAGCTCGACGCGGAGGAGCTGACGCGGTTCCTGACCGGCATGTGCACGCTCAATCTGGCGACGGTCACGGCCAAAGGCGAGCCGCGGATCAGCGCGGTCGACGGGCACTTCCTGCACGCGCGGTGGGTGTTCACGACGTCCGGGTCGGCGGCGAAGGCGCGGCAGCTGAAGCGGCGGTCGGCGGCGAGCGTGTCGTACGTCGACGGCGAGCGGATCGGCGTGTTCAGCCACGGCGCGGTCGAGTTCCTCGGCACCGATCACCCGGACTTCCAGGAGATCGAGGAGCACCTCGTCAACCACTACGGCAGCTCGCCGTCCAGCTGGGCGGACGACATCGTCTACCTGCGGCTGCAGCCCACCTGGATGGTCGGCTACGCGTTCGACAAGACGAAGCTGTGAACGAGACAGCGAGGTGAAGGCCACCCCTCCGGAGCCTTCACCTCGCCTTGGTTTCGGCCGGGCCGGTGACGTCCCCCTCGTGCGTCACCTGCCCGGCGCGACCTACCGCCGGCTCCCCCTGGTTGTCGGCGGTGCAAGTTGATGGGGCCTCGGCGAGCTACTCCCCGTATCCGGCTCCGCGAGGGCCGGTCTGACCGCGAGCTCGTCGAGGTCCCGGGAGGCCCCAGCACCCGGCCCACCGGCGGGTGACCAAACCCACCGGTTTCCCCGTGCCGATCGGATCGCGACACTCGTCCCCTGTGTCGTGTGCCTGACCCGTTGCTGGGACCCCGCCCCGGATGTAGTGCCCTGACGGCGCACCACGCCCGGTTCAGGCAGGACAGATCCACACGTCGCAGCACTCCGGAGCTCTCGACAGCCGATCGGCGCCCCCACCAACCGGCCGCCGGATGCCCTCCGCGTCGCCTCTTCCGTGCTCGGCAGACCGGCGCTGCACCATGGCCTCTTCATGGTTCACCGCCCCTTCGCTGCCGTACCGCCCGGTGTCGGTCTCTGCTTCGTGGAACCTGCCCTACGGCTGTAATTCTTCGTCCCGAAGGCATGTCCGGACGAGGCAGATCCACCGGCAGTTACCCGGCAGCTTCGGGTGTGTCGCTCGGTCCCACGCCGTAGCGAGCAGGTGCTCGGTGCGGTAGCTCGGCGTGCGGGGGCGAAGGGTTCGATGCGGAGCATCGTGCCCTTTGCACCCGTGCGGCGAGGTGCCGTGCCGAGTGCCGCGCAGTAGGCGTGGGGCCGAGCGACACGCCCCACGATTCAGCGTCAGGAAAGGGCAGCTAGCGCGTCGTTCGCCAGTTGCTGTACTGCGGCGGCTGGGTCGGGCTTCGGCCAGCCCGGGGCCATCGAGGCGCGGGAGCAGGATTCCTGCAGGACGGCCCAGGCTGTCGGGAGCATGGGCGGGTCCATCGATCGCTGCCAGGCCAGCAGCTGCCCACACAGCTCGTCGGCCGCGTCGGACCGGTCGAGTGCGTGCAGCACAGCGACGGCCTCCGGGAGTACTTCGAGCAGGTACACAACCCGCCCCTCGACCAGGAGCCGGTTGACGGCGTCCCGGATCGCGATCCGGGACTGCTCGATCTCGCCGGCCGCGCGGGCGAGCCGGGAGCGGTAGAGCATGACCAGGTAGTCGAAGTACCCGCGGTGCCCGCGGATGTCGGCGTCGGCGGCGTCGAGCAGCGCCCGCGCCTCGTCGTACCGCCCGGCGTGGAACTCGACCATGGCCAGGCAACCGGCCACCTTGGTCCGCTCCGGGTCGTCCGACGCCTGGCTGTCCCGAGCCAGCTCAGCCCAGTGCCGAGCCTCAGCGAGGTTGCCGAGCTCGAGCTCGACCCGGCAGAGCGCCATGTAGGCGATCTCGTCCGGGTAGACGCCTGGGTTGACCAGCGCGGCCTCCCATGCGAGCAGGAGCTCCTTCGCGGCCGGCAGCCGACCCCACCGCAGCAGGGCGAGCCCACAGATTGCCTGAACAGTCGCCGACCGCTGGACGTCGCCATGCTTCCGCGCGTCGTCCACCAGCGCAGGTATCTCGGCCAGGCTCTGGGTGTCGAGCAAGTGCGACCCGGACGAAACCCAGCCGCCCCGGGCGACCAGGCTCATCTCCGTCTCCCCCGGGATGAGCGTCCGCGCCTCCTCGTAGTGGCGCCGCGCGCCGCGGATGTCGCCGGTCAGACCGGACAACCGCCCGGCGATGGCCAGCAGCTGACCACTGACCTCCTTGTCGGTCACCTCAGCCGCGCACAGCGTCGCCCACCGGATCCCGCTCTCCGCCACGCTCGCCTGGTACTGCCACGCGATCCGGAACCCGAGCACGATCCGGGCAGCCACGTCCCACTGCCCCAGCTCGGCCGCCCGCTCCAGCGCGACCTCGAAGACCGCCGAGTTCGCATGCGCGGCCCGGTACCGCCGGTCCCTGTCCGGCGACGACCACGCGCCCTCCAACCCGGAAACGTACGTCGAGCACCACGCGACCGCCCGGTCCCGGAACTCGGTCAGGTCAGAGCCCTGGGACGACAGACCGGCGTACGCATGCTCCCGGATCGTCTCCAGCAGCTTGTAGCGAGCGCCGTACAGCGCCTCGAACTCGTGCACCGGCTGCAGCAGTGACTTCTCCACCAGCTCGGCCAGCAGCATGGGTACGTCGATCTCGTGGAGGGGATCGCCCGTGCAGACCCCCGCGACGGCCTCCAACGTGAACGGCGACCCCAGCACCGACGTGCGGTACAGCAGCTGCCGCGCCGCGTCCGACAGCGCGTCGACGCTCCACGCGATCGTGTCTGCCAGCGTCCGCTGGTGCGGCGCACCGAACCGCCGCGGCCCGGACAGCAACCGGAACCGGTCGTCCAGGGCAGTCAGGATCGTCTCCACCGACAGCGACCCGGCTCGCGCGGCCGCCAGCTCCAGCGCCAACGGCAGCCCGTCCAGCCGGCGGCAGAGCCGAGCCACGGTCGGCGCACTCTCCGGCGTCAGCGAGAAGTCCGGCCGGACCCGCGCCACGCGGCGGCAGAACATCACCACGGCCGGCGAAGCGGCGATCTCCTCGAAGTCGTCGTCGTTCTGCGGTACGCCGAGCACCTGCACGCGCCGTACGACCTCGTCCGGCAGGCCGAGCGGGATGCGCGACGTGACCAGCACCCCGACCCCCGGGAAGCTGCGCACCATCCGGTTCGCCACAGTCGCGACGCCGTCGAGGACGTGCTCCGCGTTGTCCTCGACGATCACCAGATCGCCCGGACGGCGACCGGACAGTACGTCGTCGAGGTCCGACGTACCCGGCGCTGTCCCGAACGCGTCCAGGATGGCCGACGGTACGGCGGCGTCGCGCTGGACCGTGGTCAGGTCGACGACCACGACCGTGGTGTCCGCTCCGGAGAAGCGATCAGCGGCAGCCAACGCGAGCTCGGTCTTGCCAACGCCACCTGGGCCGACCAGAGTCACCAACCGGTTCTGGCGCAGCAGACCCTCGAGCTCCAGCAGTTCCTGCTCACGGCCGACGAGGCCGTCCGGGATCGGACGCGTCCCCCGCCACCGCAATCCGGTCGGGGCCGGATCGGCGACCGAGACGACGGGCGGCGCCGGGATCGGAGCTGCCTGCTGTACGACGCGGCGCGGAACGCCATGGCCGGCCGCTGCGAGGAAGTCGTCGATGTCCTGCAGTCCAAGGGCCGCCGCGAGCAGCCGGATCGAGTCCTTGCGCGGCCGCGCCACCCGGCCGGCCTCCATCTCCCGGATGGACCGGACGCTCAGCCCGGCGCGATCGGCCAGCTCCTCCTGGGAGAGGCCGGCGCGGACCCTCAGGTCGAGCAACAGACCGGCGAAAACGCGCCGCCCGTCCGCCCGGCCACCCGTGTCCGACACAGCCCGTCACCCCTCTTGAGGCCTCACGTACCTTCGGGAGGGTCCGGGATCCTGCGCCGTAGCGAGCAGGTGCTCGGCGGAGTGCCTCGGTGTGCTGGAGGGGAGGGTTCGATGCGGAGCATCGTGCCCTTCCCTCCAGTACGCCGAGGTGCCCGCCGAGTGCCGCGCAGTAGGCGCAGGATCCCGGACACTCCCGCACACAACATAGCGTGACGGGAGGCGCGGCGGCGGACCGGACCGGCGTGCGGGATGCGGCCTGGATCACACAATTCGTTGATCAAGGCAACAGAATTGAATTGCTGCGCGGACAGAAATACCGGTTTCAAGCAGATGCTCGAACCGAGGCCGATTCAGTTTCGTCCGCATAGAGGGAAAGCACTCCGGCCCAGTCGTCGAGGCGGGCGCGGGTGTCCGCGCGGCCGGAGTCGGCATTCAGCACACTGCCGTCGGAAATGCCCCGAGTGGCGCGGACCAGGAGGTCAACGGTGACATCGCGCAGGGTGTCCAGGGCTGCCATGCGGGTAATTCAAGCCGAGTCGTGTTTCGCAAACGTAACGCCATCGGCAACATCACGATAAGTCACCAAAATCCCGGCCGGCATTGTTACCGGGTAGTCCACTAACCGCTGACGAACGACAGCCGAACGTGCCGGTCGGGATTGTCCCGATTGGTGTCGACCAGACAGATCGACTGCCACGTCCCCAGCGTCAGCCGCCCGGCGAGAACCGGGAGAGTCGCGAACGGCGGGACCAGTGCGGGCAGCACATGGTCCCGGCCGTGCCCTGGCGATCCGTGCCGGTGCCGCCAGTCGAAGTCCCGCGGCAGCAGCTCCTCGAGCACCGCCAGCAGGTCGTCGTCGCTGCCCGCGCCGGTCTCCAGGACCGCGATCCCGGCGGTGGCGTGCGGCACGAACACGTGCAGCAGGCCGTCACCCCGGCCGGACACGAACTGCTCACACCGGGCCGTGAGGTCGACGACGACCTCACGGGAACCGGTGTGAATGTCCAGTACGACGGAGTCCATCAGGCCGGAACGATGTTGACCAGCTTGGGCGCCCGCACGATCACCTTGCGGGTACCGCGGCCGTCCAGCGCCTTCTGGACCGCGTCGGAGGCCAGGGCCAGCTGCTCCAGGTCGGCGTCGGAGACGTCCGGCGCGACCTCCAGCCGGTCCTTCACCTTGCCGGCGACCTGGACCACGCAGGTGACCGTGGCCTCGACCAGCAGCGCCGGGTCGACCTTCGGCCAGCCAACCTTCGCGACGGTCGGCTCGTGGCCCAGCTCCTCCCACATCTCCTCGGCCGTGTACGGCGCGACCAGGCTCAGCAGGATCGCCACGGTCTCGGCCGCCTCGCGGACCGCCGGGTCGGCAGCACCCGGCCCGGAGTCGATCGCCTTCCGGGTCGCGTTCACCAGCTCCATGATCCGGGCGACCATGACGTTGAACCGGTGCGTGTCGATCAGCTCGGCCGCGTCCGCCACAGTCCGGTGGGTGATCCGGCGCAGCTCGACGTCACCGGTCGAGGGATCCGAGCCCAGCGGCGCCTCGACCGATCCTGCCAGCCGCCAGGCCCGTTGCAGGAACTTCAGCGAGCCTCCCGGCGACATGTCGGCCCAGTCGATGTCGTCCGACGGCGGACCGGCGAAGACCATGGTCAGCCGGACCGCGTCCACGCCGTACTCGTCGATCATGTCGCCCAGGTTCACGCCGTTGCCCAGGGACTTGCTCATCGCCTTGCCCTGGTTGATGACCTGGCCCTGGTTCAGCAGCCGGGTGAACGGCTCGGTGACCTTCAGCAGGCCCATGTCGTACAGCGCCTTGACGAAGAACCGCGCGTACAGCAGGTGCAGTACGGCGTGCTCCTTGCCGCCGACGTACTGGTAGATCGACATCCACCGGTCCGCCACGTCCTGGTCGAACGGGCCGTCGGCGTAGGTCGGCGACAGGTAGCGCAGGAAGTACCACGACGAGTCGACGAAGGTGTCCATCGTGTCGGTGTCGCGCTCGGCCTTGCCGCCGCACTTCGGGCAGTCCACCTCGACCCACTCGCGGGCAGCCGCCAGCGGCGAGACGCCCTTCGGCTGCAGATCGGCGCCGCGCAGGTCGGGCAGCTCCATCGGCAGCTGGTCCTCCGGCACCGGCACCTCGCCGCAGGACGGGCAGTGGATGATCGGGATCGGGCAACCCCAGTACCGCTGCCGGCTCAGCAGCCAGTCGCGCAGCCGGTAGTTGATCGTCCGCTCGCCCAGGCCCTTGGCCTCCAGCCAGTCGATGATCCGCGACTTGGCCTCGGCGACCTCCAGCCCGTCCAGGCTGATCTCGTCGTTGGCGCTGTTGATGGCCGGCCCGTCGCCGGTGAACGCCTTGCCGTCGAAGTCCGGCGCCGGCTGCACGGTCCGCACGATCGGCAGGCCGAACTTCTCCGCGAACTCCCAGTCCCGGCTGTCCTGACCCGGCACGGCCATGATCGCGCCGGTGCCGTAGTCGGCCAGCACGTAGTCGGCGGCCCAGATCGGGATCCGCTGCCCGGTCACCGGGTTGATCGCGTACGATCCCAGGAACACCCCGGTCTTGTCCCGCTCGGTGCTCAGCCGCTCGATCTCGGTGGTCGCCTTGACCTTGGTCAGGTACTCCTCGAAAGCGGTCTGCTGCTCCGGCGTGACCAGCTCAGCGGCCAGCTTCGCGTCCGGCGCGACCACCATGAAGGTGGCGCCGAACAGCGTGTCCGGCCGGGTGGTGAAGACCTTGATCGGCTCGTCGCGGCCCTCGACCTCGAAGCTCGCGAACGCGCCCTCGGACCGGCCGATCCAGTTCCGCTGCATCAGCAGGATCTCTTCGGGCCACTCCAGCAGCGACATGTCGTCCAGCAGCCGCTGCGCGTAGTCCGTGGTCTTGAAGTACCACTGGGTCAGCTCGCGCTTGGTGACCTCGTGGCCGCAACGCTCGCAGCGGCCCTGGATCACCTGCTCGTTGGCCAGCACGGTCTGGTCGAACGGGCACCAGTTGACGTACGACGCCTTGCGGTACGCCAGACCGCGCTCGTACAGCCGCAGGAACAGCCACTGGGTCCAGCGGTAGTACTCCGGGTCGGACGTGTGCAGCCGGCGCGACCAGTCGAAGCTGATCGCGTAGCGGCGGATCGACTCGGCCTGGGTCTCGATGTTGGCGTACGTGAACGTCGCCGGGTGCTCGTTGCGCTTGATGGCCGCGTTCTCGGCCGGCAGCCCGAAGGAGTCCCAGCCGATCGGGTTCAGCACGTCGTACCCCTGCTGGAACCAGTAGCGGGCCAGCACGTCGTGCAGGGCGAACACCTCGGCGTGGCCCATGTGCAGGTCGCCGGAGGGGTAGGAGAACATCGTGAGCGCGTAGCGACGCTCGGCCGAGCCGTCGTCCTTCGCCTTGAACGGGTCCAGCTTCTCCCACACCGGACGCCACTTCACCTGCATGGCGTTGAAGTCGTAGCCGCCCCGGTCAATGGGGGCGTCATCCACCTGCTCGCTCACGGTCCTACTCCGCATTCTTGAGTCTTGTTGAGCCTTAATGTGCCAGAAGGCAGCCCGGGAAATAAAAAAGCCCCTCGCACAGGAGGGGTCGCCGCACTGACCGGCGCTCATCAGGCGCCTGGATGCCAGTACGGCTAAGTAAGGAGCAGGCTCACTCGCATGCTCTCAGCGTAGCACTAGACGAACTCTGTTCCGCCGGAGCGGCGGTGGTCGCCTGGAGTGCGCCCGTAGTGCCTTCTGAAGGCGGTGGAGAAGGGGCGTACATCGGAGTAGCCGCAGGCGCGGGCCACGTCGGTCACGCTGAGGCTGTGGTCCAGCAGGAGCTGGGCGGCCAACTCGAGGCGTAGGCGGCGGAGCGTGGACATGATCGATGCACCGGTCTGCTGGTGGAACAAGCGCTCGGCGTGGCGTTCTGAGAGGTGCGCGGCGGCTGCTACGTCTCTGACGGTGATGGGCCTGGACAGGTTGTCTCTTAGATGCCGTTGCATCGCCTCCACGACCAGCGGCCCTCTGTCCCGGCGCACTGGTTCGACGGCGAGGTCTTCGTCGAGGGCGAATGCCCTGGCTGTCTCCAGAACGAGTGCCGACCCCAGCACTGACAGTGCAGTGCCATAGCCGGAGACAGGCGCCTCAGCTTCAGCAGCTAGTGCAGTCACCAGGGCCGGCAACGAGCCTGTTCTGTCGGACATGACAGGGCCATCAGTGCGGGTGAGGCCGGACCACCAGCCTCGCTCGTCGGACCCGGGGCGGAAGGTGAAACCCCAGAACGTGATCCCCAGGGGCGACGTACGCGACGACTCGATCTCGTGCACGTCCCCCGGGCGGGCGAGGAACACGGACCCAGGTACCACGTCGTACTGCACAGCGCCTGAGCTGAAGCGGCCCTCACCGCTGTACGCCAGGCAGACCTCGTGGAAGGAGTGGCTGTGCCAGTAGTTGCGCCAGTACTCCGCCCGGTAGTGCCCCCAGCTCAGGAAGTCCGCGCGGAACCCGTCGACCTCGCAGGACTCGAGCAGTCCGGCGAGGTCGACGAAACGATCCGCTGCCGCAACGGACGCGAGGCTCAAACAGCGCTCCTGCCGGTGGGGTCGACTCCTCGCAGCATCATGCCCTGCCCGAGCGAGTGGTCGTGGGTCTTGACCGTCGGCGGGTCCGCCGGGTCGCGGTACTGGATCAGCCAGGTGGTCCGCGCCTCGTCGCTGGTGTTCACGCCGGAGCCGTGCACGGTCAGGTAGGTGAAGAACAGCACGTCGCCGGCCTCGGCCGGCTGCGGCGTCGCTGCCTCGAAGGCCGGCTCGAGCAGGTGGTAGGAGCCCTCGGCCTCGTGCTCCCGCGGTCCCTCCTTGTGGCTGCCCGGGATGATCCGGACGCAGCCCTTCTCCACCGGCGCGTCGTCGAAGTGGAAGATCGCCGCACCGACCCGGTGGTAGGTGTGCGGGAAGAACGGGTAGTCCTGGTGCAGCGGGAACGGTGAACCGTTCTCCGGCGGCTTCACGAACAGCTTGGTGTGGTGCAGCTGGACGTTGTCCACCCCCATCACCGCAGCGGCCACGTCGGTGAACCGCGGATCCACCAGCAGCTTCGAGAACTCCGCGTCGTAGAACTGCGCGTCGTGCAGGTGCTGCAGCCGGGTGGCACCGTCGGCGAGGCCCGTCGCGGACTGCCAGGTGGGGTCGTCGTGGCGGTTCAGCTGGGCCAGCAGGTCATGGCTGCGCTGCCGGTAGTACGCCGCCTCCTCCTTGCTGAGCAGGCCTTTCACCAGTACGAAGCCCTCTTCGGCGTACTGCGCCGCCGCGGACGAGAGGTCCGGACGGTCAGTGGTGATCGTCATCTCGAAGTTCCTCCTGATCGGGTACTTCGAGCGTAGGAAACATCGGCGCCCAGGTGCAGGATCGCAAAGGACGCCGATGTTTCTCAAACGGACATGTTCAGCCGAGGAACAGGTAGTCGGCCTGGTACGGAACCGAGGCCACCGCCTGCGTGACCGGGTCGCAGCTGCCGGCCGGCGCGACACCGCCGACGGTGTTCAGCCGCAGGACCTCGGTGGCGTCGGCCAGGATCCCACTGCGGCCACCGGCCTGGCGCGCGTCCAGCAGCAGCTCCGGGATGTTGCCGGCACCGTTCGCCGACTTCTCCAGCACCGTGCCGGTGACCGCGGTACCGTCGGGCGCGATCCACTGCGGCGGCCCGTCGACCGGCCTGGCGAACGAGTGCAGGATGCCTTCGCGCAGTACGGCGGCCACGCCGAACTGGCCGAACGCGAACCCACCACCCGGCTGCGCGGCGCACCGGTAGATCTGCTGTCCGCCGACCACCGCGGCCTGTACCGCTCGCGGCTGTCCGCCGCGGTTCCTCGCCAGCTGCCCGCGCACCGCACCGCCGCCGAACTCGGTCGTGTGGAGGTTCGCGTAGAACCCCGCCGGGTTCCGGGCGATCCGCCCGGCCAGGTCGGCGCCGACGTTCACGGTCCCCGCGACGCCCGTCACGGAGGCGGGCAGCCCGTCGGCGTCGGCGAAGAAGTCCGCCACGACCGGGCCGTTGGTTCCGCGCGCGCCCTCGTGGACGTGCCCGTTGGTGGGCGCACCGATCCCGGACCAGACCGTCGCGAACGACACCGTGCTACCGCTTGCCTTGAACAACCATTCCGCGCGTCCGTCCGGGTCTCCCACCGGCTTCGGCCCCGGCACCTCCTGCTTGCCATCGGCAACCGCCTGCAGGTTGTCCGCGACACTGCCGTTGAGTACGCCGTTCAGGTCGACGGCCCGCTGCAACGCGTGCAGCTGGCCACGGACCGCCCCACCGGGGAACTCAGCCGTGTGCAGGTTCAGGTAGAACCCGCCCGGCTGCTGACGGATCGCGTCGAGCAACGCGGTGTCGGCCTTCACGCTGCCGGTGATCGCCTGCACTCCGGCGGGGATGCCCGAGCCGAGGAAGTCGAGCTTCACCCCTCCGTTCGCGCCGGCGGCACCCTGGTGGATGTGGAAGTTCGTCGGCGCGGCGATGTCCTGCCAGCGCACGGCGTACGAGACCTGGTCGCCCTTGATCCGGACCACGGCCATCGCCCGTCCGTCCGGGTCGCCGACAGCGGGCCCGCCGCTCGTCGGGATCTCGTTGCGACCGCTCAGACTCGCTGCGAAGTACCTGGCGGGCGCCTTCGAGCTGGTCTCGTACCCCGTGGCCGTCACCGGCGGCCCGGCGGCGTGCGCGTGGGTCGCCTGAGCACGTGGAACCGGCTTGTCATCGTGGGCGAAGGCAACCCCCGCGGCCACGACCGCCAAACCGGCACCGGCAGCGACGACGGGCAGCACGAACTGACGTACAGACATCGGAATCCCCTTTGGAGTGGAGCGAAACTGACGTTCTCGCCCCACCACACGCAGGGATCCGGTGACTGGTTCAGATCAATTCAAGAAAAGCTAGAGACCCAGCTCTCCCAGCCGCACGCTGATCCGGGGATCGGTGGAGACGACCGGTGCGCTCGAGCGCACCCAGGGGTCGCCGCCGAAGTACGTCGAGAAGATGTGCTCCGCGGTCCGCGTCGCCAGCGCCTGGGACGTGAGCGTCGGATTCGGACCGCCCAGGCCGTTGGAGAGCGCCGAGTTGTCCGCGATGAACAGCCGCTTCACCGCTCGCGTCTCGCCGCGCGGGTCGAGCACGGAGTTGCGTTCGGAGGATCCCATCCGCATCGACGACTGGACGTGCAGGATCAGCGGCGCCCAGTCGATCCGGTAGACCTTGCGAGCGCCGGCCCCACGCAGCAGCTCGGCCGCCTTGCGCGCCATGAACTCGCGGTTGCGCAGCGTCCGCGCGGTCCGCTGCCGCTGCTTGAAGGTGACCTTCGGGATCGGCCCGTTCTCGTCGGCGGGCAGCGCGGACAACGTGACCCGGTTCTGCGCCTCGACGTCGTCGTCCGTGATCACCAGCACGCTCAGCAGCCGGTCCAACCCGTGCGACAGAACCTCCTTCAGCTCCGGCCCCATGACCCGGCCTGCAGGCCCGTCCCACGGCCCTGAAGCACCACGTCCGTTCTTGTACTGGCCACGGATCCCGCTGTCCGACAGCGTGCCGGCGAACGCCGCCAGCGCCGGCGGGAGCCCGACGTTCTCGAGGCCGCCGTACGGCGGGAAATCGAGCCGCGCGCTCGATCCGACGCCCTTCGGGTTGCCGGTGTAGTCGTCGAAGACGCCAAAGACCCAGTCGAAGAAGTGGTCGGTGTACCCGCGGCCGACCCAGCCGTTCGGGTTCGGGAGGCCGCTGTTCATCCACAGCCGCGGGTTCTCCGTACAGCCACCGGCCATCACCACGACCCGCGCGTCTTCACGATGCTCGGCATCGCCGGACCGCCAGGTCACACCGGACGCGGTCAGCACGCCATGCCGCTTCTCCGCGTGCACCCGCGTCACGAACGCGTCCGCGATCAGCTCCACCGGACGGCCCTTCGACCAGACCTCCGCGGTCAGCGCCATCGGCACATAGCTGTTGTCGGTCGACCGCTTGGCGAACTGGTTGCGCGGGGCCCCCTTCGGCCGCATGCACCCCTGGAAGCAGTAGCCACAGAACGTGCACCCGGTCGCCTTCGGGTGCACCAGCAGGGTCTCGTCGACGGTCTTGCCCGCGTAGCCGCCCGGCTGGAGGATCGCGTTCTCCTGCGGGCGGTACGCCGGCCGGTGCGTGGTCTTGGTCGTCTGCACCGGCAGCCCGAGCGTCTCCGCCCCGCGGAAGAACGTCTGCTCCTTGTGCCCCATCGCGGCCGTCTGCACCGGCATGGTCGCCTCGACCCACTCGAAGTACGGCACCAGCTCGCCGTACGTCATGGGGAAGCGGTGGTTGACGTCGTAGTGCGACTTGTCGGCGCCGTCGTACCCCTCGAAGACCCCCGGGTACGCGCGCGGGTAGTTGCCGTAGAAGTGCTGCGTGGTCCCGCCGACGCCAGACAGCTGCCAGACGAACGAGTTCTGCGGCCACTCCCGGAACCAGGCCGGCTTCGACCGGTCCGACGGGCCCCAGCGCAGGTAGCCGGTGAGCGGGTTGTTCGCGTCGTCCTCGTACGTCGTCCAGTTCTCCCGCGGGTGCGCGTTCCGCGGCCCGGCCTCGAGCAGCAGTACGTCGAGGCCCTGCGCGGCGAGCTCCTTCGCCACCACCGGTCCACCACCACCGGCTCCGATCACGATGACGTCCCGCATCAGTCGTGCACCTCCTGGCGCCCCTGGTAGTACCCGATGAAGTCGTCCCAGCCCTCGACCGGGCCGTGTGGCTGGTAGCCGGTCTGGTTCCATCCGACCGGCCGCTTCCCGAGCGTCCGGGTCACCTTGTCGTAGACGGCCGACTCGCCGTACGCGCCGAAGGTGGCGAACTCGATCAGCGCGCCGCCGACGAACTTCAGCAGCCCGGACACCGAGTCCTTCAACGGCTCCGGGAAGTGCACGTCGAGCAGCGCGACCAGGTCGGCGTCGGTCTGCTCGATCAGCTCGAACGCCCGCGCCTTCTCGGCGTACGACAGCCGCGCGAACGGCGAGAGGTGCGGCCCGTTCACGGCGAGCGGGTTCACCTGCGTGGCCATCAGGTTCAGCAGGCCCGCGATCGGGAACGACAGCGGCAGCGCCTCATCACTCTGCAGGTATGCCGCCAGCGCCTGATCCAGCGTGTGGAGCTTGACCGGGAGTACGTCGATGCCGGGCAGGTCGATGCCCGAGTCCGCGAGGCCGCTCACCAGAGCGGCCCCGATCGGTTGGGCCAGCTCGTCCGGGAACGGGACGAAGTTGTCGAGCGAGTTGATGATGAAGTCAGTCGCGCCGGCCTCGATCGCGCCGGGCGTCGGGCTGGGCGTGCCCTGGGTCCGCGAGTACGCATCCGGGCCGGGCATCGCGAACACGGTCAGCCCGTTGAGCGTGTCCCGGGCGAGCTCCGCGAGTACCGGCTTGATCAGGTCCACCGCCGGCGGCAGCAGCGGGTTCGTGGCCGCGTCGGCCGGCGCGAGCAAGCTGCGCGCAAGGAGCCCACCGCCGCCGACCGCCGCGCCGAGGATGCCGACCCGGGCCAGGAACGCCCGTCTGGAAAGGGTTGTCGCTCGGACCATGGGCCATCCTCCGACTGTGGGACCAGATGTCCTACTGGTCCCACAACGAGCCGCATGGTGCCGGGTTACTGCTCGGTCGGTTCCTCTGTGGGTACGGCGATCGGCCGCAGCCGGGCCCAGAGCACGAAGAGGGCGGCGAACACCAGCATCCCGATTCCGCCCCAGAGGTTGATGTTGATCCCGGCGGCCTTGTCGATCTCCGTCTGCTTCTCGACCAGCCCGAGAACGGTCAGCACCAGGCCGTAGATCCCGACCAGCGCCGCGATGACGATCCGGATGTCGAAGGCTCCGGCCTTCTTCTTGTCTGCCATGACGGTCCTCCGCTCAGCCGAAGATGATGTTCAGGACGATGGTGAGGCCCAGCGAGATGCCGGCCAGCAGCACCGGCTTGCGGTACCAGCCGCCGTCACCGGCGACGGCCACCTCGGAGCGCTGCTCCTTCGGCGTCAGCGAGTACACCAGACCGACCAGCTCGGAGTCGTCCTTCGGCCTGGTCGCCGTACTGACCAGGACGCTGATCAGGATGTCGACCACGAAGGCCGCGCCGGCGCCGACGAAGCTGGCGCCCTGACCGGGCAGGTTGATGACGCCGTTCTCGGACAGCACGAAGACGACGATCGCGGTCGCCGTACCGCTGACCAGGCCGACCCAGCCGGCGGTCGCGGTCATCCGCTTCCAGAACATGCCGAGGATGAACGTGGCGAAGAGCGGCGCGTTGAAGAACGAGAACAGCTGCTGCAGGTAGTCCATCAGGTTGCTGTAGCCGGAGGCGATCGCGGCCGTCCCGATCGCGATCAGGGTGCCGGCCACGGTCGCGATCCGACCGGTGCGCAGGTAGAAGTCGTCCGGCCGGTCCTTCAGGATGTACCGCTCGATGATGTCGTACGACATGACCGTGTTGAACGAGCTCAGGTTGGCCGCCATCCCGGCCATGAACGAGGCCAGCAGGCCGGTGATGGCCAGGCCGAGCATGCCGTTCGGGAGCAGGTCACGCATCAGCAGCAGGATCGCGTCGTTGTAGTCGACCTGGCCGCCCTGGCCGCCGTTCGCCTTGAACTGCGAGAGCTCCGGCACGATCACCGCGGCGATGATGCCGGGGATGATCACGATGAACGGGACGAACATCTTCGGGAACGAGCCGATGATCGGGGTCCGCCGGGCCGCCGACATGTTCTTCGACGCCATCGCCCGCTGGACCTCGACGAAGTTCGTCGTCCAGTAGCCGAACGAGAGCACGAAGCCGAGGCCGAACACGATGCCGATCACCGACAGGAAGCTGTTGTGGAAGCCGCTCAGTGCGTTGCCCGGCCAGGCCGACATCTGCTCGCTGCCGCCCGGGGACGCGCTCACCTTGTCGACCAGACCCTGCCAGCCGCCGACCTTGTGCAGGCCGACCAGCGTCAGCGGCAGCAGCGCGGCGACGATCACGAAGAACTGCAGCACCTCGTTGTAGATCGCCGCGGACAGACCGCCGAGGGTGATGTAGCTGAGCACGATCGCGGCGGCGACGATCACCGATACCCAGATCGGCCAGCCGAGCAGGACGTTCACGATGGTCGCCAGCAGGAACAGGTTCACGCCCGCGATCAGGACCTGCGCGACGGCGAAGCTGATCGCGTTCACCAGGTGCGCGGGTTTGCCGAACCGGCGGAGCATGAACTCCGGCACGCTGCGCACCTTCGAGCCGTAGTAGAACGGCATCATCACGACGCCGAGGAACAGCATCGCCGGGACCGCGCCGATCCAGAAGTAGTGCACGGTCGGGATGCCGTACTGCGCACCGTTCGCGGACATGCCCATGATCTCGATCGCGCCGAGGTTCGCGGAGATGAACGCGAGGCCGGTCACCCACGCCGGCAACGACCGTCCGGACAGGAAGAAGTCGAGGCTGCTGGACACCGCACGCCGGGCCAGGTAGCCGATGCCGAGGACGAAGACGAAGTACGTGGCGATGATGATGTAGTCGATCGCCGTGGCATCCAGTCTCAGGATGGAATCTTGCGGAAGCATCGGCCCTCCGGCTGGTCGGTATGACGCATCGTGTTGTTACCGCTCAGGAACGTTACTACTACTTTCAATCGCGGGTACCCCGACCCCGCGTGCGGTCTCCACCCGGATCTCCACCCGTAGTCGGTCCCTGGGAGAGACCGGCCAGACCTACCGTCCGTGACATGAGCTTCGGAACCCTGCCCAACGCACTTGTCGTGATCGCCGTCGTGGTGATCGTCATCGCCCGCCGGATGTCGTGGTCCAAGCTGGAGAACTCCGACGCCGACGTCTGGCGTGGCCCGCTGGTCCTCGCCGGCGTCGGCGTCTACCAGCTGTACGACCGGCACCTGCAGCTCGGCGCCACGGACGTCGTCCTACTGGTCGTAGGCACCGCGGTTGCCCTGGTGGCCGGTGTCGGGTCCGGCCGGGTCGCACAGGTCGAGCGGCGCGCCGGGAAGGTGTTCTTCCGGCTCGGTATGCCGGGGCTGGGCATCATGGTGGCCTACCTGGTCATCCGGCTCGGGCTGGCGGGCGTCGGGCACCTGCTGGGCGCCTCCGTCTCCGGTGGTGGTTCGCTGATGCTCTCCGTGGGTGCGAACCTGTTGACGCAGTCGATGGTCATCCAGAGCAAGGCGAGCCACGCCGTGGAGGAGTACACCAGCAGGTGAGTCGTCTGAGAGGTTTGCTGCCTAGTAGGCCGCACGGTGAGAGCGGCTGGGTCGGCCGCCTGCTCGCCAGCGGTGTGGCGATCGCCGTACTCTCCACCGCGCGGCCTGCGGACGCCTGGGTGTGGGTCGTGCTCGCGGTCACCTTCGTCATGTTCTTGGCCGGCACGTTCCTGATGTCGGCGCGGCCCAGTGTCGCGTTCGGTCTGCTTCTGACGGTCGCAGTGGTCAACGCACTGATCTGTGGGGTCGACAGGTCCAATTCACTGGTGCTGGTGCTGCTAGCGATGGCTGACATCGCTGTGATCCAGTTCCCGCGGCGCGGCAACCGGCAGGTCGTGGCTGCGGCCGTCGCGGTAGCTGCTGGTTATGCGGTGTCCGCCTGGCAGTTCGGCGAGTCGCAGACCTGGTACTTCACCCAGCTGATGTGGACCGCCGTACTGGTCGCTTTTGGACTCAACCGGCGGCAGTACGAGGTGCAGGCGCGGCAGACCGAGCTTCTGCTCGAGCAGACACGGCTGGCGCAGAGTGAGCATGCCCGTGCGGCCGCGCTGGAGGAGCGTGGGCGGATCGCTCGGGACCTGCATGACGTGCTGGCCCACTCGCTCGGTGCGCTCACCGTGCAGCTCGAGGTGGCGGAGGGGTTGCTGGAGGACCGTGGTGACGTCGCTGGTGCGCTGGACCGGGTACGGCGGTCGCGGCGGCTCGCCGTACAGGGGCTGGTCGAGGCACGGAGCGCAGTGGCCGCGCTGCGGGCCGATGAGGTGCCTTCGCTGCCCTCCGCAATGGCTGCACTTGCCGAAGAACACTCACAGGACCACGGCACCGCGGTCAACCTCACTGTGGTTGGTGAGGCCGTCGGGCTCGAGTCGGGAGTCACGGTGGCGTTGCTGGGTGCTGTGCGAGAGGCGCTGACCAACGCGGCCAAGCATGCGCCCGGCCAGGCGGTCGAGCTGCGGCTTGCCTATCAGGACGGCGTACGGGCCTCTGTGCGGAACCGGGGGGCCACTAGTGGCGAGGGGTTCGGGCTGGCCGGTATGCGGGAGCGGCTGGCCCTGGTGGGTGGCACGCTGACGGCAGGTGCGGACGGGGACGACTGGCTGGTGGTCGCGGAGGTTGCTGGTGACTGATGTGGTGCGGGTGGTCGTGGCTGATGACCAGCAGGTCGTCCGTGAGGGACTGGTCGCGTTGCTCGGGCTGATCGACGGCGTCGAGGTCGCGGGCGCGGCGGCGAACGGCGTCGAGGCCGTCGAGCTGGTTGCTGGCGGCAACGTTGACGTCGTACTGATGGATCTGCGGATGCCGTTGCTGGACGGGATCGCGGCGACGGCGCGGATCACGGCCGACTTTCCTTCGGTCGCGGTGCTCGTGCTGACGACGTACGCCGACGACGCGTCGATCGCGCAGGCGCTGCGGGCCGGGGCGCGGGGCTATCTCACGAAGGATGCGGGGCGGGTCGAGATCGGGGCGGCCTTGCGGTCGACGGCGGCCGGGCAGTCGACGTTCGATCCCGAGGTAACCAAACGGTTGGTCGCCGGGCTCTCGCCGGTGGTTGCCGACTCCGACGGGCTGACGGCGCGGGAGACCGAAGTACTGCGGTTGATCGCGCAGGGGCTGAGCAACCCGGAGATCGCCGGCCAGCTGTTCATCAGCGAGGCGACGGTGAAGACGCACATCAACAACACGTTCGCGAAGATCGGTGCGCGGCACCGGGCGGAGGCTGTGCGGTACGCGTACCGGCGCGGGATCGCGTCAGACCCGTAGCTCGGCGACGACCGGGCGGTGGTCGCTGCCCGTCGGCTTCATCACCCATGCCTTGGTAGGCGTCACCCCGCGGACCAGGATGTGGTCGATCCGCGCCATCGGGAACTTCGACGGCCAAGTGAATCCGAAGCCGGTCCCGGCCGCTCCTTGGGCACTGCGGAGACCGGCGGTCAACGGCGCGAGGCTGCGGTCGGTCGCCGTACCGTTGAAGTCGCCCATCACGATCACGCCGGCCAGCTTCTCGTCCGCGATCTGCCGGCCGAGCGCCTTGATCGTGTCGTTGCGCTGGTCCGACGTGAACCCGCCGGTGCCGACGCGGACCGAGGCGAGGTGGGCGACGTACACCGCGACCTTGCCCTCCGGCGTGCTGACCTCGGCCCGCAGCGCCCGCGTCCAGGTGAAACCGACATCGACCGACTTCTGCTCGGCCACCGGGAACTTCGACCAGAGCGCGACCGTGTCGCGGGTCACGCGGTACGGGTACAGCTTGGCGAACTCGGCCTTGTAGACCTTCATGTCGGCCGGGGTGATCTCCTCGAGCGCCATCACGTCCGCGTTGGCGTCGATCAGGTACTGCGCGGTCTGCTCGGGGTCCGGGTTGTCGGCGTCGACGTTGTGGCTCAGCACCCGCAGGTCGTACGGGCCACCGGGTCCCTTGTTCGGCACCAGGAGGTTGCCGAACATCAGGCCCCAGACGAGCGCAGGCACCAGCAGTGCGACACCGGCGGTCGCGGAGCGCCGGACGATCGCGGCGACGGCGAGGATCGGGATGAGTACGCCGACCCATGGCAGGAACGTGTCGAGCAGGCTGCCGAGGTTGCCGGTCGAATTCGGCACGTAGCGGTGGAAGATCAGCAGCAGCGCAGTGAGGATCGCGAGCACCGCAATCACCCAGCCACGCCGCCACATCCCGCCGCCCCGCTTACGGCGCGACCTGCTTCGCGGCGACGGCGGCTGGCGGGTGGCGACAGCGGTCTGGCGGTCCGGCATGCAG
The DNA here is from genome assembly GCF_040638345.1 of Kribbella sp. NPDC026611. Classification (NCBI taxonomy): domain Bacteria; kingdom Bacillati; phylum Actinomycetota; class Actinomycetes; order Propionibacteriales; family Kribbellaceae; genus Kribbella; species Kribbella sp. NPDC026611. Next base: position 169,476 of record NZ_JBEZYC010000014.1, read on the forward strand.
CGATTGTTGCGGACACTGGCGCCGTACCAAAGTCCATCCGCGATCAGGTACGCCGATTTCATCCGTCCGGAGGACCTGCCGCGACCGTTCTGATGAGGAATCCGCGAGAACGCTGGTGCCTTCGCAGGACAGCATCCACAATGCCGGGTATGGATCCGTTCGTGGTCAAGCGCCGGGGGCTGGGGACCACGAAGACCGCGCTGCTGCTCGGCACCCTGGTGTTCGGTCTGATGGTCCTTCTGACCCTGGGGATCGTGGTCGTGCAGGCCCTCCGCGGTGCGTCGATCCGGTCGCCGCTGGAGTCGGTGTGGCTGGCCTGGGGCGGTACGCCGCTCATCTTCGCCGTCGGCCTGCCGATCCTGCTGCTGGTCGGGGCGATCACAGCTTTTGAGGAGTCGCGCGATGCGGATTTGGACGACGTACTGCTGACCGTCGACGACGCAGGGATCTACTTGGGCGGCGAGTCGCCGCGCACGATCCCGTGGGGCGAGGTCCGGGGGATTTGCCGGCTGGAACGTCCGTTGGTCAACGAGTCCGGCGAAGAAACCTGGGAACCCCAGCTCGTCGTCATGCTGTTGGACGAGGCCGCCCTCCCCCGCAATCCCCGCACCTGGGGGCCGTCGTGTCCGTGGCCCGGCACCCACGACCTCCTCAGCCCCACCCTCCCGTACGACGCTCTCGTCACGGCCGTAGCCACCCACGCACCCCAAATTCCCGTAACCAACCGCGGCCGCATCACCTAGCAGCCGACCCACGCGCGCTACGCAGCCGCTACGTTCGTCGCTCCGCTCCTCACCGCGTGTGCTTCACGCGCTCCCACCCACCCTCCGGCTCAACGCCGGCTTGTCTGCCAGCTACCGCTGGCGCGTTGCGAGCTGCAGCCCGCAGGTTCGCGGCTGCCGCCGCGGGTTGCTCGCTGCGCTCGCGGAGTTGCTCGGTTCGCTCGCGGTTGCGAGCTGCCGCCCGCGGGCGACTACCCCGGGCTGGCGTCCTAGTCGTCGTACTGCTGTTCCGGCTGCTGCTGGTAGTCCATCGCGGTGCTACGCACGGCTCCTTCGTCGCCGAGCTACGCGCCGCCCCACCCACCCTGTTGTTCGGGGCGGGTGCCCCGGTGCATCCGGCGAGTGCCGGAGGTTCGCTCGCTTCGCTCGCGGAGTTGCTCGCTTCGCTCGCTGGTTGCGAGCTGCCGCTCGCGGGCGACTACCCCGGGCGGGCGCACCCCCCGTCGTACCGCTGGTGTCGGGTGCTGCTGGTAAGTCCCATCGCGGTGCTACGCACGGCTCCTGCGTCGCCGAGCTACGCGCCGCCCCACACCCCTTTGTTCGGGGCTGGCGCCCCGGTGCATCCGGCTGCCGCCGGGGGTTCGCTTGCTGCGCTCGCGGTGTCGCGAGCTGCCGCTCGCGGGTGGCTAGCGCGGGCTGGCGCACCACTCGCGGTACTGCTGGTGATGGGCTGAGGTGGTTCGACTCAGCCTGGGGCCGCGGGAGATCTTCGGAGATTAAGTGCCACCAGGTGGCATTTTTGTTCCGGAGATCTCACCGAGTGGAGGAAAGCCGGCGTGGTAACTCGCGCGGATCGGCTACTGGCGCCGTACCACTTGCGCATGGTGCTGCCGGTAGTCCCATCGCGGTGCTACGCACGGCCCCTTCGTCGCCCAGCTACGCGCCGCCCACCCACCCCGTTTGTTCGGGACTGGCGCCCCGCTGTTCCCGGCGAGTGCCGGGGGTTCGCTCGCTGCGCTCGCGTGTTGCGAGCTGCCGCTCACGGTTTCCGGCTGGCGCCGGGAGTTGCTCACTGCGCTCGCGGGGTTGCGAGCTGGCGCTCGCGTGTTCGCGGCTGCCGCCGCGGGATGCTCGCATCGCTCGCGGAGTTGCTCGCTGCGCTCGCTGTTGCGAGCTGCCGCTCGTGGGCGACTACCCAGGCCGGCGTACCACCTCGACGTACTGCTGATGAGTGGTACCGCTGTGAACCCCGAGCGCTCCCCGCGGTGCGCCGAGGCCGTCGACGTACTGGCGCTGCACCATCTCCGCCGGCGACAGTTAGCGCATTGCCTCAAGCTCGTCGAGGGTGCGGTGGCCGCGCTTGACTACGCCTGGGACGACATCGTGGCGCCCGTGGCGGATGGGCCATTCGAGCTGCACGAGGATTTGTGTTGCTGCGAGCACCGCCGCGCCCTCCCAGCCGACCAGGTCGAGGATTCTCGTCCAGAGCCGGCTTCGGACATCGTCCAGCGGATCCTGGAAGGTGTGCCACAGGAGGGTCGTGAGATCGGTCGCTCGCGTGCCGCTGCCTGCGTTTCCGATGTCGACGACTGCCACTACCCTTCCGTCACGGACCAGGACATTGTCGGGCTTGAAATCGGCATGGACCATGTCCGGGGCCTCTGGTGGTGGTGGGACGTCGGCACACATGAGCCGGAGGCGCTCGACCAAGGCCGACACCACAGCGGAATACCCCGAAAGCCCGGCGACAGCTCTCGACAAACTCGGAGCTAAGTCTTGGCCGGCTTCCTGACCGGTGGCGAGCCGCCAGGCGTACGACCAGTGGTCGTAGGGCTCGGATGCTTGGCCGGCCTGGAGTTCGTTGATCTCCATCAGCTGCTCAACGACGGACGGGGTCAGCTCTGGCGCGGGAGCCGCGTCAACGAAGTCGATCAGTTGCCAGACATGAGTGGCGGTGGCCCCCACTCCGAGCCAGGCCGGGGTGGGATAGCCGCGCCTCCGCATGTGCTCGACGACTCTCTGGGTTCGCAACGTCTCGTCCAGCTGGTTGGGCCGTGCCCGCGGCCATGCCTTGAGCACTGCGTTGGCCCTTCCGTCCAACTGGATGCGCATGGCACCCACATCGAAGCCTCCGGGTAGGCGACTAAAAGAAGTGACCTCTGCCCCGACCACCCTGGCCACGTCGTCCAGGACCCCGGAAGGCAGCTCCTCGGGATGAGCGCAGCACATGCACAGCAGCTTACGTCCGGTGCCGATCAGCCGGTGGCCGCGTTGTGGACGCGTAGCCGGACGGTGGCCGCGCCTAGCAGTGGCGTCTGTACGCCTCTCGTGAGCGCCCGTTGGAGAAGGTCGCCGAGGATCGGCTCGACCTCGGTTTTCCGGCCGGCGGCGAAGTCGCGGTAGAGGGACGTCGCGAACGAGGAGCCCGGTGTGGTCAGCGCGCCCGCAACCTGGGCGCGCGCGGCCTGCCGGACCGGGTGCCCTTCGGCGGCGACCACGGCAGTGACCTCCTCGATGACCTGCCCGATCAATGCCGGACCGCCGTCAACGGAGAGGATCGTGCCGGCTGGGCCGCCGAGGAGCACGGTCGCGGTACCGCCGGCGGCCATGAAGAACCACTTCTCCCACATCTCCTGCACGATGGTGTCCGATACCCGCGACTCGAACGCGGCCGGCGCGACCGTCGCCTGGATGGCCGACACCCGGGGAGTGATCGTTCCGTCGAGCTCTCCGAACGTGACAGTCGCGGCCGGTCCGAGCTGCCGGATCAGCCCGTCAGGTTCCAGTTCCGTCGCCACCAGTCCGACGCCGCCGAGCACGCGCCCCGGGCCGAACCGATGTTCGAGAACGTCGAGGTGCCGGATGCCGTTCAGCAGCGGCAGGATCACTGTTTCTTCTCCCACGGCTGGGGCCACGTCGGCTGCGGCCGCGTCGACGGCAGTGCCCTTCACCGCCAGCAGGATCAGGTCGAAGGTGGAGTGCAACTCGTCCGCGCTCACAATCTTCGCCCGGACGGCCGCGACGGTCCCGTCCAGGTTCGCGATGCGGAGACCGTCCGCGGTGAGTTGGTGCCCGCGCCCGTTGCGGACGAGGAAGGTGACGTCAGAGCCGGACTCGATCAGACGGGCGCCGAAGAATCCGCCCACCGCGCCGGCCCCGACAACCAGAACACGCATGATCGTCGACCTCAGTTCTCGAACAGCCGCAGCGCGCTCAGCCACACCGTGTACGGGTTGACGCGCTGCGGATAGCTCGCGGTCATCGCGGCGTAGAACCCGGCCCGGTCGGTACTGCGCCCGATGACCTCGGCGGCGGCATCGAGGTACCGGCGGGTCTCGCCGATATCGGAGGCGGCGTCCGGACGGCCGGCGTCCTTGTGCCCGGATACAACGAGGCGCGGGGCGAGATCTGCGACCCTGTCGAGCGCGTGGTGCCAGGCTTCCAGGCCGCCGTCGCGGGCCTCGGCGACGTACTGGTGGACGTTGTTGTAGACCACGTCCCCGGCGACCACGAGGCCGAGCGAAGGCACCTGCAGGACGGATGTGTCGTCTGTGTCGGAATGCCCCACCTCGTGCGCGAAGAGCTCCTGACCGTCGAGCCTCAGCCCTTCGACGGGGAAGGCGGTGCCGTGCACGGTGATCGGAGCCGCGGGGACGGCGTCGCCGAACAAGCTGCTCCACAGCCCTGGCACGGCACCCCCGGGGGTCTCCGCGGCGATCCGGTCGAGGATCGCCTGACTGGTCAGGACCTCCGCATCCGGGAACGCAGCCTGCAGGTAGTTGGTGGTGAGCCAGTGATCGGCGTGAGCGTGGGTGAGGTAGATGTACCTCAGCGCTACCCGATGGCCCTTGACCCAGGTGATCAGTTCGTCCGCCTGGCCGCGGGTGATCGGCGGGTCCGTCAGCAGCGCCTCGGTGTCGCCGTGAATCAGGGTGTGTGACAGGGGAGACCACTGCGACAGGGCGCCGTCCGCGAGCGGCTGCCCGGCGGTCGGCAGCATGCCCGACACGTGAACGTGATAGCGAAGGGTGCCGCTCATCGGGCCACCTCCGGCCGGCTCACAGCTCGCAGATCCTCGGGCTGCAGGAAGAAGTGCCCGTACTCGGTGCCGGCGAAGTGCTCGGCCATGATCTCTGACCACAAGAGCACCGACCGCAACGGTCGGTGGTTGATGACGATGTTCTCCACCAGGCCCGCGTCGTTGTACCGGATCACCACGACGCTGCCGATCGGCTCCCCGTGGACAGTGGCGACGTAGTCTTCGACGAAGTCGCTCTCGCCGTACCGCCCAAGGACGTTGAACTCCTGATAGTCGTACAGCGTGCGGGCAAAACCGAGGATCGCCCGCACCGCCTCCGGCCCTGTCGCGATGCCGTTCATCACGGCTGCTTCCAGCGTTACGTCATCGGCAAGCTTGCCGAGCCACTCCGGCGTGTAGTCGGTGCGGTGCGTGCTCACGTCACCGCTGCCCAGATAGGTCGTCATCATCCATCCTTTCGAAATGTCGACATGACATGACCGTACATCTTTTGCCTCTGTCATGCTAGAAGGTGTTCGGATAGCATGAGCTGTGCGACCGGTCAGTGACTCGTCGTGGGTCATGTCACCAAGAATCGAGGTGGGTTGTGGTCAGTAGGTTCGCGGTAGTGGAGGCGCCGGGCGAACTGGCGGTAGTTCAGAGCTTGCTGAACACGGCAGCGGTGCCGAAGAACGGCGCGGCCTCGCCGGATCTGTTGGACGCTCCGGATACGGCGGCTGCCTGGTTGGCTTCCGTCGGCGCTCCGACGGATCAACCCGGCCTCCGGGAGCTGCACCGCCTCCGGGATGCGCTGCGCGCGGCGCTCATCAGCCGTGACCACGAACCGTCGGTGAAGACCGCGATGGATGGTGAGATCTCGATGTCCGTGACCGCCCGCTTGGGCTCCGACGGAACCGTGTCCGTCGGACCTCCGCCGGGCGAGGGGCTGGCCGAGCGCATCTTGCTGACCGTGTACGCGGCGCAGCTCACGAAGGACTGGTTGCGCCTCAAGGTATGCCGGAACCCGGAATGCCGGGTCGCGTTCTGGGACAGCTCCCGCAACTCCAGCGCCGTCTGGCACGACTCCCGCACCTGCGGCAACCTCGCCAACCTGCGCAACTCCAGAGCCCGCCGCCGCGGCGTGACCGGTGATCCGGCGGGGTAGGGTCTTGGGCTGTGCCTTCTTTGCGTGCTCGTCGTCCTCGGCCGGCTGACATGATCGTGCCGGACGGTGCTCGGTCCGTGTTCACCGATGGTGCTTGCTCGGGGAACCCCGGTCCCGGTGGTTGGGCGTGGGCGTTGTCGATGACGGAGTACGCCGCTGGGTCCGAGGATCCGTCGACCAATCAGCGGATGGAGATCCGGGCTGCGCTCGAAGCTGTGCAGGCCAACGACGGGCCGCTGCTGGTCGTGTCGGATTCGACGTACGTCGTGAACTGCTTCCGGGACCGGTGGCACGCGGGGTGGCTCGAGCGGGGGTGGCTTACGTCGGCGAAGAAGCCGGTGGCGAATCGGGATCTCTGGGAGCCGCTGGTCGAGCTGGTGACGCTGCGGGGGGATGTCGCGTTTCAGTGGGTGAAGGGGCATTCCGGGCATGAGATGAACGACTTCGTGGACGGGCTGGCGGTCGCTGCGTGCGCCCAGCGAGCCTGATTGCGGTTAGCGTCGGGGTATGACTGCCCCGGACATCAACAGCCAGGTCGAGCAGGCTCGCTATCAGCGCGGCCTCGAAGTACTCAACGCCGTCGACGGCGGATCGGCTCCTGCGGTGATGGAGAGCCTCGCGGACATCTCCCCCGCGCTCGCCCACCACGTCGTCGCCTTCGGCTTCGGCGACATCTACTCGCGGCCCGGTCTGGCGCCGAAGCAACGTCAGCTGGTCACGCTCGGCATCCTCACCGCGCTCGGCGGCTGCGAGCCGCAGCTCGAGGTCCACATCAAGACCTCGCTCAACGTCGGCCTGACACCGACCGAGATCGTGGAGACCTTCGTCCACGCCGCTGGGTACGCCGGTTTCCCGCGGGCACTGAACGCGATCACCGTAGCCAAGAAGGTCTTCGCCGAACGCGACCTCCTGCCGGTCAAGGAGGCGTGACTTGGCCGCGCTCGTCTACTCGGCCATCATGTCCGTCGACGGCTACACAACCGATGCCGACGGCAACTTCGACTGGGCGGCGCCGGACGAGGAGGTGCACGCCTACATCAACGGGTTGGAACGCCCGATCGGGACGTACCTCTACGGCCGGCGTATGTACGAAACCATGGCGTACTGGGAGACCGCCGACGACGACTCGCCCGTCAGCCAGGAGTACGCCGCCATCTGGCGCGCGGCCGACAAGATCGTGTACTCGCACTCGCTGGACTCCGTCAGCACCCCCCGCACCCGCGTGGAACGCGACTTCACCCCCGAAGCCATCCGCACCCTGAAGACCCAGTCCACGGCCCCCCTCAGCATCGGCGGCCCCACCCTGGCCACCACCGCCCTCCAAGCCGGCCTGGTAGACGAACTCCACCTCTTCCTCGTCCCCACCGCCATCGGCGCCGGCCTCCCAGCCCTCCCCACCAACTTCACCACCCACCTAAACCTGCAAACCACCCACCACTTCCCGAGCGGCTTCGTCCACCTGCAGTACGAGGTTGAGAACTAACTGCCTAGCCCTTGGGGCCCAGTAGGTTTTCGAGGTCGATGAGGACGTTCATGGCGCCTAGCGGGCCTAGGCCCAGGAACCAGACTTCGTCGTTGACTCGGGCTGCGTGGGCGGACTTCACCGCGGCCAGGGACTTCCAGAGGGTGCCGTTGACGACTGTGTTCTCGGCGGTGGTGTCGGGCTTGCCGTAGCTGGAGTAGAAGAGCCAGTCGCCGTCGGCCTTGCCGATGTTCTCCTGAGAGACCTCGACGGCGAGGTCCTGGACATCCTGGATCTTGGGCCGTGGGAGGCCGATGTCCTTCAGGATGACGCCGATGAAGGAGAGGTTCCCGTACAGGCGGATCTCCCCGGGCCGGAAGCGGACCAGCGAGATCGTCGGCGTCCCCTGAACCTTCGACTTCACCTCGTCGGCGCGCTTCTGGTAGTCGTTGAGAAGCTCCGTGGCCTTGGTCTCCTCGCCGAGCGCGTCCGCGACCAGGAGGAAGTTCTCCTTCCACGGGAACCCGGGCCGGATGCTGAAGACAGTCGGCGCGATCGCGCTCAGCTTGTCGTACAGGTCGTTGGCGCGCAGCTTGCTGCCGAGGATCAGGTCCGGCTTCAGCGACGCGATCGTCTCCAGGTTCAGCTCGCTGATCCCGCCGACGGTCTTGATCCCCTGCGCCTTGCCGGCGAGGTACGACGGTACGCCGTTCTGCCCGGCTGTCGTGGCCATCCCGACCGGTGTGATGCCCAGGGCAAGCACATCGTCGAGCTCACCGCTGTCGAGCACAACGACCCGCGACGGCTTCTTCTCGAGCTGCACGGAGCCGAGCGCGCCCTTCACCGTCCGCGGGAACGCGCCCGGTGCAGCGTCCGACCCGAGCTTGGCCGTCTCCGCGTCGGCGGTGCTGAACAGCCGTCCGCCGGTCGCCACGTCCTTGTCCCCGACGCCGGTGTCCGCGCTCTTCCCGTTGTCGCCCCCGCCGCACCCGGCGAGGACGAGAACGGCGGCCGCTGCCACGATCCCGATCAGCTTCTTCACGAACGTTGAGCCTACAACAACCATAGTTAGGCTTGCCTAACCAGGTCCACCTTCTGATCCGCCTCCAGCGCAATGGAGAGCTCCCGCCCGGGCAAGGCGATCCGATACGTACCAGAGCGCGCAGCAACCACCTCAGCCGAGGTCAGCACCCCGTCACGCCAGGAAACGTCGAACACCACCCCGCCCCGAGCACGCAGCCCACGAAACGACCCATCCGGCCAGTCGGCAGGCAGCGCGGGCAGCACCCGGATCACGTCAGTGTGGCTCTGCAGCAACAGCTCGGGGATGCACCCGGTCATCCCGAGGTTCGCATCGATCTGGAAGATGTCGCCGTCCCGGTGCAGCAGGTTGTCCGACACCAGCCGGCTCAGGTAGTCCTGGATCACCGCGGAAGCCTTCTCCGGCTCGAACAGCCGTGCCCACATCGCCACCAGCCACGCCGCAGTCCATCCACCGTTGGTCGCACCATCGGTTCGGACGGTCAACGACGTACGAGCAGCTGCCGCGAGCACCGGCGTACGCACCGGATCGATCTCCGCGCCCGGGTGCAGGCCGTAAAGGTGCGACAGATGACGGTGATGTACCTCTGACGGCTCCCAGTCCGTGGGCCACTCGTGCAACCGCCCGTCCGAAGTGATCCGCACCGCCGGCAGCCGGTCCCGAGCAGCCGCAACTCGCCGGACCAGGCCTGATTCGACGTCGAGAACCGCAGCAGCCGAGAGCACGTCCGCAAAGAGCCCGCGAATCACCCACAAGTCGTACGTCGAGGTCAGATCGACGGAAGCCTTGTCGCCGGACGGCAGCACGAAATGATGCTCCGGCGCCGTCGACGGAATGAACTGCAGCACCCCGTCCGCATCCTCGACCAGCATCGCGAGCACGAACTCCGCCGCACCGGCGATCACCGGATAAGCCCGCTCCAGGAACGCAGCGTCCAGCGTGAACCGGTAGTGCTCGAACAGATGCGCGGTCAACCACACCCCGCACGTCGCACACATCGCCCAGACCGGGTCGTCCCCACCCTCACCCACCGGCCAGGTCGCCCGCCAGATGTCCGAGTTGTGGTGACACACCCATCCCGGCGCGTCGTACAAGACCCGCGCCGTCGAAGCGCCGGCCGCGGCCAGGTCCTCGATCAGCGAAAGAAGGGGTTCGAAGCACTCGCTCAGCCCGGTCAGGTCCGCGAGCCAGTAGTTCATCTGCGTATTGATGTTGTTGGTCCAGTCACTGGCCCACATCGGCCGGCGGTCCTGGTTCCAGATGCCTTGCAGGTTGGCCGCCTGCGTCCCCGGCCGGGACGATGCCATCAGCAAGTACCGGCCGAAGTTGAACATCAGCGCGACCAGGTCCGGATCGTTGCCACCAGCACCAACTTCCGCCAGCCGAACGTCGGTAGGCAGCTCCACCGCAGACCCGAGCGACAACTCGGCCCGGTCGTAGAGCGCGAGATGATCCTCGACGTGCCGCTCCCGAACCTTGTCCACGGCAACGGCATCCAGCACGTCGACCGCAGCTCGCAACGCGACCAAGGGGTCCCGGCCCGGCGGCACCGACCACCCCGAGAACGTGCTCGCCGCCGCCACCAGAACCGTGACGCTGTCCGCGCCACGTACCATCGCGCCCTGCTCGGACACCGTCAACGCGCCACCGTCGTTCAGCACCCGCACCGCAACGCCGAACCCGATCCCGCGCCCGTTCTCGTACCGCACCGGATCCGACCGCGACCGGTACTCGATCGTCAGATCCGACGGAGCCCGCCCGACCACTCCGAAGGTGCCCTCGGCAGCGACCACCGGATGCTGACTCGACAGCCCGAGCTCGAGACTGATCGCCCCGGGCCGATCGGCGCTAATCGTCCACACCAGCACCTGGTCGGGAGCGGACACGTACGTCTCCCGCCGGAACCGTACGCCGTCGATCGTGTACTCGACGGCGACGATCCCGGTCCGCAGGTCCAGACCGCGCCGGTACTCCGACGCCGTACCGGCCGACCTGATCTCCAGGTCGGCCAGGGGCTGGTACGACTCCACGAGCGGCCCCTGCAACGCACGGGTCCGCTCGGTCGCCGCCAGCTGATCACCCTCGTCCAGCAACAACCGCCGTACGTCGGCCAGCACCGCCGGCCCGTCCGGGACGGTCAGCTTGCGCGGACCGTCGCCGGACCAGACGTCGTCCAGGTTGAGGGCGATACGTTCGTCGCCGACCCGCCCGTACACCTTGGCACCGAGATGACCGTTGCCCACCGGCAACGCCTCGTACCAGTCCGGTGCCGGAGCACGGAACCACAGGTCGTGAGACATCGGGCGCTACTTGTTCGCGGACTTGTACTTGTCGTACGCCTGCTGGTTGATCTCGAGGTACCGCGGCAGGCCGGTGCTGTCGAGACCCTTCACGTAGGCGTCCCAGTCGGTGTCGAGGTTCTTCGTACCGGTGATGAAGGCCAGCTGGTTCTGGTTCACGTAGTTGTTCAGGTTCGTCTGCAGCGTCGCCAGCTCGCCGCTGAGGCTCGGGTCCGGCCAGACCACGGCCTGCGGGTACAGCTGCGACTTGTCCTCGTGGCCCTCGTACATCTTGGTGGCCTGGAACAGCCGCCGCTCGTAACCGGCGCCGGAGTAGATGTCCAGCGGCACGACCTGCGCGTTCCGGTAGGCCAGGACGTTGTGGTACTGCGTCAGCGCGCCCCAACTCGAGTTCTTCGGGGCGTTCTGGGCCGGCTTGTAGAGCGGCTTGGTGTCCTTGTCCAGCGCGACATCACCAGGGCCGGGCTTGGTCCAGCCGACCCCCAGCGGGCCCATGCCGCCGATCTCCTGGCCCTCGTCGGTGAAGATGTAGTCCAGCATCTTGATCGCCGCGACCTGAGCCTCCTTGCTGGCCTTGTTGGTCAGCATGAAGGTGTAGTTGGTCGACGTCAGGTACTGGTAGCCGGTGTAGCTCTTGCCGGCCGGGCCGGTCAGCGGCGGCGCGGCGTCGTACTGCTTGTCGCGGCCGTCCTTCGAGTCGGCCTGGACGAAGATGTACGGGTGCAGCACCGGCACCGAGCCGAGGGTCTCGGCCTTCGGGTTGTTGCCCTGGGCCTGCAGCGCCTGGGCGTTCTGGGTGAAGGCGGCCTGGTCGATCAGGCCCTCCTTGTACAGCGACGCGATGTACTTCAGGCCCTCCTTCCACTCCGGCGAGGTCACCGGGGTGACGACCTTGTCGCCGTTCAGCGTGAGCAGCGACCGTACGCCGTTGTTGGCGCCGACCGGGTCGTACGCGAACGCGTTCATCAGGTACGGGATCAGCGCGCTGTCCTGGACGTCCGAGGTCATCGGGATCTCGTCGGCCTTGCCGTTGCCGTTCGGATCCTTGGTCTTGAACGCCTGGAGCACCGTCCGCAGCTCTTCGGTCGTCTTCGGCATCTGCAGACCCAGCTTCTTCAGCCAGGCGGTGTTGATCCACAGCTTGTCCGGACGCGAGCAGTGGAAGCAGTCGGCCCATTGCGGCAGGGCGTAGATGTGACCGTCCGGTGCGGTCGCCTCCTGCTTGTAGTCCTTGTTCTCGTCCAGGAACTTCTGGATGTTCGGGGCGTTGTCCTTGATCAGCTGCTCCAGCGGCAGCGCGACGCCCTGCTGGCCGAGCTTCAGCACCTCGGCGTTGGTGAACCCGTCGACCCACGGGATCAGGAAGAACAGGTCGGGGTAGTCGCCGCTGGCGAGCGCGATCTGCCGCTTCTCCTTGGCCGGCCCGGCGTCCAGCGTCGTGGTCTGCCAGCGGAACTGGATCTTGAACTTGTCGCTCATGATCTTGGTCACCAGGTTGGTGTCCATGTTGGTGGTCGAGTCCGCCGGGCTGAAGGTGTCGATGATCACCTTGCCGTCGGCGGTGGTCTCGTTCGCCGCCCCCTTGCCCGACTTGTCCGAGCTGCACGCCGCCAGGGCGAGTGCGCCGGCCGTGGCGATCGCCACGACCCTGCTCACGGATGAGCGCATTGCTGTGTTCCTCTCTGCAGTGGGCCGGAACCCTTGGAAGGAGGGCTGTCAGCCCTTGACCGCGCCGACCATCACGCCCTTGGTGAAGTGGCGGGCGACGAACGGGTAGATGATCAGTACGGGCAGCGTCGAGATGACGATCAGCGCGTACTTGAGAACGTTGGCCAGCTGTTGCTGTTCGAGCTGCTGCGCCAGGTTGTTGGCCGTGGTGGAACCGGTGAGGGTGTTCAGGATCAGCACGTTCCGGAGCACGATCTGCAGCGGGTAGAGGCCCGGGTCCTTGAGGTAGATCAGGGCGTCGAAGTAGCTGTTCCACTGGAAGATCGCGTACATCAGCGCGATCACCGCGATCACCGGTTTGGACAGCGGGATCACGATCGACCACAGGAAGCGCAGGTCGCTCGCGCCGTCGATGGTGGCCGCCTCGTAGAGCTCGTCCGGGATGGTCGAGCGGAAGAACGTCCGCGCGATGATCACCTGCCAGACCCCGATCGCGCTCGGGATCACCATCGCCCAGCGGGTGTTCAGCATGCCGAGGTCCTGGACCACCAGGTACGTCGGGATCAGCCCGCCGGAGAACAGCATCGTGAAGATCAGCACGCTCATGATCGCGTTCCGGCCGAAGAACGTCCGGCGCGACAGCGGGTACGCGATCGCGATCGTCAGCGTGACGCTGATGACCGTGCCGCCGGCCGCGTAGATGAACGAGTTCAGGTACCCCTTCATGATCAGCGGATCGCTGAACGCCTCCTTGTACGCGCGGATACTCGGCTCGACCGGCCAGAGCAGGACCCGGCCCGCGCTCACCGCGGAGGCGCTGCTGAACGAGTTCGCGACCACGTAGATCAGCGGGATCGCGACCACGACCAGTGCGATCCAGAGCATGATCTTCACGCCGAGCAGGAAGATCTTGTCGGTCCGGGTCTCCTCGATCGAGGTCCGCTGCGACTCGTGCCGACGTGCCGACGTACGCCGGAATCCTTGCAACGTGATGCTCATGACCAGAGTCCGTTTCCGGTGATGCGCTTGGCGGCGAAGTTCACGCCGAGCAGCAGGAACAGGTTGACGACCGAGTTGAAGAGCCCGATCGCGGTCGCCATGCTGAAGTCCGCGTTCAGCAGGCCGGTCTTGTAGACGTAGGTGGCGATGATCTCGGACTGCGACAGGTTCAGCTGGTTCTGCAGCAGGAACGCCTTCTCGAAGCCGATCGACATGATGTTGCCCACGCCGAGGACCAGGATGATCACCGCGGTCGGCATGATCCCGGGCAGGTCGACGTTCCAGATCCGCTGCAGCCGGCTGGCGCCGTCGATCCGGGCCGACTCGTGCAGCGCGGGGTCGATACCCGCCAGGGCAGCCAGGTAGATGACCGCGGAGTACCCGGTGGTCTGCCAGACGTCGGACCAGACGTAGATGTGCCGGAAGTAGTCCGGTTTGCCGAGGAAGTCGATCTGCGGGACGCCGAACAGCCCGATCGCGTCGTTGACGAAGCCGAGCCGCGGCGACAGCACCAGGATCGTCATCGAGACGACCACCACGGTGGAGATGAAGTACGGCGCGTAGGTGACCAGCTGGACGACCTTCTTGAACCGCCCCGCGCGGATCTCGTTCAGCGCGATGGCCAGGATGATCGGGATCGGGAAGCTCGCCAGCACGGTGTAGACCGAGAGCAGGAACGTGTTCTTCACCAGGGTCCAGAACACCGGGTTCTGGAAGAACAGTTCGAAGTTCTTGAAGCCGACCCAGTCGCTGCCCCACGGGCCCTTGACCGGGCTGTAGTTCTTGAACGCGATCACCGCGTTGGCGATCGGGATGTACTTGAAGATCACGAAGTAGGCCAGCGGCACGATCACCAGCAGGTAGAGCTGCCAGTGCCGGCGGGCGCTGCGTCGCGCCTGGGTCCAGCGGCTCGGCCGCGCGATGCGGGCCGGCGGCACCGCCTTCGCCCGGGCCGGCGCGGGCGGCGCCGGTTTCACTTCGGTTGCACTCACTCCGCGTCCTTTCGTCACCGTCCGGAGCGAAACCGATATCCGATAGGATCTCGGAACCTCGCTCACCGGGAGGATGACACAGAATGCGGGACAGCGGAAGACTTACCGCCCACGTCGATACCCCACCTTGACCATTCGCCGTTTCGCCTTGTTTACAAGGCGAAAGTGACGTTGCCAATGGCAACTGACTAAGGGAATGCCAAGTGGCCCGACGGGGTTCCGGCGGACCTGGGCGTGCGGCAGCGCAGCCCCGGGGTCGCTCTGAGCCACCGACACCGGACCGCACCAGAATTTATTGACTCTGTGAACTATCTGGCAGTCAACCGCCTGCCACCGGCTATGTCAAGACCTGGATTTCCGCGGCCGGCACGTCACAGCCAGCGCTGTCCTTTGGCCAACTGGCGGTTGATTTCGTCTAGGTCGAAGACGCCGGTCTGCTGCCCCGCCCAGAGCTCGGCCATCACCATCAGCACCCGAAGCACGACCTGCAGCGGCTCGATCGCGGCCACCTCGCCATCGGTGAGCGGATGGTTCGTCGCGCGCTGATAGCCGGCCACCAGCTCAGGCGCTCGATGCACCCGGGCAATGACGAACTCCCAGGCCCGCGAGTCCCGGTGACAGAGGTCGAAGTCGATGATCCCGGCCAGCCAGCCGTCCTCGTCGAAGTGCAGGTTCCATTCGGCAAAGTCGCCGTGCACGATCGTCTGCGGCAACTCCAGCAACCGATGCTCGGCGACCAAGCGCTTCGCGGCATCCATCAACCGCGCGGAACCCGGGCACGTACTTCGTGACCGCCCACAACCGCCCGCCGTACCACGCCGGTCCCGCCACCCGCGCCGGAACCATCCACCCGAGCCGGGTCAGATGATCCAGCACCGCGGACTCGTACCGAAGGTCCTCCTCGGTCCGCAGCACGTGGTAGCGCCGAAGAATCAGCTCTTCTCCGCCGGCACCCCGGACGAGCCAGTTCCCGTTGCCGATCGACTCGTCGTCACCGGCACGGGTCGGCTCGATTCCGGCCGCATCGACCCCCAGAGCCGCGAGGACCGCGTGCATCTCTGCGTCTCCTCGGCGTCCGGGGTGAGTTCGTGCCCGGCAGCGGGCAAAAACCTGACCCGACCATCACGGGGGAACGGCCGGGCCAGGCTCTTCGATGGTACTCCTGCTCACCCGCTGTGGTCTCTAATTCGGCGGCGGACTCGCCGGGGCTGCTCTACCCTGAGTGGCATGCGTAGCCAGTTCCAGTAAGCGCACCGCCGCGGCCCCCGCGCCGCCGTTGTGCGTCACGTCGAGCCTGACCAGTCCCGGTCACGCTTCGTCATGCCTGCACACGCTTTCTGGAGCACACTCAGATGTCTACCTATCGGTCCGCGGATCCGGTCCGGACCTACTACGCCTACGGCTGCGCCTCATCGTTCCTCTTCGCCCTCTGTTTCACCCTCAGCGCGGTCTACTACGTCCGCGACGCCGGCCTCGACCCGCTGCAGATGGTGCTCGTTGGTACCACCCTCGAATTGGCCTGCTTCCTGTTCGAGGTACCGACCGGCATCGTCGCCGACCTCTACAGCCGGCGGCTCTCGATCGTCATCGGCTTCACGCTGATCGGCGCCGGCTTCCTGCTGCAGGGTCTGGTACCGGCGTTCCTCGCGATCCTCGCCGCCCAGGTACTGTGGGGTGCCGGCTACACCTTCACCTCGGGTGCGGACCAGGCCTGGATCACCGACGAGATCGGCACCGAGCGGGCCGCGAAGGTGATGGTCCGCGGCCAGCAGTTCGGCCTGGCCGGGACGATCGCCGGCACGCTCACCGCGGGCGCGCTCGGGCTGCTCAGCCTGGGGCTGCCGATGGTGCTCGCCGGCGCCGGCATGGTTCTCCTCGCCCTGATCCTCACGCTGGCGATGCGGGAGGACAACTTCCAGCGCACGCCGCGCGCGGAGCGGGAGACGTTCAAGCACATGCTGGACACCCTCAAGGACGGGATCGAGACCGCCCGCCGCCGTCCTGTCGTCCGCACCCTGGTGGTGATCAGCCTGATCGCGGGCCTGTCCAGCGAGGCGTTCGACCGGCTGTGGTCGGTGAAGATGCTGACCTTCACCTTCCCGACCGTGCTCGGTACGTCGGACCCGGCGTTCTGGTTCACCGTCCTCGCCCTGGCCGGCACCCTGCTCTCGCTGGGTACGTCGCTCGCGCTCACCCGGTTCGCTCCGAACCGGCTGCAGGCATCGCACCCGACCGGCATCCTCGCGACGCTGGCCTTCCTGCAGGTCGCCGGCGTGGTCACGTTCGCCCTCGCCGGCAACCTGTGGCTCGCGCTCGCGGCGCTCTGGCTGCGGACGGTCGCCGACACGGTCACGTACCCGATCGAATCGGCCTGGCTCAACCGGCACCTCGAGTCGCGCTCCCGGGCGACCGTGATCTCGATGGTGTCGCAGGCGAACGCGATCGGTCAGGTCGCCGGCGGCCCGCCGCTCGGTGCGCTCGGGCGGACGTCGCTGCGCGGCGCCCTGCTCGCGTCCGGCCTGATCTGGGCGCCGATCCCGGCGTTGTACCTGCGCCTCAAGGAGACCCGGCGTACCGCGGAAGTCGCCTGAGCCGGACAGCAGGGCCGGGGTTCAGTCGTTGACCTTGACGCGAACCTCGGCCCGGCGATTGTCATACGACGACTTCACCAGGCTCACGACCGTGGTCACGAACAGCGTGCCGATGATGAAGCCGAGCGAGGTGAGGATGCCGATGTGCGGCAGGTGGATCGCGCCGATGTCGTCGATGTGCGAGCCGTGCAGCGCCTCGATGATCAGCTTCACGCCGATGAACGCGAGGATCACGGACAGCCCGACGTTCAGGTAGACGATCCGCTCGAGCAGGCCGCCGATCAGGAAGTACAGCTGGCGCAGGCCCATCAGCGCGAACGCGTTGGCGGTCAGCACGATGTAGGCGTCCTGGGTGAGGCCGAAGATCGCCGGGATCGAGTCGAGCGCGAAGATCACGTTCGCCAGCCCGATCGCGGAGATCACGATCACCAGCGGGGTGAACATCCGCTTGCCGTTGGAGCGGGTGGTCAGGTTGGCGCCGTCGTAGTCGTGCGTCAGCGGCAGGACCTTGCGGAGTCCGCGCAGTACGGCGTTCTCCTGGAAGTCGGCCTCGTCGTTCTCGCCCTCGAGGGCCAGCCGGACTGCGGTATAGACCAGGAACGCGCCGAAGATGTAGAACACCCAGCTGGCCGCCGAGATCGCCGCCGCGCCGGCCAGGATGAAGATCGCCCGGAGCAGCATCGAGACCACGATGCCGATGTAGAGCACCTTGTCCTGCGCCAGGCTCGGGACGGCGAACCGGGCCATGATGATCACGAAGACGAACAGGTTGTCGACGCTGAGGCTGTACTCCGTGATGTACCCGGCCACGAACTCGCTGCCCGCCTGCCCGGGACTGAACAGGAACAGGCCGAGCGCGAACAGCCCGGCCAGGCCGACGTAGAACAGCACCCACCGCGTCGCGTCCTTGATCGTCACCGTGTGGTTGCGGCGTGCGATCACGACCAGGTCGAACGCGACGATGGCGAGCAGACCGATGATCGTCAGCACCCACACGAGTGGGGACATGACCGAGACCATGACAAACCTCCGGACGTCTGCAGATTTCCAGCGTGGTCCGGAGGTCTCTTCCGCCCAGGATTCCTGGGCCGGCAGCACCGGTTCGGCCGTCCAGGCCTCCCGTGATGACGACGCTGCCGTTCCGGGCCACTCAGTGCAACCAGCGGCCCGAGAGGAATACTCCCCTCCTCAACTCTCCGATTGTATCCGGTCGCGATGCATACCACCGTGCAACAGGTCACAAGCAGAGCGTTTAGAATGATCGTATACCGCATACAGGCGCCACGCCAGTCGATCCGTTCAGGGCGTCGCCAGGGCCTCCGTCGGCGAGAGTCGGGACGCCCGGACCGCTGGGTACAGACCGGCGAGGCTGCCGATGAGCAGGGTGGCGCCGATCCCGCCGGCCAGGGCCCACGGTGGTACGACGGCCGGCCAGCCTTGCGAGAACGCGTACCCGATCGTCACCAGGGACCCGATCACCGCGCCGCCGAGTCCGCCCAGCGTGGAGAGCAACAGCGCCTCGGCCAAGAACTGGGACCGGATCTGTCCACGGGTCGCTCCGAGCGATCGGCGCAGGCCGATCTCGCCGCGGCGTTCGAGCACCGAGATCACCATCGTGTTGGCGACGCCCACTCCGCCGACAAGGAGCGCGACCGCGCCGAGGCCGAGGAGTAGTGCGTTCAGGGTGGCGTCGGCGGCCTCCTGAGCCGCCAGCGCGTCCGATGGCCGGGAGACGTCTACCTCGTTGGGCGCCTCGGGGTTGGCCGTTGCCGCTAGCACCTTCTGTACGGCGGCGACCTGGTCGTCGTCCGCTCGCGCGTACAGGTTGGTCGGGAAGCCGTCGAAATCGAACACCTGTTGCGCGATCGGCCAGCCGACGATCGCGGAATTGTCGAGCTCGGGTGCCAGCGGCGCCGGCTGGAGGATGCCGACCACGGTGAACCACTGCTTGCCGAGATAGACCGGCCGGCCTGGGGCGACCCCGAGATGCCCCGCAGCCTGCGCTCCCAGGACGACGGCCGGATACTTCTCTGTCGCCGCGTTGAGGAACACCCCGTCGGCCATGGCGCCACTGACGGTCGGGAGCAGGTCCACCTTCGCCGCGATGACCTGGATGCCACCGGTCTGTCCGGCCGGAATCTTGTCGGTGCGGTACACGCTCACGTTCTTCACCAGACCGGTCGCGGACACCGAGGTCACCGGCTGGATCCGGCCGACCATTGCCAGGGACTCGATCGGCAGATGAACATCCTCGCCGAACAGGTTCTTGCCCGGTCCCGCGGTGAGAAGGTTCGTCCCGAGCGAATCCAGTTGCCGGTTGAGATCCTCTCGGCTCGAGCTGGAGATGCCCACCACCGCGACCATCGCCGCGATCCCGATGGCAATACCCAGGGCCGACAGAACCACCCGCAGCGGCCGCGCCCGCAGCCCGGCCAGACCGACCCGCACCAGATCCGTGCCGCTGAGCCGCGGCGGCACCAGCTCAGTAGCCATGGTGATCACCGCCGACCCGCTGCTCGGTCCCGGCTGCCGATGCCGCGAGGATCCGGCCGTCGTGGATCTGCACCTGTCGCGGCAGCTGAGCTGCGATGTCACGGTCATGGGTGATGATCAGGACTGTGGTCCCTGCGCGGTGCAGCGTCCGGAGGAGCTCCAGCACGCCCGCGCCGGCGACACTGTCCAGGTTTCCCGTGGGTTCGTCGGCCAGGAGCAGAGGTGGGCGGCCGATGACGGCGCGTGCGATCGCGACGCGCTGCCGTTCTCCGCCGGAGAGTTGGTGCGGCCGGTGGTCGAGGCGGTGGCCTAGTCCCACCTGTTCGAGTGCGGCCGCGGCCCGGCGTAGTCGCTCCGTCCGCGGCACTCCGGCGTACAGCAGTCCGTCCGCGACGTTGTCGATGGCAATGACGCCGGCGGTGAGATAGAACTGCTGGAACACGAAGCCGATCCGCTGCGACCGAAGCGCCGACACCTCGCGATCCGACAGCGTGCCGATCTCGTACCCGTCGATCCGGACCGTGCCCGAGGTGGGTGCGTCCAGCGTGCCGATCAGGTTCAGCAGCGTGGATTTCCCCGACCCGGACGGTCCGACGATCCCGACCAGCTCGCCGCGCTCGACCCGCAGGTTCGCGTCGGCGATCGCGGTGACGCCGCCGGCATAGCGTTTGGTCGCGGCATCGAGTTCGACCAGGCTCGTCATGACGGAACCCCCACTTCGGTCCCGTCGGTGATGCCGCCGCCGGAGATCTCGACCTTGCCGTCGGCGAACATGCCGGTCTGCACCGCGACGTACGACGTCTTGCCGTCACTGACAACCTGGACGCCGTACCCGCCCTCGGCGAGTGCTACCAGCGCGGTGACCGGTACGGCGAGCACGCCCTGCTTGTGTGCCGACACGAGCGCGACGTCCACCGGTGCGGAGTCGAGACCGCCCGCTGCCGCGGGATCGGTCAGGGTGATGACGACCGGGACGTTCGGTGGTTTGTCGCTGCCCTGCTCCGGCACGGTCGCCACGGTCGAGACGCTGGCCACGGTGCCGGCCGAGCTCTTCCCGGTCGGCAGCGTGACGGTTGCCGTCAGCCCCTTCTTCACCAGGTACTGCTTGGCGACGTCCAGCCCGACGACCACGAGCGGCTTGGTGCCGCTGTAGGTCAGGATCTCGTTGTTCGCGTTCGAGCCGACCCGGTCGCCTACCTCGAGCGAGTGCAGCGCGATCCGGAGGTCGCCGTCCCCGACGAGGTTGGCCGGCGGTCCCAACTGGGCCATCACCACGTGGTGCGGGTCGACGGTGCCCGTGCCGGGCTGACCGGTCGCGAGCTGCCAGGCCTTCACCGCGGTCGTTGTCGCGGCGTCGTACCCGGTGTTGGGCTTCTGCTCGAAGTAGCCGAGCGTCGCGAGGTTCTGCTCGACCTCCAGCACATCGATGCCCTTGGCACCCGTCGACAGCGGACGGTAGAGCGGTGTGGTGCCCTTCAGCAGGATGACCGGGACGTTGTCGATCTTGTAGACGGGCTGCCCGACCTTCACCGCCGACCCCTCTGGCGCGATCCAGGTGATCGTGCCGTTGCTCGGTGGCGCCGTCATGGGCTGCGGCACGCCGTACGACAGCGTGCCGCTCACATGCACTGACTGCACCAGATCCGTCTTCACGACCTTCGCGGTCGGCGTCGCCGCTGCGCTGCCTGTCTCGGCCGCGCTGCCGCCGCCACCGACTCCGACGACGACGGCGATCAGGATCGCGGCCAGCACCGCTCCGCCGCCGACCAGCAGCAGCCGTCTCTTTCGCTCGGTCATCCGGCTGCTCCTTGCAGGATGGCTGCAGGCCTTGGATGCCTTCTGGAAGGTGGGACTGTTCCGATCGACAGCGCCGCCGCCGAACAGACCGTCCTTGCTGCCCGGCTTCGGGTCCGGGAAGTCCGGCAGGCCGTTCGCCCGCATGCACTTGGAGAACGCCAGGTACTTGGTCAGGTCGATCGGCGCGGTGCTACCGCGGACGCCGCCTGGCAGGAGGTCCTTGCAGGCCTCGAGTGCGGTTTTGAACGCCGGTGTCTCGGTCAGTGCCGGGTCGAGTCCGGTCAGGCCCTTGCCGGGGTCGGGTTCGGCCACTTCGACGCCGTGGTTCTGCATGCATTCGCTGAACGTTGTCGCGGCCTTCGTCGAGGACGGTCCGGCCGGGGCGCTCGTCGTACTGGACGGCTGATCCGCGGTCGGCACTGCCTGACCGCCGCCGGAGGAACCGCACGCGGTCAAGGCCGTGGCAAGCAGTATCAGTACTGCGATTCGTCGCATGATCGTTCTCCTTCTGACCGGCGTCCTGATGTCCAGAAGTCAAGCGAGTGGCCGATAACCAGGGCGTAACCGCGAGCGCGTTGGTTATGCGGTGGTTATGTCGCAGACGGCAGGATGGTGACGACGGGCGGAGCGGAGGACATCCATGCGGATTCTGGTGGTCGAGGACGAGGACGTCCTCGCGGACGCGGTGGCCGAGGGGCTGCGACGGGAGTCGTTCGCCGTCGACGTCGTGTACGACGGTGCGGCCGCGCTGCGCCGGATCGAGGTCAACGCGTACGACGTCGTCGTACTGGACCGGGATCTGCCCCTGGTGCACGGTGACGAGGTCTGCCGGCGGATCGTCGACGGTGGCTCGTCCGCGCGGGTATTGATGCTGACGGCATCGACCGCGGTCCGGGACCGGGTGGCCGGCCTGGCGATCGGGGCGGACGACTACCTTGGCAAGCCGTTCTCGTTCGCCGAGCTGGCGGCCCGGGTGCACGCATTGGCCCGGCGGTCGCAGCCCGCCGTACCGCCGCTGCTCGAGCGGGCCGGGGTCCGGCTGGATCCGGCTCGGCGTTCGGTCGAGCGGGACGGCCGGCCGATCGCCCTGGCGAACCGGGAGTTCGCCGTACTGGTCGAGCTGTTGCGGGCCGAGGGATCGGTCGTGTCGGCCGAGACGCTGTTGGAGAAGGTGTGGGACGAGAACATCGACCCGTTCACCAATGCGGTCCGGGTGACGGTGATGAAACTGCGCCGGAAGCTCGGCGATCCGCCGCTGGTCGAGACGGTGCCGGGCGTGGGGTATCGGCTGTCATGACGCTCCGGGCGCGGCTCACAATCCTGTACGGCGGCCTCTTTCTGTTCGCAGGTGCCGTCCTGCTCACCGTCACCTACTTCCTGGTGCAGAACAGCCTCGCGGCACAGCTGGACCGTCAGACCGACGCGCGCGTCGCCGGCCTGCGGGCGGAAGCCACGAAGACACCGGGACGGGATGTCGACAAGCTCATCGACCAGATCAGGCAGCAGCAGGAGGAGCTCCGGACGACGGCGTCCCGGTCGGTTCTGACCCAGGGCGGGATCGCGTTGCTCGGGGTCGGACTGCTCTCCGGGCTTTCGGGGTGGCTGGTCGCGGGCCGGGCCCTGCGGCCCGTGCAGCAGATGCGTGAGACGGCGCAACGGATCGCCTCGGCGAACCGGGTCGGATCGGGTCTGCACGAGCGGATCGCGCTGGATGGTCCGGATGACGACGTGAAGCTGCTGGCGGACAGTTTCGACGAGATGCTGGAGCGGCTCGACCGGTCGTTCGACGGGCAGCGGCGATTCGTGGCGAACGCGTCGCACGAGCTTCGGACGCCGTTGGCGATGAACCGGGTGCTGGTGGAGGTCGCGCTCGGGGATCCTGCCGTACCGGAGCAGACGAAGGACCTGGGTCACTCGCTGCTGAAGGTGAACCGGCGGCATGAGCAGTTGATCGAGGGGCTGCTACTACTTGCGGAGAGCGAAAGCGTGGCCGTCGACAAGCAGCCGATCGACCTGGCGGCGATCGCCGGTGAGGTGATGGAGTCGACCACGACCGAGCTCACTGCGCGCTCATCACTACGCGCCGCCCCGACCGAAGGTGACCCGGTGTTGCTGGGTCGATTGGTCGAGAACCTCGTCCAGAACGCCCTTCGCTACAACCGCGCGGACGGCTGGCTGTCGGTGGAGACGTTCAGCCGCGATGGTCATGCGGTGCTGAAGGTGAGCAACTCCGGGAGTGTGGTTCCGGAGTACGCGGTGGAGTCGCTCTTCGAACCGTTCCGGCGGCTGGGGACGTCACGGACGACCACCGACCACAAAGGCTCCGGGCTCGGGCTGTCGATCGTCCGCGCGATCGCGGAGGCTCACGGCGGCGGAGCCTCCGCCCACGCCCGGACCGACGGCGGTCTGGACGTCGAGATCACGTTGCCTGCTTCTCCCCGTCGTACCGCCGGCGAACACTAGGCAAAAACTTTCCATTTCTCGCCGAGCTCTGGGAGATTCCGCCAAACCGGAGTACAAACGATTCCGTTAGGTCTTACCGCCCCTAGGCCTAGGAGGAATTGTTATGGCCGGTATTCGAGCCGAAGCCTCGTGGTTCTGTTGTGGGAACGCATGGGGACCCTGCGGAACGGCAGGGCACGGTGCCTGTGGCACCTGCAACTCGGGGAACTTCCAGCACGCGTGGCCGAACACCTCGGACGGGTGTTACGCCATCACTCACCCGGACAGCTGTGGGATCACCGGGATGTCCCGGCGCACCTGCGGCTTCCGGCACGCAACGACCAACCTGTGCAACGGGAAACGAGTCGTCACGTCGATCGCGGACTGCGGTCCGCAGACCGACCTGTTCTGCGGCGAGCGGACCTGCTGCGGCGGGACCTGCGCGTCCAACCGGGTGATCGACCTGACCCCGGCCGCCTTCTCCGCGATCGGCAGCCTGAACGGCGGCCTGATCCCGGTCTCGATCGACGTGGGCTGAGAGGGGAACCGAGATGACCACCACCATGGATCGCCGCGCCCTGCTCTCCCGCGCCGCCCTCGGCGCGACCGGCTTGGTCGCCGCCAGCGCCCTGGGTTCGCTCGCCCCGGAGACCGCGTTCGCCGCGGGCGCGCAGTACCCCGACGCGGGTCAGCCCGACCCGAACTTCGCCGAAGGCCTGATCACCGGCCGGAACCAGGATCTCCTGCAGGTGCAGGGATCCGACGGCCGGCTGCACCGGATCCAGCTCACCGGGGTGACCAGCGTCTGGAAGCTGCAGCCGACCACGATCGACCAGGCCATGGTCGGCGACGGCCTGTACGCCCGCGGCGTCAAGCTCCCCGATGGGACGCTGGCCGCCGAGTCGGTCTGGATCAACATCGTCAACCTGACCGTCGGCATCACCTCGATCGGCCGCTCGAGCGTGCAGTTCGAGCACAATGGCCAGAAGGTCGTCGGGCACGTCCGTCCGGGCCTCACCGCGGCCGTGTACAACGGCACGCCGGCGGTGTCCGACCTGTCGATGCTCAAGGTCGGCCGGCACGCCCAGGTGATCGGCGCCTGGCGACCGGGCACCAACGAGATCGACATCGCGACCATCTACACGTCGAACTGACATGGGCACCGACCTCGCGGCCGCCCAGCCACTCCTGATCGGCCTGCTCCTGCTCTGGTCGTCCTACCACAAGTTCAAGTCCCCCACCGAGGCCGACCGCACCGCCCTCCCCAAGCTCGTTGGCACCACCAACGCCAAACCCGCCTACCTAGCCGTCGGCGCAATCGAGGCCCTGACCGCCCTCGCCCTGCTTGCACCACCTTCCTGGGTAATCGAGAAGGTTGCGGCTGTCGCACTGTTCGCCGGCTTCACCGCCTTCCTCGTCTACTCAAAGATCGTCGTCCCGGAAGCATCCTGCGGCTGCGCAGGCAAATCAGCCAAACCAGTCGGCTACCGCGCAATCGTCCGTGCCATGTTGCTCTTGGCAACAGCCCTCGTGGCCGACGGCAATTGGTGGTCCGCAGGTCCGGCCCTGGCAATCCTGGTGCCCGAAGCAATCATCTTCGTCATGCTGTCCGCCGAGCTCGACCGCTACTGGCTGCTCCCCCTCCGGCGGTTCCGCCTCCGGCTCAGCCACCCCCTGGCCGGTACGGCGACCAGCACCGCTCCACTCGCCGCGACCCAGCGGCGGCTCATCCTCAGTCCGGCGTACCGCTCGGTCGACGGACTACTGCGTTCCGATATCCGCGACTACTGGGACGACGAGGACTGGCGGTACGTGAGCTACACCGCCAGGTACGACGGCCGCCCGGCGACCGCCGTCTTCGCCGTACCGCATCACGACTCCACGCCGGAGTCCATCCGGGTCGCCGTCGTCGAGGAGACGTCGGGCCTGACCCTCTACCGCACGACCGCCCTGGCCGCCGTTTAGCCAACCTTTCTGACCGAAGCCCCCGCGGAGACGCTCCGCGGGGGCTTCGGGCTGTTGACAGACAGAGAGATGGTTAGGAAGCTTTCCTAATAGTTCGTCCCCTGCACCTCCTCCGCCCCGGAACACCAGGAGACCCCATGAAACCCCGTGCGCTGCTGCCGGCGATCGCACTCGCGCTCGCCGCCCTCACGCTGAACGCTCCCCCACCGGCCCTCGCGGCGTCGACCGACTACCAGGCCGAGGACGCGACCATCTCCCAAGGCGCGGTCGAGTCGAACCACGCCGGCTACACCGGCAGTGGGTTCGTCAATTACGACAACCTCGTTGGCAGTTACGTCGAGTGGACCGTCACCGCCCCGGCCGGTCCGGCCGACGTCACGCTCCGGTACGCGAACGGTACGACGGCCACCCGGCCGATGGACTTCACCGTCAACGGCCAGTCCGGCGCGGTCGGGATCACGTTCCCCGGCACCGGCGCGTGGACGACCTGGGCGACCAAGACCGTGCGCCTGCAGCTCGTCGCCGGTACCAACAAGATCCGCGCCCGCGCGACCAGCGCCGACGGCGGTCCGAACGCGGACAAGCTGACCGTCACCCCGACCAACGACGACACCACGCCGCCGTCCGCACCGGGCAACTTGGCGGTCAGCAACATCAAGTCCAACGCGGCCACCTTCACCTGGACGGCCGCCACCGACAACGTCCAGGTCGTCCGGTACGAGATCAACCGCGGCGGCAACGTCCTGAAGGTCGTCGACGGCAACACCCTCTCGGCAACCGTGGACACGCTCACCGCGAACACGGCGTACGACGTCTCGGTCGGCGCGTTCGATGCCGCGGGCAACGCTTCGCAGCAGAGCAACGTAGTCACCTTCACGACACCAGGTAGTGGGGACACCCAACCACCGACACCACCGGGCAACCTGCACTCGACCGGCGTCACCGCGAGCAGCGTGTCGCTGGCCTGGAACGCATCCACCGACAACAGCGGCAGCATCGCCGGGTACGACGTGTACCAGGGCTCGACCAAGGTCGCGACAACCGGTTCGCTGACCGCGACCGTGACCGGTCTGACCGCGAACATGGAGTACACCTTCACGGTCAAGGCTCGCGACCCCGACGGCAACGCGTCCGCCGCAAGCAACGCGGTCACGGTTCGTACTTCGGCCACTGGTACCGGCGGCATTCCGGCGTACGACAAGGACATCGCGAAGGTCGACCTCGGCTGGAGCGTCGCGTTCCTGCCGGACGGGTCCGCGCTGGTCACCGAGCGGGACCGGTTCGAGGTACTGCGGGTCACGGCGAGCGGTCAGAAGACGACCCTCGGGAAGGTGCCGGGCGTCGTCACGACCAGTGGTGAGGGCGGTCTGCTCGGCATCGCGCTGTCGCCGAACTTCGCCAGCGACCACTGGGTGTACTTCTACCACACGGCTTCCGGCGACAACCGGATCGTACGGATGAAGTACGAGAACGGCCAGCTCGCGACCACCTCGTCGCCGGTACTCACCGGGCTGGCGAAGAACCGGTACCACAACGGCGGCCGGATCGCGTTCGGCCCGGACGGCAAGCTGTACGCGACCGTTGGTGACGCCAAGAACTCCGGGAACGCGCAGAACAAGAGCTCGCTGAACGGCAAGATCCTGCGGATGAACCCGGACGGTACGCCACCGAGCGACAACCCGTTCTTCAGCACCGGAGGCAACGCCCGGTACGTGTGGAGCTGGGGGCACCGCAACCCGCAGGGTCTGGCCTGGGACTCGCGCGGACAGCTGTGGGCCGCCGAGTTCGGTGAGAACAGCCAGGACGAGCTCAACCTGATCCAGAAGGGTGGCAACTACGGCTGGCCGGCCTGCGAGGGGACCATCGGCGACTGCGGCGGCTACATCGCACCGAAGCGCACCTGGTCGACGTCCCAGGCCGGACCGAGCGGGATCGAGATCGTCAACGACTGGATCTACATCGCCGGCGTCACCGGCGAGCAGTTGTGGGTGACCAAGATCAACAGCGCCGGTACCGGCGTGGGTACTCCGCAGGCGCTGTTCTCCGGACGGTGGGGCCGCCTGCGCAGTGTCACACGCACACCCGACGGCGGCCTCTGGTTGACGTCGACGAACGACGACAAGAACGGCGGCACCCCGAGCACCATCGACAACGTCATCGTCCGGCTGAAGTTCCCCTAGTGCCCCGCGTCGGAGCGGACGAACCGGAGTACGGCGGCGGTGCCGACGGCCAGGATCCAAGCCAACGCGACCAGCGAACCGGTCGCCGCGGTCAGGACGGTGTCGGTGGAGCTGTACAGCTGAGCCGCGGCGCGATCCGGAAGCCAGCGGGCCTGGTCGGTGATCGCGCCAAGGACGGGTGACACGACCAGGACGAGCGTCAGCATGCCGACGAGCGCCGGCACCAAGTGACGCACGAGCAGTGCGAAGGCATGTGCGAGCAGACCGA
Organism: Kribbella sp. NPDC026611; assembly: GCF_040638345.1. NCBI lineage: Bacteria > Bacillati > Actinomycetota > Actinomycetes > Propionibacteriales > Kribbellaceae > Kribbella > Kribbella sp. NPDC026611. The sequence goes on from NZ_JBEZYC010000014.1 coordinate 197,580, forward strand.
TCAAGCTCGCGCATGCCGTCGCACCCGCCAACCGCTCGTGAACGAGGTGGCCATCGAGCACGTACTGCGTGGCCGCTGCCGCGGTCACGCTCAGAACAGCGACGACGACCACGGTGATCAGTACCGCCACGGTCTTCCCGGCAACCAGGATCTGGCGAGCCGGTACGGCGATGAGCGAGATCCGCACCTGTCGGCCGGCGTACTCGTGGGACGAGGAGATCACGCCGACCAGCACCAGGCCGGCCTCGACGTACGGCACGACGTCGACCGGTTGGTCTGCCTCGACCTGCGCGGCCGCGATGACGACGGCGACGAGCACTGTCCCGATGGCCGCGAGGATCGTGATCGGCAGCGTCCGGAGCTTGTCGAGCTCGGCGCGGACGACGTACCCGAAGCGGCCGGCTGTCATGCGTCCCGCCGGGCGAAGAGGACTGCCGCACCGAGGCAGCAGGCCACGGCCCAGCCCGTCATGACGAGACCGCCCGGGAGTGCGCCGAGTCCGCCCTCACTCGTGCGGACGCCGACGAACAGGCGGCGACCGGCCAGGTCCGGAAGCCAGTACGCGAGCGGGGTGAGTTTCGTCAGCAGGAACGAGACGGAGACCACCGAGCTGTTCACGATCAGCACGATCAGCGGTACGACGCCGTTGCGGAGCAGCACGGTGAACGCGAAGGCGATCAGCCCGCTCAGGGCCCAGTAGAGCGTCGCGGCCAGGCACCGCAGTACGGCGTCACCGAAGGCCACAGGCTCTGCCCACCCGAGGATCGCGTGCGCGATGCCGACGGTGACGGACATGGTCGCCGCGGCCATCGCGACCACGAGGAGGACGAGCGTGCCCGCCTTCGCGACGAAGAGCCGGCCGCGGTTCGGGGCGGCGATCAGGGTGGTGAGAACCTGTCGGCCACCACCGGCGTCGGCGTTGTTGGCGGTGTACTCGCTGCTGAACGCCACGACGCCCATCACGACCGCGCCGAGCGTGCCGAGCGGTGTCATGGAGAACGCAAGGTTGAACGGCGAAGCGAGCAGGTGGGGATCCAGCTCGCCGGCGTCCCAGGTGCGGTGGGTGTCGATGGCGTTGATCAGGGTGAGCGCGACCGACCCCAGCAGGACGACGGCAAATCCGACCCAGACCGCGGGCAGCGTCGCGGCCTTGCGCACCTCGGCGGCGAGCAGTCTCATCGGACCGCCTCCGGACCGGCGGTCAGCGCGAAGAACGCTGCCTCGAGGTCGTCGTACCCGGCCGTCACCTCGGCGACGGTGCCCGCGGTCACCAGCCGGCCCGCGGCGATGACGACGAGGTCGTCGGCGAGGTCGGCCACTTCTCTCATCAGGTGACTGGACAGCAGGACCGTGCCACCGGCGTCCGCGTGGTCGCGCAGCAGACCGCGGATCCAGCGGATCCCCTCCGGGTCCAGACCGTTGACCGGCTCGTCGAGGACAAGAGTCGTCGGCTCCCCCAGCAGCGCCGCGGCGATCCCGAGCCGCTGCCCCATGCCCAGCGAGTACTTCGCGACCCGGACCCGGGTGGCGTCGGCCAGGCCGACCGTGGCCAGGACCTCGTCGACCCGGCGTTGCGGAATACCGTTGCTACGGGCAACCCAGGCGAGATGGTTCCGGGCCCGCCGGGACCGGTGGGCGCCCGATCCCTCGAGCATGGATCCCACCGTCCGCAGCGGGTCCCGCAAGGTCCGGTACCGGCGGCCGTCGATCAGCGCGCTGCCACTGTCGGGACGGTCGAGGCCGAGCAGGATGCGCAACGTGGACGACTTGCCGGCGCCGTTGGGGCCAAGGAAGGCGGTCACCCGGCCCGGCCGTGCCTCGAAGCCGATGTGGTCGAGGACGGTTCGGTGGCCGCGGTGCTTGACGAGCTGGTCGATCGAGATCATGCCGACGATCTCAGCCGCTCGTCGGCACGTCCGGATCGGACGCTGGTCCGAACCTGGTCCGGTCCGTCGGCCCCTGGTCGGTCAGACCCAGGTCGGAGGCCGAGTCATGGCCGGGAACCTAAACTGACCGGGTGAGATCCGGCGATCGTCCTGTGCTGCGCTCCCGCGCGTGGCCGGTCGCGGGCGTCGTCCTCGTCGTCCTCGTGTTCGGGCTGGCGACGATCGGCTCCAGCCCACCGGTCGCGGCGGTGGCCGCCACCGCCGCGACCCTGGGCTGCGCCGCCGTCGTGGTGATCGCGACCTTGATCCACACCCGGCGGCAACGACGTCGGTACGAGGACGAGCTGACCGCGTGGGCCGCCGAGCGCGCCAGGCACACCGAGCGGCTGCGGATCGCCCGTGACCTGCACGACCTCGCCTCTCACGGCCTCGGGCTGATCACCGTCCGCGCCGCCGCCGCGCGCACGCTGACCGGGCCGGCCGGGGACGCCGAGCGCGCGGCCGCGCTGGCCGACATCGAGCACGCCGGGCGCCAGGCGACCACCGAGCTGCGCCGGATGCTCGCGGTACTGCGGAGGCCGGGCGACGACCCTTCGATGCGCCCGGCAGAGTCGCTCGCCGACCTGCCCCGGCTCATCGACCTGGCCCGCCGGAGCGGGTTGGCCGCGGCCTTGTCGGTTGGCGAGCTCGGCACTGTCTCCGCCGGTACCGAGCTGACCGTCTGCGCGGTCGTCCGCGAAGCGCTCGCGAACGCCGCCCGGCACGCAGGCCCGACCCGCGCCCGGATCGTCGTCCGGCGGGACGGGGACACGATCCTCACCACGGTGACCGACGACGGGCCCGCCGCGGGCTGGTCGCCGCACCCGGGCGCCGGCATCGGGCTCGCCACCCTGCACGAACGGGTCACTGCCCTCGGCGGCACCCTGGAGGCCGCGGCCCACGGTCCAGGCTTCGAGGTCGTCGCACGCCTGCCCGAACCGGTCCGCGGATGAGCACCTCGGTGCTGGTGGTCGACGACCAGCCGCTGATCCGGCACAGCCTGCGTCTGATCGTGGACGGCGCGGACGGCCTCTCGGTCGTCGGCGAAGCGGGGACCGGGGCCGAGGCGGTCGCGCAGGCCCGCGCGTCGCGGCCGGACGTCGTACTGATGGACATCCGGATGCCCGGCGGCGACGGCATCGACGCGACCCGGCGGATCGTCGACGACCCAGCGCTAACGGCAACCCGGGTGCTGGTGCTCAGCATGTTCGAACTGGACGAGTACGTGCACGCGGCCTTGCGCGCGGGCGCCGCCGGCTTCCTGCTGAAGGACGCCGAGCCCGCAGACCTGGTCGACGCCGTACGTCGGACACACGCCGGCGAGTCGCTGTTCGCGCCGAGCATCCTGACCCGGCTGGTCGAGCACTACCTCGGCCGATCGGTGCCCAGGGCAACGGAGCCGCCGGCCCTGCTCACCGAGCGCGAGGCGGAGGTCCTCACGCTCGTCGGCCGCGGTTTGTCCAACCAGGAGATCACCCAGACCCTGGTCATCTCGATGGGGACCGTCAAGACCCACATCGGCAACCTGCTGGCCAAGCTGCACGCCCGCGACCGCGCCCAACTCGTCATCGCCGCCTACGAACGCAGACTCGTCACTCCTTCCCACCCGTCGCCACCCGGCTGAGTCACACGAGCTCTGATCAGGGCAGTAGCAGCGTCTTGCCGAGCGTCGTCCGCGCCTCGATCGCTGCGTGTGCCGCCGCGGCCGCTGTCAATGGAACGGCCTGACCGATGGTGGGCGTGAGCTCGCCCCGCGCCAGTACGTCGAGCGCTCGCCGGGTGAGCTCCCGCCACTCATCCGGCTCCGGTTGGAAGAGCGCGGCGACGTCGACGTCGTCACGGTCGCCCGCGGTGAACTCGCCGCTCGCCGAACCATAGGCGAGGAACCGCCCACCGGACGCCGTGATCGCGTACGCCGCCCGACCGATCTCGCCGCCGGTCGCGTCGAACACCACGTCGACCGCACCGATCTGCTCGGCCCACCCGGCGACCGAGTAGTCCACGACCTCGTGCGCGCCCAGCTCCTTGGCCCGCTTCAACTTCTCGGTACCACGCGCCGCTGCGATCACCGTCGTACCGGTTGCCGCGAGCAACGGAACCAGCCAATTGCCGAGGCTGCCGGTCGCCGCTGTCACCAGCACCCGCTCACCACCGGTGAGCTTTCCGCGCTCCAGTTGCGCCAAGGCAGTCGCACCATCATGCAACGCTGCAAGTGCGACCGTGGTCGGCACACCATCCGGGATCGGGAACACTTCAGCCGCCGGTACGACGGCCTGTTCGGCGTATCCACCTCCCTGGTAGGTCCCGATGCCACCGGTCCCTGCAATCACTCGCTGACCTTCTACTGTTCCGGCGACCCCTGCTCCCAGGACAAACGGTGGCTCGAGCTTGAAGAACTCCTGCCCCCACCCGGCCCGTAGCTGCGTATCCAGGAACAGGACCTCGGCCGCCTCAACCTCCACGACGACTTCGCCAGCACCCGCCTCCGCCGCCGGAGCCTCAAAAACCTCCAGCACCTCGGGCCCACCGAACTGCGTCACTCGCACAACCCGCACCACGAACCTCCTCGACGTTGGTCAGGTCTTCGACGCTAGAACCTGAACCTACGTTGAGGTCAACTCAGCGGAGGTTCTTGCGATCCAGCCAGGTGGAGATTTCGGTGGCGATCTCCTTCGGGCGATCCTCGGCCGCGTGGTGGCCGGCCTCGCCGGCGTGGACGGTTTCGAGCGCCCCCACGTGTGCCGCACACCAGTCGCGCAGGTCGGGACCGATCAGCAGGGTGGGCGAGCCTTCGAAGGTGAGCAGCAGCTTTGGCACGTCGGAGCTCGCGGCGAGCCAGTCGTCGTACGCCTCGATCCTCGCGACCAGTGCCGCCGGATCACCGCCGAGCGGGAGCTGGCGCGCCCAGGCGAGGATCGGCTTCCGCGACTCGGGCGTCGGGTACGGAGCGAGGTACGTCGCGAGGTCGTCCGGGCTGACAGGTGTGCGGACTCCTCCGGTGAAGGCCTGGCGGACGAAGAGGTTCTGTTCGAGGACGAGGTCCTCGCCGGGACCCGGCGTACGGATCAGGCGGGAGCGTTCGGCCGCTTGGGGTGACAGGTCTTCCCACGCCATCGGCTTGATGATCGTCTCGAAGAAGGCGATACCGCGGACACGGCCGGGGTTGCGCCGGGCCCAGTCGAAGGCGAGTGCGCCGCCCCAGTCGTGGCCGACGAGGACGACCTGGTCGAGCTCGAGCGCGTCGAACCAGGCGTCGAGGTACCGCGCGTGGTCGGCGAAGGTGTAGTCGAGCTCGGGCTTGCCGGAGCGGCCCATTCCGATCAGGTCGGGCGCGAGCAACCGGCCGGGGCCGACGTCCGGAAGGATGTTGCGCCAGACGTGCGACGAGGCGGGATTGCCGTGCAGGAAGACGATCGGCGTACCGCTGCCGGTCTCTTCGTAGTGGATGGTGGAGTCGAGTACGGCGAGCTCAGGCATAACGGAGTCCTCACAGAGGTGTGTCGAGTAGTTCGGTCAGATCGCGTACGAACCCGGCGGTCCGTGCGCCGCGGCGGCCGCCGAGCGGGGCCAGCAGTTTGTCGAGCAGACCGGCGACGTCGGCGATCGCGGGCTGGATGGTTTCGCGACCCTTGGCGGTCAGTTCGAGGCGTACGGCGCGCGTGTCGACGGCGTCGCGGGTGCGCTGGATCAGACCGTCGGCGTCGAGGCTGCGGGCGAGCTTGGAGACATACAGCGGCTCCAGACCGGTGTGGTCGGCGAGCTCACGTTGACTCGGCGCGTGCCCGTCACGCTCCAGGCCGTAGAGCGACGCGAGCATGACGTACTGCGCGTGGGTGAGGCCGCGTGGCGCGAGCGCCCGGTCGACGGCGACCCGCCACTTCATCGACAACCGCCAGACCAGGTGGCCGGGGGTCACTGGGTTGTTGCTCATGACAGATACAGTACATGGCTACTATTTACATGGCTAGTGTTTTCTTGTTGGCGTGGCCAACAACTTCAGCGACCGAACTCGGAGTACCTCGGATGGCCGGTGGCGAGGGCCTGCTGGGCGAGGGCGAGCCGGCGCGTCATCGACGGGCGGAGGCGAGGCGCGGCCGCGTCGAGGGTGAGAAAGTAGTGCGCACGGGCTTCGGTCGCGTCCAGGGTGAGCTCGGTCTGCTCGAGGACGCCGCCGTCGAAGACGAAGGCGATCGAGTCGGTCCACGGGCCCCGGGCCGGCACCCAGTCGACGACCAGCAGCGCGCCGATCTCGAGGTCGAGCCCGATCTCCTCCCGCACCTCCCGCCGACAGGCGTCGTACGGCGACTCGTCGAACTCGACGATCCCGCCGGGGATGTCGAGGGTGGGTTTGTAGGTCGGCTCGAGGAAGAGGATCCGCCCGGCCCGGTCGCGAATCAGCGCCCCACCGGCCACGGTCTTCTTCGGAAACCGCGCGGCGATCCCAGGATTGAACTCCTTCTCGGGCTCACCGTCGGCCAGCAGGTCATCCTGTCGGTTCACGGTCCTAGTGTGCTGGTCATGACGCTTCGAGGACGCTCTGAACACGGGCACTGGTTCGGCACGGTGCTCGACGCGCCGGATCCGCAGGCGCTCGGGCTCTTCTACCACGCGGTCCTGGGCTGGGAGATCGCGACCAACGAGCCCGATCAGTTCACGCTGGCAGTGCCTGGCAACTCCCAGACCTATCTGGCCTTTCAACTGCAGCACTCGGCACCATGGGTGCGCCCGACGTGGCCGGCGGAGGCGGGTCAGCAACAGATGATGATGCACCTGGACATCGAGGTGGGCGACCTCGACGCCGCCGTCGCGCACGCACTGGACCTCGGCGCCACCCTCGCCGACTTCCAGCCGCAGGAGGAGGTGCGAGTGCTGCTCGACCCGGCCGGCCATCCGTTCTGCCTCTACACCGACGGCTGAGTCCGAGTCGGCCCGCGTCGCGGCGGCATCCGGTGCGGTTGGTGACGTGATCGTTGTCACGTCACATTCGAACGCATGCCGCGGGTCAGGTGGGTGTCGAAAGGAGTGTGCAGATGACGCACATCGTCGTACTGGGGGCCGGGTACTCCGGTCTGGTCGCGGCCAAGCTGGCTGCCCGCCGTACCGGATCAACTGTCACGCTGGTGAACGCTCGGGAGACGTTCGTCGAGCGGGTCCGGATGCATCAGCTCGCGTCCGGGCAGGCGTTGCCGGAGCGGCCGATCAAGGACCTCGTCACCGGGACCGGGGTCGAGTTCGTCGCGGACCAGGTGGTCCGGATCGATCCGGCGTCGGGCACAGTCGTGCTGAGCGGGCGGGAGCTTCGGTACGACGTCCTGATCTACGCGCTCGGGAGCCGCGCCGATCTGACGTCGGTGCCGGGGGCAAGCGAGTACGCGTACACGGTCGCGGACGTCGACCACGCCCGCAAACTCCGCGATCGGCTGCGTCGGCCCGGGTCCGTCGCGATAGTAGGCGGCGGCCTGACCGGCATCGAAGCCGCAACCGAACTGGCCGAGACGTACCCCGATCGCGTCGTGAAACTGGTGACCAGCGGCACCCTCGGCGCAAACCTCTCGGACCGCGGCCGCCGACACCTACGCAGAACCTTCGCCCGCCTAGGCATCGACCTGATCGAGAACGCGCGCGTGGCTGCGGTCGACGGCGATGGTCTGAAGCTGGAGGACGGCGACCAGGTAGCTGGAGATGTGGTGGTGTGGACGACCGGGTTCGAGGTCTCGCCGCTTGCTACGGAGGCTGGGTTTGCAGTCGACCCGCATGGGCGGATGCAGGTGGACGCGACCTTGCGCTCGACCTCGCATCCGGATGTGTACGCCGTCGGTGATGCGGCCGCCGTACACCGGTCGACCGGGCAGGAGCTGCGCATGGCCTGCGCGACCGGTCTGCCGGCTGCGGCGTGCGCAGTACGGTCGCTGAACGCACGGCTGGACGGACGCGAGGCGAAGCCGCTCCGCTTCCGCTACCTCAATCAGTGCATCAGCCTCGGCCGCAACGACGCCCTGATCCAGTTCGTGCACGCCGACGACTCACGACGCAAGACCGTCCTCACCGGCCGCGCGGCCGCCCGCTACAAGGAGACCATCATCCGTCTCGCCTACCTCACCCAACGCCGCCCGGGCCTCACCGTGCTCACTTGAGCCGCGAGGCGTCCGGCCAGACCATACGGAAGGCCTGCGGAGTGCCGTTGAGGCGCGTGGGGTCGCCGCCGGGTGGGGGGACAGCCTTCTGGCCGGCGTTGGTGGCTCCGGTGGCGAGGTAGAAAGCCTGGGCTCTGGTGTTCTGCTCCAGGACCCAGAGGTACATCGCTTCGCTGGTCGCCTCCTCGATCACTGCCTGAGCAGCTCGAGTCATCAGCTGCCGACCGATGCCGGTGCGCTGCTGGCTGTAGTGGACGTGCAGGTTGTCCACCAGGCTCCCCCACTGCTCGTCGTGGTCGAACATGACGTGCACGAAGCCTTTGAGGTGCCCGTCCTCCTCGGCGAGGACCGTGGCGGTTCCGGCCGGGGCGGAGAGTCGTTCGGACCAGACCTTGGTCCGGTCGGTGACCACGTCGCCGTCCAGGAACGCGTCGGCGTACGCGCCGCGGTAGTGCCGCCGCCAGCTGTCGGCGTGCAGCATCGCGACCTGCTCGGCATCCTCGGCACCGGCAGAGCGGAACTCCATGGGACTCCTCCCAATCGATCAGTTTTCGAGAAGCGGTCGGTACGGGTCCGTTCCTAGCATCTGAGGTGTTGGCAACGGACCCGATGATCAGGAGCTGGACATGACCACCACCAAGTCGTACGACGGATTCACCGGGGCCGAGCGCGGCGCGATGAAGGCCCGCGCCAAGGAGCTCAAGGGCGGCGGCAAGGAGGACCCGGAGGTGGCGCAGCTCCAGAAGATCGCCGCGATGGCCGACGAGGACCGGGCGATGGCGACCCGGCTGCACGAGCTGATCAAGGCCGAGGTCCCGGAGCTCACGCCGAAGCTCTGGTACGGCATGCCCGGCTGGGTGAAGGACGGCAAGGTCGTCTGCTTCTTCCAGGACGCCGCCAAGTTCAAGGCGCGCTACGCCACTATCGGATTCAACGACTCCGCCGCCCTGGACGAAGGCGACCTGTGGCCGGTCGCCTACGCCCTGAAGGAGTGGACCCCAGCGGTCGAGCAGCGACTCGTCGCGCTGGTGCGGAAAGCCGTCAGCTAAGCGCTCTGCCCAGGTTGTGGATGATCGCGGTCTCATTGGCGTTGTCGGTGCTCGGGGCGTGCTCGGTGATCCCGGCACCAACGACGTTGCCGAGACCTGCCACGAACTCGATCAACCTCTGGGCCGGGACGCCACCGGGCTCGGGATAGCCGACCGATCCGAACTCGGCAGGGTCGAGGACGTCCAGGTCGATATGCACGTACGTCGGACCGTCGAGCCCGTCAGCCGCCCGCTCGAGGTCGTCGACGCCGTACCCGCGGACACCGGTCGTGCGGATGAACTCGCGTTCGACGTCCGCGGCGACCCGCAGCCCGGCGTGAACGAGCTGCTCCGGATTCAGTGGATGATGCGGAGTCAGCAACGCCGGACCGTCGCCGAGCAGCGTCCGCACCACCATCCCGTGGAACGCACCCGATCGCAGGTCATTCGGCCCGTAGCAGTCGGCGTGCGCGTCGATCCACAGCACGCGTAGCTCATCGCCGTACCTCTGCCGGGCGGCTTCGATCGGGGCGACCTCCACGCCACAGTCACCACCAACGGTGATCACGAAGTCGTCGATTCCGGCGAGCAGCTCGCCGGTCAGCCGGACGTTCTCCACCAGAGCGCCGTACGCCCGGATCCCGTCGGTGATCTCCAAGGCACCCTCGACCACCGGCACCGTCACCACAGTGCCGAGCTGAAGCGCCTCGGCACTCCGCGTCGCTCCCACAACCAACTGCCGCGCACTCTTCGCGGCCGAACCTTGCCATTGCGGCACACACAGAACAGTCGTCACAACCAGACCTTTCGCACCAGAATGAACCTCGCCGTCAGCTCACAACGGCAACAGATCAGTCCATCCAGCCCGGTTCTGCCGCAACAACTGCCGCGTCCCCCGCACACGCACCCCAACCTCCACCAGTTCGCGAAGGTCCGGCACCCGACTCATACCACTACCCTACGACCCCGCCACCAGGTGCTGGCGGCGTGCTCGAAGTCGCGCTCGCCGGCCCACGCGACGACGCCGTCGGGGCGGACCAGTACGGCGTCGTACCCGAGGTCGTTGGTCGCGGGAAGACCGACGTACCGGATGCTGTTCTCCCACGGTGTTGCCTGGTCGCGGAGGGTTCCGGTGAAGTCGAGGAGGACGCCGCGGCCGTCCGTCATCAGGTCGCCGAGGCGGCGGCCGTCGGTGAGCTCGAAGTCCGGCGCGTTGCGGCCGACCAGCGGATCCTCACTGCCGAGGTCGTACCGGAGCCCGTAGCCCGACAGCTTCTCGAACACGTACGTCGTCCCGTCGCGCGTCTGCAGCAGGTCGCAGACCAGGCCCTGGAGCGCACTCGCCTGCGGGCCCGGCTGCATCACCGACACCTGCGCCCGCGTCCAGTCGAGCACCCACGCGCCGGCCGGATGACGCTCACTGGTGTAGGTGTCGAGCAAGCCGTCCGGCGCGTCGCCACGGATCGTCGCGGCGAGCTTCCAACCGAGGTTCATCGCGTCGCCGAGACCGGTGTTGAGCCCCTGCCCGCCGAGCGGCGAGTGGATGTGCGCGGCATCGCCCGCGACCAGGACGCGGCCGTTGCGGTACGTCGTCGCCTGCATCGCGCGATCGGTGAAACTCGAGGCGAGCCGGACACTCTCGAGACTTACATCGGTGCCGGACACGCGTCGCAGTACCGACTGCAGGTGCTCGAGCGTCGGCGGCTGGGTGCGGTCGTACGCACCGCCGTCGAAGTCCATCATGCCGACGTACCCGGGCATGTGGCGCATCCGGATGTACATGCCGGTCGGGGTCACGTTGAACCAGGGCTGCAGCTTCTCCGGGTCGGCGACCACGGCGTCCATGACATAGCCGGTCAGCAGCGGCTCGGTGCCGACGAAGTCGAACCCGGCGAGCCCGCGCACCACGCTCCGGCCGCCGTCACACCCGACCGCCCAGCGCCCGGCGTACTCCTCCTCGCCGGCCCGCACGATGACCGACTCGTCGTCCTGCGGCAGCCCGGTGACCGCAGCGCCGTACCGGATCTCGACGCCAAGCTTGACCGCCCGCGCCGCCAACACCTCCTCCAGGGCCGCGAGCGAGGTCATCTCGCCGTCCTGCGCCGGCCCCGGGATCCGGTATGGCAACGCGTCGAGGTCGAGCTTCTCCGGGTCGAGCATGATCCCGGCAAAGTGCCCAACCCGCCGCGGTCGTTCCGCCGCCGGCTCCGGGCGCGAGTCGTTCGCCGCCTGCAGGTCGGCCAGCATCGACCGCCGGTAGAACGCCTGCACGGACGTCGCCGACAGCCCGCGCATACCCAACGGCATCGCTTTCAGCGGCGACGGCTCGGCGTCCCGCTCGAGCACGACCACCGAACAGCCGGCCAGACCCAACTCGGTCGCCAGGAACAGCCCGACGGGCCCGGCTCCGACCACCACCACGTCGTACAGCTTCATATGTGGCTCCTTCATTGTTGTCCAAGGCACCTGAACAACATGTCAAAGGCCGCGCACACAGCGCTGGTATGCCGCTGGGACCTCATCTCAGCCGCTGTTACGAACCACCCACTCAACCGGCTCCGCCTCACCACCGGGCCTGCGGCGTGAGGCCTGCGCGGACACCAGCTCGATGGTGTCACCCGTCAGCAGGTACGACGCGCTCGCGCTGATCCAGCGCACCTTGTCGCGCTGCCGGTTGTAGCTGCGATCGTTGAGCTGCTTGTTGAGCAACACAGTCCAGAAGAGCGTGTACCCCTTGCCGGCAAGCCTGCCGACCAGCTCACGCCGCATCAGCAGCGTCGACGCGTCGGCACTGCCCGCGGTCGGATCGACAACGGCCAACCCGCCGTCATCGGTCCAGCGGAAGTCGACGCCATGGTTGAGCTCGAGGGCGTCGTACAGCAGGCGGCTCGGCACGTACCCGGTCGGCTCCTCCCCACCAGCGCTCCCCCGCGACGTACCGGTCCCGCCGTACCAGGCGATCGGCTGGAAGAGCTGCGGGTCGTCGCGACGACGGGGGCGCCCGGGCTCCGCGGTCCCGTCCGCCAGGCCCCAGTCGGGTGCGGATGGATGCGCGGCGAGCAGGCGGGAGTGGACATCGACGTTCTCCGGCATCCAGCGACCGTCCGAGTCCTGGCCGGCTGCGAAGTCGCGGACGGCGGCTGCAGTCTCCGCAGGGACGAGGTAACCGCGGACCTGGATCCAGATGTTGAGAATCGGCGCTTGGAGTGCGGCGATCTCGGGCGGAAGGTCCTGCGTCGCGCTGGAGTGCCGCACCAGCGTGAGCCACTCAGGGTCGTGCGCGATGAGGTCAAGCGGGTCAGGGACACCAGACAGGTCCCTCGGATACTCGGTCGTCACCTCGCTGGGAAAGCTGGCCCGGACCGGCTGGTACCAGGCCTGTGGTGCCGGGGCGAGAACCGTCGGGTCCAGGTCGCGCCACACGACCTGCTCCGGAAACTCGTACGGTGACAGCCCGTCTACTTGGTACGTGTCCGCGAGCCGACCGAGCACCTCGTAAAAGCCGATCCACTGGTACTTCTTCCCGTACCGCTCGACCGGACCGTCGTGGCCGCCGCGCCGGTCCGCATCCAGACGACCGAACCGCTCGGCCGTCCAGCCGAGCTCGACGACCCGACTGAACACGGCCCGCTCGACCAGGTCCCGATCGACCGCACCAAAGCGCTCGAGCGCCGGCCCCATCTCGTACTGGCCGAAGTCTCCGTATTCTCGCTGCAGCGACCTCCAGATCGTCCGGTACGCCGAACCGGCCGTCCGTTGCGCGATAGCCTCGGCGGACATCGCCTCGACCGGCCAGGTCGCGCCGTACGGAGGCGAACCGTCCGGCCCGTCCCAGCCGTGGCCGCGCGCAGCCTGCAGCGTCCGGCGAAGGTAGTCACGCGTCAACAGGTGCTCGGGCCACCCGTCGGCAACCAGGTCACTCGCGGCCTCCGCCATCGCGACGACCGTCGTCGGGTCGGACGCACGCAGCGCGACCGCGCACACCGCGGCGGCCAGGCGCTCGACGACGTACGGATCGTCGCAGCCGCGGAACGACCGGACCGCGGCCGCGAACCCGGTCGGCGCCCGCTCGCCCGCGCCGGCCAGCGCCTTCGTGGCGCGATCCCGGACCCTTCGGTCCGACGCGGCCAGCATCCAGCCGAGCACGAGACTCGCGAGCCGGACCGTGTCGTCGGTGAACGCACGGTCCGGATGGCCCGCCCAGTCGAGCAGGACGATCACCGCACTGTCAGCTCCCCGGCTGGTCCCGCCAACGAGCCACTCCGACCAGGTCGCGTCCCGCTCCGGCAGCGGTCGGGCGGTGAGCAGGCTGTGGAGCCAGTCCGCGTTGAGGCGATGGCCCGGTACGCAGGCCAGCCGGACGAGCTGCTCCCACGTCCGGTCCGTCCACTCATCGAGCTCGAGTAGCCGCTGCACGATGCGCACGGTTCGATCGGTCGTGTGCTGCGCGCCCCGCAGTACCAGGCTCTCCACGAACGCATCCAGGAGGTCGCGCGCGATCCGGCGGCCGTCCTTGAACAGGTCGACGATCTCGGCACCGAGCCGCTCCGGTGCGATCACCGCGAGCGCGCCGATGGTGCCTTGCTCTGCCCACCTGCGGTTGCCGAGTCCGGCGTACCAGGCCTTGAGTTCCTCGGCGGACTGCTCGGCAAGGAACATCGCCCGGGCAACATCGCCGAGCCGTTGGTAGCTGAACGCGAGTTGGTTGTCGAAGGTGTCCATCAGGACGCCTTCGCGCTTGAGCCCCAGCAGCAGGCTCTTCGACCAGGGCCGGCCCTGCAGCAGCGACTCGGTGATTCGACGTACCACTGCGCTGTTGTAGGGGCCGGGGCCGACGGTAGCCAGCTCACGGACGACGGTCTGCACGAGGTCGGTCGCCTCGTCGTAGTCGCAGCGGGTCGGGCCGGCGAGCCGCTTGTTGACTGCGGCCAGGAATGCGTCGCACACGGTCGTCAGGCTCGCTGATCCGAGGGTGAACCTGCCCACGCCGAGCGTCGACAGCGCTTCGCAGGCCAGCTTGAGGAAGAGCGGGTTGCCGTACTCCGGATTGAGCACCGGGAAGGTCAGGCGCTCGAGGTTGTACTCCGCCGTGTAGCGGTCGACCGCCGCGGCGGTCGCCTCCGCGAACCCGTGATGTGCGACCCGCGGGAACCCGTTGGCGTCGCCAACGACTGGGGCGACGAACTCGGTCCGGCAGGAAACGGCAAGCATCACGTGCGGATGCCTGTCGACGGCTTGTGCGAGGACCCGGAGGTCGTCCGACCACCGCTCCGCGTTTGTGCCCTCGTTGAGGGCGTCGATCATCAGCAGCGCGCGCCGGCCGGCCACTTCACCGGCCGCGTCGAGGACCGCGAGTACCTCGTCCAGCGTGCCGTCGAGCTGGACGAGGTCACCGATCTGGCGCAGCAGCGGGCGTCCGTCGAAGTCCTGGCCGAGAACGATCAGCGTCGGTGAGCCGTCGGCGATCCTTCGGGAGGCGACGTCGCAGAAGAGGTGCGTCTTGCCGGTGCCGGCACGACCGGTCAGCAGCAGCCGGCCGGACTGCGCGGCTTGCGTTTCAGGGGCCTTGAGCAACGAACGCGTCGTCCGAACGGCCTGCCGCGACCTGTTGAGGGTCCCGTACAACGCGCCGGCCCGGTCGAGGTACCGGCCGTCTCGGAGGTGCTGGTCGCGCAGCAACCGGGTGACAACCTCCACCTGCGCGTCGGCCGCCGTCAACTCCTCGGAGATCTCAGGCAGCGGCTCCCCCGACCGCAGCGCCTCCAGCAGACCCGCTACGGCGAGCTCGGCCGCCAGCAAACGCTCCCGGGTCTTCATGATGCCCTCGCGGAGCATCTCTTCGTCGTCGGGCGGGTACCAACCCTCGGACCGCAGCGCACGGAGTCCGGCGAGCGCGACCTGGACGTGCATCAGGTAGGCGTCGGTCCGGCCGAGGCCCTCCAGCGCCCGCACCGTCTCCACCTCGACATGCACTGCGGGGCTGTAGCGACGGCCCGCCTTGGCGACGACGTCCGCCAGCCGCTGCTTCATCGCGTCCGGGGACAGGGTCGACGCGTCGAACCAGTACCTGAGCCGGCCCGCCTGATGCGGCTTGGTCAGCTCGCTCAGCAGGTCGTGAGCACCGAGGTAGACGAACTCGACCGTCATCCCACGCGCGGTCGCCAGCGCCTCCCACTCGGCCTTCTTCTCGAGCCACCTGGTGTGCGCAGACTTCCTGGTCGCGGTGTCGCCGGCGGGCAGGTCGTACGGCAGCGTGACGTAGTACCGCTTGAGGTTCGGCTCGGTGTCGAGGGCGCGGAGCACCGACTTGGTGACCTGCCCGATCTCGCTCGCACCGAACCCGAAAACGTACTTCGCCTGCCACGCCCACACGTCACCGTTCGGCAGCACACCTTGCCCTTCGCGCCCGCCATCCGGGTTGCCGAACCGCTGAAACACGGTCCCTTCCGGCCAGTCGACCAGCCCGTCACGGATAAGGATCGAGGTCAGCTCCTCGAACCCGTCCGCCCGCCCACCAGGAACGCCGTACGGCCGAATCTCCCGAAACTCGACGACTGAAGGCACCCCCAACAAATACCAGGCCCCGGCGACAGTTTCACCGCTCCTAAGGCAGTGCGGATGCGGCCTGGCGGTACGCCGTGATCTGTGCGGGGGTCCAGACCCGGGTCGCATAGCCGATTTCGGTCATGAACTGGCGGCGATTCGCCGGAACTCGTGCGGTGAACTCCGCCGGATCCTCGACAAGCGCAGCGAACATCTTGTGACCGGCCGACGCGAAGAGGTCGACGAACTTGATCTGCCCGGTCAGGTCGAGCATCACGTTGGCGGGGTTGAGGTCAACGCCACCCCAGTACGGGATCACGTCGGCCCACACACGATCGAGCCGCTCAGCCTCGGCCCGTACGGCGGAGACGGGATCGCCTGACTCCCCGGCGTACCACCGCTTCAACACCGCCTCGACCTCAGCCACCTCCGCGGGCCGCAGAAACTCCATCACCGTCAATCGCCCGCCACCACTCAGCGGAGCATCAAACTCGATGGTCGGCAGCAACGCACTCCCGGCAAGACTCCGGCAGAGCCCGACAAATACCTCGTACACCAGCTCAAACGGACAAACCCGGGCAACCCGCAGCCCATCCGGCGACCGCCAAACCGTTGCCCAGTCCCCCACTCCACAAACATTCCACCCACTCGCAACAAGCCGCGTCGCAACCTCCCGATGCGAGCCCTCCGCCAACTCCCCAAACTCCTCCACCCGGCGCATCCTAGGCAGCTCCAGCCCTGCAGGTCACCAGCATTACCAACCGCAGCGTCAGCCGGACCGGTTAACTTGAGCGGCATGACTGCGCGAATCACAGCCAAGGCGTTCCATTCGGCGGAGGGTGTGGACGACTGGCGGGTCCTGTATCACCTGGTCTCGGCGTACTTCTGGACCAGCTCGCTCGGGAAAGGCATCGCACTCGTCGACGAGATCGGTCGGCTCGCCGGCGCTACCGAGCTGAAGATCGATCTGCGGCCGGCCGGTGTCACCGTGAGTCTGCTACGCCGCGATGTGGACCTGGCCCGCAAGATCTCAGCCGCCGCGCGAGCGCTCGACCTGCCAGCGGACCCGACCGCCGTCCAAGTCCTCAACGTCTCGATCGACGCGCTCGTCATCGAGGACGTTCTCCCGTTCTGGCGCGCGCTCCTCGGCTACGGTCAGCTCGACGACGACTACCTGTACGACCCGCAGGGCCGCGGCCCCGGCATCAGCTTCCAGCCCATGGACGCCCCGCGCCCGCAACGCAACCGCATCCACCTCGACGTCGCCGTACCCCACGACCAGGCCGAAGCCCGAATCGCCGCCGCCCTAGCCGCCGGCGGCCGCCTGGTCACCGACACCCACGCCCCGAAGTGGTGGGTCCTCGCTGACCCCGAGGGCAACGAGGCCTGCATCGCTACCTGGCTCGGCCGGGAGTAGCTTGTGTACCTTGACGGTTACGTAACCATCTGGGTACATTCGCTCCATGGAAGCCGCGCTGAAGGCGATCGCCGATCCGAGCCGACGGATCATGCTCGAGCGGTTGTCACGCGGCCCGCTCACCGCCGGCGAGCTCGCCGAGCTGCTGCCGATCGCGCGACCCGGCGTCTCGCGGCACCTCCGCGTACTGCGGGAGGCCGGGCTCGTCGACGTACGCACCGACGCCCAGCGCCGCGTCTACAGCCTGCGCCCCGAACCCCTGGCCGAGATCGACGAGTGGCTCGGCTCGTACCGAACCCTCTGGCAACAGCGGCTGGACGCCCTCCACACCGAGATAGCCCGCGGAAAACGCCAACGAAGGAGCTCCCGATGAACGACCGCATTTTGGGCAGCCTGCGCTCAGCCGGTGGTACTGGCGTCGTCCGCATCGAGGACAGCTACGCCACCACGATCGACGACCTCTGGGAAGCGATCACCGACCCGGCCCGCCTCACCCGCTGGTACGGCGAGATCTCCGGCGACCTGCAGGCCGGCGGGAAGTTCCGCGCGTACGTCGCGTCCAACGACATCGAGAGCGCCGGCCAGATCGAGGCCTGCGAACCCCCACACCGCCTGCGAGTCACCACCCGGGAGACCGACGAGTCGTACCGGCGCGGCCAGGGCGCAGCGCCGTACGACGGAATCATCGAGGCCACCCTGACCGCCGCCGAGGACCAGACCGTCCTCGTCCTCGAGATCCAGGGCATGCCCGTCGACAAGATCGCCTTCTACGGCGCCGGCTGGCAAATCCACGCCGAAAACCTGGCCACGTACCTCGCCGGCCTTGAACGCGCCGACACCGAAACACGCTGGAAAGAACTGGTCCCGGCGTACCAAGCCCTAGCGGCCAAGCTTTAATTATCCCTTACCTACAAGGCGTTTTCGCTAGACTCGCGCAGTGCCACGAACCTCCCTACCCTCGGTCATCTTCCTCAACGGCCCCTCCTCCGCCGGCAAAACAACCCTGGGCAGAGCCCTCCAAGACGCCCTCGACGTGCCCTATCTCCTGATGGGCCTGGACACCTGCTTCGCAACCGTCCCCGCCCAATGGGCCGGCGGCCCCAAGGGCGCCCACCGAGCGCAAGGCTTCGCATACGTCGACCACCCGCCCGAAAATGGCCACCCCGTCTGCGGAATCTCCTACGGCCCCATCGGCCTACGCATCCTCCAAGGCTTCCACCGCGCCGTCCGCGAATTCGTAGCAGCAGGCAACCCCGTCATCATCGACGAAATGATGCTAGGCCCCGAAATCCGAGACCACTGGACCAAAACCCTCACCAACGTAGACGTCCTCTGGATAGGCCTACACTGCGACCTCCCCGAACTAGAACACCGAGAAACCACCCGAAAGAACCCCCCAGGCCTATCCCGCTGGTCCCACACCCGAGTCCACCAAGGCATCCCCTACAACCTCGAACTGGACACAACCACCCACCCCACGAAAGCCCTCGCCCACCAAATCCTCACAGCCACACGCCTTTGACCGAGCCGGCTCTCACTAGGCTGGTGGTATGAGACTCGACATTCCTGACCAAGTTCGCAAGACGGTCATAGCCGACGGCAACGAATTCTGGCTGGATGAACTGCCGGACGTGGTCGACTCGCTGGCGCAGGAGTGGTCTCTGGTGGTCGGGGCCAGCTTCGCGGGCGGTCATGTCGCGCTGGTTGTCGAGGTGACGCGCGCTGACGGAACTCCGGCGGTCCTCAAGATCGGTGTGCCAGGTCGGGACGTCACGCAGGAGGCCACGGTGTTGCGCCTGGCGAACGGAGACGGCTGCGCCAAACTGCTAGGCGAAGACCGGGGCCAACAAGCCCTTCTGCTGGAGCGCCTCGGAGCTCCGATGTACGACCTCGTGGCCGACCCTGCGAGCCGCCACAACTTGCTGTGTGACGTGGCGGTTCGCCTGTGGCGTCCGATCGGTCCCGACATCGATCTTCCAACCGGCGCGACGTTGGCTGCGCAGTACGCCGATCGGCTGCCGAAACTGTGGGAGCAAGCGGGACGACCGTGCTCGCCGGCCACTGTCGCGGACGCGCTGAACTGCATGGATCGTCGTCGCGCCGCCCACGACGATCGGTCCGCGGTTCTTGTCCACGGTGATATCCACGAGCTGAACGCCCTGCAGGCGAGTGACGGCAGCTACAAGCTCATCGATCCAGCCGGCCTGCGGGCCGAACCGGCGTGCGATCTCGGCACCATCGTCCGTTGCAACCCGGACCTCGGCGACGACCTCCGGACGCGGACTGAACAGTTGGCTTCTCGCACAGGCGTCGACGCGACCGCCATCTGGGAATGGGGAACGATCCACCGCGTCATGAGCGGCGTCTACGCCTGCAGCATCGGCTTCCAGCCCTTCGGCAATCTCCTACTGACCGAAGCCGACCGCCTCACGGCGTAGCCACCGGATCGTGCACCAGTCTTCGCACCACGGTCATCGTCGGACTTCACCGAGTCGGTCCGGCGTACGACGGACGCGCCGCCGTACTGGCGTTAAACTCGCCGGCCATGGGACTTCTCACCTTCAGCCTCAACCTCACCCTGGACGGTTGCGTCGACCACCAGGAGGGGATCGCCGACGGTGAGACGCACGCCTACTTCACCCGTCTCATGGGCGAGAGCGGCGCCATGCTGTGGGGTCGCGTCACCTACGAGCTGATGGAGAGCTACTGGCCGGCCGTCGCCCGCGGCGACGAGGAAGCGCCGCCGGCCCTGCGCGAGTGGGCGACCAAGCTGGAGGCCAAACCGAAGTACGTCGTGTCCTCGACGCGCAAGGACTTCCCGTGGGCCAACACCCACCACATCGCCGGCGATCTACGCGAGGGCGTACAGAACCTCAAGGACGCAACCCCGGCAGGCGTCCTCCTCGGAAGCGGCAAGCTCGCCACCGAGCTCGACCGCCTGGACCTGATCGACGAGTACAAACTCCTCATCCACCCCCGGATCGCCGGCCACGGCCCGACGCTGTACCAGAGCGGCCTCCCCAGCACCCGCCAACTCGACCTACTCTCGGCCGAGCCGCTCCACAACGGCGTAGTAGCCATGCACTACCGCCGCGCACACTGAACCACAGAACTCCATCGCCACCAGCTCACCGGCAGCGCAGCGTCCTCCTCGCACCAGCCGCGCCGCATAACGATGCCCTGCTACCAGGGCTGGTGCGCCCACCGATGGGGTCAGGTCTGGTGTCTTCCCATCACTTGCACGCCTGGGCGGAGCATGCCTAGGTGGCGCCATCCGGACCTCAGGTAGAGGCGCACCGCCGGGTCGTTGCCGTCAGCACTTGTGCTGAGCAGGCACCGCCGGTCCACGCCTTCAAGGATCCTGTCGTGGAGGGCTTGCCCCAGGCCGCGCTGTCGGTGCGAAGGAAGAATGGCGAGTTCGACGATCTCGAAGTGGTTCCCGACCCACTCGTCGGCGAGCTCGCGCGGGAGCGCCTTGCAGACGAGGTCCGACCAGTACTGACCTCGTTGTCCGACGTAACCCCAGCTGAAGCCCACCACGCGGCCCTCGTCAGCCGCGATCGCAAGCCGGTATCCATCGCGGGCGGCGTGGCGTTCGAAGAGATCCGAACGCCAGGTATCGAAATCGGCGGAATCGCCGAAGACCGCGTCGTAGCACAGCCAGACTTGTTCAGCTAACGGGAGGGCATCAACGCCACCGAGCAGTCGGATTCCTTCGGCGTACACGCGCGGATCAGGCATCGCGACACACATCAACGATGAGCCGGCCCGGTCCGCGAAGGTAAGCGGCTTCAGTACCCCAATCGGTTTGGAGAGGGCCAGCGACCAACTCTGCTCCCGCGTCAACGGCGCGGGAGACAGCCGCAGCCACATCGTCGACGTAATGGTGAATGATCAGGCCGTCGAGCTTCCCCCAGGCGATCATGGCGTCTCGAGAGAGCATCACTCGGATGCCCCCGGCGTCAAGCTCGCCGAAGTCTGGATCCTCCGTCAGGACACGCCATCCGTATGCCTCGGACAGCAACTTAGTTGCCCCGGGAACGTCGTCTACCTGGAGGTCGATCGCCTGCACAGCCATATCCAAGCCCCTCCGTGCCGTCAGTTGCCAGAACGCTATCGAATCCACCGCCCGGTAAACACGCGCGACCCTCAACTCCCGGCTCACGAACCCCCAACCTGACCCAGCGCCGAAGCGCAAGCCGCCACCTGGCAGCGCGGCAAACGTGTTCCAGCGGCGTTCTTCGGCAAGCGTTGGCCATCGTTGGACCGGCGGAGCACATCGACACGAACCGAACTCGACCGCGGCCAACGTACGGCGTGATTTCCGCCGGCGTCGTTGACCTGCCCCCGGTCTGAACAGCGCAGACTGGACGCCGCGCGAGCTACGCCACAGTTTCGTGTCACTGCGCACCGAGAGCGGTCCGAGCATCGAGCAGATCTCGCTCCTGGCCGGCCACAAAAGAGCAGCCAGGTCACCGTCTACCGCCACCAACTCCAGCCGGTCTCGACCGAGGGAACCGAGGCGATGGAAATGCTGCTGCCTGTGAACCGATAGTCACTCAGTTAGACACTCAGGTTCTGATCAGCCGGTAGATCCGCGACAGGCTGGCCTGCCGATCACCTTTGCGCCGACCAACGCACGGATCTGCCGAATTCAGGACGTTCCTTCGGCGTCTTGATCGTCCTCCGCTGCGACCGGGCGAGCGCGCGGTTCCGATACCGTCTGGCTATGACTGGTTGGGAGAGTTTGCGTGTGGATCTGCGCCGCTTGCTCGAAGAGTCACCAGGTGCACTCGTGGTCGTACCCAGCCCCGACAGCGAGCGGCGCGAACTGCCGATCCACATCCAGCTAGCCGCCTGGGCAACCGACATCGCGGCCACGCTGAACGCGAAGTACAGGAGCCTCCTGGATCTATACGTCGGAGCGATGACCTTTCCGGCCAGACGGCTATGGGTGAGCGAGGACCTGCCCCAGCTACGCGGAGCATCCGCCAAACCCGCCGGCCTCGAGGTGGAAGCCACGACGCCGTTGTCGGTCCGAACCGGCCGGTACGCGCACGAGGACGTGCTGGTAACCAATCGAACCGCGCACGAGCAAGTACTCATCACCAACGGTTCGCTGACCTCAGCGGTGACCGACGGCTCCGGCAGCATCGTCGGTCTGTACGTCGGCCCGCACAACGCGCGCCGGGTGGAGTTGGCGATCGAACCTCACCAGAGCCGCACGGTCCCGGTCTTGATCGGTACAGCCTCGATAGTTCCCGACCTGGGGTACGCAGTCCCGCCAGGACAATGGGGGCTGGTCATCGCGCTACACACCCCTAGCGGCAACCTGCTATCGGCGCCGCTAGACATCACCATCACGCCGTAGACAGCACACGACCCGCTTGCAGGGCCTCGGCGGGACACCACCCGCGCAGACCTCGCCCGTCCTAGATAGCAACCAAGAACGCACTGATTTGCCGCGTTCCGCGCACGCCCGAGCCCGGGGACGTGGGGAGGGTGGCAACGAGTTCCGCTCCCAGGTGCCTGCCTGCGATGATTCGCGAGTGAACACAGACCGTCGCGTGGAACCGCGATTGGCTGACGGTGCGGCCAGCCACTCTTGGCAGGTGGCCCTGGCCATCCGGCTCGGCACGGGAGCGGCGATCATCGCGCGCTTCGGGCCCTGGAGGGGCCCGTCTTGAAGACGTAGAGAAACTTGAAGACGTAGAGAAACTTGTCAGGCGACGTCAGACAATCAGGTGTCCTCCGTCGACAGATGCGCGACACTCGTCCGCCAGGTGATCTGCGACAGGCGAATGCACGGATCGCGGCAGATCAGTGCGTGGCTCCGTCATGTCGACGGCAGACTTCTAGCCGGTCGCACATCCGTTGGCGGATATGTCGCGGATTTGTTCGCGGATCCAGAGCAGGTCAGGCGTGTGGTCTGTTGGGTGATGCGCGGCACTCGTCCGTCAGCGCGGAAATCGCACAGCGCATCTACGGTTGTGCTCTGGACTCCGACGTAGCGAAGCTCGTAGCACACGCATCCGAGCTGTCCGCTCAGCTAGCCACCCGATGACGTCAGCGACTTGTCGGTTCGCACAGGCGGGCGGACCATCGACGACGTGGCGGATGCAGTCGTCAGCATCTGGCAACGACATCGCCCTTGAGCAGGCCCTCTTGGGATACGACGTGGAAGCCGGCGCTCTCGAGCTCGTCACGAAGTGCCATGGGTTGCAGGTGGCGCCGATGAGGTAGGTACGACGTGCCGTCGATCTCGATCATGTCTTGCCTCGAAGCGGCGTACGGCGCCTCCTCGTAGCAGATACCCGTGGTCGGGTCGTATCGGAACCCGGGTTCGTACACGCGCTCCGCGTCGTACATGGCTGTGGAGACGAGGTAGTAGCCCTCGTCCCTCAGGCGAGCGCGGACAGCGGCGAAGAGGCGGCCTCGGTCGGCGTCGGTGACGATCGACTGAAGGCAGTAGCTGTCGACGATGACGTCGTACTGCTTCCGGACGGGCTCGTCGGCCAGCGCGCAGACGTCCTGCACGCTGAACCTGACGTCGGCACCACGTTCCGCTGCGAACCGGCGAGCTACTGTGATCGCCTGCGGAATGAGGTCGATCGCGTCCACCCGGAACCCGCGTGCCGCCAGGAAGCACGCTGCCGGCCCCGTCCCGCACCCGTACTCCAGTACGTCGACCTCCGACGTCGCGGGCAGGTCGAGGCAACGAAGCGCGTGCTCGAGGAACTCCCGGTTCGGAAAGGCGCCGAAATCGGCAGCCCTCCCTTCCTCGAAGAGCTCGCTCCACTGGGTCATCCCCTCCTGCTGAAGCCGCCGATAGGCATCCTCGTGCTCGGCGTAGTAGTACCTCACCCGAACCTCCACAGCCGCACGCTGGCGACGGCGTCTCGACGACAATGACCCTCCGACGATAGAACCACGGTCGGGTGGACTTCGCATGGAGCCGGACGGCGTTGACGCGGACGACCCGGCATCGAAGCGTCATCGTCCGACGACCCTGTCCGGTTTCACCTTCCATGAAGGTCGACATACTCACGCGACTTGGTTGACCGAGGACGGCATTGTGGAGGTTGCGCGCCGTGCGCGACTCGGACACGAGATGAAGGGCATGGGTCGTATGTACGACCACGTGACACCTGAGATGGAGCGGCAGATCTTGGAAGCGCTCGACGAGCGCTTCCTGTCCTCGGTGCTCGCCCTGGACGACGGCGAGCGGGAGAAGCTGCTCGCGTGGGTGCCCGTGATCAAGGACACCGTCGAGAAGGCCCCGCAAGAGGCCGAGAAGCTGGCGGACAAGGTGGTGGGAGCCGAGCGGTTCTCTCCCAAATCTCTCCCACAGACCCCACAAACGAAAACAGGTCAGGGGCGAAAGTGCCTCCTGACCTGCGGTTACTGCTGGTGGAGCTTAGGGGATTCGAACCCCTGACCTCTTCCATGCCATGGAAGCGCGCTACCAACTGCGCCAAAGCCCCGCGGTGTCTTGCGGACTCCGGAAGTTTAGCGGATGGAGGGCGGCAAAGAAAAATCGGTTAGACCCTGGGGCTGGTGAGGTGGGCGACACCGCTGGGTGGCTCGGTTGGTGTGCTTACGCAGGTGCCTAAGAGGGCGTTCCAGGCGTTCCGGGGTGGTGTGTCTGACAGCTGCATGTACGGCGCCTAAGCGACACCTTTGGGCCTGGCAGGGACGCATGTCGCGACCCGGTAGGCCGCTCCGTCTAACGCGTGCGGTCTGTGTCCGCGGCGATTCAGTCCGCGCCGCGCACGGTCGCGGGCGGGGCGGTAGGCACCAGTCTCGGCGGGTCAGCCCCGCCACCAGCAGCGTTTCCAGGTATCACCGTTCGCCCGCGGCAGTGCGGTGGGCGAGATGTGCTTCACGGCGCCGCCGGAGGCGGCCAGTAAGACAGCCGTCGCGAAGCGACGTCCGTTGCGCCGGTATCAGCCGTCACTCGCCGGGAGAGCGGTGGCGGGAGGCGCTTGGGGGCCCGCCGGAGGCGGCAGAAAGACAGCCGCCGCGAAGCGGTGTCCTTTCGCGGGCGGTTGTCCTGAGGCGGTGTTCGGAGAGCGCAGTACCAGATCAGCGTTGGGGGTCGTCGCTCATTACTGGTTCGGGGAGGGAGCCGGCGTTCCATTCTTCTATTCGCCAGCTGTGGCGGCCGGGGAGTAGGGAGATCCAGTTGCAGTTGGCGAGGCCGCCGAAGGCGGGCCAGTTGGTTTGGGGGATGTTGAGGAACAGGCAGATGCCGACTCGGGCCGCCAGGCCGTGGGTGGCTACCACGATGGTGTCTTCGGGGGTGCCTTCTTCGGCGATGCGGGTGAGGGCCTTGGCGAAGCGGGTGGCTACCTCTTCGACCGTTTCGCCTGCTGTACCGCGGCGTTGGGGTTCGCCGGCGCGGATGCGGGCGGCTGCCTCGGGGTTCATCGCGGCGAGTTCGGCCATGGTGAGGCCGGCCCAGTCGTCGACGTCGATCTCGCGGAGAGCTTCGTCGTACTCGATCTCGAGGCCGGTCAACGCCGCCAGCTCACCGGCCGTCGCGGCGGCTCGCTTCAGGTCGCTGGCGAAGAGGCGGGTGGGGGCCAACGCGGCGAGGCGTGCGGCGGCGGACCGAGCCTGTCCGAGGCCGACCGCGTCGAGCGGGATGTCGGCTTGGCCCTGGATCTTGTCCTGCAGGTTCCACTCGGTCCGGCCGTGGCGCCAGACGATCAGCCGGCCCGCGCTCATCCGGCCGTGGCCTCCGAGGCAGATCCAGGTACGGCGGCAGGCGGGGAGCCAGGTACGGCGGACGCAGTGCCGGAGGTCGAGCCGGGAGCAGACGTCGTACCGGAGATCGTGCCGTCGGGCCCGGGGAGCGGGATGATCGGGCAGTCGCGCCACAGCCGCTCGAGCGAGTAGAAGGCTCGCTCCTCGTCGTGCTGGACGTGGATGACGATCTCCAGGTAGTCCAGGAGGACCCAGCGGCCCTCGCGGGCGCCTTCGCGCCGGACCGGTTTGGCGTCGAAGTCGACGCGGAGCTTCTCCTCGATCGCGTCCACGATCGCGCGGACCTGGCGGTCGTTGGAGGCGGACGCGACCAGGAAGGCGTCGGTGATGGCGAGCTGCTCGGACACGTCGAAGGCGAGGACGTTCTCGGCCTTCTTGTCGTGGGCCGCATCGGCCGCCGCGGTGAGCAGCTCGATGGCGCGTTCACTGGCTGGCATTCGGTTCCTAACGGTTGGTGTAGAGCTCACGCTTGGCGATGTACTGGACGATGCCGTCGGGCACCAGGTACCAGGTCGGGTTGCCCTTCGCGACCCGCGCCCGGCACTCGGTCGACGAGATCGCCAGCGCCGGCACCTCGAGCAGGGTGATTCTGTTCATCGGCAGCTGGTCCAGCGGCAGTTCGAGCTGCTCGGTCCCGGGTCTGGTGCACCCGACGAACTGGGCGAGCTTGAACATCTCGTCCACGTCCCGCCAGGTGAGGATCTGGGCCAGCGCGTCGGCGCCGGTGATGAAGAACAGCTCGGCGTCCGGGTACAGCTTGGCCAGGTCGCGCAAGGTGTCGATCGTGTACGTCGGACCGGGCCGGTCGATGTCGACCCGGCTGACCGAGAACCGCGGGTTCGACGCGGTCGCGATCACGGTCATCAGGTACCGGTCCTCGGCCGGGGACACGTTCCGGTCCGACTTCTGCCACGGCTGGCCGGTCGGGACGAAGATCACCTCGTCCAGGTCGAAGTACGCCTGCACCTCGCTGGCCGCGACCAGGTGCCCGTGATGGATCGGGTCGAACGTGCCACCCATCACGCCGATGCGTCGAACCCGGTCCACAGCAGCCACGTCAGCCCTTCATGCCGCTCAGCTGTGCGGCCGGCCCTTGCCCATGATGAGCGTGACGGCCAGCAGCAGCAGGAACACCACGAAGGCGAACCCGCCGAACCACCACTTGGAGATGTGCGAAGCCTCGGTGGCTCCTTCGAGAGCAACCACGTGCGGCACCAGGGTCGTGAACATGAAGCGAAGCCTATCTCGTACCCACCGACACAACAGCGACCGGTGGCCTCGGGAGGCTCACCGAGGGTGCACCGGTCGCGGACGAAGAGGTCAGCTGTGGCGGATGTGACGGGTCAGCAGCCGGCGCCAGGCAGACGGGACGGCGTGCGCGCGGCGCGCCTGCGCGGCGACGCGGTGCCGCTCGTCGATCTGGGCACGGGCAACATCGGGGGTGATCATGGTTCCTTCACTGGGTTCGGTACGGCGGAACCGGGGCGGACTGGCCTCGGTACTTCCAATTGTACGGTCTGCGTTACGCTCTCACAAACGAATTAAAGGCCATGAACATTCCCGGCCTTCGAATCTGCGGTGAACAGGAGGCGTCATGGACGCGATCGACCGGCAGCTGATCGAGGCGCTGCGGCTGAACGGCCGCTCCAGCTGGGCCGAGCTCGGCCGGGTGGTCGGGCTGTCCGGGCCGAGCGTTCAGGAGCGAGTACGGCGCCTCGAGGAACGCGGCGTACTGCTCGGGTACCGCGCCGTCGTCGCACCGGACCAGGTCGGCCTGGGGACGAGCGCGCTGATCGGCCTGTTCCAGCGCGACGACGTGGAGACCGACGACATCGTCGACCAGGTACGCGACATCGTCGCGGTCGAGGACTGCTGGTTCGTCGCCGGGGACCAGGAGCTCGTGGTGAAGGTCCGGGTGGCCGACGTCACCCAGCTCGAGGCCGTGGTCGGCTCACTCCGCCGCGTGAACGGCGTGGTCAGGACGCGGACGACGGTTGTGCTGTCGACTCGCTGGGAAGGACGTCCTGCCCCGCTGCCCGAGTGAGCAGTAGTACTGCGGACGCCGCCAGCGCCAGGCCGGCCGCGACCCGGAACAGGAGCCGCGGGGCGTGCTGGTACGTCGCCCCGCCCAGCGCTGGGGCGAGGAACATGCCGCTGATCGAGGCGGCGGCGTACAGGCTGGAGTAGCGGCCGACCATCCCCTCTGGAGCCGCGTCGGCGACGTGGGCGGTGGCGGTGGGCTTGTAGAGCATCTCCCCCGCGGTGATGACGACTATGGCCAGTGCGGCGCCGGCTAGGGCCGGCCAGACGCCTAGTACCCCCAGGCCCGCGCCGACTAGGGCGAAGCCGACAGCGATGACACGGGTGGCGCGGTGGCCGCGGAGGCGTGCGGCGAGGGGTGCTTCGAACAGGACGATGACCACGGAGCTGGCGCCGATGAGGGCGCCGTACGCGACTGCTGGCGTACCTGCGTCTCGTAGTAACAGCGGCATGGTGGCGAAGATCTGGCGGTAGACGGTGTCGACGATGACGATTGTTGCCAGGACAAGCAGGACCTGTCGGTCGCTCAGGACTGTCTTCCAGAAGCGGGTGGTCGCGGTGGCGGCCGGGCGGTGGTCGCGGGGCGGGGCTGCGGGTACCCAGCGCCAGATGATGAGGACCATGAGCAGGCTGGTGAGCGCGTCGACGTAGAAGACAAGCGAGAAGTTGTACGCCGCCAGTAGGCCGCCCAGAGGTGGGCCGATGGTGAAGCCGGCGTTGCTGGCG
This sequence comes from Kribbella sp. NPDC026611, assembly GCF_040638345.1. Taxonomy (NCBI): domain Bacteria; kingdom Bacillati; phylum Actinomycetota; class Actinomycetes; order Propionibacteriales; family Kribbellaceae; genus Kribbella; species Kribbella sp. NPDC026611. The sequence continues at coordinate 226,162 of NZ_JBEZYC010000014.1, forward strand.
GTTCTGGAGAGGGCGATGCCTTCGCGGCGACGGTGGGCTGGGAGGGCGGTGGCGACGAGGGCGCTCAGGTTGGGTCGGCCGGCGCCGCCGAAGAGGCCGGCGAGTACTGCGACTCCGGCGATCGACGGGCCGGGCGCGAAGGGCATGGCCACGCAGCTGACGACCCAGAGCAGTTGGCTGCCGATCGCCGCAGTACGGAGGCCGAAGCGGTCGCCGAACCAGCCGCCGGTCAGGTTGCCACCGAGCAGACCGATGCCGTACGCCGCTGCCGCGAAGCCGGCCTGCTGCGAGGACATGCCGCGATCCTCGACCAGGTAGAGGGTGAGGTAGATCCACGCGAGCGCTCCGGCCGAGCTGACCAGTTGGCCGGCCATCACCGCCTTGAGCCAACCGGGCAGGTCTGCGATTCGTCGCCAGTACATGCTCGGCTCCTTCGGCTAGAGTGAGTTCCTAACGGGAACTTACTTGGCTCGCTCGTGGAGTGGCAACCGGATTGGGAGGGGTGGAGGGTGCGGCGGAGCAGCTTCGAGCCTGAGGCGGACTGTGCGATCGCGCAGTCGTTGGGCGTGATCGGCGACGGGTGGGAGCTGCTGATCGTGCGCGACCTCGCCCGCGGGGTGGACCGGTTCGACCAGTTGGCTGGGTCCTTGCACATCTCGCGCAAGGTGTTGAACGAGCGCCTTGTGGGGCTGATCGACAGTGGGATTGTTGAACGATCGGCGTACCAGGATCACCCTCCGCGGTATGCGTACAGCCTCACGCCGCGCGGGCGCGCGCTTCTGCCGGTGCTGGTGGCGTTGCAGGACTGGGGCGATCGTTGGTTGCTCGGCGACGGTTCGCTGACCGGTACGAACGACGCGGACGAGCCGCCGGCGCACCGGGTACACGAGCTTGTCGGCCAGCGGGTGCCGTATGTGCAGCTGCCGGCGTACGGAGTACCCGGCCGCCTGAGTGCGCCGGCGGAGGGCGGTACGACGGTGGACGCGGATGCGCGGGCGAGAGGCGGTTCGACGGCGAGCGGGGTGGACGACGCGGATACGCGGGCGACGGGTGGCAGGACGGTGGATGTGGTGGATGCGGGGGCGCGGGCGACTGTGTTGTTCGGGTATCCGGCGACGGGTCGGCCTACGCCGCTGCCGGATGGGTGGGGTGAGATCGCGGGGGCGAGCGGGTGCACGTTGGAGAACCGGCTGTTCGCGGGGCGGTACGACGACTTTGTTGCGAAGGGGGTGGCGGTTCGCGGGGTGAGTACACAGCGGCCGGATGAGCAGGTGGCATTCGCCCGGGCGGAGGAGATCCCCCACGTGCTGCTGTCGGACCAGGACCTCGGCTTGGCGGCGGCACTGCGGTTACCGACCTTCCGGGCCGGTGGCTACGAGCGGTTGAAACGAGTAGTGCTTGTCGTAGGCAACGACCGGATCATCCGAGCAACCCGCTACCCAGTAACAGACATAGCCGAAGCAGTCGACTGGGCCCTAGCCGTAGCTTGAAGCACACCCGACCCACTACTCGAGCAGCTGTTACTGGTTGAAGAAGGCTTTGACCTCGGTGGCGATTTTCTCGACGGCTGCAGGGCTGCCGGTGGGGTTTACGCCTCCGGGGTCTGAGGAGGAGCCGTGGTTGTAGCCGGGGAACTCTATGCGGTGGCAGTGGGGGAGGATGGTGGCGAGGGCGGCGCGGCCGGGCTCGAGGCCGGGGAGGCCTTTGGTGCCGCCCATCAGGAGGACTTCGGCGGTGACTGTGCGGAAGCTTTCGAAGGTGCCGGCTAGTTCGGCGACGATGGTGCCTTCGGCGTGGATGGTGGGTGCCAGTTGGCGCATCGTGATGGTGCCGGGCGTGGCCTGACGCTCTTCTTTGGCGAGCATTTTCTCGGTCATCCGCTTCAGCAAGCCGCGGGGCATGACCTTCAGGAACGCCGGTGCCATCTCGAAGCCGAACATGCTGGTCACCATGCCGCCGGCGATGTCCCCGCGGGCGAGCTCCTCGTCGAAGCGGGTGAGCCAGGCTCGGTGGGGTGCGCCGTCGGCGACGATAGCCGGCTCGTAGAGCGCGATCTTCTCGAGGGCGGGCAGTTTGCGGGCAGCTTCGAGGACCACCGCTCCCCCGGCGCTGACGCCGAAGGCGCGGGTGGCGCCGGCTGCGGTCAGGACGGCTTCGAGATCTTCGACCTCGGTCGCGACCGAGTGATCGGGGCGATGCGGGCCTGACAGGCCGCGCCCGCGGCGGTCCGGGAGGTACACGGTGAAGTCGTCGGCCAGCGCCTCCGCCAGGAGGGTGTGGCTGCGGGCGGACTCCATGCTGCCGTGCAGGACGACCACTGCGGGACCCTGGCCGGTCTTGTAGTAGCCGATCGAGGTGCCGTCGTGGGAGGTGACGGTGTCTTGGGTGAGTTCTGCTGCTCTCATGGCTCGATAGTTACACGGACTCTAGTTACATTGCAACTAGTTTCGCTGTGACCTATCCTGACGGGGTGACTATGCGACGTTCACCGCTGGCGCTGGCGGTCCTGGGGCTGCTGGAGAACGGGCCGCTGCATCCGTACGGGATCCAGCGGCTGATCAGGCAGTGGGGCAAGGACCAGGTCGTCAACGTCGGGCAGCGGACGAGCCTGTACCGGATGATCGTGCGGCTCGAGGAGGACGGGCTGATCTCCGTCAGCGCGACCGAGCAGGACGAGCGGTATCCGGAGCGGACGGTCTACCACCTGACCGACGAGGGTCGGCGGGTGTGCCGGGAGTGGCTGGCGGAGATCCTGACCACGCCGCGGAACGAGTTCCCGGAGTTTCCGGCCGGGTTGTCGTTCGTGATGCTGGTGCCGCCGAAGACTGCGGGTGAGTTGCTCGGTCAGCGGCGCGAGGCGCTGACGAAGCGGATCTCCGAGTTGCAGCTCGAGTTGCGGATGGAGGTCGACGGTAAGCCGATCCCCCGGTACGCGCTGCTCGAGACGGAGTACCAGGTCGCGGTGCTGATCGCCGAGGCGAAGTGGATCGACAGCGTCCGGCACGACCTCCGCACCGGCAAACTCACGTGGACCCCAGGCCCGGTGTGACGCACCCCGGCCCCGAAGTCGAGGTTTGGTGGGCGCGAACAGGCGAGGGGCGGGACGAGTTTGTCGAGGATCTGGATGAGGTCGAGCGGGCGCGGTTGGCGGCTTACGTGCGGGCCGCTGACCAGGAGCGGTTCCTGCTCGGCGTGACGATGGTACGCAGACTGCTCGGCGCACGTTTTTCGTTGCTGCCGGCAAGCGTACGGCTCGACCGGACCTGCCCCGACTGCGGGAAGCCGCACGGAAAGGTCCGGGCCGACGGGGTGGAGCTGTCGGTGACACACTCCGGCGAGCTGGTCGGTGTCGCGATCGCAGACGTGCCGGTGGGGATCGACGTCGAGCGGGTCGACGAGACGCTGGATGTCGACGCGGTGGCGCGGGTCGCGTTGGCCGCGGACGAAGTGGAGAAGCTGAAGCAGTACGACGGGATCGAGAAGGCGCGCGCGTTCACGGCGTACTGGACGCGCCGCGAGGCGGCGGTGAAGGCAACAGGCGACGGGCTGCGCGCCGAGCCCGGCCCGGTAGCCGGAGTACAGGTGGTCGAGCTGGCGACCGAGCCTGACTACCGCGCAGCCCTGGCCGTGGTGGAGATAGAGCCGCCGAGCGTGAAGGTGTTCAGCTTCTGATCTGGCCTTCGCCGGTGACGATGTACTTCGTGGACGTCATTTCCGGGAGGCCCATCGGACCGCGGGCGTGAAGTTTCTGGGTGGAGATGCCGATCTCGGCGCCGAAGCCGAACTCGCCGCCGTCCGTGAACCGGGTGCTGGCGTTCACCACGACCGCGGCCGAGTCGACTGCCTGGGTGAACCGGCGTGCGGCAGCCTGCGAGCGGGTGATGATCGCGTCGGTGTGGCCCGAGCTGTACCGGCGGATGTGCTGCACCGCGTCCTCCAGCGAGTCCACAACGGCAGCCGAGAGATCCAGGGAGTTGTACTCCGTGCCGAAGTCCTCCTCGGTCGCCGCCACCACATCCTTGCCAGCAGCAACCACTGCGGCATCGCCATGCACGGTGACGCCGGCATCGGCGAGCGCCGGGAGCGCCGCGGCCAGGAAGTCCGCGGCGACCGATGAGTGCACCAGCAGCGACTCGGCCGCGTTGCACACGCTCGGCCGCTGGGTCTTGGAGTTCAGCAGGATCGTCAGCGCAAGCGACAGATCCGCATCGGCATCCACATACACGTGGCAGTTCCCGACCCCGGTCTCGATCACCGGCACCGACGACTCGCTCACCACGGTCTGGATCAGCCCGGCACCACCCCGCGGGATCAGTACGTCGACCAGCCCGCGCGCCTGCATGAGCTCCTTCACCGCGGCCCGATCCGTCGGCACACCCTGCACGACGTCCGCCGGCAGACCAGCCGACACAGCCGCATCCCGCAGTACCGCGATGATCGCCGCATTGGACGAAGCCGCCGACGAAGACCCACGCAGCAGCACGGCGTTGCCCGACTTCAAGCAGATCCCCGCAGCATCAGCCGTCACGTTGGGCCGCGCCTCATAGATGATCCCGACCACGCCGAACGGCACCCGCACCTGGCGAAGCTCGAGCCCATTCGGCAGCGTGTACCCGCGCACGACCTCCCCGACCGGGTCGTTGAGGCCCGCGAGCTGCTCGAGCCCGGCGGCCATACCGTCGACGCGGGACGGGTTCAGCGCGAGGCGGTCGACGGTCGATTCCGGCGTCCCAGCCTCGCGGGCAGCGGCGACGTCCTGCTCGTTGGCGGCGACGATCGCGTCGGTGTGGTCACGCAGTGCCGCGGCCATCGCCCGGAGCGCGGCGTCCTTGGTGGCGCGCGAGGCCTCGGCCAGCGCGTAGGAGGCTTCGCGGGCGCGGCGGGCCAGTTCGATGATCTCGCTCACAGTTGCATCCTAGGTCTTCGTCACAGCAGGACGAGGTCGTCTCGGTGGACGACCTCTCGTTCGTAGGTGGGGCCCAGCTCGCGGGACAGGTCGCGCGTCGAGCGGCCCAGCAGGGCCGGGAGCTCGGTGGCGTCGTAGTTGACCAGGCCGCGAGCGATCGTCAGGCCGGACGGCGAGACCAGGTCGACCGGATCGCCGGCAGCGAACGTGCCCTCGACGGCGGAGATCCCGGCGGGGAGCAGCGACGCCCGGCGTTGGGTGACCGCGCGGACTGCGCCCTCGTCGAGGTGGAGGACCCCCTGGCCAGATGTCGCGTGGGCGAGCCACAGCAAGCGGGTCTTGCGCCGCCGGCCCGTCGGATGGAAGAGCGTGCCAACAGGCAAGCCACGCAGGGCTTCGCCGGCCCGGGCCGCGGACGTGAGGATGACCGGGATCCCTGCCTCGGTAGCGATCGCGGCCGCCTCGACCTTCGTCTGCATGCCGCCGGTGCCGACTCCGGACGACCCGGTCTTCCCCAGAGCGAGCGGCTCCAGATCCGCCGCACCACGGATCTCCGTGACCATCGAAGTACCCGGCTTGCGCGGATCCCCGTCGTACAGACCGTCCACATCTGACAGCAGCAGCAACAGATCGGCATGCACCAAATGGCTGGTCAACGCGGCCAGCCGGTCGTTGTCGCCGAAGCGGATCTCCGTCGTCGCGACCGTGTCGTTCTCGTTCACGATCGGTACGACGCCGAGCTCCAGCAACCGCGCGAACGTCCGGTACGCGTTGCGGTAGTGCGACCGCCGCGTCACGTCGTCGACCGTCAGCAGCACCTGCCCGACCCGCAGGCCGTGCGCGGCAAAGGCATCGCTGTACCGCGCCATCAGCAACCCTTGCCCCACCGAGGCAGCGGCCTGCTGGGTCGCGAGGTCCCGCGGTCGCGACCGCAACCCCATCGGCGCCAGACCGGCCGCGATCGCGCCGGACGAGACGAGCACGACCTCAGTACCCTCCACCCGCCGCGCCGCGATGGCGTCGACGAGCAGCCGGAGCCGTTCCAGGTCGATCTTGCCGCGCTGGGTCAGCGACGACGAGCCGACCTTGACGACGATTCGCGTGGCCTGGACGGCCTCCGCGCGCTGTTTCATCAGCTGTCCTGACTTGTGTCCTCAGCGTCGAGCTCCCGCGCCTCCTTGCGCGCCAGCTTCGCCGCGGCGTGTGCGGCCCGCTTGGCCTCGGCCGGGGACAGGTCCACCTCGTCCTCGATCCAGCCCTCGCGGTACTCCGACCAGTCCTCGCCCCGCTCCCCCGCGCGGTGAGCGTGGTACTCCGTGTTCTTCGCCTGCCGCCGCTGGGCCGCCGGACGAGCCTCTTCGAGCCGGTGGTCCTCACCACGCCGGGCGAGGATCTCGGCGCCAGCCTGGACGTCGGGCGCGAAGTCGAACACGATCGCGTTCGGCCCGTCGCCGATGACGACCGCGTCGCCCGGGTTGGCGCCGCGCTTGAGCAGCTCGTCCTCGACGCCGAGCCGGTTCAGCCGGTCGGCGAGGTACCCGGTCGCCTCCGCGTTCGCGAAGTCGGTCTGCTTCACCCAGCGCTCGGGCTTCGCACCCTGCACCAGCCAGCCGCCGTTGTCCGGCAACTGCTTCACCTTGAACTCGGGCCCGCCCTGCACCTGCGGCCGGATTACGATCCGCGTGGTGTCGGGCTTCTCCGCCTCCGCGCGACGCCGGACGACGATGTCGGCCATCGCGAACTTCAACGCTTCCAGACCCTCGTGCGAGGCGGTCGAGATCGGGAACACCCGCAGCCCGCGCTGCTCGAGCTCGGCCTGCACCATCTCGGCGATGTCCCGCGCATCGGGTACGTCGATCTTGTTCAGCGCGACGAGCCGCGGCCGGTCGTCCAGCCCACCGTGCGCTCGCAGCTCCGCCTCGATCGTGTCGAGGTCGGTCAGCGGGTCCCGGCCCGGCTCGTACGTCGCGCAGTCGATGACGTGCACGAGCGCCGCACACCGCTCCACGTGCCGCAGGAAGTCGTGTCCGAGGCCGCGCCCCTCGCTCGCACCCTCGATCAGACCGGGTACGTCGGCGACCGTGAAGGTAGTCTCTCCCGCCACGACGACGCCGAGGTTCGGGATCAGGGTGGTGAACGGGTAGTCGGCGATCTTCGGCCGGGCCCGGCTGATCGAGGCGACCAGCGACGACTTGCCCGCGCTCGGGAAGCCGACCAGGCCGATGTCCGCGACGACCTTCAGCTCGAGGACGAGCGTCCGCTCCTCGCCTTCCTCACCGAGCAGGGCGAAGCCGGGGGCCTTCCGGGAGCTGCTGGCCAGCGCCGCGTTCCCGAGACCGCCCTTACCGCCTTGCGCTGCGACGAACTCGGCACCAGGGCCGACGAGGTCCGCGAGTACGACGCCGTTCTCCGTGCTGATCACCGTGCCGTCCGGGACGCCGAGGATCACGTCGCCGCCGTTGCTGCCGGCCTGGTGGTCACCCTTGCCCTGGGCACCGTTCGTCGCGGTGCGGTGGCTGGAGCGGTGGTAGTCGACGAGCGTGGTGACGTCCGGGTCGACGCGCAGGATCACGCTGCCACCGTCGCCGCCGTTACCGCCGTCGGGTCCGCCGAGCGGCTTGAACTTCTCCCGGTGCACCGAGGCGCAGCCGTTTCCGCCGCGGCCCGCGGTGACGTGCACCGTGACCCGGTCGACAAAGCTGGGGATCGCCATCGGTGTTGCCTACTTCCTCTTGTCAGTCGAACAGTCCGCCCCCCCACCCCGGGCGATTGCCCGTCTGAGGGGTCAACCCCTAAGCCGGTGGGTTGCGGAACCAAAATCTCGCTGCCTGACCCACCATCTCAGGGGCCAGCCCCTGAGATGGCTGTGGAGACAGCGAAAGGGCGGGGCGCGGAATTCCGCGACCCGCCCTGTGCAGAGCTTCGTAACCGGGTGGCGGTGTTACTCCGCCGGGACCGGGACGATGTTGACGACGCGGCGACCGCGCCGGGTGCCGAACTCCACGTGGCCCTCGGCCAGGGCGAACAGCGTGTCGTCGCCGCCACGGCCGACCAGGGTGCCCGGGTGGAAGTGCGTGCCGCGCTGGCGAACGATGATCTCGCCGGCGTTGACCAGCTGACCGCCGTACCGCTTCACGCCGAGCCGCTGCGCGTTGGAGTCACGACCGTTGCGGGTCGAGGCCGCTCCCTTTTTGTGTGCCATTTGGTAATCAGCTCCCCTTCTTCTCAGAGGAAGACAGCTTCGCGTCGATCGCGGTGACCTTGACCTGGGTGTAGTGCTGACGGTGCCCCTGGCGCTTGCGGTAACCGGTCTTGTTCTTGTACTTGAGGATGGTGATCTTCGGGCCCTTGGTGCGGCCGAGAACCTCAGCCGACACGGCAACCTTGGCCAGCGCCGCAGCGTCGGACGTCACGGTGTCGCCATCGACGACGAGGACCGCGGGCAGCGACACGGTGTCGCCGACCTGGTCGGTCAAGCTGTCGATCTCGATGACATCGCCGACGGCGACCTTCTGCTGGGTGCCGCCACTGCGCACGATCGCGTACACCGTGGATCTCACTCTCTGCTGGTTCGGACAACTTACAAAGTGTGCTGGTGAGGGAACGAGGCCCCCACACTTACACACAAGCACAGGTTCGGTGCGCCTCAAGCGCACCGAACCACTAGCTTACAACCCCGGGTCGGCAAACCCGAAATCGGTTCAGCCGCGGCTTAACTGCCGGTGGTGACGAGCTCGGAAGGCTCCGGCGAGTCACCCTCGGTAGCGGTCTTGCTCCGGCTGCGGCTGCTGCGCCGCCGCCGGGTGGTCTTGGCGCCGTTCTGTGCCGCGTCGGCCGCGTCGGCCGCCTCGGCGGCGACCTCCGGCGGCTCGGTGGTAATCGCCGTGGTCGCCTCGGCCGGCTCGCTCGGCGCCGGGAAACCGGTCGCCTCCGGGCTCACGTGCTCGTCCGCGGCCGCGGCGTCCGGGTAGCCCACCGGGCTACCGTCGCCATGCTCCGCGGCGGGAGCGTCCGAGCTGTCCGAGGTGGACGACGTGGACGCGGTCGCCGACGTGGAGGAGGTGGACGACGTGGACGGCGTGGCCGGTGTGGCGACCCAGGAACCCGAGCCGTCACTGACCCACACGCCGGTGACCGCGGGCTCCTCAACGCGCTCAGCCTCGTCAGCGCGCTCAACCTCGGCTGTGGCCTCGACGTCGGCGCCCTCGGCCTCGTGGTCCTCGTCGTCGTGGCTCTTGACCGAGGCGGCGGCGATCTGCGCCAGTCGCTGAGCGGCGTCACCGTTGGACGGGGTGGCCTCCGGCGACTCCGGCTGCTCGTCCTCGCCCCGGTTCCGGCCGCGGCGACGGCGTGAGCTCTTCCGGCCGCCCTCCTCGGACGGGCCGGCCTGAGCGGCGGCGGGCTGCTTGCCCTGGTCGTTGCCGTTGCCGTTGGACTGCCCGTTGCCGTTGCCGGTGTTGCGGCTGTCCCGGCGACGGGACTCCTTCGGCTCGTCGTGCAGGATCAGGCCGCGGCCACCGCAGTGGTCGCAGTTCTCGCTGAACGCCTCGAGCAGGCCGGTACCGATCCGCTTCCGGGTCATCTGGACCAGGCCGAGCGAGGTGACCTCGGCGACCTGGTGCTTGGTCCGGTCCCGGCCCAGGCACTCGACGAGGCGTCGGAGTACCAGATCGCGGTTCGACTCGAGCACCATGTCGATGAAGTCGATCACGATGATGCCGCCGATATCGCGGAGCCGGAGCTGGCGGACGATCTCCTCGGCCGCCTCCAGGTTGTTCTTGGTGACGGTCTCCTCGAGGTTGCCCCCGGAGCCGGTGAACTTGCCGGTGTTCACGTCGACCACCGTCATCGCCTCGGTGCGGTCGATGATCAGCGAGCCACCCGACGGCAGCCAGACCTTGCGGTCCAGCGCCTTCTTGATCTGCTCGTCGATCCGGAAGTTCGCGAACACGTCGCCGTTGCCGGACCACTTCTCCACCCGGTCGGCCAGGTGCGGCGCGACGTCGGAGACGTACTCGCGGACCTGGTCGTAGGCGTCGTCACCGGAGATCACCAGGTTGGTGAAGTCCTCGGTGAACAGGTCGCGGACGACCCGGATCAGCAGGTCGGGCTCGCCGTGCAGCAGCTGCGGGGCCTGGCCGTTCTTCGACTTCCGGTCGATGTCTTCCCAGTACTTCTGCAGCCGGCTGACGTCGGCGGTCAGCTCCTCCTCGGACGCACCCTCGGCCGCGGTCCGGACGATCACGCCGGCCTCGTCGGGGACGATGTCCTTAAGGATCGTCTTCAGCCGGTTCCGCTCGGTGTCGGGCAGCTTGCGGCTGATGCCGCCGTTGCCGCCGCGCGGGACGTAGACGACGTACCGGCCGGGGAGGCTGATCTGGTTGGTCAGCCGGGCGCCCTTGTGGCCGATCGGGTCCTTGGTCACCTGGACCAGGACCGCCTGGCCGGACTTCAGCACCTGCTCGATCTTGCGCGGACCGTTGGCGCCACCAAGGGTCGCCCAGTCCACCTCACCGGCGTACAGCACCGCGTTGCGGCCCTTGCCGATGTCGATGAACGCGGCCTCCATGCTGGGCAGCACGTTCTGCACGCGGCCGAGGTACACGTTGCCGATCAGCGAGCTCTGCTCCGCCGTGGTCACGTAGTGCTCGACCAGGACATTGTCCTCGGAGACCGCGATCTGGGTCAGGTCCTCGCGGGACCGGATCACCATCGTCCGCTCGACCGACTCGCGGCGGGCCAGGAACTCGGCCTCGGTCACGATCGGCGCGCGGCGGCGGCCGGCGGCGCGACCCTCGCGGCGGCGCTGCTTCTTCGCCTCCAGGCGGGTCGAGCCCTCGACCGCGGTGATCTCGTTCACGGTGTTCTTGCTGCGCGGTTCGCGGACCCGTACGACGGTCTCGTCGGGGTCGTCCGGGGCGCCCGCGTCGGCCTCGCCCTTGCGGCGACGGCGCCGGCGACGACGCCGGGACGAGCTGCCGGTTCCGTCGCCGTCCTCGTCCGCGTCGGTCTCGTCGTCGGACTGGGCGTCGGCCTCGGCGCTGTCCGCGTCCTGCTCGTCGTTGTCGTCGTCGTCCGACTGGTCGTCGGCGCTGTCGTCCGCGCCGTCGGCGTCACCGGACTTGCGGCGGCGGCGTCCGCCACGGCGACGGCGGCGACGGCGGGTGCCATCGCCACCCTCGTCGTCGTCGGACTGGCCGTCGGCGTCCTGCGCGTCGGCCTCTGCCTCGGTGGCCTCGACGACCGGCTTGGCGGCGACCTCTTCAGGGGTCTCGCTGGTGGTCTCGGTCTCGCGCGACTCGGCGTCGCGGGTACGGCGGCTGCGGCGCCGGCGCGGGCCGGTCGGCTGCTCGTCGTCCGTCTGCTCCGGAGCGACCTCGGGGGTCGCCTCGACCGGGCTGGTCGCCGCGGCCTGCTGGGACGCTGCCTGCGCAGGAGCCTGCTGCGGTCCGTCGGCGGTCGGCGCCTGGAACAGCACGGCGGCGGGAGCAGGCCGACGACGCGAACGCCGCGTGGTCGTGCCCTCGGCCGCGTCCGGGTCGGAGCCGGTTGAGTCGGTGGCGGCCTGGGCGGTTGCGTGCGAGGCGCCGGTGGCGTTGTCAGCGACCTGGTCCGAGGTGCCCGCGGCAGCCGCGTCGGTCGCCGTGTTCGCGGTGCGGCGGCGGGAGGTGCGCTTGCGGGTCGAACCGGTGCCGGGCGCGGCGTCGGCAGAACCCGCGGCGTCCGCGTTGGCGGCGGGAGCGACCTCGGCGTCCGCGACCGGGCCGTCGGTCACCGGAGAGCCGGTGCTCACGAGGTCGGAGGCGGCAGCCTTCTTGGTGGTCCGCTTGCGGGTGGTCTTCTTCGCCGGGGCGCTCTCGACGACCGGGCCGGCGTCCGCGATGGACGTGTCGGCGAGCTCCGGGAGCGCGTCCTGGGCGGCGGGCCTCTTGGCCGTGCGCTTGGCGGTCGTCTTGGCCGGCGCCTTGGCGGCGGCCTTCTTGACCGTGGTCTTCTTCGCGGCTGCCTTCTTGGCGGCCGCCTTCTTCGCCGGCGCCGGCGCGGGATCCGCGGTCCGGTCGTCGGACTGGGTCGGGACGGCCTCGGCCGTCTTCTTCACCGTGCGCTTGCGCGTCGTGGTGGTCTTCTTCGTGGCAGCCGCGGTCTTCTTGGCGCCTCTGCGCGTGGAAGTGGGCTGGTCGGTCGCAGCGGTGTCTGCTGCGTCGGTGGTCGGCTCGTTGTCGAGCATGTAGTGCGGGTCTCCTCAAGCCCTTCGGCGCACCCGGCGACCCCTGTCACGGGTCCGGCGCGGCCACAAGGCGGTCACGGTTCGCCCCACCTGGCCCGAAGTACTCCCCGGGGCCTCGGTGAAACGCAAGCCTGCTGGTACCCGCTCCGCCCGCGCTCAGGGCACAGAGGGAGCGGCGGCGTCGCCCTCCGCTGTGTGCGTCTGGTGGGCACCTGCCTGGCCGGTCGCGGTCGCCTGGGTGGCGTCGCGGTCTCGAGCGAGCGGGTCCTCCACCGTGCCGGTGGCCGCGATGAGCGGGCCCTGGGCGAGCCTGGTCAAAAGAGCCGGGCCCGTCACCGGGAGCGTCGCTACCTCTAGCACGCCGGCGAGAACGTCGTCGGGTCTCACGGCCGGGGTTCCGTGCCGTAACACCACTTGCAGTATCGCACACGTCGCAACCGGCGCCGGTTCGGCCGCGACGGTGAGTCGCAGAACGGCGTCCCGACAGTCGAACGAGCGAAGTCCCCGTTTGGTCATGCGCTCGACCAGAATTTCCTCCCGGTCGAGGAACGCCGCCACCGCCGCGGCGGCCGCCACCGGATCCGCACCGGGCAACGCGATCCGCCACTCGCTCGCCTCCAGGCGCTCGGCCAGCCCGCCGGGTCCGGCCACGACCACCTCGAGCACGTCCAGGCCCGGCGGTAGGGCCTCGTCCAGGGCGGCCCGGACCTGCTCCGGGTCCCGCTCGTGTGTGAGCGAGATCTCCAAGTACTCCGCCTCCGAGGCGGCGCCGGTCGGCGCGGCACCGGCGTACGAGATCTTCGGGTGCGGGCTGAAGCCGTGCGAGAACGCGACCGGCAGGCCGGCCCGCCGGACGGCGCGCTCGAACGCTCGCTGGAAGTCGCGGTGTGAGGTGAATCGCAGCCGCCCGCGCTTGGCGAAGCGGACCCGGAGCTTCTGGACCGCGGGCAGCTGCTGCGACGGCGGAGCTTGTACTGGCACAGCTGCATTGTCTCAGGCCCGGGCCGCCAGCGATCACTCCGATTATGGTCTAGTCCAGCTCGTTCACGGCTGGGCGGCCGACTTGCCGGTCAGGTAGAGCGCCCAGCCCAGCAGCGCGAACGAGCCGATCTGGGTCCAGGTGCGGACCAGGTTGTAGGTCCGCCACTTCGACTCGTCGAACGCCGCCCGGACGGCGTGTACGTCGATCGTGTTCGGGTCGCCGGCGGCCTTCATCGCGTCGTTCAGCGGCACGTTCACCGCCATCGTGACGATGATCCCGATCAGGGTCAGCACGAACGCGACCGCGATCCACGGCAGCGACTTCTCCTTCAGGCCGAGCAGGCCGGCCAGCGCCGTGAAGACCAGCGCCCCGAAGAACCCCAGGCCGAGGAACAACGGGTTGACGATCGCCCGATCGACCGCCGTGAAGGCGCTGATGAAGGTCTTGTCGTCGGTCTTGGCCAGACCGGGCATGAAGGCGTTCGCATAGATCGCGTACACCCCGGCGACCAGCCCGGTCAGCATCGTGGCCACCAGCAAGGACGTCACGCGTAGTCCGTTCATCTCACTCCTCCGGTACGGGCGGGTTCCTCCCCGCACCGGAAAATCTAGGGTGAGCGACCTTGCACGAACATGTCACCGAAACTCGCGCCCATGTCCGGGCGACTCAGAGCTTCGCGCACTGCCCCGATCGCGGGCCGGACACGAGGTTCGGAGCCTCCAGGTTGGTCGGTGCCGGGGTGTTCGCGGCGCAGGTGAGCGGGCCCTGGATCGTGTTGCCTGCCAGCGCCGCGGCGGTCGTCGCGGTGACGGAGACGGGTCCCTGGACCGTGCTGCCGACGGCGACCAGGCTGCGGGTGACGTGGTCGGCGGTGACTGGGCCGGCGACGGTACTGCGCAACAGTTGGACGTCGGCGGCATGGTCGGCGTCGAGCGGGCCGCCGATCCGGCTGTCGACGGCGACGACCGAGGCGCCGGCCTCGATCCGGACCGGTCCCTTGACGGTCGCGTTGGTCAGGCAGGTGACGCCGGAGCGGACGATCAGCGAGCTGTTGCGGACGCCGGTGATCGTGCTCGTGCAGGTCGGTGCCGGACGCAACAGGGTGACCGCGAACCGGCGCGGCGTACCGATGTTGCCGGTGGCATCGATCGCGCGGTACTCGACGCGGTGCCGGCCGTAACCCGGCGGCACGTCGTCCCACGGGACCACTCGTGGTACGCCGAGCTTCCCGTACACGAGGTGGTCGATCTCGGTGCCCTCTGCGGTGAACTTGAACGGCGCGGAGGCGTCCGTCGGCCAGCCGTAGTAGTTGTACCAACCGTCGCCGTCGACGCGGAACGACGGGACGACGTACCCGGCGCTGTCGTCGGTCGCGGCCAGGCCCATCGTGAACGCGTCGTTGTATACGTATTCAGGACCGGTCGGCTTCTGGACGGTGAGCAGCGGTTTCGACAGCGTGGCCGCGACCGTCGGCTCGACGCCGTCGACCTGCCAGGTGAGGGTCTGGTCGCCGACGCGGGCGGTCAGCGTGTGGCGTCCGGCCAGGTGGAGCGGGGCGAGGTCGAAGTCGCGGTCGTTGCCCGGATTGGCGGTCGGGGTACCGTCCACCGCCCAGGTGATCGCGGGCTGATCGGTGTCGGTCTGCGTGGTCTCGGCGTACACGACCTCGTCGGCGCTGACCGGGTGCTCGGTCGACGTCTGCGCGGTGAAGGCAGGCGGGGTCGTCGACGGTTGCGCGGTCAGGGTGGTGTTGACGGTCCAGCTCCGGGACGCGGTCGGGCGTACTGCGGGGTCGCGGATGAAGTCGGTCGGGTCGACGATCGTGGCGGTCAGCGTGTGCAGACCGGGCGCCAGCGTCAGGGTCGAGAGGTCGACGGCGCGGGCGTTCGCGGTCGGCAGCGCCGTACTGTCGAGGGTCCAGCTGACGGTGAGCTCGTGGCTGTCGGGGTGCAGGGTCTGCAGCCAGACGACCTGGTCGGCCGCGACCTGGCCGACGGGGGTGCTGCTTTGGAAGAGGGTCGCCTTGGCGGAGATCCGCTGGGTCATCCGCTCTCGGGCGACCTGGTCGAAGAAGTAACCGAGGGTCTTCATCATCGAGTGCGCGCTCGGCCGCCAGACGCCGGAGCCGGCGTACATACCGCCCTCGTAGCGCCCGATCGTGCCGCCGGACTCGGACGGTTCGCCGAGCCAGCGGTACCACTTCTGCTTCTGGTCGATCATCTGCCGCTCGGTCAGCAACGTGTGGTGGATCGAGGACGGCTCCGGGCCGTCGTACGGCGCGCCACGCTCGCCGCGGGCGTAGTAGTCGTACTCGTCCTGCAGCCCGCCGAGCGAGTGGCCGAGCTCGTGCGGGGCGATCAGGGCCGAGAGCGCGTTGCCGCCGGACGCGGTCGCGTACGTGCCGCCGGCGCCGCCGTACGTGTCGCTGTTGCCGATGGCAAGGATCTGCCGGTTGGCACTGGTGGTGCCGGCGACCAGGTCGGCGTACTGCGTCGCCGCGGCCGAGCTGACCGTGAGCAGGCGCTGGACGCTGGCCGGGTTGCACCCGCCCCAGAAGCCCATCTGGAGCGGGGTGTCGCGCTGGGGCGAGGTGAGGTCCGGGTCGCAGTCGACACCGCTCTCCGGGGACGCGATCTCGACGGCGTACACGTTGACATAGTTCCGGTACGACTTGAACGGCTCGATGCTCCAGAGGATGTTCAGGTGCTTGTCGACCTGCTCGCGGAACTTCGGCAGCTCGGCGGCGGTGTAGCCGTCGCCCATCACGACCAGGTTGAACCGGGACGCGGCCGGGCCGGTGACCTGGATCGGGACCACGGTCGCCACCGGCGCGGCGGCCTGGGCCGCGGGTGGGAGACTGGTGAGACCCCCTGCGAGCACCGCGAGTACCGCTGTCAACGCTCTGATCCGCACGGGGTCCTCCCCCACCTGGGCGACGCTGCCGTCAGCAGCTTATGGACCCGCACCCGGGCGTGTCCGGCCTTCCGCGTGGCGCGATGGCCCGCTCGCGGCACTAATTTCTATTCATGACCAATCCAAGTCCCGGCACCACCGCGGTCGACCGCGAGCGCGCGATGCGCCCGGTGATCCGGCTCGTGGCGGTGTACCTCGGCCTGAGCATCCTGATCGCGGTGCTCGTCGGCGTCTTCCACCACAGCGTCCTCGACTACCAGTTCGCGCACGCCGCGAACCACGACTCCCCCGATCCGGCCGTCCGGGACCAGGTGCGGAGCAGCCTGTCGTGGTCGCTGTGGTCGCGGCCGATCACGGCGGTGATCATCCTGCTGGTCTACCTGCGCATCATCAAGGGCCTGCGGAACGGCAAGCGGTCGTCGTACCGGCGGATCCGGATCGTCGCGATCGTGGTCACCGTGCTCAACCTGTACTACATCGTCACCGGCCAAAATCCGGTCTGGATGAGTATCGGCCAGGGCCTGCAGATCGTCGTACTGATCGGCGTCTTCGTGCTCGCCAGCCGGCCCGACGTCAAGGCACACTTTCAGCGCGCACCGGGCGACTGATCCTCAACCGGGCCGCCGTACGGCATCATGAAGGCTCGGGGAACGTGAGGAAAGGACACCGATGACGGAACCGGCGCAGTCGGCACGCCCGGAGCGGGGCGATCCGGTGCTGGACGCCGGGGACGGCGACGGCAAGGGCGTCTACTGGCTGCTCAAGCACGTCCTGGTCGGGCCGGCGGTGAAGCGGGTCTTCCGGCCGAACGTGGTCGGCGCCGAGAACGTCCCGGACCAGGGCGCGGCGATCATCGCGTCCAACCACCTGTCCTACGCGGACTGGATCTTCATGCCGCTGGTGCTCCGGCGCCGGGTCACGTTCGTCGCCAAGTCCGACTACTTCACCGGCGCGGGTCTGAAGGGGCGCTTCCAGCGCGGGTTCTTCAAGGGCACCGGGCAGGTGCCGATCGACCGGTCCGGCGGATCGGCGTCCGAGGGCGCGATGCGGGCCGGGATGAAGGTGCTGGAGCGGGGTGAGCTGTTCGGGATCTACCCGGAGGGCACGCGGTCGCACGACGGGCGGCTGTACAAGGGCCGCACCGGTGTGGCCCGGCTGGCGCTGGAGGCGAAGGTGCCGGTGATCCCGTGCGGGGTGATCGGGACCGACGTGGTCGCGCCGCCCGGGAAGGTGGTCGCGTCGTTCGCCTCGCCGACGGTGAAGTTCGGTGAGCCGCTCGACTTCTCGCGGTACGAGGGGATGGAGAGCGACCGGCTCATCCTGCGGGCGGTGACCGACGAGATCATGTACAAGATCATGGAGCTGTCCGGGCAGGAGTACCTCGACATGTATGCCACCAAGGCCAAGGCGCTGGAGGGCCGGGCGGTCACGGGCGCGCCGAAGAAGGTCCGTAAGGCGGACACCTGATCCGTGGGTTGAGACGGGGTAGGTCTACGCTGGTAGATCGTGGACGGACCGATCGCTTACCAGGGTGAGCCAGGCGCCAACTCGGCGATGGCGTGCACCGAGATGTTCCCGGACCGCGAGCAGCTGCCTTGCACGACTTTTGAGGACGCGCTCGAGGCGGTTTCGAGCGGTCGGGCCGGGCTGGCGATGATTCCCGTCGACAACTCGATCGCCGGCCGGGTGGCGGACATCCACCACCTGCTGCCGGAGTCCGGGCTTCACATCGTGGGCGAGTTCTTCCTGCCGATCCACTTCCAGCTGCTGGGCGTTCCTGGTACGTCGCTCGACCGGGTGCGGACCGTGCGCAGCCATGTGCACGCGCTCGGGCAGTGCCGGAAGATCATCCGGGAGCACGGCTGGTCGACTGTCGTCGCGGACGACACCGCGGGAGCTGCTCGCGAGGTGGCCGAGCTCGGTGATCCTTCGGTTGCGGCCCTCTCCCCGCGCGCGGCCGCTGATCTGTACGGCCTGTCGACGCTCGCGTCCGACGTCGAAGACGAGCACCACAACACGACGCGCTTCCTGGTCCTGTCGCGGGAGCCCGAAGTACCGCCGGTCGGCTCCGGTCCGGTCATCACGTCCTTCGTGTACCGCGTCCGCAACGTGTCCGCTGCGCTCTACAAGGCCCTCGGCGGGTTTGCGACCAACGGCGTCAACATGACCAAGCTGGAGTCGTACCAGCTCGGCGGCATGTTCTTCGCCACCCAGTTCTACGCCGACATCGAAGGCCACCCCGAGCAACCGAACGTAGCCCTGGCCCTCGAAGAACTCGCCTTCTTCTCGGTGGAGGTCCGCATCCTCGGCGTCTACCCATCGCATCCCTTCCGCGCATCAATCGCAGAACCAGCCGCCAACCGGGCCCTCCGGCCCCACCACTAACACCGCGTGACCGCTAGCCTGCGGAGAGGCTAGCTGAGGGCGGGTGAGGATGGCCGGACAGATCGGGTACGGCGAAGGGCTCGAGCGTGTCGACGTCGTGCACGGTGACGTGTTCGACCAAGGGGCCGACATCGTCGTCGTACCGTGCAGCGTCCACGGCAGTGTGTCGTCGGATTTCGCGGACCGGTTGGCCAGACTCGGGGTCGACTCCCCCACCGGCAGCTTCAGCCTCGGAGAGGTCGTCGAAGCCCGCAGTACGTCGTCCGCGCACGCCAGGATCCTGTTCGCCGCCGTGGTGACGGACGAGGGCACGAGGGTGCGGGTCATCGAGCAGGCGGCACGGGAGATCGGCTTTCGAACGGCCGAGGACTCCGTGGTGGCCTTCCCGTTGCTGGGGACGGGGGCAGGCGGTATGGAGCCAGGCCCTGCTCTGCTGGCGATCCTCAACGGGTTCATGGCCGGGGCGCCGGCCGGAGCGCGGGCCAAGGTGTGCGTGCTGGGGGTGGCGGTGTTCCGCCGCCTGATCGAGGAGCTCGACGCCGATCCCGCGCAGCACAGCAGTGCCGAGACCGACGCGACCCGGCCGCCGGCGGTGCCGCCGCGGCCCGATGAGAACGTGCCTACTCATACGGACGGGCCGGCTCGGGTCGACGAGCTGGGACGCGAAGGGTTGGCGATGATCCTCGCGCGGCGGATCCGGGCCGCGCGGCGTGAGCAGACCCGGCGCTCGTCGAGCGGTACGGATCGAGGCGGTACCTTCCTCCTGCACGTTCACGCACCCTGGGGTGCCGGCAAGACTTCGCTGCTGAACTTCCTCGCGACCGAGCTCCGGACGCCTGGTGCCGACGGCCGGCGGAACGTCGTGATCGACTTCAACGCCTGGCAGCACCAGCGGATCGGACCGCCGTGGTGGTGGCTGATGACGACGATCTACACCGGTGCCGTCTCCGAGCTGAAGGCCTTCGACCGCCGCCGGGCGATCAGCCTGTGGCTGCACGAGTGGTGGTGGCGCCTGCGGAGCGGCCTTCCGGGCTTCCTGATACTGGCCGGGATCATCGTCGTACTCGTGCTGGCGGTGCGGGGCGGCTGGTTCCAGGGCATCCGTCGTCCGGACGACGTCGGCGCCGCGGTGAAGAGCGTCCTCTTCACGGTGGCGGCGATCGTCACCTCGCTGGTGACGATCTGGGGTCTGGTGCACGGCTTCGGCCGGTGGCTGTTCGCGACGTCAGCCCGCGGCGCCAGGCGTTTCGTCAGCAACACCAACGATCCGATGGGCCTGGTCCGCAAGCACCTGCGCGATCTCGCTGCGTGGATCGACTACGACATCGTGGTGATGGTCGACGACCTCGACCGCTGCAAGGCGCCGTACGTCGTCGAGCTGCTCGAGGGAATCCAGACGCTGTTCCGGGACGTCCCCATCACGTACGTCGTCGCCGCCGACCGGGACTGGCTGGCCGACAGCTATGCCGGCGAGTACGCCGGGTTCGCGAGCGCGGCCGAGGAGGCCGGGCGGCCGATCGGCTACTTGTTCCTGGAGAAGACCTTCCAGATCTCGACCGGTCTCCCGGCGAGCACGCAGGTCGCCGCGTTCTGGTCGCGGATCCTGCGCCGCCCGGCGGTGCCGGACCAGGACGAGCTGGAGCGGGCCCGCCGCCGGGCGCAGGAGGAACTGGGCAGGGAGCCCGGAGATATAGCGCGCCGCCGGGTCGCTGCCGACCCGGGGAACTCTCCGGCCGACATTCAGGCCCGGCTCGAGGCAGTCGCGGTCGGCATGGTGAGCGAGCAGGCCCAGCTCAGCAACGCGCACGCCCTGGAACCGTTCCAGCCACTCCTCGGTGCGGACCCGAACCCGCGGATGATGAAGCGGCTGGTCAATGCCTACGGGATCGCCCGCGGGATCGAGACGCTGCAGGGCGTGAACCTCGAGGACGACGCGACGCACGGCCGGCAAACCGCGCTCTGGACGATCCTGTCGATGCGCTGGCCCAAGCTGGCGGCCGCGCTCGCGAAGCGCCCGGACGCCGTTGCCGCGATCGGCGACGGGCCGGTTCCGCCCGGCATCCCCGCAGAGCTGGCGCCGCTGTTCACCGACGCCGAGGTGATCGATGTCGTCCGCGGCAAAGGCGTCGACGCCGCGCTGGACGCCGACGCGATCCGGGCGACCGTACTGCGGTAGTTCCCGCGCGTGCCGTCCACGGAGCCAATAGCCTGCCCGGATGGAGATCGTGGTGGTGGACGGGCGGGATCCCGAGATGTTTCGGCGGTTCTATGAGGTGAAGTACGCCGTTCGGGTGGAGGAGTTGGAGTTTCCGGTGGGGTT
This sequence comes from Kribbella sp. NPDC026611, assembly GCF_040638345.1. Lineage (NCBI taxonomy): Bacteria > Bacillati > Actinomycetota > Actinomycetes > Propionibacteriales > Kribbellaceae > Kribbella > Kribbella sp. NPDC026611. The sequence continues at coordinate 246,896 of NZ_JBEZYC010000014.1, forward strand.
GGGGGTGGACGAGGCTCGGGTCCTGATGGCCGGGAGGCATGGGGATGTGCGGGCCGAGGGTCTGGGGATCGTCGAGGGTGGCAGGTGGCTCGGTGTCGCTTGGCTGGATTGGTGGTTGGTGGGGAATACGCAGACCGTGGATGTCGAGCTGGCGGTGGTGCCGGAGTTTCGGCGGCGAGGGGTGGCCAGCCGGTTGTTGGACATCGCTGTCGAGCGAGCCAAGGACGCAGGGCGGACGGTGCTGTCGGGGACCAATGTGGCTGGGGATCCGGTCACCGGTGAGAGTGCGGGGACCGAGTTTGCCCGGACGCGGGGGTTTGTGAAGAAGCATGCCGAGCTGCACCAGGTGCTCGAGTTGCCGGTGGAGACCAGCGAGCCCACGGTCGACGGGTACGAGATCGTGCAGTGGCGGGAGCACACGCCGGACGAGTGGATCGAGCAGTTCGCCGTACTGCTGTCGGGGATGAGTGAAGACGTGCC
>NZ_JBEZYC010000015.1:0-90271 GCF_040638345.1 Kribbella sp. NPDC026611
CTGGCCACCCCTCGCCGCCGAAACTCCGGCACCACCGCCAGCTCGACATCCACGGTCTGCGTATTCCCCACCAACCACCAATCCAGCCAAGCGACCCACCGCTGGTCGGCCGGGTCGTCCAGGTCCTCGAAGGCAGGCCCAGAACGTCCGAGCTGCCGGGCGGACCCTGATCTTTCCTTTGATCTCTTCCTTGAAGGCCCGGGACTTCTGAATGGCCCTCTCTTGCGCCGAATGTCAGATTCTGCTGTTGCGGCAAACCCCCGGTTGATCACCGGGGGCTGCCACCACTCTAATTTTTCCTTGTTCTCTCTTTTGCTTTCCTCTGTTTGTTTGCTCTTCTCAGCTGCCCTGTTTGATCAGTCCGTTGATCTTGTCGATGTACGCCGGCAGGTCGGTGATCGGCTTCTTCCCGCTCAGGATGGGCTGGTAGTTCGCCGTCGTGAGGTCACCGACCTGCTGCGCCCACTGCGTGGTGAAGCGGACGCCGACCGTCTTCTCGGCACCGAGGTCCGCCTTCACCGTGTCCACGACGGTTGGCTGCTGCGCCTTGGTGAGCGCGTCGAAGTAGCTGGCCTGCGCCGGGGTGTACGCCGGCGGCGCCACCGGTGAGGCCGGGAGTACGGCGTCCCACACCTTCGTGTTGATGTACTCGAGCACCTTGAACGTCGCGTCCTGATCCTTCGTGTACTGCGGTGTGCAGATACCGACCGAGTCGTACAGCGTCGCCGGCGTCTGCACCTGCGGGAACGGCGCGAACCCGTACTTCACCTTCGGCTTGTCGGTCTGGAACCCGGCCGCCAGCCACTGCCCGCCGAACGTCATCGGCACCTTGCCGGCCGCGAACAGCGACTGCACGTTCGACGCGTCGTACCCGGGCGGCGCGACCGAGCCGTTCTTGATCGCGGCGGTCAGCTTCTCGACGCCTTCCTTGTACTTGTCGTCGGCCTCGGCCTTCGTCGGGTGGTTCACGTTGTCGGTGAACGGCGCCCCGCCGGCCGAGACGGCGTACATGCTCATCGTGAACGGCCCGTCCGGACCGGTCAGCTGATCCGCGACCAGGCCGTACTTCGCTCCGTTCTTGCCGGCCAGCTTCGCGGCGTCGGAGTACATCTCGTCCCACGTCCAGCCGGCCTTCGGCACCTGCAGCCCGGCCCCGGCGAACGCGTCGGCGTTGTACCAGATGCCGTACGTGTTCATCAGCGACGGCAGCCCGCCCATCTGGCCGTCGGCGGTCTTCCAGTTCTCCATCGCCGACGGGACAAACTTGTCCGCCTTGAAGTCGCCGTTGCCGTCCTTGATCTTGTCGGCCCAGTCGACCAGCAGACCCTGGGAGGTGTACTGCTGCTCGGTGTCGTTACCGCACCAGAACAGGTCCGGCAGCTTCTTCGCCTGGGTCAACGATGCGAGCTTGTCGCCGAAGTTGCCGGCCGGGGTGTCGAGCAGCTGGACGGTGATGTTGTCGTCCTTGAAGTCCGCCAGCGCCTTCTTGATCGCGGCATTGGTCTCCGCCGACTCCCACGTCATCACGGTCACGGTGACCGGCCCCTTGCTCGAGCCGCCCGAGTCCGACCCGCCGCTGCAGGCCGTTGCCGTCAGCAACCCCGCGCACGCCAGCGCGGCGACGATCGATGTCCGCTTCACTAGGATTCTCCTCATTTCTGGTTCGTGCTGCCGAGAGCGCCGAGGCCCTGGATGAAGTAGCGCTGCGCGGCGAAGAAGATGATCAGCGGCGGCAGCATGTAGAGCAGGTTGGTGGCCATGTAGAAGCTCCAGTCCGGCGTCTTCCCGGCGAACGGCGAGATGAACGACGCCATCCCGACCGACAACGGCCACTTGCCGGACGAGTACAGGTAGACCAACGGGTTCAGGAAGTCGTTCCAGGACGCCTGGAACGCGAGGATCGCCATCGTCAGCCAGGCCGGCCGGGTCAGCGGCAGCATCACCTGGGTGAAGATCCGGAAGTGCCCGGCGCCGTCGATCTTCGCCGCCTCGTCGATCGAGTACGGGATCGCCATGAAGTACTGGCGGGCCAGGAAGATGAACAACGGGTTCCCACCCAGGAACGCCGGCACGATCAGCGGCAGCCAGGTGTCGTACCAGCCGATGCTCTTGTACAGCTGGAACAACGGGATCAGGCCGACCACGCCCGGCAGCAGCATGCTGCCGACGAACAGGTAGAACCACACCTTGCGGCCGGGGAACCGCAACCGGGCCAGCGCGTAGCCGGCCATCATCGCGGTCATCACGCCACCGAGCACGCTGAGCGAGGTGATCACCATCGAGTTCAGGAACAGCCGCGGGAAGTGGATCACCTCCGGACCCTTGACGAAGTTGCTCCAGTGGAACTCGTGCGGCAGCAGCTTCGGCGGGATGTCGAACACCGCGGTCCGGCTCTTCAGCCCGATCGTGATCATCCAGAGCAGCGGGACGACCATCACCGCGCAGATGAAGAGCGCGACGACGTACCAGGACGTCGTCCCCACCAGGCGGGGCTTCTTCTTCGACGAGACGACGGCCGGGGCTGTGGTCGCGGTGGGAGCTTCAGTCGGAAGTATTGTCACTGTACGTCCAGAGCGAGGAGAACTTCGCGGTCAGCGCGATCACCGCGATGATGATCACGAACAGCACCCAGACCTGGGCCGAGGCGTAGCCGAGCTGTGGGATCCGGCCGAGGTTCGGGAACCCGTTGTTGTAGATCGAGAGCATCAGCACGTTGGTGCTGAACCCGGGCCCGCCGTTGGTCAGGATCTTCGGCTGGTTGAACGTCTGCAGCGCGGCCGTGGTCTGCAGGATCACCTGCAGCAGCATGATCGGGCTGATCATCGGCAGCGTGATCCGGAAGAACACCGCCCACGGTCCGGCGCCGTCGACGCGGGCCGCCTCGTACAGCTCGGTCGGCACGGCCTGCAGCGCGGCCAGGAAGATGATCATCGTCCCGCCGACGCCCCACAGCATCACGAGCACCACCGACGGCATCGCCATCTTCGGGCTCTGCAGCCACAGGCTGGTCGGCAGGCCGATCCGGTCGAGGACCGTGTTCAGCAGCCCGACCTGCGGGTCGAGCATGAACTTCCACAGCGTGATCGTCGCGACTGCCGGCAGCACGACGGGCAGGTACGCCAGGGTCCGTACGACGCGGACGCCGGCGAACCGTTGGTTGCAGAACATCGCCAGCGCGAGCCCGATGACCAGCGACAGCGGCACATAGAGGACGACCAGGTACCCGGTCGCCCGCAACGCCGGCCAGAACGCCGGGTCGGTCGTGAACAGCCGCCGAAAGTTGCCGAGCCCAACGAAGATCGGGTCGGTCAGCCCGTTGTACTTGGTCAGCGCGAGGTAGAACGAGCGGATCAGCGGATAGCCCACGAAGACGAAGAACCCGATCATCGCCGGGGCGATGAACAGGTACGCCGCCTTGATGTCGGATCCGGCGTTGCGGCTCATATTCCCGCGGGAGGGCCGTTTCACTCCACCTCCTGGACGGTAACGTTTCCAAGTTTTACTGTTGGCTGGACGATGCCGTGTCAGGAAAAGGAAGTCAACCCCGTGTCCGAAACGTTTCCAAAGAGCCCGACGATGATCGACGTCGCACGCCGGGCCGGGGTCGGCCTCGGTACCGTCTCGCGGGTGGTGAACGGCGGCCACGGGGTCCGGGACGAGACCGCGCAGCGGGTCCGCGCCGCGATCGACGAGCTCGGTTTCCAGCGCAACGAGGTCGCTCGCGCGCTGCGGCCGGGGAAGAAGTCGTCGAGCCTCGCGCTGGTGCTGGGCGACCTGACGAACCCGTTCTACGCGACGATCGCGAAGGCCGCGCTCGAGGTGGCCGGGCAGTCCGGGTTCGCGGTCGTGCTGGGGAGTGTGGACGAGGACCCGGAAGGCGAGAAGCGGGCCATCCAGGAGCTGGTCAGCCGTCAGGTCGCCGGGTTGATGATCGTGCCGGACCAGGGCGATCACGCGTTCCTGCAGACCGCGGGCGTGCCGGTGGTGTTCGTCGACCGGCCGGCGACCGGGATCGACGCGGACATCGTGATGGTCGACAACGAGGGTGGTGGCCGGCTGGCGACGGAGCACCTGATGGCGCAGGGGCATCGGCGGATCGCGATCCTGCTGGCGCCGTCGTACTACACGATCGGCCGCCGCCTCCGCGGGTACCGCCGGGCCCACCGCGCCGCCGGGATCGAGGTCGACGAGTCGCTGGTCATTCAGTTGCCTGAGGGCAACGCGGAGGCCGCGGAGAAGGCGACCCGCGAGGTGATGCTCCGTCCCGACCCACCCACCGCGATCTTCGCCTCCACCAACTTCCTCAGCGAGGGTGTACTGCGTGCTCTCGGCGAGCTCGGCCGGGAGCCGGCCGTGGTCGGCTTCGACGACTTCCGGATGGCCGACATGCTGCCCACCCCGGTCACGGTCGTTGCCTCCGACATCGCCGAGCTCGGCCGGAGTGCGGCCCGGCTGTTGCTGGACCGCGCGGCCGGCAAGGACACCCGGCCACCCCAGCGCATCGTTTTATCCTGTGCGCTAATTGAACGCGGATCCGGGGAGCGCCCTGCCTAGAGTCGGTGCATGCACTACGAATCCTTCGGAACGGGCCGGCCCGTCGTCTTCCTGCCCGGTTGGGGCGGCGCGAACGGCGAGGGCCGCGACGTCCATGAGCCAGTGTTCTCCGACCGCCCGGGCTGGCGGCGGATCTACGTCGACCCACCCGGAACCGGTCGGTCGCCCGTCAATCCGTCGATCACCGACCAGGACGGCATGCTGGCCGCGATCGCCGGCCTGATCGACGAGCTGGTCGGTGCCGAGCCGTTCGCGCTGGCCGGTACGTCGGCCGGCGCCCTGCACGCCCGCGGCATCGTCAAACGCGATCGGGCGCGGGTCCTCGGGCTGCTGCTCCGAGTGCCCGGTATCGTCGTGGACCGCTCGGAGCGGACGCTGCCGAGCGGTGACTACTTCGTCGAGTCGCCGGCCTGGCGGGAGAAGCAACGGCTGTACTACGACCCCGCCGAGGAGCAGGCCGATCTGGAGTTCCTGGGCCGGATCCAGGCCGACGTCGCGACGTACTCGCTGCGCGAGGACCCGGCCACCAGGTTCGAACGCCCGACGCTGATCGTCACCGGCCGCGAGGACACGATGACCGGTTACGCGGATGCCTGGTCCATCCTCGACGACTACCCGCGCGCGACCTACGTCGCACTGGACGGCGAGGACCACGACCTGCCAGTCGGGTCCCTCACTGTCTACCGCGCGCTGGTGTCGGACTGGCTGGACAGGATCGATGACATGATCCGGACACGCCCGGCCGGTGGGACCGTGCGGTCGCTATAACGTCGGTATGCCGCCCAGCTCGCCCTTCGACCAGTACCCGACGACGACCGTTCCGTGGATCGGTGTGATGCTGGCGATGACGGTCGCCGGGCTGGCCGGGCCGCTGGTCGGGTTGAACTGGAAGCTGATCCTGATCGCCGTCGTGGTCGCGGCGGTTGCGGCCTTCGCGATTTCCCTCGCGTTCTCCCTGATCTCCCCGGTGACGCGGAGCTCAGCATGGGTGGCGGCCGCTGTGGTCGCGGTCGGCTGCATCGGCGTCCAGGTCGGGTTGGGCTCGGAAACTGCGTCCTGGGGCCGGTTCCTGGTGACGGCGTTCGGCCCGTACGTCCTGTTCCGGTGCGTGACGGCATCGATGGATCGACTCGTTCGGCACTTCCTGGTGCCGGTGCTGGCCGGGCTGGTCGGAGCGGCGGTCTACGCCGCGGCGGTTCCGCTGCTGGCCGCCGGGTATCCGGGGCTGTCGTTCTGGTGGTGTGTGGGCCTCGGCGCCGGGCTTGGTTTCGTCGAGGGCATGGTGACCGGTGCGCTGCTGTGGCGGATGGTTCCCGAGATCTTCCGCTGAACTGCCGGGTACTCGGACGCGTGTTGGGCGGTGCGCGTCCGGGTACCCGGCCTCGGGGCGAGCTCAGAAGTTCGGGTAGGCCCAGCCGAGGTAGCTGTTGAAGTAAGGCAACGTGCGGGTGCCGATGGCGCCGCCGACGCTGGTGGCCCAGAATGTGCCGTCTCCATTGGCGACACCGACGTGGCCGTACGGCGCCGCGAGGTCCCAGAACACCAGCGCGCCCTTCGGCGGGTTCAGGTTGCCGGGGTGCGCGACTCCGCGGGCCACGGCGTCGTTCCAGTCGGCCTTGGCGGAGGCCCAGATGGCGGTCTTGCCGTAGGAGTTCTCGGCCGCCATCTCGCAGTACCCCTGGTACGCCGTTGATCCGTTGCGTGCGGCGTACCAGCTGATGGCGGCGTCGGCGCGTGGGTTGCTCGCGCAGAGCGGCGCGATCAGCCCGGTGCTGCCCGTGTTGACGTATGCGTCGGTGATGAAGCCCTTGCCGGGCACGTGGTCCCAGACCAGGCTGCGACCGAACTTCCCGGTGACCGGTTCGCCGTAGAGCTGGCAGTCGATCTCGACCGATCCGTTCGGCTGGGTGCCGACGGACGCGAAGTTCGTCGCGTTGCCGGACCGGATGGCGACGCCTTGGCCGCTGTCGGTGACGACGGTCCCGGTGGCGGCGCTGGCGGGCAGGGTTCCGGCGCCCAGGGCGGTGGCGCCGGCTAGCAGGGTGGTGACGGTGATGCGCAAGAGGGCGGTACGCATGAGGTTTGTCCTTTTCGCTGGGCGACTGGCGAAGTGACACTGATTTCCAGAGAATCAGAGGGTTACCGTGTTGTCGCAGTGGGCAACGATCGGAGACTCCTGTGCGGCCAGCGCAGCTTCGCTTGGTGATCGGGTCCCGGATGCGTGAGCTCCGGGAGGCCGCCGGCGTACCGCTGAGTCGTGCGGCCGTGGCGTCGGGCTGGGACAAGGGACACCTGTCCCGGGTCGAGCGCGGCCACACCAAGCCGAGCCGCGAGCTCATCGAGTGGTACGACGCCTCGTACGGCGCCGGTCAGTCCCTTGTGAACCAGCTGATCGAGCTGGACGCCGCAGTACGCGCTGGACGGGACATGTCGCAGCGGGACCTACGGAGACACGTGCAGCCTGTGCTGCTCGGTGGGTCGGTACCCATCGACCACCACCCGGAGGACCGGGCCGAGCTGGTGGGGGAGACCGTGCCGGACGGGACGCGGGTGTGCCGGGACCAGTCCTTCGAGAAGACGTGGGAGATCCGGAACAGCGGCGTACGACCGTGGCGGGACCGCTGGCTGACCCGCCAGGGCGCTGCCGCCGCGCCGGGCTGGCTGCGGTCGCCGGCTCGGGAGCGGGTGCCGGACGCGGAGCCGGGCGACATCGTGACCGTGTCGATGACACTGCAGGCGCCGTCGCAGGTCGGCGCGTCGACGGCGTACTTCAAGATCACCGACGACGCCGGGCGGCTGTACTACCCCGGCCTGGAGTCGCCCCCGATCTACTGCACGATCTTCACGACCTACGAGCCCTGAGCCTGCTCCGCGACGATCTCGGCGTCGAGCTCTGCCTTGCGCTTGATCCAGCGCTCGCTGAGGCCCTTCACCTCGCCACTGATGAAGTCGATGAAGGCCAGCGAGACCCGGATCCGGTAGTACGCGTCGGTGCCTTCGCCGGAGGCGTCCAGGACCTTGCGGAGCGAGTCGGACCAGCGGGTGAGCGAGGCGTCCTCGGTCATCATCGTCTGGTACCAGGCGTCGTCCTGCACGACGTACACGTCGCGGCGGGTGCCGGGCTCCCGCTCCCGCGTCGCCAGCCTCAACTGGAGCAGGTAGTTCACCGCGCCGGAGACGGCGGCCGGGCTGGCCTGCAGTTGCTCGGACAGCTCGGCGGCGGTCATCCGGCCCGACACGCTGGACAGGATGGCGGCGAAGACCCGCCCCGCCATCCGCGGCCAGCCGGTGTCGGCGAGCAGGTTGCCGAACTGCTCGGTGTACCGCCGGACGGCGTCGTCGTCTCGTTGTGCACTCACCGACCCATCATCTCCTCTGCCGCGCCAGAAAGCTGTTAGGAACATTCACAAACTTCTGAATGCAGTGTACGTTATGAAACATGACTTCAGCCATCGTGGTCTCCGGACTGCACAAGTCGTACGGAAGTACGCATGCCCTCGACGGCCTCGACCTCGAGGTCAGGACCGGTGAGGTGCACGGGTTCCTCGGCCCGAACGGCGCCGGGAAGTCCACCACCATCCGGGTCCTGCTGGGCCTGCTGCGCGGTGACGCCGGCGATGTCTCGCTGCTCGGCGGCGACCCGTGGCACGACGCCGCCAAGCTGCACCGGCGGCTCGCCTATGTCCCCGGAGACGTCAACCTCTGGCCGAACCTGACCGGTGGAGAGGTCATCGACCTGCTCGGCCGCCTCCGCGGCGGCGTGGACGAGAAGAAGCGCGACGACCTGCTCCGCCGCTTCGACCTGGACCCCACCAAGAAGGGCCGGACCTACTCCAAGGGCAACCGGCAGAAGGTCGCGCTGGTCGCGGCTCTGTCCTCGGACGTCGAGCTCCTCATCCTGGACGAGCCGACCTCCGGTCTGGACCCGCTGATGGAGGAGGTGTTCCGGCAGTGCATCGAGGACGAGCGTCAGCGCGACCGGACAGTCCTGCTGTCCAGCCACATCCTCTCTGAGGTCGAGGCGCTGTGTGACCGGGTCAGCATCATCCGCCGCGGCAAGGTGGTCGAGACCGGCACGCTGTCGGACCTGCGCCACCTGACGCGTACGTCGATCCAGGCGGAGCTGACCGGTGCGGTGAACGGCCTGGCCCAGCTGCCTGGCGTACACGACCTGGATGTCCAGGGCAACCGGGTCCGCTGCGAGGTGGACACCGCTCAGCTCGACGCGGTGATGCGGCAGCTGTCCGCGGGCGGGATCAAGAGCCTCGTCGCGCAGCCGCCGACGCTGGAGGAGCTGTTCCTGCGGCACTACGAGGAAGACAACGCTGAGCCGGTGACGGTATGAGCGACTTCGTCGGCACCTGGACCCTGGTGCGCCTCGCGCTGCGCCGGGACCGTCTGCAGATCCCCATCTGGATCGTGGTGTTCGTCATGGCCGCGGCGGGGTCGGCCAAGGCGTCGATGGACCTGTACTCCGACCAGCACGCGCTGGTCGAGGCCGCTCGGACGGCGAACGCGTCGCCGGCGCTGGTCTCGTTGTACGGGCGCATCTTCGACGAGACCTCGCTGGGGGAGGTCTCGCTGTTCAAGTTCACCGCCTTCGGTGCAGTGCTGGTCGGTCTGCTGGCCGGCATCCTCGTGGTTCGGCACACCCGGACCGAGGAGGAGTCCGGGCGGCTCGAGCTGCTGAGCGCCGGCGTCCTCGGTCGGTACGCCGCTCTGACCGCCGCGCTGATCGTGGCGGGCGGCACCGTCGTACTTCTGGGTCTGCTGACGGCGCTGTCCCTAATCGGGACTGGGTTGCCTACGACTGGGTCGTTTGCGTTCGGGCTGATGTGGGCTGGGGCTGGTCTGGCGTTTGCGGGGGTCGGTGCGGTCACTGCACAGGTGACCGAGAGCGCGCGGGCGGCTAACGGGCTCACAGCGGTCGTGCTCGGGGTGTCTTATGTACTGCGGGCTGTCGGCGACTCCTCTTCGCACACGGCGTGGGTCTCTTGGCTGTCGCCGATCGGGTGGTCGCAGCAGGTGCGTGCTTATGTCGGCGATCGGTTCGTGGTCCTGCTGCTGCCGTTGGTATTGCTGGTGGTGTTGGTCGCTGCGGCGACCGCGCTGGTCCGGCGGCGCGATCTGGGAGCGGGTCTGGTGCGGCCGCGACCGGGGCCGGCTCGGGCCGCTTCGTCACTCCGGTCGCCGCTGGCACTGGCTTGGCGGCTGCATCGGGGGTCCCTGTTCGGCTGGGGCTTTGCGTTCCTGCTGCTCGGGCTGCTGGTCGGCAACATCGCCAGCAACGTGGACGGCTTCGTGACGTCGGACAGCGCTCGTGAGCTGGTGCAGAAGATGGGCGGGGTCGAGGGGATCACCGACGCCTTCCTGGCCACGGAGATGGGGGTCATCGGCCTCCTTGCCTCGGCGTACGGCATCCAGGCGGCGCTGCGGCTCCGCTCCGAGGAGACCGCGCTCCGCGCTGAGCCGCTGCTGGCCACCGGCGTGACTCGCTCTCGCTGGCTCGCCAGCCACGTGCTGATGGCGATGCTCGGCACTGGCGCATTGATAGTCGTCGCCGGCTTGGGCTCCGGGATCTCGAGCGGCGCTTCGCTGGGCAACGTGGGCCGGCAGGTCCCGCGGATGCTGGCCGCTGCTGCTGTCCAACTCCCGGCGATCTGGTTGGTCACCGCACTGGTCGTGATCCTGTTCGGCGTCGCACCGAAGGCGGTGACCGCGGGGTGGTTCCTGTTCGGCGCCTTCCTCTTGATCGGCCAGTTCGGCGAGGTCTTCAACCTCCCGTCGTGGCTGATCAAGGTCAGCCCGTACGGCCACACGCCGAGGCTGCCTGGCGGCGACTTCTCGGCCGTGCCTGTCATCTGGCTGCTCGCAATCACTGCCGTCCTCGCGCTGGCGGGCTTCACCACCTTCCGCCGCCGCGACATCGGCTAACCGTCGCTTGCTGCCCGCCCGGCAAGCAGCCGGGCGGGGCGGCTTGTCTACGATCGCTAGGTGTTGAGTGAGCGCCTAGCAGACTTCTGGACCGAGCGGCACCTGTGTGTGCTGAGCACAGTCCGCCCCGACGGCACCGTCCACGCCACGCCCGTAGGCGCGACGCTGGACATGGAGGCGGGCCTGGTCCGAGTCATCTGCAGCGGTACGTCGTACAAGGCCCGCACCATCCGCCGGGCGGGCGTAGCCGCCGTCGCCGTCACCCAGGTAGACGGCCGCCACTGGAGCACCCTGGAAGGCCGCGCAGTGATCAGCGACGACCCCGAACGCATCCGAGACGCCGAACGCCGCTACGCCAAGCGCTACAAAGAACCCCGCCCGAACCCCCGTCGGGTAGTCATAGAAATCACCATCACCAAGGTCCTGGGCAATGCCGGCTGACCCGATCACAGTCGTCGGCCTAGGCACCGACGGCTGGCCCGGCCTCACCCCCACGGCGCAAGCAGCCATCCAATCGGCCGAAGTCCTCATGGGCAGCCCCCGCCAGCTGGCCCTGATCCCGACCCCGATCCCCGGTCCCGCCCTCGATCCGTCGGGTGTTGTGCGCCTCGCCTGGCCTTCTCCGCTGTCGGAGGCGCTGCCCCGGCTGCTGGCGGAGTACAGCGGGAAGCGGATCTGCGTGCTGGCGAGCGGTGACCCGACCTTCCACGGGATCGGTACGACGCTGGTCCGCCTGCTCGGAGCCGACGCCGTACGCGTGATCCCGCACCCGTCCAGCATCTCCCTCGCCTGCGCCCGCCTCGGCTGGCCCCAGGATCAGGTAGACGTGGTGAGCCTGGTGAACCAACCGGTCGAGCGCCTCCACCCGCACCTCCAACCAGGCCGCCGTCTCCTCATCCTCAGCCGAGGCTCACAAACCCCCGCCGAGGTCGCCGCTCTGCTGGTCAGCCGCGAGTACGGCGCCAGCGAGTTCGCCGTCCTGTCACACCTGGGCGGTCCGCAGGAGACGATCCACACCGCCCGCGCCGCCGACTGGTCCACCGACGTACCCGCGCTCAACGTCATCGCCGTACGCTGCGACCCCGCCGCACCGATCCAGTCCACCAGCCCCGGCCTCCCCGACGACGCCTACGAGCACGACGGCCAGCTCACCAAACGCGAGGTCCGCGCCGTCACGCTCTCCCGCTTGGCGCCCGTCCCCGGCCAACTGCTCTGGGACATCGGCGGCGGCGCCGGCAGCATCGCGATCGAATGGTCCCGCCACCACCCGTCCTGCCGCGCCATCGCGATCGAACGCGACCCCGACCGCGCCAAACGGCTCGACCGCAACTCCACCAACCTCGGCGTCGACGTCACCACCGTCGTCGGCCCCGCACCCACCGCACTCGCTGGACTGGAGTCCCCGGACGCGATCTTCATCGGCGGGGGAGCCACCACCCCCGGCATGTTCGACGCCTGCTGGAACGCCCTCCGCCCCGGCGGCCGCCTGGTCACCAACGGCGTCACGCTGGAGACCGAAGCCTTGATCTCCCAGTGGTACAAGGCGGTCGGCGGCGATCTCATCCGCCTCGAAGTCCAGCGCGCCGCACCCGTCGGCACCATGACCGGCTGGCGTCCCGCCATGCCCGTCGCCATCTGGAGCGTGACCAAGTGACGGTCCACTTCATCGGCGCCGGACCGGGCGCCGCCGACCTGATCACCGTCCGCGGCCGAGACCTGATCGCCTCCTCACCCGTCTGCCTGTACGCCGGTGCTCTGGTGCCCGTCGAGCTCCTCGACCACTGCCCACCCGACGCCCACAAGGTCGACACCGCGGACCTGAACCTCGACCAGATCATCGAAGAACTCGCCACCGCCCACGCGGCGGGCCTCGACGTAGCCCGCCTGCACTCCGGCGACCCTTCCGTCTTCAGCGCAATGGCCGAGCAGCTGCGTCGCCTCGACGCCCTGAACATCCCGTACGACGTCACTCCCGGAGTCCCCGCGTACGCCGCGGCCGCCGCCTCCCTGCATCGCGAACTCACCGTGCCCGAGGTAGGCCAAACCGTCATCCTGACCCGAATCAGCGGCCGCGCCTCCGCGATGCCCCCGGGCGAGGACCTGGCCACCCTCGGCGCCGGCCAAGCAACCCTCGTCCTCCACCTGGCCGTCCAGCAAATAGACCGGGTGGTCGACGAGCTAGTCCCGCTCTACGGCCCTAACTGCCCGGTCGCGGTCGTCGCCCGAGCCTCCCGCTCCGACGAACAAATCCTCCGCGGCACTCTCACCACCATCGCCGCCCAGGTGAAGTCCGCCGAGATCCGCCGCACCGCCGTCATCATCATCGGCAAGGTCCTCACCGCCACCACCTTCCGAGACAGCCACCTCTACTCCACCACCCGCCCCCGATGATCCTCGTCCTAGGCGGCACCACCGAATCCCGCCAACTCGCGGAGGCTTTGACCGGAACCGAAGTCATCACCTCCCTGGCCGGCCGCACTGCCGACCTACGAAAGCCAGTCGGACAAGTGCGGGTTGGTGGTTTTGGTGGTGCCGAGGGACTGGCTGCCTGGCTTCGGTTGAATCCCGTGGACGCGGTGATCGACGCCACCCACCCGTTCGCCGCGCAGATCACCGCCAACGCAGCCGCCGCCGCGCGCGAGACCGGCGTACCGCATCTCGTCCTCCGTCGCCCAGGCTGGACTGCCGCGCCGGGCGACACCTGGCACTGGACCGATTCGACGCAAGAAGCCGCCGCCCTTCTCCCAACCCTGGGCAAGCGCGTCTTCCTCACCATCGGCCGCCAAGGCCTGTCCGCGTTCAAGAACACTGGCCTCTGGACCCTCGCCCGCTGCGTCGACCCGCCAGAACCCCGCCCGACCTGGTGCACCCTCCTCCTCGCCCGTGGTCCGTTCGCCGAAGCCGACGAGCTTGCCCTCCTCGACCAGCACCACATAGACCTCCTGGTCACGAAGGACAGCGGGGGCGGAGCAACAGCAGCAAAACTCACCGCCGCCCGTAGGCGCGAGATCCCAGTGGTCCTGATCCGACGCCCAGCCCTCCCGCCAGGCACCACCGCCGTCGACTCGATCGACGACGTCCTGGTCTGGCTCGGCAGCCAGCCCCGGTAGATTGCCGCCCATGGGGATTCAGATCGCGCCGAGCATCCTGTCCGCCGACTTCGCCCGCCTGGCCGATGAGGCGGCCGCGGTCTCGAACGCGGACTGGCTGCACGTGGACGTCATGGACAACCACTTCGTCCCCAACCTCACCATCGGCCAGCCCGTCGTCGAGGCGCTCGCGAAGGCGACCGACACCCCGCTCGACTGCCACCTGATGATCGAGGATCCCGACCGCTGGGCCCCCGGGTACGTCGAAGCCGGCGCGTCCAGCGTCACCTTCCACGTCGAGGCCTGCAAAGCGCCGATCCGTACCGCCCGCGAGATCCGCGCCAAGGGCGCCCGCGCCGCGATGGCGCTCAAGCCGGCCACTCCGATCGAGCCGTACGAGGACCTGCTCTCCGAGCTCGACATGATCCTGATCATGACCGTCGAGCCCGGCTTCGGCGGCCAGAAGTTCCTCGACGTCTGCATCCCGAAGATCCGCCGGACCCGCCAGCTCCTGGACAAGCACGGCCTCGACCTCTGGATCGAGATCGACGGCGGCGTCTCGGCCGACACGATCGAGCGTTGCGCCGACGCCGGCGCGGACGTGTTCGTCGCCGGATCGGCCGTCTACGCCGCGGCCGACGACCCGAACACGATGATCGACCAGCTACGCGGTCTCGCCGAGCAGGCCGCCGGCCGGTAGCTCCTGCTGTACCTCGGGCGGCACCCGCAACAGCACGACAGACGAAATCCCGGCGAGTACGGCGGCCATCAACCACACGTACCGCACGCCGAACGTCTCGATCACCGCGCCCGACACCGCCGACCCGATCGCAGCACCGCCCATCGCCGCGCTGCCCATCCACCCGAACGCCTCGGTCCGCGCCACATCAGGCGTCAACGCACCGAGCCGCTCGTACAGCGCGCCGATCGCCGGCGCCAACGTCAGGCCTGACACCGTCAGCGCCACCCCGAGCGACAGCGACGACCAGGTCGCGAACACGCACAGCACCATCCCGGCCGCGACGAGCGCAGCCCGCCGCCACACGTACGACGTACGCCGACCGGGCAGCGCCCCCGCGACCGCGCCACCCACCAGACTGCCGAACGCCCAGACCGTCTCGAAGATGCCCGCGATCAGCCGGTTACCGTGCTCGTCGGCGAACGCGACGATGCCGAGCGAGATGCTGTTGAACGCCATCACCCACAGCCCGAACGACAGAATCAAGGGCAGCCGATGCCGGTGCCACAGCAACAGTCTGGCAGTCAGGGGCCGATCAGCAGCTGAGTCTCGCGGCACCGCCCCCGGTTGTCGAAGCGCGTACCACCAGATGAAGACCGCCGACATCGCCGCCGCCAGCAGCACACCGAGTCGCGGGCTCGCCACGCTGACCGCAGTTGCGCCGAGCATCGGCCCGACCATGAACAACAGCTCCTGAGCCGTCGCATCCACCGCGTACGCCGTCCGCAGGGCAGACCCCTCCACAACCCGCGGCCACGCCGCCCGCAACGTCTGCATCACCGGCGGCACCAAAGCGCCGGCAAGTGCCGTGAACGCCGGCATCACCCGATGGAGACTCGCGGGCAACAGGGCGAGCGCTAGCAGCACGGCGCTCCAGGCAATCCCGGTGATCAGCAGCACTCCGCGTGCCCCTCGTCGGTCGGCCGCGCGCGACCACACCGGACCTGCCACAGCCATCCCGACCGAGTAGGCGCCAGCCACCACACCAGCCCACCGGAACGATCCGCTGGCGTCCTTGGCGAGGAAAGTCACCGGCACCATCGTCGCGAGCACCGGCAGCCGGGCGAGCAGTGACGACGCCAACAGCGCCACTACGCCGTGTGTTCGCCACAGCTCTCGGTAACCGGCAAGCTCCATACCCGCAGTCTTCCGCCCGCCACCGACAATTACGATAGGCCGGTGACCGAGCACAAACCGGTGGAGAGCTGGCTGACCGACATGGACGGCGTGCTCGTCCACGAAGAGCGCGCAATCCCCGGGGCGAGCGACTTCATCGCGGCTCTTCAGACGTCAGGGCGCAAGTTCCTGGTCCTGACCAACAACTCGATCTTCACCCCGCGCGACCTCCGCGCCCGTCTGCTGGCCGCGGGCATCGACATCCCGGAGATGTCGATCTGGACGAGCGCGCTCGCCACTGCCCAGTTCCTCGACGACCAGCGCCCGGGCGGCACGGCGTACGTGATCGGTGAGGCCGGCATGACCACCGCGCTGCACGAGATCGGGTATGTGCTGACCGAGCGCGACCCCGACTACGTGGTTCTCGGTGAGACCCGGACGTACTCGTTCGAGGCGATCACGAGGGCGATCCGGCTGATCGCGGACGGCGCCCGATTCATCGCCACCAACCCGGACCCGACCGGACCGTCGCAGGAGGGTCCGCTCCCGGCCACCGGCTCGGTGGCGGCGCTGATCACCCGTGCCACCGGCGTCGCGCCGTACTTCGTCGGCAAACCGAACCCGCTGATGATGCGCAGCGCGCTGAACCGGATCGAGGCGCACTCCGAGACGACGGTGATGATCGGAGACCGGATGGACACCGACATCATCAGCGGTCTCGAGGCGGGCCTGCGGACGATGCTGGTGCTGACCGGTTCGACCGGCGAGCACGAGATCGAGCGGTTCCCGTACCGTCCGACCCGCGTGGTCTCCTCGATCGCGGACGTCGTACCGCTGGTGAGTGCGCTCTCCTGAGTCGAGGCCTAACAGGTCAGGATGCGGAAGCCGTAGCCCTGCGCCTTCAGCGACTTGAGGATCGTCGGCAGCGCAGCCACGGTCTCGGCGCGATTGCCGCCGCCGTCGTGCATCAGGATCACCGAGCCGTTCCGCACGTTCTTCAGCACGCGCTGCACGATCGCCGTCGCGCCCGGCTTGGTCCAGTCACGCGAGTCGACCGTCCACACGACCAGATCCTTACCGAGAGCCTTCGCGCGTTGCCGTACGGCCGCGTTCACCCCGCCGTACGGCGGCCGCAGGCAGCCCGGCGTACCGCCGATCGCGGTCCGGATCGCCTGATCCGTGGACGTGACCTCCTGCCGGAACGCGGCCGCACCCAGTGTGCGGAGGTCCGTGTGCGTCCAGGTGTGGTTCTCGACGCTGTGGCCGGCGGCGTGGACCAGTTTGGTCAGCTCGGGGTGCTTGCGGACGTTCTGCCCGACCTCGAAGAACGTCGCCTTGGCCTCGTACTGCTTCAGGATCGCGAGGATCTTCGGCGTGTACTCGAGATCCGGACCGTCGTCGAAGGTCAGCACGACGTACTTTGTCGGCAGCGGCGCTCTGGCGGGAGCCGCCGCGGCCGGGGCCGGTGGAGTGGGCGTGGGTGGTTTGGCGGGCGTCCGGGCGGCCGCGACCACGACCGACCCGATCAGCGCGCTCACCAGCATCATCAGGGCCAGTCCGACGATGCGATTTCCGGTGCGGGTCAAGCGAACAGCCATGCATCCCCCTGGGCGGTGGGTGCCTCACTACCTCACCTCTCCCACGCTAAAGCACTTGTGACAGGAATTGACGTAACCTCAGCGACTCGGCGTCGCCGAAGATCTGCTCGCCTACCCGAACTCCACCACGACGCCCTGGCCCATGAACGCCACCTGGTCCACGACGGCGGTGGTCGGGTGCGGGTTGCTGATCGGTACGTCCAGGTCGAACGCCCACAGCATCACCTCGGCTGCATCGCCGGCGCACGCGCGATCGCGAGGCGTTGCTGCTGACCCAGGAACAGGTTGCCCGACCGTGCTGCCTTGTGGGTGAGGCCAACCAACTCCAGTTGCTGGAACGCCTACGTGCGAGCCTTGTCACACCCTCCCGATCCGTCAAGCATGGTGCCGCTTATAGTGGGCAAGCGCGTCCGCGGTCTTGCCTGTGCCGTAGACCAGCAGCAACTCGGCCAGGTCCGGTGATTCCTCCGCCACCATCGCAGCGGCCCGCTGGATCTCGTCGGCGGACGAGACATCTCTCAGCAGGTCCTGGATCGCCCGCACGACTGTCCGTGCACTGACCCCGTCGCCTGCCTCGAGGTTTGGTTGCCCGCCGCTCACTGTCCCTGCATTCGGGCGCGGATGCTCCCGGCCGGCTCCGCTGCCGAGCCACCCGTCGGCGTCACCGGGCGCTCCCATGCCCGGTGCCGCGGCCGGTCTCGACAAGGATGTCGTGGGGCCAGAGGTCAGCGCGCCGGTCCTGACTCGGATCCGCTCGAGATCGTCGGCGATGTCCTCCGGGTCGATCTCGCCCTGGATCGCGAGGTCGGCCAGCTCCGAGGCGGCCCGCAACCGGGCCAGGACTCCCGGGTTCCCGATCTTGACGCGTTGCCCGTTGACGAGCTGTGACAGCATCGGCGCGGACAGGCCGAGCAACTGGGCCAGTCCGCCCTGGGTCAGCATCAGCGGCCCGACGATGCGGCGCACGGTGTCGCCGAGCGGCTCGCCGTACAGCTCGATCTGCTGCTGGAGGTTCTGCGCTGTCTGGTCCATCGGGGTCTCGTCTCCTTGCGCCGGCCGCTGCGTCGCGACTGCAAAGATCTTCGCACTTGCGAACGCCAACTTTCAACCCAGAACCGGCTTGACTTTTGCAATCGCAAACTGTCAAGGTTTGCGACAGCGAATCTCACTCGGAGGCAAAGATGACGAATCACCAGGGACGCCGCCGCCCAGCGGTCTGGGCGCTCCTCGCCATCACCCTGACCGCGGTGCTCGGCGGCCTGACGGCACCGGCGGCGCTCGCCGACCCCGATCCCGGCGGCGGCAAGCTGGTCCTGGTGCTCGACTCCTCCGGCTCGATGGCGGAGCCGGCCGGCGACGGGCACACCAAGATCGCCGCCGCCCGTTCTGCCTTGTCGAGCGTGGTGACGAAGCTTCCGGCCGAGGCCCAGGTCGGGCTGCGGGTCTACGGCGCGACCGTCTTCAAACGCACCCAGGCCGGCGCCTGCACGGACACCCAGCTGACCGTTCCGATCGGGACGGGCAACCGGCCACAGCTCCAGTCCGCGATCGCGAAGTACAAGCCGTACGGCGAGACTCCGATCGGGTACTCGCTCCAGCAAGCGGCCAAGGATCTCGGGCCGACCGGACAGCGGACGATTGTGCTCGTCTCGGACGGGGAGGCGACCTGCGCACCGGATCCGTGTGTGGTGGCGAAGTCGATCGCGAACCAGGGCATCGATCTGAAGATCGACGTGGTCGGGTTCCGGGTCGGTGGAGCGGCGCGGAGCCAGCTGCAGTGCGTCGCCCGGGAGGGACGCGGCGACTACTACGACGCCGACTCGACGATCGACCTCGAGGCGGGGTTGGATCGATTGTCGGTCCGGGCGTTCCGGCCGTTCCGCATCTCCGGGACGCCGGTGCACGGCGGACCGCAGCCGGAGGGCGCGCCTGTCCTTGCCCCCGGCCACTACTCGGACACGTTCGGCAACGACAGGACCGCGAAGTACTACGTGATCAAGCGGACGATGGCGAAGTCGACGCTGCGCGCCGGAGTGAGCTTCCGCCGGCCGTCAGGCGGGAGCTTCGTGCTGAAGGCCGAGGTGTTCCTGAAGACCCTTGGCGGTGAGAACTGCGGCTGGAGCTATCCGCTCGCGTTCGACGGTGACCAGGGGATCGCGACCGGGGCCGCGTCGAGCTGGACGCAGTACCCGAAGGACTGCCTGGACGCGGACGAGTTGGTGCTGACCGTGTCACCCGGTGATGCCTACCGCGAGATGACGAACGTGCCGTACGAGTTGCGGATCGACGAGGAGCCACCGGTCGACTCCACCGCCAACCTCCCGACGCAGGCCGACGACCCAGTGTGGACGACGATGCCGGGCAGCACGCCGAAGGAGATCGTGCCGGGCTCGAGCTTCGCCGATGCACCGACGATCACCTCGGGCAGCTACAAGACCACCCTGATGCCGGGTGAGGTGCAGCTCTACAAGGTGAAGGCCGAGTGGGGACAGCGGCTTCAGGCCCAGGTGACGGTGCCGAAGCTCGGTGCCGCAACCGCGAAGGCGTTGGGCGGCATCCGGTACCTCGACATGGGACTGATCTCGCCGATCGGTGAGGACGTCATCGCGATCTTCGCGAAGCAGGTCCCCGGCAACGCCGGCCGCCGCGGTGTCATCACCAAGGACGGCGGCGTCAAGGCCAACACCACCAAGGAGATTCGCTACCTCAACCGCGAGGGGCCGAACACGATGGACACCGGCACGTCGCTGGCCGGCGACTACTACATCGCCGTTTCCCTCACCCGCCAGCCCGAGGATCGAGCCTTCGCCGTCCCGATGACGCTGACCGTCGACCTGATGGGCAAGGCCGGCACCGGCACTCCGCAGTACACCAACGGGGCCACCCCGGTCGACGGCTCCAGCTCGACTCCGACCCCTACGCCGACCACCACCGCATCCACGCCTGGCGGCGAGAAGACCGAGGCCGGCGGACCGATCCAGGGCAGAACGCCCAACTCGGGCGGCAAGAGCACTCCAGTGGCGCTCATCGCCGGGTTGTCCGGAGCCGGCGTGGTGTTGCTCCTGGCCGGCATTTTCACCGTGTTCCGCCTTCGCCAGAAGCCCGCCACCCCGCAACCGGCCGGTACCACTGGCTGGCATCCCGGTCCCCAACAGGGCCCGCAGTACAGCCATCCCAACTACCCCAACCACCAGAGTGGTCCACCACACCCCAACTCCGGCAATCCAGGTCATCCACAGCCACCGGCTCGCTAACCTGCCCGGATCGCACGGTCCGCCCACAGTAGACCGTGCGATCGCTACACCCTCCGCAAGACCACTCGATGGTTCGGGGAGGGTAGGTTCTGGGCGGTGGAGGCGTTTGCTGGGCGGTACCTATTGGTCGACCTCGTCGGGACCGGAGGGATGGGGTCGGTCTGGCGGGCTTGGGATCTGCGGCGGTCGACGTACGTGGCGGCGAAGGTGCTCGGGCAGCACGGTGCGACGACGTTGCTGCGGTTCGTGCGGGAGCAGTCGCTGAGGATCCAGCATCCGCACGTGGTGGCGCCGCACGGATGGGCCGCGGATGACGACAAGGTCGTGTTCGCGATGGACCTGGTCGGCGGTGGATCGGTCGCCACGTTGCTCGGTGATCACGGCCCGCTGCCGGAGTCGTACGTCGCGGTGCTGCTGGACCAACTGCTCCACGGTCTGTCCGCGGTGCACGCGGCCCGCGTCGTACACCGGGATGTGAAGCCAGCCAACCTCCTGCTCGACGTCACCGGGACCGGCCGACCGCACCTCCGGCTGTCCGACTTCGGAGTCGCTGGCCTGCTCGACGAACCCCGGATGACCCGCCACAGCACCATCCTCGGCACCCCCGGCTACCTAGCACCAGAGCAACTGGCCGGCGCAGACCCGGACCCTCGCCAAGACCTCTACTCCGTAGGTGCACTCGCCGCCGAACTACTCACCGGCGAACGCCCCACAACCAGCGGCACCCTTCCCCCCGTCACCGGCCGCCTGGCCGACTTCATCCACCACTGCACCGCCCCCGACCCCACCGCCCGCCCCGACTCAGCCACCACGGCCGGCCGCCTCCTAGCCGCCACCGGCGCCGTCCCACCCTCACCAACCACCCCCTGGACCAAGTCGCCCGACCCTCCCGAAGTCTTCGACCAACTCCCACCCTTCCCACCCCACTGGCCGCCCACAAACCCCCAGCTACCCCCGCCCCCATCCGCCGCCACCTCAGCTTGGTCGGCCGCACCCACGCCCGCCGACCACCTCCCCGCGCCCACCTCAGCCGGACCGCCTGCTTCCCCGTCCGCCGTCCCGAGTCCCGGCCCAACCTCATCCGCGCCAGCTGCTTCCAGGCCTGCAGCCCCGACAGCTGCTCCCACGCCGAGCGCATCAATCACCCGGTTGGCTCCTGCCTCACCGAATGCTGCCCGGCCGGTTGAAGCCTCGCCGCCCAGCGCTGACCTGGCTACAACCTCACCGACCGCCGAGCCTGCCGTCGTCCTGCCAACCACCGATCAGTCGGCCGGTACGGCGCCCGCGCCCTCACCTGACGGGAACAGGCGGCGGCTGTTGTGGGTGGTTGCTGGGGCCTGTTTTGTGGGGGCGGGCGGATTGTTGGGGGCCGCGGTGTGGTTGTTGGTGCGGTGACCGAGATGTGACCTGGGTCGTGGTGTTGGTTGGCGGGCGGTGCATACTTGAAGCACGAGTGGAACCCACTCGCGTGCTCCGGGGTCGGTGTAATTCCGAGCCGGCGGTGACAGTCCGCGACCCGGTCGTGCAGTTCGGCGGCCGGTTGACCTGGTGGAACTCCAGGACCGACGGTGAAAGTCCGGATGGGAGGCAGCACGCGGTCGGCGGGTGAGCTCCGGCGTCCGGTCGGGCGGTGCGGCGTGCACACGGCGTACGGCGAGGCCCGGGCTGCGGAGCATGGCCGCCGGTCGTCACGCGACCCCCGGAGTGCGTCCGTGACGACGAAGGGCACCGGTGAAGGACGCAGTGACGAACGCGTCGCCGATTGATGTCGCGTGGATGCGACGCGCGGTCGAACTGGCCGCGAAAGGTGTCGGCAGCACCCATCCGAACCCGGTCGTCGGCTGTGTCATTACCGGCCGCGACGGGCAGCCGGTCGGCGAGGGCTTCCATGCCGTTGCCGGTGGCCCGCATGCCGAGGTCGAGGCGCTGCGGATGGCCGGTCCGCGAGCCCGCGGCGGTACGGCGTACGTGACGCTCGAGCCCTGCAACCACACCGGCCGCACCGGGCCGTGCGCCGACGCGCTGATCGAGGCCGGCGTCGCCCGGGTCGTGTACGCCGTACCCGACCCGAACAAGACCGCCGCCGGCGGCGCCGAGAAGCTGGCCAGCAAGAACATCGAGGTCGAGCAGGGCGTCCTGCAGGAGGACGCCGAGGCCGTCAACCACGTCTGGCTGCACAGCGTCCGGACCGGCCGGCCGTTCGTCACCTGGAAGTTCGCCACCACCCTCGACGGCCGGTCGGCCGCGCCTGACCGCTCCAGCAAGTGGATCACCGGCCCGATCGCGCGCGCCGACGTCCACCGGCATCGCGCCGAGTGTGACGCGGTCGCCGTCGGCACCCAGACCGTGCTGGTCGACGACCCGGAGCTGACGGTCCGCGACGAGAACGACGTACCCGCCGCGCGCCAGCCACTCCGGGTCGTCGTCGGCGACCGCGACATCCCACCGACCGCGCGCATCCGCAACGACCGCGCGCAAACCCTCATGCTGCCGACTCACGACCCCGCCGAGGTGCTCCGGCAGTTGCACGACCGGCACATCCGGCACCTGTGGCTCGAAGGCGGCCCGACGCTCGCCGCCGCGTTCGTACGCGCCGGTCTGGTCGACCAGATCGTCGCGTACGTCGCACCCGCCGTGCTCGGCTCGGGGTACGCCGCGGTCGGCGACCTGGGTGCGGAATCGATCGAGCACCTGCGGCGGTTCAAGCTAGCGGACGTCACCCGCCTCGGCGACGACGTCCGGTTGACCCTGGTACCTCTGGGAGGCAAGTAGATGTTCACCGGCATCATCGAAGAACTCGGCACCGTCGAGTCCCTGGACCTGCTCGAGGGTGACGCCGCGAGGCTCACCATTCGCGGGCCGAAGGTGACTGAAGACGCCGCTCACGGCGCCTCAATCGCGGTGAATGGCTGCTGTCTGACCGTCACGGAGTACGGCGGCGGCACGTTCACTGCCGACGTGATGCGCGAGACGCTCCGCCGTACCAGCCTCGGCGACCTGGAGAAGGGCTCGACCGTCAACCTCGAGCGCGCGGTCCAGGCGCACGAGCGGCTCGGCGGGCACATCGTGCAGGGGCACGTCGACGGCGTCGGCACCATCGCGAGCCGGTCGCCGGGGGAGCACTGGGAGGACATCCGGATCGCCACCGCGCCGGAGATCCTCCGCTACATCGCCGAGAAGGGCTCGATCGCGGTCGACGGCGTCTCGCTGACCGTCACCGACGTCGACGACGCCACCGGAACCTTCGGGGTCAGCCTGATCCCGACCACCCTCGAGCTCACCGTCTTCGGCCGCAACGCGGTCGGCGACACGGTCAACCTCGAGGTCGACGTGATCGCCAAGTACGTGGAAAGACTTCTTGCCGGCAGCAACGTCCCGGCCAACGATGGAGGCAGCAAATGAACCCGGTCGACTGGCTGTTGACCTCGCAGGTGACCATCGCCGGCTCGCCGGTACTGGTCCGGGAGATCGTCGGGAACGTGTTCGGCCTGGCCAGCGCGCTGTTCGGCATGCGCCGGCTGGTCGCGGCGTGGCCGGTCGGCATCGTCGGCAACGTGCTGCTGTTCACGGTCTTCGTCGGCGGCATCTTCGACACCCCGCAGGACAAGGACCTCTGGGGCCAGGCCGGCCGCCAGGTGTTCTTCGCGCTGATCAGCCTGTACGGGTGGTACCGCTGGTACCAGACCCGCCACGGCGGTGCCTCGGCCGCAGTCCAGCCCAAGTGGGCGACGGCGCGGCAGCGGCTCGAGCTGCTCGGCATCGGCGTCGTGCTGTACGCGATCGCGTACTTCGTGCTGAAGGCGCTCGGCTCGTGGGGCCCGCAGTGGGACGCGTGGATCCTGACCGGGTCGATCCTGGCGACGTACGGGATGGCGCGCGGGTTCGTCGAGTTCTGGCTGATCTGGATTGCCGTCGACGTGGTCGGCGTACCGCTGTTGGTGCAGGCGAGGTTCTACCCGTCGGCGACGATGTACGTGGTGTACGGACTGTTCTGCGTGGTCGGGTTCGCGTCGTGGTGGAAGATCCAGAACCGTGAGCGGGTCGCCCCGCCGGAGCCGGTGGTGGTGGGCTGATGTCTTCGGAGACGTTGAGACTCGACTCGATCGAGGACGCCATCCATGAGATCCGCGCGGGCCGCGCGGTGATCGTGGTCGACGACGAGGACCGGGAGAACGAGGGCGACCTGATCTTCGCCGCGTCCAAGGCGACGCCGGAGCTGCTGGCGTTCCTGATCCGGTACAGCTCGGGTGTGGTGTGCGTGCCGATGGAGGGTACCGAGCTGGACCGGCTCGGGATCCCGCTGATGACACCGCACAACCGCGAGCGGATGCGGACGGCGTACACGATCTCCGTCGACGCGCGCGACGGGATCAGCACCGGCATCTCGGCGGCGGACAGGGCGCGGACGATCCGGGTACTCACGGACTCGGCATCGGAGTCGTACGACCTGGTGCAGCCGGGGCACGTGTTCCCGTTGCGCGGCCGGGACGGCGGCGTACTGGTCCGGCCCGGGCACACCGAGGCGTCGATCGACCTGGCGCGGATGGCCGGGCTGACGCCGGCCGCGGTCATCTCGGAGATGGTGAACGACGACGGGACGATGAAGCGCGGTCAGGAGCTGCGGGAGTTCGCGGACGAGCACGGCCTGGTGCTCGTCTCGATCGACGACCTGATCCGGTACCGGCGGCAGACCGAGTCGCAGATCGAGCGGGTGGCGACGACGACGCTGCCGACGCGGTACGGCGATTTCGTTGCCCACGGCTACCGAAACACCGTGGACGGGTCGGAGCAGCTCGCGCTGGTCCGGGGCGAGATCGGTGACGGGCCGACGTTGGTGCGGCTGCACTCGGAGTGCCTGACCGGGGACGTCTTCGGATCCTTGCGGTGCGACTGCGGACCGCAGCTGGACGAGGCGCTTCGGCAGGTCGCTGCCGAGGGCGGTGTGGTGGTGTACCTGCGCGGTCACGAGGGGCGCGGTATCGGGCTGCTGCACAAGCTGCAGGCCTATGAGCTGCAGGACGCCGGCCGGGACACCGTCGACGCAAACCTGGATCTCGGGTTGCCCGCGGACGCTCGCGACTACGGGACCGGGGCGCAGATCCTCGCCGACCTCGGGGTGAAGTCGGTGCGGTTGCTGACCAACAATCCTTCGAAGCTGGCAGGGGTGCAGGGGTACGGCATCGAGGTGGCCGAGCGGCTGCCGATCTCGATCGACCCGACCGAGCACAACCTGCGGTACCTGCGCACCAAACGCGACCGAATGGGCCACCACCTCCTCGGCGGCCTCCTGCCCGAAGAGAACGGAGCCGTCTGATGTCAGGCAGCGGAGCCCCCACCCTCGAGGTCCCACAGGTGTCGGACGCCCGAGTCGCCGTCATCGCGGCCCAGTGGCACCCGAAGGTCACCGACGGCCTACTGGCCGGCGCCCTCCGCGCACTGGAGGACTCCGGCGTCGCGTCCCACACCATCGTCCGCGTACCCGGCTCCTTCGAACTGCCCGTCGCCGCGCTGCAGGCGGCCAAGTCCGGGTACGACGCCGTCGTCGCACTCGGCGTGGTGATCCGCGGCGACACCCCCCACTTCGAATACGTCTGCCAGGCAACGACCGAAGGCCTGATGCAGGTCTGCATGTCAACCGGCGTACCCGTCGGCTTCGGCGTCCTCACCTGCGACAACGACCCCCAAGCCCTCGACCGAGCCGGCCTCCCCGACAGCCGAGAAGACAAAGGCTACGAAGCAACCCAAGCCGCCCTGTCCACCCTCCTAGCCATCCGCAACCTTTAGCTCACGGGGTCAGCCCCGCGCGGTGCTACGCAGGCGCACGTCGTCGCTCCGCTCCTCCTCCGCGCCCGCTACGCGCCGCCCCACCCACCCGTCTTCTTCCGGGCTGGCGCCCGGGCCTCCGGGCTGCCGCCCTGGGGTTTCCGGCTGGCGCCGGGGGTGTCCGGGCTGGCGCCCGGTGTTGCTCGCTGCGCTCGCGGTTTCGCGGCTGCCGCCGCGGGCTGCCGGGCTGCTGCCGGCGGGTGACTGCTCGGGGTGGGGCTGGTGTGTGAGGCGGGTCGTGGTGACGGGCTGGGGTGGTTACCCCTCGCGGTGCTAGGCGGGCGCCCGTCGTCGCCGCGCTCCTCCTCCGCGCCCGCTACGCGCCGCCCCACCCACCCGTTGTTTCCGGGCTGGCGCCCGGGTGTTTCCGGCTGGCGCCGGGTGTTGCTCGCTGCGCTCGCTGTTTGCGGCTGCCGCCCCGGGGCGCGGGCTGCCGCCCGCGGTGACTGCTCGGGGCGCCACCCGTGCGTGAAGCGGACGGCGGTGACGGGCTGGGGTGACGGGCTGGGGTGGTTCGTTCCTAGTGCGCTACCTGCTGGGTGGCTGCCTGGAGTGTCGGTCGTGTGTGGGGGCGTGGCGACGGGCGGGGTGGTTGGCCATTCGTGGCGGTGAGCCCGGGGCTGGACGATGCACCGCTTCGGAAGAACAGCGAACGAGCAGTCGCAGCGCAGATTGGACGAGGGTCATCTGTGTGCCGGGTGTCCGGCGCGCCTGTTATTTCAGGGTGATGATGGTTCTGCCGCGGGTGTGTTGTTTGAAGGTGGTGGGGACGGCGGAGAGGTCTTGGACGGTGGTGACTTGGGGTTTGAGGCGGCCGTCGCGGAGGAGGGGGAGTAGTTGGGTTAGTTGGTCGCGGTTGGGTTCGACGACGAAGAAGATTGCGCGGGCGCCCGCGGGCTGGATGGTTGGTGGGGCGGCGACAGTGACGAGGGTGCCGCCGGAGCGGACGAGGGCGGTGGAGCGGTCGAGGATCTCGCCGCCGATCACGTCGAAGACGACGTCGACTTCGCCGGCGTCCTCGAGGTGGTCGTTGTCCAGGTCGAGGAAGTCGTGGACGCCAAGAGTGCCGGCCAGGTCGCGGTCGGCGGAGCGGCCGGTGCCGATGATGTGGGCTCCGGTTTCGCGGGCCAGTTGTACGGCGACGGAGCCGACGGAGCCGCCCACGCCGTGGATCAGGACGCTTTGGCCTGCCTGCAGGTGCGCGTGGTCGTAGAGCGCTTGCCAGGCCGTCAGACCGGGCATCGGCAGGGCGGCCGCGTTCACGTGGTCGACGTCGGCGGGGAGCGGAGCGAGGTTGCGGGCCTCGACAGCGGCGTACTCGGCGAGCGAGCCGTTGCGCGCCCAGTCGGTCAGGCCGAAGACGCGCTGGCCGAGGGTGAGACCGGTGGTGCCGGAGCCGAGTTCGACGACGACGCCGGACAGTTCGTGGCCGAGGACGCTTGGCGTGCGGTCGCGGCCGGTGCGGTCGGTCCAGGTGACGGGCCACTCCGGCTCGGTTCGGAGGAAGCCGGCGGCGTGCACCTCGACGATGACGTCGTTCTCGGCGGCGTACGGGTGGGGCAGCTCGGCCAGGGACAGCCCGTAGTCGCCGGCCTCTCGGTCCTGGACAGTGATGGCACGCATGAGGGTCCTAGCTGTGGTCGTTGTGATTTATCTCGACCATACGCAGCCGTGGCCCATGATCGCTGGGCCATTCGGTGGTGACTTCGACGAGCCACTTCGGTGGGTGGCTGGGCTCCCCGCGGGCTCAGCTTCTCGTGGCCTCGGCTCCCGCGGCCGAAGGCCAGGCCTTCGGAGGTGGCCGAGCAAGCCCGTTCCCCGGTGGCTGGGCTGCTCCGCGGACTCAGCTTCCTCGGGCTGGGTTCGGCGGCTTGGCTTTCCGCGGCTTGGCTTCCGGTGGCTGAGCTTCTGCGGGCGGACCACGCTCAGTCTCCGGAAATTAAGTGCCGCGGAGTGGCACTTTCTTTCCGCTTTGCGGGGTGGGCTGGTGGTTAGGGGCGGACTACGCCGTCGGTTTGGGCGGCGGTTGCTACTGCGGCTGCGACGGCTGGGGCGACGCGGGTGTCGAAGGGGACGGATGATGTAGTCGGGGCGGAGGTCCGACGGTGGGATGAGGACATCTGAACGGTCGAGCACGCCGCGGGGCAGCTCACCTCGGCCTGTCACCACAGTCCGTCGACTCACGTCCGTCTGGAAAGCTACCCGCGGGCGACCCCACACCCCGCGCTCGCCGGAAGCTCCCGGCATTCGCCGGAAACAAGTGCATGGGGTGAACCACCTTCACCTCGTCATCACCTGTCCGTTTACTCACGGGCGCCGGTCCGGGTAGTCGCTCGCGAGCGGTAGCGAGCAACACCCCGGCGTTAGCCGGGAGCGCCCGGGCGGCAGCCCGGAAACGACGGGTGGGTGGGGCGGCGCGTAGCACCGCGTGGGGTGAACCACACCCACCCCGTCACCACTCGTCCGTTTGCTCACGGCCCCGGCCCGGGTAGTCACCCCGCGAGCGGTAGCGAGCAACACCCCGGCGCCAGCCGGAAACCCCGGGCGGCAGCCCGGAAGAAGACGGGTGGGTGGGGCGGCGCGGAGCTGGCGCGGAAGAGGAGCGGAGCGACGAGCGCCTGCGTAGCACCGCGTAGGGCGAACCACATCCGTTTACTTCACCCGACTGTGTTCCATGTACCAGTTGGGGGTCCAGGTTTGGCCGTGGTCGGTGGAGAAGGATTGGGTCCAGGCGGCTTTGTCCTTCCCCGGGGTCCATTCGAAGCGGACGTCGATGGGTACGCCGTTCCACTCGTCGGGGCCTTCGAAGATGCCGGTGCCGGAGTCGAAGGAGCCGGTGACGGGGGTCTCCAGTTGGCCGCGGGTGCTGTTGATCCAGTGGATGTTCCAGGTTTTGGATTCTGGGTTGTAGATGCGGAGGGTGGCGCCGCGGAAGTCTTCGGTTGGGAACCAGCCTTCGTCGAAGCTGATCGCGCCGTCGAAGTAGCTGGTGACCTCCATGGTCGCGTCGAAGGAGTGCCAGGTGGCGGGCTCGCCGAGAACCGGACGGCGGCGGCGGTTGTGGAAGTTCCAGCGGCCGACGAGGAAGTCGAAATCGTCCGTGAGCTTGGGGACGTCCAGGGCGGGCGGTGGTGTGGAGCGGCGGGTGAAGTCCATGATCCAGTTGACTTCCCAGGTCTCACCGCCGTCGTTGGAGTACGCCTGCTCCCAGTGTGCCGTCGTCTCGGTGATGTCCGACCAGGCGTAGCTGCAGAGGATCGGCTCCCCGTCGAGCTCGTCGTCGCCGACCAGCCGGCAGCTCTTACCGTCCTCCGCCCACCTGCCGTGCACCGGCGGGTACAGCTCCATCGTGGTGCTGCTGATCCACCAGATGCTCCAGTCCTTCGCGACCGGGTTGAACACCCGGACCGACAGCCCGTACGAGCCCTTCGTGGGGAAGCGCATCTCGTCGACGCTGATCGCGCCGTCGAAGTACGTGTGCGCGGTCGTGGTCCCGTCGAACTCCTGCCACTCGTCGCAGCCGGCGAACGCCTTCTTCAGGGTGCGGTGCCGGACGTCGAAGTACCCGTTGAGGAAGTCGAAGTCGCCGGTCACCTTGGTCCAAGTCGTCATGCCGATCAGCGTGCCGGTGAAACCTGACAACTCGTGACAGTGTTCGCGGCTAACCTCGGTTCATGCGTTCCAGCCGGCTGCTCTCGATCCTGCTCTTGCTGCAGACCCGTCGGCAGTTGACCGCGCGCGAGCTCGCCGAGGAGCTCGAGGTCTCGCTCCGGACCATCTACCGCGACGTCGAGGCACTCGCCGCGGCCGGCGTCCCGGTGTACGCCGACCAGGGGCGCGCCGGTGGCTATCGCCTCGTCGAGGGGTACCGCACCCGCCTGACCGGCCTGACCGAGCAAGAGTCCGCCGCACTCTTCCTGGTCGGTATGCCAGCCGCCGCCGCGGCGCTCGGCCTCACTGCGGAGACCAGCGCCGCCGAGCTCAAGCTGCTCGCCGCCCTTGCCCCGGACCAGCGCGACCGTGCCGGCCGCCTGAAGAACCGCTTCCACCTCGACCTGCCCGCCTGGTACCAGGACGCAGAGGACTCACCACACCTCTCCGCCATCGCCGACGCCGTACTCCACGACCGCCGCGTCAACGTCCTCTATCGCCGCTGGGAAGCACCTCGCGAGGTCGAACGCACCCTCGAGCCGCACGGACTCGTTCTCAAGAACGGCAGCTGGTACGTCGTCGCCGCGACGCCCGGCGGGATGCGCACGTACCGCGTCTCGAGCATCCTCGAGCTCACCCCGACCGACGAGATCTTCGAGCGAACCAAGGACTTCGAACTCCAACGCTTCTGGCAGGAGCATCTTGTCGGCTTCGACCAGGTCCGCTTCACCGCCGAGGCGACGATCCGCGTCTCGGCCGCGCTGGCCGGCCAGATGTACGACGTGTCGTACCCGGTCCTCACCAAGGCCGTCGCCGAGACTGCGGCCGACGCGGACGGCAGCGTCGTCGTGACGATCCCGATCGAGTCCGTCCCGAACGCCGCCGCGAGCCTGTCCCGCTTCGGCCGCTCCCTCGAGGTCCTCGGACCGCCCGAACTCCGGCAGGCCCTCGCCGACCTCGGCCGCAAACTCACCGAGCTGTACGACGGTCACGCCTGAGAGATCTGCTCCGTCGCGGTCCGGCCGGCGGCAGCGCTGCGGCGGAGGAACCCGGCAATGAGCTCGAGTTCCTGGGAGCTGTACTCCGCGAGTACGTCGTCCATCGCACCGATCATCGGCTGGTACAGGCGGAGCACCTCGATCCCACGATCCGGCAGCAGGCGGATCGTGACGCTGCGCCGGTCCGACGGCGCGCGGTCGCGGGTGATCCAGCCGCTGCGTTCGAGCCGGTCGAGGATGCCGGTCAGCGTCGCGGGGTGCAGGCCGGCCTGTCGCGCTAGGGCGCTCGGCGTCAGCGGGCCGCTGCGGGCGAGGACGTCGAGACAGTCCAGATCGACGTCCTTCAGCGCCAGCCTGCCGCCGACCTGGTGGTTCAGCAGGGCGAGCTGGATGCGCAGGTCGCGGAGGGCGGCCTTGATCTCATTGCCGGCCCGGCGACGGTGGCGTGCGTCACTCGATTGTGTCTGTTCCATATCTTATGGTTTCCGTATCATATGAGTTGCGGAGCAGATTTCACGATAATGCAGGAGGCGCACGATGAGGATCACGGTGTTCGGCGCGACGGGTGGGATCGGCGGTCACGTCGTCCGACAGGCGCTCGAAGCTGGTCACAAGGTGACGGCGGTAGTACGGACGTCGTCCGAGTTCGAGGTGGAGCACGCGTCGCTGGACGTCGTACGGGTGCGTGGGCTGGACGAGGCGGCGCCGTTGCGGGAGGCGGTGGACGGCGCCGAGGCGGTGATCTCCGGCGTCGGGCCGCGCGGACGGAAGGTCGGGCCGGTCGCGGCGACGAGCACGCGCTCGATCCTGACCGGGATGAACGACGTCGGCATACGGCGGTTCGTCGCGGTGAGCGCTGCGCCGCTGGGGCCGATCCCGGCTGACGAGAGCTTCTTCAACCGGCGGGTGGTCTACCCGGCGATGAATGCGTTCGCGGCGGACGTGTACGCCGATCTGCGCGTGATGGAGGCGGAGATCATGAGCAGCGCGACCGAGTGGACCATCGTCCGGCCGCCGAAGCTGACGGGCGGTGCGCTGACTGGGAAGTACCGCACGGTTGTCGGTGGGACGGTGACGCGCGGCTACACGATCTCGCGGGCGGACGTCGCACACCTGATGCTCGCCGCGCTGAACGACGCGAAGACCGTCGACCAGCCGGTCGGAGTGGCGTACTGATGACGCGGATCGTGCGCGGGGCGAGCTTGCTGTTCAGCGGACTCTTCGCGGGGTTTCTGGTCTGTGTGCTGGTGCTGGAGGGGTCCTTGCGTGGGTACGGCGCGACTGTCTATACGCAGGTGCGTCTGGTCGAGCTGGACTCGCTCGACAAGCTGGCGTCGGTGACACTGCTTCCCGCGATCGTCACGACTGTGGTGCTGGCGCTCCGAACCCGCAGGGTCGATCGGCGGTTCGTACTGTCGGCCCTGGCGTTGCTGGTGGTTGTGTTCGTGGTGACGCTCGTGGTCAACCTGCCGATCAACGGCGATCAGGCCTCGTGGTCGGTGCAGTCACCGCCGACCGACTGGGCGTCGGTGCGAGACCGGTGGCAGGTGGCGCACGCGGTGCGGACCGCGGCGGCGTTGGTTGCGTTCGTGGTGCTGATTGTTGGTTGTCAGCGGAGTACGCCGGCGGTGGTGAGCAGGTCGCGAATGCGCGAGTGGGAGACCGCGTGAGCTGTCCGCCCTCGGTACCCCGTAGTGGTCCGAGCCATCGTCAATGAGTTGAGCAGCGCTTCCTCGGTCGCCTCGGTCACGGCCTGGAACGGCCCGCGCAGGTCGCGGTCGGCGTACGCCGGGGTCCGGTTGGTGCTGAAGGCAATCGCATAGTCCCCGCTCCCCGGCGCGAAGTCCGACCCAACCCGTCCCAAAGCAAACATCGCTCGCCGAGCGACCCGCCCCAACTGCCGAGCATCCAAGGGCAAGTCGGTCGCGACCACGATCATGCACGAGTTGCCCTCAGCATCTATCGGCTCAGCCGGCACCGGAACCCCCGACACAGTCAGCAAGCCGGAGAAGTTTGCCTGCACCAGCACCCCAACGGTGCCGGTGGGAAGGGTGCGGGATGCCGTGCCGATGCCTGCTTTGAAGCCCAAGGCGGTCGTGCCGGTGCCGGCTCCATGACAGCCCTCGGACGGAAGGGCGGAAGTGACGGTGTTCAAGGCAGCGTGGACGTCGGCGGGGGTGATGGGGCGGGCGCGGATGTCGGAGAGGTGGCCGTCGTTGGTCTCGCCGACGATCGGGTTGAGGCTGGTCGCTGTGGGATTGCGTTCGAGGAGCCAGGTCAGGAGCGCGTCGGCCACGCGGAACGTGCTCAGCGTGCCGGTGAGGAGGATCGGCGTCTCGAGGACGCCGAGCTCGTCGACCTGGGTGGTGCCGATCAGCTTGCCGTAGCCATTGCCGACCGCAACCGCAGCCGGCAGACCGAGGGCATAACCCTCCGGCACGATCGCGGTCACGCCGGTGTTCAGCTCGTCGGTCGCGATGGTCGTCTGGCCGACCAGCACCCCCGGTACATCGGTGATCGCGTTGAGCGGCCCGGTCGGAAGGGCGCCGACCACTACACCGAGTTCACGGACTCGCCGGGGAGTTTGCATACCCCCATCGTGCCGGTCAGCCCCGTTCGGCGGGCCCAAGCGGAGACCGGACCGGGTCGTCGGCTCCAGCGTCCGCCGCCCGCTGAACGAACCCGTCCGGGTCGTCCAGGCGCTCTCGGTGACGGTCCGATCGGCGGACCTGGGGATGGTTGGTGGGTGGGCGACCCGTAGGCTGGGCGGGCGATGAAGAGTTTTGAGGAGTTGTTTGCGGAGCTGGGGGAGAAGGCGCGGACGCGGCCGGAGGGATCCGGGACCGTGGCGGCGCTGGATGCGGGCGTGCACTCGATCGGGAAGAAGCTGGTCGAGGAGGCCGCCGAATCGTGGATGGCCGCCGAGTACGAGGGCAAGGAGCGGGCTGCCGAGGAGCTCTCGCAGCTGATCTACCACGCCCAGGTGATGATGCACGCGCTCGGCCTGGAGCTGGACGACGTGTACCGACATCTGTAGGAGCGCACCTCCCAGACACCGGTTCACCTCCCCAGAAAGGGCAGTGCCATGCTGCGCGTCGCAGTACCCAACAAGGGCTCGCTCAGCGAAGCCGCTACCGAGATGCTCACCGAGGCCGGCTACAAGCAGCGCCGGACCACCAAGGACCTCACCCTCACCGACACCGCGAACGAGGTGGAGTTCTACTACCTCCGCCCGCGCGACATCGCCGTGTACGTCGGTGAAGGCACCCTCGACGTCGGCATCTCCGGCCGCGACCTCGTGCTCGACTCGCACGCCGACGCGGAGGTGGTGATGGGCCTCGGCTTCGGCTCCTCCACCTTTCGGTTCGCCGGCCGCCCGGGCGTGGCCGACTCGGTCAAGGACCTGGCCGGCAAGCGGATCGCCACGTCGTACGCCGGGATCCTCCAGGACCACCTCGCCGAGCACGGCATCGAGGCCGCCGTCGTCCGCCTGGACGGCGCCGTCGAGTCCGCCGTCCAGCTCGGCGTCGCCGACGTGATCGCGGACGTCGTCGAGACCGGTACGACGTTGCGCCAGGCCGGGCTCGAGGTGTTCGGCGAGCCGATCCTCAGGTCCGAGGCCGTCCTGATCAAGCGGCACGACTCCGAGACCAAGCCGAACGGCATGCACCAGCTGATCCGCCGGCTCGAAGGCGTCCTGATCGCGCGCAACTACGTGATGATGGACTACGACATCCGCGCCGAGGACGTCGACGCCGCCACCGCGGTGGCACCCGGGCTCGAGTCGCCGACGATCTCCCCGCTGCACCGCCAGGGCTGGGTCGCCGTCCGCGTGATGGTGCAGCGCGCCGAGGCCCAGCGCCTGATGGACCAACTCTGGGAGGTCGGAGCCCGTGCCATCCTCACCACCGACATCCACGCCTGCCGGATCTGAGATGAGCGCGGAGGAGCGGTTGTTCACGTTCCATCCGCGCGCGCTGGCGCTGATGGCCGGCGTGATGGGGCTGTCGCTGATCGCGGTCTTCGGTGTGGTCTGGATCCGCCTGTCCCCGGAGTCGCGGGACACGTTCAGCTGGTTCCAGCGGCTGACGCTGCTCGCGTTCTTCGGGGCGGTGCTGTGGATCCTGTACCGGATGACGACGCTGCGGGTGACGGCGTACGCCGACCGGCTGTACGTGCGGAACGTGTTCAAGTCGTACACGCTGCCCTGGGAGCGGATCTCGGCGCTGCGGTTCAAGTCGGGCGACGCCTGGCTGCAGCTGTTCGACGTCGAGGGCGATCGGCTCGGGATCCTCGCGGTCCAGGCGGCCGAAGGCGCCCGGGCCTCGCGGGCGGCGAAGGAACTCGCCAAGGTGGCCCGCGAGCACGGCGCCGGGCCTAGACGGACACCTGAAAGCTAGTCGTGTGGACGTCGCCGGGCTCGAGGACGATCAGGTTCTGACCGGTGATGAAGGCGTCCGGCGGGCAGGTCATCGGCTCGACGGCGAGTGCGGTGCGGCCGACCGGTTCGCCAGTGAAGAGCTGCATCCACGGAGTGTCACTCGTCAGGATCGAGCGCGCGCCGGAGTCGGGGTCGGTCAGGGAGACGGACCACGCGTTGCCGAGGCCGGTGAAGGCGTTGTCGATGGATGCCTTGCCGATCGCGTGCGGGGTGCTGAAGTCGAAGGCGGAGCCGGCGACGGGGGCCAGGCCGATCGGGACCATGTTCTCCGGGGAGACCTCCAGCCAGTCGGTGGCGGTGAACTCCAGTACGCAGTCGTCGACGGACCGGCCGACGCTGAGGTACGGATGGGCTCCGTAGCCGTACGGCGCCGCAGTCCTGCCAACGTTGGTGGCAGAAGCAGTTACCACCAACCCGTCCTCACCCAGTCGGTAGGTCACGCGGAGGTCCAGTTGGTGCGGGTAGCCGGGCTGGCCGTGCAACCGGTGTCCGACGACCAGCAGGTCGACGTCAGAGCCCGGTTGCCCTGCGGCGTCGGAACTCGGTCCGTCGGCGTCCAGGCGGATCCAGTTGGCCCAGCGGGTCAGCCCGTGGATGGCGTTGCCGCGGGCCGGCTCGGTCAGGTAGAGCTGCTGGTCGGTGCCCTGGAACGTGTACTTCCCGCCTGAGATGCGGTTCGGCCACGGGAACAGGTGCTGGCCGATGCCCGCGTGGGCCGGCTCTGAGGCGTCGTACCCGAGCAGCACCGGCCGGTCGCCGTACGTCAGCCCCCGTAGCCCGCCGCCGACGCTCACCACCGTCGCCTCGTAGCCGCCGCTGCGGAGGACCCACTGCTCACCCGAAGGCAGAACGCTCATGTCCCCAATACTCACAAACTTCCGGTGTCCATCGGGGCTGATCCCATTCGTGGAGATGCTGTAGACACGCACACAGGAGGTACGACGTGAAGTACATGCTGCTGATCAACGCCGAGGAGCTCGACACGGCGGGTACGCCGGTCGGGTGCGAGCCTGAGGACTGGATGCGGTTCGACAAGGAGATCACCGACGCCGGTGTGGTCGTCGCGTCCGAGTCGCTGGGCGACCTCGTCACCGCAACCCGGGTCCGGGTCGGCAACGACGGTACCCGGGTGGTGACCGACGGTCCGTTCGCCGAGAGCCGTGAGGTGCTCGGCGGGTTCTACGTGATCGACGTACCCGACCTGGACGTCGCCCTCGACTGGGCCGCCAGGTGCCCCGGCTCGCGAGCCGGCGGCTCGGTCGACGTCCGCCCGGTCGCGGAGTTCTAAAGGTGGACCAGATTGCCGAGGTCTTCCGGGAGGAGCGCGGCCGGCTGCTGGCCGGGCTGGCCCGGCGGTTCGGCGATCTCGACCTGGCCGAGGAGGTCACCTCGGACGCGATCGAGGCGGCGCTGGTCCGCTGGCCGGTCGACGGCGTACCGCCGAACCCGGGCGGCTGGCTGATGACGACCGCCCGGCGCAAGGCGGTCGACCGGCTCCGGCGCGACCAGGTGTACGCCGCCAAGCTCGCGATCCTGCAGGTCGATGCCGACCGCGCCGAGCCGCCGGCCACCCGCAACGAACTGCCCGACGAGCGCCTGCAACTGTTCTTCACCTGCGCCCACCCGGCCCTCGCCGCCGAGGACCGCGGCGCGTTGACGCTGCGCTGCCTGGCCGGCCTGACCACGCCCGAGGTCGCGCGGGCGTTCCTGGTCCCGGCGGCGACGATGGCCAAGCGGATTGTCCGGGCGAAGCGCAAGATCCGCGAGGCGCGGATCCCGTTCCGCGTCCCCGACCCGGACGAGCTGCCGGGGCGGCTGCCCGGCGTACTGCAGGTGATCTCGTCGGTCTTCACCGAGGGGTACGCCGCGAGCTCCGGGCCGTACCTGCAGCGCCTCGACCTGGCCGAGGAAGCGATCCGCCTCGGCCGCATCCTGCACCGCCTGCTGCCCGACGAACGCGAGGTCACCGGCCTGCTCGCGCTCATGCTGCTGGTCCACGCCCGCCGCGACGCTCGCACCGGACCGGACGGCTCGATTGTGCTGCTGGAGGACCAGGACCGCCGCCGCTGGGACCGTGCCCTGATCATTGAAGGCCGGGAGCTCGTCCTCCTCGCGCTGAGCGGACCCGCCGGGCCCTACGGCGTGCAGGCCGCGATCGCCGCCCTCCACGACGAGGCCCCCGACTTCGCCGGCACCGACTGGTCCCAGATCGTCCGGCTGTACAACGTACTCCGCGAGCTCGACCCGTCCCCGGTGATCGCCCTCAACCGGGCCGCCGCGATCGCCATGCGAGACGGCGCCGAGGCCGGCCTGGCCCTTCTCGACGAGCTCGCCGACGAACCCCGCCTGCGCGACTACCACCCGTACGCGCTGGCCCGCGCCGACCTGGTGCACCGCCTCGGCCGTTTGCCCGAAGCAACCACCGCCTACGAGCGGGCGCTCGCCCTGGCGGGCTCTGAGCCGGAGCGAGAGCACGTCCGGCGCCGGCTCAGAGCCATTGCCAGTCGTGCCCATTGCCAGCCGCGCCCGCCCGGGGAAGCATGAGGGCATGCAGACGGTTTATGACGCGGCGGGTGGGGCGGACGGAATGCTACGGCTGGCGGCGGCCTGGCATGAGCGGGTGATGGCCGACGAGGTCGTCAGCCACGCGTTTCACGGCGGGGCGAAGCCGGATCACACCGAGCGCCTGGCGGCGTACTGGGGTGAGGCGCTCGGCGGACCGGTGGCGTACACCGGGACCTACGGCGACGAGGCGTTCGTGGAGCGCCTGCACAGCGGCAACGGCGAGCACGACGAGATGAACCGCTTGGGGATCGCCTGCTTCGACGAGGCAATGACCGACTGCGGCCTGACCGATCCGCGCCTTCGCGAGGTGCTGCACGACTATTTCGCCTGGGCGACGTTCAACCCGATGTACCAGCACAGTCCCGACAGCATCGTCGACGGAGTGAGCGTCCCGCGCTGGTCGTGGGACGGGCTGCAGGCGTGAGCGACCGGCTGGCCGAGAGCTGGGACCAGGCCGCGCGCGGCTACGAGGAGTACTTCGTTCCCCGGTTCGCGCCGTGGGTCCGCGCGGCCGTCGACGAGCTGACCGACCTCCCGGACGGGCCGATCGTCGTACCGTGCTGCGGCACGTTCCCCGAGGTCGACCTGCTCGCACCGCGCTTCCCCGACCGCCGGATCACCGGCATCGACCTCTCCGCGGAGATGGTCCGGCTCGCCCAGCAGCGCGCCGGCGACCGGGCGCAGGCCATCCAGGGCGACGCCGCGATCCTCGACCCGTCCTGGTCCGCCGCAGCCGTCGTCTCTGTCTTCGGCCTCCAGCAACTCCCGGATCCCGCTGCCGCGATCAAGACCTGGTACGCCGCCCTCCGCCCAGCCGGCCGCCTCACGGTCGTCTACTGGCCCGAGCACACCGAGGAAGCGGGCCCCTACACCCTGCTCGACCAGGTCCTCGACCTCCCGGTCGATGCGTCCTGGGAGGACGCCCTCGTGCCGGCCCTCGAGAACGTCGACCGGGACGAGCTCATCGCCTTCCCCATCACTCACCCCAGCGCCGCCGCGTACTTCGACGCCGCCAACAACGCCGGCCCGCTCCGCGCAACAGCCTTGGCTCGCGGCGACGACTACATGGCCGAGCTGCGAGCGAAGTACCTCGAGCAGGCGCCGCAGGGGGAGTGGACCCACACACCGAACGCCCGGCTGATCTCCGCCCGGAAGTCAGGAAGCGGCTGAGTCGTGCGGCGGGAGCGCCACCGACTTGGTGACGATCTCCAGCGCGGGGTCGTGCGGGATCGCGGGGTCGCCGTCGACGATCACGTGCGCGCGGGAGCGGGTGGCCTGCTCGGCGAAGTGGTCGCGCTCCCACCGCATCCAGTCCAGCCAGTGGTCGCGGAGCGCCTCTCCGTCGCGTGCGATGCCGCGGTCCAGCCGGACCTCGTTGGACGTCTCGACCCAGAGCCGCAGCGACTGCCAGTGCGCAGCGTCCCGGTCGCACGCGGCGACGCCCTCCACGATCAGCAGGTCGACGGTGTTCGGTACGACGTGCAGCTCGGCGTACGCGCCGACGTGCCAGTCGTAGCGTCGGTACCGGCCCTCGCGGCCGTCGGCCAGCCGCTGCAGGACGTGGTCACGCAGCAGGCCGAATCCACGCTCGGCCCCGGTCCAGCCGTCGTACAGGTCGTCCATGTGGATGACGTAGGTGTTCAGGTCGCGTGCCTCGGCGCGGCTCTGCAGGAGGCCGGCGACGGTCGTCTTGCCGGATCCGGCCGGTCCGTCGATGCCGATCAGGTAGGTCCGGCCAAGCTGCGGCGGGCCGGCCTGGACGTTGTCCAGGAGGGTGTCGATCGTCAGGGGCGAGCCGTGGTCAGCGGCTGTATTGGAGGCTTTCCCCACCCCACCACCCCGGTCAGGATCAGTTGATTCCATGGCGCTTCAGAATGTCCTCGATCTCGTCGAACTCCGACGATTCCTGCTGCTTCCCCTTGGCGGGTTTGGCAGCTTTGGCGGGCTTGGCCGAGGCCGGTGCGGGACCGGTCGCGACCAGCTCACCCGCGGGCGAGGCGGGTTGCTTCTTCGGTGCCCGTTCCTTCGCGGACGAATCCCCCCGGCGGCCGCGGGCGACGCCGGAGACGACGTACAGCACCACCGACACACCGAGCAGCGCGACCCCGGCCCAGACGGTCGGCGAGAAGATCAGGTGGACGGCCCAGCTCACCACCGAGCGGACCACCTCCCAGAGCACCTTCAGCAGACCGGTCAGGTACAGCGAGACCGGCAGCAGCGACCAGGCCAGACCGCGCGTCCCCGCCGCGACCCCGCGGCGTCGCCAGGCGAACCACGAGCCGATCAGTCCGAGCAGCGTCAGGCCTGCGCACAGCGGCAGGAGCGTCGAAGCGTCGTAGGTAGGCACATACCCAGGCTCGCACAGACGGCGCCGGAACCAAGGGGGGAAGAGCCCTGACGCACCCCTGAAACCGGCGCTAGGGAAGATAGTGGGGTGCATCCACCGCAGCGCCGCCTGGCCTTCACCGGATTCGACCACGACGACGGGTCGGCCGACCCTGCTCTCGCCGCCGCTCTGGCGGCCGGTGACGACGGCGCGATGCTGGCCGCGCTGACCAAGGCGCGTCTGCTCGTGCCGGTCGTTGCGATGCTCGGCGAGGTCGAGTACGACGAGAACGGCCTGGCGCACGACAAGACGTCAGACATGGCCGTCGCGCTGCTCCAGGGCCAGGACGGGCGGAACGCGCTGCTGGCCTTCACCGGTACCGAGAGCCTGACGCGCTGGAGCCCGGAGGCCCGCCCGATGCCGGCCCAGGCTCAGCTGGTCGCTACCGCAGCGATCCAGGAAGGCGCCGCGGCAATCGTCCTGGACATCGCCGGCCCGGCACCCGGCGTCATCGAGACCGACGACGTACGCCGTTTGGCCGCCGGCCTCCACGTCGTACGTCTGGAGGACGGCGGCCACGCCTGGATCGAGTCAGCCGACGGGTGATGCCAGCGCGTCCATCGGCTTGGCGCGCATCGCGATGCGGCCGGCGAGGGCGGTGGTCGGCAGGACCAGGAGGAGTACGACGGCGACCCACGCGAGCAGGATCCAGGCCGGGCCGGACGGGATCGGCCAGCCGCGGGTCGCCAGCGCGATCGGAAAGACCGTGAAGGCCGCCGTGATCAGTCCGGTCACCAGCCCGAGCGCCGCGATCAGCAGGCCCTCGAGCGTCAGCATCCGCGACACCTGCCGCCGGGTCGAGCCGGTCAGGCGCTGCAGGCCGAACTCGCGGCGGCGGTCCAGTACGGCGACCGCGATCGTGTTGACCGAGGCAATCGCGGTGTAGGCGACGGCAATCCCGGCCAGCAGGTAGGCGATCCACGCATCCACGCCGAGCCCGGTGTCCAGTCCCTCAGCGAGCAGGTCCCGCCCGCCGACAGCCGCCCCCGGCCACTTCGACAGGTCGGCGTGGAGCGCTGCGTGCTTGTCGGTGGTGCGCACCAGGAGCTGGCTCGGCAGGCCGGTCGTGGTGTGGGCGGCCAGCAACTGTGCGGGCAGCAAGAGCGACTCGTAGCCGGACGGTCCTTCGGCGAGCGCGACCACCTTCACCTTGACGAGCGAGTCGTCGCCGAGCCGTACTCCGAGCTCCGAGCCGACGTCGACCTTGAGCTTCTTCGCCGTACCAGGCGGCAACGCCACGGTCTGACCGGTCAGGTCGTCGAGCGAACCCTTGGTCACCTTGCCCTTGAAGACGGGGCCGTCGAGGCCGAGCAGCGGCCAGGCGTCGCTCGTGTGCGACGAGTCGTACGGCTCCTCGATCCAGCCCTTGCTGCGGACCAGCTCGGAGACCGCGGTCACGCCGGGCAGCTTGTGCGCTGCGTCGGTGAGGGTGGCCGAGATGCCACCGGACGTGCTGGTGACGACGACGTCCGCGGCCAGGTTGCTGGTGTAGGCCTCGATGGCGGCCCGCTGCTGCGTGGTCTGCGAGTAGATGTTGCCGACGGCAATGGCCGTGGCGATCGTGATCGGGATCAGGATCGCGCCGAACTGGACGGCCCGAACCCGCAGGTTGATCACCGCGAGCACTCCGCTGGTACCGCGCCTCTCCACGAGCGCGGTGATCCGCGGGATGAGCGCGCGCCGGATCACGAGCGGGGCGAGGACGGCGACGGCGATCGATCCGGTCAGGCCGGCCGGTCCACCGATCGCGGCAGCGTTGGTCGGACCCATGAACGGCGTCGACCCGGCGATCGCCACGGTGGCACCGGCGAACGCCAGACCGATCAGCACGCGGATCCGGCTCAGGGCGACGGTCGGTACGGCGGCCTCCTGGAGCGCCTGGATCGGACGGATCCGGGCGGCCCGGCCGGCCGCGAAACCGACGGTGACGCGGAGGACGACGTACGTCAGGATGGCCGCACCGGCGAAGGGGAGCGGGCCCTGGTCGAAGCGCAGCTGGGACGGTACGACACCGGCGTCGGTGAGCAGGCCGAAGATCTGGTGCCCGGCGAAACGGCCGCCCAGCAGGCCGAGGACCAGGCCGATGACGCCGACGACCATGGTCTCGGCGATCACCATCTTGCCGACCTGCCGCGGGGTCGCGCCGGACGCCCGCAGCAGGGCGAGCTCGCGCCGCCGCTGCCGGACCGACAGCCCGATCGTGGCCGAGACCACGAGCGCCATCACCACGGCCACCATCCCACCGAAGACGCCGGACATGATGATCAACGGCAGGCTCGTCGCAATCCCCTGGAACTCGGCGACCCCGCGGTCGTCGCCGGTGTACGCCTTCACGCCGTCAGGAAGCTGGAGCCGCTTCACCAACTCCTGCGCCGAGACGCCCGCAGCCGGGAAGACTCCGATCGCGTCGACGCCGGCGGGCACGTCGGAACCGGCGAAGAAGATCGCCGGCTCGTCGACCGCGTGCCGAGCGACAGCAATCCCCGCCAACGCATACGTCTTGGGTTCGCCGCCAACCGTCACGCTCACCCGATCACCAGGCTTGGCCGAGCCGGCCAGCCGCGCGTCCAGCACAACCTGCC
The DNA here is from genome assembly GCF_040638345.1 of Kribbella sp. NPDC026611. Lineage (NCBI taxonomy): Bacteria > Bacillati > Actinomycetota > Actinomycetes > Propionibacteriales > Kribbellaceae > Kribbella > Kribbella sp. NPDC026611. Next base: position 42,731 of record NZ_JBEZYC010000015.1, read on the forward strand.
CGGACCGCGGCGCGCGTCCAGCCGTCAGTTCGTACGGTGTGTTTGTTGCTGCCGTCCAGTTGTGACCGCCGACCGGGGTCGAGGCGACCATGGTCGGGAAGGAGCGGTCGGGAACCGCCTTCGCGACACCCGAGGTGGTGGAGAGCTTGCTGACCAGGGTGGGGTCGAGGCGGTGGCGTTCGGGGAAGGCGGCGGCGCCGTTGCCGTTCGGGGGGTGGTAGGCGGGGTCGCCGGTGACGACGACGGGGGCGGCGGCGAGGCGCTGGGGTGGAGCGTTGAGGCGGAGGCCGGTCTCGAGCAGGCCGCCTGCCGCGCTGAGCAGAGCGCCGCCGAGCAGGACCGCGACGAAGATCGCGAGGAAGGCTGCGGTGCGGTACCGCAGTGTAGTGACGGCAAGGCGGAACATGATCGTTCTCCCAGGGGATTCGGCAGCGGACGGGCGGTCGCTGTTCGGATGATGAGTCAGATGAGGCGGTGCGGGGCTGTGCTCCACCCGACCGAGGGCGAGCGGTCAGGCGTGCTCAGGTGGGCGAGTTGACCGGCGACGGAGGCTGCGGTGGGGCTGTCGTCTTCGGACACGATCTGACCGTCGACCAGGAAGACAACGCGGTCCGCGTGGGCGGCTGCCACCGGGTCGTGCGTGACCATCACGATCGTCTGGCCGGCCTCGCGCGACTGCGCCTGGAGGAGCGTGAGGACCTCGAGTGCGGTGGTCGTGTCGAGGGCGCCGGTCGGCTCGTCGGCGAAGGTGATCGCCGCGCGTCCGGCCAGGGCCCTGGCGATGGCGACCCGCTGCTGCTGGCCGCCGGACAGTTCGCTCGGCCGGTGCTTGGTGCGTTCGCCGAGGCCGACCCGCTGGATGACCTCGGTCACCCAGCGGTCGTCCGGAGACTTCCCGGCCAGCGTCAGCGGGAGAACGACGTTCTGCCGCACGGTCAGCGCCGGCATCAGGTTGAAGGACTGGAAGACGAAGGAGACCTGTTCGCGCCGCAGCTCGGTGAGTGCGGTCTCGTCCAGGCCGCGCAACGACGTACCGGCGAGCTGGACGTCACCGGAGGTCGGGGTGTCGAGACCGGCCGCGCAGTGCAGCAGGGTGCTCTTGCCGGAGCCGGACGGGCCCATCACCGCGGTGAAGGTGCCGGCGGCGAAGCCGTAGGTGACACCGGCCAGCGCGTCGACCGCGCCGGGCCCGGTGCCGTAGACCTTACGGACGTCGGTGAGCTGGACCGGGGCGTTCACAGCGTCACCAGTACGTCGGACTTGCGGTGGAAGGACTCGTTGGTCCACCAGAGGATCGCCACGACCGCGCCGAGGCCGAGATCCGACCACAACCACCACGGCCAGTCGAAGTGGCCGAACACCGCGAGCACCACCCAGATCACGAACTGCACCACGCAGGTGAGCAGCCACAGACCGGTGAAGGCGCGCAGCGCTGTGGTCAGTCCGCGCGAGGGAAGGGCGTTCGGTACGCCGGAGAGGACCTGGCGGAGCTCGCCGCGGGTGCGGGCCGCGATCAGCAGGTCCTGGCGGTCGCCGGCCTGCGGGGGAGTGAGGGCGCCTTGCCGGACGGCGCTGTCGAGCTTGGCCACGGTGGCGCTGCGGTCGGCCTCGGTCAGGCGGACCTGGTCGGGCGTCAGGAGAGCGTCGAGGATCGCGTTCATCGGAGGTTCCTTTCGAGGGGTTCGTGCTTGCTGACGAGAAACAGCGTAGGGGTTGAACAGTTCTGCTCACCCGGTGTTCAGAACCCCTTCCGAGGTGGTGCTAGCACCCCTGTTTCGGCCGAGCGCTCACTCCGCGCGGCCGTTCTGCGTCAGGATGGGAGTCATGACCGACGACCGCGGCGAACTGCCACCGGGGCTGGCCCTCTCCTGGGGCGTGCTACCGGTGCAGCGGCGCGGACCGAAGCCGGCGCTCACGGTCGAGCAGATCGTCGCCACCGGAATCGAGTTCGGCGACCGCCACGGGTTCGAGGCAGTGTCGCTGCAGCGGATCGCGGCGCACCTCGGCGTCACCACCAACGCCATGTACCGGTATGTGCGGTCCAAGGACGAGCTGGTCGTCCTGGTCCACGACAAGGCGCTCGGCTCACCGCCGGAGCTGCCGGCCGGCTGGCGGGAGGCGGCGATCACCTGGGTGCAGGCAGAGGTCAAGCTGCTCGAGGACCGCCCGTGGCTCCTCGACGTACCGATCCGTGGCGCGCCGATCACCCCGAACGCGCTGCGCTGGGCCGAGGCGCTGCTGACCGCGCTGGCCGCGACCGGGCTCAGCCAGCATGACAACCTCGGGTGCCTGCTGCTTCTCGACGGCTACGCCCGTAGCTACGCCAACCTGGCCCGCCAGCTCACCGCCCGCGAGGACCTACCGGTCCAGGCGGAGGAGGTCGGTGCCTTCCTGGTGCCGCGCCTGATCGAGGGCAACTACCCGACGATGACGTCGCTCTACCTCAACCAGGAGTACGAGGACGAGCTCAACGACGACCTCGACTTCGGCCTGGCCCGCATCCTCGACGGCATCCAGGCCCTGATCGACCGTCAGTCCTGAGGCAGCTGGATCCGGACCGGGCCGTCCTGCCGGGCCGCGACCCAGCGCAGGTGGAATTCGCTGCCGGGGGCAACTTCCGGCCGGCGGTCCGGCTGCGTGCGGAGGTTGACCGGCGACGTGAGCGTGGTCGCGGCTGCCGGCGCCGGTACGCCGTTCGCCCGCGTGGTCGCGATCAGATCCGCCAGCGCTTGCGCTGCCGGCTTGCGCCGGTGGTCGACGGTGAAGAGCCCGAGGTCGTACTCGCGGTCCGGGAAGTCGAGGAGCTTACGGTCGATGTCGTGCGAGGACCACCACGTCACGCCGTACAGCGCCGGGTTCGACAGCACGGTCTCGACCGTCCGCCGGGTGAACTCGGCCTGCAGGTCGACGGGGATGTCCGGGCCGGGTACGCCGATCTCCTGCAGCCAGACGCGTCGTTGCGGGTCGAGCGACGTCGCCTTCGCCAGCTCGACCAGGTAGTCCGCGTGTGTGAGCGTGGCCGGGCCAAGAGGACCGTCCACCCGTGAGACCCCGTTGAAAACCCACGAGTGGACAGTGCTCAGCTCACCCAGATCCACAGCGTCAACGGGGTGGAAAGGGTGATCCGCCTTGTACCAGGCGTCGTCGAACACCGAGTGCAGGGCGAGTACGTCGGGAGCCGCCTTCTTGACCGTGGTCAGCAGGTCCTGCGCCCAGGACGTCGACGCGGCCGGCGTGGTCGGGCTGTCCGGCCAGAGGTTGTTGACCTCGTTCCCGAGCGTGATCGCGAAGACGTTCGGCTTCGAGGCGACGGCCCGCGCGACGGTGTCGACGTACGCCGTGAGTCCGTCGCGGACCGTCCGGTCCTCGAACAGGCTGCTCCGGTGCCAGGTCAGCACCCAGGACGGGAGGAAGTCGAAGCTGGACAGGTGGCCCTGGATCAGGTCGACCGCGACGGTCAGGCCGTGCTCGGCGGCCGCGTCGATCGTGTCCAGCAGGTCCGCGATCGCGCGCTCCCGGATGATCGCCCGGTTCGGCTGGATCCACGGCCAGACGGGGAACACCCGCACATGGTCGAGACCGATCCCGGCCAGGTCCGCGAAGTCCCGGCGTACTGCGTCCCGGTCGTAGTCCAGCCAGCTGTAGAACCAGCCGGCCGACGGGACGTAGTTCGCGCCGAACCTGGGCGTGGCGGTATCCGAGGGCATGTCGAGGATGCTAAATCGGTTTAGGGATTTCCGGCAACCGGGCTGGCCGGATCAGGCCGCTCAGGACGGCGGTGCGGTCGACTCCCGGACCGTCAGGACCGGGTCGGCGGTCCGGCGGTTGATCATCCGGTCCGGCTCGGCGATCACCTCGAGCAGCACCTCGGCCGCCTGCCGGCCGAACTCGAAGGTGTCCCGGGACAGCGCGGTCAGCGCCGGGTGCATCAGCTGGGTCAGGATCGAGTCGTCGAAGGCCACGATCGACAGGTCGCCGGGGACCGCGACGCCCATCTCCATCGCGACCCCGAGGCCGGCCACGGCCATCACGTCGCTGTCGTAGACGATCGCGGTCGGCCGCTGCGGCTGGGACAGCAGCTTGCGCGTGATCGCGGCGCCTTCGGCGTCGCTGAAGTCCGTGGTCAGCGAGGGGGCGTCGATCAGCCCGAGCCGGGGTGCGGCGTCGCGGACGGCCCGGATCCGGCGCTGGGTGTGCTGGAAGTTCGGCGTACCGGCGACGTGGGCGATCCGGCGGTGGCCGAGGGCGGCGAGGTACTCGACGATGGCCAGCATCGCGTCCCGGTCGTCGGCCCAGACCGAGGCCAGGGCGCCTTTGCCGCCGCGGCCGCCGATCACGACGGCCGGGAGCTCGAGCGCCCTGAGCTCGTCGATCCGCGGGTCCTTGACCGTCAGGTCGACCAGGATCACGCCGTCGACCCGGTGCTCGGAGGCCCAGCGGCGGTACACCTCGATCTCGGCGGCGGTGTCCTCGACGATCAGCAGCTGCAGCGAGATCGACTCCGCGGACAGGCCGGACTGCACGCCGGAGAGCAGGTGCGCGAAGAACGGCTCGACGCCGAGCGTGCGGGCCGGGCGCGCGATCACCATCCCGACCGAGTCCACCCGGGACGCCCCGAGCGCCCGCGCGGCGCTGTGCGGGCGCCAGCTCATCTGTTCGGCGATCTTCAGGATCCGCTCCCGGGTCGCGTCGCTGACCCCGGGCCGCCCGTTCAGCGCGAACGACACCGCACCCTTGGACACCCCGGCCCGGGTCGCGATGTCCGCAATCGTCGGCCTGGCCATCGTCGTACCTCCCTCCACCCTTGACAGCGGATTCTACGATGTGGATAGTGCAGGAGCTATACCGGTTTATCAAACCCAGGAGATTCCATGCGTAGACGCCGTCTGGCGCCGGTGGCCGCCCTTGCCGCCGTTGCTCTCACTCTGGCTGGTTGCGGCCTCGGATCCGATTCGGGCAGCGACAGCGGTGGCTCGAAGCCGACCGTCGACGCGAACGCGCAGGTGACCGGCGACGTCAGCTTCCAGACCTGGGCGCTGAAGCCGAAGTTCACGGCGTACGTCGAGGGCGTGATCAAGGCCTTCGAGGCGAAGTACCCGGGCACGAAGGTGACCTGGCTGGACCAGCCCGGCGACGGCTACGACAAGAAGGTGCTGAGCCAGGCGTCGGCCGGCCAGTTGCCGGACGTCACCAACCTGCCGCCCGACTTCGCGCTCTCGCTGGCCAAGCAGAACATGCTGCTCGACGTCGGCGCGGCCGACTCCAAGCTCGCCGACGAGTACGTCGAGGGCGGCGTGCAGGCGTACCAGTACCAGGGCATGACCGGCACCTTCGGCTACCCGTGGTACCTGAACACCGACATCGACTACTGGAACGCGACCAAGTTCGCCGCGGCCGGCCTGGACGTGAAGAACCCGCCGAAGACCTTCGACGAGCTGCTCGCGGCCGCGAAGACGATGCACGACAAGACCGGCGGCAAGGAGTACCTGATGTCGCGGCTGCCGGGCATCGGTGACTTCACCAACGCCGGGGTGAAGATCCTGTCCGACGACGGCAAGAAGTTCACCTTCAACACCCCCGAGGCCGCCGCGCTGCTGGACAAGTACCGCGACGCGTACAAGGCCGGCTACATGCCGCGCGACATCCTGACCAACGAGTACCTGGGCAACTCCAAGCTCTTCACCCAGGGCAAGGTCGCCTGGACCACCGGCGGTGGCAACGCGATCCAGGACTTCGTCAAGGACAACCCGTCGCTGAAGGGCAAGGTTGTCCCGTCGCCCGCGCTGGACACCCCGCCGCTGTACGTGCAGGGCCTGTCGGTGTCGGCGAAGACCAAGAACCAGGCGGCCGCGATCGCGCTGGCCCGGTTCGTCACCAACGCCGAGAACCAGGCCGCGTTCGCGAAGATCGTCAACATCTTCCCGTCCACCAAGGCCTCGGCGCAGGACCCGTACTTCTCGAAGAGCGACGGTACGCCGGAGAGCGACGCGAAGGTGCTCGCCTTCCAGTCGCTGGCCAAGGCGAAGAACCTGCAGCCGCCGGTGATCAGTGGCGCGACCAACGACTTCATCGGGCAGCAGATCTCGCTGGCGATCTCCGGCAAGATCACCTCCCAGGCAGCCCTCGACGCCGCGGTGGCCAAGGCCAACCAGCTGCTGACCCAGTAACCGAAAGCGGAGCATGCGTTACAACCGTTGGTTCACCCCGTGGGTGCTGGTCGTGCCGGCACTCACGTGGTTGCTCGTCTTCAACCTGTGGCCGTCGATCAACACCGTGATCCTGTCGTTCACCAACGCCAGGCCGATCGGCGGCGGCCACTTCGTCGGGCTGAAGAACTTCGAAACCCTGCTGCACGACGAGCAGCTGCGGTGGGCGCTGCTGAACAGCGTCATCTACATGGTGGTCTGCCTGCCGTTCCTGACCGTCCTGCCGCTGCTGCTCGCCGTACTGGTGGAGAAGAAGCTGCCCGGGATCACCTTCTTCCGGACCGCGTTCTACACCCCGGTGGTGGCGTCGGCGGTCGTGGTGGCGCTGATCTGGCAGTGGATCCTGGACGACCGTGGCCTGATCAACGGTCTCGCCGAGAAGCTCGGTGTGATCGCGGGGCCGCTGCCGTTCCTGTCCGACCAGTGGTTGTTGTTGCTGAGCGCAATCAGTCTGACGATCTGGAAGGGCCTCGGGTATTACATGATCATCTACCTGGCCGCCCTCGGGAACGTCGGCCGCGAGCTGCACGAAGCGGCCGCGGTCGACGGCGCGGGCCCGCTGCGGCGGTTCCGGTACGTGACGATCCCGGGTGTGCGCGGGACGATGATCCTGATCGCGATCCTGATCTCGGTGTCGGCGCTGCGGGTGTTCTCGGAGCTGTTCATCCTGAGCGGTGGCAAGGGCGGTCCGGGCGGCCGGGACAACTCGGTCGTGATGCTGATCCAGCAGTACAGCCAGGGCTTCGAGGGCAACCTCGGGTACGCCTCGGCGCTGTCGATCGTGCTGTTCTTCGTCACCGTCGTACCGATGCTGGTGCTGGCCCGGCTGAACCGTCAGGAGGCCGAGGCATGACCGTCGTCACCGATCTGGCCCGGCCGGCCGTCGTCGAGGCTCCGGGTCCGGCGCCCCGTCGTCGTGGGACTTCTGGCTTCAACACGGTCTCGCCGCGCGAGAAGGTCGTGCGGTACGTGCTGCTGGCCTTCGTGCTGCTGATCACGATCGGGCCGTTCCTGTGGCAGTTGTCGACGTCGCTGAAGGGGGCCGGCGAGGACGTCTACAGCCAGGTCCCGCGGCTGCTGCCGTCGCAGCCGACGTTCGCGCACTACAAAGAGGTGACCGACACCATCCCGGTCTGGGACTACGCCCGGAACTCGCTGGTGGTCGCCTTCTTCGTTGTCTTCGGCAACGTCGTGGGTGCGTCACTGGCCGGGTTCGCGCTGTCGCGGCTGCAGTTCCGGGGCCGGCGGATCGTGCTCGGGCTGTTCCTGGCGACGCTCGTGCTGCCGGGTGAGGTCACGATCATTTCGCAGTACGTCACGGTCCGGGAGTTCGGGCTGGCGAACACCCTGTTCGGGGTCGCGCTGCCCGGCATGATCGGGGCGCTGAACGTGCTGCTGATGTACAACGCGTTCCGGTCGCTGCCGGTCGAGGTCGACCAGGCCGCGGTCGTCGACGGCGCCAACGCGTGGCAGCGGCTGATCTACATCGGCCTGCCGTCGGTGCGCGGGACGATCAGTGTGGTGGCGATCTTCGCGTTCATCGGCGCCTGGGACGACTTCCTCTGGCCGCTGATCGTGCTGACCGACCCGAACAAGTACACGCTGACCGTCGGTCTGCAGTACCTGTCCGGCACCTTCACGAACAACCCCCGCCTGATCGCCGCGGGCACGATGATCGCGTTCATCCCGATCGTGATCGTGTTCGCGACGCTGCAGCGCTTCTTCTTCAAGGGCGTCGAGGAGGGCGCCGTGAAGGGATAGTCTCTGCGCTTGTTCGACCAGCCCTACCGCCCATTTCGGTTTGGTTCGAAGGAGAGTGTGCGATGTTGCGTAAGGCAATGGCATTGGTTGCCGCCGCGGTGCTGGGGTCCGCCGTCGTGGCGGCCCCGGCGCAGGCGGGTACGACGGCCGACAGCAAGCGGGTCGTCGTCTACTACCAGACGCAGTACGTGAACGGCGTCTATGTGTCACCGAAGGCACTGACCGACAACAACACCGGTGTGACCAACGTGCTGGTCGGGGCGATCCACCTCGACCCGGACGTCGTCCACCTGAACGACGACCCGCCGGACGCCGCGAAGTTCACCCAGATGTGGGCGGACCTGCACGCGATGCAGGCCGTGGGGGTGAAGGTGTCGGCCTTCGTCGGTGGGGCCGCGCAGGGGTCCTTCCAGCGGCTCGACACGGACTTCGACACCTACTACCCGCGGCTGAAGAACCTCGTCACGACGTACGGCCTCGACGGCCTCGACCTGGACGTCGAGGAGAGCATGTCGCAGGCCGGGATCAACCGGCTGATCGACCAGCTGACGACCGACTTCGGCACCGGCTTCATCATCACGCTGGCGCCGGTGGCTCCCGCGTTGAGCGGTGGCGGGAACCTGTCCGGCTTCAACTACGAGACCCTGGAGCGCGACCGCGGCGCGAAGATCGACTGGTACAACGCGCAGTTCTACTGCGGGTGGGGCTCGATGTCGTCGACCACCGGCTACGACAACATCATCAGCCGCGGTCTGTTCCCGGCGTCCAAGGTCGTCGCCGGCGTGGTCACCAACTCGGCCAACTGCTCGGGGTACGTGCCGCTGTCCACGTTGAAGTCGACGCTGGGTTCGCTGGTCGCGAAGTACCCGACCTTCGGCGGCGTGGACGGCTGGGAGTACTTCAACTCCGACCCCGGCGGTACGACGGCGCCGTGGCAGTGGGCGCGGGAGATGACGTCGGCGATGTCCGGCTCGACCGGGCCCGTCGACCTAGCGCTCAACAAGCCCGCGACCGGCTCCGCGTCCTGCAACACATCCGAAACCCCCGCCAAAGCCGTCAACGGATCAGTCACCGGCGGGAACTCCGACAAGTTCTGCTCCCTCGCCGCCTCGAAGTTCCTGCAGGTGGACCTGGGTTCGTCGGTCCCGGTCAGCTCGGTCGAGATCTCCCACGCCTCGGCCGGCGGCGAGTCGGCGTCGTACAACACCCGCGCCTACACCCTGCAAACCTCCACCAACGGCACCACCTGGACCACCCGAGCCACAGTCACCAACAACACCGCCGCCGTCACCACCCACACCCTCTCCGGCGTCACCACCCGCTACCTCCGCCTCAACATCACGACCCCCACCCAAACCACCGACCCAGCCACCCGAATCTACGAACTAAAAGCCTTCTAACACCAAGGCTGGTGCCCGGGAGTTGCTCGTCGGTGGTGGCGAGCAACTCCCGTCGGTGGGGTCAGCCGGCGACGTGGGCGGTGTTGTTCAGCCAGTGCTCGGCGAGAGCGGTGTCACCGTCGACGGTGATGTTGAGCGCGTCGCGATCAGTGAAGGGGAGTCGGCGGGTGAAGGTCAGTAGCAGCGAACGCGCCGGGCCGCTGACCGTCACGTCGGCCGGCTGAGCTCCGGGCTGCCAGGTAGCACCCTCAGGCCGCCGTACGACGAACCACGCACCCGATCCGTCCGCGGTATCAGTCGCCACCCATTGCAAGGTCTCCCCGTCACCGCGAATGGCGTCAGCTGACTCGGCCCGCTGCATCGCCCAGGTAGGAGACGTGAGCATCGTCAGGTGGTTGGTAATCAGCGCCGCCGCGATCTCCGCCTCGATCTCGGCCGGCCGTCCCGCAGCGTTAGCCGCATCGAACCCATGCACCACCGCCTCGTTGAGCGAACTGGACAACCAGAACCGCCCCCCGGTCCGCGCATCCGCTGCCGGGTTGAACACGGCCGCGTCGAGCGCTTCATCAGAAAGCGCATCCGCAACCCGCCGCGACGACTCCGCCAGCCACGCCGACCACTCACCAGAATCGGCCGGGAGCGGAACCACCTCCGCGGGCAGCTGAGTGGGATCGGTGATCCGCCGCTCGACGATCTCCGCCACCCAGTTCTGGGTCTGCCCGAGGTGCTCGACCAGATCCTTCATCGTCCACTCCGGCGCTGTCGGCACGCCGGCGTCAGGCCCAGCCGCGCCGGCTGCTTCCGCCAGCCGCTCGGTGTGCTCGACGATCGCCCGCCGCGCGTATTCCGGGTCCAGCTCGCTCATTCGATCGTCCTATCGGTCGTCAGCTTGTGCGGCTGATCATCTCGATCCATCGGGTCGCCCGCCTCGACGATTCGCCGACCACCGTGTCAAACGCTCCGCGTCGGCTCCGACTACCGGGTGTCGGACAGAGCTGAAGGAGGCTGAAGGAGATGGAAATGAGCAACCGGATCGTGGTCTCGGTGCAGGCATCGGTGGACGGTCGAGTGGCGGCCGAGGACGGTGGACTCGACTGGCTGCAGGTGAAGGACGAGCTGCACGCGCACTTCGTCGAGCTGCACCGCACGGCCGGCATGTTCGCGTACGGGCGTCGTACGTACGAGGGGATGGCGGCGTACTGGCCGACGGCGGACGCGGATCCGGCCGGCGACAAGTTCCTGATCGCGTACAGCAAACTCTGGAAATCGATGCCGAAGCTGGTGCTCTCGACGACGCTGGAGTCCGCCGGCTGGGACACCACCGTCGTGCGAACCGTGGACGAGCTCGAGGAGCACCGGCGGACAGCGGGCGGCGACCTCTACCTGCTCGGGAGCCCCCGGACGATCGCCGCGCTGGCCGAGCGCGACCTGGTCGACACCTATGAGATCTACGTCCACCCGGTCGTCCTCGGCACCGGTCGCCCGATGCTGCCGTTCCGGCGGGGCCTCACCTTGCGCTCCGCCCAAACCTTCGACGGCAACGTCGTGAAGCTGGAGTACACTCGCGATTGAGACGAACTTGTTCGTGACGAACATGTTCGTTAGTCTCGAAGCATGACGAATATCGCGATCATCGGTGCCGGGCTCGGCGGTCTGACGCTGGCCCGGATCCTGCAGGTCAACGGTGTGGATGCCGTTGTCCACGAGCTCGACGAGTCGCCGGACGCCCGGACCCAGGGCGGGATGCTCGATATCCACGAGGAATCCGGCCAGGCGGCGCTCAAGGCGGCCGGGCTCTACGACGATTTCCGCCGCCTGGTCCTCCCGGGCGGCGAGGAGATGCGCGTCTACGACCGGTACGGCGTACTCCGGCACGCCGACGACGACGGGACCGGCGGCCGGCCAGAGGTCCACCGGCGCGATCTCCGCGAGCTGCTGATCAACAGCCTCCCGGCGGGCATGATCCGCTGGGGCTCGAAGATCACCGACCCGTCCACCGTGAAAGCGGACCTGATCGTCGGCGCGGACGGCGCCTGGTCGAAGGTTCGCCGGCTCGTCTCGGACCAGTTCCCGGCGTACTCCGGCCTCTCGTTCGCGGAGCTCGAGCTGCTCGATCCCGACGTACGGCACCCCGAGGCCGCCGAGCTGATCGGCGGCGGATCGATGTTCGCGCTCGGCGACAGCCGCGGGATCCTCGCGCACCGCGAGCCCGACCGGCTCCACGTGTACGCCGCGTTCCGCACCGCGACGCCCGCCGACAGCGCCACCAAGGAAGCCGTCCTCGCCGAGTTCGACGGCTGGGACGACAAGTTCCGAAACCTGATCCGCGACGCCGACGGCGACCTGATCCCGCGCGCGATCCACGCACTCCCGATCGGCCACCGCTGGGACCGCGTCCCCGGCGTCACCCTGCTCGGCGACGCCGCCCACCTGATGTCGCCGTTCGCCGGCGAGGGCGCCAACCTCGCGCTCCAGGACGGCGCCGAGCTCGCCGCCGCTCTGCTAGCCCACCCAGGCGATACCGAAGCCGCCCTCACCGCCTACGAAGCCGACCTCTTCCCGCGAGCCAAGCGGTCAGCCGAAGAGTCCGCTGCCAACTTGGAGATCTGCTTCGCTCCCGACGCCCCGGCCGGCATCGTCGCGTTCTTCACCGGGATGCAGACGGAAACACCGCACCGGTGAACTTCTCGCCAGGCCCCTGACCAGGCTCGTCCGGAATGCTGCTCGCCTCGCGGAACGCGAGCTGCAACGACCGCAGCCCGTCCCGCAGCGGCGCCGCATGATGATGGCCCAACGACGCCGCCGAAGCATCGAGCAGGCCGGCCAGGGCGTCGATCAGCGAGCGGGCCTCGTCCAGATCCTTGTGCTCGGGCAGGTCCTCGGCCAGTCCCAGGTGCACCGCGGCCGCGCTCATCAGGTGCAGGGCGGCGGTGGAGATGATCTCGACGCTCGGTACGTCGGCGATGTCGCGGGAGGGCTGCGGGTTGGCACCGGGGTCCGTCATGCTGCTACTCTTACACGGCGACCGACCTGGTCCGTTGGTGACCCCTGAGTGGAATACTCGAGGGCCGCGAGCGGTTCAAGTCTAAGCGGAGGGCCACCTCCCACCCAGCCGGTGAACAGTCGGCGGGTCCCGGTCACGCTGAGAGATTCTGGAGGACATCCGGAGCATCGCAGCAAGGTACGGCGTACCAGCCGCAGGTTGGAGCGTCGTCGATCAGGGAATTGGGCCTTCGTGTGATCGCACGAGGGCCTTCGTGTTTTTCAGGGGGCTCCGCGGCGATCGCGAGGGTGGCACCAGTACTAGTTCAACCCAGGAGGACCCATCACCACTGATTTGCGCGTCAACGAGCGCATCCGCGTTCCCGAGGTGCGGCTGGTCGGACCGAACGGTGAGCAGGTAGGCATCGTTCGGATCGAGGACGCACTGCGGCTGGCCCAGGAGGCCGATCTCGACCTGGTCGAGGTCGCGGCAACCGCCCGGCCTCCGGTCTGCAAGCTGATGGATTTCGGCAAGTACAAGTACGAGACCGCGCAGAAGGCGCGCGAGTCCCGCCGGAACCAGACCAACACCGTCATCAAAGAGATGAAGCTGCGGCCGAAGATCGACCCGCACGACTACGAGACCAAGAAGGGTCACGTGGTCCGGTTCCTGAAGGCCGGGGACAAGGTCAAGATCACCATCATGTTCCGCGGACGTGAGCAGTCCCGGCCCGAGCTCGGGTTCCGGTTGCTGCAGCGGCTGGCCGAAGACGTGACCGAGCTCGGCTTCGTCGAGTCCTCGCCGCGCCAGGACGGCCGGAACATGATCATGGTGCTCGGGCCGCACAAGAAGAAGTCCGAAGCGCGCGTGGACGTGGAGGCCGAGAAGGCACAGCGCAAGGCCGAGCGGGAGGCCGACGAGGAGCTCGAGCGCCAGGAGCGCGCCGAGCAGGCTCAGGCCCACGAAGCCGAGCGTGCCGCCGGGGCCACCAAGAAGCCGAAGGGTCCGGCCGACAACCTCGACCCGGAGTGATCGACTGCTCCGGCCGCCCGAGGCGACCGGAGCCGGTCACACCGAAGATCGAGTCAACGAAGAAAACCAGGAGCACATAGCCATGCCGAAGATGAAGACCCACTCGGGGATGAAGAAGCGCGTCCGGGTCACCGGGTCCGGCAAGATCCGTCGTGAGCAGACCGGGATCCGCCACCTCGCCGAGGCGAAGTCGTCGAAGCGCAAGCGCCGGCTGTCCGGCACCGTCGAGGTCGCCCCGTCGTTCGCGAAGAAGGCCAAGAAGCTTCTCGGCATCTGAGGCCGCCGGCGGCACCGCCGTCGCGTCCTCGTCCCACCCGAACATCCCCCGCCGAGTGGACAAGTCTGTCTCCGGCGCAGAAATACAAGGAGTAACACCTCATGGCACGCGTGAAGCGGGCAGTCAACGCCCACAAGAAGCGCCGGGTCGTACTCGAGCAGGCCAGCGGTTACCGCGGCCAGCGCTCGCGGCTGTACCGCAAGGCCAAGGAGCAGGTCACCCACTCGCTCGTCTACGCCTACCGTGACCGCAAGGCGCGCAAGGGCGACTTCCGCAAGCTGTGGATCCAGCGGATCAACGCCGCGGTCCGGGCCGAGGACCTGACCTACAACCGCTTCATCCAGGGTCTGCGCCTGGCCGAGGTCGAGGTGGACCGCAAGATCCTCGCCGACCTGGCCGTCAACGACCCGGCCGCGTTCTCCGCGCTGGTGCAGGTGGCCAAGGCCGCCCTGCCGGCCGACGTGAACGCGCCGTCGAGCGCGGCCTGAGCCGTTCGCTGACACCAGCACCCCAGAAGCACAACACAGTGGCGAGCCCTGGTCTGCTGACCGCACAGTCCGTGCGGATCAAGCAGGCCCGGCGGCTCGCCACTCGTGCGTTCCGGCGCAAGGCCGGCCGCTTCCTGGTCGAGGGACCGCAGGCGGTCCGCGAAGCCCTCGAGCACCGCGAGCTGGTGATCGAGGTGTACGCCGAACCCGCGGTCGCGACCCGTCATCGCGATCTGTACGACCTCGCCGCAACCGCCGGCGTCCAATGGCTGGAGGTCGACCGCGCGGCTATCGAGGCGCTGAGCGAGACCGTCACCTCGCAGGGCGTCGTCGCCGTCTGCAACCTCGTGACGGTCCAATTCCGGCCCACCGGCAAGCTGGTCGCCGCCGGCGTCCAGGTCCGTGACCCGGGCAACGTCGGCACCCTGATCCGTACGGCGGACGCCGCCGGCGCGGATGCCGTCGTACTGTCGCCGGAGTCCGTCGACCCGCACAACCCGAAGGCGGTCCGGGCCAGCGTGGGCAGCATCTTCCATGTCCCGATCAGCACCGACGTCGACATCCACGAGGCGGGGCCGATCTGGCGCGAGCAAGGCCTCCAGCTCCTCGCCGCGGACGGGTACGGCGACACCGATCTCGATGCCTGCATCGACGACGGCACCCTGGCCAAGCCCACGGTGTGGCTCTTCGGCAACGAGGCGCACGGCCTCCCCGACGACATCAACGCCCTCGTCGACTACTCGGTCCGCGTCCCCGTCTACGGCCGCGCCGAGTCCCTCAACCTCGCCACCGCCGCAGCCATCTGCCTGTACGCCTCCGCCCGAGCCCAACGCCAATAACACCGTTCGGGTCCTTGTTGACCGGGGGCCGGGTTCCGTGTCAGCGTTGGGGCAGCGCGCGCCAGGGCGCCTCTTCTTCGCGGCAAGCACTGAGTGCACCTGGAAGTGGGACCTCGACGACGACCGGTTTTCTCTTTCGGGACGGTCTGGTCAGCGGAGCGGGCTGTTCTGGGAGGACTGTCGATGTCGAGTGTGCCGCTGCCTGCCAAGGCGAGTCTGAGTCAGTTGCGGGCCCGGGCCAAGGAGTTGCGCAAGGCGGTTGCCAAGGGGCGGCCGGATGCCGTGGAGCGCGCGCAGGCGCAGCTTCCCGGGGCTGATCCGGCGAGCTTCACGTTGCGGGATGCGCAGTTGACGATTGCCCGGGAGCACGGGCTGGCCAGCTGGCCGGAGTTGATGGAGAAGGTCGCGACCGAGCTGGTCGAGGGTCGCGAGCTGCACCGGTATTTCGGCGTCGAGCTCAACAACGAGACCTGGGACCTGCTCGAGGAGATCGACGAGACGAGCCCGGTGGGGGACCAGGAACGGTTGCTGTACGGCGCGTACGCCGCTTGCCTGCACTGGCTCGAAGCGGGGAACGAGGCGAACCACGCGCGCGGCGAGCACCTGATCGCGCGGGTGGCGCTGCGGATCGGAAGGGTCGAGCTCGGGCTGCACCATGCGCGGCGGTGTCTCGAGCTCGTGCTGGCCCACCCGGATCAGATGGCCGACTGGGACGAGCCGTTCGCGCGCGAGGCCTTGGCGCGGGCGCTCGCCGCGACCGGTCAGCCGTCGGCAGCACGCGCCGAGCTGGCCATAGCTCGCACCTTGGCCGAGCAGGTCGCCGGCGAAGGCGACCGCAAGGTCCTGGACGAAGAGCTCGGCAAGGAACCCTGGTTCGGGCTCACGACCTGACGCGGGTCCCTTACTGCTTGATCCGGGTTTGCAGGCCGTCGAGCATGACGTCGAGGC
Source organism: Kribbella sp. NPDC026611 (assembly GCF_040638345.1). Lineage (NCBI taxonomy): Bacteria > Bacillati > Actinomycetota > Actinomycetes > Propionibacteriales > Kribbellaceae > Kribbella > Kribbella sp. NPDC026611. Next base: position 58,665 of record NZ_JBEZYC010000015.1, read on the forward strand.
CGTAGGCGAAGTTCTCGTTGAGGTTGGTCTCGAAGCCTTGCTCCAGGCGGCGGTGCACGGACTTCTGCATCTCGGGGTACTGGTCGGCGACCGCCAGGGTCTCCTGGCGGAGCTGATCCATCCAGTCGGACTCGGACTGACCGGACTTCCGGACCATCTCGCGGGACGCGACCTCGGCGCTCACGGTGCCGAGGACGTACGACATCACGCAGCTCATCGCGCGGTCGCCCTCGTTCCCGGAGAAGCCGGCCGCGCCGAACAGGGTCAGGCCGCGGGCGCCGAGGCTCATCGCCTTCGGCCCGACGCTCGGCCGCGTGTACATCACCTCGGGCAGCCACGGATGCCGCAGCACCGCCGACCGCAGGCTGTGGGCGAACAGCAACGCGCCGGCCCGCCAGCCCGCCAGCTCCGGCTGGGGTACGTCGATCTCGCCCCAGACCTCGTCGATCAGCAGGTCCACGAGGTCGTTCTTCGTCGGCACGTGCCAGTACAGGCTGGTCGCCCCGGCCCCGAGCTTCGCCGCCAGCTTCCGCATGCTCAGCCCGGCCACGCCCTCCTCGTCCAGGAGCGCCATCGCGGTTTGCACGATCTGGTCCAGGCTGAGGGTTTCCCGCCCCGGTGCGGCGGCCCGTTGCCGGGTCCAGATCGACTCGTTCATGGCGTCATCCTACTAGCCACTCGCACACCGTTCGAGTTTGTCGTACAGTGTGCGAGTGACTAGTACACCGTTCGAGTCTGCTGACACTTCCGCCGCCGGACACCCGCGGCGCTGGTGGATCCTGTTGATCCTCTGCCTGAGCCTGCTGGTGCTCGTGGTCGACAACACCGTGCTCAACCTCGCGATCCCGTCGCTGATGCGGGACCTGGACGCGACCCCCGCGGACATCCAGTGGGTGATCGACGCCTACATCCTGGCGTTCGCCGGGCTGCTGCTGACCGCGGGCAGCCTGTCGGACCGGTTCGGCCGGCGGAAGATGCTGCTGATCGGCCTGGCCGTCTTCGGCGCGGCCTCGCTGATCGCGACGCTGGCCGACACACCTTGGCAGCTGATCGGGTGCCGGTTCCTGATGGGGGTCGGCGGCTCGCTGCTGATGCCGAGCACGCTGTCGCTGCTGTTCACGGTGTTCCCGCCGGAGGAGCAGCGCAAGGCGATGGCCGGCTGGTCGATGGTTGCGATGGTCGGCGTGATCGCCGGTCCGACCGTCGGCGGGACGCTGCTGAACCACTTCTGGTGGGGTTCGATCTTCCTGATCAACGTGCCGATCGCGGTGCTGGCGATCGTCGGCGCCGTGATCCTGATCCCGGAGTCTAAGGGCCCGGCGCGGTCGGTCGACCCGGTCGGCGCGGTGCTGTCGGTGGTCGGGATGGCGGCCGTCGTCTGGGCCATCATCTCGATCCCGGTGCACGGCTGGGGCTCCGGCCGGGTGCTCGGGCTGCTCGCCGTCGGAGTGGTCGCGCTGGCCGCCTTCGCCCTGTGGGAGCGGCGGAGCGAGCATCCGATGGTGCCGCTCGCGCTCTTCAAGGACCGGCGGTTCAGCGGGACGAGCTTCTCGATCGTGCTGCTGTCGTTCACCGCGGGTGGGTTGCTGCTCGCGCTGACGCAGTACCTGCAGTTTGTCCTCAGGTACACGCCGCTGAAGGCGGGGCTGGCGCTGGTTCCGTACGCCTTGGCCGCGACGGTCTTCAACGGGCTGGGCGCGACGCTGGGGAAGAAGATCGCCGACCGGACGCTGATCGCGCTCGGCCTGGCGGTGATCGCGGTCAGCTTCGGCATTCTGACCCAGGTCTCGGACAGCTCGGGGTACGGCCTGCTGATCGTCGGCCTGCTGGTGATGGGGATCGGCGGCGGCCTCGCCGGACCAGCGGCGTACACCCTGCTGATGCAAGCGGTCCCGGCCGAGCATCGCGGTGTCGGCTCGGCCCTGAACGACACCGTCCAGCAGACCGGGGCGGCGCTGTCGGTCGCCGTACTGGGCAGCGTCCTGGCCGCGGCCTACTCGGCTGCCCTCCCGGACTCGGTCCCCGAGGCGGCCCGCAAGTCCATCGCCGACACCCTCGCCCTCGGCCCGGACTTCTTCCCGGCCGCCAAACACGCGTTCATCGACGCCATGCAGCTCTCCATGACCGTCGGCTCGATCGGCGCCGTCGCAGGCGCCCTCGTCGCCCTGTTCGTGCTACCGCGCAGGTCCGCCGAGCAACCCCCGGATCAGTCGGTCGAAGCCGCTTCCTGACCAACCACCTCCGCCCCGGCTCACTGCCGGGGCGGAGGTCTGTGGACGGCCGATTCACGGTATTGGGGTCGGGGTTTCTAGACTGCAATTCGTCGAAGTTCCGATTGAGAGCGAGCCATGTCCGGTCCCAACACTGATTACGACCCGGTCGAAGTGACGCCGCTGCATGCCGAAGAGGTGGAGCGGACCCGCGACGAGGCGCTGGCGGCGTTTACCGGGGCGGCCGATCTGGCTGCCCTGCAGGAGGCGAAGCTCACCCATCTCGGCGACAAGTCGCCGATCGTGCTGGCGAACCGGGAGATCGGTGCGCTGCCGCCGCAGGCCCGCAAGGAGGCCGGTCAGCGGATCGGTGCGGCCCGGAAGGCGATCAACGAGGGCTTCGCGTCCCGGCTCGCGGTGCTCGAGGCCGCGCACGAGGAGCAGCTGCTCGCCACCGAGCAGGTCGACGTGACGCTTCCGTGGCACACCCCGCAGCTCGGCGCGCGACACCCGCTGTCGCTGATCTCCGAGCAGGTCGCGGACGTCTTCACCGCGCTCGGCTGGGATGTCGCCGAGGGTCCCGAGGTCGAGGCCGAGTGGCTCAACTTCGACGCGCTGAACTTCCAGCCCGACCACCCGGCGCGGCAGATGCAGGACACCTTCTTCGTCGAGCCGGCCGGCTCCGGCCGGGTCCTGCGCACCCACACCTCCCCGGTGCAGGCGCGCTCGATGCTGACCCGGAAGCCACCGATCTACGTGATCTGCCCGGGCCGCGTGTTCCGCACCGACGAGCTCGACGCGACGCACACGCCGGTCTTCTACCAGGTCGAGGGCCTGGTCGTGGACGAGGGCATCACGCTCGCGCACCTCAAGGGCACGCTGGACCACTTCGTCGTGTCGATGTTCGGCGAGGGCCTGGAGTCGCGACTCCGGCCACACTTCTTTCCGTTCACCGAGCCGTCGGCGGAGGTCGACCTGAAGTGCTTCGTCTGCCGCGGCGCCTCCGTCGGCAACCCGGACCGCCCGTGCCGCACCTGTGGCAGCGAGGGCTGGATCGAGTGGGGCGGCTGCGGCGTGGTCAACCCGCGGGTCCTGCGGGCCTGCGGCATCGACACCGACCGGTACTCCGGATTCGCCTTCGGCATGGGCCTGGAGCGGACGCTGATGTTCCGCAACGGTGTCGAGGACATGCGGGACATGGTCGAGGGTGACGTGCGGTTCAGCCGCCAGTTCGGGATGGAGATCTGATGCGGGTCCCACTGTCATGGCTTCGGGAGTACGTCGAGGTCCCGGCCGGGGTCACCGGCCGCGACATCGCGGAGCAGCTGATCCGGGCCGGCCTCGAGATCGAGACGGTCGAGGAGTCGGACCTGACCGGGCCGCTCGTGGTCGGCAAGGTGCTCACGTTCGAGAACGAGCCGCAGAAGAACGGTAAGACCATCCGCTGGTGCTCGCTCGACATCGGCAAGGACGAGCCGCAGTGGGTCGTCTGCGGCGCGCACAACTTCGAGGTCGGCGACCTGGTCGTCGTCGTGCTCCCAGGTGCGGTGCTGCCCGGCGGGTTCGCGATCTCGGCCCGCAAGACGTACGGCCACGTGTCGAACGGGATGATCTGCTCGAGCTCCGAGCTCGGCCTCGGCGACGACGGGACGCACGGCATCGTCGTCCTCGATCCGGGCGAGGCCAAGCCGGGCGACGACGCGGTCGAGCTGCTCTCGCTGGCGGACGACGTGCTCGACCTGGCGGTGACGCCGGACCGCGGGTACTGCCTGTCGATCCGGGGTGTCGCGCGCGAGGTGGCGACGGCGTACGGCGTGCCACTGAAGGATCCGGCGGAGCTGACGCTGACCGGATCGGGGAGCGGTGGGCACCCGGTCCGCGTGGACGATGCCGAGGCGTGCAGCGTGTTCGTCACCCGGACTGTCACGGGGATCGACGCCAAGGCGCTGTCGCCGCGGTGGATGCAGAAGCGGCTGCTCGCGGCCGGGATGCGGCCGATCTCGATCGGGGTCGACGTCACGAACTACGTGATGCTCGAGCTCGGTCAGCCGATCCACGGGTACGACAAGGCGCGGCTGTCCGGCGAGATCGTTGTGCGGCGGGCGACCGCTGGTGAGAAGTTGATGACGCTCGACGACCAGACCCGGGAGCTGGACGCCGAGGACCTGCTGATCACCGACGACTCCGGCGCGATCGGGATCGCGGGCGTGATGGGTGGTGCGTCCACCGAGATCTCGGACGCGACCACGGACGTGGTGATCGAGGCCGCGCACTTCGACCCGATCGTGATCGCCCGGGCCTCCCGCCGGCACAAGCTGTCGTCGGAAGCCTCCCGCCGTTTCGAGCGCGAGGTCGACCCGCTGCTCCCGCGGTACGCCGCCCAGCGCGTCGCCGACCTCCTCGCCGAGTACGCCGGCGGCACGATCCAGCCCGACGAGACCGTCATCGACACCCACCCGGCGCCTGCCCCGGTCACGCTCCGCGCGGACCACGCAGCACGAGTCGCGGGCGCGCCGATCACGCTGACCGAGACGCTGCAGCACCTCCGCTCGGTGGGCTGCCGTGTCGACGCAGCCGCCGCCGACGCCGTCCCGGCACCGCTGGCCGCGGGCGTCCACGCCCCTGCCCTGGTGGTGGAGGCAGCAATCGCCACCTCACTCAGCGCCTCTACGCCGGCTGCCGCAGCTGGGACCGCGGTGGTCGAGGGACTGGCCGGTGACGACCTGCTGACGGTGACGCCTCCGTCGTGGCGACCGGATCTGCGGGACCCCAACGACTTCGCCGAGGAAGTCATCCGGCTGTTCGGATACATCAACGTGCCGTCCATGCTGCCGAAGGCGCCGGGCGGGCAAGGGCTGACCGTCGCGCAGAAGCGGCGGCGCCGGGTGGCTACCGCGCTGGTGGGCGCGGGGCTGACCGAGGTCGTGTCCTACCCCTTCACCGGTGACGCCGACTTCGACGCGATGGGGATCCCGGCGGACGACCCCCGCCGTACGACGGTGAGGCTCGTCAACCCGATCTCCGACGAAGAGCCGTCTATGCAGACCACTCTGCTCTCGACGGTGCTCCGGACCGCCGAGCGCAATGCCGGCCGCGGCGCGGGCGACCTGGCGATCTTCCAGACCGGCCTGGTCTTCCTGCCCCGCAAGGACACCAAGCCGGCGCCGCTCCCGTCGGTCGAGCACCGGCCGAGCGACGCCGAGATCCAGGCGCTGTACGACGCTCTTCCCGAGCAGCCGCTGCACCTCGCGGCCGTGCTCGCCGGTTCGCTGACCCCGACCGGTTGGTGGGGCAGGGGCCGTCCGGCCGGGTGGGCCGACGCGGTCCAGATCGCCCGCCTGGTCGCGTCCTCGGTGGGCGTGCAGCCGGTGGTGAAGAACGCGGAGTACGCGCCCTGGCACCCGGGTCGCTGCGCCGAGTTCTCCGTCAACGGCAAGGTGGTCGGTCATGCCGGCGAGCTGCACCCGAAGGTCTGCCAGGCGTACGGTCTGCCCGCTCGGTCGAGCGCTGTCGAGCTCGACCTGCAGGCGCTGATCGCCGCCGGTCCCGAGTCCGTCACTGCCCAACCGTTCTCGTCGTACCCGGTGGCCAAGGAGGACGTGGCGCTGATCGTGGCGGCCGACGTGGCCGCGGCGGACGTCGAGGCGGCGCTGGTCGAGGGCGCGGGCGAGCTGCTGGAGTCGATCCGGCTGTTCGACGTGTACACCGGTGAGCAGATCGGCGATGGCAAGAAGTCGCTCGCGTTCGCGCTCCGGTTCCGCGCGCCGGACCGGACCCTGAAGGAGACCGAGGTCGCCGACGCCCGCCAGGCGGCGGTCCAGGTCACGGTCGACCGCTTCAACGCGGTTCAACGGGTCGGCTGACGCGATGAGCGGCGGTCACCCGAGAGTAGCGGTGGCAGCGCCCAACAAGGCGGCTGCCGATGCGGGCGTGCGGGTGGCCGCTGAGGGTGGAAACGCGGTCGATGCCGCGATCGCGGCCACCCTGGTCACGATGGTCAACGAGATCGGCGTGGTCTCTCCGGCCTCCGGCGGGTTCGTCACCCTGCAGGTGTCCGGCGGCGACGCGGTCACCATCGACGGCTGGGTGGAGATGCCCGGCCGCGGCCTGCCCAGCGAGCGGTTCGGCCGTGGTGTCTGGGACATCACCACCGACTACGGCGGCGGGACGACGACCACGGTCGGCCACGGCTCGGTCGCGACTCCGGGCGGGATGAAGGCGCTCGCTCTCGCCCACCAGCGGTCCGGCAAGGCCCCGTGGCACGAGGTCTTCCAGCCGGCGATCGAGGTCGCCCGTACCGGCTTCCCGCTCAGCCGGACGTCGGCTTACTACCTGGGCTTCACCCACGAGATCATCTTCGGCTGGCATCAGCCGAGCCACGGCGTCGTCCACGATGACGACGGCGCGGTGATCAAGGCCGGTACGACGGTGGTCATCCCCGAGCTGGCCGAGGCGCTCGAGCTGATCGCCCGCGACGGCGCCGAGACCCTCTATACCGGCGAGCTCGCGCAGCTGCTGATCCGCGACATGGCCGAGAACGACGGCATCCTGACCGCCGAGGACCTCGCGGCGTACGAGGCGATCGTCCGCCCGGCGCTGACCGTGAAGCAGAACGGCTGGCAGCTGGCGACCAACCCGCCCCCGGCCGTCGGCGGTGTGGCGGTCGCGGCGATGCTCGCCCTCCTCGACGGCGTCCCGTACGACGGCAGCTGGAACCAGTCCGAGCTCGAACGCCTCATCGACGTACAGCACGCGGTCCTCGGCCGGCGGCTGCCTGAGCTCGATGAGGAGGACGTGCGCCGGCTCGAAGGGCAGAAGCTGCTCGACCTTGCCGCCGCCGGCGATCTCCGCGCGCTGACCTCCCCGAGCACTGCGACCGTGTCGGTCGTCGACGACGAGGGCGACGCGTGTGCGATCACGGTCTCGTCCGGCTACGGCTCCGGTGTGCTCACGCCCGGCACCGGCATCTGGCTCAACAACGCGCTCGGCGAGCAGGAGCTGTTGCATGGCGGCCCGCACAGCCTGGCTCCCGGCACTCGGCTCACCTCGAACATGGCGCCGAGCGTCGCCCGCCGGGACAGCGACGGCGCGGTGCTCGCGATCAGCTCGCCGGGATCCGACCGGATCCCGACCGCGCTCGCCCAGGTCTACGCGCTCTACACCCACGGCGGCATGCCGCTGCGGGAGGCGGTCGAACACCCACGAGTCCACGTTCGCGTCCGGCAGGACGTGGTGGTCGACTACGAGGACGACCTCGAGGTGCCCGGCGCGACCGCGCTCCCGACCCGTCCGATGCCTCCGCATTCCATGTACTTCGGTGGCGTCGCCGCCGCGTTCTGGGACCCGGCCGACGGCCTGCTCGCGGTCGGCGACCCCCGGCGAACCGGAGCCGTGGCTATCTCACCAAGCCCCTGACCAGCCTAGTAAGCTCACCACCTCGATCCTCCGAAAGGCAGCCATGCGGGACACCACCCCCGAGCTCTCCGTCGTCGTGCCGATGTACGACGAGGAAGAGGTGCTGCCGATCTTCTTCGAGCGGATGCACCCGTTGCTCGACGGGCTGGGCATCAGCTACGAGCTGGTCGTCGTCGACGACGGCAGCCGGGACCGGACCGCCGAGCTGCTGCTCGCCGCCGCCGAGGATTGGCCGCAGCTCCGCGTCGTCCGGCTGCTCCGCAACAGCGGTCACCAGGCTGCGCAGTCGGCCGGCTTCCGCCGCGCCCGCGGTCAGTACGTCGTCACCATCGACGCCGACCTGCAGGATCCCCCCGAGGTGATCGCGGAGTTCCTCGACGCCGTGCGCGAACAGGACGTCGACGTCGTGTACGGCGTTCGCTCGGACCGGTCCAGCGACAGCTGGCCGAAGCGGACCTCCGCCCGGCTGTACTACAAGCTGATGTGCCGCCTCGTCGGCAAGGACATCCCGTTCGACGCCGCCGACTTCCGCCTGGTCACGCGCCGCGTGGTAGACGCGGTCAACGCGCTGCCGGACGACGGCCGGGTGTTCCGGCTGGTGATCCCGTGGCTCGGATTCCCGAGCGCCGAGGTGCGGTACGTCCGGGCCGAACGGGCGGCGGGGACGACGAAGTACAACCTGACCAAGATGATGCGGCTCGCGTTCGACAGCGTGACCGCGTTCTCGGCCGCGCCGTTGCGGCTCGCGACGTGGCTCGGTCTGCTCGGTGGCGTGATGTCCGGCGTGTTCGTGGTCGGCGCGCTGGTGATCAAGCTGACCGGCCGGAGTATCCCGGGCTGGACATCGACCGTGCTCGCGGTGAGCGTGATCGGCGCGATCCAGCTGCTCTGCCTCGGTCTCCTCGGTGAGTACGTCGCGCGCCTGTTCCAGTCGAGCCAGCGCAGACCGCAGTTCCTTGTCGGCTACGACAGCCTCGAAGACCAAGGGCATCAAGAGCCGGTTCGCCATCCATGAAACGGTCGGTCCCGTGGCTGCTGCCGATTCTGGTTGCGGCCGGCGGGTTCGTTTGGCTCGGCGACGTCGGTGCCGGTCCGGTTCTGAAATTCACGGCGTACTTCGTGCTCGGGATCGCGCTCCCCGGCACGTTGCTGCTTCGGGCCGCGTGGCGCAGTACCGGTAACTGGGCTGAGGACCTCGGCCTTGGATCCGTCGTCGGCGCTACCTGGCAGCTGATCGGCTGGGCGATCTTCACCGCGCTCGGCCGGCCGCACTGGCTAATCGTCTGGCCCGCTTTGGTGCTGATCGCCCTGGGCTGGAAGTACTGGCGGATCAGGGACCCGCAACCGTTGCCCGCCCGCTGGACGTGGGGTCTGGCGGTATCGGCCGCGGTCATGATCGGCGCGGCCACCTTCGGAGTGCTGGCGTACCACCCGATGCCACCGCACGGCGAGGCGTACTACCCCGACCTCCTCTATCACCTGTCGATGGTGAACGAGCTGACCCGCTCGATGCCGCCCGACATCCCGCAGGTGGCGGGGGAGCGGCTCGATTACCACTGGTTCGCGAACGCGGACATGGCCGCGGCGGTCGACATCACCAGGCTGACCCCGATGGTCGTGCTGTTCCGGCTGTGGATCCTGCCGTGGCTGGTCGTCTCGCTGCTGGTGTGCGCAACGCTGGCCCGGACCGTCAGCCGGACCTGGTGGACCGGAGTACTCGCGGCGCTCGCACTGGCCGCGCCGCAGCTGTACCTGTTGATCGACACGAGCGTGAACCTGGCACCACCGGTCAGTCTGCTCAGTCCGTCCCAGACGTTCGGCCTGGTCGCCGGGGTGACGGTGGCGATCTTCCTGATCGAGCTGCTCTTCCGCCAGGCGCCACGGAGGTTGTGGCTGCTCACCATCGCGGTGGCGATCGTCGGCGGCGGCTCGAAGCCCACGGTCTTACCGCTACTGGTCGCCGGTGTCGCACTGGCCGCGGTCTACGTGGTGGTCACCACTAGGCGGCTGCCGGGGCGACTGGTCGGTGCCACGGTCGCACTGCTTGTGGTTGGCGTAGCGACCTTCGTGACGGTTGCCGGCAGCACCAGTGGATCCCGGCTCCAGTTCCTCGCGATGCTCAAGTCGCTGCCGGTCTACACGGCCGCTACCGGCGACCGGACCCAACCAGGCGACGGCGGCCTGATCCTCCCCGCACTCGCTCACGGTGAAGTGATCGGGACGCTGACCCTGCTGCTCGGCGTGCTGCTCACGTTGCAGGCGATGTCCTGGGCGGGCTTCGGCATGGTCGGTCGCAAGGACCCGATCGCCTGGTTCCTGCTCGGCGCGATGATCGCCGGCTGGGCTGGCTACCTGCTGATCGACCACCCGTCGGTCAGCGAGTCATACTTCGTCTACATGGCCGCACCTTTCAGCCTCGCCGGCGCCGGCTGGTTCGCGGTGACCAGTGCCCGCGCGGCCGGGCGGCCGATTCCGATCGCGATCGTCGCGTTCCTGCTCTCGATCGGGTACGCCGGTCTGCTCGTCTGGGCGCGCGGTGTGCCGGCCGCGTCGACGGGCCGTCAGCTCTGGGAGAGCACGCGCATGCTGCTCGTCGTCCTCGCGTTGACGATCGTGCTGCTCGTGATCTGGAGACTCTTCTTCCACCAGGCCGGCGGCGGACTCCTCGTCGTACTCGTGCTGCTCGCGACCGCGCCGATCAGCTCCTTCATCCAGAGCGCAGTGCGCGGTGACACCGAGAAAGCACCGACGTACCGCGCAGCGCGCTGGTGGGTCTACCCCGACGAGGCCGAGGCGGCGCTCTGGCTCGGGCAGCACTCGGCGCCGACGGACGTGGTTGCCACCAACACCTGGTGCCGGCCCGCCGGTCAACTGGGCCCGGGCTGCGATGCGCGCGGCTATCTGGTCAGTGGGATCGCGGGTCGCCGCACACTGATCGAGGGCTGGGCCTATACCAACCAGGCGATGGCGAAGCAAGGTGCGGGCGGCCGCCGGTACACCGAGCAACCGTCACCGTGGCCCGACCGGGTGACCCTCACCAACCAGGCGCTGGCCACGCCGACACCCGAGGCGCTCGGCCAACTGCGAGCGCGCGGCGTGCGCTGGCTGTACGCCGATGCCCGCAACGGCACCGTGTCGCCCGAGCTCGGCCGGCTCGCGATGTTGCGACACAGTATCGGCAAGGTCCGGATCTACGACCTCGGAGAGTGATTCTCCCGTAACATTGGGTCTGCGTCGGCCGTTGTGTCTACGCAGGCCCGCCCGCCACGCGGCCGATGCATTGCGACGTCGTGAATGCTCGGGAGGGCGGGACAGATGCGGGCAACCCGACCGGTCGCGGCCGTGTGTGCCGTCACCGGCCTGCTGGCGCTCGGCACGATCGACGCCACGGCGTACCAGGTGCCGACGGCACCTTTCGGAGAGTCGGCCAGTGCCGTCATGCCGGGCTCCGGTCTGCGGCAGACGATCTCGGTCGCCGGCCGGACCGAGCTCGGCGACCCGACGACCGCGGGGTTCCGCGGCAGCGGGCCGACGACGTACCAGCCGGCGATTGCGGCGACCACGCCCGCGCAGGACGTGATCGTGAACACCGGCGACTGTGCGTCGACCGGCGGGTGCGGCGATCGCGGCACGGTGACGATCGCGTTCTCGCAGCCGGTGCGCAACCCGGTGCTACACCTCGGCGGCATCGGCGGCAGCGTCACCAGGACCGTGAGCGGCACACCGACCGCGCAGTCCGAGCTGCACTCGATCCTCAAACTCACGACGGCCGGACTGAGTCTGAGCAAGGTGGGGACAGGCAACAACCTCGCGGTCACCAGCGACACGATCGGCGCGGCCGTCCACGACGCCGGTCCGAACTGCGTCAACACCAAGACCGGCACCGGTCTGGACGCCACCGCGACGGCCGCGTGCGGTTCGGTCCGGGTGAACGGTTTGGTCACCAAGGTCAGCTTCGAGCTCACCGCGTTCTTCACGAAGCATCCGAAGCTTCCGGCGTTGAACCTCGGGTCGTCCGGGGACGCCTTCTCGATCGTGGCCTCCACGCCGGAGGATTTCGGCGATGCGCCGACGTCGTACGGCGCCGCGTGGTCGGTGCTGAGCGACCTCCAGCTCGGGCAGGCCGTCACCGAGGACAACTCGGAGGTTGCCAACGGCACCAGCGGTCCGACGGTGCCGGATCAGGGTGACGACGGCGTCACCTTCCAGCCGCTGCACACCAACGCCACGACGTACGCCGCGGACGTGCGCCTGGCTGGTGCTTCGAAGGTCGGGCGGGCGTGTGCGTGGATCGATCTCGACGGCAACGGCGCCTTCGCGCCGGTCGAGCGCGCCTGTGCGCCGTTCGCGGCCCGGCAGACCACGGTCACGCTGCGCTGGTCGGAGCTGAGTCCGAAGGCGGGCGCGACGTACGCGCGGGTCCGGGTCGGGTACGACGAGGCGCAGATCGAGAAGCCGGTCGGTGCCGCGGATTCGGGTGAGGTCGAGGACTATCCGTTCGCGATCACCCCGCCGCCACCGCCCGTGCCGGTTGACGATGCGGCGACCACCGCGTTCAACACGGACACCGTGGTTGATGTGCTGGCCAACGACAAGCCTGGGGATCCTGCCACGCCGCTGAAGCCCAGCTCGCTCTGCCTTGTCGACGGGGCGAAGTGCGTGGTGATGGTGAACGTGGTCGGCGAGGCCAAGTACGTCGCCCGGCCCGACGGGACGATCCGGGTCGAGCCGGTGCCGGGCTTCGTCGGACCGGCCAAGCCGGTGATCTATCGCATCGCGGACGTCAGCGGCACGACCGCAACGGCCAAGCTCACGCTGACTGTTTCCCTGCCGGATCGGCCGGTTGCCAATCCCGATACCGCGACGACTCCGCAGAACGTGAGTATCGCGGTCAAGCCGCTGGCCAACGACAAGACGGCGGACGGTGTGCAGCTTGTGCCGTCGTCGGTGGTCCTGCGTGATCCGGCGGACGGCGCGTTGAAGAAGACGGTCGTGATCTCCGGCGAGGGCTCGTACGTCGTCAAGCCTGACGGTGGCGTGGACTTCGTGCCGACCGCGCAGTTCACCGGCGTGGGGACGACGATCGGGTATCGGGTCACCGACACCACGCATCAGACCGCCGAGTCGACGCTGACCGTCACGGTGACACCGGTGAAGCCGGTCGCCAACGGCGACTCGGTGAGCACCCCGTTCGATACGGACATCGTCGTACCTGTGCTCGCGAACGACGTCGCCGGCTCGGTGAATGCGCCGCTCGATCCGGCCTCGCTGCAGCTGGTCGATCCGATCACCCACAAGCTGGTCGAAACGGTGATGGTCCCGCGGCAGGGCACCTACGTGGTCAGCGCCGGCAAGGTGACCTTCGAGCCGGTGCACGGTTTTCACGGTGTCGGTACGGCGGTGACGTATCAGGTGCTCGACCTGAACGGTACGGCGGCGCGGGCCGAGCTCACGGTCTCCGTCGACGCGCCCGGACCGCCGGTGGCGAATCCGGACACGATCACTACGCTCCAGGGTCAAGCCATCCTGATTGCGGTCCTCGACAACGACAAGCCAGGCCCCACCGGATCACCTCTGGACCCGGCCACCGTGCAACTGACCGCCCCGAGCCGCGCTGCGCCGGCCGGCGCAGCCGCAAGCCGTCCGGCTGCGGGCTCCACCCTCGTCGTACCTGGCGAGGGCAAGTATTTGGTGAAGCCCGACGGGAAGGTTGTGTTCGAGCCTGTGCCCGCGTTCAGCGGTGTCGCGACCCCGATCGGCTATCAGGTTGCCGATGGCAACGGAGCGATCGGCCGCTCGACGCTGACCGTGCAGGTGGCCAAGGTCCAGCCGGACGCGTCCGACGACACCGCGAGTACGGCGTACGACACCGCCGTCACCGTGTCCGTGCTCGCGAACGACGAGGCCGGCGATCCGGCGGTCCCGCTGGTGCCGAGCAGCGTGCTGCTGATCGATCCGAAGACCAAGCAGCCGAGGACGACGGTCGTGGTCGCCGGCGAAGCGACGTACACCGTGGTCCCGGACGGCAAGATCTCGGTAGACCCGGTGCCGACGTTCACCGGAGTCGCGTCGCCGATCGGGTACCGCGTCTCGGACGTGAACGGGACGCTGGCCATGGCGAACCTGACCGTGACCGTCGCCAAGCCCGCGCCGCCAACGGCGAAGCCGGACACCGCCACAGGCAAGCAGAACGTGCCGCTGCGGCTGAGCCCGCTGGTGAACGACACCGCCGGTGAGGGCACCGGACTGGACCCGCTCAGCCTCGCGATCCTCGACCCGGCCGACGGCTCGATGAAGAAGCTGGTGAAGATCCCAGGCGAGGCGAGCTACCAGGTCAACCCGGACGGGACGGTCACGGTCGATCCGTTGCCCGGGTTCACCGGGACGGCGACCAGGCTGACGTATCGGGTGGCCGACCGGTTCGGCCAGACCGCGCGGTCGACGATCACGGTGACGATCACGCCGATCACCCCGGTCGCGGTCGATGACGTGGGTAGGACTCCGTACGACAAGACCCTGACGGTCAACGTGCTGGCGAACGACAAGCCGGGCGATCCGACCGCGCCGCTGGTGCCGGGCAGTTTGCTGCTCGTGGACCCGGCCGATGGGTTGCTGAAGGCAACGGTCACGATCCTGAATGAGGGTGTCTACACGGCGGCCGGGGGAGTGGTGATCTTCGATCCCGGCGCGACGTTCCGCGGCCCAGGCACGCCGGTGACCTACCAGGTGGCCGACCGCAACGGGACGTTGACGACGGCGAAGCTGACGGTCACGGTCGGGCAGCCGCCGGTCGCGGCGGCCGACAGTGCGTCGACCCTGCAGGACATCACCGTAACCGTCAACGTCTTGTCGAACGACAGCCCAGGGTCGGACGCGAAGCTCGACAAGACCTCGGTCGGGCTGCTCGACCCTGCCGCGCGCACCACCGGGTATCTGAAGCAGGTCACGGTCGCCAACCAGGGCACGTACACCGTCGACGCCGACGGGTTCGTGACGTTCGACCCGGTGCCGGCCTTCCGGGGCAAGGCACTGCCGATCAACTACCGGGTCGCGGACTCGGACGGGAACTACGCGGCGTCGACGTTGAGTATGACGGTCACGCCGATCTGGCCGGTGACGCTCGACGACTCGGCCATCACGCCGTACGGGCACGCGATCACGGTCGACGTGCTCGCGAACGACAAGGCCGGCGATCCGTCGGCGCCGCTCGTCTCCGCGAGTCTGGTGCTGAAGGACGCGGCCGGGCACTACGGGAAGACGTTGACGCGGGCCGGCGAAGGGACCTATCAGGCCGGGAACGACGGGACGATCACGTTCACGCCGGCGAAGGGATTCCAGGGCGTGACGACGCCGACGACGTACCGGATCAGCGACGACAACGGCTCGACCGCGGAAGGCCTGTTGCTGCTGACGGTCGGCAAAGGTCCGTCGGCGGTGGCGGATGCGATGACCACCAAGCAGAACGTCACGGTGACGGTTGATCCGCTCGCCAACGACGAGCCGGGGACCGGGGCTCAGCTCGACAAGACGACCGTGCAAGTGTTCGCGCGGACGGCTGCCGTCCTAGACAGCTGGGACCGTAAGGCCGTCATCCCCGGACAGGGCACCTTTGCGGCGGACACGGCGAGCGGGAAGATCACCTTCGATCCCGAGCCGGCGTACCGCGGGGTGGTGTCGATCGCTTATCGGGTCACCGACACCTCGGGGAACGTGGCGGCCGCGACGGTCGCGGTGACCGTGACGCCGGTGACGCCGGTGATCGTGGACGACCAGGCGGCGACGCCGTACGGGACCGCGGTGACGGTCGACGTGCTGGCGAACGACAAGCCGGGAGACGCGAGCGCGCCGCTCGGCGAGGTGCAGCTGGTCGATCCGGCGACCGGAGACGCGGTGGCGTCGCTGGTGGTCGCGGGGGAGGGGACATTCACGGTCCAGCCGTCGGGCGGGATTCGGTTTGCTCCGGTGGACGGGTTCGCGGGTGCGGTGACGCCGGTGGGGTACGAGGTTGCCGATCGCAACGGGACGGTCGGCGCCGGCACGCTGACGGTCACCGTGCAGGACCGGCCGGTCGCGGCGCCCGACGTGGCGCGGACCAAGGAGCACGTCGCGGTCGTGATCGACCCGCTCGCCAACGACAAGCCCGGACCCGGCGCGACCCTCGATCCGGCATCGGTGCTGCTGGTCGGGCCGGACGGCGCGCTGGTTTCCACGGTGACGGTCGCCGGTCAGGGTGAGTACGTCGTTGCTGACGGCAAGGTGACGTTCAGCCCGGTGACGAAGTTCGTCGGTACGACGCGGCCGGTGGCGTACGAGGTGAAGGACAGCAACGGCAACTCCGCCCGCGCGACGATCACGGTCGCGGTCGTCCCGGTGCGGCCGATCACGGTCGACGACAGCGCGGACACGGCGTACGGCACGGCGGTCGTCGTCAAGGTCCTCGGCAACGACAAGCCCGGCGACGCGTCGGCGCCGCTGCTGCCGGCGTCCGTCGTACTGCGTGATCCGGCCGACGGCGCGCTCAAGAAGACCGTAGCTGTCCCCGAAGAAGGGAACTTCGCCGTCGGCGCGGACGGCACGATCACGTTCACGCCGGTGCAGGACTTCATCGGTACGACGCGATCGCTGGGGTACCGCGTGACCGACGCGAACGGCACGTCCAACACCGCGCTCGTTGACGTGACCGTCGCCGGACCGCTCCTCGCCAAGGCGACACCGATCGCGGCGACCGGCACGCGAGGCAACCCGGTCGTCGTCAATCCGGTGGCCAACGGCGGGCCTTCGAAGATCTGCCTTCGAACCGCGACCACCTGCGCTCAACGGCTGACCAACGGCTCCGGCACGTGGTCGGTGGCGCCGGACGGCACCATCACACTCAAGCCGGCCCAGGGCTTCACCGGTAGGACCCGACAGGTTTACGAGCGCACCGACGGCACCGGCCAGGTTGCCACCGCACCGGTCAGCGTCACCATCGACGCCACACCACCGCCGGTACGCCCAGCCCCGGTCGTGCGAGCTGAGGCGACCAGTGGACTACCGACCGTCCTGCTCACCCTCGCCGTCCTCATCACGGCCCTGGGCGCAGCACTCGTCACCCTGGCCCGCACACGCCGCTAAAGGTCCAGCACCAGCATGACCTCGTCGCGGTAGTCGTCCGGCGCGACGCGGACCGCCCGTGGGTGCCGGCCGACCACGCGGTACCCAAGCGGCTCGTAGAAACCCTCCAGCCCGAGCCCATCCCGGATGGTCAGCTGCAGCTGCTCCAGACCAAGGTCAACCGCCGATCCGCGCAGTCCCTCCATCAGCACGCGGCCAGCGCCGCCTCCCTGGTGCTGCGGATGCACCATGACGCGCAGCACCGTCCGCCAGTGCGCGTTGAGTGCACTGCGGTGGCTGACGAGCAGGCCCATCCCGGCGTACCGCTCGCCGGTGTGCAGCACCCCGAGCAGGTCCAGACCCGCGGCGACCCGGCTGAGCGCGTCGTCCAGCGTCCCCGCGACCAGGCCGACCGGCGCGGGTGGGGTGAAGCCGACCGCGCCGCCGGCGTCGGTCGCCGCGATCCAGGTGTCCAGCAGGTCTGCCCGCAGCGTCGGGTCCAGCGCCTCGTCGGGCTCCACCACCAGGTACTTCACGACACCTCCAGATGCGACTGAGTTGCAGATAGTCTACGTCTCTAGGGTGTGTCGCGGCGGGACGGTGCCCAGCTTGTCCGGGTTGCGGATCAGGTACAGCTCGCTGATCAGGCCGCCGTCGCTCTTCAGGAACGCGACGGTGTCCGGCTCGTCGTCGAAGTACGCGATGAACGCGGTCTCGCCGTTCAGCGTCGCCATCCGGATCTCGTAGTTCGGGTTCTCCGCGATCACCGCGAACAGCCAGCGGGCGATCTTCTCCGGCCCGTTGATCGGGCGCAGCGCGGCCTTCTTCTTGCCGCCGCCGTCGCTGATCAGTACGGCGTCCGGCGCGAGCAGCGACACCACCTCGTCGAAGTTGCCGGACCCGGCCGCCTGCATGAACCGCAGGGTCAGCTCGTTGTGCCGCGCCTTGTCGACGTGGTGCCGCGGCTGCCGGGCGTGGACGTGGTCCCGGGCCCGGTGCGCGAGCTGCCGTACTGCGCTCTCGGACCGCCCGAGCGTGTCCGCGATCTCGCCGTACGGCAGGTCGAAGACCTCACGCAGGACGAACGTCGCGCGCTCGAGCGGTGAAAGGGTCTGGAGTACGACGAGCATCGCCATGCTGACCGAGTCCGCGAGCTCGGCCGCGTCAGCCGGGTCGGCGGTCTCGGCGAGCGGCTCAGGGAGCCACGGGCCGACGTACTGCTCCCGGCGCGCCTTCTGCTGCCGCAGCCTGGTGAGGGCGAGCCGGGTCGTGATCCGGATCAGGTAGGCGCGCACGTCCCGCACTTCCTCGTGCTCGGCCCGCGCCCACCGCAGCCACGCCTCCTGCACCACGTCCTCCGCGTCGGTGACACTTCCCACCACCCGGTACGCCGCTCGCACCAGCACCGACCTGTGCTCAGCGAACTCCCGCGCGAGCTCCTCCTCGGTCATCGCACGCTCCAGCTCCGTGTAGACGTCACAGCCTCAGCCTCCAAGAGTCGTCGACCCCTTGGACACCTCTCACCGGTAGGCCTGTGACATGAGCTGGGTCACACATATCTCAGGCGAAGCTGAGGTACGCGAAGAGGGTGCCGGTCAATGGTGCTGTGCTGAAGAAGGCGAGGGTGCCGGTGGTGAAAGCGCTCCAGTGGCGCTTGGTGTAGAGGTGGGTGGCCAGGACCCCAAGGCCAGCCTCGATGGGGACGATCCAGGATCCGACCAACAGAGCGGCGAGGGTCAGCTCGTCCCGGTCGGACCAGCAGAAGCCGTCACCTTCCACCCCTCGACAGCTCGCGTGGAGTTCGCCGGACGTGAAGAGCCACAGCACGCCGTACCCGGCGACCACCGCGACCAGCCAGCAGACGAACACCGCATAGCTGACCCGCTGTCGCTCTTTCTCCGTCGGCACGCCATCAGTCTGACCACGGCGAGGGGTCGCCGCCCGGATGCTTTACTCAAGAGGAAATAGCTGAGGCTCCCAGCGCGATTGGATATTCATTCGGGTTGTGACATACTCATTCACATGAGTGTGAAGGTGGCGGTGGCCGGTGCCAGTGGATATGCGGGGGGCGAGCTGCTCCGGTTGCTGAGCACGCACCCCGCGGTCGAGATCGGTGCGCTCACCGCCGGTGGAAACGCCGGTACGGCGCTCGGCGCCCACCACCCGCACCTCGTGCCGCTGGCAGGGCGTCTGCTGGTCGAGACCACGGCGGAGAACCTCGCCGGTCACGACGTGGTGTTCCTGGCCCTGCCGCACGGACAGTCCGCCGGAATCGCCGATCAGCTCGGCGAGGACGTCACCGTGATCGACTGCGGCGCGGACTTCCGGCTGACCGAGGCCGAGGCGTGGGTCGAGTTCTACGGCGGCGAGCACGCCGGCTCCTGGCCGTACGGGCTCCCGGAGCTCCCCGGGCAGCGGGACAAGCTCCGCGGGTCGAACCGGGTCGCCGTACCGGGTTGTTACCCCACCGTCTCCACTCTCGCCCTGCTTCCTGCCGTACAGGCCAGTCTCGTCGACCCCGCCCAGCTCGTCGTGGTCGCGGTCAGCGGCACGTCGGGCGCGGGCAAGGCCCCGAAGCAGAACCTGCACGGCGCCGAGGTGATGGGCTCCGTCTCGGCGTACGGCGTCGGCGGCGTACACCGCCACACCCCGGAGATCGAGCAGAACCTGACGCCGTACGCCGACCAACCGGTGAGCGTCTCGTTCACCCCGGTGCTCGCGCCGATGCCCCGCGGCATCCTCGCCACCTGCAGCGCCCCGGTCGCCGATGGCACCGACTACGCAGTACTGCGGAAGGCGTACGAGGACGCGTACGCCGACGAGCCGTTCGTGCACCTGCTCCCCGAGGGGCAGTGGCCGCAGACCCAGTCCACGCTCGCTGCGAACACCGTGCTGCTCCAGGTCGCCCTCGACCGGCGCACCGGCCGCGCAGTGATCGTGGCCGCGATGGACAACCTCACCAAGGGCACCGCCGGCGGCGCCGTGCAGTGCATGAACCTGGCCCTCGGTCTCGACGAGACCACGGCCCTTCCCCTCGTAGGAGTAGCACCGTGACCCTTGCCGTCACTCCCGCCACCCAAGTCGATCGGAGCGCCGGAGTGACCGCGCCGGCCGGCTTCCGCGCGGCCGGGGTGATCGCCGGGATCAAGCCCGCCGGTACGCCGGACCTCACCGTCGTGGTCAACGACGGTCCGCACGACGTCGCCGCCGGCGTCTTCACCACCAACAAGGTGAAGGCCGCGCCGGTGCTCTGGTCGCAGCAGGTCCTCACGGCCGGCCGGTTGAAGGCGGTCGTGCTCAACTCGGGCGGCGCGAACGCGTGCACCGGCCCGGAAGGCTTTCAGGACACGCACAAGACCGCCGAGGAGCTGGCCTCCGCGCTCGGGGTCGGTGCTGCCGAGATCGGCGTCTGCTCGACCGGCCTGATCGGCGAACGCCTTCCGATGCCCGCAGTGCTCTCTGGGATCTCCGCCGCGGTGGACGCGTTGGGCGACAGCCCCGAGCATGGCCTGGCCGCGGCGACCGCGGTCATGACGACCGACAACGTGCCGAAGCAGGCCGCGCTGAAGCACCCGGACGGCTGGAGCATCGGTGGGTTCGCCAAGGGCGCCGGCATGTGCGCGCCGAACATGGCGACCATGCTGAGCGTGCTCACCACCGACGCTGTGCTCGACCAGCCGCACCTCGACCACGCGCTCCGCAACGCGGTCGGCAAGACCTTCAACCGGCTCGACGTCGACGGCGGTACGTCGACCAACGACACCGTGCTGCTGCTCAGCTCGGGTGCGTCCGGGGTGACCGTGACGCCGGAGGCGTTCGAGGCCGCGCTGACCGCGCTCGCCGCCGATCTGGTGAAGCAGTTGCAGGCCGACGCCGAGGGCGTCACCAAGCACGTCAGCATCACCGTGCAGGGCGCGGCGACCGAGGCGGAGGCGCTGGCCGCCGCGAAGATCGTTGCCGAGGACAACCTCTGCAAGACCGCGTTCTTCGCCTCCGACCCGAACTGGGGCCGGATCGCGATGGCCGTCGGCAACGCCCCGACCGCGTTCGAGCCGGCGCTGCTGGACATCACGCTGAACGGTGCCGCCATCTGTGTCGCCGGTGGCAAGGGCGTCGACCGCTCCGAGGCGGACCTCAGCGGCCTCGAGATCGACGTACTGATCGACCTGCACGCGGGGCCCGCGTCGGCGACCGTACTGACCACCGACCTGTCGCACGCGTACGTCGAAGAGAACTCGGCGTACTCCTCATGACCGTTTTCCCGGGGGCCATCGAGAAGGCCGCTGTCCTGACCGAGGCGCTGCCGTGGCTGAAGCAGTTCCACGGCAAGACGGTCGTGGTGAAGTACGGCGGCAACGCGATGGTCGACGAGAAGCTCAAGCGGGCGTTCGCCGAGGACATCGTCTTCCTCCGGTACGCCGGGGTTCGCGTCGTCGTGGTGCACGGTGGCGGCCCGCAGATCAGCGACATGCTCGGCCGGCTCGGCATCGACAGCGAGTTCCGCGGCGGGCTGCGGGTCACCACGCCCGAGGCGATGGACGTCGTCGGCATGGTCCTGGTCGGCAAGGTCGGCCGGGAGCTCGTCGGGCTGCTCAACGCTCACGGTCCGTTCGCGGTCGGCATGTCCGGCGAGGACGCGGGGCTGTTCACCGCCGAACGCCGTACCGCGTTCGTGGACGGGGAACATGTCGACATCGGGCTGGTCGGCGACGTGGTCGAAGTACGGCCGGAGGCGGTCGTCGACCTGATCGACGCGGGCCGGATCCCGGTGGTCTCGACGATCGCGCCGGACGAGGACGGCCAGGCGCACAACGTCAACGCGGACACCGCCGCCGCGGCGCTGGCGGTCGCGCTCGGCGCCGAGAAGCTCGTCGTACTGACCGATGTCGCCGGGCTCTACCGGGACTGGCCGAACAGCGACGAGATCATTACGCAGATCGACGCGGCCGAGCTGGCCGAGCTGTTGCCGTCGCTCGCCTCCGGCATGGTCCCGAAGATGGAGGCCTGCCTGCGCGCGGTCCAGTCCGGCGTGTCCCGGGCGACCGTCATCGACGGCCGCGTCCCGCACTCGCTGCTGCTCGAGATCTTCACCGACGCCGGAAATGGAACCCAGGTGATCCCGTCATGACCGAGCTGCTAACTGTCGACGGTACGCAGGCGGCGCTGACCGAGCGCTATTCCGGCGCGCTGATGAACACCTTCGGCGCGCCGAAGCGGGTGCTGGTCCGCGGCGAGGGCGCGTACCTGTGGGATGCCGACGGCAACAAGTACCTCGACCTGCTCGGCGGGCTCGCGGTCAACTGCCTCGGGCACGCGCACCCGTTCGTCGTGTCCGCGGTGACCTCGCAGCTCGCCACTCTCGGCCACGTCTCGAACTTCTTCGCCTCCGCGCCGCAGATCGCGCTCGCCGAGAAGCTGCTCGGCCTGTTCGAGGCACCGGGCAAGGTGTTCTTCACGAACTCCGGCACCGAGGCGAACGAGGCAGCGTTCAAGATCACCCGCCGGACCGGCCGGACCAAGATCGTCTCGACCGTCGGCGCGTTCCACGGCCGGTCGATGGGCGCGCTCGCGGTGACCTGGAAGCCGGCGTACCGCGAAGCCTTCGCGCCGCTGCCCGGCGACGTGGAGTTCGTCCCGTACGGCGATGCCGAGGCGCTCGCCGCGGCCGTCGACGACCGGACGGCGGCCGTCATCCTCGAGCCGATCCAGGGCGAGAACGGGGTCGTCGTACCGCCGGCCGGCTACCTGCGGGCGGCCAGGAGCATCACGTCCGAGCACGGCGCGCTGCTGTGGCTGGACGAGATCCAGACCGGGATCGGGCGGACCGGGACGTGGTTCGCGTACCAGACCGAGGGCATCGTGCCGGACCTGGTGACGGTGGCCAAGGGGCTGGGCGCGGGGATCCCGATCGGGGCGTGCGTCGGGCTCGGCGCGGCCGCGGACCTGCTGCAGCCGGGGAACCACGGGACGACCTTCGGCGGGAACCCGGTCGCGGCGATCGCCGGACTGGCCGTGCTGACCGTGATCGAGCGGGACGGACTGCTCAGCCAGGTGAATGCCATCGGCAACCACCTGGCCGCGTCGATCCTCGCGCTCGACCACCCGCTGATCGCCGGCGTCCGGGGCCGCGGGCTGCTGCTCGCGATCGAGCTGACCCAGCCGGTGTCGGACCAGGTCGCCGCGCTCGCGCTGGGGGCCGGTTTCGTGATCAACAACCCGGTTCCGAACGCGTTGCGGCTGGCGCCGCCGTACATCCTCAGCAAGGCTGATGCGGACAGTTTCGTCGCGGCCCTCCCGGGGCTGCTGGATCAGGTGGAGGCCTCGTGAGTCCTCGGCACTTCTTGCGTGATGACGACCTGTCGCCGGTCGAGCAGGACGAGGTACTGACCCTGGCGGCGCAGTTGTCCGGCGATCGTTTTGCGCACCAGCCGCTGGTGGGGCCGAAGACGGTCGCGGTGATCTTCGACAAGACGTCGACCCGGACCCGGATCTCGTTCGCGGTCGGGATCGCCGAGCTGGGCGGCGTACCGCTGATCATCGACGCGCAGACCTCGCAGATGGGCCGGGGCGAGCCGATCGCGGACACCGCGCGGATCCTGGACCGGCAGGTCGCGGCGATCGTGTGGCGGACCTTCGGGCAGTCGCGGATCGAGGAGATGGCGGCGGTGTCGCGGGTGCCGGTGGTGAATGCTCTGACGGATGAGTTCCACCCGTGCCAGATCCTGGCTGATCTGCTGACCGTGCGGCAGCACAAGGGCTCGACGGCCGGGCTGAAGCTGGTCTACCTGGGCGATGGTGCCAACAACATGGCGCACTCCTACCTGCTCGGTGGTGCGACCGCCGGCATGCATGTCGTCGTGGCATCGCCTGCTGACTACCAGCCGGACCCGGCGATCTTGGCGCGAGCTGCCGAGATCGGCGCCTCCACCGGAGGATCGGCGACGTGGACGTCTGACGCTTTGGCGGCTGTGGACGGTGCGGACGTGCTTGCCACCGACACGTGGGTGTCGATGGGCCAGGAGGCGGAGGCGGCCGAGCGGGAGGCGCCGTTCGTGCCGTACGCCGTGACCGAGCAGCTGGTCGGCAAGGCGGCGACCGATGCGATCGTTCTGCATTGCCTGCCCGCCTATCGTGGCAAGGAGATCGACGCGGCCGTGATCGACGGGCCGCAGTCGGTCGTCTGGGACGAGGCCGAGAACCGGCTGCACGCGCAGAAGGCGCTGCTGTCGTGGCTGCTTGCAAGGAGTTTTACGCCATGAGCATCGCCGTACCGACTACGAAGACCGCGCGGCAGCAGCGGATCGTCGACCTGCTCGGGCGGCAGCCGGTGCGGTCGCAGACCGAGCTGGCGGACCTGCTGGCCGCGTCCGGGCTCGTCGTCGGGCAGGCCACGCTGTCGCGGGACCTGGTGGAGATCGGTGCGGTGAAGGTACGCGACTCGTCCGGCCAGCTCGTGTACGCCGTACCTGGTGAGGGCGGGGACCGGACGCCGCGAGCTGGTGAGGCGGCCGCGTTCGAGGCCCGGTTGGGGCGTGTCGCGTCCGAGCTGCTGGTGTCGGCCGAGGGCAGCGCCAACCTGGTCATCCTGCGAACCCCGCCGGGGGCGGCCCAGTACTTCGCGTCGGCCATCGACCACGTGGGGCTGGACGACGTCCTCGGCACCATCGCCGGCGACGACACGGTCATGGTCGTGTCCCGCAACCCCACCGGCGGCGAGGCCCTCGCCGCCCGCTTCCTGTCCCTGGCCGCCCGCTCCGACACCAAGTAGGTCCGCGAACGCTCCTGCCGGTTGCAGCTAAGTAGGGGTGACGGCTGTCGGCGGAGGAGGAGCTGGGATGGACGAGTGGTTCGTGACAGCGGTCGAACAGCACGGACCGGACATCCACGCGTACCTGAGTCGCCGGTCGCAGGTCGCAGACGACCTGCTGGGTGAGGTGTGGGTGACGGCGTACGCCGCCCGCTCGACGTACGACTCCACCGTCGGCCCACCGCGAGCCTGGCTCTTCGGCATCGCCCGCAACGTGCTGCACACGTACTACCGCAAGCACCGCCTCGCCACGACGGTCGTCCGCCTCTTCGGCATCGACCGCCCAGCAGACGAGACCGCAGCGGTGGACGCCCGCCTGGACGCGGCAGCTCTGGCACCAGCCCTGCGCGCCGCAATAGCCGACCTGCCACCACCCGAACGAGAGCTGCTCCTCCTGATCGCCTGGGAGAACCTGACCCCCACCGAAGCCGCCCAAGTCCTCAACATCCCGCCCGGCACCGCCCGCTCCCGCCTCCACCGAGCCGGACAACGCCTAACCCTCCGAGAGGAGGCCGACCGATGACAGACCCCTGGACCGACCTCAAGACCGCAGGCGAGGTCCCACCCCCCTCGCCTGAGGTCCTGGCCTACGCCCGCGCCCAACTCCGGCCCAGCAAGCCCGCGCGTCGTGTGCTGGGACCCGCCCTCGGCGCAGCTGCGGTCGTAGCTGTTGTGGTTGGGGTTCTTGGGACGCAGCAGTCCGGCGGCCCCACCGCAGTACCACCCACAGGTGCCGCTCCTACCAGCAAACCTCTGGTGCAGCAGGGTGCCTCCTGCGCTGTCACGTACTCGCCGAAGACGTTGCAGCAGGTGACGCTCGCCTTCGACGGGACCGTCGTGTCGGCGGTGAAAGCTGCGGGGCCTGGTGGGTTGACGACCTGGACGGTCAGCTTCGACGTGCACGAGTGGTTTCGGCCGTCAGGCGGCCAGCAGGTGCAGGTCCGGATGTGGATGCCACCCGGCGCCGGCACCGACGACCCCGGCAACGAGACGGGCGCACGCTACGAGATCGGCAGCCGACTGCTGATCGCAGGTGCGATCCGGGACCTGCCGGGCCCGATTGGGATGCCAGTGGCGTGGGGCTGCGACTTCAGCCGGACGTACGACGTGACGACCGCCACCACCTGGCGGAAGCTGTTGAGCAAGTGACTGAGAGGATGAGTTTGTGAGTTCTGGTGAGAGTGCGGCCCTCTGGGGCGGCCGGTTTGCGGGTGGTCCTGCCGATGCCCTGGCGGCGCTGAGCAAGTCGACGCAGTTCGACTGGCGACTGGCTCCGTACGACATCGCCGGGTCGAAGGCGCATGCCAAGGTGCTGCACCGCGCCGGTCTGCTGACCGACGACGATCTGACCGCGATGCTCGCGGGCCTCGACGTGCTCCTGGACGACGTACTCGCGGGCCGCTTCCTCCCGGCCGAGGCCGACGAGGACGTGCACACCGCGCTCGAGCACGGCCTGCTCGACCGCGTCGGCCCCGAGCTAGGCGGCCGCCTGCGCGCCGGCCGCTCCCGGAACGACCAGGTCGCGACGCTTTTCAAGAGCTACCTGCGCGACCACGGCCGGATCATCGCCCGCCTCGTGCTCGACCAGATCGCCACGCTCGCCGACCAGGCCGAGCAGCACCTCGGCGTCGCGATGCCGGGCCGGACCCACCTGCAGCACGCGCAGCCGGTCCTGCTCTCGCACCACCTGCTCGCGCACGCCTGGCCGCTGATCCGCGACCTGGACCGGCTGGCCGACTGGGACGCGCGCGTCGCCGCGGACTCGCCGTACGGCTCGGGCGCCCTCGCGGGCAGCTCCCTCGGACTCGACCCGCAGTACGTCGCGACCGAGCTCGGTTTCACGAACTCGTCGGCGAACTCGATCGACGGTACGTCGTCGCGGGACTTCGTCGCCGAGTTCGCGTTCGTGACGGCGCAGATCGGGATCGACCTGTCCCGGCAGGCCGAGGAGGTGATCATCTGGGCGACGAAGGAGTTCGGTTTCGTCGAGCTGGACGACGCGTTCTCGACCGGGTCGAGCATCATGCCGCAGAAGAAGAACCCGGACATCGCCGAGCTGGCCCGCGGCAAGGCCGGCCGCCTGATCGGCAACCTGAGCGGCCTGCTGGCGACGCTGAAGGCGCAGCCGCTCGCCTACAACCGCGACCTGCAGGAGGACAAGGAGCCGGTCTTCGACTCCATCGACACGCTCGAGGTCCTGCTGCCGGCCTTCACCGGCATGATCCGCACCCTCCGCTTCAACGCCGCTCGCCTCGAGGAGCTGGCCCCGCAAGGCTTCTCGCTGGCCACGGACATCGCCGAGTGGCTGGTCCGCCAGAAGGTCCCCTTCCGAGTCGCCCACGAACTGGCCGGCGCCTGCGTCCAGGCCTGCGAGAAACGCGGCATCGAGCTCTGGGACCTCACCGACGACGAGTTAGCTGCAATCTCCCCTCACCTCACCCCGGAGGTCCGCACAGTCCTGACCGTCGAAGGCTCGCTGGCCTCCCGCAACACCCGAGGCGGCACCGCCCCCGACCAGGTTGCTGCCCAACTAGCCGAACTCCGCACCCGCGCCGCCACCCACACCAACCGCCTCGCCTGATGCGTCGTTCGCTTCTTGCCGGTCCTGTCTTGGAAGTGGCGCCGAAGCTGCTTGGCATGATTGTCCGGCGGACGACCGACGAGGGCACGGTTGCCGTCCGTCTGACCGAGGTGGAGGCGTACGACGGACCGAACGATCCGGGGTCGCACGCGTACCGCGGGGAGACGCCGCGGAACGCGATCATGTTCGGCCCGTCGGGGTTCTTGTACGTGTACTTCACCTACGGCATGCATTTCTGCATGAACGTGGTGGTCGGGCCGGACGGCACACCGTCCGCGGTCCTGCTGCGGGCCGGTGAGGTGATCGAGGGAGTCGAGCTGGCGCGGAAGCGCCGAGGGCAACCGGCCGAGCAGAAGGTTGTGTTCAACCAGGCGGTAGGGCTTCGCAAAGGCCCAGTGGTGAAGCAGCCGCGAATCAACCCGGACCGCGACCTCGCGCGCGGTCCGGCGCGGTTGTGCGTTGCCCTCGGCATCGAGCGTGACGGCAACGGCGCCGACCTGCTCGCGAAGGGCTCACCGATCCAGCTCCTCGACGGCCCCGGCTTCGACGGCGAACCAGCCACGGGCCCCCGCGTCGGCCTGCGCGAGGCAGCCGACCGCCCGTGGCGTTTCTGGATCCCGGGCGACCCAACGGTCTCGCCGTACCGCCCGCACGTCCCGAAGAAGCGCTAGCGGTTCGCCAGCTGCAAGAGATAGTCGAGCTGCGGTAGCCCGTGCTCGACCTCCGGGTCCGGGAAGAACCCGACGTGGTCGACCCCGGCCGCCTCCAGCGTCTCCACATGCGCCGCCGCGTCGTCCAGCGTCCCGATCGCACCGATCTGCGTCCACCAGTCGCTCGGCATCCCGACCAGCCCGTCCTTGCCGGACTCGTCGTACAGCTTCTGCAGGTCGTCGAAGAACGGCAGCGCGGTCAGCTGCGGCGGCTTGCTCCCGAGGTGCCACTCCAGCCACGGCGCCGACCACTCGTACGCCGCCTTGCGGTCCTCGCGCACGCACATCGCCGCGAACACGCCCATCACGAACCCGTCCGGCGACCCGGCCTGCTCCAACGACTGCCGCACGTACGGCGCCGTCGCCGGCTCGGCGAGGATCAGACCACCTGCCACCCGCCCGGCGAGCGCCATCGACTTCGGCCCCTGGACGCCGAGCAGGATCGGCGGCGGCGTGACCGGCGGTGTCTCGAGCTTGACGTTGTCGAGGAAGACCGTCTGCCCCTGGAAGCTCACGGTCTCGCCGGCGAGCAGCCTGGTGACCGTCGACGTGACCTCCTCGAGCGCGGTCAGCGGCGACTTCTGCTTGACCCCCATCTGCGCCATCCACGGCTGCACGCCGTGCCCGATCCCCGGCAGCAACCGCCCCGGCCCGAACGCCGCCAGCGTGGCGATCTCCATCGCAGTCACAGCGGCGGTCCGCGCCACCGCGGGCAGGATGCCGATGCCGACCGTCAGCCTCTCGGTCACTGACAGCGCGGCCGCGGCCAGCGAAGGTCCGGCGGTGTAGAAGCAGTCTTCGTAGACCCACATCTCGTCGGCGCCACCCTCTTCGAGGCGGCGAGCGACGTCGGTGACGAGGGCGGCGGGGTAGGAGCGCGGAAAAACCATTCCGAGTGCGGTCATGGCTACGAAGGTAGGTGACGCCGGGGACAGTTCGTGAAGGACGCATCAAACGTGAGGCACGACCGCGGGTGCCGACGACTAGCGGCCCGTGGGACGGGTAGGTTTCTGGTATGGCCCGTCCGCACTACTCGTCCCGTCTCGAGGACTGGTTCAACGTCGGGTTGCAGGCGGTTCTGCGGCGTCGCGGCTGGCAGGAACGGATCATTCCGCAGGTCGGCTACGGCACCACGGAGTACGTCCGCGTCCTGGCGCGCGTCGTGCTGGGCCGGGACCCGCGCAACCAGCCTCGGTATGACGAGGACCAGGTCGTGCGCGGCTGGCGGGTGTTCGTGACCGCACCGGCGACCAAGGTGCTCGTCACCGTGACGGTCTCCGGGCAGACGTTCACCGCCGTGACGGATCGAGGTGGGTTCATTGACCTGACCGTTCCGGTAGTGCTGCCGCCGGGGTGGCACGAGATCATGCTGGGCGTCCACGGCGAGAGGCAGGCCAGAGCGCGGATCTTCGTGCCCGATCCGGACGCCACGTTCGGTCTGGTCAGCGATATCGACGACACGGTCATCCTGACGATGCTGCCGCGTCCGCTGATCGCGGCGTGGAACACGTTCGTCCGCGACGAGCAGGCGCGCCGCGTCGTACCGGGTATGGCCGGGCTCTACGAGGAGCTGCTGGCAGACCACCCCGGTGCGCCGATGTTCTATCTGTCGACCGGGGCGTGGAATACCGCGCCGACGCTGACACGCTTCCTGGCGCGGCACGGGTACCCGCCGGGGCCGTTGCTGATGACGGACTGGGGGCCGACGAACACCGGGTGGTTCCGTAGCGGCCAGGAGCACAAGCGGACCGCCCTACGCCGGCTGGCTCGCGAGTTCCCGAACGTGCGCTGGGTCCTGGTCGGTGACGACGGCCAGCACGACCCCCAGCTGTACGGCGACTTCGCGCAGACCCACCCGGATCAGGTGCTCGCCGTCGCGATCCGCCAGCTGACTCCCGCTGAGCAGGTCCTGTCCCACGGTCTTCCTGTCCCGAACCAGGACCCGGGCGCCCACGACCCGCACCGGCCGACTGCTGTCACAGTGCAGGGCCCGGACGGACATGCCCTTCGTCCGCAGCTCCGGTCGGTGTTGACTCGTCCCGAACCCACCTGAGCCGTGGCTCCTCGCCGTACAGGACACTAGAGGTGACCGACGTACTCGAGGAGAGAACCAGTGACCGAAAGCCGCACTCAGGTACTTGACGACCTGGAGAGCCGTGGCCTGATCGCCCACTCCACCGATCCGGATGCCCTCCGGGCCTCGATGGCGGCGGGACCGATCACCTCCTATGTCGGTTTCGACCCCACCGCACCGAGCCTGCACATGGGCAACCTCCTGCAGCTCCTGACGCTCCGCCGGCTCCAGTTGGCCGGGCACAACCCGATCGGACTGGTCGGCGGCGCCACGGGACTGATCGGTGACCCCAAGGAGTCGTCAGAGCGGGTGCTGAACCCGAAGGACCTGGTGCACCAGTGGGTGGAGCGGGTCCGCAGCCAGGTCGAGAGGTTCATCGACTTCGACGAGTCGCTGTCGAACCCGGCGCGGATCGTCAACAACTACGACTGGACGAAGGACCTCAACACGCTCGACTTCCTCAGGGACATCGGGAAGCACTTCCCGGTGAACCGGATGCTCGGCCGTGAGGTGGTGAAGGCGCGGCTGGAGCAGGGGATCAGCTACACGGAGTTCAGCTACGTGCTGCTGCAGTCGCTGGACTTCCTGGAGCTCTACCGGCGGTACAACTGCACGTTGCAGACCGGTGGCAGCGATCAGTGGGGGAACCTGACCGCCGGCGTGGAGCTCATCCGGCGTGCGGAGTCGGGGAAGGCGCATGCGTTGGCCACGCCGCTGGTGACGAAGGCCGACGGGACCAAGTTCGGCAAGACGGAGTCGGGGTCGGTGTGGCTCGACAAGGAGCTCACGTCGCCGTACGCCTTCTACCAGTTCTGGTTCAACGCCGACGATCGAGACGTGATGCAGCTGGTGCGCTTCTACACGTTCCGCACGGCAGAGGAGATCGCTGCGCTCGAGCAGGCGACGGCAGAACGCCCACAGGCTCGAGAAGCGCAGCGGGTGCTCGCAGAGGACGTCACGACGCTGGTGCACGGCGCTGAGGAGACACGTCGTGTGCAGGAAGCGTCGAGGGCGCTCTTCGGCCAGGGGGAGTTGGGCTCGCTCGACGGCTCGACCCTGGTGGCCGCGCTACGGGAGGCACCGCACGTAGAGCTGGGCGCCGGCGAACCGATGCCGACGTACGGCGATCTGCTGGTGAAGTCCGGTCTGGTGGCCAGCAAATCGGCTGCGCGGCGGATCGTGGCCGAAGGTGGCGCGTACCTGAACAACGAGAAGGTGAAGGACGCGGAGTACGTGCCCGGAACGGACGACCTGCTGCCCGGTGGCGTGCTGGTCCTGCGGCGTGGGAAGCGTTCGTTCGCAGGGGTTCTGCGGGGCTGAACCACTCCCACAGACGGGTTGCTCAAGGCAAATTACAGGCCTGTGATTCAGCCCACCGGGACCCGATTTGACCCGTCACCTGGGAGCCACGTAATGTTCTTCTTGTTGGAGCGAGGCGCGGGACGCGAAAGCGGCCGGTCGCTCCGAACCCCCCAAGGCTACTGCAGCCGAAACGTGTCTCCGGACTCGGGTCGGCCGGCTGGTTGCGGGTGGGGGACCAGGAAAATTGGGGCTTGACCCGGTGACTCTGGTCCGGTAAGGTAACGCAGGTTGCCCCGGGAGCCTAGCTGAGAAGCGAAGCTGCGGTGTGCGTCCGATTTTTGAGAACTCAACAGCGTGCCGAAAGTCAATGCCGAAAGATGCATTAACCCTGTCCGCAGGCGTTGAACGATCTTAT
>NZ_JBEZYC010000016.1:0-54578 GCF_040638345.1 Kribbella sp. NPDC026611
TTCTTTGGCGCTTGCGGCGCCCAGGCACGCACCTCGCGGCAGCGGAGGAACGGCCACGATGGAAAAGCATCGAGGCCGCTCCTCCGCCACCGCGAGGTGCGTGCCTGGGCGCCGCAATCACTCAAACAACCTCCGACGCGGGGCACTAGCATCGGAGCGTGCCGTCTCTGAGCGATGTGGCCCGGAACCACACGACCCTCGACCAGGCTGACCTGGACCGGCTGCAGCTGCTCGTCTCTGACTGGCAGATGCTGGCCGACCTGTCCTTCGCCGACCTGGTCCTCTGGCTGCCCGACACCGAGGGGCTCGGGTTCTGGGCCGGTGCGCAGATGCGGCCGACCACCGGGCCGACGGCGTACCTCGACGACATCGTCGGGAGCTTCATCCCGCGCGGCCGGCGGCACCTGCTCGACCAGGCGTACGACGGCGGCCGGATCTGCCGCGAGGGCGACCCGGAGTGGCGCGACGACGTACCTGTGCGGGTGGAGACGATTCCGGTCCGGCGCGGATCGCGGGTGATCGCGGTGATCGCCCGGAACACCAACCTGCTCGGTGTCCGGACGCCGTCGCGGCTGGAGATCGCCTACCTGCAGAGCGCGACCGACCTCGCCCGGATGATCACCGACGGCGTCTTCCCGTACGGCGGCGAGCGGCTGCTGTCGACCACTCCGCGGGTCGGGGACGGCTGCATCCGGGTCGATCGGCACGGGATGGTGACGTTCGCGAGCCCGAACGCGTTGTCGGCGTACCGGCGGATGGGGCTTGTGACCGATCTGGTCGGTTCGCGGCTGAAGGACGTGACCGCGGACCTGCTGCACAACGGCCTGAAGGTCGACGACGTGCTGGCGTCGGTGGTGACCGGCCGCGCGGCCAAGGAGATCGAGATCGAGAACCCGCAGGCCACGCTCTTCCTGCGGGCGATCCCGCTGCGTGCGGACGGCGCCCACACGGGTGCGCTGATCCTGCTCCGCGACGTCACGGAGCTGCGCAGCCGGGAACGGGAACTGGTCACCAAGGAGGCGACCATCCGGGAGATTCATCATCGCGTCAAGAACAACTTGCAGACAGTCGCCGCGTTACTCCGGATGCAGGCCCGGCGGATCACAGTCCCCGAAGGCCAGGCGGCGCTGGCCGAAGCCGTACGGCGGGTCGGCTCGATCGCGATCGTCCACGAGACCTTGTCGGAGTCCTTCGACGAGCACGTGGACTTCGATGACGTGGCGGACCGGGTGGCGGCGATGGTCGCGGACGTCTCCACGGTCGCGACGTCGGTGGAGACCCGCCGCTCCGGCTCCTTCGGCGTACTGGACTCCGAAGTCGCGACTCCGCTGGCGATGGTCCTGACCGAACTCATGCAAAACTCGGTCGAACACGCCTTCGCCACCCGCGACGGAGGTGAGGCCCACGGGACTATCGACTTGATCGCGGAGCGCTCGGTCGGCCGCCTCCACATCACCGTCATCGACGACGGCAAAGGCCTACCACCCAACTTCGACTCCGAACTGTCGGGCAATCTCGGCCTGTCCATCGTCCGCACGCTGGTCATCGGCGAACTGGACGGCACCCTGACCTTCGGCCCCCGCCACGACACCCACCCCGGCACCCAGGTAACCCTCGACATCCCGGTAAAAGACTGACGGATACCCCCTCGCGGTGCTGCGCGGTCGCACGTCGTCGCTGCGCTCCTCCTCCGCGCCCGCTACGCGCCGCCCCACCCCACCCGTCTTCTTCCGGGCTGCCGCCCGGGGGTTTCCGGCTGGCGCCGGGGGTGGCTCGCTACGCTCGCGGGTTGCGGGCTGCCGCCCGCGGGTGAGGGCCCCGGGCTGGCGTCTGCTCGTAATCAGACGAGTGGTGACGGGTGAGGTGGTTCGCCACGCGGGGTGCTGCTCTGGCGCTCGGGGCCTGTCGCCAGCCGAGGGGTTAACCCTTCAGATGAGCCGTTCACCCTTCGTGTACCAGGGGTGAACCGACCACTCGAGAGGTTAACCGTACGAGTGACCACGCCGGCTGCAGCTGTGGAGTTGTAGGCGGCCGACTCGGCTGGAGGTGCATCACAGCACCACGCACCACCGTGCGCTCACTCACGGACGCCAGCCCGGAGCACTCACCCGCGGGCGGCAGCCGGCAACCCGCGGCGACAGCCGCGAGCAAGCGAGCGCCAGCGAGCCACCCCGGCGTCAGCCGGAACCCGCGGCGTCAGCCGCAACCCGCGAGCGCCAGCGAGCCACCCCGGGCGCTAGCCCGGAAGAGGAGGGGTGGGTGGGGCGGCGCGTAGTGGGTGCTGTGAGGAGCGCAGCGACGAATGGCGCCTGCGGAGCACCGCGAGGGGTGTACTCACCCGCGGGCGGCAGCCCGCAAACCCCCGGCGCTAGCCGGAAACCCCCGGGCGGCAGCCCGGAAGAAGACGGGTGGGTGGGGCGGCGCGCAGCGGGCGCTGTGAGGAGCGGAGCGACGAATGGCGCCTGCGGAGCACCGCGAGGGTCCGCCGTACCAGCTGCACCCGCGAATGTAGAAACAGAAAGGCCCCGCGGGAGCCCGCGGGGCCTCGGAGAGGACTTGTTCAGGCGGTGCGGATGCGTTGGCGGGCGTTGCGGCGCTTGAGGGCGCGGCGCTCGTCCTCGCTCAGGCCACCCCAGACACCGTGGTCCTGGCCGGCTTCCAGCGCCCACGCGAGGCACTGTTCACGCACGTCGCAGCGGCGGCACACCTGCTTG
Source organism: Kribbella sp. NPDC026611 (assembly GCF_040638345.1). Classification (NCBI taxonomy): domain Bacteria; kingdom Bacillati; phylum Actinomycetota; class Actinomycetes; order Propionibacteriales; family Kribbellaceae; genus Kribbella; species Kribbella sp. NPDC026611. The sequence goes on from NZ_JBEZYC010000016.1 coordinate 2,715, forward strand.
GCTTCCTCGATCTGCATGATCGCGGGGCCGGTGTTGCCGATGGGGAAGAACAGTTCCGGGTCCTCGTCGAGGCATACGGCCCGGTGGCGCCAATCCATGGCGGATCCCATCTCTCTCAGTAGTTGTCGTACGCTGTCGGTCAGTTCTGTGCCCGATCAGCGGGTGCTGTACTCGTGTGGTTCGTTGTCGCACTGGGGGGTCTTGAAGTGCGGCGCGTTGTGAACGCTTTCACGAACGTCACCATGTTCCCAATCTCAGCTGAGTGAAACAAGGGTTCTGGAGTTGTCGATCAGATCACAACACTTCCTTAACACTACGGACCGACGCAGAGCGGTTCTCCCCGTCCGGTAACCGGACAGAGGGTCCCATCTGCAATCGCCCGTTCACTGCAGGTAACCGTTCCAACCACCTTTTGGTTACGCACAACCTCGATTCCCTGTTGGGCCGAGGTCCCACGCGCCCGTCCGGAAACACGGCCGGCGCAGGTGACCACCCGTGTACCCAAAAGACCCCGGACTAGAGCACTAAGCTGGCGAAGTGCCGACCGACACCCCAGCTGCCGCCGTTCCGAGACCGCTCAAGTTAGCCGCGGCCGTGGTCGCTGCGGAAGGCCTTGTGCTCGTCGTTCTTGGAATTGCCGAAGCATTTACGATTCACGGCGACCGGCTCGTGCTCGGACTGACCACAACTGCGTTCTTCGTGGTGTACGGCGCAGCTCTGGTCCTGGTCGCGTTCCGCGGGTTGTGGCATGCCGCTCGCTGGAGCCGTGGGCCGACAGTCTTCACCCAGCTGATCCAGCTGCTGGTTGCCTACAGCTTCTGGGGCGGGTCGACCAAGGTCGTTGCCGTCGCCCTCGCAATCGCGTCCCTCGCGGTGCTGATCTGCGTGTTCCAGAAGGCTTCCACCGAGGCTCTCGCCGGCGATCGGGCCGACGACCACCCGGTGCTGTAGCTCCTACTCCTTCAGGAGTCCGGCGCGCAGCTCGGTCAGGGTGCGGGCCAGCAGGCGGGACACGTGCATCTGCGAGATGCCGATCTCCTCGGCGATCTGGGACTGCGTCATGCCGCGGAAGAAGCGCAGGGTGAGGATCCGCTTCTCGCGCGTGTCCAGCTGTGCCAGCAGGGGTTTCAGCGACTCCCGGTACTCGACGCTCTCCAGCGCCTCGTCCTCGCCCCCGAGCCCGTCCAGCACTGTCGTGGCGTCGGTCTCGTTCTGGTCCGGTGCGTCCAGCGACAACGTGTTGTAGGCGTTCGCGGACTCCAGGCCTTCGATCACGAGGTCCGGCGACAGGCCGAGCCGCTCGGACAGCTCGGCGACGGTCGGTGCCCGGCCGAGCTCCTGAGTCAGCTCCGCGGTCGCCGCGGTCAGCGACAACCGCAGCTCCTGCAGGCGTCTGGGCACCCGGATCGCCCAGCCCTTGTCCCGGAAGTACCGCTTGATCTCGCCCAGGATCGTCGGGGTGGCGTACGTCGAGAACTCGACGCCGCGATCCGAGTCGAAACGGTCGATCGCTTTGATCAAACCGATGGTTGCCACCTGCACCAAGTCGTCGTACGGCTCGCCGCGGTTACGGAACCGGCGGGCCAGGTGCTCGACGAGCGGCATGTGCAGGGCCACGAGCCCGTCGCGGGCCAGGGTGTGTGCGGGGTCGCGCGGCCCCGGGGCGGCCGCCATCGCCCGGAACAGCGTGGCCGTCCGGGTCCGTAGATCTGGAGACTCCTGAGCTGCGCCCAGGACCTGTTCGTCAGTCACGCGGTCTCCGTGGCGGTGGCGGTCGCCGTCACGGTGATGGTGAGTCGGCCGTCGAGGGTCTCGGCGGCCGCCGACTCGACCAGCGCGGTCAGGACGGTCCAGCCGAACGAGTCGGTGTCCGGGGTCCAGCCGTTCGCGACGACAGCGCTGGTACGCACGGTCAGCTGCGGCGGGGCGATCTCGAACACGCACTCCAGGACGCCGTCCTCGGCCTCCGGCAGCAGCAGTGCGCAGGCCTCGTCGACCGCGATCCGCAGGTCGTCGATCGCGTCCAGGGTGAAGTCGTTCCGGGCAGCGAGGTTGCCGACCACGGACCGCGGTACGGCGATGTAGGCACTGTCCGCCGGGATGCTCAAGCGGACCTCGGCAGATCGTCCGGTGCTGCTCACATCGTCTCCTCGCAAATAGGCCCGTACGCCGTAAACATCATCCAACAGTGCTTTCGGCCGGGCCTTCGGCACCGGCGTGGTCATGGGGCCGCGACTCCCGGCCTTCCCTCGTCGCTCCGGTCGCTGCGCTCCCTCCGCTCCTCAGTCCAGGCCCCTATCGCGTCATCAGGCGTGTTCGTGTTCCGAACGGAGCCTGGTGAGGAACGTCTTGGTGCGCTGGTGCTGGGGGTTGCCGAGCACCTGCCTGGGTGGGCCGGCCTCGACGACGACGCCGCCGTCCATGAAGACCACGGTGTCGGCGACGTCCCGGGCGAACGACATCTCGTGGGTGACGACGATCATCGTCATCCCGTCATCGGCCAGCTCCCGCATCACCGCGAGCACCTCGCCGACCAGCTCCGGGTCCAGCGCGGACGTCGGCTCGTCGAACAGCATCAGCTTCGGCTGCATGGCCAGCGCACGCGCGATGGCGACACGTTGCTGCTGCCCGCCGGACAGTTGCGCGGGGTACGCCGCACACCGCTCGCCGAGCCCGACCCGGTCGAGCAGCTCCTGCGCCCGCCCCCTCGCGGTCTTCCTGCTCTCGCCCTTGACCTGGATCGGCGCTTCCATCACGTTCTCGATCGCGGTCTTGTGCGGGAACAGGTTGAACCGCTGGAACACCATCCCGATCTCGCGCCGCTGGGCCGCGATCTCCTTGTTCTTCAGGCGGTACAGCTTGCCGTCGCGTTCGGCGTACCCCATCAGCTCGCCGTCGACCCAGATCCGGCCGCCGTCGATCGTCTCCAGCTGGTTGATGCAGCGCAGGAACGTGGTCTTGCCCGAACCCGACGGCCCGAGCAGGCAGACCACCTGCCCGCGCTCGACGTCGAGGTCGATGCCCTTGAGCACCTCGTTGTGGTGGAACGACTTCGTCACGTTGACCGCATGGACGAGGTTCATCTACGCACCTCCCGCCCCGGCCGGGCGGGTGGCCCGCGGTGCCTTGGTCGTCCCGAAGCCGCGGCCGAAGTGCCGCTCGAGGAAGTACTGGCCGACCATCAGCACGCTGGTCGCGGCCAGGTAGTACAACGTCGCCGCGACCGCGATCGGGAACGTCTTGTAGTACGTGCTCCCGATCGACTGCAGCTGGTAGAACAGCTCGCCGATCACCGGTACGGCGAGCAGCAGCGAGGTGTCCTTCAGCATCGCGATCGTCTCGTTGCCGGTCGGCGGCACGATCACCCGCATCGCCTGCGGCAGCACCACGCGGCGCATCACCTTGCCCCGGCTCATCCCGAGCGCCTCGGCCGCCTCGGCCTGGCCGCGGTCCACGCTCATGATGCCGGCGCGGGCGATCTCTGCCATGTACGCCGCCTCGGACAGCCCGAGCCCGATCACACCGGCGGTCAGGCCGGTGAACACCTGGTTGGCGTCCAGGTTCAGGAACCGCCAGTCACCGGACAGCCCCAGCCAGTCGATCAGCTTCCAGTCGAACGGGACGCCGAACGAGACACCCTGCGGGAACAGCACCCCCAGCGTGCCCATCGTGAACAGCAGCAGGTACCGCGGGACGCTCCGGAAGAACCAGGTGAAGACCCACGAGGCCCCCGACAGGATCGGGTTGTCCGACAGCCGCATCACCGCGAGCAGCACACCGCCCGCGACGCCGACGATCATCGACAGCACGGTGACCAGCAGGGTCCCCTTGAGGAACCCCTTGATCACCGGCTGCTGGTTCATCGCCTGGAAGACGAAGCTCCAGTCGAAGGCCTTGTTGGTCACCAGCAGGTGGACCAGCATCCCGACCAGGACGACGATGATCGCGATCGCCACCCACCGCCCGGGGTGCCGGACCGGGACGGCGTTGATCGCCCCCGGCCGATCGGGTACTGCGTCCGTCGACCGGGCCTCGGTGGTATCCGTACTCATCCAAACCTCACGGGTTCACGGCGAAATCGGTGATCGCACCCGAGTCGTTGTTCCACTTCTGCAGCGTGCTCTTGTACGTGCCCTCGGTGTTCAGGGCCTGCAGCGCGTGCACGATCGCCTGCGCGAACGCGGTCTCCGCCTTCGGTACGACGTACCCGTACGGCGCGGCGTCGTAGATGTCACCGAGCTGCTCGAGCTGGCCGTTGGTCTGCTTGATCGCGTACAGCACGACCGGGGAGTCGGCCAGCATCGCGTCGGCCTTGCCGCCGACGAGGTCCGCGGTCGCCTGGTCCTGCTTCTCGCGGACGACGAGCTTGATCTCCGGCTTGCCGGCGGCCTTGCACGCGGCCTGCCGCTTCGGCATGTCGTCCTCGAGCTGCGTCGTACCCTTCTGGACCGCGACGGTCTTGCCGCACGCGTCGTCGGCCTTGATGCCCTTCGGGTTGCCCTTCGCGGTCGCCCACAGGGTGCCGGCGTTGAAGTAGCTGACCATGTTGACCTGCTGCTTGCGCTTGGCGTTGATCGTGAACGACGAGATGCCCAGGTCGTACTTGCCGCCCTGGACACCGGTGATGATGGTGTCGAAGCCGGCCGGCTGCCAGTCCACCGTGACGCCGAACTTCTGCGCGACGGCGTTGAACAGGTCCACGTCCATGCCGACGACGGTCTTGCCGCCCTGCAGGAACTCGTTCGGCGGGTAGCTGGCGTCGACACCGACGGTGATCTTCTTGGCCGCCTTGACCTTGGCCGGGAGCGCGCCGCTCAGGTCCGGTCCGCCGGTCGACGGGGTCCCCGACGATGACGACGAACTGTTCGTGGGTGCGCTGGTCGACCCGCCCTCGAGCGAGTTCGAGCCACAGCCGGCGGCGGCCAGAACCAGGACGCCGGACAACACGAGCGTCCTCCGCAGGACAGCCATCTAGTCCTCCAAAACCGGGCGCCGAACGGTCCCGGCGCCGTGTGCCCGCATCTTGACACAGGCCACCCTCGATGACTGACGCACCGACCCCGAATGGAGACCTTTTCGTTGTGGTAACAGCGTGTCACGCTGCGGCCCGTCGATCACCCGGGCACGCAGCGTGACGACTCAGGTCGGCTCGACGTGGGTGGGGTCGAGGACCCGGCGGAGGAAGGTGCGAGTGCGCTCCTCCTTGGGGTTGCCGATGACGTCGGCGGGTGGGCCCTGCTCGACGATCACGCCGGCGTCCATGAAGACGACGCGGTCGGCGACCTCGCGGGCGAAGGCCATCTCGTGGGTGACGACGAGCATCGTCATCCCGTCGAGCGCCAGTTTGCGCATCACCGTGAGGACGTCGCCGACGAGCTCCGGGTCGAGTGCCGAGGTGGGCTCGTCGAACAGCATCAGCGCCGGGTCCATCGACAGCGCCCGGGCGATCGCGACGCGTTGCTGCTGACCGCCCGACAGCTGGGCGGGGTACGCCGTGACCTTGTCGCTCAGGCCGACCCGCTCCAGGTTCGCGCGGGCGGTCCGGTCCGCCTCCTGCTGGCCGCGCTTGAGGACCGTGCGCTGGGCGACCGTGCAGTTCGCCAGCGCGGTCAGGTGCGGGAACAGGTTGAACTGCTGGAACACCATCCCGATCTGCTGCCGCGCCGCGTCCAGGTGGCAGTCCGGGTCGGTGATGTCCTCACCGCGGACGAACACCTGTCCCTGCTGGGGTTTCTCCAGCAGGTTGACGCACCGCAGCAGCGTCGACTTGCCCGAGCCGGACGGTCCGATCACGCAGACCACCTCGCCCTGCTCGACCGTGAAGTCGATCCCGCGCAGGACGTGGTTGTCGCCGAAGGACTTGTGCAGGTTCTTGATCTCTACCAGTGCCATCAGCGCGTCCTCGCCGTTCTCGCCTCGAGCCGCCGTACCAGAATGCCCAGCGGGAGCGTGATGATCAGGTAGCAGAAGCCGGCCGTGATCAGCGGCGTCAGGTTCGACTCGCTGTTGGCCAGCTCCCGGCCGAAGCCGGTCAGCTCGTTGCCGCTGGTGGAGACGCCGATGATGAAGACCAGCGAGGAGTCCTTCACCAGCAGGATCAGGTCGTTGGTCAACGGCGGCAGCACGATCCGGAACGCCTGCGGAAGCACGATCTTCCGCATCGCCACCCCGGCCGGCATCCCGAGCGAGCGGGCCGCCTCGATCTGCCCCCGCGGTACCGCCTGGATCCCGGCCCGGATCACCTCGGCCATGTACGCCGCCGCGACGATCCCGAGCGCCAGCCAGACCACGCCGTACGGGTCGAGCGGAACCGTCATCCCCTCGAACGCCAACGGCAGCAGGCTGAACGCGATGAACACCACGATCGCCGGCAGCCCGCGGAAGAACTCGATGTACGCCGTCGCCAGCCACCGGTACGGCCCGACCGAGCTCAGCCGCATCAGCGCCAGCACGGTCCCCGCGACCAGGCCGAGGACGAACGCCCCGGCCGTGTACTCCAGCGTCTTCAGCAACGCCTGCGGGAGACCCTCGGTCAGCGCGGTCTTGATCAGCTCGGGCCGGAAGAAGACGTCGCCGATCTGTTTCCAGTTCGCCGCGAACACCGCGAGCAGGACCAGGACGACGAGTACGCCGTACTGGACGATGCGCCACCGCTGGGCCCGTTGCCGGGGGCTGAGCCCCGGCCGGGAGGCAACGGTGGTCCGGTCGGTCGCGCTCACTTCTTCGGCTCGGTCTTGAACCACTTCTTGTAGATCTCGTTGTAGCTGCCGTCGGACTTCGCCTTGGTCAGCAGCTGGTTGAACTTCTCGACCAGCTTGGTGCCGCTCGGGTCGTCCTTCTTCGCGGCGAAGCCGTACTGCTCACCGGTGTTGAACTCGGCCGCCACGGTGGTGTCCGGGTTCTCCGAGACGAACGGGTAGAGCACGCCGTTGTCGTTGATGCCGGCGTCGACGCGGCCCGACTTCACGTTGTTGGTCTGCAGCGTCAGGTCGTCGAACGTCACCACGTCGTACCCGAACTCGGCCTTGTGCGCGTTCGCGTAGTCCTTGCCGGTGGTGTCGGCCTGGACGCCGATCTTCTTGCCCTTCAGGTCGGCGAGCGACTTGTACGGCGAGTCCTTCTTCACCAGCAGCACTTGGGTGGCGTCCATGTACGGGTCGGTGATCGCGAGCGCCTTCTGCCGGTCCGCCCGGATCGTCATCGCGCCCATGCCCATGTCGCACTTCTTCGCGGCGAACGCGGCACCGGAGGTGATCTGCGACCACTCGATGTTCACCACCTCCTGCTCGATGCCCAGGTCCTTGGCGACCAGGTCGAGCAGGTCCACGTCGAAGCCGACGACCTTGCCGCCGTCCTTGTACTGGAAGGGCTTGTACGGCAGGTGGGTGCAGACGGTCAGCTTGCCCGGCTTGACCAGCGTGATGCCGGCCGCCTTCGCCTTGTCTTCGGACCCGCCGCTCTTGCTGTCGCCGCTGCCGCAGGCGGACAGGCCAAGGGCGAGCACGACGGCCAGGGCAATGGCCGCGCGCGTCGTGCGGGGAGTGGGGACGATATTCATCGCGAGTTCTCCTCGGCAGGGGTTGTGAATCCCCGAATCCTGGCACATGCCGGTGCCGTGTGGGCCCCCTCACAGCAGACCAGTTGGCCCTGTGGTTTACTCGTCCGCACGGGCGATCCCCTGCTACTCGAACATTTTCCGCTGACATTTCGAAAGGGCACTGATGGTCGCCCAGCCTGCTGAGTCCCCCGTTTCCGGCCCCACTGCGCTTGATCCATTTGGCGGCGATGCAGTCTTCGAGCTGCACCGAGGTGGGAAGATCGAGGTCACGTCCTCGGTCCCCGTCCGCGATGCGGACGATCTGTCCAAGGCCTACACGCCGGGCGTCGCGCGCGTCTGTACGGCGATCGCCGAGGACCCGTCGCTGGTCCGCCGGTACACCTGGAAGTCCAACGTGGTCGCGGTCGTCACCGACGGCACCGCGGTGCTCGGACTCGGTGACATCGGCCCGGCCGCGTCGCTGCCGGTGATGGAGGGCAAGGCCCTGCTGTTCAAGGAGTTCGGCGGCGTCGACTCGGTGCCGATCGCGCTGGACTGCACCGACGTGGACGAGTTCGTCGAGACGGTCGCGCGGATGGCGCCGACGTTCGGCGGGATCAACCTCGAGGACATCTCCGCGCCGCGCTGCTTCGAGATCGAGCGCCGGCTGAAGGAACGGCTGGACATCCCGGTCTTCCACGACGACCAGCACGGTACGGCGGTCGTCGTACTGGCCGCGCTCCGCAACGCGCTGCGGGTCACCGGGAAGTCGATCTCCGACATCCGAGTGGTCATCTCCGGCGCCGGCGCGGCCGGTGTGGCGTGCGCGCGGATCCTGTTGCAGGCGGGGGTCGGTGACCTCGCGGTGGTCGACAGCAAGGGGGTCCTGCACGAGGACCGCGGCGACCTGAACCCGGTCAAGCTCTCCCTGGCCCGCGACACCAACACCGGCGGTCTGTCCGGCCGCCTGGTCGACGCTCTCGAGGGTGCCGATCTCTTCCTGGGCGTCTCCGGCGGCACCGTCCCCGAGGAAGCCATCGCCCGGATGGCCGACGACGCGATGATCTTCGCGCTGGCCAACCCGAACCCCGAGGTCCACCCCGACATCGCCCACCGGCACGCCGCGGTGGTCGCCACCGGCCGCTCCGACTTCCCCAACCAGATCAACAACGTCCTGGCCTTCCCCGGCATCTTCCGAGGCGCCTTCGACGCCAACGCCAGCCGCATCACCGAAGGCATGAAACTCGCCGCCGCCGAAGCCCTGGCCGACCTCATCCCCCCAACGGACCTCCGCCCCGACTACATCATCCCGTCCCCCTTCAACACCCGCGTCGCCCCAGCCGTCGCCGCCGCAGTAGCAGTCGCCGCCCAATCCGACGGCGTAGCCCGCCCCTGACCCACCACCCGGCCCGCCCTCGCCGCCGCCCGCCGCCCGCCGCCACACGAGGGGATATCCCCTCCCGTTGAGCCTTCTCCCCTGGTATGCGAGGGGAGAAGGCTCAACTCAAGGGGTTCTCCCCTCGTGTGGCGGCGGGCGGTGGCGAGGGCGGGCGCGGGCGCGGGCGGGCGGTGGCGAGGGCGGGCGAGGGCGGGCGGGTGGCGTGAAGTCGGTAACTGACGGGCGCGGGGTCACGGCCTAGGGTGGGTCGCATGCTTGCTGCTTATGCCGCCAAGTTTGACGCCGACGATCCGGTAGCTGCGTTGGAGGTGGGGGAGCGGCCGGACCCGGAGGTGCCCGAGGGGTGGGTGACCATCGATGTGAAGGCGACCGCGCTCAATCATCACGATCTTTGGTCGTTGAAGGGGGTTGGGCTGGCTGAGCAGAACCTGCCGATGATCTTGGGGTGTGACGCCGCCGGCGTGGACCCCGACGGCAACGAGGTGGTCGTGCATGCGGTGGTGTCGGATCCGGCGTGGAAGGGTGACGAGACGCTGGATCCGAAGCGGTCGTTGCTGAGTGAGCGGTACCAGGGCACGCTGGCGCAGAAGGTCGCGGTGCCGGCGCGGAACGTCGTACCGAAGCCGGCTGGGATGAGCTTCGAGCAGGCGGCGTGTCTGCCGACCGCGTGGTTGACGGCGTACCGAATGCTGTTCACGCAGTCCGGCCTGAAGCCCGGCGACACCGTGCTCGTGCAGGGTGCCGGTGGTGGCGTAGCGACGGCGCTGATCACGCTGGCCCGGGCCGCGGGGATCCGCGTGTGGGCCACGAGCCGGGACGAGGGCAAGCGCGCCAAGGCTGTGGAGATCGGCGCGCACGAGGCGTTCGAGTCCGGCGCGCGGATGCCGGAGCGGGTCGACGCGGTGATGGAGACGGTCGGGCAGGCGACCTGGTCGCACTCGCTCAAGTCGCTCAAGCAGGGCGGCACGCTGGTGATCTCCGGCGCGACCAGCGGCCAGGCGCCGAAGTCCGCCGAGCTGAACCGGATCTTCTTCCTCCAGCTCCGCGTCCAGGGCTCCACCATGGGCACCCGGACCGAGCTCGCCGAGCTCGTCCAGTTCATGGCGAACGCCGGCATCTCGCCGCACATCGACTCCGTCCTCCCGCTCGCCGAAGCCCGCGACGGCTTCGCGAAGATGAACGCGGGCGACGTCTTCGGCAAGATCGTCTTTACTGTCTGAGTGCAGCAGCCCGAGATCAGACTGGCCGGGGTCGAGGACGCCGAAGCCGGCGCATGGTGCCACCTGCAGTGCTGGCAGGAGGCGTACGCCGACCTCGTCGAGCCGGCCAAGCTGGCGGAGCGTACGGCGGACATCCCGACCCGCATCTCGCGCTGGTCGCAGGCCGCGCGCGAGGGTCGTCAGCGCTGGATCGCGCTGAACCCTGACCCCGCGGCCGAGGTCCGGGACCGGGTCGTGGGGTTCGTCGCGATCCGGCCGAACGATGACGAGGACGCCGTCGTACCGCTCGAGGTGCAGGCGATCTACGTCCGGAAGGCGTGGTGGAGCACCGGGCTCGGGAGCCGGCTGATGGAGGTTGCTACCGGCAACCAGCCGGCCAGTCTGTGGGTGCTGGAGGGGAACGAGCGGGCGATCCGGTTCTACCGCCGGCAGGGGTTCAGCGCCGACGGCGTGGTGTCCGGAGATCCGTTCTTCGGGGTGAACGAGCTGCGGATGGTCCGGACCCGGATGTTTCACGCCTGAAACAAAGGTGTCTCACCCAGGCAACGCACAGGGTTCACGCTGGTGCCATGAGGCCGACGTTGACGGTGATTGTGGATCCGGCAGACCAGTGGATGGCGCGGGCTGCGTGCGTTGGGCAGGGACCGGCGTACGACGACGACGCGTCGCAGTGGGAGCAGCGGAAGGCGCAGGCGATCTGCCTGACGTCCTGCCCGGTGCTGGAGGACTGCCGCGAGTGGGCCCGGCGGACGAAGTTCACCGGCACTGCCGCGGGTGAGAAGTTCCTCTCCGGCCGCCGCCGCGGCCGCCCCGGCCCGCACGAACGCCGCGCCCGCCCAGACCTGACCCAAGAAGCCAGCTAGCCACCAAGCCCCAGCCTGAGGCTATGCGTTGACCAGTTCGCGCTCTGGTTCGGCGGGGGTGGGAGTGCGGCGGAAGGGCGAGGCGAGGGTGGGGACGAGCTGCTTGCGGTTGTGGATGGCCGCGGCGGCTGCGAGGACCAGGTAGATCGCGCTGATGATGTAGCGGCCGGTCTGACCGGGTACGGCGAACTGGACGGCGAAGAGACCCAACAGGGTCCACGCCGCCCAGCGGGGGAAGCGCAGGTTGAGGAGGATGGCCAGGCCGAGCAGCGTCTGCGTTGCGGTCAGGAGGAACTCCTCGATCTGACGACCGTCGAGGTGCAGGGCCGGACCGCCGCCGCCGATCCCGTACGCGATGGGAAGGCTGCCGATCAGCAGGGTCCACTGGTTGACCTTGGCAGAGATGAGCAGGCCCAGCGCCGCCGCGCCCTTGCCACGCCAGGCGAACAGCAGCGCGACGATGAACTCGGGCGCCTCGGACGCCAGCGGAGCCAGCCACTGCACCAGCAGGAACTGGTCGATCCCCAGCGCCTGACCGCCCTCGACCAGCGAGTCCGCGAACGGCTCCGCCGCCGCCAGGATCACCACCGCCGAGACCACGAACATCCCGGTCACCGCGATCCGCCGCTGCACCTTCGGCAGCCCGCCGATCGTGGCCGCCGGCCCGATCAGGTCCGGCTCCTCGCCGTGCTCCGACGTCGCCGCGCGGTAGAGGTAGTAGGCGAAGAACGCCAGCAGCAAGAGCCCGAGCACCAGGTGGATCTCGCCGGTCACCGGGATCACGAACGCAACCACCCCGGCCACGGCCAGGAAGCCGAGCTCGCGGCGGTAGCCGGACTCGAGCACGAGCGCCTTGACGGACTGCCCGCTCCGGCGCGAGGCGACGTACAGGCTGATCAGGACGACGCTGGACCAGCCGAGCCCGAGCAGCAGCCGGTTCGAGCCGGTCATGTTGGCCGCGGCGTACTGCACGTAGTCCGGGTTCGACCCCGCGGTGTGCGCGAAGTACAGGTCGACGGCGTACTCCGGGAGTACGGCGATGACCGCCAGCAGTGCGATCGCCAGACCGCCCGAGATGTCCATCTCCGCCGCCTCGGCCGCCCAGGCGAGCACGAACGACGCCGCGACGACGGCGAGGCCGAAGATCGCGATCGAGGCCAGCGCCGGGAGGTGGGTGCCGGAGAGCCGGAGGGCGACCGCGGGGGTCGCCACCACGAGCAGCAGGAGCACAGGGCGGAGGGCTCGGAACATGGTTCCAGCCTGCCACCGTTTTGATACTTTCGCAATTGCGCAAGTGTGAGACCGTACACACCTCGGCCCGGCGCGCTGTCCGGACCGGGGTCCACCGGTCACAATGACTGCGCGATGACCAACCGTGAACCGACGAAGGCGCAGCTCGATTCCGCCGCGGGCACCTTCGCCATGCTCTCCGCCCCCGTCCGGCTGCACCTGGTGTCGCTGGCCGCGCAGGGCGAGTACGACGTCGGCACCCTGGCGGAGCGGGTCGGCGTGAGTATCGCCACCGCGAGCCAGCACCTCGGCAAACTCCGCCTGGCCGGCATCATCACCGCCCGCCGCGAAGGCCGCCGCCACATCTACACCGTCGACGACCCGCACGTCCTCAACCTCGTCGACCAGATCTTCGAACACATCGCCCCCGACGGTTCCCTGGCCCCGGACCCACCCCGCCGTACCCGGCCGCCACACACGGGCTGATCATCCCCGCGGACTGCGTCACGGGCCCGTAAGGGTGCCGGGGGTTTCGCCCGGGTCAGCCGCGTCCTACCTTCAGGGCAGGGGTGGTAGCGATGAGGGAAGCCTGGGAGTTGTTGACCGCGGGTCCTGACGATGCCGAGCGTGCGGTCCTGTTGTTACCCGGCGGAGCCAACGCGGCCCGCTCGTTCGACCTGGTGATGGCTGAGCCGGCGCTGGCCGGTGTACGTCTGGTGGCCACGACGCTGCCGGGCATGGCGGGTGCTCCGCTCGTAGGTGACGTGTCCGTTCCGGGTCTGGCACGTCGGGCCGGCGAGTTGGCCAAGCTGCACCGGTGCGACGTGGTCGTCGGCTTCTCGCATGGCGCCACGGTTGCCGTGGAGATGCTGCTGGGCGGTCATTTCCACGGCCCGGTCGTGCTCCTGGGCATCAGCCTGACGACCGAGGACGAAGCCGGATTCTTCCGCGCCGTCGTGTCGGCGTCGCAGAAGGTGGGCAGCTGGCCGATGGCCGTCCTGTTCAAGCTGCTTCCGCTGATGGCCAGGTCTGCCAAGACACCGGACCCGCACAAGCGGGAGCTGATCGAGGACCTCAAGCAGAACAGGGCCGGCGATGCGCTCCAGCTCCTCGGCCCGTACTTGGAGTACCTGGCCGCCGACCGTGACTATGCCGCCGAACTGGCCGCGTCCGGCGTCCCGGTGTGGGTGGTCCACGCCGAGAAGGGGGACGGCAGCCTCAGCGCCACTGAGCGGGCCACCCTCGAGGCGGCCTCCAACGTGACCGTGGTGACGCTCCCCGGCGCAGTGTTCTTCCTCCCGGACGAGGCACCACAGCAGACCGCCGCAGTTGTCGCCGATGCCCTCAAACAGGTCAAGTGGACTGGATGACGTGCCGCAGGTACCGCTCTGGCTCCTCCAGGTAGGCGCGCCAGTTCTGCACCAGCTTGAGGTCCTCCCACGTGGTGGCCCGGATGCCCCAGTCGCCGACCTCGAGGATGGTGGCGTCGGGGAGGGCCGCGATGACGGGGGAGTGGGTGGCGCAGAGGACCTGGGAGCCGGACTTGGCGAGGCGGTCGAGTACGCCGACGACGGCGAGGCTGCTGGAGAACGAGAGAGCCGACTCGGGTTCGTCCAGGCAGTAGAAGCCCTGGCGGGTGAAGCGGTCGCTGATGAGGGTCAGGAAGCTCTCGCCGTGGCTCATCTCGTGGAAGACCGGCTCGTTGCGGGCGCCGGGGTTCTGCTCGAGGTAGGTGTAGAAGCCATGCATCGTCTCGGCGCGGAGGAAGAAGCCGGCGCGTTTGCCGCCGACGCCTCGGGTCAGCTGGAGGTCGTCGGCCAGGGAGGACTCGGTGGCCCGGGTCGTCAGCCGGGCGCCGGTGGAGCCGCCCTCCGGTGACATCCCGTAGGCCACGGCGATCGCCTCGACCAGCGTCGACTTCCCGGCCCCGTTCTCGCCGACCAGGAACGTGACACCGGGCGAGAGGTCCAGGCCGTCGGTCAGCAGTTGGTGTACGGCGGGGACGGTGTGCGGCCAGCGCCCGGACACACGAATGCCCTCCGCCGCAGCGACCCGGCGTACCGGCTGCGAGGCGAAGGGCATTCGGACAGACTAATCGTCCTCGTCGTCCAACCGGGCGAGCCAGGTGGCGAAGCGCTCGGTCGGGGTCTCGAACTCGGGGTTCAGGTCGACGAACTCGCGGAGCCGCTCGGCGACCCAGGCCAGCGTGACCTCCTCCTCGCCACGCCGGCGCTCGAGTTCCTCGATCCCTCGGTCGGTGAAGTACACGTCAGCTGAAGGCCTGCTTGAGCAGCGTCGCCTGCTCGGCCCCGTGCACGCCGTGCGACCCGACCGCCGGCGCGGACATGGCCGGCCGGGACACCCGGTAGAACGGCTTGCCGCCCAGGTGCTCGGTCAGGTTCAGCGCCATGAACGGCCACGGGCCCTGGTTCGCCGGCTCGTCCTGCACCCAGCGGATCTCGGTCGCGTTCGGGAACTTCGCCAGCTCGGCGACGACCTCCTCGTGGGCGAGCGGGTAGAGCTGCTCGACCCGGAGGATCGCGGTGCTGATCTTGTCCGGCTCGACCTTCTTCCGCTCGGCGAGCAGGTCGTACACGATCCGGCCCGAGGCCAGGATGACCCGCTCGACGGCGGCCGGGTTGGCCTCCGCCTCGGGATCGTTGATCACCGGCCGGAACGTGCCGTGGGTCAGCTCGTCCGGCTGCGACACCGCCTCCTTGCGCCGGAGCAGCTGCTTCGGCGTGAAGACGATCATCGGGACGTGCTCCTCGCCGAGCGTGTGCCGGCGGAGCAGGTGGAAGTACGACGCCGGCGTCGACGGCTGCGCGACCGTCATCGCGTTCTCGGCGCAGAGCTGCAGGAACCGCTCGATCCGGGCCGACGTGTGGTCCGGGCCCTGGCCCTCGTACCCGTGCGGCAGCAGCAGCACGACACCCGACTTCTGGCCCCACTTCGCCTCACCGGACGAGATGTACTCGTCGATGACCGACTGGGCACCGTTGACGAAGTCGCCGAACTGCGCCTCCCACAGCACCAGCGCCTCGGGCCGCGCGACGGAGTACCCGTACTCGAAGCCGAGGGCGGCGTACTCGCTGAGCAGCGAGTCGTAGACGAAGAACTGCGCCTGGCTCTCGTCGAGGTGCTGCAGCGGGACGTGGTCCTGGCCGTTGACCCGGTCGATGACCGCGGCGAACCGCTGGACGAACGTGCCGCGGCGGCTGTCCTGGCCGGCGAGGCGGACCGGCCGCCCGTCGAGCAGCAGCGAGCCGAAGGCGGTGATCTCCGCGCTGGCCCAGTCCAGCGGGCCCTCGGTGATCGCGTGCGCCCTGCGCTGCAGCTGCGGCTGCACCTTCGGGTGCACGGTGAAGCCCTCCGGCAGCGTGGTGTACGCGTCGGCGATCTTCTTCAGCACCTCGCGGGTGATCGCGGTCGCGTCCGGGCCCTCCGGCTTGTCCGGGTAGACCGGGACGGTGACGTACGGCGCCGGGGTGTCGGGCTCGTTCTTCGCGTCCCGGACCTCGGCGAACACCCGCTCGAGCCGCTGCTGGAAGTCCTGCATGGCCTGCTCGGCCTCTTCGATCGTGATGTCGCCACGACCGATCAGGGCCTCGGTGTAGAGCTTGCGGACCGACCGCTTCTGCTCGATCAGGTCGTACATCAGCGGCTGGGTGAAGCTCGGGTCGTCGCCCTCGTTGTGACCGCGGCGGCGGTAGCAGACCAGGTCGATGACGACGTCCTTGTTGAACGCCTGCCGGTACTCGAAGGCCAGGTCGGCGACCCGGATGCACGCCTCGGGGTCGTCGCCGTTCACGTGGAAGATCGGCGCCTGCACCATCCGGGCGACGTCGGTGGAGTACATCGACGAGCGGGACGAGGCCGGCGAGGTGGTGAAGCCGACCTGGTTGTTCACGATCACGTGGATCGTGCCGCCGGTCCGGTACCCGCGCAGCTGGGACAGGTTCAGTGTCTCCGCCACCACGCCCTGGCCGGCGAAGGCCGCGTCACCGTGCACCAGCACCGGCAGCACCGGGAACGCGGCACCGCGGTCGAGGATGTCCTGCTTGGCCCGGACGATGCCCTCGAGCACCGGGTCGACGGTCTCCAGGTGCGACGGGTTCGCCGCCACCGAGACCTTGATCTTGTCGCCGAACTCGGAGACGAACTCGCCCTCGGCGCCCAGGTGGTACTTGACGTCACCGGAGCCCTGCACGGTCCGCGGGTCGATGTTGCCCTCGAACTCGCGGAAGATCTGGCCGTACGACTTGCCGACGATGTTCGCCAGCACGTTCAGCCGGCCGCGGTGCGCCATCCCGATCGCGACCTCGTCCAGGCCGGCGCCGGCCGCCTCCTCGCACAGCTCGTCGAGCAGCGGGATGGTGGTCTCCGCGCCTTCCAGCGAGAACCGCCGCTGGCCGACGTACTTGGTCTGCAGGAAGGTCTCGAACGCCTCGGCCTCGTTCAGCTTGGCCAGGATCCGGAGCTGCTCCTCGCGCGGCGGCTTGGTGTGCGGCCGCTCGACCCGCTCCTGGATCCACTTGCGCTGCTCGGGGTCCTGGATGTGCATGTACTCGATACCGGTGGTCCGGCAGTACGAGTCGCGCAGGATGCCGAGGATCTCGCGGAGCTTCATGAACCGCCGGTCCGCGCCGCCGAACGAGCCGGTGGCGAACTCGCGGTCCAGGTCCCACAGCGTCAGGCCGTGGGTGGCCACGTCCAGGTCGGGGTGGCTGCGCTGCTTGTACTCCAGCGGGTCGGTGTCGGCCATGATGTGGCCGCGCACCCGGAAGGCGTGCACCAGCTCCAGGATCCGGGCCTGCTTGCTGATGTCCTCCTCGTGGCTGTGCGGGAGGTCGGCGGCCCAGCGGATCGGCTCGTAGGGGATCCGCAGCGACTGGAAGATCTCGTCGTAGAAGCGCTCGGCGCCGAGCAGCAGCTGGTGGATCCGGCGCAGGAACTCACCCGACTGGGCGCCCTGGATGATCCGGTGGTCGTACGTCGAGGTCAGCGTCATCACCTTGCTGACCGCGAGCTTGGCCATCGTCTCGTCGGCCGCACCCTGGTACTCCGGCGGGTACTCCATCGCGCCGACGCCGATGATGCAGCCCTGGCCGGTCATCAGCCGCGGTACCGAGTGCTGGGTGCCGATCGTGCCGGGGTTGGTCAGGCTGATCGTGGTGCCCTGGAAGTCGGGTAGCGCGAGCTTGTTGTCCCGGGCCCGGCGGACGATGTCCTCGTACGCCATCCAGAAGTCGGCGAACGACATCGACTCGGCGGCCTTGATCGACGGCACCAGCAGCTGCCGGGTGCCGTCCGGCTTCTGCATGTCGATGGCGAGGCCGAGGTTGATGTGCGCCGGGTGGACCAGGGTCGGTTTGCCCTCGGTCTCGTCGTACGAAGCGTTCATGTCCGGCAGCGTCTTCAGAGCCTTCACCAGCGCCCAGCCGATCAGGTGGGTGAAGGAGACCTTGCCACCACGGGCGCGCTTGAGGTGGTTGTTGATGACGATGCGGTTGTCGATCAGCAGCTTGACCGGGACCTGGCGGACGCTGGTCGCGGTCGGCACGGAGAGGCTGGTCTCCATGTTCTGCGCGGTCCGCGCGGGGGCGCCGCGGAGGATCAGCCGCTCGCCTTCCGTGGCGGACGCGGGCGCGGCGGCCGGCTTGGGCTGAGCGGTCTTCGGCTGGTTCGCCGTACCGCCGGTCGGCGTGGCGCTCTTCGCGGCCGGAGCCGGAGCGGCCTTGGCCGGAGCGGCCTGCGCCGGGGCAGCCTGAGCCGGGACCGGGGCCGGCTGCTGCGTGGCGGGGGACTGAGGTGCCGCAGCGGCGGCCGGAGCGTTGGAGGCGGGCACGGACGGTGCGGAACCGCGGCTCGGCGCCTCAGGCGTCTTGTTGTCGGACACCGCATCCGGCCTGGGAGCATCGGCCGGGGCGGTCTTCACCGGCGCACTTTCACCTGGCTTATAGGTCTTGAAGAAGTCCAACCACGCCGGATCCACCGAGTTAGGGTCCTGCAGGTACTTCTCGTACAGCTCGTCGACCAGCCATTCGTTCGCACCGAAGGCTGCTAGGGGATTCGTGTCTGATGGCTCGGTGGCCACTGGGCAGTTCGCCTCTTCCGATTTCGGGTCCGGTAGCACGGGTAATGCCGATGTTATGGGTGGTGTCCCATGCAAAGGCTAATAGCACGCGGACCACTTCCACAGCCCGGGACCACCGGACCAGTGTGTCGGGTGGTCAGGCCCCGGGGACCCGATCGGTCAAGCCCTGAAACACTGCTCACAAAGGTGTTTCAGCTCACTCCCGGGGCGCTCACGACCGATGGGTGCGGTGCGCAACCTCCGCACCTCCCGGACGCCTTACAGGGGTGGAGTTCCCAGCCCTTCCCCGAGGTCCCGTACGCCGCCCGCTGAGCGTGGCTGCGCACTGTATGCAACTGCGCACTCGCGGCACGTGACGCTCACCACTACGCAAAAGTGTGGCAAACGTCACGTGCGCGATCAGTCCAGTTGGGGATGATTGGCTAGCTGGTCCGGATCAGGAACGAGCTGACCCGAGCCGTCACGTCGCCGGTGCTGTACGTCCAGCCGGCGCTGGTGACGGTCGCCGTGAAGTGGCCGGCCGTCTTCGGTTTGGCTTGCACGGTCGCCCGCAGGGTTGCGGGCTGGGGTGCCCACGCGGCCGGTGATCTCGAAGGCCGCCGCCGTACCAGAGACGGCGAGCCAGCGGAGCGTCGTACCGGTGAAGACGTGGCTGCCCGCGGTGAGCGTCACTGCACCGGATGGCGTCCGGTTCAGGTACCGGGCCGACGCCGTCAGGACTGCCTGCGTGCCGGTGCTGTCCGGGCCTAGCGCCGCACCAGTGATCTGGCCGTCAGGGTCGAAGACGATCAGCTCGGTCTGAACCGCTGGTCCGGTGAAGTAGCCGCCGCTGAGCGAGGCAGTGGCTGCCCAGGTGCCGGAGGGTACGTCGACCGGCAGCGTGGCGACACCGTCTGCCCCTGCGTTGGCACTGTAGCTACGGGTCTCACCGGTGAGGGTGTTCCGCACCTGTAGCTGGACCACGGCCTTGCTGAGGTCCGCGGGTTCGCCGTCGGCCTCGTCGGTGACCTTCACCGTCATCGGTGTCGGCTGGTCGTCGGCGTACGTCGTCGGACTCGTGACGGCCAGCGTCGCCTTCTCCGGTCCCACCACGAGAGTGAAGCTGGTGGTGCTGCCCAGGTAGTCGCCGTTCGGCTTGGCGATCACCGTGTAGTCGTACGAGCCCGGTGCCAGGCCCGGCGGCAGGGTCGCGGTGGCGACGCCGTCGGCTCCGGTCACTGCGGTGGCCACCGTGTCGTGGCCGCTGCTGATCCGGACTCGGTTGTTGGCCAGCGGAGCGCCGCTGAGCTTGTCGGTGACCTTCACCGACAGGTGTGCGGTGTCGGACTGCTCGACCGTGGTGTCACCGGTGTACGCGACCGCGGACTCCCGGTTGATGTCGACCAGCATCGAGTAGTCGGTCTGCACCGCGGAGTCCGTCGTACTGCGACCCCGTGCGATCAGCGTGTGCCGCGCACCGGCGGCTTCGTCCGTCCCAACGGTGACCGTGATCTTCGCCGTGGCGCGCTGACCCGCTGTCAACGTCATGCGCTGCGTAGTGGCGGTCCAGCCGGTCGGAACCAGTTCGGTGAAGTCGAACGTGTCAGTGGCCTCACCTGTGTTCATCACCGCGAACGACAGGTCCACGGTGCTGCCCGCGGTCAGCTGCGGCTGCGGTGCGTGGCCGTTGATGTCTCCCGCGTCCACGAGGATCCCAGGGCCGGGTACGTCGACGTACGCCTGCCGCTGGTCGGCGAAGTTCTCACCGATGGCCCGGACCGCTACACCGGCGGGCGTGCCGTCGGCCCACGGCTGGGTCATCTCGCGCTGGCGGGTCCGGGAGTCGGTCGGGTCCCAGGCGTCGGTGTCGTTGCCACCGTTGCACCCGTCGTGCGGCCCGTCCTCGTCCACCTTGCCGTCGCCGTCGTTGTCCACGCCGTCGGCCGGGTCCTCGTCGACCTTGCCGTCCACGTCGTCGTCCAGGCATCCCGGCGAACGCACGCCGTCGGGTCGCATCAGCTCCACGCCGCGCAGGTGCTCCGGGCTGTTCCGGACGTGCCGCTCGTCGATCCGCCAGATCACCATGCCGTTGTCGGGGATGTTCTGGTCGTAGGTTCCGGTCTTGGCGGCGCGCTCCTCGAGCATGAAGTAGTCGTCGGTGCCGCGGGCCGGGTCGTAGAGCAGGTACGACTGGTACGGCGCGACCGTGTCCGGCAGCAGCGTGATGTACCGGTCCTTGGTGATGATGTTCGGCTGGCTGCCGGTGAGGTGCAGCCGGTGCCAGGCGTTCGGCTCCTGCCAGATCTGGGTGCTGCCGGCGCAGGTCGGGCCGGCGATGTCCCAGTCGCCGACACCGAAGCCGTAGAAGTCCTCCATCTGGAACTGCTGGTGGGTCAGCTCGTGGGCGAAGGTGAGGTTGTTGGTCAGGGAGCCGCCGTCCGCGGTCCGGAAGCCGATGTTCTTACCGTCGAGCTTGCCGCCGGCGCCGACGTTGGCGGTCTGGCCGCACGAGTAGTCCGCGGTAGGCGAGGTCACCAGCGTGACCACGGCGAGCTCGGAGTCGTCGACGGTGCCGTCGTTGTTGGCGTCGTACCGGGCGAAGTCGACGTACGGGTCGGCGAGCTCCATCATCTTGCGCCGGCGGACCGTCACGTCCTGCCCGTTCAGGCTGGACGACTGGCCGAGGTTGACCATCACGATCCCGTTGTCGTGGTCGCCGTACGTCTCCTGGACCGGGGTGAGGACGCCGAGGCCGTTCTGCAGGTAGTAGTCGGCGACGTTGCCGAAGGTGAAGATCGGAAAGAACTTGTCCCGGGCCGCCGACTCGCTGAGGTTGGTCAGGTCGTCGAAGGTCCCGTAGACGACCAGCATCGGCGGCAGCTGATGCTTCTTGAACAACGGCGCATGCGGACTCCCAGGATGACTGAAATCAGGCAGCGGATTCGGGTAGGCGGTGGCTGTAGCGGCCGCGGTGGATGCGGCGGTGGCTGGGGTCGGTAGGCCGAGTGCGGTGCAGACCATCGCTGCGACGACCGCAAGACCTACCGGCCAACGGGTTTTCCTCATGACTTCCCCCCAAAGGTGTCGTGGTGTCCCGAGTCTCCGAGGCTGCCTTCAGGAATCCTTCAGATTTGGTGCCCGGTAAGCACTGTGGCTTGGCGCTACCGGCGTCCAGGCACGCACCTCGCGGCACTTGGCCAGCGCCCACGATGCTCCGCATCGAGGCCACTGACCAAGCACCGCGATGCACGCACCTGGACGCCGCTATCACTCAAGCCACAGCGCTTACCGGGCACCAGGTCCGCGGGGGCATACTGACGGGATGGCGCTGACGGACGAGGCGATCGTCAAGATCAAGGGCATGATCACCTCGGGGGAACTGGGCCCGGGGGACCGGCTGCCCAAAGAGGCAGACCTGGCGGCCCGGCTGGGGCTGTCGCGGAACTCGCTGCGGGAGGCGGTCAAGGCGCTCACGCTGGTGAACGTGCTGGACGTCCGGCACGGCGACGGGACGTACGTGACGAGCCTCGACTCGGCGCACCTGCTCGACGCGCTCAACTTCATGGTCGACCTGCACCGGGACGACTCGGTCCTGCAGTTCTTCGAGGTACGGCGGTTGCTCGAGCCCGGAGTCGCCGCGCTGGCCGCGACGCGGATCACGCGCGACCAGGTGACCGAGCTCCGGCTGCTGACCAGCGACCTCGCGCCGGACGCGGACGTCGAGGACCTGGTCGCGAACGACCTGAAGTTCCACCGCGGGATCGCCGAGGCGACGGGTAACCAGGTCGTCTGCTCGCTGCTCGACGGGATCTCCGGGGCGACGCAGCGGGCGCGGATCTGGCGCGGCGTGACGCAGGCCGGCGCGGTCGAGCGCACCCTCGCCGAGCACGCCGCGATCCTCGACGCGATCGAGGTCGGCGACGCCGAGGCCGCCCGGGCCTGGATGACCGCCCACATCGCCGGCGTCGAAACCTGGCTCCGCAAGGCTCCCTAGAGGCAAGGCGCCATGGCCTTCGAACCGCCACCACCTAGAAGCGCACTCACCCTGCGGATCGTGCTGTCGGTGTTCGGGGTCCTGCTGTTCGCCGCCTCCACCCTGCTGTCCGTCGTGTTCGAGCTCCCGGCCGGCTGGATCATCACCTTCGCCGCGCTCGGACTGGTCGCCGTCGTCGACCTGATAGTCGTTGCCTGGCGCAAGCACTCGGAAAATGGTTGATCAACCCAACCGGGATCCGTAAGCTTGTCGTGTCCCACTCCCGACGTCTGGGGTTCGAGTTGTCGAACTGAGGTTCTCTTCGTAGCCGATCGATCGCCGCCGTTCCGGCGTGCGATCTCGTTTCGAGACCTCAGCAGGAGTCGACACCTCATGAGCTATTCCCTGTCCTGTACGGACCTCTTCTTCGCCTGGCCGGACGGCGACGTGCTGTTCGACGGGCTCACCTTCGTCGCGGGCCCGGTGCGGTCCGGCCTGGTCGGCCGCAACGGCGCCGGCAAGTCGACGCTGCTCCGGCTGATTGCGGGCCGGCTCACGCCGCAGCGCGGCACGATCCGGGTCAGCGGCGAGCTCGGGTACCTTCCGCAGGACCTTACCCTCGACACCTCGTTGCGCGTCGACCAGGCGCTCGGGATCGAGGCCGTCCGCCGGGCGATCACCGCGATCGAGTCCGGTGACGCCTCGGAGGAGAACTTCGCGGTCATCGGTGACGACTGGGACGTCGACGAGCGCGCCGAGGCGTTGCTCGGCAAGCTCGGTCTCGGCGCGATCGGCCTCGATCGCAGCGTCGGCGAGCTGTCCGGCGGCGAGACGATCCTGCTCGGGCTGGCGGCCGAGTTGCTGCGGCGTCCCGACGTACTGCTGCTCGACGAGCCGACGAACAACCTGGACCTGCGGGCGCGACGGCACCTGTACGACGCGGTCGACCAGTTCCGGGGTGCGCTCGTGATCGTGTCGCACGACCGGGAGCTGCTGGACCGGGTCGACCAGATCGGGGACCTGCGCAAGGGCGAGGTCACCTGGTACGGCGGGAACCTGACGGCGTACGAGGAGGCGGTCGCGATCGAGCAGGAGGCGGCCGAGCGGATGGTGCGCGCGGCCGAGGCCGACGTACGGAAGCAGAAGCGCGATCTGGTCGAGGCGCGGATGAAGATGGACCAGCGCCGGGCCCGGGGGCAACGTGCCTTCGAGCAAGGCGGGATCCCGAAGATCATCGCCGGTGGGCTGAAGCGTTCGGCGCAGGTGTCGGCCGGGAAGCACCTTGGGATGCAGTCGGAGCGGCTCGACTCGGCGCAGGAGGCGCTGGCCGATGCCGAGGACAAGGTGCACGACGACGAGACGATCCGGGTCGACCTGCCGCAGACCGCCGTACCGGCCGGCCGGGTCGTGCTACGGCTGGTCGAGCATGAGCTGCGGACCGGGGCGCGCGTGGATCTGGAGATCCGCGGGCCGGAGCGGATCGCGCTGACCGGGCCGAATGGCGCCGGGAAGACGACGCTGCTGCAGTCGATCGTGGACGGGTCGTTGCCCGCGGTGCCGTTCCGGTACCTGCCGCAGCGGCTGGATCTGCTGCGCGACTCGTTGTCGATCGTGGACAACCTGGCGTTGCTCGCTCCGGGGAGGGAGAACCAGGAGCGACGGTCGCGGTTGGCCCGGTTCCTCTTCCGGGGGCGCGCTGCTGATCAGTTGGTGAGCACGCTGTCGGGTGGCGAACGCTTCCGGGCGACGCTGGCCGCGCTGCTGCTGGCCGAGCCGCCACCGCAGCTGCTGATGTTGGACGAGCCAACGAACAACCTGGATCTGTCCAGCGTGGCGCAGCTCAAGGACGCGCTGGCGTCGTACAGCGGGGCGTTGGTGATCGCGAGCCACGACGTCCCGTTCCTGCGAGAGATCGGGATCACTCGCTGGGTAGAGCTGACGCCGGAAACGCTGACCGACATCGAGCCGCTCTAGGGGTCTGCAGACAGAGACGAGTCAGGTCTCCAGGCAGACGCGGGAGGGATGGCTCCACCGGCACCGTGGAGCCATGAACAAACCCCTTCGCAGCATCGTTGCCTATCTGGCGATCGCGTACTCGCTCGCCTTGCTGATCGCGGTCGGTCTGCCGCATGCCCACCTCAACCTGCTGCTCAGCGTGATGGTGCCGACCGTCACCGTCGGCATCCTGACCTTCACCATCACGCCGCGCGGCCGGCGCCGGGAGTTGTGGCGCGGGGTCGGGCTGGCCCGGGCCGGTTTCCGGTCCTGGCCGGCCGCGATCGTCGTACCGCTGCTGCTGTGCGGCGGGGCCTACGGCACCGCGCTGCTGATCGGCGCCGGACGGCTCCACTTCGGCGCGATCACGGCGTCGAACGTGATCGATCTCGGGATTGCGCTGGTGGTCCCGACCGTGCTGATCCTGGGTGAGGAGATCGGCTGGCGTGGTTACCTGTTGCCGCGCTTCCAGCAGCTGACCGGTCGCCGGCGGGCGGCCGTGGCCACCGGGTTCGCGCACGGCCTGTTCCACCTGCCGCTGATCCTGCTCGCGACGACGTACGACACCGGCGGCGCGCGCTGGATCGTCGCACCGTCCGCGGTGCTCACGATCACTGCGGCGGGCGTGCTCTACGCATGGCTCTGGGACCGGTCGAAGACGGTCTGGCCAGTCGCGATCGCCCACAACCTCGCCAACACCGTCTTCGATCTCGGGGCCTCGGCCGTGGTCGCGACCTCCGGGTCGAGCCTTGCGTACGTCGCCGGCGAGACCGGGTTCGCCACCCTCGGCGCCTGCGCCGTGGCGGCCGTGGTGCTGCTGCGCTGGGCAAAGGTGTGGCGGACGTCGGCAACTGCGGCGCACGAGCAGGAGCCGGTAGCGGCTCTGCACGCGTAGTCTCCGGCTATGAGGGGGCAGCTTGGGCCGGCCTCGGGTCGGCAGAGTTGGTGGATCGTGGCGTCCCAGCGCCTGTCGCCGTACCTCGACCCCGCGATCGGGATCGTGGCTGCGGCGGCAGCGCTGACCTCGTTGTTCACGACCGATCCGGCGTCGATCGACCCGCGGCTGGAGACTCCGGACGTCGTCGCGACCGTCGCCACGCTGGTCGCTGCCGGCGGCCTGGCCTGGCGGCGTCGGCGGCCGGTGGCGTCGTACGCCGTGATGGTGGTCGGCAGCCTCGTGGTGAGCCTGTCCGGTCACTACATCGGGCTGTTGTCGATCCTGATGCTGTTCAGCCTGTACTCGCTGTCTGCCCACGGTCGGCGCCGGGACGGGCTGGTCGGGCTGGGCGTCGGTCTGGCGTGTTTCGCGGGGCTGGCGCTGCTCGACGTACCAGACCTCGGTACGTCGGACCTGCTGCAGGCGGTCGCGCTTCTGGTGGCGGTCTGGGCAGTCGGTGACGCGGTCCGGTCGCGGCGACGGCAGCAGCAAGACCAGTTGCTGGCCGCGGTCACGGAAGAGCGGCTGCGGATCGCCCGTGAGTTGCACGACGTGGTCGCGCACAGCATGTCGCTCATTGCCGTGCAGGCCGGCGTCGGCGCTCACCTGGTCCGCAGCGACGCGCTTGCCGCCGAGCACTCGCTCGAGGTGATCGCTGAGACCAGCCGGCGGGCACTGGAACAGACTCGGTCGATGCTGGGCATGCTGCGCTCCGAGGACGAGGAGGGGACGCGGCCGCCGACGCGCGGGCTCGACGACCTCGCCTCGCTGGTCGAGGACATCAGGGCCGCCGCCCTCGACGTCACGCTGACGCGAAATGGTGTGGTGGCTCGTGAGCTTGACGCCGCAGTGTCGCTGACCGCTTATCGGGTGGTGCAGGAGTCGCTGACCAACGTCATCAAGCACTCGGCGGCGAAGACGGCGGCGGTGGTGGTGACGGCCAGTGGTTCGACTCTCGAGCTGGAGGTCACCGATCCGGGGCCGACGCGGCCAGGGTCGTCGACGGCGGGGCACGGGTTGGTCGGGCTCGAGGAGCGGGTCCGGCTTGTTGGTGGGACCGCGTCGTACGGTCCGGAGGGCGACGGCTTCCGGGTGTACGCAGTACTGCCGGTGGGAGCCCGGCGGTGATCCGGGTCGCGGTCGTCGACGACCAGGATCTGGTGCGGGCCGGGTTCGTGTTGCTGCTGCGTTCATCCGAGGGGATCGAGGTGATCGGCGAGGCGCGGGACGGGCTGGAGGCGATCGCACTGTGCCGGCGTACGGCGCCTGACATCGTCCTGATGGACGTACGGATGCCGCACCTCGACGGGCTGTCCGCGAGTCGCACGATCCTGGCAGATCCGGCGTGTCAGGGGACTCGGGTCGTGGTGCTGACGACCTTTGACGACGACGAGCTCGTGCTGGAGGCGCTGCGGGCGGGGGCGAGCGGGTTCCTGCTGAAGGAGACGCGTCCCGCGCAGCTGCTCGAGGCCATCGAGGTGGTCGCGGCAGGGGAGGCGCTGCTGCATCCGCGGATCACCCGGCGGCTGATCGAGCGGTTCGCGGCGCTGCCTGCCGCGCGGCCGTCGTCAGGCGACGGGTTGACCGACCGGGAGCGCGATGTCCTGCTCGCGGTGGCGCAAGGGTTGTCGAACCAGGAGATCGCCGGGCGGCTGCATCTGGGATACGGCACGGTGAAGACGCACGTGAGCCATCTGCTCACCAAGCTCGGCTGCCGCGACCGGGCGCAGCTGGTGATGTACGCGTATGAGTCCGGGATCGCCGTCCCTGGGCGTGGGTGAGCTTCGTCTCCCTTGCTTCTGATACCCCCTATGGGTATGTTCCAGGCATGGACGAGCACGGCGGACAGATGGCGCACGCGGACCACGACCCCGGCGAGCAGGCGGGGCATGACGAGCACGGGCATTCGGGGCATTCCGGGCACAGCGGGCATTCCGGGCACGGGGATCATGCGGCGCAGTTCAAGGACCGGTTCTGGATCAGCTTGGTGCTGGCGGTGCCGGTGGTGTTCTTCAGCGAGATGTTCGCGGACCTGCTCGGGTACACCCGGCCGGACTTCCGGGGCGCGGGACTGATCGCCCCGGTCGTCGGGACCGTGCTGTTCGTGTACGGCGGGCGGCCGTTCCTGACCGGCGGTTGGAGCGAGCTCAAGTCGCGGCAGCCGGGGATGATGCTGCTGATCTCGATGGCGATCACCGTCGCGTTCGTGGCGTCGTGGGTGACGACGCTCGGCATCGGCGGCTTCGACCTGGACTTCTGGTGGGAGCTCGCGCTGCTGATCGTGATCATGCTGCTCGGTCACTGGCTGGAGATGCGAGCTCTCGGCGCGGCCTCGGGTGCTTTGGACGCGTTGGCGGCTCTGCTGCCGGACTCTGCGGAGAAGGTCACGGACGACGAGGTGGTGTCCGTTGCGCTGCATGAGCTGCAGGCGGGGGACGTCGTACTGGTCCGCTCGGGTGGTCGCGTGCCGGCGGACGGGACCGTGGTTGACGGGCAGGCTGAGGTCGACGAGTCGATGATCACGGGCGAGTCGCGTCCGGTGTCGCGCGGCGTCGGCTCCTCGGTGGTCGCTGGGACTGTTGCTATCGACAACGCTCTGCGCGTGGAGATCACGGCGGTCGGGGACGACACTGCGCTGGCCGGCATCCAGCGATTGGTCGCCGAGGCCCAGGCGTCGTCGTCGCGAGCCCAGGCGCTGGCCGACCGCGCCGCGGCCTTCCTCTTCTACTTCGCCTCCGCCGCCGGACTCATCACCTTCATCGTGTGGACGCTGCTGGGCAAGCTCGACGAGGCGGTCACCCGGACGGTCACCGTCCTCGTCATCGCCTGCCCGCATGCGCTGGGCCTGGCCATCCCGCTGGTCATCGCCATCTCCACCGAACGAGCCGCCAAGGCCGGCGTACTGGTGAAGAGCCGCCTGGCTCTGGAACGCATGCGCACCGTCAACGCGGTCCTGTTCGACAAGACCGGCACGCTGACCAAGGGCGAACCAGCCGTCCTTGGCGTATCCACCGTCGACCCGGTCACGCAGGAAGAGCTGCTGGAGCTGGCCGCGGCGGTAGAGGCGGACAGCGAACACCCACTGGCCAAAGCAATCGTCCGCGCACACGAGTCGCACACCACACACGCACCTCGCGGTGTGACTGCTGCTGTTCGGGGCGGTGCTGGGAGTGCGGGGCATCCTGTCGCGAAGGACTTTCGTTCACTGACTGGCCGGGGCGTGATGGCTGTGGTGGACGGTGTGGAGGTCGCCGTGGGTGGGCCGGCGTACCTGCGGGAGAGCGGGTTGGCCGAGCCGACCGAGCTGGAGCAGGACGTGGCTGCTTGGAAGGACCAGGGCGCCGCGGTGCTGCATGTCGTTCGCGAGGGTCAGGTGATCGGGGCGATCGGGCTGGCGGACGAGGTACGCGAGGAGTCTCGGCAAGCTGTGGAGGCGTTGCACCAGCGCGGTGTGAAGGTCGCGATGATCACCGGGGACGCGCATCAGGTGGCGGATGCGGTGGCGAAGGAGCTGGGGATCGACGAGGTGTTCGCGGAGGTCCTGCCACAGGACAAGGACGCCAAGGTGGCCGAGCTACAGGCCCGTGGGTTGAAGGTGGCGATGGTCGGGGACGGCGTGAACGACGCGCCGGCGCTGGCCCGGGCCGAGGTTGGGATCGCGATCGGCGCGGGTACGGACGTGGCGATCGAGTCCGCGGGCGTCGTACTCGCGGGCAACGACCCGCGGACCGTGGTGTCGGTGATCACGCTCTCGAAGGCCAGCTACCGCAAGATGTGGCAGAACCTCGTCTGGGCGACCGGCTACAACGTCATCACGGTGCCGCTGGCCGCCGGCGTACTCGCCTTCGCGGGCATCGTCGTCTCGCCGGCGGTCGGCGCCCTGCTGATGTCGATCTCCACCATCGTCGTCGCCCTCAACGCCCAACTCCTCCGCCGCCTCGACCTCCGCCCGACGGCTCCAGACCAGCGAGGGTGACCGCGACCAGGCGCCGTACCGCCGCTCTCGACGGTACGGCGCGGGCCGCGGCCAGCGCGTGCACGCAGTACGCCGCCAACTCCTTCGGCGGTACGTCGTGGCGGACATCGGTCAGCAGGCTCGCCAGGAACTCGACGAGGTGATCATGTGCCTGGGCGACGTGGTGAGACCGGTGTAGTGAGACGGCCGGCTCACCGGTCGGATGGTCGTGGCAGATGAACGCGTAGGCCTCCAGGACCGCTTCCAGGCTGCCGGTCCGCTCGTGGATCTCAGCGAGCTGCCGGAGATGGTCTCCGACCTGCCGTTCGTGCCAGGCGTGCAGCACCGCCTCGACGTCGGGGAAGTACTTGTACAGCGTCGCCCGCCCGACACCTGCCCGCTGCGCGACCTCCGCCATCGTCACGCCGGTCAGCCCGCGCTCAGCCACCAGCGCGGCGGCAGCGTCGAGCATTGCTTCCCGTACGGCGTGGCGGTGCGAGCTGATGCTGTCCTCCCACAACTTCGGCACGGCGTCATTCTAGCTGGACAATCTGTCGCTATCGGAGACACACTGTCTTGAAAAGAAGTGTGAGGATGACATGCCGGTCTTGGAAGCGCACGTGAGCACCGGGCGGGCCGATCGCTACCTCGGGCAGCTGAGCAGCCACCTGGGTCACGGGCCCGGTGGGCTGACGGTCGTCAGTTCCGCGGCGGACAACCTGGTGGTCGACCTCGGACAGGCGACCTGGACGATTCGCGCCACGCCGGCCGAGCTTGTACTCCGGCTGGAGGCCGGCGACTCGGACACGCTCGCCGAACAGGCCGCTCGGGTAGCCCAGCGGATCGAAACCCTCGGCCGCCGCGACGCGCTGAAGGTGGACTGGCTACCCGGCGACTGACTCGAACTGCGCCGGGTCGTGGGCACAGAAGATCCGGACACCTGCATCGGGGTCGCGATGCAGCTCGGCCAGGCGGGCTTGGTTCGCCTTCATCTTCCGAGGGACGACAGCGACTACCTGCTCGTGGATCCGCAGCGCGCGCGGCACCGGAGTCCCGTCGATTCGGCCGTGATGGAAGAACGCGTCGCCGGCGTGCAGCAACCATCCGTCGTCAGCCTCGACCGCCACCGCCGCGTGCCCGCGGGTGTGCCCAGGCATCGCGACGTACACCAACCCCGGCGTGACGATCTCCCGAGCCGCTGGGAACCCGTGCCACAACTCACCATCCGTCGCATGCTCCACCACCCGCGGCTCATGCGCCCACTGCACCGGCCGGTACCGCACCCGATCCTGAAACGTCGGTGCGTGCATCGCCGCGCCCTCCGCCGCACTCACATGCACCTCTGCCCAAGGAAAATCGGCCAACCCCCCGATGTGATCCAGATCCAGATGCGTCAGCACCACATGCCGTACGTCGTCCGCCGCGAACCCGAGCCGTTCCACCTGCCGAATCGCGGTCTCCGCCGGATCAAGAACCGGCCGCACCACCCGCCGAACAAACCCCAACCGCTCCGCCGGTGCGGCGATATCCGCCAGCCCATACCCCGAGTCAACCAGAACCAGCCCCACCGGCGACTCCACCAGCAACACATGACAAACCCACCGCGCCACCGGCGAATTCATCGTCCCGCAGTTGAGATGATGAACCTTCATCGCACCGCTGCCAGCAGCTCGGGCCGCCCGACCTGGCTGAGCAGCGACGCGGCATCGAAGTACACCCGCTCGAGCGTGATCCGGTCGCCACTGAAGAAGAACATCGCGCCGTCGAACACCTGCCCGGTCGGCACGATCTCGTACTTCGGGTGGCCGTCGAACGTCTCCAAGGTGAGCTCGAACTCCTGCGTCACCTCGGTGTCCATGTGCTCCCGGATCACGTCGACCCGCCGCTGAGCCAGGTCGTGGTCCACGGTGAAATCCATGTCGCGCAACCTAGCGGCGCACGGGGTCCTTCATCCTGTCGGTGCGTCCTCCCGCAGGAGGCCGGCGGACTTCAGGTCGGACCAGAGGGCGGCGGGTACGGCGGTGCGTGACAGGGTGGCGTTGGTTCGGACCTCGTCGGGGGTGCGGCAGCCGACTGCGACGCCTGCGACCGCCGGGTGGAAGAGGGGGAAGGCCAGCGCCGCCGTTGGCAGTGTCACGCCGTGGGACTCGCAGATGTCGGCGACCTTGTTTGCCTTGTCCACCAAGGCCTGCTCGGCCGGGGCGTAGTTGAAGGTGGTGCCGGCCGCCGGGCGGGGCTGCGACATCAGGCCGGAGTTGAAGATGCCCACGGCAACCACCTGGACGTCGTGCTCGACACAGGCCGGGAGTACGTCGTCCAGCGCGTCCGGGTCGATCAACGTGTAGCGGCCGGCCAGCATGATCACGTCGATGTCGATCTCCTGGACGAACCGGGTCAGCATCGCGGACTGGTTCATGCCGGAACCGATCGCCTTGATCACGCCCTGGTCGCGCAGCTCGATCAGCGTCGGGAACGCGGCCGCGACCGCTTCCTCGTAGTGGTCGTCCGGGTCGTGCACGAACACGATGTCCAGCCGGTCGGTCCCGATCCGCCGCAGCGAGTCCTCGATCGACCGCAGGACGCCGTCCCGCGAGAAGTCCCAGCGCCGGCGTCGCGTCGTACTGATCTCGAAGCCCTCGTCGTCCGGCGCGGCCGAGTCGGCCGAGTAGATGATCCGCCCGACCTTGGACGACAGCACGTACGCGTCCCGCGGCTTGTCCTGGAGCGCGGCACCGAGCCGCTCCTCGGCCAGTCCGAGCCCGTAGTGCGGCGCGGTGTCGAAGAACCGCCAGCCCTCGTCCCAGGCGGCGTTCACAGTCGCGACGGCGTCGGCGTCGGTGACCTCACCGAGCATGTTGCCCAGCGGCGCACCGCCGAGGCCGACCCGCTGGCCCTCCGGGAAGATACGCATCAGCGCACCGCCGGGAGGCGCAGGTTCTGCATGCCGCCGTCGACGGCGAGCGCAGTACCGGTCGTCGAACCGGAGAGCGGGCTGGCGAGGTACACGATCGCCTGCGCGACCTCGTCCGCCGTCACCAGCCGGCCCATCGGTTGCCGGGCCTCGAGTGCGGCTCGCTCGGCCGCTGGATCGTCCGCGACGTCGAGCAAGCGGCCGACCCATGGCGTGTCCGCGGTACCGGGGTTCACGCAGTTGACCCGGATGCCTTCGCGCACATGATCCGCGGCCATCGCCATCGTCAGGGCCAGCACCGCACCCTTGCTCGCGGAGTACAGCGCGCGGTTCGGCAGGCCGGCGGTCGCGGCGATCGAGCAGGTGTTGACGATCGCGGCGTTCTCGGACTTGCGCAGGTAGGGGAGCGCGGCGCGGGTCACGCGGGCGATGCCGACCACGTTCACGTCGAGCACCCGGTGCCACTCGTCGTCGTCGTTCGCGGCGACGGTGCCCTGGGCGCCGATCCCGGCGTTGTTCACCACGACGTCGATCCCGCCGAGCTGGAGGGCCGCGGCGGCGACCGCGTCCCGGACCGAGCCGTCGTCGGTGACGTCGGCGGCGATCCCGGTCAGCGGCTCGGCGACCTCCGGCTTCAGGTCGAACACGACCACCTGGGCCCCGCGCGCGGCCAGCAACTGGGCGGCGGCCAGCCCGATACCCGAGGCGCCTCCGGTGACTACGGCGCGGAGGCCGGCGAAATCGGTCACTTCTGCTCCTTCTTGAGGTCGCTCCAGATCTTGCCACCCGGGTACCGGAAGCCGGTCAGCGTCTCGGCGTCCAGTTCGGCGCTGAACCCCGGCTTCACCGGTGCCACGTAGTGCCCGTCCCGGATCAGCACCGGGTCGAGGAAGTGCTCGTGCAGGTGGTCGACGTACTCGATCACCTGGTCGTCCACCGCTCCACTCACCGCGACGTAGTCGAACATCGACAGGTGCTGGACCAGCTCACACAGTCCTACCCCGCCCGCGTGCGGGCACACCGGTACGCCGAACTTCGCCGCGAGCAGCAGGATCGCGATGTTCTCGTTCACGCCGGCCACCCGGGCCGAGTCGAGCTGCAGCACCGACAGCGAACCGGCCTGCAGCATCTGCTTGAACACCACCCGGTTCTGCACATGCTCGCCGGTCGCGACCCGGATCGGGGCGATCGCGCGGGCGATCGCGGCGTGGCCGAGGATGTCGTCCGGGCTGGTCGGCTCCTCGACCCACCAGACGCCGTACGGCGCGAGCTCCTCGACCCAGCGGATCGCGTCCGGCACGTCCCAGCGCTGGTTGGCGTCGATCGCGATCCGGATGTCCGGTCCGACCGCCGCGCGGGCCAGCTGCATCCGGCGTACGTCGTCGTCGAGGTTCGCGCCGACCTTGAGCTTGATCTGGGTGAAGCCCTCGGCGACCGCCTCGTGGCAGAGCCGGACCAGCTTGTCGTCGTCGTACCCGAGCCAGCCGGGCGTCGTCGTGTACGCCGGGTAACCGCGCTCGCGGAGCAGCGCTTCCCGTTCGGCGCGCCCGGGCTTGGCCGCGCGCAGGATCTCCAGCGCCTCGTCCGGCGTCAGCGCGTCGGTCAGGTACCGGAAGTCGACCAGGTCGACGATCTGCTCTGGCGTCAGGCCGGACAGCAGCTTCCACAGCGGTACGCCGGCGCGCTTGGCCGCCAGGTCCCAGACCGCGTTGACGACCGCACCGATCGCCATGTGCATGACGCCCTTCTCCGGGCCCAGCCAGCGCAGCTGCGAGTCGTGCACGAGCGACTTCCAGAAGCCACCGAGGTCGTCGAGCGTCGCGTCCAGGTCGAGCCCGATGACGTGGTCCCGGAGCGCCTCGATCGCCGCGGTCTGGACGTCGTTGCCGCGACCGATCGTGAACGCGAACCCGTGCCCCTCCAGCCCGTCACCCGCGTCGGTGCGCAGGATCAGGTACGCCGCGGAGTAGTCCGGGTCGGTGTTCATCGCGTCGGAGCCGTCCAGGTCCAGCGACGTGGGGAAGCGGACGTCGTACGTCTCCAACTCAGTGAATCGTGGCATCGAGGACCCGATCTGGTGCGGTGGGCGGTCTGTCGCCGGGAATCCTATAGGATATGGGGGTCGGAGGGTACTGCTCGGCCCGCCGGCCGTCCCCGTAGAGTCGGCCAGGTGACTCCCAGTGGTGTGCTGCGCCTCGGCGAGCGGTCGTTCGGGCCGGGGGAGTTCGCAGTGATGGCGATCGTGAACCGGACCCCGGACTCGTTCTTCGACGGCGGCGCGACGTACGCGACCGAGGCGGCACTGGCCGCGATCGACCAGGCGGTCGCCGACGGGGCCGATCTGGTCGACATCGGCGGCGTCAAGGCCGGGTACGGCGAGCCCGTCGACGAGGCGGAGGAGCTGCGCCGGACGGTCGACTTCGTCGCCACCGTCCGCGAGCGTCACCCTTCGTTGCTGATCAGCGTCGACACGTATCGGGCCGGGGTCGCGCGGCGCGTCGGCGAGGCCGGCGCAAACCTGATCAACGACACGTGGTCGGGGCACGATCCTTCGCTGGCTGAGGCGGCTGCTGCGGTGGGGGCCGGGTTGGTGTGCAGTCACGTCGGCGGGTTGAAGCCGCGGACGGATCCGCACCGGATGGCGTACGAGGATGTCGTTGCCGACGTGATCCGGACGACGGTCGCGCTGGCCGAGCGGGCGATCGCGGCCGGGGTGCACCCGGACGGGATCGTGATCGACCCGACCCACGATTTCGGGAAGAACACGTTGCACTCGCTGGAGATCACGCGCCGGATCGACGAGCTGGCGGCGACCGGGTGGCCGGTGCTGGTGGCGATGTCGAACAAGGACTTCCTGGGGGAGACGCTCGACCTGCCGTCCGCGCGGCGCGGTCCGGCGACGCTGGCGGCGGTCAGTGTCGCGGCGTGGCTCGGGGCGCGGGTGTTCCGGGTGCACGACGTGGCCGGCGTACGGCAAGCTCTTGACCTGATCGCGGTACTGCGGAAGACCGCGACCCCGGCGTACACGCGAAGGAGTCTGGTGTGATCTACGACCGCACGATCGGTACGGAGCTGACCGAGGACGAGCTGATCGCCGCCTACACGGTGCCGGATCGCTCGACGACGTGGCTCCGGGCCAACTTCGTCACGAGTCTGGACGGGGCGGTCACGCTCGAGGGCCTGTCCGGCGGTCTCTCCAGCAAGGACGACCAGAACATGCTCGGCCGGCTGCGGATGCTGGCCGACGTCGTGCTCGTCGGCGCCGGGACGTTGCGGGCCGAGGGGTACGGCGGGCTGCGGCTCGGCGCGAAACGGCGTACCTGGCGGGCCGACCAGGGCTGGCCGGAAAACCCGACCCTCGCTGTCGTCTCCGCGCGCCTGGAATTGGCCGCCGACAGCCCCGTCTTCACCAATGCGCCGGTCCGCGCCGTGGTTATCACCTGCGAGGCGGCCCCCGCGGACCAACGCAAAGCCCTCTCCGAGGTAGCCGATGTCCTGATCTGCGGCGACGATGCGGTAGACCTACCCGCCGCCGTGGCCGCGCTGACTGCCCGCGGCCTCCCCCAGATCCTCTGCGAAGGCGGCCCCCACCTCCTCGGCTCCCTGACCACAGCCAACCTGGTAGACGAACTCTGCCTCACCGTCTCCCCGCTCCTGGCCGGCCCCGGAGCCCGAAGAATCACCGACGGCCTGTCATCCCCCGAGGCCCGCCCCCTCGCCCTCCACCACATCCTCTCCACAGACGAAGGCTTCCTCTTCCTCCGCCACACCCGGACCCCGTAATGCCGGTAACAGCCGCAGCCGTCTGCCCCCACCCACCCCTACTAATCCCCGAGCTAGCCGCCGGCGCCGCCCCCGAACTAGCCACCCTCCGCACCGCCTGCCGAACAGCAATCAACCGACTCACCCACTCCGACCTACTGGTAGTGGTAGGCACCACCGGCCCCACCGCTTCTGAGGCCGTAGGCCTCGCCCAGCCTGGTGACGCGACGGGGTCCGGCCCAGCCTTCGCCCGGGCGGCGGGCCTCGGAAGCAGCGTGTTCGAGGTCTTGGGTCTTGCTGGGGTGAGTGTTTTTGAGGGGGATGCGGGTGGGTCGTTCGCGGCCTATGGGGCGCCGGGGGTGCGGGTGGGGGATGGGGATGCGGTGCTTCCGTTGGCTTTGGCGGTGGGAGGGTGGTTGCTGGAGCGGTCCGAAGCTGTGAGGGTCCCGCGGATGTATGTGGCGGTGCCGGACGACCTGTCTCCGGTGGACTGCCTGGCGTTGGGGGAAGAGATTGCTTCGGGCAACGAGCGGGTCGGGTTGCTGGTGATGGGGGACGGGTCGGCGCGGAGGAGCGATCACTCGCCGGTGCACCTGCATCCCCGCGCCGAGGTTTTCGACTCGACAGTCGCCAGGGCCTTGCAGGACGGGGATGTAGAGGTGCTGGCGGCGCTGGATCCGGAGCTCGCGAGGGTGCTGCAGGCGGCAGGCCGGGCGCCGTGGCAGGTGCTGGCGGGAGCGCTCGGACCACTCGAGAGCGAACTGCTGTACGACGCAGCGCCGTACGGCGTCGGCTACTTCGTGGCGAGTTTCGGATAGCGACCGGGATACTTACTGAGTGACAGCGGAGCAGGCGGGTTATCGGCGGTCGGCCAAGTCGCCGCGCGGTGAGGCGCGGCGGCTGGAGCTGCTCGAGAAGGTGACCGACGAGCTCGGCACGAACGGCCTCGTCGACTTCTCCCTGCGCCGCGCCGCCCGCGCAGCCGGTACGACGCACAAAGTGCTCCTCTACCACTTCGACGGCCCCGAGGACCTCCTCACCCAGGCCGTCCTCCAGCTCCGCGAGCGTCGCATCACCCGCGCCCTCGAAGCCGCCACCGGAGACCCGGACGACCGCTCGCTCGCCGACCGCGTCCAGTCGATGTGGCCGACCCTGATCGGCAAGGAGTCCTGGGTCCTCGACCAGGCGATCGGCCTCGCCATGTACGACGCCGCCCGGTACGCCGACCTCGCCCGCTCAGCCTCCCAGCAGTACATGCCGGCGCTGCTGTCCATCTGCCCGCCGACCTGGCCCGAGCAACGCAAGCGCGAGGTCTCCGAACTCATCCTCGCCACCCTCCGCGGATTCCTGATCGAGTGGCGCACCAGCGGCGACGAGGCCGGCATCCACGCCGGCTTCGCCGCCCTCCTCAGAGCCCTCGAACGCGAAGAGCAAGCCTCCGAGTAACCCGCCCACCACCCGCTCGCAGCACAGCCATGGACAGTTTGCGAACCGCGTGGTTCACTTTTGAGATGCGCGAAAAGGTGAGCTTTGCGAGTGGCGGGGTCGCGTGTGCGGCCTGGCACTACCCGGGGTCGAACGGTGGTTGTGTGGTCATGGCCGGCGGGTTCGGCGTGACGAAGGAACCGGGCACGGACCGGTTCGCGGAGCGGTTCAACGCCGCGGGGTTCGACGTACTGGCGTTCGACTTCCGGCGGCTGGGGGAGAGCGAGGGGGAGCCGCGTCAGGTCGCCAACATTCCCGACCAGCTGGACGACTGGCGGGCTGCGATCGCCTTCGCTGCAGCGCTTCCTGGGGTTGAACGAGTCGCCCTTTGGTCCTTCTCGCTCACTGCCGGTCAGGTTGTGCAGTTGGCCGCCGAGGACCTGCCGTTGTCGGCCGCGATCGCCCAGTCCGCGAACCTCGACGGCCCCGCCGCCCTCCGCAACGCCTCCCGCTACCAAACCCCAGGATCGGCCATCCGGCTACTGGGCCGCGCTCTCATGGACTACATCTCCGGGCTGACAGGCGGGTCTCCTCGACTAGTAGCTCTCGCCGCCCCACAAGGTCAGGTCGCTCTGCTCAACACCCCAGACGCCCAAGACACCAACGCAGCCCTCGGCGACTACCCCGAATGGCATCAGGCCATAGCTGCCCGCTCCGTTCTCCCAGCAGCGTTGTACAAGCCGGGGCGGTTCGCAGCCGACGTACGTTGTCCGGTCCTCTACGTGGCCTGCACCGACGACCGCTCCGCTCTAGCCGCGCCTGCCCGTGCTGCGGCGTCCCAGTCCTCGGCTGCACAGCTCCTAGAGGTCCCGGGCGGGCACTACGCTCCGTTCCTCGACGCACATGAGGTGGTCGTTGACGCCGAGATCGCCTTCCTCAGCCGTCACCTGGTGACTACACCGGCTCCACAGGCACAGTAGGCCACCGGTCCGCGGTCTCCGCGAGGTCGGAGCGCCCAGCGGCCCGCAGCTCCTCGACCAGCTCCGCACGGGCCCGCCGTACGGCGTCAACCGCGTCGTCAGCCGTCGCGTGCGGACCGGACCAGTTGCACACCGCGTCCCCGGCGTACCAGTCGCCCGCGGCGGACCGCCGTACATGAGCTGCCGCGACCCGCCCCACCGGCAGCCCGAGCGACACAGACTCCACTGGGACGACGCTGCTCGACGGGTCCGGCTCCAGCTCCACCGCGTCCGTCAGCACGAACCGGTACCCAGCCGGCGCCCGCTCCGCGATCCACGCGAACGCCAACGAAGCCAACGCCGCCAGCTCACCCGCCAGCTCGGCGGGCAGCGTCTCCACCCCGCACGGCCGCGGATCCGTCGGCCGCAGCGCACCCTGGCAGCGCCGCATCAACATCTCTTCCGGCAACGACTGCCGACGTCCCAGGATCCGCGACAGGCCGACGACGTCGAAGTTCAGCTCGTCCGGCGTCCGCTTGACCGCCGGCTCGAACGGCTCGCCCGCCAAGCTCCCCCGCGCCGTCCACGGCCCCACATGCCACCGCCCCAAACCCGTCATGCCCGCCACGCTAACCCGTCAGTCGGTTATGACCGGGGCGGGGACGGCGAAGGTTTTTGCGAGGTCGGTGAGGATTACGCGCGCGCCTTGGAGGCCGACGGCGGTCATCCAGGTTAGGTCGGGGACCTCGTGGACCTTTGGTGCGAGGGGCTTCCAGAGGGGGTTGGTCTTGAACTGGGCGGCGGTCTTGGCGCTCAGTCCCTTCTCGTCGGCGTACTCGGTGACGAAGATCGCGTCGGCGTCCGCGTCCTTGATCCGTTCCGGGCTGATCTCGAGTGCGAACCCGTTCACGTCCTGCGACTTCGGCCGCTTCAGCCCGGCGTCCTTCAGGACGATCCCGGAGAAGCTCGCGTTCTGGTACAGCCGGGTCGGCCCGTCGACGAACCGGACCACCGAGATCGTCGGGTTGTGCGCCTTCGCGTTGATCGCGTCCCCGACGGTCCGGGCCGCCTGCTCGTACGCCGAGATCTCCTTCTCGGCGCGGTCCTCCTCGCCGAGCGCCTTCGCCTCGAGCCGGATGTTGTCCTTCCAGGTCGGCCCGGTGGTCTCCGACATCACCGTCGGCGCGATCGCGGACAGCTGGTCGTACAGCTTCTCGTGCCGGACCTTCGCGGTGATGATCAGGTCGGGCTGGAGCTCGGCGATCTTCTCCAGGTTCGGCTCGGCCAGCGTGCCGACCGCCTGCGCCTCGGACCCGAACTTGGTCCGGTCGTCCCCGAGGTAGTCCGGCAGTTTCCCGTTGATGCTCCGGTAGTCGGTGTATCCGACCACCGGCGTGTCCAGGATCATCGTCGCGTCCACGAAGCTGGCGTCGAGCGCGACCACCCGCTTCGGCTTGGCCTTGATCTCGGTCGTGCCCATCGCGTGCTCGACGGTCCGCGGGAAGCCGGTGCCCGACGACGCGGCCGGTGTGCCGGCGTCGGACGATCCGCAGGCGGTCAGTGCCAGCGCGGCAGCGAGCAGGGCGGTGAGGCGTGGCAGGCGCACAGATGTCTCCAAGACAGGGATAGGGTGACTCACATCAACAGCAAAGTAAGGTAACCCTAACCATATGTCCTCCGCCGTCTCGTCGGCGCCGCGCACAGCGAGTCGTGCGGTACGGCGTTCCGCCGCCCTGCTGGCCCTTGCCGTCGTCCTAGTGCTCGCGTTCGCGGCCAGCCTCGCGCTCGGTTCGCGCTGGCTCGGCCCGGGCGCGCTGTGGCACGCGTTCACTGCCGCCAACGGATCCGACCCGGACGTGATCATCCGCAGCCTGCGCTTCCCGCGGACCGTCGTCGCTGCCCTGATCGGCCTGTGCATCGGCATCGCCGGCACGCTGATGCAGGGTCACACCCGCAATGCGCTCGCAGAACCCGGCATCTTCGGCGTCAGCTCGGGCGCAGCCTTCGCGGTAGTCCTCGGCCTCCAGATCGGCCTGGTCTCATCGGTCGCTTCCACGGTCTGGGTCGCCCTGATCGGCGCTCTGATCGCGACCTTCGCTGTCCAGCAGCTGGCCGCGCGCGGCACCGGCGCGACCCCAGTTGGCCTCGCGCTCACCGGCGCCGCGGTCGCCGCTCTCCTCGGTGCGTTGACCTCCTCGATCGTCCTGCTCGACGCCGACACCTTGGACAGTTACCGCTTCTGGGCGGTCGGTTCGGTCGCCGGCCGCGGCGTGGATGTCGCCGGCCAGGTCTTGCCATTCGCCGTCGTCGGTTTGTTGCTGGCCGCCGTCAACGCGCGCGACCTGGATCTGCTTGCCTTGGGCGACGACGTTGCCGCCGGGCTGGGACTGTCGATCCGCCGCGCCCGTCTGGTCGGTCTAGGGTCGATCGGTCTGTTGACCGCAGCCGGTGTTGCGGCCTGCGGCCCGATCGGTTTCCTCGGCCTGTTGTCCGGTCACGTCGCGCGGCGGATCTTCGGCGCCCGCAACACCTGGCTGATCCCGGCCGCAGGCGTGATCGGCGCGACCGCGCTCGTGCTGGCCGACCTGGTCGGCCGGCTGGTCGGCGGTGCCGGTGAGGTCCAGGCCGGCGTTGTCCTGGGGATCGTCGGCGCCCCACTCTTCGTGCTCGTCGTACGCCGTCGGGCGGTGGCGCTGTGAAGCCCCGCACTATTGCCCTCGGCATCTTGTTCGCGGTCCTCGCGCTCGTGCTCGCGCTGGTCTCGCTGAGCGTCGGTACGACGAAGCTCCCGCCCGCCGACGTGATCGAAGTACTGCTCGGCGGCGGCCGGCGTGGTACCCGGCTCGTCGTGCTCGAGTTGCGCTTGCCCAGGGTCGCGACCGGTCTGCTCGTCGGCATCGCCTTCGCGGTGTCGGGCGCGTTGTTGCAGACGTTGTCCCGGAACCCGCTGGCCAGCCCGGACATCGTCGGGGTCAACTCGGGCGCGTCCGCCGGGGCCGTCGCGGTGATCGTGCTGGCCGGGACCGGTGGCGGCAACATCTCCGGCGCCGCCGCGAAGGTCGGGATCCCGTTGGCTGCCATGCTCGGCGGTCTGCTCGCGACGTTGATGGTCGGCGCACTGTCTGTCCGGCGTGGCGTTGTGGATGCCGGACGAGTCGTGCTGATCGGTGTCGGTATCGCCGCCGCCGCGAACTCGCTGGTCGCCTGGCTCCTGGTGATCGGAGACGTCAACGACGCCGGTCGAGCGGCGGCCTGGCTGGCCGGGTCGCTCAATGCCCGCGCCTGGAGTGACGCGGTCCCGGTGCTCATCGCAGTGATCTCGTTGTTGCCGGTGGCAATGATGTTCAATCGGGACCTGTCCGCGCTGGTGCTCGGGGACGACGTGGCGTCGTCGCTCGGTGTCCGGGTGGCGCGGATCCGCGTTGCCCTGCTGGTCATCGCGACCGTGCTGGCCGCGATGGCGACCGCCGGCGCGGGTCCGATCGCCTTCGTTGCGTTGGTCGCACCGCAGGTCGCGCAGCGGCTCACCCGCATGGAGCGGCCGCCGCTGCTCACCACCGCGATGCTCGGTGCGCTCTTCGTGGTGCTGGCCGACCTGCTGGCGCGCAACGGTCTGCACTGGCTGCACGTCGGCCCGTACGAACTACCGGTAGGTGTGGTGACAGCCGCGTGCGGAGCGCCGTACCTGCTGTATCTCATCGGCCGTCAGCAGAAGGGACGCTGAAGCGTGCACGTGGAGAACCTGACCCTCGCGTACGGCGCGGACGCGCCGGTGGTCAACGGGCTGACGCTGGAGGTGCCGTCCGGTCAGCTGACCGCGGTCGTCGGACCGAACGGCTCCGGCAAGTCCACTCTGCTGCGCGGGATGAGCAGACTGCTGACGCCACAGG
This sequence comes from Kribbella sp. NPDC026611, assembly GCF_040638345.1. NCBI lineage: Bacteria > Bacillati > Actinomycetota > Actinomycetes > Propionibacteriales > Kribbellaceae > Kribbella > Kribbella sp. NPDC026611. The sequence goes on from NZ_JBEZYC010000016.1 coordinate 44,847, forward strand.
CCGGACGGGTGTTGCTGGACGGCAAGGACATCCATCAGCTCCCAGCCCGTGAGCTGGCGCGCAAGCTCGGTGTACTTCCACAAGGCCCGGTGACTCCGGAAGGCATCACCGCTGCTGAGCTCGTGTCGCGTGGACGACACCCGCACCGCGGTCTGTTCGGTCGCCTGACCGCAGAGGACGACGCAGCCATCGATGAAGCGTTACAGGCGGTCGAGCTGACCGACCTCCGCGACCGCCCGGTCGACCAGCTGTCCGGTGGGCAGCGCCAGCGGGTGTGGATCGCGATGGTGCTTGCGCAGGGCACGCAGCACCTTCTGCTCGACGAGCCAACGACGTACCTCGATCTCGCGCATGCCGTAGACGTGATGAACGTCGTGCATGCTGCGGCAGTCACTGGCAGGACGGTTGTCGCGGTGCTGCACGACCTGACGCTGGCAGCGCAGTACGCCGACCACCTGGTGGTGATGGGGGAGGGACGGATCGCGGCCGAGGGTCGTCCGGTGGAGGTGCTCACAGAAGCCTTGCTGGACGAGGTGTTCGGGCTGAAGGCGACCGTGGTCGAGGTCGGCGGGGCACCGGTCGTCGTACCGGACCGTAGGCTGGCTGGGTGACGTACACCGTGGGCCGCCTGGCGGACGTGCTGGCTGACTCGGTCAGCTGGCTCTCCGTGCGTACAGCGGACGCGGTGCCCGGACCGGACTGGGTGTCGTGCGCCTCGCTGATCGCCGCACAGGAGGCCGGTGAGGACCCGACCGCCGAATGGCGTGCTGCGGCAGCAGCCGACTACGCGCGCGACTACGCGATCGAGCCGCCGGTGCAGGTCGCGGCCATGTTCACGCTCATGTGGTACCTCCAGGTGCCTTCGCTGGTTGCTGGAGTCACCACTGCGGTCACCGGCTTCGCTCCTGCAGTCACACCGGATGCTCTTGCTTTCCGGAGGCATCCGACGGCGCACTACCCGGCTGAGGTCGCCTTGCTGTCGGAGGAGGTCGTGCCGCTCGAGGTGGCGAGCCGACAGCTCAAGGCACATACCAGCGCTTTCCTCGACTCGTATGAGCCAGGAGTGAAGCTCGGTTCCCTGCAGCGGTTCGGGGCAGCGGACGACGAGGTGCGGTCCGCGCTGCGGCTGCCGGAGGAGGCGCCGTACGCCGACCAGGCCGCCGCGGCCTTCGGAGTATCGCTGGAGCAGAAGTTGCGGACGTCGTGCTGCTACTTCTACGTGCTGCCGAACGTGGCGGCCTGCACCACCTGCCCGCGTTTCCGCTGATTGGTCTACGCGGGCTGCATCGAAAGGATTGCCGGGGTCTCCGCTCGCGCGAAGGCTGTTGGGCATGCGCTGGACACGGGTAGTGGTAGCGAGTGGACTCCTGGTGACGACCGCAGGGCTTACGCCGGTGGCTGGGTTGCCCCAGGCACACGCGGCCGGTGCGGCACCGGGCATGTGGACCGAGACGTCGTACAACTCGGTCTTCAAGGACAGCGGGCGTTCGGCGGAGGCACGCGACTACATCCGGCTCGACACGGCCAAGAACGACTACGAGGCAGCACAGATCGTGCTGCGCGGACCTGCGGCGTTCACCGTGAACGGTGTGGACTTCACCGCGCTCACCGGTCCCTCGGACGCAATTCCGGCGAGCGAGCTGAGCTACAACCCGGTCGGCTACGAGTACCTCGACCACAACTCGTACAACGGCTGGGAGCCGGACAACTTCGTCGTACCGACGGTCCGGACGGCGCCCGGCGACTTCCCGGACCGGCTGCTCAACGAGACGAGCATCGCCGTACCGGCGAACCAGACCCAGTCGTTGTGGGTGCGCGTGCACGTCCCGGCTACTGCCGCCGGCGGCACGTACTACGGCCGCGCCACGGTGCGTACGACGAACGGCGACCTGAGTGTGCCGATCGCTGTGAACGCACGCAACGTGGTGATCCCGCCGGCGAACCAGAGTGAGTTCACCAACGTGATGTGGACGAACTTCCTCGGCCTGACCTCATGGGACCCGGGCAAGGGCGACACGATCAAGCTGTTCTACAACTACGACCGGTACTCGGCTGACTGGTGGCAGCTGATCGACCGGTGGATCGACCTGATGAAGCAGAACCGGCAGAACAACCTGCAGTTGCCGCTGCTCAACCTCCTGACCGACGGTGGCAGCAAGGTCGATGCCAGTGGCCACTACACGTTCAACTTCAGCCGCTTCGACGAGGTGGTGCAGCGCTTCCTGGACCGCGGCGCGGTGAACAGGCTGGAAGGCTTCACCGGCGCCGGCCCGAAGGACAGCCTCGCCCACAACCCGTACTTCCCGAACTGGGAGATCGAGGTGACACCGAAGCAGACCGGTGCCCAGATCCCCGACTACCTGCTGTGGAACTCGCCGGAGGCGATGAGCTGGTACTCGCAGTTCTACCCCGCGCTCAAGGCGCACCTGGATGCCAAGGGCTGGACGAGCATGTACTGGATGCACATCGGTGACGAGGCGAACGGCAAGGAGGGCGAGGCGGGCTGGACCGGCATCGAGACCCAGCTGCGCAAGTACTTCCCCGGCGTGAAGGTCGCTGACACGTCGGTGAACGGCTCCGGGCCGCTGATCGCGCAGCACTCCGACATCGCCATCCCCAACCTGTTCACGTACACGATGGACCCGGGGACGTACGACAACCAGCGCAAGACCAACGGCAAGCCGCTCTGGTTCTACAACTGCAACATCCCGGCCGGCAACCACCTCAACAGGTTCATCGACCAGCCGGAGTGGAGCCAGCGGCAGACCATGTGGCTCGCCTACAACAAGGGCGCGACCGGCTACCTGCACTGGGCCTACAACAACTGGCAGTTCGCCATGGCGGACCAGAGGGTGAAGGGGGACGGCTATATCGTCCGCCCGGACACAGTGCACCGGAAGCTCGAGTCCTCTCCGCGCTACGAGTCGCTACGGGACGGCATGGAGGACTGGGAGGTCCTGAACAAGCTGGGCAAGACCAACCCCGGCCTGGCGCACGACCTGGCCAACAGCGTGGTCCAACGCAGCGACATGTACTCACCGGACGTCAACTACATGCAGCGGGTCCGCGCCATCGCGCTGGACGCCGCAGCCGGTCTGCCGGTGGCCAAGGACCTTGCGCGGCTGAAGAAGGCGACTGCCTCCAGTGGTGACGCTACGAAGGCGGTAGACGGTGACAGCACGACCGCGTGGCAGCCGACGTCCGGCACCGGCACCAACTGGGTGCAGGTCGACCTGGGCCGGCAGGCGCAGGTGGACGGGCTCCGGCTGAAGTGGGGTACGACGTGGGCGAGCCAGTACCGCGTACTGATCTCGTTCGACGGCACCAAGTGGGCCGAGACCGCGCGCCGCGCCGACAACGCCGCCGACGACCTGGCCAAACCCGGCGGTGACGACTTCGTCGGCATCAACGCGAAGGCGCGGTACATCCGGCTCGAGACGACCGCGTCCAGCGGCGGCGCGACGCCGTACCAGCTGCTCGATCTGCAGGTGGCGGGCAACCTGTTGCTGCAGCAGAACATCCTTGGCGGGAAGCCGTACGAGCGGACCGAGCCGTCCGGGCGGTTCCCGGACGCTGCCAAGACCGAGGCGACCGACGGCGTGCTCGGTGACAACTGGGGTGACGGTAAGCAGTTCGGGTACGAGCTGGCGAACATCGGCGACAGCGTGCACCCGTCGGTGACCGTCGACCTCGGCTACCGGCAGGACGTCGGGACGGTCCGGGTGCATGCGTACGAGGAGTACCAGGACTACCGGCCCGACATGATCACGGTCTCTACCAGCGACGACAACGTGAACTTCACCGAGACGGCCAGGCTCAGCTTCATCAACGGCGCCTCGCGGATCTGGTACGACCTGGGCTTCGCGCCGATCAAGGCCCGCTGGGTGCGGGTGACGTTCGACAAGACGATGCACACGAAGTACCAGACGGGGCTGTTCGTCGACGAGATCGAGGCGTACGGCGCCGGCCAGCCGGGTGACGTCGTACCGGGTGCGACGGCGTACCAGTGGAACGACAGCGGTGGGATTGGCCATGAGGTGATCTACGCGCCCACCGCGACCGGGTCGATGGGTCGGTGGGACTGGAGCCCGGCGAAGCTGGATCGGAACGACCTGGGAGGCGGGCCGATCGCAGGCAAGACCACGGGGTACGCCTGGAACAACCAGCAGCACGCACTGGCCCGCAGTACCGCGGGAACGCTTCTGCACTGGTGGTGGATCGAGGGCGAGACGTCGGCGCACTCCGCGGACTGGGCTGGTGACGCGGCCGGCGACCCGGCAGCCGTCGTGTGGTCCGGGCAGCAGCACGTGTTCGCGCGGTCCTCGACCGGGGACCTGACGCACTGGTGGTGGGACCCGGTCGACAGCCAGCTACGGATCGACACCTGGGCCGGCGCACCCGGACCGATCGTCGGTACGCCGTCGACGTTCGTCTGGGGCAACCAGCTGCATGTCGTGGCGCGTGGGGCCGACAACCACCTCTACCACTGGTGGTGGGTGCTCGGTGAGTTCGAGTCACACTTCGCGGACTGGGGTGGCGAGGCGTACTCCGACCCGACCACGTTCGTCTGGAACGGCCAGCAACACGTGTACGCGCAGGCCGCGGACGGGCAGCTCTTCCACTGGTACTGGGACGCCGGCGACGGGTTGCACCTGGTCAAGTGGACCGGTGCGCCCGGGAAGTTCGTCGGTGCGCCATCCGCGTTCAAGTCCGGGACACAACAGCACGTGGTCGCCCGCGGGCCCGACAACACGCTCTACCACTGGTGGTGGGACCAGGGCACCGGCAAGGTGACCTGGGAGGACCGCGGCGGGCAGGTCTACGCCGATCCGGTGGCGTTCGCGTTCGCCGACCAGCACCAGTATTTCGCTCAGAGCAGAACCAACACCCTCTTCCACTGGTGGTGGACGCCGCAGGACGGGTGGCACCAGAACGACTGGGGCGGGTCGGTGAAATATCCGGCCTGACCTGCGGGTCCGGACTCCAGCAGAAACTGTCGGTGGCGTCGGGAAGCATGGCGGGCATGACTCGACACGCTTCCCAGACGTCACCGGCAGGTAATTTCTGGCCGGTTGTCCAGACCTGGGTCCGGAGCTAGGTTCGCTGACGTGACCTCGCCCGGTGAGTTCCCGGCGACGACCCCGATCGGCTCCCGGGCCGAGGCCGAGGGCTACGTCGCGATGGTCTGTTTCAAGCACGGTCCACCGCGCCTGTACGGCGTCGAGCTCGAATGGACCGTGCACCATGCGGAAGATCCGCACCGTCCCCTCGATGCCGCACAACTGAGCAAGGCCCTGGGCGCGCACGCGCCCGCGACCCTGGTGAGAGGCAGTCCGCAACTGCCGCTCGGCCGGGGCGCTCTGGTCACCGTGGAGCCCGGTGGCCAGGTGGAGATCTCCGGCCCCGCGACCGCCTCGATCCCCCGGCTGATCGACGACACCGCCGCGGACGCCGCGCAACTGACGGCTCTCCTTCGCGATGCGGACCTGGTCCCCGGCGAGTTCGGACTGGATCCCTTCCGCACTCCCCGCCGCATCCTCACGGTCCCGCGCTACGCGGCGATGGAGCACGCGTTCCAGCGCCTCGGGCCGCACGGGCCGCGGATGATGTGCAGCTCGGCCGGCCTGCAGATCTGCCTCGACGCCGGTGAGGCACACGAGACCGCCCTGCGCTGGCGCGCGCTGCACGACCTCGGTCCCGCCCTGGTCGGCCTGTTCGCCAACTCGCGGCGGCGGGCGGGCTCGGACACCGGCTGGGCCTCGGCCCGGACCGAGGCGACCTTCGGCACCTGCGCACCCTTCACCGAGCCACCACCGCTCGACGGCGACCCTGCTGCGGCCTGGGCCCGGACCGCGATGGAGGCGCCGGTGCTTTGCTTGCGCCGCGGTGACAGCTGGGACGCACCGGCCGGACTGACCTTCGGAGCCTGGGCGGACGGACAGCTGCCCGGCGACAGACCGACGTACGACGACCTGGAGTACCACCTGTCCACGCTGTTCCCACCCGTGCGCCCGCGCGGGTACCTCGAGGTCCGGTACCTCGACGCGCAGCCGGGGGACGGGTGGATCGCCCCGACCCTGATGCTCACCGCACTGCTGTCCGACAGCGCACTGATCGATGACGTGCTGGCCGCGGCGGAGCCTGCGGCGGGCCGCTGGTTCCCGGCGGCCCGTGACGGGCTGGAGGACAAGTTGGTCCTTCAGGCCGCCCGCGACGTGGTCGAGCTGGGCGCAGGTCTGCTGGACCGGACCGGTGCGGACCCTGAACTTCTCGCTGCCGTCGAGACCCGACTGCAGCACATCGTCGACGACACCCACGGAAGGCGAGCCTCGTGAACCACCAACTATCAGATCTGTCGCCTGAGGGCCTGCGGGCGTTCGCTGCCGAGCAGCTCGAGCGGTCCCGGGCGCGGACGGTGCAGCTGACCGATGCGGTCGACACCGACGACCTGGTCCGGCAGCACTCGCGGCTGATGTCACCGCTGCTCTGGGACTACGCGCACATCGGCAACCAGGAGGAGCTCTGGCTCGTCCGCGACGTCGGCGGCCGGGAGCCGCTGCGCCAGGACATCGACGAAATGTACGACGCGTTCCAGCACCCGCGTGCGGACCGGCCGTCGCTGCCGCTGCTCGGTCCGGTGGAGACCCGGGCGTACGTGACCGAGGTGCGGGACAAGGTGCTCGACGTCCTCGACCACGTGAAGTTCGACGGCGGCCGTGAGCTGGTCGACAACGCGTTCGCGTTCGGCATGATCACGCAGCACGAGCAGCAGCACGACGAGACCATGCTGGCGACCCACCAGCTCCGGACCGGTGCTCCGGTGCTCGACGCGCCGGCGCCGCCGCGTGGCCGCGTGCTGCCGGCACCAGAGGTGTTCGTGCCGGGCGGTGTGTTCGAGATGGGTACGTCGATCGAGCCGTGGGCGCTGGACAACGAGCGGCCGGCGCATGCGGTGCGCGTGGCGCCGTACGTGATCGACACGGTGCCGGTGAGCAACGGCGACTACCTGCGGTTCGTGCTCGGTGGTGGGTACGAGGACCCGCAGTGGTGGTCCGAGGACGGGTGGGCGCACGTACGGAAGGCGTCGCTGGTCGGGCCGCGGTTCTGGTCGCAGGTGGACGGCGAGTGGTGGCGGCTGCGGTTCGGCCACCAGGAGCGGCTGCCGCTGGACGAGCCGGTCATGCACGTCTGCTTCTACGAGGCCGAGGCGTACGCGAAGTGGGCCGGTAAGCGGCTGCCGACCGAGGAGGAGTGGGAGTTCGCGGCGCGGTTCGACCCGTCGACCGGCCGGACGCGGCGGTTCCCGTGGGGTGACGAGTCGCCGGGGCCGCAGCACGCGAACCTCGGTCAGCGGCACCTGCAGCCGGCGCCGGTCGGGGCGTACCCGGCAGGTGCGTCGCCGCTTGGGGTCGAGCAGCTGATCGGTGACGTGTGGGAGTGGACGTCGAGCGACTTCCACGGGTATCCCGGGTTCCGCGCGTGGCCGTACGACGAGTACTCGCTGGTGTTCTTCGGGCCGGAGTACAAGGTCCTCCGCGGCGGCTCGTTCGGCACCGACGAGGTCGTTGCCCGCAGCACCTTCCGGAACTGGGACTACCCCATCCGCCGCCAGATCTTCGCCGGCTTCCGCTGCGCCCGCGACCCCCACCCCGAGGAGCTGCACCCCTGATGTGCCGCCACCTGGCCTACCTCGGCCCCCCGGTCACCCTGTCAGCTCTCCTGCTGGAGCCCACCCATTCCCTCTACGAACAGAGCTGGTCACCACAGGACATGCGCGGCGGCGGCTCAGTCAACGCCGACGGCTTCGGCGTCGGCTGGTACGTCGACCATCAGCTCGTCCGCTACCGGCGGGATGTGCCGATTTGGACCGATGACAACCTTCCTGGGTTGCTCGGGACGATCCGTTCGGGTGCAGTGCTCGCGGCTGTGCGGAACGGGACTGATCGGATGCCACACACTGAAGCCGCAGTAGCGCCTTTCGTGCACGGGAACTGGTTGTTCAGTCACAACGGGCGGGTGCCGGGGTGGCCGGAGTCGCTCGTGAAGCTCAGCGAGCAGCTGCCGGTGACCGATCTGCTGACGATGGACGCACCGCTTGATTCCACGAATGTCTTCGCGCTGATTCGGAACCGGATGCTCACCCAGTCACCAGAAGAAGCGGTTTCCGCAGTAGTGCGTGAGGTGGAGGCGGTTGCCCCGGGCTCTCGCTTGAACCTGTTGATGACGGATGGCGAGCGGGTGATCGCGACCGCGTGGACGCATTCGCTGCACGTCAAGCAGACCGGCGACTCCACCACCGTGTCCTCCGAGCCGTTCGGGGACGGCGAGTGGACCGCAGTACCGGACAGGTCGTTGCTCGTGGCTACCGCCACCGCAGTGCACATTTCACCGATGGAAGGACGAGAGTGACCCTCATCGACGTACATCTGACTCCGGACTACGCGGCGCGGGCGTTGCGGGACGACGTTCGGGCGGGCTTGACCGCGGATCCGAAGTGGTTGCCGCCGAAGTGGTTCTACGACGCGCGCGGGAGCGAGCTGTTCGAGGAGATCACGCGGCTGCCGGAGTACTACCCGACCCGGGCCGAGCGGGAGATCCTGCAGGCGCGGGCCGGCGAGATCGCGCAGCTCACCAAGGCACACACGCTGGTCGAGCTCGGATCGGGCTCGTCGGAGAAGACCCGGCTGCTCCTCGACGGTCTCCGCGACCACGGCACGCTCACCAGTTTCGTGCCAATGGATGTGTCGGAGTCCGCGCTGCGCGACGCGTCGGACGCGATCAACGCGGACTACCCGACCGTCGACGTCCACGGCGTCGTCGGCGACTTCACCGCACATCTCGACAAGTTGCCGGGCGACTCGCCGCGGATCGTCGCGTTCCTCGGCGGCACGATCGGCAACCTGATCCCGGCCGAGCGGGAGACCTTCTACGCCGGAGTCCGCGAGGTCCTCGAACCGGGGGAGTGGCTGCTGCTCGGCACCGACCTGGTCAAGGATCCCGCCACCCTCGTCGCGGCGTACGACGACGCCGCCGGGGTGACCGCGGAGTTCAACAAGAACGTGCTCCGGGTCATCAACCGGCAGCTCGGCGCCGACTTCGACGTCGAGGCGTTCGAGCACGTCGCGCTCTGGGACGCGGAGAACGAGTGGATCGAGATGCACCTGCGCGCCACCCGCGACCTGCAGGTCCTGATCCCGGAGATCCACCTCGAGGTCAGCTTCGCCGCCGGCGAGGAGCTCAGCACCGAGATCTCGGCCAAGTTCCACCGCCACGGCGTCGAGGCCGAGCTCGACAAAGCGGGCTTCACGCCGGCCGCGTGGTGGACCGACACCGAAGCCCGCTTCGCCCTCTCACTCTGGCAGGCAGTGTGATGAAAGAGATGACGAAGAGTGAGTAAACGGAAGCCTTCGAGGAAAACGCCAAAAGCGAAGAGAAAGAAATAAAGGGCTATTCAGAAGTTCTGGACTGAGCTTTCAGGGAAGTGATTAAGGAAAGAACAGAGAAATAACAGATTGAGTGTGGTGGCCGGCTCCGGTGACCGGCCGTGAGTTTGCTGCGGCCGCCTGGCGTGTCACAGCAGACATTGACGGGGCCGCGCGGCGTGTCTGCCCTCGGTGAGAGGTCGCGTTCCCACATTGTGCGTTGGGCGACTGGGCGGAAGCCGAGGTTGGTGTTGACGGCGATCATCGGGGTGTTTTCGGGCGCGTTCCAGGTGTGGAGTACGGCGGGCCG
>NZ_JBEZYC010000017.1:0-48477 GCF_040638345.1 Kribbella sp. NPDC026611
CAGCCTTGAACTGCGCACTGAACCGACGACGCTTCTCAGCCATGAACAAATCCTCTCAAGCAAGAGCACCTGTCCAACAACCTTGGTACACCCCAGGGGAGGTGGGAGCGGGCGTAGTGGTCGCGTAGGAGGAGCGGAGCGACGACGGAGTGGCCGCGGAGCACGCGTGGGTCGGCTACCAGCAGCACGCGTACGCCAGCACGAGTGGAGGGAAATGAGAGCGGCGCCGGGAGGAGTGAGGCTTGCTCCCGGCGCCGCGGTGTTGCTACCGAATCAGTCACCCCACCGAGGTGGCTCTTTCGGGTCCTGCATCACTGACCAGGGAGGGTCAGTTGTTCTGCTCGGAGTCCTGCTCGCAGGTCTTGAGCGAGTCGACAGAGTTGTTGTCGTTGTCCAGGCCCAGGATGCCGACCGGGTTCGTCAGCGGGACGTTGCCGCCGATGCCGGTGGCCGACAGCTCGTTGTGGCAGGCCTGGAACGGGCCGACGTTGTTGTCGGACACGGAGACAACACCGTGCGAGTCGCCCTTGTACCACTTGTGGTTGTTCTGCTCGCTGCCCTGCTCGCAGGTCTTGACGGCCGACACGCTGTTGTTGTCGTTGCCCCAACCGACGATGGCGACGATGTCCTCGGCCGGCACGTTGCCGCCGATGCCGGTGCCCGAACCGAAGTTGTGGCAGGCCTGGAACGGACCAACGTTGTTGTCGTCCAGCGCGACGAGCGAGCCGTCCTTGTGGACGCCCCACCAGCGGGAGTGGCCACCGTAGGACTTGCTGGCCATCGACGCCGCGTCGGCCAGGCCGCTGTCCTGGGCCTTCTTCTGGGTGTCGTCGAGAACGTTGGCGCTCACGACGGTGGCCAGGCCGAGGGTGGCGACGGTCGCCACCGCCGCGGCGGCGACGATCTTACGAGTTACCTGCATTATGCCAGGTTTCCTTTCGGGTTTGACGGATTCGTCTTAGTGGTAACGACATCTGGCAGACCCGGTTACAAACTTTTTCGTCAACTATTCCCGAGCGCCTGGCCTCCATAGCCGCGCAGTGATGAGTTCGCTGACAGGGCAACGAAACCCCGCGCTGACCAGGCAACTTCCGGTCACCCGAGTGTGTTGAAGTTGCAAGAAACTTGGGCGTAACCACCCCGGAGTTCCCTCGTTGAGTCAGCGCGGGTGACGGAAGACCCGGTGATTCGGAAGATTGTTTATCGGCGGACTCGGTGGTCGCCGAATTGGCAATACCATGATGAATCGGAATATCGTTGCAACCATTGCCGGAGTTTCGCGCCGTGTTTTTCGGGGCATCGCGCCGGCCGGCAACCAGGCCCGCTGCCGCGCGCATCGGCAGCGGTGGGAGGCCCGGGTCCCTCGTGGGTCCGGGCCTTTCCTTGTACCGCCGCTCTACCTCTCGACGGCCGCGGCCGAAGGAGCCGGAGAGTCTGCCGGCGCCGAGGGAGCTGAGGGAGCCGGCGTCCGGCGACGCTCCGCCGTCACCACCAGCGCGACCCCGACGATGATCACCGCGCCGCCGAGCAGGATCTGCCAGGTCAGGCTCTCGCTCAGGATCAGCCACCCGAGGAACACCGCCACGGCAGGGTTCACGTACGCGTACGTCCCGATCAGCGAGATCGGCGCGTTCGCCAGCAGGAAGCTGTACGCCGAGTACGCCAGCAGCGACCCGAACACGACCAGGTACGCGAGCCCGATCCACCCCGACCGGTCGAGCTGGTCCAGGTGCAGCCGCCCTGGCTCACCCCGCAGTACGCCGAGCAGGATCATCGCCGTACCGCCGAAGAGCATCTCGTAGAGAGCAGTCACCAGCGGGTCCCGCGGCAGCCCGAGCCGCGGCGCGAACCGCGAACCCGTCGCCCACGAGATCGTCCCGAGCACCAGGATCGCCACCGACAGCGGCTTCGCGCCGGTGTTGCCACCCGACAGCGACAGTAGCGCCGCCCCGCCGAACCCGATGAGCACGCCGAGCCACGTCAACGCCCGCGGCCGCTCCCCGCCACCAACGCGCAGCAGCATCAGCCACAGCGGTACGGCGGCCACCAGCAGAGCCGCCAGCCCGGACGGCACCGTCTGCTCCGCCACCGAGACCGCACCGTTGCCAAAGGCAAGCAGCAGTACGCCGACCACCGCCGCGCCGGCCGCCTCTCGCCGGGTGATCCGCAGCCGCCGCCACCCTGACTTCACACCGAGCACGACCGCCAGCAGTAGGCCGGCGACCAGGAACCGCGCCGACATCCCGAGCATCGGCGGGATGTGGGCGTCCACGACCACCCGGATGCCGAGGTACGTCGAACCCCAGACGACGTAGACGACCGCGAGCGCTGTCCAGATCATCGCGCTCGACACGGGCTTGGTGCCGGCGGCCGGTACGGCGGCCGGAGCGGAAGCGGCCATCCGAGAGGCCTCCCAAGGTCGTCAGGGGTGTAATGCAAGAACGATGCTTACGCTATGTCGCCCCGATCCGGCGCGCAAGCCGGTTTCCGGTCAGCAATCCGCCGTTTCCCGCCAGTCCACCGCCGCCCGGCACAGTGCCGGTACCGGACCCCGAGGTGAGGAGTGCACGATGCGGGTAGCAGCAGCAACGTTGACCGTGGCCATCGCAGCCGCGTGGAGTGTGGTCCCGGCGTACGCGAGCGGCCTCACGCCCGTGACTGCCGCCGCCGAGACCGCGCCGAATCACCTACCGCAAGCTCCGGTACGTCGACCTGCCGGCGAGCTTCAGGCTGTCCGACGGCACCACCTGGTCACCCTGCGAGGATCGGGGGGACCGCCCGCAGCTCGAGGGAATGGTGTTCGACCAGACCACCAACGACCTCTATGCGGCCCAGGAGGACGTCGGTTTGTGGCGCATTCCACAACACGGCAAGCCGGAGCTGCTGGAGAAGGTTCGTGACCAGCCGGCGGTCCAGCCAGGGTGACTCGACGTTCGCGGCGTACCGGATCGACGGCGGTCGACTGGTCTACCGCGCTGGCTTCGTCGTCGTCGACCGCTCCGCGGCGGACGGCGTGCAGCACAGCGACGGCGCGGCGGTGACCACCGAGGCGCTCGGGCCGCGGTTCCCGCACGGGCTGTTCGCGGTGCATGACGGTGAGAACACGCCTGGTGACGGCGACCGCGAGGGCACCAACTTCAAGCTGGTCCGGCTCGAACAGCTGCCCTGATCGAGACACATTTGTGACAGTTCTTGTCGATGGGACAGATTTCTGTCACAGGAGCGCGACACTGAGACCAGTGGATGGACTGGTGTCTCATCCTGAGACCGATTCCGGTACCGCCGTACCCGCCCGCGTCCAGACAGTTAGCGGATCAGGCACCCGGTCGGTACGGTGTCCGGCAAGATGGTGGTGTGACCGGTGAGGAGGTCCACTGCCACAAGTGCATCAGCCCTGGTATTCCACGCGGTCCTGCCTGCGAAAGCCTCACCCGGCTGGAGGGGCCGGCCCCGTGCAACGTTGCGGTCGCGGCGATCCCGCGCTCGAACCCGAGGAGTGCATGTGAGTGAGTCGATGCCGGGGACTCCCCCGGAAGTGTTCGCGCCCGTGGAGGCGCCGGTCAGCCCGCCCCGAGCTGCCGAAGAGGTCGAGTTCGTCCAGCTGCTGACCCCCGAAGGTGAGCGCGTCGAGCACCCGGAGTACTCCTTCGACCTCGACGACGAGGCGATCAAGGGCTTCTACCGGGACATGACGCTGGTCCGCCGGATCGACGCCGAGGCGACCGCGCTACAGCGCCAGGGCGAGCTCGGGCTGTGGGCCTCGCTGCTCGGCCAGGAGGCCGCGCAGATCGGCTCCGGCCGGGCCCTGAACGACAAGGACATGGTTTTCCCGACCTACCGCGAGCACGGCGTCGCCTGGTGCCAGGGCGTCGACCCGCTGCACCTGCTCGGCCTGTTCCGTGGCGTCGACCAGGGCGGCTGGAGCCCCAACGACCACAACTTCCAGCTGTACACGATCGTGATCGGCGCGCAGACGCTGCACGCGACCGGGTACGCGATGGGTCAGCAGCGCGACCACGCGGTCGGCGACCCGGACAACGGCGAGGCCACGATCGCGTACTTCGGTGACGGCGCCAGCAGCCAGGGCGACGTGAACGAGGCGTTCATCTGGTCCTCGGTGTTCAACGCGCCGGTCGTGTTCTTCTGCCAGAACAACCAGTGGGCGATCTCGGAGCCGATCGACCGGCAGACCCGGATCCCGCTGTACCAGCGCGCGGCCGGCTTCGGCTTCCCCGGCGTCCGCGTCGACGGCAACGACGTACTTGCTACGTACGCCGTGACGCAACAAGCGCTCAAAAGGGCCCGCGAGGGCAGCGGGCCGACGCTGATCGAGGCGTACACGTACCGGATGGGTGCGCACACCACCTCCGACGACCCGACGAAGTACCGGCTCAGCGAGGACCTCGAGCACTGGAAGCTCAAGGACCCGATCGAGCGGCTGCACGCGTACCTGACCCGGCACGCCGGGGTCGGCCACGACTTCTTCGACCAGGTCGACGCCGAGGCGGACAAGGTCGCCGCCGAGCTGCGGGCCGGCTGTCTGGCGATGCCGGACCCGGTGCTCACCGACTACTTCCAGCACGTGTACGTCGACGAGACGCCGCAGCTCGCCGAGCAGCGGGACCAGTACGTCGCGTACTCCGCTTCGTTCGAAGGCGAGGGCTGAGCGATGACCAAGATCACTCTCGGCAAGGCCATCAACGCGGGTCTGCGGGCGGCGATGGAGGCGGACCCCAAGGTCGTCGTGATGGGCGAGGACATCGGCAAGCTCGGCGGGGTCTTCCGGATCACCGAAGGGCTGCAGAAGGACTTCGGCGAGGACCGGGTGATCGACACCCCGCTGGCCGAGTCCGGGATCATCGGGACCGCGGTCGGCCTGGCGCTGCGCGGGTACCGGCCGGTCTGCGAGATCCAGTTCGACGGGTTCGTGTTCCCGGCGTACGACCAGATCGTCAACCAGATCGCGAAGATGCACTACCGGTCCGCGGGGCGGATCAAGATGCCGGTCGTGATCCGGATCCCGTTCGGCGGTGGCATCGGCGCGGTCGAGCACCACTCGGAGTCACCGGAGACGCTGTTCGCGCACGTACCGGGGCTGAAGGTCGTGACGTGTGGCGACCCGGTGGACGCGTACTGGATGATCCAGCAGGCGATCCAGTCGGACGACCCGGTGGTGTTCTTCGAGCCGAAGCGCCGGTACCACGAGAAGGCTGAGCTGGACGAGTCCGTGCCGCCGGCGCTGCCGCTGCACCAGGCGAAGGTGGTCCGCGAGGGTACCGACGCGACGCTGCTCTGCTACGGGCCGATGGTGAAGACGTGCGTGCAGGCGGCCGAGGCCGCGGTCGAGGACGGGCGGCAGCTGGAGGTCGTGGATCTACGGACGCTCGCGCCGTTCGACCTGGAGACGGTGTTTGCCTCGGTGAGGAAGACGCGGCGGGCCGTCGTGGTGCATGAGGCGTCGCTGTCGTTCGGGCCGGGGTCGGAGCTCGCGGCGCGGCTGCAGGAGGAGTGCTTCTACCACCTCGAAGCGCCGGTACTGCGGGTGACCGGGTACGACGTCCCGTACCCGCCGTCGCGGACCGAGGACGAATTCCTGCCCGACCTGGATCGGGTGCTGGACGGCGTCGACCGGGTGATGGGGTACTGATGGGCATCCAGCAGTTCCGGCTCCCGGACGTCGGCGAAGGTCTGGTCGAGGCCGAGATCGTCAGCTGGAAGGTGAAGCCCGGCGACACGGTCAAGCTCAACGACACCATCGTCGAGATCGAAACCGCGAAGTCGCTGGTCGAGCTGCCGGTCCCGTTCGCGGGCGTGGTCAAGGAGCTCCTGGTCCCCGAGGGCGAAACGGTCGATGTCGGTACGCCGATCATCGCGGTCGAAACCGACTCGCCGGCCGAGGCGCTGACCGACGACATGGTCCCCACCCTCCCCGAACCAGAAGAAGAAACCGGCGGCCGCACCGCAGTCCTCGTCGGCTACGGCCCCAAGACAACAGAAGCCAAACGCCGCACCCGCAAGCCGAGCGGTGGTGCTCCGGCGGTTGCCGCCCCGGCTCCGGCTCCGGTGGTACCCAAACCTGTTGTTGCCAAGAGCAATGAAACTGCCGGTTCGGTGCATGTGCTGGCGAAGCCGCCGGTGCGGAAGTTGGCGAAGGATCTGGGGATTGACCTGGGTGCGGTGACTGCGACCGGTCCGGGTGGGATCATCACTCGGGCCGATGTGGAGAACCATGTCGCGGCTCCCGAGCCTCAGGTTGCCTACGAAGCCGCGCCGGTGGTGAGTGGGCGGGGGGACACTCGGGTTCCGGTCAAGGGTGTGCAGAAGGTTATGGCGCAGGCGATGGTGGCCAGTGCGTTTACTGCTCCGCATGTGACCGAGTGGATCACCGTCGACGTCAGCGCGACCATGGAGCTGGTCGAGCGGTTGAAGGCGGACAAGGCGTTCCGGGAGCTCCGGGTGTCGCCGTTGCTGATCGTCGCGAAGGCGGTCACGCTGGCGGCCCGCCGTACCCCGATCGTCAACGCGGCCTGGGACGAGCAGGCGCAGGAGATCGTCTACAAGGGCGCGGTCAACCTCGGCATCGCCGCGGCCACCCCGCGCGGTCTGATCGTCCCGAACATCAAGGGCGCCGACGCACTCACCCTGCCCGACCTCTGCAAGGCTCTGAACGACCTGGTCGCCACCGCCCGCGAGGGCAAGACCCAGCCGGCCGACCAGGCCGGTGGCTCGTTCACGATCACCAACGTCGGCGTCTTCGGCGTCGACGCCGGTACGCCGATCATCAACCCGGGCGAGGCCGCGATCCTCGCCTTCGGCGCGGTCCGGAAGCAGCCCTGGGTGGTGGACGACCAGATCGTCCCGCGCTGGATCACCACCCTGGCGCTGTCCTTCGACCACCGCCTGATCGACGGCGAGAAGGGCTCCACCTTCCTCGCCGACGTGGCCGGCATCCTCGAGGACCCGGCCCGCGCACTGATGTTCTGAACCCTCGAAGGCCCGGGCGAACCACCCGGGCCTTCGACCGTTTGACCTCAAGCGCTTGAGGTATGTGACCGTGGCGGCATGACGGTTTTCACCATTCAGGAGGTGTCGCGGCGGAGCGGGCTGAGCGAGCCCACGCTGCGGTACTACGAGGACGCCGGCCTCGTCGGCCCGATCGCGCGGGATCCGAGCAGCGGCCACCGGCGGTACGCCGATGCGGATCTGGACACGGTCGAGGTCCTTGCCTGCCTGCGGACGGTCGGCGTCGGCATCGAGGACATGCGCACGTACCTCGGCAACCGCAAGCGCGGCCGGGACGCCGCGGCCGAGCAGCGCGATCTCCTCCTGCGGCACGCCGAGCGGATCGGGGACGAGATCGCCGCGCAGCGGGTCCGGCTCGAGTACCTGCGGGAGAAGGCCGCGCTCTGGGATGCCCGCGACCGCAACGACGACGCGGCCGAGGTCGCGGCGACCAAGCGCCTGATCGACATCGTCGAGGTACTGCGATGAGCCCGGTCCTGGTGACCGGCGGCTCCGGCTACCTCGCGACCCACGTGATCGCGACGCTCCTCCGCGACGGCCGCGAGGTGCGAACGACGGTCCGCTCGACGAGTCGCGAGTCCGAACTGCGAGTCGCCGTACGCCGCGGGGGCGCCGATGACACCCAGCTCGAACTGGTCGTGGCCGACCTGCTGTCCGACGACGGCTGGGCCGACGCCGTGGCCGGCTGCGACGAGCTCCACCACGTCGCGTCGCCGATCCCCGTCGAGCAGCCCGAGGACCCCGACGAGCTGATCGTCCCCGCCCGCGAAGGCACCCTCCGGGTACTGCGTGCCGCCCGCGACTCCGGCGCTCGCCGGGTCGTGCTCACGTCCTCGTTCGCGGCCGTCGGCTACACCCCGAAGCCGGGAGCGGAGTACACGGAGGACGACTGGACCGACCCGGACACCCCCGGCCTCGCGCCGTACCCGCGGTCGAAGGCGATCGCCGAGCGCGCCGCCTGGGACCTGATGGCCGGCAGCAGCACCGAGCTCGTCGTGGTCAACCCGACCGGTATCTTCGGCCCGACCCTGACGACGGAACTGCGGTCGTCCACCCACCTGATCCGGATGATGCTCGACGGCACGATGAAGGTCGCGCCGCGGCACCGGTTCGGCGTGGTCGACGTCCGCGACGTGGCTGACCTGCACCGCCGTGCGATGAACGCCCCGCACGCGGCCGGCAAGCGCTACCTGGCCGTCTCCAGCGACCCCGCGATGAGCTTCCTCGACGTCGCCGGCATCCTCCGGCGCGACTTCGGCGCCGCCCTTGCACCCACGGCGGAAGCGGACGGCCCCGACCTGCCCCGTCCGATCATCCACAACGACCGCGCCCGAACCGAGCTCGGCTGGCGACCCCGCCCGGCAGCAACCACGATCGTGGAAACCGCCGAGAGCCTCCGCGACCTCGGCCTCCTCGACCTCCTCGACCTCCTCGACGAACGGTGAGCACATGCTTCCCCGCCGAGACCATTTCACCGGCGTCGAGAGGATTGTGCGTCGCGAGATAAGCGCCTAACGTCCGACGGACTGAGCCCGCTGTTTGCCGCCCACCCAGGGAGCTCGCCATGCGTCGTCTGCTTGTCGTCGTGCTCGGACTGCTGCTGCTCGGCGCGATCGCGCCCCCTGCCCAGGCGGCTCCGGACGCCGCGAATCTGGCGCCGACCCCGCCGATGGGGTGGAACAGCTGGAACACGTTCGGCTGCGATATCAACGAGGGGCTCATTCGCGACACCGCGGAGGCGATGGTGTCGTCGGGGATGGCCGCCGCCGGGTACAAGTACGTGAACATCGACGACTGCTGGATGGCCGCCCAGCGCGACGCGGGCGGACGGCTGCAGCCGGACCCGACGCGCTTCCCCAACGGCATCAAGGCTCTCGCCGACTACGTGCACGCGCTCGGCCTGAAGCTCGGCATCTACTCCTCGGCCGGTTCGTACACCTGCCAGGGCCGCCCGGCCAGCCTCCACCACGAGACGGTCGACGCGCAGACCTGGGCGAGCTGGGGTGTGGATCTGCTCAAGTACGACAACTGCGGGGAGCAGGACGGTATCCCCGCCCAGACGCGGTACAAGACGATGGGTGACGCGCTCGCCGCCAGCGGCCGGCCGATTCTCTACAGCATCTGCGAGTGGGGCTCGAACCAGCCGTGGCTGTGGGGAGCGAGCGCCGGCGGGAACATGTGGCGCACGACCGGCGACATCGCCAACAACTGGGCGAGCGTGATGTCCCTGCTCGACCTGCAGGTCGGGCTCGAGCAGTACTCCGGTCCGAACAAGTGGAACGACCCGGACATGCTCGAGGTGGGCAACACCGGCCTGACGTACGCCGAGAGCCGCGCGCACATGAGCCTCTGGTCGATCCTCAACGCGCCGCTGATCGCCGGCAACGACCTGCGCTCCATGTCTGCCTCGACGCGCGGCCTGCTGACCGACCCGGACGTGCTCGCGGTCAACCAGGACTGGGCCGGCCGCCAGGGCGCCAAGCTCCGCGACGACGGCGAACTGGAGGTGTGGTCGAAGAAGCTGTCCGACGGCTCGGCCGCGGTCGTCCTCCTCAACCGCGCGAGCAACCCGGCCACGATGTCCACGACCGCAGCAGAGCTGGGCCTGCCGGCGGCGCAGGCCTACACAGTGAAGGACCTGTGGAGCAACGCGGTCCGTTCCTCGGCCGGCAACGTCCGCGCAGTGGTGGGTTCGCACGACGCAGCCATGTTTCGCGTGACGCCCGGTGCGGCGGCAGAGCTCGCACCGATGGTGTCGGTCGAGGCCGTACCGACGAAGCCCTATGTGACCACCGACGGGCGCCTCGACGTACAGGTGAAGGTCCGCAACGACGGGCCGGCTGCGGTCACAGACGCACGGCTGAGCCTGACTGCCCCGGACGCCTGGCAAGCTACGCCGGCCGGGTCCACCCAGCTCGCGACGATCGGTGCGGGGCAGACCGGTGCCGCAACCTGGCATCTGGCAGCAGACCGCCCAGACCTGGGTCCGGTGGACCTTACCGCCCGGGCGGACTGGCTCTGGGGGAGCAGTGTGCAGAGCGGGTCCGGCCCGGGCCGCTTTACCGTGGCGAACCCGCCACCCGCAGGACGTACGACGCTCTCCGACCAGCCCTGGGCGTACGCCGATAACGGCTGGGGTCCCGTCGAACGCAACAGAAGCGTCGGCGAACAGGCGGCCGGTGACGGGAAGCCCCTGACCGTCGCAGGCACGGTCTACGCCCAGGGCTTCGGTGCGCACGCCCCAGGCCGCATCGGGTTCTACCTGGCCTCACAGTGCTCACAGCTGACGGCACAGGTCGGCATAGACGACGAAGTGGGTGCCCACGGCGACGTGCGCTTCGAGCTCTGGGGTGATGGCGTACGGCTCGCACAGGCCGAGGCGACCGGCGCCGGTGGAGCGGTCCCGATCAGCGCGAACCTGACCGGCGTCGAGGTCCTGGAGCTGCGCCTGGACACCGCAGGAACGCCGGAATACGACCACGCGGACTGGCTCGCGCCACAGATCACCTGCACCGGTACGCCGCCACCGCCCGGCAAGTCCAGGCTGTCCGACCGGTCCTGGCTGTCCATGTCCAACGGCTGGGGTCCGGTCGAGCGCAACCGCAGCGTCGGCGGCCAAGGCCTCGGCGACGGCCTGCCGCTGACCGTGGCAGGCACCGTCTACCCCTACGGTCTCGGCGGCCACGCGAACGGCTCGGTCACCTACTACCTGGGCAAGCGGTGTACGACGCTCACCGCTTCTGTCGGCATCGACGACGAGGTCGGCAACCTCGGCCAGGTGCACTTCGAGGTCTGGGGAGACGGCACCCGCCTGGCCCAGGCCGACGCGACAGGCGCCGGCGGTGCCGTCCCGCTGACCGCAAACCTGTCCGGCGTCGACGTCGTCGACCTACGCCTGGACACTGCGGGCACACCCGACTACGACCACGCCGACTGGCTCACCCCGGAGGTCACCTGCACCTGATATTTCGCCTGCTGTTGGCAGCAGGCGGGTGAGAGGGTGTGCCCGTGGTGGTGATCTTGGTGGTGCTCGGGGCCGCGGTCCTGCACGCGACCTGGAACGCGATGGCGCACGGGGCGCCGGACCGGGTGGCAGGGCTGGCGTTGTTCGAGCTGTCGGCCGGAGTGATCGGGCTCGTCGCGGTCCTGCTGAGCGGACCGCCGCCGGCCGGGACGTGGGGCTTCATCATCGCGTCGGCGCTGCTGCATCTCGCGTACCTGGGCGGGTTGCTGGCGTCGTACCAGCTCGGTCAGTTCAGCCAGATGTACCCGCTGGCCCGCGGTACGTCGCCGTGGGTCGTCGCGGTGGTGTCGATCGTCGTCCTGCACCAGCACCTGGCCGTGGTCGAACTGGCCGGCGTACTGCTGATCTCGGCCGGCCTGATCGCGCTCGTCTTCATCGGTCGCCCGAACCGTCGCCAGGCTCCCGCGATCCTGGCCGCGATCGGGACCGGCCTGACGATCGCGGCGTACACGGTCGTCGACGGCGTCGCCGTCCACAAGATGCCGGTCGCGACCTACATGGGCTGGGTCTTCATGCTCCAAGGCCTCGCCGTGCCGCTCGCCCTGCTGGCCTGGCGCGGTCCGAAGACCTTCAATCTGCCGCGCAAGGCGATCCTGTCCGGCCTCGCCGGGGGAGTCGTCTCGATGGTCGCCTACGGCCTCGTCCTCTGGGCGCAGACCCGCGGGGCCCTCGCGGCCATCGCGGCGCTCCGCGAGACAAGCATCATCTTCGGCGCCCTGATCGGCACCCTCTTCTTCGGCGAACGCTTCGGCCCGCGCCGCGCCGTGGCCGCGGCTGTAGTGGTCGCCGGCATTGTGCTGATCACCACGGGTTGAGTGAGTGGGGGTCCCGGGCGGTGGACCCCCACTCGGCTTGAGGGGTCAGCGCTGTACGGCGTCCAGGGCGTCCGCGATGCCGTCGCCGAAGAAGGCGTTGTTGGCGGTGGTGCCGGTGCAGCGCGGGTCCGGCGTCGTCGGGCACGCCGTGTCGTCGGCCTCCTTGTGGAGCGCGCGCTCGATGTCGCGCGGGCCCCACCACGGGTGCGTGGACTTCATCAGCGCGGCGATACCGGTGACGTGCGGGGACGCCATCGACGTACCGCTCATGGTTCCGTAGCCGCCGCCCGGGAGCGTGGACAGGATCGCGCTACCGGGAGCGGCGACGTCGATCTTGTTCAGGCCGAAGTTCGAGAAGCTGCTCTTGACGCGTGCCTGCGTCGTGCTCGCGACGGTGATCACGCCGGGGAGCTCGGTCGGCATGTCGAGACAGCCGGCGTTCAGCGTCCGGGTGACCGGTGTCGAGTCGTTCGGGCTGCCGCTGTCGGTGGTCTTGTTCGCCAGGTCGACGTTCGAGTTACCGGCCGCGGCGACCGACAGCGTGCCCTCGTCGGTGGCCCAGGCGTACGCCCGGCGGACCGCCTCCTGGACCGCGCCCTGGTCGCCGTCGTCGTTGCACCAGAACTCGAACGGGTCGATGAAGTAGCTGTGGTTGGTGACAGCCATGTGGTGCTCGGCGGCCCACACGATCCCGCAGATCGAGTACTCCGGGTAGATGAAGCCGGCGTCGTTGACCACCTTCACCGACGCGATCCGCACCCCCGGCGCGACACCGACGATGCCCACACCGTTCCGCGCGGCGGCGATCGTGCCGGCCACGTGCGTGCCGTGCGGCGAAGTCGTCGGCCGCCACGCCCCCACAGTGGTGTCCGGTACGCCGTTCTTCACGCAGCTCACCGAATCGCGAGCGTCGAAGTTCGGCGCGAGATCCGGGTGCGTGTCGTCGACACCGCTGTCGTTGACCCCAACCAGCACCCGGCGAGAGCCGTCGGTCACCGCGTGCGCCTGGTCCGCCTTGATCTGGACCATGTCCCACTGGTCCTTCTCCCGCGGGTCGGGCACTGGCGTCGCCGTGGTCTCGTCGGTCGAGCTCAACCCGGTGGCCGGCCCCTCGCTGACCGCGGCGGTCCGCGTGGACCCGACGGACTGCACCTCGCGTCCGTTGTGCCCGACGCGGACGTCGGCCTTGAAGTTCGCGTTGGTCGATTGCGCGACCACGACCCCGAACTGCTCGTACGACGCCAGCACGGTGCCGCCGGCCTGCTTCACCGCGTCCTCGACCTTGCGGACGTGACCCGGCGTGGCCTTCGTGTTCAGCACGTAGTTCGACAGCGGACCCGGCGCGGTGTCGTCGAGCGGTGCGGCGTTGGCCTCGAGAGCGCCGAGCGACGCGCACGCCAGCGCGGCCGCGGCCAGGCCGGCGGCCAGTCGGCGGGGACGGGAAGTTCGGGACACGCTGCCTCCTGGGGACTGGGCCTGGGCGGACGGACCCGGGCTCGGTATCCGGAGACTCTAGGCCGGATCGCCGACAAGCGGAGTTCTTCATCCACAACGCAGGGGAAACCCTGCACTTGTCACTACTGCCGGTCCTGGTGTTCACGCTCAGTTGCCCACACCTGTGGATTCGCCTGTGGATAACTCGTGGACAAGCTGGGGAATACCGGCCCGAATCAGTGGATTGAGTTGTGTGTAAGATAGATACAACAGAGATACCGGTCGTATGGGAGTGAAGTGACAGGCGGGGTGCCGGAGAACGCACCGGCGAGTACTGCGTTGATCCTGGGGGACGAGACCGCGGAGATCGCCCGGGTGGTGGTCGAGGCAGCGCCGGAAGCGGAGAAGATTCCCGCGGCCGAGCGCGTCTACGCGTACGTGAAGGCAGCGATCCTGGACCGGGTCTACCCCGGCGGCGAGCTGCTGACCGAGGGCGAGCTGGCCACGGCGGTAGGTGTGTCCCGCACTCCGGTTCGCGAGGCGCTGCTGCGGCTGGAGGAGTCCGGCCTGGTCAAGCTCTACCCGAAGAAGGGCGCGCTGGTCCTCCCGGTCCTGCCACAGGAGATCGACGACGTCCTGGAGGCGCGCGAGCTGATCGAGACGCACGCCGCAGCCAAGGTCTGGCCGCGTCGCAAGCAGCTGATCGAGGCGCTGAGCCGGCGTGTGGACGAGATGCGCGCGCACCGCAGGTCCGGTGACGCGAAGAGCTTCCTGGAGGCGGACCGCGCCTTCCACGAGGCGATTGTCGGTGCCGCCGGCAACCTGATCCTCGCCAAGCTCTACAACAGCCTCCGCGACCGTCAGGTCCGGATGGGCGTGCCCGGGATCGAGATGCAGCCGGCCCGGATGGACAAGTCGATCACCGCGCACCAGGAGATGATCGACGCGCTCGGCGGCAACAGCGTCAAGCGGTTCCGCGAGCTCGTGGTCGCCCACATCGACACCGCCGCGACGGATCTGCGGGGCACTCGGTGACCGAACTCCTCTACCCCCTGGGCGGACGTCGCGCCTGGGCGGTCTGGGCCACTGCTGTCCTGACCTACCTCGTGACCGTCCTGCACCGCGGTTCGATGAGCGTGGCCGGCCTGCAGGCCGCAGAGCGCTTCCACATCTCCGCATCGGCGCTGGCGAGCTTCACCGTCGTCCAGCTGACCGTGTACGCCGCTATGCAGGTCCCGCTCGGCATCCTGTTGGACCGCTACGGCTCCAAGCGGCTGCTGATCACCGCGTCCGGCCTGCTCTTCATCGCGCAGTCCGCGTTCAGCCTGGTCGACTCGTACCCGGCTGCGCTGGCGGCACGCGCCGTACTGGGCGTCGGTGACGCACTGGTCTTCATCAGCGTGCTCCGGGTGGTCATGTCCTGGTTTCCCGCGCTGCGGCAGCCGGTGATGTCGCAGGCGACTGGAATGCTCGGCGGGCTCGGCGCGATCATGTCGACCGTGCCGATGGCCGCGGCCTTCCACGCCTTCGGCTGGACGCCGACGTTCGCCGGTGCCAGCGTGCTCAGCCTGGTCGCCGGTGTCGCCGTACTGTTCCTGATCAAGGACTCGCCGTACGACGAACCGTTGCGGCGGCCCAAGCAGTCGCTGACCGAGGTACGGCGCAACCTGAAGCGCGCGTGGAAGGAGCCGGGCACCCGGCTCGGTCTGTGGACGCACTTCACCACCAGCTTCTCCGGCAGCACGTTTGGTCTGCTCTGGGGCTTCCCGTTCCTCGTGCAGGGACAGGGGGTCGCGCCAACGACCGCTGCGGCGATGCTGATCGTGCCGGTTCTCGCCGGCCTCTGCTACGGCCCACTGGTCGGGCGGTACGCCGCCAGGTTCCCGTTCTACCGGTCCTGGATCGTGCTGGCGGTCGTCGCCGGCTCGGTCCTGATGTGGACCGTCGTACTGCTCTGGCCGGGCCGTGCGCCGATGCCGGTGCTGCTGGCGCTGATCGTCGTCCAGGCGGCCGGCGGCCCGGGGTCGATGCTCGGGCTGGACTACGCCCGGACGTTCAACCCTGCGACCCGGTTCGGCGCCGCCAACGGGATGGTCAACACCGGCGGGTTCATCGCGACGCTGCTCTGTATCGGCATGGTCGGGATCCTGCTGGACGCGTCGTCCGGTGGGGCGCCGCAGACGATCGAGGACTTCAAGTTCGCCCTGGCCTTCCAGTACGTGCTGTGGGCGATCGGCACCCGGCAGATCCTCAAGTACCGCCGCCGGGCGCGCGGCAACCTGGCCCGGTACAACCCGGAGGCCTACCAGGCGCTGCTGGCCAACCAGATCGTCCCGCTCAAGGGCTGACGCCAGCGGGCTGACGTGGGCTGAGATGGCCTGACAGCCGAGTGCCAGGCCGGTGCCAGGCCGTGGCGGCACGGTAGTCCCAGTGACAAGCACTGGGAGGAACCGATGACCACAACGAACCAGGTCGCCATCGAGGCGGTCGGTCTGGTCAAGAAATATGGCAGTACGACCGCGCTGGCCGGCGTCGACCTGAGCGTGCCCACCGGCACGGTGCTCGGGGTCCTCGGCCCGAACGGCGCCGGCAAGACCACCGCGGTCCGCATTCTCGGCACCCTGCTCCGGCCGGACGCCGGTCACGCCACGGTCGGCGGGTACGATGTCGTCCGCGAGGCCGGGCGGGTGCGCGAGATCATCGGTCTGACCGGCCAGTACGCGTCGGTCGACGAGGACATGTCCGGCCGCCGCAACCTGGTCATGATCGGCCGGCTGCTCGGGATGTCGCGGCTGCAGAGCAAGTCCCGGGCCGACGAGCTGCTGGAGCGGTTCGAGCTGGTCGACGCGGGCGACCGGATCGCGAAGACGTACTCCGGCGGCATGCGCCGGCGGCTCGACCTGGCCGCCAGCCTGGTCGGCAACCCGAACATCCTGTACCTGGACGAGCCCACCACGGGTCTCGACCCGCACGCCCGCAACGGCGTCTGGGAGACGATCCGCAACCTGGTGCTCGACGGAACCACGGTCCTGCTCACCACGCAGTACCTGGAAGAGGCCGACGCACTGGCCGACTCGATCGTCGTGTTCGACAAGGGTGCCGTGGTCGCGTCCGGCCGTCCGGCCGAGCTGAAGGCGCAGGCCGGCAAGCAGTCGCTGGACGTCCGCCCGGCCGAGCCGGCGCACCTCGAGCGGGTCGCGGCGATCGTCGCCGAGTCGGTCGGCACTCGCCCGTCGGTCGATGTGGTGAACGCGCTGGTCAGCGTCCCGGTGACGGACGGTACGTCGATGCCCGTCGTCGTCCGGCGCCTCGACGAGGCCGGCATCGCGGTCACCGAGCTGTCCCTGCGGCTACCGAGCCTGGACGAGGTCTTCCTCGCCCTGACCGGCCACGCCGCCGAAGAGCGTCCGAGCGACGCGATCCTGGAAGGAGCGGGCCGATGAGCGCCGCAACGTTGGATGTACCTGCGCACGCGGCGCGCCGGTCCAGGCCGTTCGCCTGGGTGCCGCAGAGCCTGACGCTGGCCTGGCGCAACATCGTCCGGATCCGGCAGAACCCGGAAGCCCTGGCGGACGTGACGTTCCAGCCGATCATCTTCCTGGCGCTGTTCCTGTTCGTCTTCGGCGGCGCGATCGCGGGCGGTGGCGGCTGGCGCGGCTACCTGCCGACGCTGTTGCCCGGCCTGCTCGTGCAGACCGTGGTGTTCGCGACGATGGGTACCGGGGTCGGGCTGAACGACGACTTCGCCAAGGGCGTCTTCGACCGGTTCCGGAGCCTGCCGATCGCCCGGATCTCGCCGCTGATCGGGGCCGTGCTCGGCGACGCGATCCGGTACTCGCTGTCGATCGTGATCCTGATGGCGAGCGGCTTCGTGCTCGGCTTCCGGTTCCACAACGGCGTCGGCAACGGCTTGCTGGCGATGCTGATCGTGCTGCTGTTCGCGCTGTCGATGTGCTGGATCTGGGTCTGGCTCGGCCTGACGATGAAGACCGCCCAGGGGGTGCAGGGCATCGCGTTCCTGGTGATGTTCCCGCTCACCTTCGGCAGCAACATCTTCGTCCCGGCCAGCACGCTGCCCGGCTTCCTGCAGGCGTTCGTGAAGGTCAGCCCGATCACCTACCTGGTGAACACCGAACGGGCGTTGATGAGTGGCGGCGCGCTGCAGAAGCCGCTGCTGATCACGCTGGCCTGGATGGTCGGCCTGGTCGCGGTCTTCGCGCCACTGGCGATCCGCGCCTACCGCCGCCGTACCTGACCAACCACGATGAGGGCCCGGGGAACCTCCCCGGGCCCTTGTCATGCGTTGCCGAGCTCGCCGAAGGACAGCGGCGCCCGGGTGCACAGATAAGTTGCCCAGTGCAACTGTGTGGGCGTGCCCGAGCTGTCCCTGGTGATCCGCAGCAGCTCGCCCCGCTCGCGGCCGGACACGGTGCGGTAGGTGTCTTCCGAGACGCGCTCGAACACGGCGGGGGCAAGGTAGTCGGCCGCGTCGGGCGACTTGGCTTCCAGTACGCCGTCCTTGACCGAGAACACGAACGGCGTCCCCTCGGAGAACCAGGTGCCGAGGACGCCCTCGAGTTCCGCCGGGACCGACGTACCCGGGACCCAGGCCGGGATCGGCAGCGGATCGTCCTCGAGCACCTTGATGATCAGGTCGGTGGCCAGCGCGCTCGGCGACGAAGCCGGCGGCGCCCCGAACAGCGCGATCCCGGCGGTACCGGACTCGCGGTGCACGAAGGTCGAGGTGATGTGGCCCGGCATCCCGCCGTCGTGGCCGACGAACAGCCGCTCGCCGCGGCGCAGCAGCATGAACCCGAGGCCGAAGGCGAGCTGCCACCGGTCCGTGTCGGCCATGATCTGCACCTGGCACATCTCCTCGAGAGTGTCCTTCGACAGCACCTCGTCGACCGGGTTCGCGACGAACATCGCCCACTTCGCCAGGTCCTCGGCCGTCGACGCCAGTCCACCGCACGCCGCCATCGCGCCGATGTCGATCAGCGGCTCCTTGACCGGTACGTCGGTCCACGGCGGCACGTAGTACCCGGTCTGAGCCGGCCCGCCGTCCATGCCGACCGTGGTCCGGCGCATCTCCAGCGGGTCGAGGATCCTGGCTTTGACCGAGTCGTACCAGGACCGGCCGTCGAGCCGGGCGACGATCTCACCGAGCAACGAGTAGACCAGGTTCGAGTAGTGGAACCGGTCGTGCGGTCTGCCGACCCGCTCGGCCTCGTTCCACCCCGGGACCAGCTCCTCGCGGGACGGGAACTTCATCAGGTCCCAGACGTCGCCGACCGGTTCGCGCTGCATGCCGGTGGCGTGGCTGAGCATCTGCCGCACGGTGATGCCCTCGTGCTTGCTCTCCGGGATCAGCTTCTCGACGGTGTCGTCGAGGCTCAGCTTCCCCTCGTCGCGGAGCGCCATCACCGCGACCGCGGTGAGGGTCTTGCTCTGCGACGCGATCAGGAACTGCGAGTCCGCGGTCGGCGGCTCGCCCGGACGGTCCAGGTCGGCGGACCCGATCCCGGTGGACCAGGCCAGCCCACCTTCGCGGGCGACGGCTCCCACGACACCGGGGACCCGGCCCTTCGACTGACGTTCGGCGACGATGCGGGTGAGCGCGTTCTGTGTCTGCGCGGCGATTTCGGTCACGACTTCCGACCTTAAGGCAGCCAAGTGACAAAAGGCAGGGGTGTTTGGTCGGTCGAATGTGCGAGGCTGGTGGAGTGCGCATAGCGGTGCTTGGGCCTCTCGCCATGTGGGCGGCCGACGGGACTCCGCTGGACGTCCGCGGAGTCCGGCTGCGCGGTTTGCTCGCGCGGCTCGCGCTGAGCGCCGGCCGTCCGGTCAGCGTCGAGACCCTGGTCGACGGCCTGTGGGGCAGTGAGGCCCCGAGCGCCAACGCACTGCAGTCGCTCGTCTCCCGGCTGCGCGCGAGTCTGCCGGCCACCGAATCGAGCATCTCGGTCCAGTCAGGCCCGGCCGGCTACACGCTGACCATCGGACCGGACTGCGTCGACGCACTGCAGTTCGAAGACCTGGTACGGCGTGGCCGCAGGCTGCTGACCTCGGACGCCGAGCAGGCGCACACCCTGCTCACCCAGGCCGACAAGCTCTGGCGTGGTGAGGCCCTGGCCGACCTGCGCGATCTACCGTTCGCCGCGATCGAGGCGGACCGCCTCGCCGAGCTCCGGCTGGCGGCGGCGGAGGACCTGGCCGAGGCCGCGGTCAGCTGCGGCCACGCCCGCGACCAGGTCGCCAACCTCGAACACCTCGCCACCACCCACCCACTCCGCGAGCGAGTCCACGAGCTGCTGATCCGCGCGCTGTACGCCGACGGCCGCCAGGCCGAGGCCCTGGCCGCGTACGAGCGTCTCCGGGCCACGCTGGCCGACGAGCTCGGCGCCGACCCCGGCACCCGGCTTCGCAACCTGCATGTCTCGGTGCTGCGCGGCGACAGCATCGACCCGGCTCCCCAGCCGGCCACCGCATCGCCCGCGCCGTCCAAAGCGCGCCACAGCAACCTGCGAGCACCACTGACCAGCTTCGTCGGCCGCCGCGAGGATGTGGCCGAGCTGACCCGGTTGCTCAGCAACGGCACCCGACTGGTCACGATGGTCGGCCCCGGTGGCGCCGGCAAGACCCGCCTGGCCACCGAGACCGGCAGGACCCTCGTGGACCAGTCCGGCGACGGCATCTGGTTCGTCGAGCTTGCTCCGCTCGGTGATGCGGCCGACGTCGCGCCCGCGGTGCTGTCCACCCTCGGCGCGTCGGAGTACGTCGACCTGCCGGCCACCCTGACCCCCAAGCACATCCCGACCAGCCGGGCCGCGACCGAGCGGCTCGTCGAGGTCATCGCCGACCGTCCCATCCTGCTGGTCCTC
The DNA here is from genome assembly GCF_040638345.1 of Kribbella sp. NPDC026611. Classification (NCBI taxonomy): domain Bacteria; kingdom Bacillati; phylum Actinomycetota; class Actinomycetes; order Propionibacteriales; family Kribbellaceae; genus Kribbella; species Kribbella sp. NPDC026611. Next base: position 20,178 of record NZ_JBEZYC010000017.1, read on the forward strand.
GACAACTGCGAGCACCTCATCCAAGAGGTCGCCGGCCTGGTCGACTCGCTGCTGGCATCCTGCCCGCGGCTGCGGGTGCTGACGACCAGCCGCGAGCCGCTGAGCATCCCCGGTGAGCACCTGCACCCGGTCGGTCCGCTGGGCCTCCCGCCCGAGGAGGGTGTCGAGGCCGACGGCTACCCGGCGATGCAGTTGTTCGTCGACCGCGCCCGCGCCGTACGTCCCGACTTCATGCTGATCGACAAGAACCGGGCGGCGGTGGCCGAGATCTGCCGGCGCCTGGACGGTATGCCGCTGGCGATCGAGCTGGCGGCTGCCCGATTGCGGGCGCTGACCCCGGACCAGATCGTCGAGCGGCTCAACGACCGGTTCCGGCTGCTGACCAGCGGGTCGCGGACCGCGCTCCCCAGGCACCAGACGCTGCGGGCCGTGGTCGAGTGGAGCTGGGAGCTGCTGGACCCGGACGAGCAAGCGGTCGCCCGGCGGCTCTCGATGTTTTCCGGCGGCGCCACGCTGGACGCGGCCGAGCAGATCTGCAGCGACGAGGCGATCCCGGCCGAGTCCGTGCTCACCCTGCTCGCGTCGCTGGTCGACAAGTCCCTCGTCGAAGCAGCGGCCGACGACAGGTCCGTGCGGTACCGGATGCTCGAGACGGTCCGCGCGTACGGCGCCGAGCAGCTCAAGGCAGCGGGCGAGCAGGACCGCTTCCGGCGCAAGCACACCGCGTACTTCAGCCGGATGCTCCGCAAGGCCTGGCCGGCCCTCCAAACCGGCGAGCAGATCCAGTGGATCGCCCGGCTGAACGCCGACAACGAGAACCTGATCGACGCCCTGCGGTACGCGATCGACATCGGGTCCGCCCGGGTCGCCGTCCAGATGGTCGCGGTGCTCGGCCAGTACTGGACGATGAGCGGACGCCCGGCCGAGGCGGTCGGCTGGATGGAGGCCGCGCTCGCCGTACCGGGCAGGTCTGCTCCGGTCGACCGGGCCGTCGCGCTGTACCTGCTCGCGCTCGGCCGGGTCTCCAGCGACAACGATCCGGCCCGCGCGTTCCAGCAGGGCATCCGCAACCTGGCCACGATCCGCTGGCTGAGCCGGAACCACGCGCAGGTCCGCGAGGTCGGCATCGCGCTGTTCGTGAACGCGATCTGGGCCGCCTTCCGCCGGGACAAGGCCGCGACCTTCCGCTGGCTGGAGACCGGCCGCGAGCACCCCGACCCGTGGGTGCGGAGCATGGCCACGATGGCCAACGCGATGTTCCACGAGAACGAGGGCGAGGTCGACCAGATGGCGGCCGACCTGGAGTTCGCGCTGGACGGTTTCCGCGAGCTCGGCGACCGGTTCGGTTTGTCGATGGCGCTGCGCGGCCTGGCCGAGTACCAGTCGACCTCTGGCCGGTACGCGGAGGCGTTGGAGTCGCTGGTCGAGGCGCTCCGGCTGATCCGCGAGCTGGGTACGACGGAGGGCGTCGGGCAGCTGCTCGGCAGCTGCGCAATGTGCCGGCTCGAGCTGGGCGATCCCGAGGGCGCGCGGGCCGACCTGGACGAGGCGCTGCGGCTGGCCGAGGAGAGCGGGTCGCGCAGCGGTCAGGCGATGTCCCACCTGGGGTACGGCCGGCTCGCGGAGCGGCTCGGGCGGCTGGACGAGGCCAAGCGGGAGATCGAGTTCGCGTACTCGATGCTCGACCTGGACGCCGAGCGGCTCGCACCGCACGGACAGGCGATGCTGCTGGCCCAGCTCGGCCGGATGGCGGCGCTGACCGGTGACGTCGAGGAAGGGCAGCGCCGTGCCCGGGAGGCGGTCGCCTTGGCGCTCACCACCGAGGACATGCCGCTCGCCGCCGCCGCGGTCGAGGCGGCCGCCGAGGTGGACCTGGTCGCGGGCGAGTTCGCGCAGGCCGCCCGCACCCTGGGCATGGCCGGCCGGATGAAGGGTGTGTGGGGGGTTCGGCCCGTCGACCTGCAGCGAGTCGTCGACCGGCTGCAGGATGCCCTCGGCAACGACCGGTACGACGCCCTGTACCAGGCCGGTGCGGCGCTGACCCGCGAGGAGGCCCTCGCGGAGCTCGGCAAGCGGGTCAGCTCGTCCTGATTGTCAGGCGGTGAATCGTCAGGCGGTGATGAGCTGGACGGCCAGCTCCCGCAGGGACTTCTGCACCTTCTGCTCGGGTGGTCGTGGGTCGGACAGCATCCAGTCGTAGACCACGGCGTTGACCGCGCCGAAGAACGCCAGCGCCAGGAACCGGAAGTCCTTGCGCTTGATCTCGCCGCGCTCGACCGCGGTGTCGCCGAGGTCGCGGACACTGCCGATCAGCAGCTCCCGGAACGCGATCCGCTGCTCCTCGACCGCCGGGCTGGTCCCGACCACCTCGACGAACGATATCCGTGCCCGGCGCAGGTCCGCCATGATCGTCCGCAGGTAGGAGTCGACGGCCGCGGTGATCCGCTCCCGGACCGGCCGGTCGGCCGTCCGGCGCAGCGCGTCGCCGGTGCTCCCGACCGCCAGCTCGATCACCTGCGCGTGCACCGCGAGCAGTACGGCCTCCTTGTTCTGGAACTCGTGGTAGAAGTGCCGGGTCGACACTTTCGCCTGTGTGCACAGGCGTTCCACCGACGTCGCCGGATAGCCTTCGGTCCCGAACAGCTCCAGTGCCGCGGCCAGCAACCGCTCCCGGCGTGCGGCCTTCCATTCCTCGACTGACCGCCCGGAATAACGGCGTACGGAGGGTTCCCTCATCACACCTCTTGTCGCTACCCCGTGCCAGATGCCGGACATCCTATCCACGCCTCGGGCCGTCCGGTACCGCCCCGGCGAGGCGGCCGGTGATCGTGCTCGCGACCAGGCCACCCGGCCGACTGGTTCGGCCCCGGATCAGGAGTCGCCGGGCTGCTGGTAGCCCCTGGTGCCGTCGATCAGTTCCCGGATGATGTCGAGGTGCCCGAGGTGCCGGGCGGTCTCCTCGATCATGTGGCAGAGCACCCAGCGCACCGACGGCGCCTTGTCCGGCGGACCCGCTTTCCCGACCGCGTCCAGCTCCAGGGCGGCGACCGTGGCGTTCGAGCGCGCGCACTCCTCGTCGTACTCGTCCAGCAGCTGGGCGATGGGTACGTCGTCGACGAACATCTCCGCGTCGACGTGCCCGCCCTCGGTCCACGGCGTCTGCCCGGTGTCGGGCACGCCCGCGATGCGCGTCTGGAACCAGTCGTACTCGACCCAGCGCAGGTGCGCGACCAGACCGGCCATCGTGCTCAGCGGTGAGCTGGGCAGAACCTTGCGGTGGGCATCTTCTTCGGTGAGTCCTTCGCACTTCATCCGCACGAAGGAACGCTGGACATCGAGCCATCCGACCAGCTGGGTGCGCTCGTCGGCCGTCAGCGACGGACGTTCTACAGGAGTCATTGCGCGCACCGTACCGGACTGCTCGGGGCAGCGATACACATTTCTGGCACTCTGGTCCTGACAGCGCCCGCTCAGCGCAGACGAGGTGACACGTGGACCCACGGTTCGACCGGCCGCTCTACACCCGGGCCGAGGTCGCCCTGCATCTGGGACTCCCGGCAACGACACTCGGCGACTGGTTGCGCTCCGGAGCGCTCGAGGCCGGCCGCGGCACCCGGGGCGAACCGACGATCACCTTCGCCGGCCTGGTCGAGACCCACATGCTCCGGCACCTGCGCCGCTCGGGTCTGTCCCTGCAGGCGATCGGCGAGGCCGCGGTCGCCCTCCGCTCCCGGGCCGGCCGGCACTACCCGCTCGCCTGGTCCGGCCTGGCGTACGACGGCCGCGACCTGCTGATCGAGATCTCCAACGAGGGCCGCGAGCAGGGCTGGGAGCGGATCCGCGACAGCCAGGGCGGCCTGCCCGGCGTCCTTCGCCGCGGCTCGGCCGCGATCGGCTGGTCCGACGACGGGTACGCCGCCACGCTCCGACTCGTCATCTACCACGACATCGACGTAATCGTGGACCCCGCACGCGCCTACGGCCAGCCCATGGTGGACGGTTCGGACGTCCGCGTCGAGGACGTCGTGGGAGAGGTCCGGACCGGAGCGTCGTACCGGGAGATCGCGGCCAAGTTCAACCTGGAGGACTTCGAGGTCGAGGCTCTGGTCCGCCCCCACATCCGCCCCCCGGCGTTCCGCAAGACCCGCCACTTCGAAACCCAGCCCGAAGCTCTGCTCTAAGGATTACCGGCCAGCCACCCTCTCAGCCTGTTCGGTCGTCGCGGATGCGTTTCGCCTTGCCCAGCGAGCGTTCCAGCCCGTGCGGCTCGACCACCTCGACCGTGATCGTCACGCCGACGCGCTCCTTGACCCGCTGCGCCAGATGGGCGGCGGCGGTCCGGTGATCGGTCAGACCGGGTGCGGCCTCGACCTGGACGGTGAGTTCGTCGAGGCGGCCGGGGCGGGTCAGGACGCAGAGGTAGTGCGGCGTGAGGCCTTCGACCAGCAGGATCTGTTCCTCGATCTGGGTCGGGAAGACGTTCACGCCGCGGACGATCATCATGTCGTCGGTCCGGCCGGTGATCTTCTCCATCCGGCGCATCCCCGGCCGCGCGGTGCCGGGCAGCAGGCGGGTCAGGTCGCGGGTGCGGTACCGCAGTACCGGGAAGGCTTCCTTGGTCAGGGTGGTGAAGACCAGTTCGCCCTCGGACCCGTCCGGCAGCACCTCGCCGGTGACCGGGTCGATGATCTCCGGGTAGAAGTGGTCCTCCCAGATGTGCAGGCCGTCCTTGGTCTCCACGCACTCCTGCGCGACCCCCGGGCCCATCACCTCGGACAGGCCGTAGATGTCGACCGCGTGGATCCCGGTCCGCTCCTCGACCTCGCGGCGCATCTGCTCGGTCCACGGCTCGGCCCCGAAGATGCCGATCCGGAGCGCGGTGTCCCGCGGGTCCAGCCCGCGCGCCGCCATCTCGTCGACGATCGAGAGGAAGTACGACGGCGTGACCATGATGATCCGCGCCCCGAAGTCGCGGATCAGGTCCACCTGCCGCTCGGTCATCCCGCCGGACACCGGTACGACGGTGCACCCGAGCCGCTCGGCCCCGTAGTGCGCCCCGAGCCCGCCGGTGAACAGGCCGTAGCCGTACGCCACGTGGCAGACGTCGCCCGCACGCCCACCGGCCGCCCGGATCGACCGCGCCATCAGATCGGCCCAGTTGTCGAGGTCCCGCCGCGTGTAGCCAACCACAGTCGGCCGCCCAGTAGTCCCGGACGAAGCATGCACCCGCACCACTTCGGTCCTGGGCACCGCAAACATTCCGAACGGGTAGTTGTCGCGCAGATCTTTCTTGGCGGTGAACGGCAACCGGCTCAGGTCCTCGAGCGACTGCAGGTCCCCGGGCTTGAAGCCGATCGCATCCAGCGCGGAACGATAGTGCGGCACGTTCTCGTAGGTCCGCCGTACGGTTGCCTGCAGCAACGATAGTTGCCGGGACCGGAGTTCGTCGACGGACAGCTTCTCGCCGGCGTCCCGAAGCTCTTCCGGACAGGCCGCACCGAACATGACGTTCTCCTAGGGACGGGCGAGCAGGGTCGCGATGCCCTGGCCGACGCCGATGCACATGGTGGCCAGCGCGTACCCGGCGTCGCGGTGGCGAAGCTCGAGGGCCGCGGTGAGTGCGAGGCGGGCGCCGGACATCCCCAGCGGGTGGCCGAGGGCGATCGCGCCGCCGTTCGGGTTGACGTGCTCGGCGTCGTCGGGGAGGCCGAGCTCCCGCAGTACGGCCAGCGACTGCGCGGCAAACGCCTCGTTCAGCTCGATCACGTCGACGTCCGACAGCGCGACCCCGGTCCGGTCGAGCAGCTTGCGAGTCGCCGGCGCCGGCCCGATCCCCATGATCCGCGGCGGCACCCCCGCAGCCGCGGTCCCAACCACCCGGGCAATCGGCGTAACACCAAACCTCTCGACAGCCTCCCCGCTCATCACCAGCAAAGCCGCAGCCCCGTCATTCACCCCCGACGCGTTTCCAGCCGTGACGGTCCCGGGCGAACGGAAAGGAGTCTTCAAACCCGCCAGAGCTTCGTACGACGTCTCCCGGGGATGCTCGTCCGTGTCGACGACCGTCACCGCACCACGCTTCCCCGGCACCTCGACAGCAACGATCTCCTCGGCCAGCCGACCATTGGCCTGCGCCTTCGCCGCCCGCTGCTGCGACCGCAGAGCGAACCAGTCCTGGTCCTCCCGCGAGATCCCGAACTCCGCCGCCACGTTCTCCGCGGTCTCCGGCATCGAGTCGATCCCGTACTGCGCCTGCAGCGCCGGGTTCACGAACCGCCAGCCGATCGTGGTGTCGTAGATCTCCGCCTGCCGCGAGTACGCCGAACCCGCCTTCGGCATCACGAACGGCGCCCGCGACATCGACTCGACCCCACCGGCCACGACAATGTCGTTGTCTCCGGCAATGATCGACCGCGCCGCGGAAGCGAGAGCGTCCAACCCCGACCCGCAGAGCCTGTTGATCGTCGTCCCGGGAACCGACTCCGGCAACCCGGACAGCAGTACGGCCATCCGCGCGACGTTGCGGTTGTCCTCGCCGGCCTGGTTCGCGCACCCGAGGACGACATCGTCGATGAGCGCGGGGTCCAGGGCGGTTCGGTTCAGCAGGGACGAGACGACGTGCGCGGCCAGGTCGTCCGGCCGGACCGCGGCGAGCGCGCCGCCGTACCGCCCGATCGGCGTCCGAACTCCGTCGACCAGAAAGGCCTCGCGACTCATGCTTCCTCCGGAATGATCGTCCCCGACAACTGGCGGCTGCGGCCGCGGAACTCGGCGATCACCTCGTCGCCACGGGTGACCGTGACGTCGTAGATCGCGTTCCGGCCGAAGGTGGTCCGCTCGTGGGCCTCGGCGACCAGCAGATCACCGCGGCGCGCCGGCGCGACGAAGACGACGTCGCAGGCCTGCGCGACCGTGACCAGGTTGCGCGAGTTGCACGCGAAGGCGAACGCGGAGTCGGCCAGAGTGAACACGAATCCACCATGCGCGATCCCGTGCCCGTTGACCATGTCGTCGCGCACGGTCATCTCGAGCCGCGCCGTCCCGGCGCCGACGTCGACGAGCCGCATGCCCAGCCCTGCGCTGGCGGTGTCCTCCGCCCACATCGCCGCGGCGACCCTGGCTGCCAAGTCCATCCGACCTGCCCCATCGAGAAGAAGCTATATGACACTCTGGTCCCGGTTGCGCCAACGACTGTAACATCGCAGGCATGACCGATCTGCTCGCCGCTCATCGCGACCGCCTCGACGCCGCACTGACCGCGATCCGGGACCGCGGTTACCACTCCGCCTTCCCGGAGTCCCCGAGTCCGCGGGTGTACGGCGAGACCGCGGCGGCCGACGGCAAGACGGCGTTCGAGGCCCACCTCGGGGCGACGTACGCCCTGGACATCCCCGGTGCGCGCGGCACGGTCGTGACCGAGGAGTCGCCGTACGGGATCGCGATGGACGTCGCGTACCCGCGGATGGTCGAGGAAGGGCTGGACGAGCTTCTGACCGCGGCCCAGCAGGGTCTCGCGGACTGGCGGCGGGCCGGGATCGACGGCCGGACCGGGGTCGTGCTGGAGATCCTCGACCGGCTGCACAAGCGGGTGTTCGAGCTGGCCAACGCGGTCCAGCACACCAGCGGGCAGGCGTTCGTGATGGCCTTCCAGGCCGGCGGCGCGCATGCGCTGGACCGGGCGCTCGAGGCGGTCGCGTACGCCCACGAGGAGATGCACCGCTACCCGGCCGAGGCGACCTGGGAGAAGCCGGCCAAGGGCGACCCGATCCGGATGACCAAGACCTTCACCGTGACCGGCCGTGGCGTCGCGCTGGTGATCGGCTGCAACACCTTCCCGACCTGGAACTCCTGGCCCGGCCTGTTCGCCTCGCTGGTCACCGGCAACGCGGTCGTGGTCAAGCCGCACCCGCTGGCCGTGCTGCCGCTGGCGATCACCGTCGAGGTGTGCCGCGAGGTGCTGGCCGAGGCCGGCTTCGATCCGAACCTGGTCACGCTCGCCACCGAGCGCGCCGGCGACGGCCTGGCCAAGCCGCTGGCGACCCGGCCCGAGGTGAAGCTGATCGACTTCACCGGCGGCAGCGAGTTCGGCGAGTGGCTCGAGCAGAACGCGACCCAGGCGACGGTCTTCACCGAGAAGGCCGGCGTGAACGCGGTGATCATCGACTCGACCGACGCGTTCAAGGCGCTCTGCGGGAACCTCTCCTTCACCCTCGCGCTGTACTCGGGCCAGATGTGCACCACCACCCAGAACCTGTTCGTCCCGGCCGCCGGGATCGAGACCGACGAGGGCCACAAGTCGTTCGAGGAGGTCGGCGCCGGCATCGCGACCGCGATGAGCAAGCTGCTCGGCGACGACGCCCGCGCGGTCGAGATCCTCGGCGGCATCGTGAACCAGGCCGTGATCGGCCGCCTCGAGCTGGCCCCGGAGTACGGCGAGGTCGTGCTGGAGTCGCGGGCGATCGAGCACCCGGCCTTCCCGAACGCGGTGGTCCGGACGCCGACGCTGATCGCGATCGGCGCCGACGACGCCGACGTCTACGGGCGCGAGTGCTTCGGTCCGGTGTCGTTCCTGGTCCGGACCGCCGACACTGCGCAGTCGATCGAGCTGTTCCGGAAGACCGTGGTCGACGGCGGCGCGATGACCGCCGGGATCTACTCGACCGACGAGAAGGTGATCGAGGAGGCCCGCGAGGCCGCGCTCGACGCCGGGGTCGCGCTGTCGGAGAACCTGACCGGCCCGGTGTTCGTGAACCAGTCGGCCGCGTTCAGCGATTTCCACGGCACCGGCGCGAATCCGGCCGCCAACGCCACGTACACCGACGGCGCTTACGTTGCGAGTCGCTTCCGCGTCATTCAATCTAGGCGTCATGCCTGACGACCTGTTGCCAGAGAACCTGCGCGAAGCGCTCGAGTACTACGACAGCTGGCTGGCGTTCAACCAGCGCTACCGGCGCGTCCCCGGAATCCAGGCGGCGGTGTACGCCGGCGACGGGGTGGTGTTCTCCGGCAGTTACGGTCTCGCCGACGTGGAGAACGACGTACCGCTGACCGACCAGCACCTGTTCCGGATCGCGTCGCACTCGAAGACGTTCACGGCTACCGCCGTCTTCCAGCTGGTCGAGCAGGGCCGGCTGCGGCTCGACGACAAGGCCGGCCAGCACGTCACCGAGCTTGTCGGTACGCCGCTCGGCGAGCGGACCGTCCGGGAGCTGCTCGCGCACGCGGGCGGTATCACCCGGGACAGCGCGGACTCCGACTGGTGGCAGCTCGCTTACAGCTTCCCGGACCGGGATCAGCTGCTGGACGTCATGCGCCAGGAGTCGTCGGCCGTGATGCCGGAGAACGAGCGTTTCAAGTACTCCAACATCGGCTACGGCCTGCTCGGTCTCGTGATCGAAGCCGCGAGCGGGACGCCGTACAACTCGTACGTCCAGACCGCGATCGTGGACAAGCTGGGGCTCTCCGGGCTCGGGCCGGAGCTGGACCCGGCCCGGCTGAGCGAATACGCGGTCGGCTACAGCTCGGTGGAGTACCGCGAGGAGCGCCTGCCGATCGAGCACATCGACACGCACGCGCTGTCGGCTGCGACCGGCTTCTTCGGGAACGCGCGCGACCTCGTCACCTACTTCTCCGCGCACCTGCCCGGCGACGACCGGCTGCTGTCGGACAAGTCGAAGCGGGAGATGCAGCACCCGCACTGGGTCACCGGCACCGACGAGAAGAGCCGCTATGGGCTCGGTGTGATCGTGCAGAAGGTTGGCGAGCGCGATGTCTTCGGCCACGCGGGCGGGTATCCGGGGCACATCACCAAGACGTTCGTCGACGGCGAGCGCCGGCTGATCGTCTCCGTGCTGACCAACGCGATCGACGGGCCCGCCGCGCAGCTGGCCGAGGGCTTCCTCAAGCTGGTCGAGCTGGCCGAGTCCAAGGAGCGCGGCGATGCGGCCGGCCTGGCCCGGTTCGCCGGCCGCTACGCGGACCTGTGGGGAGTGACCGACATAGCCCTGCTCGGTGGCCGCCTCTACGGGATGTCACCTGCCGAGGGCAATCCGGCCGACCAGCCGATCGAGCTCGAGCTGGACGGTGACAACCTGCGTGTGTCCGGTGGCAACGGGTACGGCGCGTACGGCGAGTCCTACCGCTTCACCTTCGACGCGAACGGCGCTGTCGAATCGGTGCGCGGCGGCAACGGCCTGACGATGCATCCCATCGACCGCTTCGCCCTGCCGTCGAAGGTGACGCTCGGCTAGGTCGCCGGGTCAGTACCGTGCTGGTATGACCATCCACGGTGACCACCCGTTCCTTCCGCCGGAGTCGGAGCGGAGCCCGGTCCGGCGGTTCCGCGGCCGGCTGCCGTCCCCGGTCGGACTGTGGACGACGGCGTACGACGGGAAGCGGGCCGGGCTGACGGTGTCCTCGATGCTGGTCGCGGACGGCGAGCCCGGGTTCGTGGTCGGGATGATCGACCCGGACTCGGACCTGTGGGAAACGTTGCGCAGGGCAAGGACCGCGGTGGTCGCGCTGCTCGGCGAACCGCACCGGCAGCTGGCCGACGCCTTCGGGTACGTCGCGCCGGCGCCGGGCGGCCCGTTCCGCCTGCTCGACTGGACCGACACCGAGTGGGGTCCCGCGCCGGTCGGCGTACCGACCTGGGCCGGCTGCACGCTCGTCGACCAGGACCCGCCTGAGGTGGGCTGGGGGCTGCAGGTCCAGCTGGAGATCAAGCACGTCGAGCTGGCGGCTGACGACGTACCGGCACTGGTCCACCGCCGCGGCCGCTACACGGCGATCTAGACCACCTGGAAGCGCCTCCGAAAGTCCGTTGACGCCCTCGGCTAATGTCATTAGCCTTCTGGCTATGGTTATAAAGAAGCCGCTGACGCCGACCACTGTGGTCGACGTGGCGCTCGGCGTCGTCGACGAGGACGGGCCGGACGGCCTCACGCTCGCCGCCGTGGCGCAGCGGTGCGGGGTGGCCACTCCGTCCCTGTACAAGCACGTGGCGAGCCTCGGCGAGCTGAAGACGCTCGTCGGGGTGCGGGTGCTGGAAGACATGACCGAGCAGTTCACTGCGGCCGTCCTGGGCAGCAGCGGTGACGAGGCGGTCACCACCTTGATGCACGCGTACCGCGCTTACGTTGCCGCCAACCCGAACCGGTACGCCGCTATGCCGATGGACCCCGTCCACGACCCGGTCCAGCGGGCGATCGCCGGGAAGTTGCTCGGCGTCATGTACGCCACGCTGCGCGGCTACGGGCTCGAGGGCCCGGCCGCGGTCCATGCGACCCGGCGGCTGCGCGTGCTCGTGCACGGCTTCGCGTCGATCGAGTCCGCGGGCGGTTTCGGCCTGCCCGAGGACCTCGACGAGACCTACGACCAGTTGATCCAGATGTATCTCACCACCCTGAGGAATGAGTCATGAGAATCCCCCTGTCCGTCGCCGGCCTGCTGTTCCTGCTGTACCCCGCGCTCCGTCCGTGGGAGGACGAGACCACCAGGGCGGGCGCCTCGGCCGCGATGGGCTCCACCGCCTGGATCGTCGCCCACCTCTGCGCGATGATCGGCTTCATCCTGGTGGCGGTCGCGCTGCTGCAGATCAACCGCGCGGCAGCGATCGTATTCTGGATCGGCGCCGGACTGACGCTGCCGTACTACGGCGCCGAGGACTTCGGTCTGCACGCGATCGCCGGCCAGCCGAACCTGCTCGACCTGGCCGAGGACGTGCGCTACAACCCGTTCGCGATGACGCTGTTCGGCGCCGGCCTACTGACCATGGCGGCGGCCGGGATCATCGTCGCGGTCCGGCTCCGGACGGTGCCGGCGATCCTGTTCGGTGCCGGCTTCGTCCTGTTCCTGCCGCAGTTCTTCACCCCGCCCGCAGTGCGGATCGGTCACGGCGTACTCCTCGCCGTCGGCTGCGTGTGGCTCGCCTGGACCGCGCGGCGGACGGAGGCAGCCCAGGCCACCGGGCAACCCGCCACGATCTAGGCCGTGTCTGGTGATTCCCCGCCTACTGCGCTGCACTCGGCACGGCACCTCGGCGCACTGGTGCAAAGGGCACGATGCTCCGCATCGAACCCTTCGCCCCAGCACGCCGAGCTACCGCACCGAGCACATGCTCGCTACGGCGCGGAATCACCAGACACGACCTAGTGTTGGGCCCATGCGTGCCACAGTGCTCCACACGTCGTACGACGTCCGGCTCGAGGACGTCCCGGACCCGAAGCTCGACGGGCCCGGGGACGCCATCGTCAAAGTCGTTGCCTCCTGCATCTGTGGCTCCGACCTCTGGCCGTACCGGGGTGAGCCGCCGGTCAAGGCGCCGCGGCGGATCGGCCACGAGTTCGTTGGGATCGTCCAGGAGATCGGTTCGGAGGTCCGCACGGTCAAGCCCGGCGACTTCGTGATCGCACCGTTCGTGGTCAGCGACGGGACCTGCCCCCACTGCCTGGCCGGGTTCCAGACCGCCTGCGTGAACCGGGTCGGGTACGGCACCGACCGCGCCGACGGCGGCCAGGGCGAGTACGTCAAGCTCCCGTACGCCGACGGCACGCTGGTCGCGACGCCCGAAGTACCGGACGACTCGCTGGTGCCCTCGCTGCTCACGCTGTCGGACGTGATGGGGACCGGGTGGCACGCCGCCCGGTCCGCGCGGGTTAAGCCCGGTGACACTGTGGTCGTCGTCGGGGACGGCGCCGTCGGGCTGTGCGGCGTACTGGCCGCGGCCCGGATGGGCGCGGAGCGAGTGGTGTCGATGTCACGGCACGAGCCCCGGCAGAAGCTTGCGAAGGAATTCGGTGCCACGGACATCATTTCCGAACGCGGCGACGCGGGGCGGGACGCCGTACTCGAACTGACTGACGGCGTCGGCGCGGACGCGGTGCTGGAGTGCGTCGGGACCGGGCAGTCGATGACGACCGCGTTCGACGTCGCGCGGGCCGGCGCCACGGTCGGATTCGTCGGCGTACCGCATGGCGTCGAGGTGCCGATCGGGACGATGTTCGGGCGGAACGTCGGGCTCGCCGGGGGCGCGTCGCCGTGCCGGGCGTACCTGCCGGCCCTGATGGCGGACGTGCTGGCCGGGGAGATCGACCCGGGCAAGGTCTTCGACTCGGTGCTGCCGCTGGCGGACGTGGCCGAGGGCTACCGGGCGATGCACGAGCGCCGGGCCATCAAGGTCATGTTGCGCCCCTGAAACGAACAGTCGCGCTGCGCAGTGCCTGTTATGTGCGCGCTCTCACACTGTCAAGGTGCGTGGGGTCACGGCTGCGCAACGCGCTTGCGCGGATCGTTGACACCCGGCAGGCCGCGTCCCAGAGTTGGGGCCGTCAAGGGGGCATCGTTGTCACAGGCGGCTCCAGCAACTGATCGGAGAGTGAAATCATGCGTGGTGGTCTGAGTAAGACCCTCGCAGTGGTGGGTGCGGCGGGTCTTCTCGCGGTGTCCGCGTGCGGGAATAGCGACGACAACGGTGGCGGCGGCAACGGAGGCTCGTCGGCCAGTAAGGACGTCACTGTCTTCACCTGGTGGGCGGACGGTGGTGAGAAGGCCGGGCTGGACGGCCTGGTCTCGACCTTCGCGACCGAGTGCAAGGACTACAAGTTCGTCAACTCCGCCGTCGCCGGCGGCGCGGGCTCCAACGCCAAGCAGGTGCTGGCCAACGACCTGCAGGCCGGCAAGCCGCCGTCGACGTTCCAGGCGCACGCCGGTGCGGAGCTGAAGGACTACATCAACGCCGGCCAGGTCGACGACGTCAGCGGGCTGTACAAGGACTACGGGCTGGACAAGGCCTTCCCGCAGAACCTGATCGACAACCTGACCGTCGACGGCAAGATCTACTCGATCCCGGCGAACATCCACCGGGCGAACGTGGTCTGGGCGAACCCGACGGTGCTGAAGAAGGCGAACATCGACGCCACCAAGGCCCCGGCCACCGTGGACGCGTGGATCGCCGACCTGACCAAGCTGAAGGCGGCCGGCGTGACGGCGCCGCTCGGCCTCTCCAAGGGCTTCGCCCAGGAGATGCTGATGGAGACGACCCTGCTCGCCGAGCTCGGCCCGGACAAGTTCAGCGGGCTGTGGGACGGCAAGACCGACTGGGCCGGCGGTGACGTCACCGCGGCGCTGAACAAGTACAAGACGCTGCTCACCTTCAGCAACAGCGACCGCGAGGCGATCGACTGGGCCGACTCGCTGGGTTACGTGAACAAGGGCAAGGCCGGCTACACGCTGATGGGCGACTGGGTCGCCGCACAGCAGCTCGCCGACAAGGTGCCGGACTCGGCGTACACCTACTGGCCGGCGCCGGGTACCCAGGGCGACTTCCAGTTCCTCGCCGACTCGTTCACGCTGCCGACCAACGGTGCGGACCCGGACGGCGCCAAGTGCTGGCTGAAGGTCGTCGGTTCGGCCGAGGGCCAGAAGGCGTTCAACACCAAGAAGGGCTCGATCCCGGCCCGGTCGGACGCGAACCCGGCGGACTACCCGAAGTACCAGCAGACCGCGATGGCGGACTGGAAGAGCAACAAGATCGTGCCGTCCTGCGCGCACGGTGCGGCCTGCACGGCCGGACAGAACAACGACATCCTGTCCGCGCTCAGCCAGTTCAGCGGCAGCCCCGACGTCGCCAAGCTGCAGTCGGCGCTCGGTACCGCGATGAAGACGAGCTGATGCAGCACGAGTTGCGGATCCGTCACGATTGGGAGGACTGAGCGTTGCACGGAAGAATTCGGACCTGGGGACCCGGCGCCCTGGTGCTGCTGCCGACCGTGCTGCTGCTCGGGTACTTCGTCTACGGGCTGATCGCGTGGTCCTTCAACACCTCACTGACCAGTCGGCACACCGCTCGCAAGGGCCCGGCGTCGTACGTCGGGTTCGAGAACTACGGGCACCTGTTCGGTGAGGACCGGTTCCTCAACTCGCTGAAGAACCTCGGCGTGCTCACGGTGGCGTTCATCGTGGGCACGCTGATCTTCGGCCTGCTCTGGGCGCTGCTGCTGGAGAAGGGCGTGCCGGGAGAGTCGATCTTCCGGTCGGTCTACCTGTTCCCGATGGCGATCTCGATGATCGCCTCGGGCGTGGTCTGGGGCTGGCTGCTGAACCCGTCCCAGGGCGACGACGCCCGCGGCCTGAACCGGCTGTTCCAGATCCTGCACCTGAACTTCCTGGAGAATCCGTGGTGGACCGCGGGCAGCCGATGGACGACGATGGCGTCCATCGCCCTGCCGGCGGTCTGGCAGCTGTCCGGCTACATCATGGCGCTGTTCCTGGCCGGCTTCCGGGGCATCCCGGGCGAGCTGCGCGAGGCGGCCCGGGTGGACGGCGCGTCGGAGTTCAAGCTGTACCGGCACGTGCTGTTCCCGCAGCTGTCGCCGATCGCGCTCTCCGCGCTGATCATCCTCGGGCACATGTCGCTGAAGCTGTTCGACCTGATCTACGCGATCACCGGGCCGAACCAGTTCCGCACCGAGGTGCCCGCGGTCTACATGTGGAACACCTTGCTCCGCAGCGACCAGGCGAAAGCCGCTGCGATCGCGATCGTGCTGCTCGCGGTGGTCGCCGTCCTTGTCATTCCGTACATCGCGTACACCGTCCGGCAGGAGAACGAGGAATGAGCGCCGATACCGCTGCCGCGACCGGACAGGCCGCCGCGGCGATCCGCCGGAAGCCGCAGAAGCGCGGAGTGATCGCGGACGGCTCGACCCGGCGCAGCCGGACCGTGCGGTACATCCTCCTGCTGCTGTTCCTGTTGTTCGTCCTGACGCCGGTGTACGTCGTACTCATCACCAGCTTCAAGACGTCCAGCGACACCACCGCCGCGGCACAGTGGTCGTTGCCGCAGACCTGGACGGTGGAGCCCTGGCGCAAGGCCTGGGACGTGCTCCAGCCGTACATGATCCGGTCGCTGTCGCTGGCGATCCCGGCGGCGATCATCTCGTCGCTGATCGGCTCCGCGAACGGGTTCGTGCTGGCCCGCTGGCGGTTCCCGGGGGCGAACATCGTGTTCGCGTTCATCCTGTTCGGGATGTTCATCCCGTACCAGGCGGTGATGCTGCCGCTGCGGACGACGTTCACCGAGCTGGACGTGACCCGGGGCGTGCCGACGCTGATCATCGCGCACTGCATCTACGGCATCCCGATCTGCACGCTGATCTTCCGGAACTACTACGCCACCATCGTGCCGAACGAGATCATCGAGTCGGCCCGGGTGGACGGCGCCGGGCTGATCCAGACGTACGCGCGGATCATCCTGCCGATCTCGATCTCCGGGTTCGTGGTGACGCTGATCTGGCAGTTCACCTCGGTCTGGAACGACTTCCTGTTCGCGCTGTTCCTGACCCAGCAGAACAACGGCCCGGTGACGCTGGGCCTGGCCGCGCTGGCGGGTGGCCAGAAGGTCGACTACGCGGCCAGCATGGCGGGCGCGCTGATCACGTCGCTCCCGACGCTGCTGGTCTACATCCTGCTCGGCCGCTGGTTCATCGGCGGCCTGATGGCAGGTGCCCTCAAGGGCTGACAGTTTTCACGGTTGTACGGCGTACGCGCGGCCCGGGCTCCTGGTGAGCACGGGCCGCGCTTGCGTGATGACAGGTTGTGGATAACCTGGTCGCTTCTCCAGTTGTCCACAGGACGCGCGCAGGACTCTGCGGCGGACTGTGGCAGGACGGTAATCTCACGAACGTGACCAAACCTCCACGCGGACGGGACGGACGGCGCAGCCACCTGCGGCTGGTCGGCTCGGGTCCCGGTGCGCCGGACGGGCCGACGCTGGGTGTCGACGTCGACATCACGCCGAGCGTCGCCGTGCTGGAGACGTTGCTCGAGACCCTTTCCCTGGATCTCGCCGCGGCGCCACCGGCGCTGCATCCGGTGATCGCCGAGGCCTCGGTGGCGCGGTCGGCCGCGATGCTCGCCGACCAGCTGTGGCCGGCCGGGCGGCCGGACGAGATCGGAGAGGTCGAGCGGTTCTTCTGGGCGGATGCGGCCCGAGTGCTGAGCGAGCGCCGCGACGAGGAATCCTTTGTCCTGCTGACGAGTCTGGCCCGGACGGTCGGGCCGGCCGGCCGGTTGCCGTTGCAGCGGGCCCATGTCGCCCGGTTGCGGACCCAGGGCTTCGTGCCGGAGTGGGTGACGCGGATCGCCGGCTTCCGGCTGACGAGCGCGATCGTGTCGGAGGACATCACCGGTGACGGGCTGAGTGTCGTGCTCGACTACGACGACGAGCAGCACCCGCACACCGTGGTGGTGTTCATCGACAACAACCTCGGTGCGATCGTGAAGGACGTCTTCGTCGGTCCGCCGGTGGACCGGGTGCTGGAGGCGTACCAGCGCGGTGGGCGGGTGACGATCCGGACCGTCCGGCCGTCGATCGCGGCCGGGATCATCCTCCAGGCTCTTGGGGAGACCAACGACTACGACGAGCCCCCGGTGAGCGAGGACTTCGAGTTCTTCTCCGGGCTGCTGGTCAACCGGCTGACCCAGTTGCCGGAGCGGCCGGTGCGACCGCCGGTGCGGCCGTTGCTGTCGCCGCGGCAGCGCGACCAGCTGGTCGAGGAGTTCCTCGCGTCGGAGCGGGCGATGGGGCTGCCGGACGAGGCCGCCGACATCCTTCGGCTGTGGATCGACCACGCCGTGGACCACACCGTCGGCGGTCCGCTGCGAGTCAGCGCCGTACTGGTCGAGTTGTTCCTGGCGCACTGGTTGCCGCGCAAGGTGCTTGCCGACAGCACGTACTTCGAGGCGGTGCCGGGTGCGGTGAAGGCGTGGCTGGAGTTCGCGGGGGAGCGGACGCAGCTGCCGCTGGACGCCGTGGACGAGGCCGTCGACGCGGTGGACATCTGGACGCCGGCGCTGGCCGCGGCGGCCATCGTCGACCCGGTCGGTTCGAGGCCGGGCGAGCGCGTCTTCCTGGACGAGACCAGCAACGACCTCGAGGACGCGTACCGGGCGCTGGCCGGGCTGGGTTCACCCCCGCAACCGGACCTCAACGGCCTGGACAACTCCCAGGCTGCGACGCTCTCGGTGCTCGCCCCGCACGCCTGGCTGATGGCCGGCGAAACTCTCGGCAACGCGTATGCCTCCGACGCCTTCGACATTGCCGAGCGCCTGGTCCGCGACGCCCCCGACCTCCTCACCAAGGCCCGCCTCTCCACCTGGCCCCGAGCCATCGTCTGGCTCCTGGCCCACCGCCACCGCCTGGTCGGCCCCGGCGAAGCCCTCACCCCCTACGCGCTGGCCACCGACCTCTCCTCCTCCCCGGCAACCCTCCGCAAGACCGCCAAACTCCTCACCGACACCCTGATCCTCCCGCGCTGAGTCTCGGTCCGTGGCCCCCGCGGCCGGGCGTGTTGAGTGGGGCCGGACAATGTTGGTATGCATGTGCGTGCGCCGGAGTTGCGGGGTCGTGGGTGGTTGAACACCGGGGGGCGGGAGCTGAAGCTCGCGGACTTTCGGGGCCGATTCTTGTTGCTGGACTTTTGGACGTTCTGCTGTATCAACTGCCTGCACGTGCTGGACGAGTTGCGGCCGCTGGAGGAGAAGTACGGCGATGCGCTCGTGATCGTGGGGGTGCACTCGCCGAAGTTCGCGCACGAGGGTGAGGAAGCGGCGGTTCGCGCTGCGGTCGAGCGGTACGAGGTGGGGCATCCGGTGCTGGACGATCCGGAGCTGGTGACCTGGCAGAACTACACGGCCCGCGCGTGGCCGACCCTCGTGCTGGTGGATCCGAACGGGTACATCGTCGCGCAGTACTCCGGTGAGGGACACGCGCACGCGCTGGACGCGTTGCTGGGCGAGCTGATCCCACAGCACGAGCAGGCCGGGACGTTGACCCGCGGGCAATCGCCGTACGTCGCGCCCGAGCCGGAGTGGTCGGAGCTGCGGTTCCCGGCGAAGGTGATTGCCCTGGACAACGGGTTCCTGGTCGCGGATGCGGGGAACCACAGCCTGGTGGAGCTGGCCGACGACGCGGCAACCGTCGTACGGCGGATCGGGACCGGCGAGCGTGGGTTCGTCGACGGCGGCGCGTCCGAGGCGCGGTTCTCCGAGCCCAACGGCCTGACCCTGCTCCCGGACGAGCTCGCCGCGCGGGTCGGGTACGACGTGGTCGTCGCGGACACCGTCAACCATGCCCTGCGCGGGGTCTCGTTGCAGAGCGGTGAAGTCACGACGTTGGCCGGGACCGGCAAGCAGTGGATGGACGGCGACGGGACCGACGTCCTGAGCTCGCCCTGGGACGTCGCGTGGTGGCGGGACAAGGTGTGGATCGCGATGGCCGGCGTACACCAGCTGTGGACGTACGACCCGGTCACCAAGGTCACCGAGGTCGCGGCCGGCACGACCAACGAAGGGCTGAAGGACGGTCCGCTGGCCGAGGCCTGGTTCGCGCAGACGAGTGGTCTCGCCGCCGACGGCGACCGGTTGTGGCTGGCCGACTCGGAGATCTCGGCGTTGCGCTGGATCGACACGGAAGTACACACCGCTGTCGGCACCGGGCTGTTCGACTTCGGCCTGCGGGACGGCAAGGCGAGTGAGGCGTTGCTCCAGCACCCGCTCGGCGTGACCGTGCTGCCGGACGGTTCGGTGGCGATCGCCGACACCTACAACGGCGCCGTACGGCGGTTCGACCCGCGGACCGAGGTGGTCGAGACGATGGCGGCGGACCTGGCCGAGCCGAGCGGTGCCGTTGTCGTGGGCAACGAACTGCTGGTGGTCGAGTCGGCGGCGCACCGGCTGACCCGGATCCCGCTCGGTGCATCGGCGCGGGTCGACGAGTTCAGCACGCGGACACAGCGTCCACCGATGGAGGTTGCGGCCGGTGAGGTGACGCTCGAGGTCGTCTTCACGCCGCCGCCCGGGCAGAAGCTCGACAACCGCTACGGCCCGTCCACCCGGCTGCTGGTGTCCTCAACCCCGGACAACCTGCTGCGCGAGGGTGCCGGCGACTCCACCGACCTCACGCGACGGCTGGTGATCGACGAGCACGTCGGCGACGGCGTCCTGCACGTGGCGGTCCAGGCCGCGTCGTGCGACGACTCCACGGAGGTCGAGTTCCCCGCGTGCCACGTGCACCGCCAGGACTGGGGCGTGCCCGTCCAGGTGACCCCGGACGGGCAGACCCGCCTGCAGCTGGTGCTCTCGGGAGCGACTACTCCTTGATGTCCCGGTGGTGCTCCTCGACCACGCGGTACTCCTCCTCGACCGCGGGGTCGATCGCATCGGTGGTGACGCGGCGCCGCCGGTTCGTGATGTAGAAGGAGAGCAGGATCCCGGCCAGTCCGGCGAGCATCAGGATGTACCCGACGACCTGCAGGTTGACCGCGTCCCACGAGTCCCTGATCGCGAACGCGAACACCGCGCCGACGACCATCAGGAAGATCCCCACACCGATGCTCATCCGAGCCTCCTTGGAGTGCGTCCAACACCTTCGACGCTACCCCGCCGTGCGTCGACAAACCATCAACAGCAGATGTCTGTTGCACCACCAGGTACCCACCGCGAAACAGTCTCAGTTCGACCGCTCGGCGCCGGCGAGGAGGGTAGCCATGACCGCGGTCGCAACCGCCGCTACCAGGTACGGCAGGTCGGCGTGCAGGTCGTAGAGAAGGCCCGCGCCGAGAGGACCACAAGCGCGACCGGCAGCGTTCGCGCTCTGTGACCAGCCGAGGCGTACGCCGGTGCTCGTCGGCGGACCGCTGCGGGAGATCAGGCTCGCCTGGGTCACCGTGAAGGCGCCGTACGCAGCCGACAGCAGGAGGACGCCAAGGACGGTGCCGGGAGCCCAGGCCACCGGGATCGCTGCCAGACCGGCCGCTACCAGGGTCATCGAACCGAGGGCGACAATCCGGTCCGGGACCTGTCGCGCGCGCCGCAGGCCGATGCCGATCTGAGCCAGCACCATGGACAACCCGGCGAGCGCGAGCAGCCACCCCACGCCGGAAGGCCCGTAGCGGTAGCGGGCGTCAACCAGGAGGCCGACGGTGGTCTCCATCGAGACGAACGCCCCGGTGACGACAGCTCCGCCCAGGACCAGCACGATGAGCAACCTGGGTCGCTCGGCTCGGGGGGAGGGCGGTCGCGGTGTGGGGTGCTCCGGACCGGAGGGGTGGGGAAGCACCCGCCAGGCGGCGACCAGGTTCGCGGCTGTGACGGCCGCGCCGGCCCAGCACACCGATGCGAAGCCCAGGGGTGCGAGGGCCGCGCCGATGGCTGGACCGACCGTGAAGGCGAGGCCGATCCCTGCTCCGATCCGGCCCATCGCGCTTCGGCGGTCCTCGGAGGTGGTGATGTCGGCAGCGAACGCGTAGGCCACGGTGATGCTGCCGCCGCACAGCCCCGCCAGGACGCGGGCGACGATCAGGAGGGTCACGGTGGGCGCGAGTGCCGAGAGCGCGAAGGAGGCCGTGGAGCCCGCCAGGCTGAGCAGGAGCAGTCCACGCCGCCCGTAGCGGTCCGAGAGCCGGCCGAGGACGGGGGCCGCCGCCATCTGCGCCAGCGAGTAACTGGTGAGGATGGCGCCCAGCGCGAGACCGCTGCCGCCCAGGTGCAGCACGAAGAACGGAAGGGAAGGCAGGATGATGGCCAGGCCGAGCAGGTCGACGAAGACGACCGACGCCAGGGCGAGCACCTGAGTGCGGACGGACAGTTCACTCATCGTCTCGGCCCCGCCGCCCCCGGAGCAACCACCAGAGCCCGACCAGGGGGAGGACGAGCGGGATGTAGCCGTAGCCCTGGCCGAAGTGGGACCACACCGTCCGATCGGGGAACAGGTCGCGCGCCAGGTAGCTGAGCGTGCCGACCACCAGTACGCCGGCCAGCTCGACGCTGCACGCGCCGATCGCGACGTACCGCGCACGGTCCCCGATGGCCAGGCATGCGGTCGCGAGGAGATAGATCACTGCCGCGAGCGCGGACAGGGAGTACGCCAGAGGAGCCTTGCCGGCGTCAGCAATGAGTTGGACCGTGGATCGTCCGGTCGCCGCCACCGCGAAGAGAGCGTAGACCGCGGTGAGAGTCCGGCCCGGGCCGGTGTTGATGCCGGTCGGCAGCGGGGTTTTCGCCGTGCGCTCACGCGCCATGGGCAAGCCCCCAGATCTGCTGGGTCCGAAGGATCATGACCGGTACTGCGAGGCAGGCGACGATGATGGTGGCCACGCCGAACCTGGTGCGGTCCACGAAGGCCCAGAGCAGTCCCGCCGGGACGATGATCAGGAGCACGAACAGGTAGCCGATCAGAGCCGGCGTGTCGACGTCACGGTCGGTGCTGACCAGCAGCACGACGTTGCCGACGATTGTCGCCAGCAGGGCAGCTTCCAGGCCGAGCAGCCCGAAGACGGTGGGCCAGCCGGGTAGACGGTCGCGGATGACGCATCCGGCGGCAGCGAGCGCAGCAAGCAGGGCGAGCACCGTGGCCACGGTGTCGATACCCCCGATGACGGGATTCAAGGGATCTCCGTTCCTTCCTGGGAGTGAACAGGGACACCGGCCCGGGCGAGGTGCACCAGCCGATGCAGACAAGACAGCCCGGCCAGAAGCGTGGCGGCCAGCAGCAGGTGCACGGCCACGCCGATGGCGGGTCGGCCGGACCTCACCTGCCACTCGCCGACGCCGAGCTGCATCACGAGCAGCCCGAAGATCCCGGTCAGCAGTGCGCCCGTGGTTGCCGGCGGTGAAGCGGTCTGGCGATTCGCCGTCTGCCGCCGTGCTGCCCAGACGGTTGCAACCAACGAGGCGAGCAGGCCTGTCGCAGCGAGAGCGTGGAGCCGGGTGACGAGCATCCAGTCGACCGCGAGGCGCGCGGATGCGGCGTCGCCGGCGTACGGGCCGGAGGCCGAGACTACGGTGCCCGCGATCACGACGACAAGCCCCAGCGCACAGGTTGCGGTGGTCAACCTTTGGACGCGTCGCTCGACTCGAGGCGCTGGCCCAGGTCCGGCGTACTGCAGCCTGATCGTGACGGCGGCGTAGATCAGGAAGGCCGAGACGAACATGTGCAGAGCGACCAGAACAGGAGCCAGGTCGGCGATCACGGCGAGGCCGCCGATGACGGCTTGAGCGACGACGCCGGTGAGTTGTCCGGCTGCCCACCGCGTCAGGAAGCGGTCACCGCGTCGCGCGACGGCGATCAGCGACGCGACGCACAGGACGATCACTCCGGCCGCGACCAGCCGGTTGCTGAACTCGATCCACATCGCGGGGCCGGAATGTGTGGGTCCGAGCGACTGGGGAGTGCATGCGGGCCAGCTCGGGCAGCCCAGTCCAGAGCCCGTGATCCGCACCAGGCCACCGGTGACGACGATCGTGACCTGGGCGACGACCGTCGCGGTCAGCACCCGCGCGGTTCGGCGAGCGTCCCCTGGGCGCGTCAGCACCTTGCCGGCTGTCCGCACGGCTCAGAGTCCGGCGTACGAATGGAGTCCGCTGAACCACAGGTTGACGCCGATGAAGTTGAACAGCAGCGTCCCGTAGGCGATCAGGCCCACGACGGCGAGCGTGCGCTTCTTGACGCCTGCCGTGCGGCGGGAGTGCAGGTACGCGGCGAGCATGACCCAACTGACGAAGGCCCAGATCTCCTTGGGATCCCAGCCCCAGTAGCGGCCCCAGGCGTAGTTGGCCCAGATCGCCCCCGTCGTCACCGCGAACGTCCAGACCGGGAACGCGAAGGCGAACGCCGCGCTGGTGATCTTCTCCGCCCGCGGTAGGAGGTCCGGCCGGCCGGCTCGCTGCGCCTTCAGCTGCGCCGCACAGCCCACAGCGCCGATGGTCACCGAACCCACCCCGATGGCTGCCGCTGTCACATGGATGCCGATCCAGTAGGACTGCAAGGACGGCGGCAGGTCCTGCTGCGGTGCCTTGTAGAGCGTGCTGACCGCCAAGAACATGGCGGAGGTGATCGGCAGCAGCGCCAGCAACCCGAGCTCCCGCAGTTGCCCGGTTCGCCGCCCGATCACCAGATAGCTGATCGTGGCCACGAACGACGCCGCCACCGTGAACTCGAACAGGTTGCTCAGCGGTGCGCGACCCACCAGGAGACCACGCGTCAGGAGATCGGCGCCGTGCAGCACCGCGGCGAGCACCGTCAGGTTGACGCCGATCCGAGCGATCACCTCGCCGCGCGCCCGCAGTACGGAATCGGCGCCTGCCGACTGATCGCTGTCGCGCCGAGCCTCACCGACCCGTACGAGTTGCCCGCCCGGAGCGACCGCGGTACGAGACGCGCGACGGGGCGCGGCCGCCGACGACAGCGCCAGCCCGACACCGAACATCAGCGCGGCCAAGGCGTAGACCGCCGTCGCCGCGAGCAGGAAGCCGCCACTCAGATCAGTCCACACGTCGATTCCTCCGATGTGCTACATGATGTAACGCTAGCAACTGTAGCGCTACGCAGGACCGCAGCATCCGCGAGGGGTGGGATGATGGACGCGTGAAGGAGACATGGCACGGTGCGGAACGGGCGGCACACGACGCGGGGCCGGCTCGTCTCGGGACGTTGGAGCGCGCCTTCATGGAGGCGCTCTGGGAGGCCGATGCGGCGCTCTCGGCGCGTGCGGTCCAGGCCGCGTGCAGCAGCCACGACCTGGCGTACGCGACCGTCCGGACCGTGTTGAACAGACTCGCCGAGAAGGGCCTCGTCCGTCGCGTCCGGTCCGATCGAGCTTGGCTCTACGAGCCGGTGGCCAGTCGGGAGGCGTTCGTGGCGGAGCTGATGCTGCAGGCCTTGGCGCTCACCGGCGATCGTGAAGCGGCGCTCGCAGCCTTCGCGCGAGTGGTCCGGCCCGCCGAGGCGGAAGCGCTCCGTCAGGCCCTGAGCCCGCGGCAGCGACGAAGATGATCTACGC
The DNA here is from genome assembly GCF_040638345.1 of Kribbella sp. NPDC026611. NCBI lineage: Bacteria > Bacillati > Actinomycetota > Actinomycetes > Propionibacteriales > Kribbellaceae > Kribbella > Kribbella sp. NPDC026611. The sequence continues at coordinate 45,014 of NZ_JBEZYC010000017.1, forward strand.
GACGCACCACGCCGCGGCGCTGCTCGGAGCTGCCCTGACAGCCGCAGCCCTGCTGCACGGAAAAGCGTGGACGCGCCAGCATCCGCGCGCGGCCGTGACGCTCTGGCACCTGCTGAGTCTGACCTGTCTGCTGGCGTCGTTCGGCTTCCTGGTCAGTGTCGCCCTGCCGGCTCTGGGTGTCGTCCCCGCGCTGGGCGCCATCGGTCGCGGCAAGCCGAGCATGAGTCAACTGAACACGGTGGAGGCGGTCGCTCTGCTGAGCGCGTTCGCGATGCTGACACTCGTTCTGGCGACCTACGCGCACGCCACGTTTCGGTCGCGGCGCGCGCAATCGCGTCAGCGCTTGCTGCTCGACCTCGTCGCGCACCCGCAGCAAGGACAGATGGCGGTCATCGACCACACGGCCCCGCTGGTGTACGCCGTACCCGGCCGGGAGCCGACCATCGTCGCGACGACCGCGGCGATCCGGGCCCTGACTCCACCGGAGTTGGCCGCCGTGCTCGCCCACGAGCGCAACCATCTGTCAGCGCGGCACGACCTGGCGATCCTGCCCTTCGCGATGTTCCGTCGCCTCTTCCGGCGCGCTCCGCTGTCGCTCGCGGTGCATTCCGAGGTCGATCTGCTGCTGGAGATGTGCGCGGACGACCACGCCGCCAGGCTGGGGCATCTCGACCCGTTGCGCTCGTCTCTCGAGGTATTCGTCGACGAGGAGCGCCGGGCGGCCGAACTGCGCGGCGAACGCCTCGCCGGTCAGGCGCTCACCGCGCGGCGGGACCGCCTGGAGCCGGGCACGGCCGGCGTCCGCCTCGGGGTACCGCTGCTCGCTTACGTCTCAGCGCTCACCTTTCTCGCCACCACGCTGAGCTTGTACGTCCTGCCGCTCTGAACCCACCGGGATCCGGCGCCTCAGCAGCTCCCGCAATTAGACGCGACCCTGGCTCGGACAGGGGAAGCCAGGCCAGGGTCGCGGTACCTCAGGGCAGAAACTCTGCTGCACCGGGAAGCCCTTGGGGAGGGCAGATCGCGGGGCAACCCGGGGCAGATCGATCTGCCCCGGTCTGGCCTCCGGCCCGGACCGCGCAAGCGCCCGAGCCGGAGAGATCGGTCAGAAAGCGGACTCCGGAAGGTCCATGACGTCGAGGTCGGTGAGCTCGGCCTTGACCCGCTCGGCGCGGACGGACGGCATGGTGGACCGGACGAACCACTGGGCCGCGGCGACCTTCCCGGTGTAAAAGTCCTGGTCAGCGGCGGACAGTTCGCCGCCGAGCCGGTTCAGTGCGACCTCGGCCTGGCGCAGCATCAGCCACGAGCAGACCACGTCACCGAGCACGAACAGCAGCCGTGAGGTGTTCAGCCCGACCTTGTACACGTTCCGGATGTCGCCGTTCTCGGCCTGGGGGTTGGCGGCCATCAGGGCCTGCCCCATGATGCCCAGGATCTTCTGGGTGTCCTCGAGGCCCTTCGCGAGCAGCGCGCGCTCCTCCTTGAGCCGGCCGTTGCCCGCCTCGGAGGCGACGAACGCCTGGACCTGCTCGGCCAGGTGGCCGAGGGCCTTGCCCTGGTCCTTGATGATCTTGCGGAAGAACAGGTCCTGCCCCTGGATGGCCGTCGTGCCCTCGTAGAGGGTGTCGATCTTCGCGTCCCGCACGTACTGCTCGATCGGGTAGTCCTGCAGGAAGCCGGACCCGCCGAAGGTCTGCAGCGACTCGGTGCCGAGCAGCGTCCACGACTTCTCCGAGCCGTAGCCCTTGACCAGCGGCAGCAGCAGGTCGTTGACGCCTTCGGCGACGGTGTCGTGCTCGCCGGCGTAGCGGGCCTGCTCGGCGCGGTCCTGGTACGTCGCGGTGAACAGCACGAGCGCCCGCAGCGCCTCGGCGTACGACTTCTGCGTCAGCAGCGAACGCCGTACGTCGGGGTGATGGGTGATCGTGACCCGCGGCGCATCCTTGGCCGGGTTGGTCATGTCCGCGCCCTGGACCCGCTCCTTGGCGTAGTCGAGCGCGTTCAGGTAGCCGCTGGACAGGGTCGCGATGGCCTTGGTGCCGACCATCATCCGCGCGTACTCGATCACCTGGAACATCTGCGCGATGCCGTCGTGCACCTCGCCCAGCAGCCAGCCCTTCGCCGGGCCGCCGAGGTTGGAGTCGCCGAAGGTGATCTCGCAGGTCGTGGAGACCTTGATCCCCATCTTCTTCTCGACGTTCGTGACGAAGGCGCCGTTGCGCTCCCCGGTCAGCTCGCCGGTCTCCAGGTCGAAGTGGTGCTTCGGGACCACGAACAGGCTCAGGCCCTTCGTGCCCGGGCCACCGACGCCCTCGATGCCCTGCGGGCGGGCCAGCACCAGGTGGACGATGTTCTCGGTCATGTCGTGCTCGCCCGAGGTGATGAACCGCTTGACGCCCTCGATGTGCCAGGAGCCGTCGTCCTGCAGCGTCGCCTTGGTGCGCCCGGCGCCGACGTCAGAACCGGCGTCCGGCTCGGTCAGCACCATGGTCGCGCCCCAGCCGCGCTCGATGATGTGGTGCGCGATCTTCTGGTCCCGCTCGGTCCCACTGCGCCACAGCACGTGGGCGAAGTTCGGGCCGGCGGCGTACATGTGCACCGGCGGGTTGGCGCCGAGGACCAGCTCAGCGGCGGCCCAGCGCAGCGAGGGCGGGGTCGGCTGGCCGCCGAGCTCCGCCGGCAGCTCGAGCTTCCACCACTCGGAGTCCATGTAGGCATGGAAGCTCTTCTTGAAGGCCTCCGGCATCCGGACCTCGTGCGCCTCCGGGTCGAACACCGGCGGCGTCCGGTCGGCCTCGGCGAACGAGGCGGCCAGTTCGTGCTTGGCCAGCCGGTCGATCTCCGCGAGCACCTCGCGGGCGGTGTCGACATCCATATCGGCGTACGGGCCCTGCCCGAGCACCTCGTCCCGGCCCAGGACCTCGAGCAGGTTGAACTCGATGTCGCGCAGGTTCGACTTGTAGTGACTCATGCCTCCACCTCGCTTCGCTCGGCTCCGGCATGAGCCAGGGGACTGCTGTGCATATTGGTTCGTTCGCTGCGCTCTCTCACGTAATCCCCTCAGCGATCGCTTACTCACGAGTAACTTGAGTATATACCCGTGGGTAACGACGGCAAAGGGTGTTACCTGTGACCTGTGGCCAAGCTGATATACGAGACGCACTCGATCACCGTCGACAACGAGCGCGGGATCGCCACCGGATGGCTCCCCGGCGAGCTGTCGGCGGAGGGGCGGCGGCTGGCGGCTGAGCTCGGTCCGCGGCGGCGGGAGGTGGACCTGGTCTTCAGCTCGGACCTGCGGCGCGCGGTGCAGACGGTCGAGTTGTCCGGACTCACGGCGCCGTACCTCCAGGACTGGCGGTTGCGCGAGTGCAACTACGGCGAACTCAACGGTGCGCCGGTGGACGCGGGGGCGCACCCGCGGGGGGGAGCGACAGAGACCAGTGAAAAAAAAGACGAAC
>NZ_JBEZYC010000018.1:0-45359 GCF_040638345.1 Kribbella sp. NPDC026611
CCCAAGTATTAACATATCAGGACCAACGGGTGGGGCCAAGATCGTTCGTCCGGTGGGGCGCTCCATCTTGGCCCCTCTGGCGTCTCCTGATCGCGCTACGCGTGGGCCGAACGGCAGGCGGGAAGACGCGAGGCGCGCACGCTGTCGCAGTGGATTCAGTGGCGGCGGTACGCGGTACGCGCCTTCCAGAGGGTGCGAAACATGGACTCGCTGCCGCTGTGGCGTCCGATGACGCTAGTAAACGGGAAGTCAGCCGGAGCAACCGCAATCCGGGCGAGTGGCCTGACCGGGTTGGGATTGACCCATTGGCCCGACTGCAGCATTCCTGCGACGGCGGGCTCAGCCGTGAATCCGTCTCGGCGGAGTACGTACAGCCAACCATCGGTGAGCAGCTCCGAGTCAGGCTGGTCACTGTCGATCGAAAAGAAGTACTGCCGGTTCTGGGTGTCGCCACGTATCGACCAGACGCCGTTGCGCGTGGAGCGGAAGCCATGCCCACGCGTCAGGAGGGCGAACCACATCGCCCACCCCGGATCGTCCGTCGCGAAAACCGCGCGCTGGCTACCGAACGCCGTGCTGTCGTCGGACTCGCGGTCCGGTCTCAGCTCGCTGATGCTGTCGCGCTGGCTTCCATGGAACAGCACTTGCCGGTGTATCGCGAGCCATCGCAGGTAGGTCATCGTCTGCCCTGGCGGCCGCAGTCGCTCCGGTGAGCCGGGCGGGTCGACGCAGCTCCTGGTGAACTCCTCATACGCACGGCGGTTCGCCGGATCTAGCGGTGGTAGCTCAGGCAACCGAGGCAGCCCCAGCAACGAAAGCAGACCGGCGCCCGGTATGGACTGCAGCGTAGTTCGGGTCGTAGGCATGCAGACATCCTCCCCGCAGAGCAGGGCATAGCCGGGCGCCGTCTGTCGACGACCCGGCACCAGTTCCGCGGCCGTCGAGCGACGAAGCAGCCCGAGGACCAGGTCGCCATGGAGTGGCGCATTGGCAGTCGGCTTGCTAACGGATTTGCTAACAGGACCGTGGACGGCTGTGGACGAGCCCGGCGATTTGAGCGGGCCATGCGCGCAACGAGCAGCTTGGCGAACGCCTCTGTGGACCTCGGTCGACGGTGGATCAGCAACTTTGAATCTTGAAGACCAGGATCGAAACCTGGCGGGGGAGCAACCCACGCTCGCTACGCAGGCACTCTGTCGTCGCTCCGCTCCAACGCAACGACGGAAGCAGGGGACGGGCGGCAGCCATCACGGGGACAGGGCAGGTGTGCCGACAGGGCCGCATGTCCGCCGCCACAGGCTGCTCCGCTTGTCGGAGGATCACAGCTCGCACCACTCGCCGAGGCGCGCCGGGTTGCCGTTGGCAACGAAGTCCTCGAGCGCCGTTCGTGCTCGCGCAGTGTCCAGGACGAACTCACCCGTGAATGTCGCGAACTCACCCATGATCGGCACTTCAACGATCTGTCCGGGCTCTACGGAACCGTCTCCCCGTAGGAGGGCCATCTGGTCTGGCGCGGACGCGCAGTGCATCACCGCGAACCTGCCCCGGAAGCCCACCGTTACGAGGGGGAACTCACGTTCAGCCGATCGCAGTTCCAAGTACCCCTGCCCGATGCCCATGAGCTGATCGAACAGGCGGAGCAAGCTGCCAAGGTCGACGGTCGTCTCCACCTGGTGGAAACGCCCCGACTCGACCGAGGTTGCGGCCACGACCGCTTCGAGCTTCGACATGACCTGGCTCCTACGCGTCGACCGATCCAACCGTCTACTTGCTCCGCCCGAGTATGCCAAGGGGCCGCGATAGACCCGGGTCGACAGTCGATCAGCAACTTTGAATCTCGAAGACCAGGATCGAAACCTGGTGGGGGAGCAACCCAAGCTCGCTACGCGGCCGCTCTGTCGTCGCTACGCTCCTCCGACGCGCCCCCTCCGCGAGCTCCCACCCACCCTCGGGCTACCGCAGACTTCCTGCCAGCTGCCGCTGGCTTGTTGCGGGCTGCGCGCCGCCTGCGACTACCCCAGGCCGGCGCCGCTCGGAATCGAACCGCTGGTGACGGGCTGAGGTAATTCGTCCCCACGCGGTGGAATCAAGGCGCTTCGGACCATCCTGGGCACCGCCTCCGGCGGGGGCCTAACTCCGGGGTGACCGGGCCGATTTGGCCGGCTGTTCGAAGTAGGGAACGCAAGGTCGGGATGGACCGGCTACGCCTCCGGGGAACCTGAAAAGACACGGAGCACATGTCCGTCCGGATCAGCGACGCGGAATTCGCCATCGTCGCCCGGATAGGGCGTCAGGATCTTGGCTTCGTTGGTGACGAGTCGCTCGTACAGTGCGGCGGGTTTGCTGACGAACAGCGCCAGCCACGTCCCAGGCTGTCCCTGGCCGTTCACGCACAGATAGATCTCGTGCTCGTCCCAACGGATGATGCCGAAGTCGGCTGGATCTCCGAAGGTGCCAAGGAGTTCGAAGTCGAGGACCTCCGTGTAGAACTTGATGCTGGACTGAAGGTCGGAGACGTTCAGGATCGGGTTGATGTGGACAAGGACCCCGCCTGTCGAACCCGGCATAATCTGCTCCTCCAACGTCGCTCTTGCTAACACCTTTGCTAACAGAAACTGCGGATCGATGTGCACGAGTATGGACCAGGCCGGTCGCATTAAGCCTCGCGAACGAGACAGACTGGCCCCGCATAGACGAGCACGCACGGCCAATCAGTAACTTTGAATCTCGAAGACCAGGATCGAAACCTGGCGGGCGAGCAACAAGAACCCCAGGTCAGAGCATCTCTGACCTAGACGTTCTCTCATGCTCAGCCGGATTTGGCTAACGGATTTGCTAACCCGCAACCATCGCCGAGGCGTCTGGAACGTCGTAGCCCTGGTCCCCGTCGTCAGGTTCAACGGTGACCGCAGCGGCAAATGTCGCTACTACCCCGTCTGCGCTCTTGCGGATGATGTGCGCGTGGACCCGGAGAGTGATGGCCCGGATCGGCATGGCCAAGACGCCCCGCAACCACATGCACGGCCACCGGATGTCAGCAGCGCAAACGGGAAGACACCGGGGTGGGGTGCGCTACGTGCTGGCGCTCAGCAGCTCCGCCAGCGGCAACCTGACGTCAGCAGGGTAGAGACCAAGGTCCTCGAACTCGTCAACCCCAGCCCACATCAGCTCGAAGCTGTCCTCTGGACCATGCGCTTCCGCTTCTGAACCGGACAAGACCGGCGTGCCGGTGACGTCGGCCATCAGGAAGTACGAGGCAGGCCTGCCGTTGTGCTTGCCGGTCCAGAGCAACCGGCCGATCGTTGCCGTGAGGGTGGTCTCCTCATTCAGCTCCCGCACGGCTGCGGTTTCGGCCGTCTCGCCTTCCTCGACGTGCCCCCCGGGCAGGACTGCGTAGTGATGGCCAGGACACTCCGGCCCGTCCCACCCACTGGCTTCACACATGACGCAGTCGTTGACTGCCTTGTGCCGCAGATAGCGCTTGATTATCAGTGCTCGACGACCATCGGTGACAACGGCGACCGCTCTTGGAATCGGCATGCCGAGGAGGGTGCCAGCAGCCTCCGACAATCCGTTCAGGGCCGGACTTGCTAACGGATCGGGGTGAACGATCAGGCGCAAGCTGGGCCGGGTGCAGGCTCAGGTTTGGAGCAACCAGAACCTCCAGCTCAGAGCGCTTCTGACCCAGGGTTCTGTCATGCAGCAACCATTTTGCCAGCGAGCCATTAAGTCGGAGGCGTCGTCAGACTCGGCGGTCACCGCTGCGGCTCTGAACGGGCAGCCGCATAGAGTCGTTCGGTGCCTGACTTTCCGCCTTGCGATGATGTGTGCGGCGCCCTGGAGGAACACGTCAGGCGCTACTTCGCGGGCCGAACTATCGACGCGTTCACGTGGTTGGCCGGACCTGTCCGCGAGCAGAATCCGCACTTCAGGGTTCTTCGCGTCGCCCCTGCAACCGCCGCGGACGTGTGGACGTACGTCTCCGTGGGAGGGTGGGCCGCAACCGATGAAAATTCTGGTCTCGAGTTCCTGATCTGCACGGCCGCCGCCGAGGACCGCGCTGTGGAGCTGCTGGCAATGACGGTCCACTACAACCACGGAGGCAAGCTCGGTCTAGGTCACACGCTGCCCATCGGCGAGCCCTGGCTCCCAGGCTCAGCTTGTGACCACCTGCTGATCAGCCTCCCGTACCCCTACGGCCCCGAGCTGCAGACATGCCACGTCGGCGATCGCCACGTCGACTTCTTGTGGCTCGTCCCCATCTCTGCGTCAGAGCGAGACTTCAAGCTCACCTCAGGCCTAGAGGCCCTCGAGTCCCGCTTCGACAAGGCCGGACTGAAGTACTGGCAGGCCGACCGCGCCTCCGTGATCTGACGGAGAAGCACTCATCTGCCGCGATCCGCGCTTCCGACGCTCGCAGCTCATCCGGCGAATCGCTGGACGAGGTACGCTCGCTTTATGTACTACAAAAGAGTGGATTCTGTACTACAGAACCTAGATTTTGTACTACAATATTGCGATGGCGATCACGTGGGCTCCGAGCGCGGACAAGCATGGCATCGACCATGAGGACGCGTTGCACGCGATCGAGAACGCCTACTACGTCGAGCGTGAGTTCGACGAGCCACGGCCGCCTGCGACGGTCCGACCTACCTTGTTCATCGGTCCTCCGCGTCGGCGTGGAGGTGCCCTGTTGGAAGTGATGGTGGAGATCAATCCGCCGCGCGACCTGCATGTCTTTCCTGTGATGGTGGCTCGTCGTAAGCACCTCGAACGGATGGAGGAGGATCAGTGGTGAGCGACAAGTATCGCGAAGCCGCTGAGTGGGCTGAGCATGAGATGGAGCTGCCGAAGAACTCCTCGACCGCGGTGCGCGGGAAGGCTGCGGCCGACTTTGGCAAGGACCTCATTGAGCACAGTCGGCGTGGGCGGCCGTCGATCGATCCGGACAAGGCGCCTGGGGAGCGGACTCGAGTTCGCCAGGTCCGTCTGCCAGGCAGTATGGATGACAACCTGACTGCGTTCGCCCAGGCTCACAACACCAACCCGAGCGCTGTCCTGCGCGAGGCGTTGCAGGAGTATCTGGAGACCCATCGCATCGCCGGCTAGTAGGCCCGATGATCACCGGGAAGCCTGGGGGTTGGCCAGGTGTGCGCAAGTCCAGAGCGTGCACGTGGTACCTCAGTGGGCTGTCGTGTCCTTCGTGCCGAGCGTCGATGCCGACTCGCTTCGCGGTTCGAATGTTCGCGGGGTCGACTGACACGCCCCAGTCCTCGAGGAACAGCGTGTCGGCGGTCAGTCCGGCGCCGTACAGGTCTCGGGTGATCTGGAAGGACTTGCAGAGCTTTCCGGGGGAGTTGGTGAGGGTGCTTGCGGGGCGTGGTTTGTCCCATTGGGCGGTCATCGTTTCGAGGCCTTCGATGGGGAGTGCGCCGCGGATGAAGACGACGTCGGGTACATCGGCCGCGTTCATGACTGCGGCGAACTGGTGCCACATCCCGTAGATCAAGTAGACGTACGCGACCCCGCCTTCCGCCCACATCACCGAGGTTCGTGGCGTCTTCTTGTTGCCGTGGTGGACCTCGTCGGTGAAAGCCGGATAGGCCTCGACGTCGCAGATGACTCCGGCGACTCTCCCGGCGGCCGTCTGGTGGACCAGGACCTTGCCGAGGAAGTCCGTGGCGCTGTCCGCCGCCGGGCGCAGGTAGAACTCGCGCCCTAGACGCCGAGCTGCTGCGGGGCGCGCAACCTGGGCTCGGGTCATGCCTCAGCCTTGCACATGGACTACTAAGTGATACCGTATAGTGGTACTCGGTGTTACGGAGTAGTCGGGGAGGTGTAGTGGACGGTGTGACGGAGATGTTGAAGGGGACGTTGGAGGGGTGCGTGCTGGAGATTATCGCGGGGGAGGAGACGTATGGGTATGCCATTACCCGGACGCTGAATGCGTTGGGGTTTGTGGATGTCGTGGAGGGGACTGTTTACACGATTTTGTTGCGGTTGGAGAAGAACGGGCTGGTGGAGGTGACCAAGCGGCCGTCGGAGCAGGGCCCGCCGCGGAAGTTTTATGCGTTGAATGCGGCGGGGCGGGCGGAGCTCGAGGCGTTCTGGGTCAAGTGGGAGTACGTGTCGTCGCGGATCGACAAACTCAAGGAGGGACACGATGAGTTTCTGGGACACGGTCACCGGTAACGACATGACCCGGGATTTCAAGGCGTTCGAGGTCCGGGCCGCGGCGCTGCCGGCGGAGCACCGAGCGGCATGGGAGCAGGTCAAGGCCGGGCTCTTCCCGTACGCCGGATTCACCGGCCGCAATCTGATGCCGATTCTGGACGGCGCTCTTGGGCTGCTCGAGGTGACGGCGGCCGACGGGCAGAGCATTCAGGAAGTGCTCGGCGACGATATCCCGGCCTTCTGTGCAGCGCTCGCAGGTGGCGAAGGAGCGCGGAGTTATCGCGACAAATGGCGCGCGCAGTTGAACCGGAATGTCGCAACCAAACTGGCCCGGCTGGGAGGCTGACGTGGGCATTCACGACATCATCGAGGGCAAGAAGCAGTGGCGGGCCCACGTGGCGCGGGTCAAGGCGCTGCCGCCGGACTACCAGATCGTCTACAAGGAAATGCAGCGGTACTTTTTCAAGGTCGGGCCGACCGCCTTGGCGGAAGGGAATCTGCTCGGCGGGATCGTCGACTTCTTCGAGGAAGGTGTCGCGGCCGGCAAGGGCGTGCTCGAGCTCATCGGCACCGACGTGGCCGCCTTCTGCGACGACCTGATCAAGGATTCGCCCACGTACGCGGACATCTACCAGAAGTCCAGAGCCTCGGAGAAGTAGGTTCGCTCAGACCTGTACGCCGTTGCGGAGCGCGGCGTACAGGTGGTTGAGCCGGGTCCGGTGGTCGGCCGCGACCGTGTCGACGGGCGTCCCGGCGATCAGCTGGCGAGCGGTTTCGACGAGGACCGTGGTGTAGCCGGCGATGAAGAAGGCGGCGAGTAGCGGCGACTCGGGCAGCTCTTCGGTGAGGGTCTGCTGCAGCTCCGCGGCGATCTCGCGCGCCCGTGCGATCAGCGCGGGCGACGCCGCGACCGTCCGGAAGAACGGCACGGAGCCGTCCGCCAGGCCGGAGAGGGCGTGGCGGTCCTCGACCAGGCGCATGGTGGCGGTCTCCAACGACGTGAGTACGTCGGTACCCCGATCGCGGACCGCGGTGCGGAGCAGCTCGACCGCGTCGTCCGTACGGTCGAGGAACAGGTCTTCCTTGCGGGGGAAGTGTTTGAAGACCGTGACGCTCGAGACGCCGGCCTCCCGGGCCACCTCCGCGACGGTGACCGCGTCGAAGCCGCGGTCCAGGAATAGCTGCGTCGCGACCTGGGAGATCTTCGCCCGCGTCTGAGGGCCGCCGCGCGCATCCGTCCGGGGCATGTGTGACCTCACTCTCTTGTGTGACTAAGTTAAGTCACTTAACCTAGTGGTATGTCCACCACGCAGACAACCCGATCCTTGCGTACCGCCTGGCCCGCGCTCGCCGGCCTCTCCGCCGTGTTCCTCTTCGAGATGCTCGACAACTCGATCCTGAACGTCGCGCTGCCCACCATCGGCCGCGACCTGCACGCGTCGACGACCGCTCTGCAGTGGGTCACCGGTGCGTACGCCGTCGTGTTCGGCGGGCTGATGCTCGCGTTCGGCGCGCTCGCGGATCGGTACGGGCGACGCAAAGTCATGCTGATCGGTCTGGTCCTGCTCGGCGTCGCGAGCCTCGCGACCGCGTTCGTCGGCACGGTCGAGCAGCTGATCGCCGTACGGGTCGCGATGGGGATCGCGGCGGCGATGACGACTCCGGGCTCGCTCGCGCTCGCGTTCCGGCTGTTCGACGAGGACAGCCTGCGGGTTCGGGCGACCACGCTGATCTCGACAGTCGGGCTGGTCGGGCTCGCCGTCGGGCCGACCGCCGGCGGGTTCGTGCTCGCGGTCGCGCCGTGGCAGGTTCTGCTGCTGATCAACGTGCCGATCGCGGTGCTCGCGCTCATCGGCATCCGGCTCGGCATCGCGGCCGACGTACCGGCGGACCTGCACCGCGATCCGGTGGACGTTGCCGGCGCGGTCCTCGGTACGGCGACCGTCGTACTCGCGCTCGTCGCGCCGACGCTGTTCGTCAACGGAAGCGTCGCGGCGTGGCCGGTGACGGGCGCGGCGGTGGTGGCGGCGATCGGTTTCGTACTGCGCGAGCGGTCGGCGGCGTACCCGTTGCTGGATCTCGAGCTTGTCGCGCGTCCATTGGTGTCCAGCGGGCTCGCGTTCAAGGCGGCGGCGGGGTTGGCGACGGCGAGCCTTGGTTACCTGGTGACGCTGCAGTTGCAGCTCGATTGGGGCTGGTCGCCGGCGCTCGCGTCGATCGGGATGCTGCCGCAGGTCGTCGTCCTCGTCGTTGGTGGATTGTTGATCAATCCTCTTGTACGACGAGTCGGGCTCGGGCGGGCCGCGTGGATCAGCGCGGCGGCTGTGGTGTTCGGGCTGGCGTTATATGCGCTGTTCGGCCGGTTCGGGTACGCCGAGGTCGCGGTGGCGCTCGTGCTCGTCGCGGTCGGGATGCGGGTGGTCGGTGTGGTGGCGGGCGTCAACGTACTGCGTGGGCTCCCGGAGAACCGCACCACGATCGGGGCTGCGCTCACGGACACCGCAACCGAGGTCACCTCTGGCGCCGGGATCGCGATCACCGGCACGATCCTCGCGGCACTCTTCACCGGCAGCATCGCGGATCCGAACTGGACCGCTCACCAGACTTCGCAGTTCGAATCGGCGACCACCATCGCCGGCCTCGCGCTTACGGTCCTGTCGGCGGCTCTCGTCGGCTACGGATTCCTCCGCTCCCGAGGCGCTGTCGATTCCGTTGCAGTCTGACGAGACTCTTGCTGCCGCATTACTTCGCCGGCGAGGTCTGTGAGTGCTTGGACGTCGGTGTGCCGGACGGGTGGGGGCTCAGGGGTTGATCCAGCGGCGGTAGGCGGTGGGGTCGACGTTGCTGCCGCAGATGATGGTGGCGACGCGGCGTCCGGCGAAGCGTTCGCGGTCTTCGAGGATCGCGGCGATCCCCAGCGCGGCCGAGGGTTCGACGACGAGGCCGACGTACTCGAGCAGCAGGCGCATGCCGGTGATGATCGAGCTCTCCTGCACAAGCACGGCGTCATCGGCGACAAGCAAGAGGTCATCGAGTACTTCGGGAATCGGCCGCCGCCCAGCCACCCCGTCGGCGATGGTGTCGATCGAGTCGGTAGTGATCACCCGCCGCGCATGCCACGACCGAGTCAACGCCGGCGCCCCCAACGGCTGCACACAGACGACCTCGACCCCGGGCATAAGAGCTTTGAACACATACCCAACGCCGGTCGCCATCGCCCCACCCCCGAGCGCGACCAAAACCACGTCAAGCGGCGCTGCGTCGCCCGGCGACGATGGTTGGGTGGGATCGACAGCGGCTAACCGGTGAGCCGGACTGCCTGCCGAGGAGGGGCTACCGGGCCCGGCTGCTGCTCCCCGGCCCCCCGGTGCGCCTGACCCGGCTGCTGACTCAAGTCGTCCCGGTGCGCCGGGCCCGGCTGCTGACTCCAGCCCTCGAAGTGCATCTGACGCGGCTGACGACCCCAGCCCTCTCGATGCGCCTGACCCGGCTGCTGACTCGTGTCCTCTCGGTGCGGCGAGCTCGGCTGCTGGCGCCAGTCCTCGCATTGTCCTTGACGGGGCTGACGACCCCAGCCCTGTCGGTGCGCCTGACCCGGCTCCAGAGCCCAACCTGCCCGATGCGCCGGACGCGGTCGGTGCTGCGTCTCCTACGAGTTCGAGGGCGAGGGTGGCGGCGCCTTCGCAGGTTTCTAGGTCGAGGCTGTCTTCTAGTAGGCGGATGTTGTCGTGGGTTGCGATTTCGGTGGCGCGGTCGCGGGCTAGTTCGTGGTCGCCGTCGACGAGTTCGAGTTTGGCGCCGAGGGCGCGGATTCGCTCGAGTTTGGCTGGGGTTGCGAAGCGGGAGGCGACGACGGTGACGTCCAGGCCGCGCTTGCGGCCGGACCATGCGAGGGCCTGGCCGAGGTTGCCGGCGCTCGCGCACACCACGGCTCGCTGTCCGGCGTCGGCCAGTTGGCTCGCGACCAGCTCGGTGCCGCGTCCTTTGAAGCTGCGGACCGGGTTTGCGGTTTCGAGCTTGATCGTCACCGAGCAGCCGAGCGCGGCCTCCAGGGCCTCGCACACGTACGACGGGCTGTCGAGAAACACCGGATCGATCACCGAACGAGCAGCCCGAATCCGCCCAAGGTCAAGCCGCGTCCCATCCACGACACCGGAGCGTATCCCCGCCCCGTGCCACACCCGCCGCCCAGACCGCCGCGCCACTCAGACCGCCTCACCAGCCGGCCGCCTCGGCAGCACGACCACCTCACCATCCGGTCCGCCTCGCCGCCTCGCCGCTCGGGCCCCCGCCGCCTTGCCCCGCCGGACCGCTGCGCCGGCCGGCCTCGGCAGTACGACCACTCGGCAGCACGACCGCCTGGGCAGTACGACCACCTCGCCAGCCGGCCCCGCCTCGCCGCCTGGCTGGTTGGACTGCCTCGTGGGGGTGGTGGGCGGTCTGCTTGCGCTGCTTGAAGCTCTTCGGTGGGGCTCTGAAAATCTGTGGTGGCGGGATTAGACATTGGGTTGTGGGGCATGTAGTGTTCCTCGTGTTGACAGAGAAGAACAGCGAAGCTGAGGTGGACAGCTAACGTTCTGTCCGAGAGTGTGATTGTGAAGTACGTACGACGGCGGACTCGGCCGGGCCGATCTGTGAAGGGGCTCGGGTTTCCCGCCAGGATCCGGTCAGGGTCGCGGGGCCAGTGGTTGAAAGGGGTTCCCGGCTTGACGGATGCAGGTAGCAGTTGCAGTTCGCAGGTGAAGTAGCAGTAAGCAGTTCTGTAGTCGCAGTACGTAGTTTGTGGTTGTAGTCGCAGTTTGTAGTTGCAGTAGGTAGTTCGTAGTTCTGTACCTGTAGTTGCAGTGCGTAGTTGTTGTTCGAGAGAGAAGGAAAGGGATTACACCGTCGGATCGCCCGCCAGTGCCAGTACTTCGCCAGGCGGGTGCCGTAGCTCCATCAGATGGGAAGGTGGTCTTCGGTTACGCATTCAGCGATCCCCGCAGCGTCAGCTTCCGTATGGCTCGCTGCGGACAGGCAGGCCCGGCTTCACGGCCGGTAGATGGTGACAATCCACAACCCCTGGGCCCCGGTGCTTCGGCACCGGGGCCCTTCGCCACGGAGGCGCGATGACCCCAGACCAGTACACGGAGACACCGATGAGTCCACCCCCGACCACCGGGCCGGCCCATTTCGACGATGACGACTATCCCGCCTTCACGATGGGCCGCGCTGCGGAGATGCTGGGCACTACGCCCGGTTTCCTGCGCAGCCTGGACGAGGCGAAACTGATCACCCCGCAACGCTCCGAAGGCGGCCACCGCCGCTACTCGCGCTACCAGCTCCGACTGGCCGCGCGCGCCCGCGAGCTCGTCGACCAGGGCACGGCCCTCGAGGCCGCCTGCCGGATCATCATCCTGGAAGACCAACTCGCCGAAGCCATCCGCATCAACGAACAAATGCGCGAGCAGGACTAGCCACCGACGACCGGGATCCGCAGGGCCGCACTCGCCCGACGGCCAGGCTCCGCGGACCCCGCAGGTAAGGCCCGAAGCGCCCCGACACACCGCTGACTGTGCCTGAACCGCAGCCCCGGCATCGCATCGCCTCTGCCGCTGAGGATGCGTCCGCCCGGCGCACCTCCAGCACGCTGCCCGCGCACGCGGCCCAGTTGCCGCCGCGCACGTGTCGCCCCGGTTCCGCGGCGCACGCGCGGCCCAGGTTCCGCCGACCCCGAATCGCCCCCGCCACCGAAGGCGTCCACCCGGTGGACCTCCAGCACAGCGCGTTGTCACCGAGCCGGAGGGTGTACGCCGTCCGCGTACGCGCGGCCCAGGTTCCGCGGACCCCGAATCGCCCCGCCACCGAGAACGCCTCCGCCGGTGGACCTCCAGCACTGCACGTCGGCACCGAGCCGAAGGGCGTACTCTGCCTGCGCACGCGCGGCCCGGCTTCCGCGGACTCCCAATCGCCCCCGCTGCTGAGGATGCGTCAGCCCGGTGGACCTCCAGCTCGCTGCCCGCGCACGCGGCCCGGGTTTTCGCGAGGCACGCGCGGCCGAGGTTTCGCGAGGCACGCGCGGGCCAGGTTCCGCGGCGCACGTGCGGCCCAGTTTCCGCCGCGCACGTGCGGCCTGTTCGCGCTAGGGCGCTGGAGAGGTCCGGCCGTCACATCGGCCAGGGCGTTCGTCCCTAGCTGTCGTGTCGGGAAACTGTCCGGAGCGCCTGACAGGCTGGTTGTGTGGATGATGGTCGGCTTGTGCAGGTTGGGGATGTGACGCTGTTTGTGCGTGAGCTTGGTCGTCGTGGCGACGGGCCGTCGGTGGTTGTGTTGCACGGTGGGCCGGATGTTGGGTATCGGTATCTGGTGCCGGGGTTCGAGCCGTTGGCGCGGGATCATCACGTGGTGCTGTTCGACTTTCGTGGGTGTGGACGGAGCAGTCGAGGGTTGCCGGTCGAGGCGTTGGAGCCGGAGTACGTCGTGCAGGATGCGCACGAGCTGATCGACGTACTCGACCTCGGAATCGTTGATCTGGTGGGGTTTTCGACCGGTGGGCGGGCGGCGATGCAGTTCGTGGACAGGTATCCGGAGCAGGTACGGCGGTTGGTGCTGGCGTCGACGACTGCGTACAAAGGGTCGGAGAGCGCGCAGTACCTCGAGGGCTGGGCGGAGTACGAGCGCAGGCAGCGAGCCGAGGACGCGGCGGACGGGCGATTGCGCAACTCGACGATCTTCGTGTGGGACCTGGACCTTGCGCCGAAGTTCCTTGCCTTGCTGGGCTCCGACGTCGGCGACTGGTCCGAGGAGCGCGCGGTCCGAGGGCTGATGCATCCCTGGGTCACCCGGGATGGTGAGGAGATCCTGCGGGAGTTCGGGAAGCCGATCCTGATCCTGCACGGCGAGAAGGACATGGGGTTCCCGGTGCAGCTGGCCGAGCGGCTCCACGCCGCAGTACCCAACAGCCAGCTCGAAGTGATCCCCGATGCCGCGCACATGTGTCACTTCGAGAAGCCGGAGGTGTGGGCCCGGCATCTCCATGAATTCCTCAGTCGATGACGCAGAAGACCGTGCCGTCGGGGGACTTGAGGACGACGAAGTCCGCGTCCGGTGGATAGGTCCAGTCCTCGACGCGGGTCGCGCCCAACGAGATGAGACGTTCCACTTCGGATTCGAGGGTGTCGGTCTCGTGGTCGATCCAGAGGTCCAGGTGGGTCTGGTCGTTCTCGTCGAGGTGGAGGCGGGTCGCGGGTGCGGTGCTGGGTGGGAGGAGGAAGTCGGGGTTTCCGGCCGGCGTCAGGCCGAGGGCCGCGGTCCAGAACTCCCTGGCCGGGCCCAGGTCTTTCACGTTCAGGATGATGGCGCCGAGGGTGAGAGGCATACGGGCTCCTGAGTGAGTGGTCGTGGGACATGTGTAACGGATTCCCGGGCCGTGGCGTCGAGTGGGCTGTAGAGGACGCCAACTCAGGGAGAAACGATGAAGCGGTGGGGAATTGGGCTCGCGGTGGCGAGCGGAGTCGCGGGACTGGCACTGCAATCGGTCGCCATGGCGGTGCCGGCCAGCACGCAAGCAGCACCTCAGACCCGCAGCACGCAAGCCGAGCAGACACGCAGCACGCAAGCCGAGCGGGCCCGCAGTACTCAAGCCGAGCAGGCCCGCAGTACTCAAGCCGCGCGGGTCCGCAGCACACAAGCCGCGTTGCGATGGACGACGACCGCGGTGAACCGGACGCCGGCCGCGTTGTCCGATGTGGACAGCAAAGCCGGTGTGACCTGGGCGGTCGGGGCCGATCACGTCGTGGACTTCCAGGACCAGCGACCGTTGGCGATGCGCTGGGACGGGAAGAAGTGGACGGCCGTCGCACAGCCGGTACGCACCAACGCGCAGCTCATCAGCGTCGCCATCGGCAACGCCAAGAACGTCTGGGCGGTCGGCGAGGACCGCGTCGACGAGCGAACCTCCCGCCCCCTCGTCATGCACTGGAACGGCACCAAGTGGCAGGTCGTGAAGCCGCCGGCGGTCTCGACCGGCACGTTCGACGACGTGGTGGTGAGCAAGGACGGCGCAGTCTGGACGACCGGCTGGGCCAACGTCGGCGGAGCTGAGCGGGCCGTCGTCTACCGGTACGCCGGTGGTAAGTGGCAGCTGCTCGGCGACGGCCTCGAGGGCGCGATCAACGGCAACGTCCTCACCGTCCTGTCGGCCAACGACGCCTGGGTCGGCCTCAACGCCGGGCTCGCGCACTTCGACGGCAAGCGGTGGACGCTAGTGGCCGACGTACCGACCGACGGCTCGCAGATCCCGACCGGGTTCGCGACGATCGGCCCGAAGAACATCTGGATGGTCGGCGTCGACCACGTCGCGCGCGAGCTCCCGCTCGCTGTGCACTACGACGGCAAGAAGTGGACCAAGGTCGCAGTACCGGCCGGGTGGGCCCAGCTGTACGGCGTGACGCTCCGCAACGGCCGTCCCGTCGCGGTGGGCGAGCGGTTCGAGGAGTCCGGCCAGACCATCCTCGCCAGGCCGCTCGTCCTCGAGTACAACGGCACCAAGTTCGTCCAGGCGCCCGCGCCGGCCCCCAAGCAGGGCACCCTGACCGCCGCCGCGGCGGCCCCCGACCGCACCTGGGCAGTCGGCCTCACCCCATCCTCCGTGACCACCGACTACGCAGCCTTCGCCGCCTACACCCGCTAGCAGCCGACGGGCAGACCGGCTACTCCCCGGTCTGCCCGTCGATCACCTCGCGGACCAGCTCCTCCGCGCTCAGGCCCGCGCACTTCGCGCGCAGGGCGTCTCGGTGAAAACGCAACCATCCACCCAGAATCGCCTGCTCGTCGCCGTCTCCAGGCTGCGGTGTCCGCTCCATCGGCTCAGTACACCCGTCAGAGGGGGTGGACGAGGAGGGTCACGACGATGCTCGCCAGGACGCCGGCAGTGAAGAAGATGATGTTGGCGTAGAGGGCCTTCCGGTCTGCGGCCTTGGCCGCGGTGGCCAGCTCGGCGCGCAGGGCAGTGACGATCGCCTGCTGCTGGTCCGGGGTGATGGAGTCGAGCGACTCGGGGTCCGGTACGTCGCGCGGAGCGGGCCGGCCGGGCGGGGGGAGCGCGCCCTTGGTCAGTGCTCGGGACTGGCGGACGAGGGCGGTACCGACGGTCAGGGCCGCGATCAGGAGGATGACGGCGCCGAGGAGGGAGGCGGAACTCACAAGCTCAGGCTAGGGGGAAGTCGGCCAGTAGCGGGCTGAGCAGGGCGTTTCTGGGGATCGGATGGTGAGCAAGTAGGCTTGCGCGGGCACTGAACCGGGTGCCTGTGCTGATACTTGTTGAAGAAACTCGCAGGGAACTCGAGGAGAAGACCGCGTGACTTCCCATCGTCCCGCGGCGGTCGTGATCATGGCCGCCGGTATGGGCACCCGAATGAAATCGGCGATCCCGAAGATGCTGCACGAGATCGGCGGGCGCAGTCTCGTCGGGCACGTGCTGGTTGCCTCCCGCGCGCTCGACCCCGAGCACCTCGTGGTCGTGGTCGGCAGCGGCCGCGACCTGGTCGAGGCCCACCTCAAGGCGCTGGACCCGGACGTGAAGACCGCCGTTCAGGAGCAGCAGCTCGGTACGGGTGACGCCGTGCGCGCCGGGCTGAGCGCCGTACCGCAGGACTTCGACGGTTCGGTGATCGTCACCTCCGGCGACGTACCGCTGCTGGAGGCCGAGACCCTGCACGAACTGGTCGCGGACCACGACAAGCAGGGCAACGCGGTCACCGTGCTGACGGCTCACGTCCCGGACCCGACCGGCTACGGCCGGATCATCACCGGCGCGGACGGCAGCTTCGAGGCGATCGTCGAGCACAAGGACGCCTCCCCGGAGCAGCGTCTGGTCGACGAGATCAACGCCGGCATCTACGTCTTCGACGCCGCCACGCTGCGCGACGGCCTGAGCCGGCTGACCACGGACAACGCGCAGGGCGAGCTGTACCTGACCGACGTGATCGGGATCGCGAAGGGTGACGGCAAGCGCGTCGGCGCCCACGTCACCCCGGATGCGATGCAGACCGAGGGCGTCAACGACCGGATCCAGCTGGCCCAGCTCGGCGCGGAGCTGAACCGCCGTACCCTCACCCGGCACATGCGCGAGGGCGTCACGGTCGTCGACCCGAACACCACCTGGGTCGACCAGACCGTCGAGCTGGCCCGCGACGTCACCCTGCTGCCGAACACCCAGCTGCACGGCACCACGACCGTGGAGGCCGGCGCGACCATCGGCCCGGACACCACGCTCACCAACGTCACCATCGGTGCCGGCGCGACCATCGTCCGGACACACGGCTCGGACGCCGAGATCGGCGCCGGCGCCAGTGTCGGCCCGTTCGCGTACCTCCGCCCCGGCACCAAGCTCGGCGTGAAGGGCAAGATCGGCACCTTCGTCGAGACGAAGAACTCCACCATCGGCGACGGCGCGAAGGTGCCGCACCTGACGTACGCCGGTGACGCGACCATCGGCGAGGGCGCGAACATCGGCGCCGGCACCATCTTCGCCAACTACGACGGCGTCGCGAAGCACCCGACCCACGTCGGCAAGCACTCGTTCATCGGCAGCAACTCGGTGATCGTCGCACCCCGGACGATCGCGGACGGCGCCTACCTGGCCGCCGGTACGGCGCTGACCGAGGACGTCGGCCCGGGGGAGATCGCGGTCGCCCGCGGCCGGCAGCGCAACATCAAGGGCT
The DNA here is from genome assembly GCF_040638345.1 of Kribbella sp. NPDC026611. Lineage (NCBI taxonomy): Bacteria > Bacillati > Actinomycetota > Actinomycetes > Propionibacteriales > Kribbellaceae > Kribbella > Kribbella sp. NPDC026611. The sequence continues at coordinate 16,878 of NZ_JBEZYC010000018.1, forward strand.
GGGTTGCCAGGAAGCGGGCCGGTACCAAGACCGCCGCGGCGGCCGAGGCAGCGCAGGCCCAAGCTGACGCCGGGACGTCCGGCGAGCAGCAGTAGTCCACGCGAATCAACGGGAGGCGGCGGCCATGAGCGGGATGAAACGAACCACCGAGAAGAACCTGATGGTGTTCTCCGGACGGGCCCATCCCGCGCTGGCCGAGCAGGTGGCCGAGGAGCTCGGCGCCGGGCTGGTCCCGACCCAGGCGTACGACTTCGCCAACGGCGAGATCTACGTCCGGTTCGAGGAGTCGGTCCGAGGCAGCGACGCGTTCGTGATCCAGAGCCACACCTCGCCGATCAACGAGTGGATCATGGAGCAGCTGATCATGATCGACGCGCTGAAGCGGGCGTCGGCGAAGCGGATCACGGTCGTGCTCCCGTTCTACGGGTACGCCCGGCAGGACAAGAAGCACCGCGGCCGGGAACCGATCTCGGCCCGGCTGATGGCCGACCTGTTCAAGACCGCGGGCGCGAACCGGCTGATCTGCGTGGACCTGCACACCTCGCAGATCCAGGGCTTCTTCGACGGCCCGGTGGACCACCTGATGGCGCTGCCGATCCTGAGCGACTACGTCTCCCAGAAGTACGGCGACCAGCAGCTGGCCGTGGTGTCCCCGGACGCCGGCCGGATCAAGGTCGCGGAGCAGTGGTCGGCCCGGCTGAACGGCGCCCCGCTGGCCTTCATCCACAAGACCCGCGACATCGAGCGGCCGAACGAGACCGTCGCCAACCGCGTCGTCGGTGAGGTCAAGGGCCGGGTCTGCATCCTGGTCGACGACATGATCGACACCGGCGGCACCATCACCAAGGCGGCCGACGCGCTGTACGCCGAAGGCGCCGCCGGGGTGGTGATCGCCGCGACCCACGCCATCCTGTCCGGTCCCGCGGTGGACCGGCTGAAGAACTGCCAGGCCAGCGAGGTCATCGTCACGAACACGCTCCCGATCGCCGAGGACCGCCGCTTCGACAAGCTCACCGAGCTGTCGATCGCCCCGCTGATCAGCCGGGCCATCCGCGAGGTCTTCGAGGACGGCTCGGTCACCAGCCTGTTCGAGGGCCGCGCCTGAGCGTCAGGCCCGGCGCCACGCGTAGTACGCCGTCCCGATGGCGGCAGCGGTCATCGGTACGGCGGTCAGCAGGCCGACCCAGCCGTTCCCAGGGATGACGAAGGTCAGCACGATCGTCATCCAGAGCACCGGGATCCACCGCGGTACGGCGTGCGACCGCAACAGCCCGACCGCCTGGACGACGGTGCCGATGGCAACGAGCAGGGAGCCGGCGATCACGCCGCCGAGCAGGTGCGCGGTGTCGTGGTCGGCCTGGTTGATCACCGCTGTCCCGGCCGCGACGTCCACGCCCGGAGCGGTGGCGAAGTAGTACGCCGCCGCCCAGCCGGCCACGCCCACCGAGTAGAGCGCCGTACCGATCCACATGATCAACCCACCGACCGTCGCCCAGGCGGCGCCCCGGCGACGGACCAGGAACACCGTCAGCAGCGCCTGGGCCAGGACGTTCAGCACCAGGTTGGCGCTGAGGACGACCAAGAGGCCCCACCACCGGTCGCGGAGTGGCTGGATGTCGCCGTACGTGTAGGTCTCGCCGCCGCCGGACGGCTCGGGCCAGAGCACGCCAGCGGGCATCGCGACGACTGCGGTGAGCACCATGATCAGGCCGGCAATACCGATCCGGCGGCGGGTGACGGGATCGGTGGCCGGTACGACGGCAGACCGGGTGGTGTCGGTGGACATGATCGGAACCCCCTTGGTGAGAACTGACCAGTTCAGGGAACGCCAGGTGGGTCGGGTGGCACATCGGAGCGGGTACCGAGCCGGATCTCCGTGCTGACCCGGAGCCGTACGGCGGCGCGCGGCCTTACGCTGACGACATGCGGTGGGGGCGGTGGATCTCGCTCGGTCTATCGCTGCTCGCCCTGGCGATGGCGGCGGGCGGCGGCTGGCTGCTGATCGCGTACCGCTCCGGAGCGCACACGGCCAGGAACTTCGCCGGGCTGGGCACGGTCGCCGCGGCCATCACCCTGCTCGGGCTGGTGATCAGCCGGCGCGAGCCCCGCAACCTCGTCGGACCGTTGCTGACCTGGGTCGGCACGACCGCGATGTACCTGGCCGTCCGCGACGTCTACTACAGCGTCGCCGTCGCTGATCCGGGTCGGGTGCCGCTCGACAGCCGGGTGGTGGCGTGGCTCGAGGAGAGCGGTTGGTGGCTGTTCGTCGCGGCCGCTCTCATGCTCCTGTACTTCCCGGACGGCCGGTTGCCGAGCCGCCGGTGGCGAGCACTGCCGCCTGCGTTGGTGCTCCTCGGCGTTGGACAGCAGGTGTTCGGCGCGTTCAACTCCGAGCCGTTTCTGTCGCCCTTGCAAAGCCTGGCGCGGCCGTACGCGCCCATGCCGCTCGCGCTGCGAGTCCTGAGCGGCGTTGTCTTCGCACTGTTCCTCGCGGCTGTGCTGGCGGCCGCGGCGTCCGTCCTGCGGCGGGCCCGGCGGGCAACCGGCAAGGTCCGCGCGCAGATCAGGTGGCTGTCGCTGGCAGGCGTCGTGGCGGTTCTCTACCCCTTCGTCTGCGGAGCCGAGATCCTCATCACCGGACAGGTCGGCCCGGTCGCGCTGGTCTTCGGTGTGATCGCGTTGGTGAGCCTGCCGGCCTCGGTGGCGGTCGCGATGCTTCGGTACGACCTGTACGACGTCGACCGGGTGCTGGCCGACACCGTGACCTACGGCATCGTGACCGTGGTCCTCCTGGGGACGTACGCCGCGGTCGCTGTCTCGATGGGCCTGGTGCTCGGTCGCGACTCCGCGGTAGTGGCCGCGGCTGCGACGGGCCTGTGTGCGCTGGTGATTTCACCGTTGCGCACCCGGCTGCAGCGGTCGGTGGACCGGCGCCTCTATCCACCGCGGCGTGCGGCCATGCTGGCGATCGAGGATCTGCAGCGGCGCATTCACACCGAGCAAGCACAGCCGGAGGAGCTGGAGGCCGCCCTGCGTGCGGCGCTTCGCGATCCGGCGTTGCGGGTCGGACTGCTCGTCCCTGGCGCGTCTGGCTTTGTCGATGCGGGCGGTACGCCGGTTGGTGGGCCACAGCTCGTTCCGGTGATGCTGGGCGGCGCGCAGATCGGCGTACTGGCTTCTGCTTCGACGAGTCCCGCCGTACTGAAGGCTGTAGCGGCCGGGGCGGCCAGCCTGGTCGAGGTGACTCGGTTGCGGGCGGAGCTGGCTGGAGCGTTGCGGGAGGTAGCGGCGAGCCGGGCTCGGCTGGTGCAGGCAGGAGACGTCGAGCGGCGACGGCTGGAGCGGGACCTGCATGACGGGGCTCAGCAACGGCTGGTGTCGTTGGGGATGGCGATGCGGTTGGCTCAGCGCCATCTGGACGACGGGTCGGTCGACGTTGACGGTCTGCTGGATCGGGGCGTTGCCGAGCTGGCCACCGCGGTGGCCGAGTTGCGGCAGATCGCGCATGGGCTGCGGCCGACGAGCTTGGATGACGGGCTGCATGCGGCGTTGAGCGCTGTCACGCAGTCGTTGCCGATACCTGTTCGGCTGCAGATCCCGGCCGAGGTGCCGGACGAGCTGGCGACGACGGCGTACTTCGTGGCGGCCGAGGCGGTGACGAATGCAGCGAAGTACGCGAACGCGACCGGGATCGTGGTCCGGGTGAGGCAGTCGGCGGGGGAGCTGCGGGTACGGATCGAGGACGACGGCTGTGGCGGCGCCACTCCGCGGCCGGGCTCCGGCCTGAGCGGTCTGCTCGACCGCGTCGCGGCGATGGGTGGCGCTCTGGAACTGCACAGCCCCACCGGCCGGGGTACGACGGTCGAGGCGGTGCTGCCGTGCGGATCGTGATTGGGGAGGATTCGGCGCTGTTCCGGGAAGGTCTGGCGCGGTTGCTGGCCGACGCCGGGCACGAGATCGCCGGTCTCGCCGCCGACGCTCCCGGCTTGATGACGGCCGTCGCGGAGACCTCGCCCGACCTGGCGGTCATCGACATCCGGATGCCGCCCGACCACACCGACGACGGCGCGCGGGCCGCACGTCGGCTCCGGATCATCAACCCGGAGCTCGGCATCGTGCTGCTCTCCCAGCACGTCGAGACGCGGCACTCGGTCGAGCTGGTGGCGACCGGCCGATTCGGCTACCTGCTCAAGGACCGAGTGCTCGCGGTCGACGAGTTCCTGGAGGCGCTGGACCGGGTCGCGGCCGGCGGATCGGCGCTCGATCCCGAGGTGGTCAACCGCCTGATCGGGCGGCGACAGGCCGACGACCGGCTGGCGCCGTTGACCCCACGCGAGCGGGAGGTGCTCGCGCTGATGGCGGAGGGCCTCACGAACGTCGGCATCGGGCGGCGTCTGTTCCTCACGGACCGCACCGTCGAGACCCACGTCGGCAGCATCCTCGCCAAGCTCGGTCTGCTCACCAACGACGAGCAGCACCGCCGCGTTCTCGCCGTGCTCGCCTACCTGGGCGGGCATTAGGTTGGGTCCATGCGAATCGCCGTCTTTCACCCCGGTGCGATGGGTTCGAAGCTTGCCAAGCAGTTGGTTGCTGTCGGTCACGAGGTGCACTGGGTGCCTGAGGGCCGCAGCGAGGCGTCGGTTGAGCGCGCCAACGACGCAGGCCTGATCGGTACGCCGTTCGCCGAAGCCGTCCGTACTGCGGAAGCCGTGCTGTGCTCCTGCGCTCCGCAGGGCGCCGTCGACATCGCCAAGCAGGTTGGCGCCGCCGGATTCGCCGGGCTGTATGTCGAGGCGAATCCGCTCTCCCCGCTGTCGCTCCGCGAGGCCGAGTCCGCCCTGCCTGGCGCGACCTTCGTCGACGCGGGCGTCATCGGCCCACCACCCACCGGCGGCTCGAGCCCGACCCACCTCGTCCTGTCCGGCAAGGCCGCCGACCAGGCCGCCGCCTTGTGGGCCGGTACGGCGGTGACAACGATGGTCGTCGGCGCCGAACCCGGTGCGGCGAGCGCTGCGAAGTCGTCGTACGCGCTCTACAACAAGGGCAAGGCCGCCCTGGCGGTGCTCGCGTTCCAGCTGGCTGAGAAGCACGGCGTGACGGATGCCCTGACCGCTCAGCAGATCCGCGGCGACGCCAGCTCCCTCCGGGACCCCGACCTCCCGGACCACCTCCGGAGCGTCGCCTGGCGCTGGGGTCCGGAGTTCGACGAAATCGCCGCCACCCTCGACGCCGCCGGCCTGGAAGGCGACGCCGCCCGCGCCCTCCGCCAGGTCTGGACCAAACTCACCTGACCCCCGGAGAACCGGATTTCCCGTCTGGGCGGGGTGGTGGGTAGACTGTTTTGGTTGCCTCGGCGAGGGACGCCCCCCGAGAACTGTTGGGCGCGGCTCCGTGATCGACGCGGTGGTTCGTTGCCTGACGCCTTCTCCGGGGTCAGCAGGCGCCCGCTGAGGCCGCAGCCTAGTTCCACCACAGTCAACAGATCACCGCAACGCTTTTGAGGAGTTAGTCTCGTGGCCGAGGTCAAGATCCAAGCCGAGTCGCGTACGGAGTTCGGCAAGGGTGCTGCCCGCCGAATCCGCCGGGAAAACAAGGTTCCCGCCGTCCTTTACGGCCACGGCAGTGACCCCGTGCACATCACGCTGCCCGGTCACGACACCATGCTGGCCCTGAAGACCGCCAACGCCCTGCTGATGATCGAGGTCGAGGGCGGCGAGTCCCACCTCGCGCTGCCGAAGCAGGTCCAGCGCGACCCGCTGAAGGGCTTCATCGAGCACGTCGACCTGGTCATCGTCCGCCGTGGCGAGAAGGTTCAGGTCGACATCGCGGTGCACCTCGAGGGCGAGGCCGTGTCCGACACCCTGGTGGTGCTGGAGAACGCGTCGATCCTGGTCGAGGCCGAGGCGACCCACATCCCGGACGGCGTCACCGTCTCCGTCGAGGGCCTCGAGGTCGGTGCGCAGATCCACGCGTCGGACATCAAGCTCCCGGTCGGCACCACGCTGGCGATCGAGCCGGACACCCTGATCGTGAACGTCACCGCCCAGCAGACCGCCGAGCAGCTCGAGGGCGAGCTCGCGGAGGCCGAGGCCGAGGCCGGCATCGAGCGCGACGAGCCGGAGACCCCGGCCGAGCAGCCGGTGGCCGCCGCTGCCGAGTAGTCTGCCGCCGACAGCGCACAGACACTTTCAGGAGGGCCGGGATCCGTGGCGGACGACGTGTGGTTGGTCGTCGGACTGGGGAATCCCGGCCCTTCCTATGCCCGCACCCGGCACAACATCGGCCACCTGGTGGCCGACGAGCTGGCCGCCCGGACCGGCGGGAAGTGGAAGCAGAGCAAGCAGGTCAAGGCCGAGGTGATCGAGACCCGGATCAGCGGGCTCCGCACGGTCCTGGCCAAGCCCCGGGCGTACATGAACGAGTCCGGCGGCCCGGTCTCCGGGCTGCTGAAGTTCTTCAAGCTCGAGCCGGCCAACCTGGTCGTCGTGCACGACGAGCTGGACATCGACTTCGGCGTCCTGCGCTGCAAGTTCGGCGGCGGCGACAACGGCCACAACGGGCTCAAATCGCTGCGGAAGTCGCTTGGCACCGGTGAGTACTATCGAGTTCGGTTCGGTGTGGGTCGTCCGCCGGGCCGGCAGGCACCCGCCGACTTCGTCCTGAACGAGTTCTCCTCGACCGAACGCAAGGATCTTCCCTTCGCGGTGGACCGGACGGCCGACGCGGTCGAGTTCCTCCTCACCGACGGCCTGGACGCTACCCAAGGGCGGTACAACTCGTGAAGCTGAGCGGTCTGGTCGACACCCTGATCACCGATCCGGTGGTGGCCGAGGCCGTCCGTGACGCGCGCGGTGACAGCGTCACGACCCTCGACCTGAGCGCGCCGATGCCCGTGCGCCCGGTTCTGCTCGCCGCGATCGCCGCCGCGCAGAACGGCGCCGACCGGCCCGTGCTCGCGGTCACCGCGACCTTCCGCGAAGCCGAGGAGCTGACCGAGGCGCTGCAGTGCCTGGTCGACGAGCCCAGCACGGTCGCCTACTACCCGGCCTGGGAGACGCTCCCGCACGAGCGCCTCTCGCCGCGGTCCGACACCGTCGGGCGACGTCTCGCCGTACTGCGACGCCTCGTGCACCCGGATCCGTCCGACGAGACGACCGGTCCGATCAAGATCCTGGTCGCGCCGGTCCGGTCCGTGCTGCAGCCGCAGGTCGCCGGACTGGCCGACCTCAAGCCGGTTCAGCTCCACGTCGGCGACTCGGCCGAGCTCGAGGACGTCGTCGAGCGGCTGGCGGGAGCGGCGTACCACCGGGTCGACCTGGTCGAGCGACGCGGCGAGTTCGCGGTCCGGGGCGGCATCATCGACGTCTTCCCGCCGACCGAGGAGCACCCGCTGCGGGTCGACTTCTTCGGCGACGACATCGAAGAGATCCGGTACTTCGCGGTCGCCGACCAGCGGTCGCTGGACATCGCCGAGCACGGCCTGTGGGCGCCGCCCTGCCGTGAGCTGCTGCTGACGGACGAGGTCCGCTCGCGCGCCGCCGTACTGGCGAAGGAACACCCCGAGCTGGCCGAACTCTTCGAGAAGCTGGCCGAGGGGCACGCCGTCGAGGGCATGGAATCGCTGGCGCCGGTGCTCGTCGACAACATGGAGCTGCTGGTCGAGCTGATGCCGGCCGGGACGCACGTCGTGGTCAGCGATCCCGAGCGGGTCCGGGCCCGGGCGCACGACCTGGTCGCGACCAGCCAGGAGTTCCTGGAGGCGTCGTGGGCCGCGGCCGCCGGTGGCGGCGAGGCCCCGATCGACCTCGGCGCGGCGGCGTACATGTCGCTGGGAGACGTCCGGGCGCAGGCGCTGGCCAACGGGCTCGCGTGGTGGAGCCTGTCGCCGTTCGCGGCGGCGCCCACCGACTCGCCGGAGCTGCGGGACTCGATGGGCGAGCGGGTCGCGTTCGACATCGACACCGAGGCCGGCGCGGTCACCAGCCGGATCCTCGCGGTCCGTGAGGTCGACCCGTACCGCGGTGAGACGGCGGGGGCGATCGAGGACCTGCGGGTCTGGCTGCGCGACGGCTGGCGGGTCGTCTGCGTCACCGAAGGTCATGGCCCGGCGCAACGACTCGCCGAGGTGTTCTCCGACGCGGAGCTGCCGGCGCGCGCGGTCGAGGGTATCGAGGAGATCCCCGAGCCCGGCGTCGTGCTCATCTCCCAGGGCCAGCTCGAGCACGGGTTCGTTGCTGAGGGCATCAAGTTTGCCGTGCTCACCGAGAACGACCTGTCCGGGCAGCGCTCGGCGGCCGAACGCCGTTCCCAGCAACGGATGCCGTCGCGGCGGAAGAAGACGATCGACCCGCTCGAGCTGCAGCCTGGTGACTACGTCGTGCACGAGCAGCACGGCGTCGGGCGGTACGTCGAGATGATGCAGCGGACGGTCGGGTCCGGCACGCAGAAGGCCACCCGCGAGTACGTCGTGATCGAGTTCGCGCCGAGCAAGCGCGGTCAACCGGGCGACCGGCTGTACGTGCCGACCGACCAGCTCGACCAGGTCACGCGGTACGTCGGTGGCGAGCAGCCGACCCTGGACAAGATGGGCGGCGGCGACTGGGCCAAGCGCAAGGGCCGCGCCCGCAAGGCGGTCCGGCAGATCGCCGGCGAGCTGATCAAGCTGTACGCCGCCCGCCAGGCGACCAAGGGGCACGCGTTCTCCAAGGACACCCCGTGGCAGCGCGAGCTCGAGGACGCGTTCCCGTTCGTGGAGACGCCGGACCAGTTGGCCACCATCGACGACGTCAAGCACGACATGGAACGCGTCATGCCGATGGACCGGATCGTCTGCGGCGACGTCGGCTACGGCAAGACCGAGATCGCGGTCCGGGCCGCGTTCAAGGCGGTGCAGGACGGCAAGCAGGTCGCCGTACTCGTGCCGACGACGCTGCTCGTGCAGCAGCACTACGCGACCTTCGCCGAGCGGTACGCCGCCTTCCCGGTCAACGTGGCGCCGCTGTCGCGGTTCCAGACCGACAAGGAGGCCAAGGCCACGATCGACGGTCTGGCCGACGGATCCATCGACGTGGTGATCGGGACGCACCGGCTGTTCAGCGGCGAGGTCGCGTTCAAGGACCTCGGCCTGGTCGTGGTCGACGAGGAGCAGCGGTTCGGTGTCGAGCACAAGGAGCAGCTGAAGCGGCTGCGGACCGCGGTCGACGTACTGACCATGTCCGCGACGCCGATCCCGCGGACGCTGGAGATGTCGATCACCGGCATCCGGGAGATGTCGACGATCGCGACCCCGCCGGAGGAGCGGCACCCGGTGCTGACCTTCGTCGGTGCGTACGACGAGCACCAGGTGACCGCCGCGATCCGGCGCGAGCTGCTCCGCGAGGGCCAGGTCTTCGTCGTGCACAACCGGGTCAACACGATCGAGAAGGCCGCGGCCCGGATCCGGCAGCTGGTGCCCGAGGCGCGGGTGTCGGTCGCGCACGGCCAGATGAACGAGCACACCCTCGAGCAGGTCATCCAGGGCTTCTGGGAGAAGCAGTCCGACGTGATCGTGTGTACGACGATCGTCGAGTCCGGAATCGACATCTCGAACGCGAACACGATGATCGTCGAGCGGTCCGACCTGCTCGGCCTGTCCCAGCTGCACCAGCTGCGTGGTCGGGTGGGGCGTGGCCGGGAGCGGGCGTACGCGTACTTCTTCTTCCCGCCCGAGAAGCCGCTGACGGAGACCGCGCACGACCGGCTGGCCACGATCGCGCAGCACGCCGATCTCGGCGGCGGGATGGCGGTCGCGATGAAGGATCTGGAGATCCGCGGCGCGGGCAACCTGCTCGGGGGTGAGCAGTCCGGGCACATCGCGGACGTCGGCTTCGACCTGTACGTCCGGCTCGTCGGCGAGGCGGTCGCGGAGTACCGCGGCGACACCCAGGCCGAGGAGCCCGAGGTCAAGATCGAGCTGCCGATCGACGCGCACCTGCCGCACGACTACATCCCGTCGCAGCGGCTGCGGCTGGAGATGTACCAGCGGCTGGCCGCCGTACGGGACGAGGACGGCATCGCGGAGCTGGTCGAGGAGTTGCACGACCGGTACGGCGAGATCCCGCAGGCCGTACTGAACCTGATCGAGGTGGCGAAGTTCCGCAACCACGCCCGGCGGGCGGGGCTGCACGACGTCACCCTGCAGGGCAACCTGATCCGTTTCGGACCGGTCGAGCTGCCGGACTCGAAGGTGCTCCGGCTGAACAGGCTGTACCCCAAGAGTCTGGTCAAGCCGCAGCTGCATACCATTCTGGTGCCGAGACCTGCCACCAGGCCGGTCGGCGGGCAGCCGCTCCGCGACCAGGAGCTGCTGCAGTGGTGCACCCGGTTGATCGACGACGTGATCGCGGAACCTATCGTGGTGCCGGCGTGAACCTGACAAAGAGATACAAGGAGATTCGGTGAGCACACGGCTTCGGGCTCTCGGTGCGGTGGCGGCGGTCGCCCTGCTGGCCAGCGGTTGCGCGGCGGGGACGCACCCGGGCGCGGCGGCCGTGGTCGGCAAGACCGAGATCAGCGTCGGCGACGTCGACAAGACTTCGCGGGCGGTCTCGGCGGCGCTCGGCCAGAACTACCCGTCCCAGTCCGCGCTGAACGAGCTGGTCGGGAACGCGATCGCGGCGCAGGTCCGGCAGGAGAAGTCGATCTCGGTCAGCGACGCGGAGATCGCGGCGGCCGCGACCAAGGTCGCGCCGAGCGAGCAGGCGTACCAGAAGCTCATTGCGGACCCGGTGGCGCGGGACTTCCTGAACCAGCTGTCCGCGACCGTGATCACCACGATCAAGCTCGGCGGCGGCACCGGGATCGACGACCCGAACCTGCAGTCGAAGCAGCCGCAGGGCGCGGCGGCGCTGAAGGAAGCCGCAAAGGACATCAAGGTCGACATCTCCCCGCGCTTCGGCCAGTGGAACGACGGCGCCCTCGACGCGAGCATCTCCGGATCGCTCTCCGACGAGTCCCCGCAGACCAAGTCCAAGCGCGAAGCCGCCCAGAACGCCCAGAACCAGGGCCAGGGTCAGGGCTGACCTGATGTCCGAGCAGCCGGCGGCCGCCCCCGGTGCCGCCGGGTCCAGTGCGACGCGAGGTGGGATCAGGGTCTTGCTGACCAGCCCTCGGGTGGCGCCCGGCCTGCTCACCCGCGCCGCCTGGCAGGCGCTCGAAGCCGCGGACGAGATCGGTGCTGCCAGCCCAGGTGGTTCTGTCGCGGAGCGGCTGCGGGCGGATGTGCAAGCTGTGGTCGGGTCGGGCCTCCCGGTCACGCAGGTGGACGGCGACATCACTGAGCACTGGACCTGGTTGTCGGCGGCTGCCGCCGACGGCCGCCAGGTGGTCTGGCTCGTTGGAGATGACGGCGAGCCCGGGCTGCTTCGAGTGGTCGCCGACCAGCTGACGCGCCAGCCGGAGGCGCCGTACGGCGTGGAGATCCTGCACGGGTCGTACGACGTACCCGGGGCGCGGCTGATCGACCTGGTCCGCGTGATGGACCGCCTCCGGCGGAACTGCCCGTGGGACCAGGAGCAGACGCACGAGAGCCTCGCGAAGTACCTGCTCGAGGAGACGTACGAGACCCTCGAAGCCATCGACTCCGGCGACGTCTCGCACCTGCGCGAGGAGCTCGGCGACCTCCTCCTCCAGGTCTACTTCCACTCGCGGATCGCCGAGGACTCCGACGACGGCTTCACGATCGACGACGTCGCCGGCGGGATCGTCGAGAAACTGATCCGGCGGCACCCGCACGTCTTCGGCACAGTCGACGCGGCCGACGCAGCCGCGGTCGAGGCCAACTGGGAGACCATCAAGGCCGCCGAAAAACAACGCTCTTCCGTCCTGGAGGGCATCCCTCTGGCTCTCCCAGCGCTGGCCCTCGCCGACAAAGTCCTAGGCCGCGCCGCCAAGGTGCTCCCACCCGACCTCCCCACCGGCGACGACATCGGCCACCGCCTGCTCGACCTCGTCCGCGAGGCCCGCACCGCCGGAGTGGACGCCGAGCAGGCCCTGCGTGTCGCCGTCGGAGAACTGTTCGATCAGATCCGCGCCGCCGAGTCAGCCGGCTGACACCACCGGGCTCAGGGCGGAGCCGGTGTGCAGGTTCGGGTCGGCGTGCGCGTCCGCGCCGATGTGCAGCGAGGTGACCTCGGCGCCCGGATGGTTCGCGTTGTACGCGTCGATCAGCCGCTGGTACACCTCGTTGCCAGCAGCATCCAGTGTGCGACTGACCTCCAGATAGATCCGGTCGACAATGTCGGCCGTCCCGGCGCCGGCGCGAGCTTGGGCATGGCGGCAGTGGGACCGGAGCAGCGACTCGTGCGGGTCGCTGCCTTCGGGCCGTGGACGGCGCGGGTAGCGGGGGCCGGAGCCCTGGAAGCCGAGCTCGACCCGGAGCAGCTGCGGCACGAACCGGTGCGCGGTGACGTCGTGGGGCGTGAGTTCGTCGGCAGCCGTCGAGCGGTACGTGGCGAGGACAGCGATAAGCTCGTCCATCTCCTCGTCGCGGAAGCTGGACATCTCCGGCCGGCCACCGACGTCGGAGATGCGGCGGCGCAGTACGGCGTCGTCCGGGAGCAACCGGTGGTCTCGCGCGGACACCGCCGCCGCGACGTCGCACACAAGCTCCCACCAGAACGCGAACTGAGCCTCGATCAGCGCGGTGTCCGGAATCGCCAGGTGTGCGGTCGGCAGCCGCGCGGCACGAGCGGCCGCTGCGAGCTCGGTGCGTGCGGTGCCGTCGTACCGGACGCCGTCGGCGTGCAGGTGGCGGAGGTACGCCTGGACGAAGTGGAGTTGGCTCACTTGGTTCCCCTGGGCATGCCGGAACGAGATGTATGCGAGTTTTCGGGCATGGCGGCGAAACGATTGGGCAGACGTCGTCATGGTCCTCACCAAGCGGGGTCAAACGTTTGCTGAACGCTACCGTAGTAATGGTCCAGTCCACTGACACCAGGTGAGGTCCTGTGGGCGACCCCGCGGGTGCGAAGATGTCCGCATGGGGGCCGTTGTCAGTCCAGTTCTGGTCAACCGCAGATCGGAACTCGCCGTGCTGCAGGGCGCCTACGAACGGGCGCGCGCCGGCAATCCGGTCACCGTCCTGGTTTCGGGCGAGGCCGGGATCGGCAAGTCGCGGCTGGTCTCGACCGCGATCGGCGACTTCGCCGGCTCCGGTCCCGCGCCGATGGTGCTGACAGGCGGTTGCCTCGAGCTCGGTGCGGACGGTACGCCCTGGGTGCCGTTCCTCGCGATCCTGCGCAACCTCCTGCGCGAGTGGGGACCGGACCGCCTCACCGCGGCACTCCCGTCCACGGGCAGTGCACTCGCCGGTTGGCTCCCCGAGCTTTCGCTGCCGGAGGGACCGGCCGGTCACGTCCGCTTGTTCGGCGAGGTCCTGAGCCTGTTCTCGAAGGTGGCGGCCGAACGCCCGCTCGTGCTTGTGGTGGAGGACCTGCACTGGGCCGACGCCTCCAGTCGCGAGCTGCTCGTCTACCTGGTCCGCAACCTCAGCGCCATCCCCGTCCTCCTGGTCGCCACCCTGCGGACCGGTGAACTGCCTTCGGGTCACCCCACCCGGCAGTTGCTTTCCGAGCTCGGTCGACGCCCCGAAGTGACGCTGCTCGAGCTGGCTCCCCTTGGCCGCCAAGACGTCAACGAGTTGCTCGCTGCGCTCGACGGCCGCCCTCCGCACGCCGTGGCGGGCAGCGAGATCCACCGCCGCAGTAGCGGGAACCCACTATTCGTGGAGGCCCTCTACGCATCGGGTACGGCGTCCTCCGACGGGCTGACCGCCCTGCTGCTGGACCGCGTCGCCGACCTCTCCCCGGCGGCACGCAGCGTTCTGGCGACGATCGCGGTGGCAGGCGGCGAGGTCCCGGACGACGTACTCGCCGAGGTGTCCGCCGGTCCCGTCGACGACGCCGTCCGCGAGTTGGTCGAGCGGAACCAGGTAGCGGTGCTCGGTACGGCGTACCGAATCCGGCACGACCTGATCCGGGAGGCGGTGTACGGAGCCCTCCTGCCCGGCGAACGAGGTCGCCTGCACACGCGGTTCGCCGAGGCGATCGAGGCGCGGCCGGGGTCGCCGGCGGCCCTGGCCGAGCACTGGACGGTAGCTGGGCAGCCGGCCAAGGCGCTGGTCGCTGCCTGGCGGGCCGCCGCGACGGCCGAGCGCCAGTTCGCGTACGACGAGCAGTTGAACATGCTCGACCGTGTTCTCCAGCTGTGGTCCGAGGTCGCCGAGGCCGCTGAGCTGATCGGGAAGAGCTACGCCGCCGTGCAGGAGCTGGCGGCTGCGGTCTCGTATGCCACCGGTCGCTCGGCTACCGGTGTGGAGCACGCGACCGCTGCGCTGGCGGCCATGGACCCGGAGGCCGAGCCGCTGCGCATCGCCGGGCTCCTTCGGCTGCGGGGTCTGCTGCGGTGCCGGATCGATGGCACCGGAAGCGACGACCTGGCACGCGGGGTGCGGCTCGTGCCCGAAGGCAGCGACGACGTACTTCGGAGCCGGCTGCTCTCCGCTCTGGCCTTCACCGAGCTGGTCGGCCGGCCCGGGCCGGAGATGGCGGAGTGGGCGCGACAGGCACTCGACCTGGCGGAGCGGGTCGGCGACGAACAGGCTCTTGCCGATGCCCGGTTGGTTGGCGGCGGCATCGAGCTGCACACCCGTGGGGAGTCCGAGGCGGTGCGGAAGCTGCTGCTGGACGCACGGCGGGCCGCGGAGGCGTGCGGGGACCAGCACACGTATCTGACCTCGCTGCAGTGGGAAGGGCGGGCGCTCACTGACGCCGGCCGGCCTGAGGAAGCGGTGCGGCTGGTCGCCGAGGCCGCACGACAGGCGGAGCGCTGGGGGCGGATGCGAGCCCGAGGGTCCATGCTGGCGCAGATCCGCGCGGAGGCGCTGATCTCGCTCGGCCGATGGGACGACGCTCTGGAGCTGGTGCACAACGCGCTCGCGGACGGGCCGCCGCCGTGGTATGACGCCGCGCTGCGGCTGGAGGTCGCGCTCGTCGCCGTCCGGCGCGGCCGGTACGCCGAGGCTGCCGAGCAGCTCGCGCAGATGGCGGTGCCGCCGGCGGGCGTGGCCAGCGAGGTCGGGCTCGCGCGTCTGCCGGTCCATCTGGAGGTGGCCCTAGGCAACAACGACGTACCACTGGCCGACCAGCTGCTGGCTGATGCGCTGGCGGTCATGCCCGAGTGGCCTGCCGCCGATGCCGCGGTCATGACACGGCTGTACCTTGCGGCGCTCCGGCTCGAACGTACCCCTACCGGCCGGCGGCGGCGGGTGCCGGCGCGCTCGGAGGTGCTGCGGACCGCGCTCCCCGACGCCGGCCACTGGCCGGTCGTCGCCGCGGCGTTGCGCACCGGGGACGCCTTCGCTCTCGGAACTCTTGCCGCGTGGGACGCGGCTGTCGACGCCTGGCGGGCGATTCACGAACAGTACGAGTTGGCCCTTGCGCTGCTCGGAGGCGCGGCGACCGCGGTCCGTAGCAACAACCGACCTGGCGCCCGGCGCCGCCTTGACGCAGCACGCGAGCTCGCCACCGAGATGGCGGCGGTGCCGTTGCTCGCCGCGATCGACGACCTTGCGCAGCGCGCGGGTCTGGTGGCCGCCGTGGCACGACCGGATGCGGCCGCCTTCGGCCTGACAGAGCGCGAGCTGGTCGTTCTGCGGACGCTCGTCCGCGGCCTGTCGAACGCCGACATCGCTCGGGAACTGTTCGTGTCGACCAACACCGTGGCGACGCACGTGGGCCGGATCTTCCGCAAGCTCGGCGTCACCACACGCACCGAGGCGACCGCGGTGGCGCACCGCAGCGGCGTCATTCCCAACGGCTGAAAACCAGCGGCGGAAGGTGCCGTCGGGCTGGCAGGCTGTGGTGATGGACGCTGCTGAGGTGCTGCGCGAGCAGTGGGGCCTGGAACCTGTCCGAGTGGAAACCCTGACCGGTGGGATGAACGCGGCGGCGTATCTAGCGGTTTCGGCGGACTGGCGGTTCGTGGTCAAGGTGGTGGGGGCGGACGACGGTGCCTTCGAGCCGGGGCTCGAGGTGGCGCGGCGGGCGGATGACGCCGGGGTCGTGACGGGGCGCCCGCGGCCGAGCAGGAGCGGTCGGCTCGTGGAGCGGGTGGATGGGCGGCAGGTGGCCGTGCTCGAGTACGTCGAGGGCGTGGAGTTGGGGAAGAGTGCCGCGGATCAGGCGGCGATCGGTGAGCTGCTCGGGCGGGTGCACCTGGCTGTGGGTCTTGAGAGCAGCGACCTCGACGACTGGCTGCGGCTGCTTCTCCCGCTCGACGAGCACCTGGACTACGAGCCGTGGATCCGGCCTGCAGTGGAGGGGGCGAAGGCCGGCGTCCGGTCTGTGGGCTTGCTCTCGTGGGCGTGGCTTCATGGCGATCCCGCCGCCGAAGCGTTCCGCCGCGGTCCCGATGGACGCATCAGCCTCATCGACTGGGGGAGCGCCATGCGCGGCCCGATCCTGTACGACGTCGCGTCGGCCGTCATGTACAACGGGGAGCACCTCGTCCCGTCGTACCTCGCCGTACGCCCGGACCTCGCCAGCGAGCTGAACCGGGGCCTGGCCGCCTTCCTCCAGATCCGGTACGCCGTCCAGGCCGCCTACTTCGCCTGGCGCTGCGCCGAAGACATTCGCACCGGCATCACGTCTGCCGCCGACAACCACAAAGGTCTGGCCGACGCCCGTCGCTCCTTCGAGTTGTAGCCTGACGAAATCAGTACCGCCTCAGCCCTGGGGAGAAGCCGATGAGGAAACTGATCGCCCTGATCGCCCTGGCAGCCCTACCCTCCGCCACCTGGTGCTAACACCCCCCCGCACCACCGCTGCCTCTGTGGTTACCCAGTCTCTGAACAGGTACCGGTAGGGGACGACCGACTTGATCGCCGCGATGACGTCCGGCTTGTCGTCGATGAAGTGCGTAATACCGAGCTCCGCACAGTGCACCGCTTTCTCAGGACGACGCAGGCAGAACCGCACGTTGCCGGGCGGTATGCCGGTCTGCTCGAAGAACCTGTGATGGTGCAACCACTCCAGCGAGCGCTGCTGGATCCGCGGTCCGCACTTCGACACCAACCAGGCACTCTCGAACAGCGGCACCAACCGCGTGATCGCCTCGAAAGCACCTGGTACGGCGGGTGTCCTGAGCATGGTCGTGGTGTCTCCGCAGAAGAACGACGTGTCACCGGGCCTGGATGATCCGTCGATGATCACCCGTCCGATGTCGATTCCCAATCTGTTCATGGTTCCAGCGTGAGTCCCCACAGTTATTCGACAGAACTATTTATCGACATTCGAGCTATAGTTTCTGGTGATGGATCTCGTGGCTGAGGACTTGCAGGCGTTCGCGGTGTTCGCGCGGCACCGCAACTTCACCCGCGCTGCCGCCGAGCTGCACGTGAGTCAGCCGGCGTTGCATACCCGGGTTCGCAAGCTGGAGGGGCGGCTCGGGGCGAAGCTGTACGTGAAGCGTGGGCGGCAGTTGGAGCTGACTGACGTGGGGGAGCGGTTGGCTGCCTTTGCCAACGACAGCCGGGATCGGGCTGCCGACTTCCTGCGGACGCTGGGTGCGGTACCGCCGCGACCGCTGGTGCTGATGGCCGGGTCAGGCGCCTTCCTGTATCTGCTGGGGGATTCGCTGAAGAAGTTCCTGGCGCGCGGACGCGAGCTGCGGCTGGTGACCGGGGACGCGGACGCGACCGCGAGTTCCGTCCGGGACGGGTCGGTCGATGTCGGGGTGAGCGCCTTCGCGGTCCCGCCGGCGGACCTGGAGTACGAACTGCTGGCGCAGTACCCGCAGACGTTGATCGTCCGGAGCGACCACCGGCTCGCGAACCGCCGTACCGTGCGTTTGAAGGACCTCCAGGACGAGGCGCTCGTCGTACCGCCCAAGGATCGTCCGCACCGGCAACAGCTGGAGCGGAGCATGCTCGATCAGGGTCTGCGGTGGTCCGTCGCCGTCGAGGCGGAAGGGTGGGAACTGCTGGTCCACTTCGTCCGTCTAGGGGTAGGACCGGCCATCGTCAACGGATCGGTCCGGACCACCGCCTCGGTCCGGAAGATCCCGGTCAAGGACCTCCCGCCGGTGCGGTACTACGTCATCACCCGGAAGGACCCTGACGATCGAGTGCTCGAGCTGACCAAGGCGCTGACGTGAGCCGCGACAGCCGCGCGATCTCCCGCCTGCTCAGGCACACAGCAGGTGAGCGCGGCCTCACGATGAGTGCGGACGGCTGGGCGAGCATCAGCGACGTGATCAAGCTGCTGGACCTGACGGAGGACCGGCTCGAGCAAGCTGTCCGTGACAACGACAAACAGCGGTTGCAGGCGGACGGTGAGCGGATCCGTGCCTGCCAGGGGCACTCGCTGCAAGGTATGCCGGTCACGCGTGAAGCCTTGGAGAACAGTTGGGAACGGGTCTATCCGCAGCACCTGCTGTGGCACGGGACCAACAGGGCCGCACTACCGGCGATCGAGCGCGAAGGTCTGCATGCTGGACGTCGAACGCATGTGCACCTGGCGCCCTCCAAGGACAGTCACCTGGGAAGAAGAACGCGCGTAGAAGTCTTGCTGGGCGTGGATTCCGGCAATCTCGCCGTCTTTCGAGCGCCCAACGGGGTGTTGTTGACGCGCGAGGTACCGGTCGATGCGATCGTTAAGGTCGACGCGGTCCACTGAGCGCGCTGGTCTGGAGGCTAGGCTCAGGACCGATTCGTCATCGAGAACTTGGGAGTCAATGTGGCCACCATCGACGCCGTCGGCGCCCGCGAGATCCTGGACTCGCGCGGCAACCCCACTGTCGAGGTCGAGGTTCTGCTCGACGACGACACCGTCGCCCGGGCGGCCGTGCCGTCCGGCGCATCCACCGGCCAGTTCGAGGCCGTCGAGCTCCGCGACGGCGACAAGGACCGGTACGGCGGCAAGGGTGTCCTGAAGGCCGTCAACGCGATCCTCGAGGACATCGACAAGGAGATCGTCGGGTACGACGTCCACGAGCAGCGGCTGATCGACCAGGCCATGCTGGACCTCGACGGCACCCCGAACAAGGCCAAGCTCGGCGCGAACGCCATCCTCGGCGTCAGCCTCGCGGTGGCCCGGGCCGCCGCGGAGAGCTCCGGCCTGCCGTTGTTCCGCTACGTCGGCGGCGCGAACGCGCACGTCCTGCCGGTGCCGATGATGAACATCCTGAACGGCGGCGCGCACGCGGACAGCAACGTCGACGTCCAGGAGTTCATGATCGCCCCCATCGGCGCCCCGACGTACGCCGAGGCCCTGATGCAGGGCGCGACCGTGTACCACGCGCTGAAGGCGGTCCTGAAGGAGCGCGGCCTGTCCACCGGCCTCGGCGACGAGGGCGGCTTCGCGCCGAACCTGCCGAGCAACCGGGACGCGCTGGACCTGATCGTCACCGCGATCGGCAAGGCCGGCCTCGAGGTCGGCAAGGACATCGCGCTGGCGATGGACGTGGCGGCCAGCGAGTTCCACACCGACGGTGTGTACGCGTTCGAGGGCGGCAAGAAGTCCGCGGACGAGATGATCGCCTACTACGCCGAGCTGGTCGCGTCGTACCCGATCGTCTCGATCGAGGACCCGCTGAACGAGGAGGACTGGGACGGCTGGAAGGCCATCACCGCCGAGCTCGGCGGCAAGACCCAGCTGGTCGGTGACGACCTGTTCGTCACCAACGTCGAGCGGCTGCAGCGCGGCATCACCGAGAAGTCGGCGAACAGCCTGCTGGTCAAGGTGAACCAGATCGGCTCGCTGACCGAGACCCTGGACGCGGTCGACCTGGCCCACCGCAACGGCTTCACCTGCATGATGAGCCACCGCTCCGGCGAGACCGAGGACACCACGATCGCCGACCTCGCGGTCGCGACGAACTGCGGCCAGATCAAGTCCGGCGCCCCGGCCCGGTCCGACCGCACCGCCAAGTACAACCAGCTGCTCCGGATCGAGGAGGAGCTCGACGACGCGGCGACGTACGCCGGTCGCTCGGCCTTCCCCCGGTACCAGGGCTGAACCAAGGGGTTTGCGCATGCCGTCCCGTCGGGAATCCGGTGCACGACCCGGCTCGCGTCCGTCGAGCCGGACCCAGTCGCGTCCACCGGCCCGGCGGGGCGACCAGCCCAAACGCCGTACGACGGGGACCCCGGCCGGCCCGGTCCGGACCCGGGGCTCCCGCAACCTCACCGGCCGGGCGGCTGTGGTGCTGCTCGTGCTCGGTGCGCTGATCGTGTCGTACGCGCAGAGCCTGCGGGTGTGGTTCGACCAGCACCAGCAGATCACCTCGCTGCAGCAGGAGATCCGCGACCGGGACAAGCGGGTCAACGAGCTGAACGACGAGATCGCCCGCTGGGGCGATGACGCGTACGTGAAGGCGCAGGCGCGGCAGCGGCTCGGCTGGGTGATGCCGGGCGAGGTCGGGTACCGCGTGATCGGCGCGGACGGGAAGCCGGTGGGTGCGCCGCCGGAGCCGTCGGCGCCGTCGGACGGTACGGCGGCCCCGCAGAAGCCGACCTGGTACACGAAGCTGTGGGGGAGCGTGGAGGGCGCCGGCAAACCGCCCGCGCCGGCGGCTCGGCCGACGCAGGCGAAGCCCACGCCGAAGCCGATCATCACGCCGTCTAAGCTGAGCCGGTGAGTGTCAGCCCCGCCGACCAGGAAGCCGTCAGCAAGCAGTTGGGCCGGACGGCTCGCGGGATCCGGTCGATCGCGCACCGCTGCTCCTGCGGCCTGCCCGACGTGGTCGAGACCGAACCACGACTCCCGGACGGTACGCCGTTCCCGACGACGTACTACGTCACGTGTCCGCGGCTAGCGTCCGCGATCGGCACGCTCGAGGCCGAGGGCATGATGAAGGAAATGACCGACCGGTTGGCGTCGGATGAAGAGCTGTCGGCTCGCTACCGGGCCGCTCACGAGTCCTACCTGGCCCACCGCGAGTCGATCGAACACGTCGAGGAAATAGCCGGCATCACCGCCGGCGGCATGCCGACGCGGGTCAAATGCCTCCACGTCCTGGTCGGCCACTCATTAGCAGTCGGCCCCGGCGTAAACCCCCTGGGCGACGAAGCACTGGCCGCCTTGGACGACTGGGGGCCGCCGGGGACCGTGTGTCTGAGCGGGTTGCTGCGGTTGACTGTGGGACGAATTCGATTCGGCTGTTGATTGCCGACGTGGTGGACGGTCAGCTCGTCGAGGTCGATCGGCGGATGACGATCGTGCGCCTCGGCCAAGGCGTCGACTCGACCGGCGCCTTCGCCCCCGAAGCCCTCGCCCGGGTTTTCGCAGCAGCTGAACAGTTTGCTGCTGTCATCGAGGCCAAGGACATCAGCAGGCTCCGCTTCGTCGCCACCTCCGCCGCCCGGGACGTCAGCAACCGCGACGAGTTCTTCACGGGCATCCAAGAGCGACTCGGAGTAACCCCGAGATCATCTCCGGCGAGGAAGAGGCCGAGCTCAGCTTCCGCGGCGCCACCACGTCCCTGGACCTACCGTCGCCGTACCTCGTCGCCGACATCGGCGGCGGCTCCACCGAACTGATCCTCGGCACCGCGGACGGCATCCTCGCCGCGCAGTCCCTCGACATCGGCTCGGTCCGCCTCACCGAACGCCACGTCACCTCCGACCCGACGACCCCCGCCGAGCTGGCCGCCATCACCCACGACATCGACGAGCTCCTCGACAAAACCGCAGTACCGCTCGCCGAGGCCCAAGCCCTGATCGCGGTAGCCGGCACCGCCACCACCGTCGCCGCGGTAGCGCTCAACCTCCCGGAGTACGACCGCACCGCCGTCCACCACGCCCGCCTGACCGCCGAGCAACTCCGCGAGACCACGCACTGGCTCACCACCTCAACCAAAGCCGACCGCGAGGCCGTCCACTCCATCCACCCCGGCCGAGTAGACGTCATCGGCGCCGGCGCCCAAATCCTCCAACGCCTAGTCACCCGCCTCCCCGTCCAAACCCTGACCGTCTCCGAACACGACATCCTCGACGGAATAGCGTTAGGATTGTGCTAACAAATTTGTGATACATTTAGCGGGTGGCCATCTCCAACGAACATGCGGTGGGGCTGCGCGAGCTGCGCCACAAGACGAGTGAGGTGCTGGCTCGGGTGCGGCACGGAGAGACGATCGACGTGACCGAGTACGGCCGTCTCGTGGCCCGCATCGTGCCTGTCGAGGAGCGCGAGTCGACGCCGGTGCTGGATCGTCTTGCGGCGGAAGGGCGGGTCCGGGCGGCCGTTCGGCCTGGCTATCGACCACGGACGCGTGCGGGTGACGGCACAGACCGACTGGGTGATGCGCTGGCCGCTCTGCGCGACGAGGAAGCCTGGTGAGCCTGTACTACGTCGACACCTCGGCGGCTCTGAAGCTGCTCGTCGAAGAAAGCTACTCGAAGGCATTCGCCCAGTTCTACGACGAGTCCACGGGAGCGACCTGGGTGAGTTCGGCGCTCTTGCGGATCCAAGTGATGCGGGCAGTCATGCGGGTGTTCCCGAGTTTGTTGCCCGATGCCCGAGATCTCTTGCTCGCGTTCGACTTCATCAGCATCGATGACGACATCGTGGATGCGGCGATGAATGAGCCGGATCGGATGCTGCGCTCGCTGGATGCCATTCATCTGGCGACGGCGCGGGTGCTTGGTGCGGACCTGACGGCGCTGGTCACCTACGACGATCGACTGGCTGTCGCGGGCAAGGACGCGGGATTCGAGATCGTCAGTCCACGCGGCTGACCACCACACTCAGCGGGCGCGGACGCCGTCCAGGGCTATGTTGAGGACTCGGTTGCGTTGGGCCTGGTCGGTGAAGCCGGCGGCGGTCAGGCCGCTGACCATGCGGAGCAGGTCGTCGAAGGAGATGTCTGTGCGCGCCTCACCTGCCGCCTGTGCGCGTTCGAAGAGCGGGGTGCCGGCGGCGTACATGGCCGCGCGGGCCGTCTTGAAGCTTTCCGTCTCGCGGTTCAGGGACTCCCAGATCGCGCGCTTGGTCGCGGCGTACCCGACGAAGGCCTGCAGCCAGCTGTTCAGTGCCTCCCACGGCGGCAGGTCCTGGGCCTTCTCCGCCGCAATGCACAGCTCTTCGATCTCGCCGAAGTAGACGGCGTTGAGCAGGTCCTGACGAGTCGGGAAGTTCCGGTACAGCGTGCCGATGCCGACCCCGGCCTGCCGCGCGATCTCCTCCAGCGACGCCTCGACGCCCTTGGTCGCGAACGCCTCCCGGGCCGCCGCGAGCAGGGCGTCGAAGTTCCGTCGTGCGTCCGCCCGCTGCGGCCGCCGTACGTCGACGTGCAGCACCGGCCTGCTCTGCTCGCTCATGTTCCACCACCCTAACGAACTCGATACCGGCGACCTTGATACCGGAGGCACCCCTCCGCTATAGTGGAGGCATACCTCGACTTTATCAGGCCGGGGAAATCTTGCGCCGCGATAGCGCGGCCCGCTCATACCCCTCTGAAGGACTTCGCATGCCTGAAATCAGGTCTGGAAACCCACGATCGACGCTGGCGGTCCTCGCCGTGGTCGTCGCCTCGTTCTCCATGTTGCAGTCGCTGGTCAGCCCGGCGCTGCCCGTCATCCAGCACGACCTGCACACCACCGCGAGCACGGTCACCTGGGTGTTCACCGCGCTCCTGCTCTCGGTCTCGGTGGCGACCCCACTGCTCGGCCGGATTGGTGACATGGTCGGCAAGGAGCGCACGCTGTTCATCGGCCTCGGCGCGCTCGCAGTCGGCTGTCTGCTCGCGGCTCTCGCCCCGAACGTCGAGGTACTCATCCTCGCCCGGGTCCTGCAGGGCGTCGGCGGCGCGGTGTTCCCGCTGTCGTTCGGCATCCTGCGCGACGAGTTCCCGGCCGAGCGGCTGCCGTCGGTGGTCGGCGTGATGTCGTCGATCATCGCGGCCGGCGGCGGGCTGGGTATCGTGCTCGCCGGTCCGATCGTGACCTGGCTCGGCTGGCGCTGGCTGTTCTGGATCCCGGCCGCGGTTGTCGCGGCCTCCCTGGTGCTGGTACGCCGGTACGTCCCGGAGTCCCCGGTCCGTGTCCCCGGCCGGATCGACTGGGTCGCGGCCGCGTTCCTGTCCGGCTGGTTGATCGCGCTGCTGCTGCCGGTCAGCAGCGGCCGGATGTGGGGCTGGACCTCGGTCCGGACGATCGGCCTGTTCGTGCTGGCCGCCGTACTGCTGGCCGGCTGGATCCGGGTCGAGCTGCGCTCGCGGAACCCGCTGATCGACATGCGGATGATGCGGATCCCGGCGGTGTGGACGACGAACCTGGTCGCGCTGCTGTTCGGCGCCGCGATGTTCGCCGTGTATGCGTTCGTGCCGCAGTTCATCCAGATCCCTCGCATCGCGGGGTTCGGCTTCGGGGCCAGCGTGACGCAGGCGGGGCTGTTGATGCTGCCGATGCTCGTCACCATGGCGGTGGGCGGCTCGCTGAGCGGTCCGCTGACGCCGCACTTCAGCGCAAAGGCGCAGGTGATCTCGGGCTCGGCGACGACGCTGGTCGCGGCGCTGTTCTTCGCAGCCTTCCACGACGAGCCGTGGCAGCTGGCGGTGTCGACTGCGCTGTTCGGCGTCGGCCTCGGTCTGGCGTATGCGTCGATGGTCGCCCTGATCGTCCAGAACGTCCCGCGCGAGCAGACGGGTGCTGCCACCGGCATGAACGCCAACATCCGGACAATCGGCGGCTCGATCGGTACGGCGCTGGCCAGCACGATCATCACCGGCCACCTCCAGCCAAGCGGTCTACCGGCCGAATCCGGCTTCACCGACACGTTCCTCCTGCTCTCCGCCTTCGCAGCGGCGGCCGTCCTGGTCGCGCTGGTGATCCCCGGTGCGCGTCGCCGTACCCGGCCTGTTGCCCCGGTCCTGGAGATGTCCGAAGCCTGAGCGTCACCGTCCCGCCAGGGGAGCCAATCCTTGGTCGACGGCGCTGAGGATCTGCGGCAAGGCAGGTCCCGGCCGTCCGAGGCGCGCGGCTCGCGGAGCTCCCACTCGATGAGGACCACACCCGCCTGACGGAGAGCCTGAAGATGCCCGGCCCACGCGGGATGTCTCGCGTGGGCCGCGTTGACTCTCGGAACACGACCATCGCAGTACTCCCGAGCGCCTCGGCCAGCACCGGCGATGCTTGGTTGTCGCCGATCCCACGCCCACGACACTCATGCTTCTAGTCTGAGTGAATGAAGCTGCCACATCCCCTCACCGGGCAACTGTTCGAGAGCCCGGTTCCACCCGGGACCGGTTGGCCGGAGGATCCCGCCGTACGGCGAACCCCGATCGCTCACGACGCGGACGACGTACGCCGGTTGGCTGCGGCCGATCTCGGCGAACTCGAGGCGCGGGTATCTGTCTGCCGGGCCTGCCCACGCCTGGTGGAGTGGCGTGAGGATGTTGCCGCCAGCAAGCGAAAGTCCTTCGCCGACCAGCCGTACTGGGGCCGGCCGATCCCCGGCTGGGGTGCGCCCGACCCGCGCATCCTGATCGCCGGCCTGGCCCCCGCGGCCAACGGCGGCAACCGCACCGGCCGGGTCTTCACCGGCGACCGCTCCGGCGACTGGCTCTTCGCCAGCCTGTACCGCGTCGGCCTCGCCAACCAACCCACCAGCGAACACGCCGGCGACGGCCTCCACCTCACCGCCACCCGCATGATCGCCGCGGTCCGTTGCGCCCCACCCGCCAACAAGCCGACGCCTGCGGAGCGCGACACCTGCGCCCCTTGGTACAACCACGAACTGGCGTTGGCGCTCCCAACGACTCGCGCCATCGTCTGCCTGGGCAAGTACGGCTACGACGCCCTCCTGGTTGCCCTTGCTGCTCTAGGTGCCGAGGTCCCGCGCCCCCGCCCCAAGTTCGGCCACGCCGTAGAACACCAGATCCAGACCCCGTACGGCGAAGTAG
This sequence comes from Kribbella sp. NPDC026611, assembly GCF_040638345.1. Lineage (NCBI taxonomy): Bacteria > Bacillati > Actinomycetota > Actinomycetes > Propionibacteriales > Kribbellaceae > Kribbella > Kribbella sp. NPDC026611. The sequence goes on from NZ_JBEZYC010000018.1 coordinate 42,816, forward strand.
TTGTCCTGGGCTCCTACCACCCCAGCCAGCAGAACACCTTCACCGGCAAACTCACCGAGGACATGCTCGACGCAGTCCTCCACCGCGCCAAGACAATCGCCGGCCTGTAATCAGCTGAGCGCTGTCGCGGTCCGCCCGCTGAACTGGCACGCCGGACACTCGAAACGACCGAAGAGCTCCAGCAACCGCCGAGCAACCTGCGGTCGCCCGTTGCCGATCGCAAGCTCGTACGCACGCGCCTCGCCACCACTGAGCTGGTCCGGGTCAGCCGGCGTCAACGTCGTCGCCCCCACAGCTGCGTCGTCGAACTGCCTGACGAGCGTTGGCATCGTTTCGAGCCCGACGAGGAGCTGCTCACCACAGCCGGGACACGCGAGCTCCAGTTCCTGATCCGCCAGAGCATCCAACCGCGTCCCCCACACCGAATCCCCTTCGGTCGCCAGCACGGCCTGCACCCGGTACACGAAGTCAGTGTCGTCGCCGGCAAACGGCACGAACCCCTGGGCCAGTTCGTGCAGCTGGCGGATGGTCTCGGCGTACCGGCTCCGCACGTCTGCCGGCGCCGGGCCGTCGGTCGATCCGATGATGCACGTAGCCAGGAAGAGGGGCTCGACGAATTCTCTTGGATCCCTGTGCGCGGCCAGCTCCGTCAGCCGGGGGAGAGCGGCGTAGCTCGCGCTGTAAACCGTGCCCTGATGACAAAGCCGCGACCACAGCTCGTCCCAGACATCGCGATCTCCCGTGCCGGCACGCTCGAGGAGCCCTCCGACGGGCTCGGCCGAGCCGTAAGCATCTCGCAGCGACCGCCAGTCCGTCATACGGCCCATCCTGGCAGCTACGCCGTGACGGTGATCTCCAGCGGTGCCGACCATCTACTGCCGTTCTCCGTCCCAAGGCCGACGAGCAGCCCCCACTGGCCCGGCGGAACGGCGTACCCGAGCTCAGGAACCAACGAGGCCGTACCGATCAAAACTGGCACCGGACGACTTCCGTGAGCCTCAACCGGGTGCCCCACACGAACCAAGGGCTGCGGACCGACAAACCGACCGACCACAGCAGCGGAGCTGTCGACCAGCAGAGACCCCAGGGCGCCGTTGCTGAGCAGCACTTGCTCGTCATCACCCCGATTCGTCACCAGCACGTCCGCCTGCGCAGACCACCCACTCCGAACCGCCAACGGCCCCAGCAGCTCTACCTCGATCCCATCGAGTCCATACGCTGGCCGCGGTACGTATGCCCGCACGAACAACTGCCGCTCCGGGAACGTCATTGCTCCCACCCGCAGCTCCACGAACGTCTCGTACCTCGCATCCAGCGCCGCCGCGATCTCCGTCGCCCAGGGAGCCAACTCGATCCGGATCCGCCGCTCCCGCCGCTCACTCTCCGGATCAGGAAAGCTCATCAACGCTTCCGGCGACTCCTCCAGCAGACGCCGTACATCCCGTCGCAAACCCTCCCAACCATCCATCTGTTGAAGGTAGCTCGCGTTGCTAGGCTGACTCGCCTACCAGGAGGTTCGATGTTCCTGCTGCAGATGTCCGGCGTCCCCGGCTCCGGCAAGTCCACCGTCGCGGCGTACGTCGTCGAAACGTACGGCGCGGTGGCCATCGACTACGACGTCATCAAAACCGCAATCCTGGATGCGGACTTCGACCTACCGGCGAGCGCCAAGGCCGCCTACGAAGTCATGTACGCCACGGCCCGCCACACCCTCACCCAAGGCCACTCGGTCATCATGGACAGCCCCTGCGCCTGGCCCAGAATCCTCACCACAGGCATGGAAATCGCGCGCTCCCACAACGCGACCTACAAATACATCGAATGCCAGATCCAAGACCTGACCCTCCTGGACCAACGCCTAGCCACCCGCCCCCGCCTACGAACCCACCGCCCCCGCATCAACATCCCACCCGCCGACGCCGCATCCGAACCGGTTGACGGCGAAACCCTCTTCCGCGACTGGCTAACCCGCATCCAACGCCCCGCTACCAACTACCTCCAACTCGACATGCACCGCCCCCTCGCGGAGGTCCTCCCCGAAGTCGACATCTATCTGAAGCCCTAGGTACGACGTGACCGGGCGGGAGCGACTGAAGGCGGTTGAACTGCAACCGGAACTGCAACCGTGGTGCCGATCCCGGCAGGGCGATCCAATGAAACCTGAAGGCCCAATCCCGGTCTGGACGCCCGAAGAGGACACGGCTCAAGCGTTGGTCAGGTCAGCCGCCGGCCACAGCAGCTGAGGCTGATCAGGTCGCGGCCCGCTACGGCAGGCTTTGTAGTCACTGGCAAGCAGTTCGCCGGTGCCAGGATGCCGGGTACGAGCCGAGCCGGGCAACAGATGGAGTGCGCGAAGCGGCAGCGGTGAGGAGCGAAGCGACGAACGTAGCGGCCGCGTAGCGCACGAACGCGAGCGAAAGCGAGCAACCCGGGCGCCAGCCCGCACACGTGGGGTGTACCAAGGTTGTTGGACAGGTGCTCTTGCTTGAGAGGATTTGTTCATGGCTGAGAAGCGTCGTCGGTTCAGTGCGCAGTTCAAGGCTG
>NZ_JBEZYC010000019.1:0-31160 GCF_040638345.1 Kribbella sp. NPDC026611
CCTGAGCCCGGTGCACTACCGGACCCAGACCCTCGCAGCCTAGAAACCCTCTATAACCTCTTACTTAACCAATCCAACTTCCGGGGACCAGTTCATCTCTCCGGGGGCCCTTCTTTTACTTGTGTTCTTTACTTGTGGGTCCAGACGTACCCGAGCGGCCCGTCCATCCGCCAGCCCGCCTGCAGGTGTGCCTTCACCGCGGCCGCCCGGACGACTCGCCAGCCGACGCCGTTCTTCGAGACGCGGTAGATCTGCACCCGGTCCGCCGCAGCGGCGAGCGGCACCCGGCCGACGACGCCTTCGTACCTCCACTGGCCGGACGCGGACAGCTTGTTGCGCTCGGCGGTCGACAGCGTCAGCAGGTACGACGACCGGGACAGGTTGCGCAGCCGGTACATCGGAACCGTGCCGCGGAGCGCCCGGTTCGACACGTACCCCGGCACCTGCCCGGTGAACCTGAACCTGAGCGTCTGCGCGTGCAGGTACTCGGCCTGGCTCGCGGTGTAGAAGTACCCGGCGCTACCGGCGGTCCGCATCTCGATCAGCTGCGTCCGGTACGTCGTCGCGGTTGTCCTGGTTGTCGCCGTCTGGGCCGCGCCGGCCCCGTTGGCGACGACCACACCGCCGACCGCCAGCGCCGCCGTGGTGACGACCGCGCCGAGCCCGAGCGCCCGGGACCGCCGGGTCCCTGGGAGTTTCCACCTCATCGCTTCACATGCCCCTTCGAGTCGATGCCAGGGGCAAGCAGCCCCAGTACGCCGGGCACGCTATCGCTCGACGGGTTCTCAGGCGGGGTGCTCGTGGTGCTTGAGCTCGTCACGCTCGCGGGCGAAGCGGACTGCCTCGAAGGCGACCAGGCAGGACAGGGCCGCGGCGAGGACGGCGATCTGGCCGAGCGCGGGGACGTCGTGGACCAGCGGTACGGCGATGATCAGCACGGCGGCCGTGAGCAGGCGGGACGCGCTCCAGTGGTGGACCGTTCGGCGCTTGAAGCCGACGTGGCCCAGCAGGTAGACGACCACGCCGCCGTACAGCGCGATGAGGCCGATGCCGTGCAGCGGGTCGTCCAGGTGGTGGTGCCCGGTGTCGCCGACGTACTCCAGGACCTTCTTCAGGCCGAGGGCGAGGAAGACGATGCCGGCCACCATCGGCAGGTGCAGGAAGGTGTACGCGTCGCGCGCGAGCCAGGGCCGCGTCTCGGGCGGCTCGTCGGCCAGCGCCTTCTCGCCGTAGTAGACGGTCGCGTCGAAGTACACCCACCACAGCGCCGCGCAGACGGCCAGACCGAGCAGCGAGGCGACCAGGATCGGCCAGGAGATCGGCAGGTTGGTGACGCCGACGCCGATCGCGACGATCGACTCGCCGAGTGCGATGATGATGATCAGCCCGTGCCGCTCGGCCCAGTGTGACGGCGAGTTGAACCGCCAGCCGCGGGCGTCGACGAAGTACGTGACCAGGTAGTCGGCCGCGAGCGCACCCGCCCAGAGCAGCGTCTGCGTGGTGCCGTGGTACTGCGAGGCGATCAGCAGCAGGACGGTCGCGGCGATCTTACCGATCGCGAACAGGGCGATCGTGCGCCGCAGCATCTGGTCGCCCGCGGCGATCAGCCAGAGCAGGACCAGGTGCATGGCGCGGAGCACGAAGTACGCGACCGCGATGACGACCGGCCCGGGCAGCCCTCCCGGCAGGTCGTGGAACGCCTCCGGGATCGCCAGCGCGATGACGAACATGGCCGCCATCGCGCAGAGCACCACAGTCCGCACCGCGCCCTCGTCGGCCTTGGCGATGTTGCTGACCCAGGAGTACGCCGCCCAGCTCCACCAGAGCAGCCCGAGCAGCAGCGCACCTCGGACCACGTTGTGCCAGCTCAGGTCGTGCGCCATCAACGCGGTGATCTGGGTCAGCGCGAACACGAACACCAGGTCGAAGAACAGCACACGGCCCGCATGACGTCGTGCAGCTGATCGGAGCAACTTTCGCCGGAGGCGCCGCATCAGGCTAGAACACACAGATCCGACGAGAGGAACGTTGTATGCGCGGGTTGTCACGCTCGTTCGGCCTGGCAGGATTGGTGGTCCTGCTGGTTGCCGTGCTCGTACAGACACCAGCATCGGCCGGCGAGCTCGGAGGCGGCTGGCGGGCGGCATGGATGACGGCAATGCAGCCGCCGAACGCGAACCCGAACTGGTCACAGCAGGGCTTCTCGGCACAATCGCTGCGCCAGGTGATACGGCTGACGGCCGGCGGCCCGGCACTCCGGATCCGGATCACCAACCAGTACGGCGACCGGACGGTGCGGTTGACCGGCGCGACGGTGGCGAAGGCCGCGCAGGGCCCGGCCGTCGAGCCTGGGTCGGTGCGAGCGATCCGCTTCCGCGGCGCCGAGGCGGTCGATGTCCCGGCTGGTGGTGAGGTCGCGAGCGATCCTGTCGCGCTTCAGGACCTGTCCGGCGGATCCCGGCTCGCGGTGACTCTGTACTTCGCCGGCGCGACCGGGCCGGCCACCTTCCACGAGTTTGGTGCGGCCGCTACGTCGTACCGAGCGCCTGGCGACGAGCGTGCGGACCTCGGCGGGACGGCGTACCAGGAGACCAGCAACAGCTGGTACTTCCTGGCAGGGGTGGACACGGTCGCGGTGGGCGGCGGAACGGTGGTGGCTTTCGGAGACTCGATCACGAACGGGTTCAGCATCCCGCTCGGGCAGCGATACCCAGATCTCCTCGCCGCAAGACTTGCTGCGGCAGGCAGGCCACAACCGGTTCTCAACGCGGGGCTGGGTGGCAACCGGCTGCTGCAGGACTCCACGTGTTACGGGGAACGCGGCCTGATCCGGTTCCAGCGAGATGTCCTGAGCCAGCCTGGCGCCAGGACCGCGCTGGTCCTGATGGGCATCAATGACATCGGCTATCCCGAGCTGCCCGCCATGCCGTGCACGACCCCGAATCCGCCGGTCACGTCCGAGCAGCTCATCGAGGCGTACCGCGGGCTGATCACGAACGCCCACTCCCGTGGGATCCGTGTCGTCGGAGCGACCATGCCTCCGTTCGGCGGAGCCCAGGTCTACACCGAGCACAGCGCGCACCTCTGGAGCGACGTCAACGCGTGGATCCGGACGAGTGGCGAGTTCGACGGCGTCGTCGACTTCGCCACCGTGCTCGCCGACCCGGCAGACCCCAGCCGGCTGGATCCGCAGTACGACCTCGGCGACCACCTGCATCCGAACGCGGCTGGTTGCCGCGCGATGGCTGACGCGGTCGATCTCGCCGCGCTCTGAAACTCCCGGAAGCTGGAAACGGCGGGCTCCCACCTGGTCAGGGGCAGAATGGGAGCCCGCCGTGCTCGTTAGGCCCGGCCGTGCGCCTGGCGGCTGCGGCGGCTGAGCGAGTCGATGGTGACGGCGATCAGGAGCACGCCGGCGGTGACCATGTACCGGACGCTCGAGTCCAGGCTCAGCAGGGCGAGACCGTTCGAGATCGACATGATCACCAGTGCCCCGAGCAGAGCGGAGTATGCCGATCCGCGACCGCCGAAGAGGCTGGTGCCGCCGATCACGGCGGCGGCGATCGCGTTCAGGTTGGTGTCCCCACCACCGCTGCTCTGGTTCACCGCGACCAGCCGGGCGGCGGCGAGCAAGCCACCGGCGGCGGCGAAGGTCGAGCAGGCGGCGAAGACGGTCAGGTAGATCATCCGGACGTTGATACCGGCCCGGCGGGCCGCCTCGACGTTGCCGCCGACCGCGACGACCGAGCGGCCCCAGCGGGTCCGTCGTACGACGAGATCGGTCGCGACCACGAGGGCTAGGAAGAGCAGGAACATCGACGAGACGCCGCGGTCGCCGTTCAGGATCAGCACCGGGATCAGCAGTACCAGGACGAGTGCCGCGGCCTTGATCGCGATCATCGAGGTCGGCGCGGTCGAGAGGCCGGCGGCGGCGCGGGCACTGCGGGTGCGGAGCCGGGTCAGCACGTACGCCGCGGCCACGACCACGATCAGCGCGTACGCGACCACGGGGGAGAGGAAGCTGCGGGTGGCGAACCCGACCAGCGCCGAGTCGTACGGCAGGTTGAGCGAACCCTCCTTGCCGAGCACCAGCAGCTGCAGGCCGAGGAAGCCGAGCAGACCGGCGAGCGTGATCACGAAGCTCGGTACGCCGAAGCGTGTGTACAGAGCGCCGTAGAACAGGCCGATCACCAGACCGAGGACGATGCCGGCGACGATGGACAGCACCAACGGCCAGCCCTTGTTCACGAACGTCACGCCGAGGACCGCCGCGGACAGGCCGCTGACCGAGCCGACCGACAGGTCGATCTCGCCCAGCAGCAGGACCAGAACGATGCCGAGGGCAATCACTCCGACCGAGGTGGTCTGCAGGGTGAGGTTCACCAGGTTCCGGCTGGACAGGAACGAGCCGTTGGCGATCTGGAACACCGCCCAGATGATCACCAGCCCGATCACCACCGGGACCGACCCGAGGTCGCCGGAGCGCAGCCGGGCGGTGAACGCGGCGACCGCGCCGCTGATCCCGTGGCCGGCGATCAGCCGCTCGTCCTGCAGATCGGCGGGGAGCTGGGCCGCCTCGGTGACGCCGTTGGTCCCGTTGGCGTCGGCGCCGTTCGCCGTACCGCCGGGGGTGTCCTGGGGCCGGGTGCCCGATCCGTGCAGGCTCATGATGCGGGGCCCTCCTCCCGGGTCCGGCGCGCGGCGCGCTCGGAAACGGCGTTGTCGGTGGCGCCGGTGATGGCGGCGATGATGTCCTGCGTCTTGGTCTCGCTGACCGTGAAGACGCCGTTGTTGCGGCCGAGCCGCAGTACCGCAACCCGGTCGGCGACCGCCATCACGTCGGCCATGTTGTGGCTGATCAGGATCACGGCCAGGCCGCGCTCGCGGAGCCGCTCGACCAGGTTGAGCACCTCCGCGGTCTGGGCCACGCCGAGGGCGGCGGTCGGCTCGTCGAGCATCACGACCTTGGGCTGGCCGAGCAGGCTGCGGGCGATCGCGACGGTCTGCCGCTGGCCGCCGGACAGGCTGGCGACCGGGATCCGGACCGACGGGATCTTCGCGGACAGCTGGCGGAGCAGCTCCCAGGACTGCCGCTCCATCTCGACCTCGTCGAGGATCCGGCCGCTGCGGAGCTCGCGGCCGAGGTACAGGTTCGCGACCACGTCGAGGTTGTCGCAGAGCGCCAGGTCCTGGAACACGGTGGCGATCCCGAGCTGCTGCGCCTCGGCGGGACTCCCGACCCGGACCTCGCGGCCGTCGAACACCATCGTCCCGTCGTCGGCGGTGTAGACCCCGGCGATCGTCTTCACCAGCGTGGACTTGCCGGCGCCGTTGTCGCCGACCAGGGCCAGCACCTCACCGGCCCGGACGTCCAGCTCGATGTTCTTCAGCGCCTGGACGGCGCCGAAGCGCTTGGATATCCCCCGCAGCGTCAGCACCGTCCCGGCGCCGACGTCGAGGGGAGTCGGGGTAACAGTCACGTCCTCAGCCTCCTGGGGCTTATTTCAGGCCATGATCCCTGGCACGGGGCGGTTTGTCGTGGATTGCCGGGGTCTGGCCCGGCACAGTCCCCCCGCACCTCACTGCGGGGGGACTGTGGCGAGGGGCGGGTCAGTTGCTGCTCAGGCCGGCGGCGGTGCAGGCGGCAGCGAAGGACGCGGTGCAGATGTCGCTGATCTTGTAGATGTTGTCCTTCACCACGGTGTCCTTGATGTTCGCCTTGGTCACCGCGACCGGGTCGAGGATCGTCGACGGGACGCCGCTCTTGTCGGTGGTCGACTCCGGCTTGTTGCCGTTCGCCAGCGCGACCGCGCCCTTGGCGGCGGCCTCGGCCTGCGGCTTGACCGCCTTGTAGATCGTCATCGCCTGGTCACCGGCGACGATCCGCTGGATCGCGGCCAGCTCCGAGTCCTGCCCGGTGACCGGCGGCAGCGGCTTCACGCCACCGCCCTTGAGCGCCGCGATCGCACCACCCGCGGTGCCGTCGTTGGCGGCGTACACCCCGACCAGGCCGTTCTTGATCGCGCTGAGCTGGCCCTCCATCCAGGCCTGCGCCTTGTCCGGGCTCCAGTCCGGGGTGTCGAACTCGGCGGCGATCTTGAAACCGCTGGAGTCCAGCACGCTGTGCGCGCCCTTCTTGAAGTCGGCCGCGTTCGGGTCGGTCGGCGAGCCGTTGATCATCGCCAGGTTGCCGGACGTCTTGCCGGCCGCCTTCAGGTCGTCGACCAGGGTCTGGGCCTGCAGCTTGCCGACGGCCTCGTTCTCGAAGCTGACGTAGTAGTTGGCGCCGTCGATGAACCGGTCGTATGCGACCACCGGGACGTTCTGGCCCTTCGCGGAGGCGACCACCGCGGCGGCGGCCTTGCCGTCGACCGGGTCGAGGACGAGCACGTTCGCGCCCTGGGTGAGCGCCGCCTCGGCCTGTTGCTGCTGCTTGGCCGCGTCCTGGTCGGCGTTGCTGTAGATCAGCTGGCAGTCGCCACAGGCCGCCTTCAGCGCCTCGGTGAACAGCGGGCGGTCGAGCGCCTCGTACCGGGTCGTCTTCGACTCCGGCAGCAGCAGCGCGATCTTCTTCGCGCCGCCCGACCCACCGGACGACTTGTCGTCGTTGGAGCCACAGGCCACCAGGGAGACGGCGAGGGCCGAGACGGCAATGCCGAGGCCGACGAGACGGGTTGCTGAGACGGACATATGGCGGCTCCTTGACGAGAAGGCCCGAGTGGCCTGCCCGAAGTCAAACCCCCGAAGCCCTTGACGTCAAGACTTGAATTCAAGAAATAGACATATTCGTGACACACCACCGTCACACGGGCGGCCGGCCCGCTGGCAGGGGATGTGCTGGTACTGGGAGCGCCGGGGGAGGTACTGCGGGCCGCGCCAATCGGGCAGCATGCGCCGCGAAGCCGCGATCCGGCGGGTACCGCGGGCGTGACGGGGGTGCTGCGAGTGCCGGGGGCAGGTACTGCGGGACGCGCCAACCGGGCAGCATGCCCCGCGAAAGCCGCGGCCCGGCAGGTAATGCGGCGCGACGGATATTACGAGTGCCGGGGGACAGGTACTGCGGAGTACGCCGACAAGCGGCTACCGCAGCCGGACACGTGCCGCGGGTACGAAACACCGGCTATCGCGGGTTTGTTGGTACGGCAGGCAGCGGGGTCCAGCGGTTGGCAGGTGCTGCAGAGACCGCGGTCGGGCAAGTACTGCGAAAGGCAGGTACTGGGGTGCCAAGGGGCGCGCTGGTGCTGGGGGAGGTACTGGGGGGGCGCGGACAAGCGGGTACTGCGGCCGGCAGGTGCCTGGGTAGGAAACAACAGGTACTGCGAAGGCCGCGAGCGGGCCGCCTACTGCGGGTTCGACGGGGTGCCGGGGACTGCGGATGAGGGGGAATGCGCCTTGCCGCAGGTGGGTACGGCGGAGGGCGCTGGGCTGGGGTACGCGGTGAGCACGACCGGGCAGCCGGAGTACGCGTCACCGGTGCAACCTCATCCACACATCCGCCAGCACTCGCAGTACCTCGAGGTACCTCGCAGTACCTCCGCAGTACCTGGCGTCCGCGGTACCTCCGCAGTACCTGCTGACGGGTTGCCTCGCCGTACCTGCGCGTTCGCGGCACTCGCAGTACCTGCCGTCCGCGGTTCCCCGCCGTACCCCGCAGTACCTGCCGTCCGCCGAATTCCCGCAGTACCCGCCGTCCGTGGAACCCCGCAGTACCTGCCGTCCGCGGTTCCCCGCCGTACCCCCGCAGTACCCGCCGTCCGTGGCACCCCCGCAGTACCTGCCGTCCGCGGTTCCCCGCAGTACCCCCGCAGTACCTGCCGTCCGCCGTACCCCCGCAGTACCCGCCGTCCGTGGCACCCCGCAGTACCTGCCGTCCGCGGTTCCCCGCCGTACCCCCGCCGTACCTGCTGACCGCAGTACTCCTGGGAGGTGGGAGGTGGGGTTACAGAGCGGTGAGGGCTTTGTGGGTTAGGAGGGAGGCTGCTTGGATGGCGCCGATGATGTCTGCTTCGTCGCCTAGTTCGGCGGGGCGGAGGTCTACGGTGGCGGCGGCGCTGGGGATGGCGCAGCGGTCGAGGGCCTCGCGGAGGGGGGTCAGGACTAGGTCGCCGGCTTCGGCCATCAGGCCACCGATGACCACGACCTCGGGGTTGAGCAGGTTGACCAGGCCGGCGACGGCGACACCGACGCGGCGCCCGGCGTCCTCGATCACGCGGCGGCAGCCGAGGTCGCCGGCGAGCGCGCGGGTGACGATGTCCTTGAGCCGGAGCGGCCCGTGCGACGCGGCCAGGCTGTTGATCAGCGCCCGGGAGCCGACGAACGTGTCCAGGCAGCCGCGGTTGCCGCACCGGCAGATCGGCCCGTTCTCGTCGATCGTGACGTGCCCGATCTCGCCCGCGGTCCCGGCCGATCCGCGGAAGACCTCGCCGTCGATGACGATCCCGGCGCCGACGCCGTACGAGAACTTCAGGTAGCAACCGTTGCGTACGCCGCGCAGCGCGCCGGCCCGGAGTTCGCCGAGGGCGGCCAGGTTCGCGGTGTTGTCGAGCGCGACCGGCGCGCGCAGGTGGGCGCCCATCGCCTCGGTCACGTTCACCCCGCGCCAGCCGGGCAGTACGGCATCCGACCCCGCCTCGCCGCTGACCGAGTCGACCGGCATCGGCAGGCCGAACCCGATCGCGGAGATGTCCTCGACGCCGGAGCCGCTGACCGTCTCGGCCAGGTCGGCGAGCAGCCGCGCGGCGCGTTCCATGCCGTCGTCGGCGACATGGTCGGCCTGCAGCGGCATCAGCTGGTTGGCGAGGATCTCGCGGGACTCGTTGGCGATCGCGACCCGGACGTCCCGCTCGCCGAATGCGACCCCGGCCAGCAGACCGCCGCCGGACGCGAGCGAGACGAGGACCGCGCGACGGCCGTTGCGGATGCTGCGGGACAGGCCGACCATGCCGGCCTGGTCGAGCTCGCGGACCATGTTCGACACGGTGGCGGCGGACAGGCCGGACGCGGCGGCGATCTCGACCTGGGTCAGCGGGCCGTGCTGCCGGACGACTCCGAGAACGCGCGCACGGTTGGCTTCGCGCAGCGAAGCCTGCGATCCGGGCGCCGGGCGAGTTGCGTTCATTACATAAAGATAACGGATCGCGGGCCGGGTGCGGTGGTCCACCGCTCGTCAACGATCGACATCACATCAAGACCTCACCGTCACTACCCCACCTGAACGTTCAACGGCGACAGTAGACCACCCCGGAGAGGTCGTGCTGGAGGCATGCTCAGGCGGTCAGGGCGAGGGTGAGGAGCGCCACTGGGAGGGCCAGTTCGACGGTCGCGCCGAGGACGTCACCCGTGGTGCCGCCGAGGGCTTGGCGGGCGCGGTGGGTGGTGACGAAGCTGGTCGCGATGGCGAGGAGGATCGCCGCGGTGACGCCGATCAGGAGCAGGGCATCGGGGGAGCGGCTCTGGTCGATGGTGGCCGAATCGCTGGTGGGCATCGCGAGGGCGGTGAGCCAGGTCAGGAGCAGGCCGGCGGCCAGTACGACGATGGTGGTCAAGGCCGCGCTGAGCGGTCGGACTGTGGCGGCGACGATCGCCCCCAGTCCGCCGGGACGGGCGCCGGGCACCGCCGTACGGCAGGACCACGGGAGGGTCAGGCGACTGGCCGTCACCGCGAGGAGGATGGCTTGCCAGCCGAAGCCGGCGTGGATGCAGGCGGCGAGCGCCGCGACGTCGATCAGCAGGACGCCGATGATCGCGACTACGCCGAACGGGCCGATGTCGCTCTGCTTCATGATCCGCAGCATGGTCTCGCGATCGCGCCGGCTCCCGAGCGCGTCCGCGAAGTCCGCCAGGCCGTCCAGGTGCAGCGCCCCTGACAACCCGGCGGCCGCCAACACGCCCAGTACGGCGGCCAGCAGCTCAGCGTTGGGTCGCATCAGCTGCAGCAACGCGACCACGCCGGCAGCAACCCCGCCGAGCACCGCGCCGACGACCGGCGCCAGCACCATCGCTCGGCCCCCCACCTCTCGATCGAGGCGAGAGGGTGTCCCGGCCGGCAGCAGCGACAGGGTGCCGAAGGCCAGCCGAAGCCCGGCACCCCACGTCCCGCGGGCCGAACCGTCGGCGGACGCAGCCGCCGTCACATCGCCCACCCGGCAGAACCCAGGACGGGGCGCGGTGGTGTTGCGGGCATGGGTGGAGGTGTCATGTCAGGGGGAGGGTACGGCCGGCGACTGTCCAGAGGACAGTGTCTGAGGTTAGTGAGATTGTGGTGTTGAGGCGGCCCATCAGGTCTCGGAAGAGGCGGGTGCCGGGGTCGGCGGGGACGATGCCGGAGCCTACGTCGTTGCTGACAGCAACCACTCGGCGAGGTGTGGCCGACCAGGCGGCGGTCAGGGCGTCGATGCGGGCGTCGACCAGCGGTGCGCGGGTGAGGTCTGTCCAGACGTCGACCTCGTCCATCGTCCGCGACAACCACAGCGTCAAACAATCGATCAGCAACGGCGGGCCATCCGTCTCGAGCAGCGGGACCAGGTCGATGGTCTCGGCCAGCCCCCACGACGCCGGGCGGCGGGCCCGGTGCTTCGCCACGCGGTCCGCCCACTCGGCGCTGCCCGCGTCGTCCCCGCCGGTGGCGACGTACACGACGTCCGGTACGGCGGACAGCAGCCGCTCGGCGGCGATCGACTTGCCGGAGCGGGCGCCGCCGAGGATGAGCGTGCGGTCAGGCATCTGTGAACTCCACCGGTGCGTCGAAGGCGGCTTTGCGGGCAGTACGGCGGAACGCGGTCAGGATCGGCCGTCCGAGCAGGAGTACGAGGACGGCGCAGAGGATGCCGCGCGGGATGTCCCACCCCAGCGAGGTGGCGACGACGAACAGGTAGTACCGGTGCAGGTTCTCGACCAGCGAGTCACCGGGGACGAACGAGAAGTCGCTGCCGAACGTCGCGTACGGCCAGAACCACAGGTTCATGATCACGCCGTACACCACCCCCGACGCCAGCGAGTACGCCGCCAGCAGCAGCAACTCCAGCCGCCCGCCGACCCGTGGCAGCAGGCCGGCCAGGCAGCCCACCCACGCACACGCGAACATCTGGAACGGCATCCACGGCCCGACCCCACCACTGATCAGCGCCCCACCCAGCAGCGACACCGCGCCGAGCACGAAACCGAACCCGGCTCCGAACGCCCGCCCGGCCAGCACCAGCAGGAAGAACCCGGGCTCCAGCCCGGCCGTCCCCGGACCGAGCGCCCGCAACGCTGCACCGACCGCCGCCAGCATGCCGATCAGCGAGATCACCTTCGCGTCGATCCCGGACTCGGACAGCTCCGCAAGCACGACAGCCACCAGCAACGGCAGCAACAGCACGAACAGCCAGGGCGCATCGGTCGTGTGCCCGATCGCCGATGCCCCCTCCTGCGTGGTCCGGAAGAACAACGGCCATGCGAACGCAAGCACCCCGACCGCCGAAGCCAACAGCAGTGCAGCGGTACTGCGCGGTCGCAGCCGGACCAGGTTCACGACGCGCGCTCCAACGCGTCGGCGACCTCGCCGACGGTCAGGAACGGCAGCGGCGCCAGGATCTTCGCCACCTGCGGCGCGAACGCCGGAGACGCACTAAGCACCGAGGAGGTGTCCCCGTCGGTCACCAGCTCACCCTCGGCCAGGATGGTGACTCGGGTGGCGACGTCGGCCACCAGCTCGACATCGTGAGTCGAGAGGACGACCGCATGACCAGTGGCAGCCAGCTCGCGCAGGATCTCGACCAGACGCCGTTTGGCGGTGTAGTCGAGGCCCCTGGTCGGCTCGTCCAGCAGGAGGAGTGGCGGGGCGCCACAGAGCACCACAGCCAGCGCCAGACACAGCCGCTGGCCCTCGGACAGGTCCCGCGGATGCATATCCAGCGGCACCTCCGGCGCGAGCCGCCGCAGCAAGGCCAGGCAGCTTCCAGCAGGCACGCGGAAGTCGGAGTCGGCCGCTGCACACTCCTCGCCCACAGTGGCGGTGTAGAGCAGGTCAGCAGGCTCCTGTGGCACGAGCCCGACTGCTTTGACCAGCTTGGACGGCTTGGTACGCCGTGGATCCGCGCCTGCCGCCGTCGCAGTACCAGACCGTGGCGGGACGATGCCCACCAAGGCGTTGAGCAGCGTCGACTTCCCGGCCCCGTTGCGGCCCATCAGCGCGACCACCTCACCGGCCTTGATGCTTAGCGAGACCCCGCGCAACGCGGTCACCTCGCCGTACCCGACCACGAGGTCCTTGCACCGCGCCAACTCCACGCCTAGCGCAGTAGCCGGCCGGACGGGCGCGGCAGCGCCCAGCCGCTTCCGTAGGGCGACCGCAGCGCGCCGAGCGTCCCGCACGGACAAGGGGAGTGGCGACCAGCCAGCCAGCCGTCCCAGCTCCACCACCGGCGGTGCGACCGGCGCGGTCACCATGCGCTCAGCCGGCAGCCCAGTGGACACGGCTGCCGCACCACCAGGTACTTCGATCACCCGGTCGGCGTACTGGATCACGCGCTCGAGCCGGTGCTCGGCCATCACCACCGTCACCCCGAGGTCGTGCACGAGCCGTTGCAGCGCGGCCAGCACCTCCTCCGCGGCTTGCGGATCCAGCGCAGACGTCGGCTCGTCCAGAACGAGCACGGCCGGGTGCGACGTGAGCGCCGCACCGATCGCGGTCCGCTGCCGCTGACCGCCAGACAGCGACGTCAACGCCCGGTCCCGTACGTCGGCCAGACCGAGCAGGTCCAGCGTCTCCTCGACCCGGCGCCGCATCACGTCCGGCGCCACCCCGAGCGACTCCATGCTGTAGGCCAGCTCGTCCTCGACCGTGTCGGTGACGAACCCCGCCATCGGGTCCTGACCGACCATCCCGACCACGTCGGCCAGGTCCCGGGGCCGGTACGAGCGGGTGTCCCGCCCCGCCACCAGCACCCGACCGGCCAGCGTCCCGCCGGTGAAGTGCGGCACCAGCCCGTTGATTGCCCTGAGCAACGTCGACTTGCCCGACCCGGTCCGCCCGATCACCAGCGCCAGCTCACCCTCGGGTACGGCGAAGCTCACGTCCCGCAGCGCCGGCTCCGCGGCACCGTCGTACGTCACGGTCACCCGGTCGAACTCGATCATGCGACCACCCGCCGAACCGGCGGCGCGGCCAGCGCGGGCGCCAGCCCGATCAGTACGCCGACCACCGGCAGCAGCGGAACCGGTGGGACCACCAACGGACCAGCCAGGAGCAGACCGTTCACGCCACGCGCAGCAGCCGTCACCATCACTCCAGCGGCCACCGCACCAGCGGCCACGACCAGCCACTCCGGCAACGCCCACGGGTCCGGCCGGTACTGCGTCCGCGTCACCCGCTCCCGCCCGACCAGCAACGCTCCAACAGCGAGGAGCACACCCACCACCAGCGCACCCAGCGCAAAGGCGAGAGCCATGGCATCCGTCAGCAACGCGTAGACCCCCAGCAGGATGCCCAGCAACCCCAGCAGGACGCAGAGCGCGGTCAGCCGACGCTGCGGGCGCGGGACATGCGCCGTACGGCCGTAGCCGCGGGAGTCCATCGCTGCGGCCAGCTCCACCGACCTGTCCAGCGCACCCTCCAGCACCGGCATGGCCGTCGTACGGAACGAGGCCCGGGTCCGGCCGCGAAGGCGACGTGCAGCGCGGAGCCGCCGACCGTCGGTCACCAGCTGCGGCGCGAAGGTCAGCGCGACCACACAGGCCACACCCATCTCGTAGAGGGCCCCCGGCAACGACTTGAGCAGCCGCCGGGGACTGGCCAGTGCATTGGCCGCACCGACGCAGCAGAGCATGACGGCCAGCTGGCCACCGTCGTACAGCGCGGTCAGCAGGGCCTCGGCGGTCACCTCGCCGCCGAGCTTGACCCCTGCCGCCCAGTCAGGCAACGGGACCTGCGGCAGCGTGAACAGCACGGTGTTGCCCTGCGATCGGGTCGACAGCAACGCCTGCAGCACCACCCGCAGCCCGATGACGAGTAGCCCGAGCCGCAGGAACGCCGCGTAGCTGTGCGCCCAAGGAGCGTCGCTCCGCCGCGCAGCCACCACGAAGCCGGTCACCGCAAGGATCAGCACGAGCAGGACCGGGTTGCGGGTCCTGCTGGCCGCCACTGCCATACCGAGCGCCCACAACCACCAGGCCCCCGGGTGCAGAGCCCGGGGGAGCGTGAGGCGGTGGACGGCGCGCACCTACTTGGCCGCGGTACGGCGCCGGCTGAGGAACAACCCACCGGCGGCCAGGAGGACGACCACGACGGCCGCGATCACGATGCCCGTCCACGGCGTACCGGAGGACGAGTCGGAGGAGGCGGCGGGCGACGGAGACGCCGTGGCCGTCGCGCCGACCGCTGGGCCGACCTGCAGCGTGACCGGGGCGTCGGTCGCCGGGACCTTGATGTTCTTCACCGCGTCGCCGCAGCCCTTGGCCGGGTAGCCGGCGATCCCGCAGGTCAGGCCCTTCTCGATGCGCACCGGCGCGACCGCGGCGAGGATCTTCGCGCCGGTCGCCTTCGGGTCGGTCACCACGCAGGTACCAGTCGCCGGCCCCGGCGTCTCACCGGCCAGCGCGTCCTCCGGCGTACCCGGGTCGACGACCAGAGCGACCCGCTTCTTACCGGTCTCGGCCGGGGTCTTGCCGCAAATGGCGTCGAAGTCGCCCGCCGCCCGCGGGAACCGCGGCTTGGCGCCGCCGAGCGCGAACCGCCAGCCCTCCACCGCGCCGTCCGCCGGTACGACGACGTCCGCGCCCTTCTGGGAGAAGGCCCACTGGCCGTTGCTCCACTGGTAGTAGCCCCAGAAGCGGTAGCCGTCCTCCGCCGTCTGGGCCTGAGCGGTGGCCGCGGCGGTCCCGGCCAGCAGGAAACCCGCCAGCAGGCTCAGGACCAGCCGTACGGTCCGGCGATATGCAGTCATTTGGTGTCCTCGGTCGGGCCATGGCCGACGGAGGAGGTCCCGGGTGGGGGCTCCACCCGCGGACCACGGCGGGTAGCTGAGCCTGACCGCCTGCGGCACAGTGTTCCGGCTCGCCGCCCGGGTGGGCGGCCTACGGTTGCGGGTCAGCGCCGGACTTCGACCGGCTTCCCTGTGACGCAGGCGTGTGGTTCGACCAGACTCTACTCTGCCGACGACAGACTCATCGGCCCGTAGACCTCGCGGCCGTCCTCGAGCAGGAACACCTGCCCGACGCCGCGGTCGGCCAGGTCCCGCCAGACCTCGCCCAGCCAGCTCTCCGCGTCACCCTGGGCGGAGAACTCGGCCCCGCCGACCTCGCCCGGGTCGACCAGCGCGCCGGTCGGCGTCTCGAACCGCCAGCTCCAGCTCATCAGGCCACCCGCGTCTGCGGCGAGTTCTGCGCCGTCTTGGCCGGGTCGTGCTCGACGATGTTGCCGAGCACCTCGTCGATCCGCTTCAGCAGGTCCTCCTCCAGCTTCACACCGGACGCCTGCACGTTCTCCGTGACCTGCTCGGGCCGGGAGGCGCCGATGATGGCCGAGGCGACGTTCTGGTTCTGCAGCACCCAGGCGACGGCCAGCTGGGACAGCGACAGCCCGGCCTCCTCGGCCAGCGGCTTCAGCTCCTGGACCCGGGTCAGGACGTCGTCGTTGAGGAACCGCTTGATCATGTTGGCGCCGTTGGCGTCGGTCGCCCGGGACCCCTCCGGCGGCTGCGCACCCGGCAGGTACTTCCCGGTCAGCACCCCCTGCGCGATCGGCGAGAACACCACCTGGCTGATGCCGAGCTCCTCCGAGGCCGGCACGACCTCGGCCTCGATGACGCGCCAGAGCATGCTGTACTGCGGCTGGTTCGAGACGAACGGGATGCGCAGCTCGCGGGCCAGCCGGTGGCCCTCCTGCAGCTGCTCGGCGGTCCACTCGGACACGCCGATGTACAGCGCCTTGCCCTGCCGGACGACGTCGGCGAACGCCTCCATCGTCTCCTCCAGCGGCGTCTCCGTGTCGTACCGGTGCGCCTGGTAGAGGTCGACGTAGTCGGTGCCGAGCCGCTTCAGCGAGCCGTTGATCGACTCGTGGATGTGCTTGCGGGACAGGCCGGTGTCGTTCGGTCCGCCCGGGCCGGTCGGCCAGTAGACCTTGGTGAAGATCTCCAGCGACTCGCGCCGCTCACCCGCGAGCGCCTCGCCGAGCACGGACTCGGCCTTGGTGTTCGCATACACGTCAGCGGTGTCGAACGTGGTGATGCCGGCGTCCAGCGCCGCCCGCACGCAGGCCTTGGCCTGCTCGTTCTCCACCTGGGACCCGTGCGTGAGCCAGTTCCCGTACGAGATCTCACTGACCTTCAAACCACTGTTGCCGAGATAGCGGAAGTCCATGCCCCGACCCTACCGGCTTGCCTCAGACCGGCTTCTCGCCGCGCTTCACCATCGGCTTCGGCAGCCGCCAGCGGCGCATCTGCATCGTCCGCCGGACCGCGTAGAAGCTGATGCCCTTGGAGGACTCGTTCGGGAACTTGACCCCGATCGCCTTCCGCAGCCCCGCGGTGAGCAGGAACCAGTCCGCACCGATCAGCAGGATCATCGCCAGGAAGAGCAGGTTCACCAGGCCGGCCAGCCAGGGGTACTGCGGGGAGAACACCACGCCGACCAGGGACACCACCAGGAGGACCGGCAGCGCGAACTCCATCACCGAGTACCGCGCGTCCACGTAGTCGCGGGCGAACCGCCGGACCGGGCCCTTGTCCTGGGCCGGCAGGTACCGGTCGTCGCCGGTCTGCATGGCCGCCTGCATCTTGCTGCGCTCGGTCCGCACCTTCTCCCGCCGCAGCGCCGAGGCCTCCTTGCGGTTGCGCGGCTTCTTGAAGGTGGCCTTGCGGGCCGCCTCCGCCTCGCGGCGGCTCGGCGTCGGCCGTCCCTTGCCACCCGGCTTGCCCTGGGGGTCGGCGGGTACGGTGGTATCTGTCTCAGACTTGGTACGACGGAACACGGGGTCAGAACCTCATTCGCAGGGCAGGTCAGGACTCGGGGTGGTCCCCGGACCTAGGGCCACTTTATCCGGGCCTGTCCTGATGGTGTGGTGACCCGTACGCACATAGGGTGGATGGCACGCACGCCGGGTCGTCACTCCGGCACAGAAGGGGTACGGATATCGATGAGCATCTTCAAGCGGATGTCGACGATCTTCAAGGCCAAGGCGAACTCCGCCCTGGACAAGGCCGAGGATCCTCGCGAAACCCTTGACTACTCGTATCAGAAGCAGCTGGAGCTGCTGCAGAAGGTACGGCGGGGCGTGGCCGACGTGGCCACCAGCCGTAAGCGGGTGGAGCTGCAGGCGTCCCAGCTGCAGTCCCAGTCGGCGAAGCTGCAGGAGCAGGCGCAGAAGGCGCTCTCGATGGGCCGTGAGGACCTGGCCCGGGAGGCCCTGACCCGGAAGTCCGGGCTGCAGGGCCAGATCGACGACCTGCAGACCCAGCACGCCCAGCTGCAGGGCGAGGAGGAGAAGCTCACCCTCGCCTCCCAGCGGCTGCAGGCCAAGGTCGAGTCGTTCCGGACCCGCAAGGAGACCATCAAGGCCACCTACACCGCGGCCGAGGCGCAGACCCGGATCAACGAGGCCTTCTCCGGCATCTCCGAGGAGATGAGCGACGTCGGCCTCGCGGTCCAGCGGGCCGAGGACCGGACCCAGCAGATGCAGGCCCGGGCCGGCGCGATCGACGAGCTGCTCGCCTCCGGCGCGCTCGACGACGCCACCGGCACCAACAAGGACAGCATCACGCTCGAGCTCGAGCGGATGTCGTCCGGCTCCGACGTGGAGAACGAGCTGGCCGCGATGAAGGCCCAGCTCTCCGGCGGCAGTGCGCCGAAGGAGCTCTCCGGTGAGACCCCCGCCGCCCCGGCGACCCAGCAGCAGCCTACGCAGCAGCCGGCCACCCAACCTGTCTCAGAGCCGGTGAGACCCCAGGACGGAGACGTTCGATGATCGTTCGCATCATGGGCGAAGGCCAGTGGCGACTGGCCGACGAGAAGCTGGACGCACTGAACTCGGTGGACGGCGACCTGGAGAAGGCCGTCTCCGCGGGCGACGACGCCGCGTTCCAGACCGCGTTCGCCGCCTTGCTGGACTTCGTCCGCTCCGGCGAAAAGGTGCCGGACGACGAGCTGCACGACTCCGACGCGATCCTGCCGCCGTCGGACAGCTCGCTGGCCGAGATGCGCGAGCTGATCAGCGGCGACGGCTTGATCGCCGGCTGATCACTTCAAGTAGTCGTTTCAAGACCCCCGGAGCTCGAAATTCGGCTCCGGGGGTTCTTTGTATCCCGCTTTCCGGGAGTCTGGTTGCGCGGGGGTAAACACTCGCGATCAGTGCTGTTATCAGTGGTCAGGACGTAGTACTCTCTGGATCACGCCGTTGTGGGGGCGGCGTTCGACGAGGTCCGTGACGGGGAGTGGGTTGGTCGCGGGCATCGCTTTTCACCTGTGGGGGGTGACTGTGCGTGACTGAATTTGTCATGTCCGAGGGGTTGGCCGAATCGGCTGATCTTCGGCCGGCGGTCTCGGGGGAGCGTCGCCGGCCGGTCTGGGTGGTTCCGGACGAGGTGCCGGCGATCGTGCCGCGCTCGGCCCGGTACACCGAAGCGCGCTGGGTGGCGCGGTACCGGTGGGCAGCGCTCGCCGGTGACCTGGCGGCCGCCTTCATCGGCGTCTCCGTGGCGCTGGTCGGTCGTTTCGGGGCCCAGATCAACCTCGGCTACATCCTGCTCGGCGCGGCGCTGCCGATCGCCTGGCTGGTCTGCGTGGCGCTCGAACGGGGCTACGAGACCCGGTACTTCGGCACCGGGCCGGAGGAGTTCCGCTCCATCATCCGGGCCGCGGTCGCGCTGACCGCGGTGGTCGCGATCACGTCGTACGCGACCAAGAGCCAGGTGGCTCGTGGTTTCGTCGTGCTCGCGGTCCCGATGACGTGCGCGGCGGCGATGTTCGCCCGCTGGGTGCTGCACCGGCAGATCTCCAAGCGCCGGTTCGCCGGGCGCTGCATGCGCCGGGTGCTCGTGGTCGGACGCAACGACCAGGTGACCACGCTGCGGCGGCACCTGGAGGAGCGGCCGGCCGACGGGTACGTCGTGGTCGCCAACTGCCTGCCGCGCGGCGACGCGCTGGAGGAGTCGGTCGCCGAGCACCTGCCGGACCGGCTGGGCCGGACCGAGATGGACATCCTGGCCGGCGTCGACCAGTACGACGTCGACGTGGTCGCGGTGGCCACCGATCCGGAGCTCGCCGGGCACTCGCTGCGCAAGCTGTCCTGGGCGCTCGAGCAGCGGGGCGTCGACCTGATCGTCTCGCCGGGCATCGTCGAGGTCGCCGGTCCGCGGATCTCGATCCGCCCGGTCGCCGGCCTGTCGCTGCTGCACCTGGAGCGGCCGTCGGTGAGCGGCGGACCGCACCTGATGAAGAACATCTTCGACCGGGTGGTCGGGTGCCTGATGCTGCTCGGCATCGCGCCTTTGCTGCTCGTCACCGCGGCGCTGGTGAAGCTCACCAGCAAGGGGCCGGTGCTGTTCAAGCAGACCCGGGTGGGCCGCGGTGGCGTGCCGTTCAAGATGCTGAAGTTCCGCACCATGGTGGTCGACGCCGAGGAGCGGAAGGCCGAGCTGCACGCGCTGAACGAGGGCAACGGGATCCTCTTCAAGATGCGCGACGACCCGCGCATCACGAAGGTCGGCAAGTACCTGCGGCGGTTCTCGATCGACGAGCTGCCGCAGCTGGTCAACGTGCTCCGGGGCGACATGTCCCTGGTCGGCCCGCGGCCACCGCTGCCGGCGGAGGTCGCGCAGTACGCGATCGACGACGCGCGGCGGATGCTCGTGAAGCCGGGCCTGACCGGCCTCTGGCAGGTCAGCGGTCGCAGCGACCTGACCTGGGAGGAGTCGATGCGGCTCGACCTGCGGTACGCCGACAACTGGTCGATCGCCCTGGACCTGCTCATCTTGTGGAAGACCGCGCGCGCCGTACTGGGGAGTGACGGCGCGTACTAGGCAACCGCTTCTTTCTGCCGAAGAGCGGTGAATTGATAGCTGTGCATTCCCGAGGGGGGAATTCGTGACTGTAGTACTGGACGGATCGGCCACGGCCCGATCCGAAGCCGCGACCCTGGTGATCCAGGCCGCGGACGGGGACCAGGGGGCTTGGAGCCGGCTGGTCGACCACTATGCCCGGCTCGTCTGGGCCGTTACCCGTAGCTTCCGGCTGAGCGACAGCGACGCCGCGGACGTTTCTCAGATGGTCTGGCTGCGGTTGCTCGAGCACATCCACCGCGTCGACCCGGAGCGGGTCGGTGCCTGGCTGGTCGTCACCACGCGGCGCGAGTGCCTGCGGGTGCTGGCTTTCCGCAAGCGCGTGCTGCTCACCTACGAGGACGCCGCGTTCGAGGGCGTACCGGGTGACGACCCCGAGCTGGACGCGGACCTGCTCGCCGGCGAGCGCGCCGACGACGTACGGCGGGCGCTGGAGAGCCTGCCGGACCGGTGGCAGCAGCTGCTCGGCATGCTGATGGCCGACCCGCCCGCGCCGTACGCCGAGATCTCCGCGACGATCGGTATCCCGATCGGCAGCATCGGCCCGATCCGTGGCCGCTGCCTCGACAAGCTCAGACTGCTGCTTGCCTCCTGAAGCAGCAGTCTGTACTACCTGACGACCGGTCCGTACCCGCCTACAGCAGGACCCAGGCGGTGCGGACCGGTCGTTGCGTGCTGCCCGGCCAGCGGAGCAGGAAGCTGACCAGGCGGGCCTGTCCGCCCGGGCCGCTGTTGTCGTCGCCGCGGGACTCGACCACGAACGGTCCGGACGGGGTGACCCGGAGCTCGACGGTCAGGTCGTGCCGGCCGCGGACGTCCACGTCCAGCGTGACGCCGTGACCGA
Organism: Kribbella sp. NPDC026611; assembly: GCF_040638345.1. Taxonomy (NCBI): domain Bacteria; kingdom Bacillati; phylum Actinomycetota; class Actinomycetes; order Propionibacteriales; family Kribbellaceae; genus Kribbella; species Kribbella sp. NPDC026611. The sequence continues at coordinate 20,881 of NZ_JBEZYC010000019.1, forward strand.
TGAACCGCAGTTGCCGCACGCCTTCGGTACCAGGTGCGTCGACGAGGCTGTCGAACACCAGGTCCAGTACGTCGAGGTCGCGCTCGTGCCGACCGAACGCGGCATAGCCGACCGAGCGGAGCAGTGCGATCTGCTCACCCGCGGCGCGCTCCGGAGGCCCGATCATCGTCGTCAGCGCTCCCCGAGGACCTTGACGACGCTGTCCTCGTCCTGGCCGTACGGCGCGCCCTGCCAGGCCGCCCAGTTCACCGAGTTGCCCTGTTCGTGCACCATGAACTTCCACGGCCCGCTGTAGGTGTTCGAGAAGAACCGGTTGCCCTGGTGGAAGGTGATCGCGTCCTCGACGGTCCGGGCCTTGTACGGCGACCACTCCGGGAACGTGCCCCAGTTGGAGAAGATGCCGTTGTAGCCGCAGCCGCTCCGGGACGCGCACCGGGCGCCGAGCACGGCCGGGTTCAGGTTGAACACGTTGTCGTGCACGCGCACGTTCTGCGTCTTCCAGCGGCAGTCGCCGAGGTAGGGCTGGGTGCGGATCGTGCTGGCGTTGCAGGTCGTGGTGGTGACCACGGACGGGTTCACCAGCGTGCCGGAACCGGTGCTGGTGTTGGCCGCGGAGCCGGCGAACCGGTCCGCGTTCTCCCAGAGGATCACGCCGGACCAGTTGTCGGTGAAGACGTTGCCGCTGACCTCGAAGGTCTGGTTGTACATTCCCGGCACCCGCTTGTCCGCGCCGGACTCGGACAGGTACAGCGCCGGCGCCGGGAAGCCCTCGTTGTCCGGGCCCTTGCGGAGCCCGTTGCGGAGGAAGGTGTTGGCCCGGATCGCGGCGTTGTAGCTGGTCTCGAAGATCATCCCCTCGGCCACGTTGTCGGCGATGTAGTTGCCCTCCACCGCGAACGCCGAGTTGTTCGTGTCGGCCCACATCCCCGGGCCGTTGTTCTCGTGGATGTAGTTCGCGCGGACGACGGCGCCGGCCACCGACCAGAACTTGCCGCCGCCGGTGCATCCGCAGCCGGGCCGCAGGTTCTCCCAGTCGTCGGTGTTGTTGCCGGTGATCTCGTTGCCCTGGATAGTGATGCTGGCGACCCGGCCCGGGTTGTAGGCGTTGAAGCCGTACTGCCCGTTGTCGCGCAGGCAGTTGCCCTTGAGCACGTTCCGGGTGCCGATCATCACGCCGGCGCCGGCGTTGTGCTGGACGGTGTTGCCCTCGATCACCCACCCGGTCGCGGAGTCGTGGTTGACCACACCCTCGTCGTTGTTGCCCTTGGCCTTGCCGAAGTTCTGGATGGTCAGGTTCCGGATCACCACGTCGGTGGCGTAGCCGGTGAACGCGTACTTGTTCCGGTTTGCGCCGTCCAGGATCGCGCCGGGCGCGCCGAGGTACTGGTTGCCCTGCTTCGGGATCACCTGGACGAACGCGCCGTTGCTGAGCCGGTGCCGACCGGGCATCAGCCAGAACGTCGTACCGGCCGGATGGTGCGAGGTCAGGTCCTGCAGGTTGTCGGTGAGGCCGACGACGACAGCGCCGGCCGGGGCGGTCGCCGTACCGGACAGGGCCTTGGTGTTGCCGCAGACCTTGACCGGCGGTGCGGTCGGCGCCTTGAGCGGCGCGGAGGCCTGGGCGGTCGGCTTGCCCGGGTCTGCTGACTTCTTGTTCGTCCCGCCGTCGGCGACCACGGCGGCCACCGACAGGGCCCCGGCCAGAACGAGCGCGACTCCGCCGCCGACGAGGACACGTCGCCGGCGGTACCACGGCGTGCCTCGGCCGGAGACCGGCGGGGACGGGACGCGCTGTTCCATGGTTTTTCCTTCGGGGGGCCTGGCGGGCGGGTGGCTGCGGCGGCTAACGACGGGGGTTCGCGATCGCGAACCGGTACACGTCGACCAGCTGCCCCAGGTTGCGCTGTGGGTCGTGCTTGGACTCGTACGTCGAACGGGCGTTGCGGCCCAGTTCGTCGTACCGGTCGGGGGCGGCGTCCACGTCGAGCAGCAGCTTGGCCAGCTCGGCCGGACGGCCCGGATCGAACAACGCTCCGTCGACGCCGTCGGTGATGAGCTCGGGGAACGATCCGTGGCGGGTCGCCAGCAGCGGTACGCCGACCGCCATCGCCTCGACCACCACCAGGCCGAACGTCTCCTCCCATTCCGACGGCAGCACCACCGCGCGGGACTCGCCGATCAGCTTGAACACGTCCGGCTTGCTCATCAGCCCGCGGAGCTCGACCGACGGCCGGTCGGCGGCCCACGCGGTCACCTCCTCGAGCATCGGCCCGCCACCGGCGATCACCAGGCGCAGCGCGTCGTCACCCGCGACCTCGCGGTAGGCGTCCCAGCCCTTCATCAGCAGCGGAGCGCCCTTGGCCGCGTCCAGCCGGCCGACGTACGTCACCTGGCGCAGCTTGTCCGCGCCGGCGAGCGGTCCGTCGTACGGGACGTAGTTGTAGCGGACGAAGCTGCGGTCCTCGTCGAAGTCCATGCCGGCCAGCAGCTTGCGCTGCGAGTCCGAGACGAACAGGTACGCCGACACCAGGTTCTGCCAGGTACGGCGGTGCGACCTGGTGTTCAGTACGGTCGTTGCCGTGGCCAGCCGGGAGCCGCGGTAGCAGCTGTGCTGGACCGCCGGGACCGGACTGCCGCCGGCGCAGTCGTGGCAGACCTTCCCGTCGCGCAGGAAGTCACCGCTCGCGCAGAGCAGCTTGTAGTTGTGCAGCGTGATGACGATCGGTACGCCGGCGTCGCGGCAGGCGTAGAGCACGGACGGGCTGAGCACCGGGAACGTGTTGTGGACGTGCACGACGTCCGGCCGGAACTCGCGCAGGGTGGCGGCCAGGTCCTTCTTGGAGGCCGGGTTCCACACCACACGGGCGGGCAGGGTGGCCTTCTTCCAGGCCGGCCACTCCTCGATCTCGTCGCTCTGCCGCTCGAACAGCCGGACCTCGTGACCGAGCGCGGCGAGTGCCTCGTGCTCCTGGTCGACGACCCGGTTCTCGCCGCTCGGTGCGGTCGACCGGTACCTGTTGTGCACCAGCAGGATCTTCATGCGGCACCTTCCCGAGCGGATCTGGGGTACACGAGCGTCGCTGCGAGCGTGAGCTCCAGCAGGTACGGCGATGCCTCGCTCAGACCGGTTTCGGTGAACGACGCGACCACGCAGTACGCGACCAGGAACAGCGCCAGCGCCCGGCGCGGGCCCTGCGGCGTGAACCACGCGCAGACGAAGACGAACAGCACCATGGCGATGCAGAACGCCATGCCGAGCGCCCCGACGTCGTAGTACGTGCCGAGCCAGTTGCTGTCGATCGGCAGCCCGTTGAAGGACTTGTTGGAGAGGCCGAAGCCGAAGAGCGTCTCCCAGGTCGACCGCTTCTGCGCGAGGATCGAGTCCCACACCGCGCGCCGGCCGGTCAGTGCGCCCAGTTGGTCCGCGTCCTGGCCGCGCGCCAGCCAGGTGGTGACGACCGAGCCCAGGGTCAGTGCGCCCATCGAGAACACGCCGATCGCGATCGCGAAGAACTTGCGCACCCTGGACCGGTAGGTGAACAGGCTGAGCCCACCGACGATCGCTCCGGCCAGCAGCGCGACCAGTGCGGTCCGGGTGTGCGTCAGCAGCAGCACCGGCACGCAGACGATCACACTGGCCATCGCGACCTCTCGTCTGAGCAGTCCCGCCATCCACAGCACCGCGGTGAGGCCGATGGCCATCGCGGAGTAGTGGCCGGCCTGTGTCGGTGGGATCGGCCAGAGGATGCCGGCCAGGCGGTTGTCCGCCATCGCCGTACCGGGTGCGACGAGCAGACCGATGGCGACCGAACCGACGATTGCCCACAGCACCTTCAGGTGCGTGCGGACCAGCAGCAGGTCCTTGCGGGTCCACCAGGGCGAGAGCATCCACAGCACGGCGACGAACAGGAACAGCCGGCCGGACCGGTAGAGCGCACCGATCAGGAACTCCGCCCGCAGGCTGGAGAGGATCGCCTCGGTGACCAGCAGCGTGGCCAGGAAGATGTAGATGCTGGGCCGGATCCGGGCCGGCCGGTTGACCGTCAGGATCAGCAGCGCCCCGACGAGCAGCGAGCCCTGGGCGATCAGCTTCCCGAGCGAGCCGGGGATCGGCAGGATCAGCCGCGAGTCCGGGAAGAACGTCAGCACGTTGAGCACCAGCATGGCCCAGACCAGCTGGACCCGGCGGCGCCGCCGCACCTCCGGAGCGACCGCCCGGAACCCCGGCTTCGGCCCCAGCCGGGTCCGGATGGTCGCGAGCGAAGTGCTCATCGGGAGAACATCTCGAGGTCGACGGCCGACGCCGGGATCGACGCCTCCGCGTCGGCGACCCCTACGCCCTCGTCGGTGCGGTCCGCGTGCAGCACGATGGCCGTGTCGATCTCCAGCCCGGCCAGTCGCAGCATCTCGCCGGTGGCGCGGATCTTCGTCGACGTCGACTTGCCGGCGGTCACCACGACCGCTGCCCGCGACGCCCAGCTGCCGAGGTGGTCGGCGCCGATGGCGGGGGACAGGGTGGTCAGGGTGAGGACCAGGTCGGCGACGTCCCAGGCCGCGTCGAGCTGTAGGTCGTCACCCTCGCCGTCCGGCCGGTTGTTCTCGCCCAGCCGCAGGTAGCAGCCCTCGGGCGGCAGACCGCCGCGCTCAGGCAGAAACACGTCGATCCGGCGTCCCGGCTCGCTGAAGCGCGAGTCGTGCGTACCGGCTTCCTTCACGCCGAGCTTGGCGGCCAGCGCACCGGTGTCCGTCAGGTCGGCGACGAGCACGTGCTTGCCCTGCTCGGCCAGCATGACGGCCAGCGACGCGACCGCGAGCGAGCAGGCCGGTACGTCGTCGACGCTGACCACCGCGAGCGCCGGCGTCGGGCGCTTGGTCCAGATGATCCGCTGGCTCAGGTGCTGCGCGAGCAGCCGGATCTGCTTGTTCCGGGACTGCGACCCGCGCAGTACGCCGGCGAACGGACGCCACAGCCGCGGCGGGCGACCGGTGCTGAGCCGGACCCGCGCACCGAGCGCGGTGGAGATGTCCTGCCGCTTCCACAGCCGGTCGGAGATCAGCGCCCGGATGATCACGAACCCGAGGCCGATGAACAGGCCGCCGAGCAGGCCGATGGCGGCGTCCAGCACCAGCGTCCGCTTGGCCGACACCTTCACCGGCGACGGCGCGTCGAGCATCCGGCTGCTGTTCATCTTCGCCGCGGTCGTGGTCAGGTCGAGCAGCTGCTGCTGGACGAACCGCACCTTGTCCATCGCGGCGTTGTACTTCGTCATCTCCGCGCTGTTCGGGTGCTTCGGGTTGTCCGGGGTGTCGCCGGACGCGATGATCGCCTGCTTGGCGAGGTCGGCCTCGTTCTGCGCCGAGGTCAGGTCCTTGCGGACCGGGCCGTCGTCCAGGCCGATCTGCTCGCGCCGGAAGATCAGGTAGGTCTGCGCGATGATCGTGGCCAGCTTGGTGGCGTCGTCGTCGGTCTTGGCCGTCGCCTTGATCTCCATCACCCGGTCGGTCAGCGTGGTCGCGGTGTACGACCCGAGCAGGTCGTCCGGCGTCTCCGGCAGGTTCAGCAACGCGATCGTCCGCTCGGCCACGGTCCGCGTGGTGGCCAGGCTGACCTCGGTCGCCATCGCCTTCACCGGGTCGTCGCCCTCGCGGGTGGTGATCAGCAGCCGGGCCGAGGCCTGGTGCGGCGTCGGCAGCGCGAAGAACGTCGCCAGTCCACCGGTGAAGCCGAGGATCGCGAGTGCGAGCCACAGCCGCATGTGCCGGACCGCGGCGTCCCGGATGAACCGGAACGTGACCAGGCTGTCCGGCGGGTACGAGGTCGACCTGTCGTCGTCGAACAGGCCGTCGCTGTCCTCCACCCAGCCCGGGGTGCTGCTGACCGGCTCCGAGAACTGCTGGTTCGTCATCGCGTCCGCCTTGCCGTACCGGTGAGCAGCGTGGGAAGCCTCGAGCCGCCGCGGCGCTGCGCCTGCGCGACCCGTCCGATGGTGCGGTCGAACGGATCCGGATCCGTGACCACCATGCCGTCGATGGTGCGGTCGTCCTGGACCGTCGCCACCGCCAGCCGGGCGAGCTCCTCGGCGGTCACGGTGCCGGCCGAGAGCGCGATGATGGTGCGCGTCGTGTGCTCGGTCCCGTCCAGGTGCGGGGCCTCCCGGTCGACCAGCACCAGGTGGATCTCCAGCGACACCGAGTTGGACGGCTTGTCGTGGTGCTGGTCGATGACCAGCGACGTGGAGATGCCGACCGAGCCGGCGAACGCCGCCAGCTGCGGGCCGAGCGGCCGGGCCTTGTCGTCGTCGGCGAACGAGATGACGGTCAGCGAGGCCGGCTGGCCGCTCTTCAGGTCCAGGGCCAGGTTGTGGAGGGTCTTGCGGAGCGCCCAGGCGTCGACCGCGGTCGGTGCGTAGTGCTCGAGCAGGTTGGCCCAGTCGGACGGGTCGGTCGCGCGGTACGACGAGACCGAGGCCAGGATCGGCAGCCCGACCGCGTCGGCGATCTCGTCGCGCAGCCGGAGCCGGCGGTCGCCGCGGACCCGGGCCAGCACGATGATCGCGCCGAGGATCGCGCCGAGCAGGGCGCCGAGACCGCCGTAGATGCCGGTGTGCACGAGCTTGTTGCCGCCGTGCGCGTTGGCCGCCTCCTCGAGCATCCGGGCGCCGGTCCGCTTGCCGAGGTCACCCGGCAGCTTCTGGTCGGTGGTGACGAACACCAGGTAGACCCGGGCGACCGCGTTGGCCAGCTGGGTGGCCTGGCCGGCCGTGGTGCCCTGGGCGTCGATCCGGATGACGTCCTCGGTGACGGCGGTCGCCGTGACCCGGCCGCGCACCACGTCGGTGGACAGCGCCGGGTTGAGGTTCTGGCCGGCGCTGTTGAGCACCGGACCGCTCTCCGCGATGTACACCTGGGTGTCGATGCTCTGGCTGCCGGCGGTCGAGCCCGCGGCCGACGAAGGCGGCGGCGGGAGGACGACGAGTGCGGCGGCGCTGTACATCGGCGGTACCAGGAACGCATAGCCGATCCCGGCCAGCAGACCAACAGCGGCCACCACACCCACCAGGAGACGGTGCCGCCGTATTGCTTGCCAGGATTTCTTGACGTCGAGCTGCTGTGCGCTCACAGGGCCCCCTCCAGAGCGAACGTCGAGCGGTTCGGGTTATAAGAGGGGGCGGGAACTAGCGGTGATACACGTTCTGGAAGGCAAAAGTGCTGGTCGCGGGCAGGTCCGGAGTGATCGCACCGGTTCCGACCAGGGTGGTGCTGGGGACCTTCTGACCGAATCGCGGTGAGTACCAGCCCAGCAACGGATCGTCGCCGCCGCGGTGTGTGGTCCAGCGCAGTGCGACCGGCAGCTGTACGTTCGCGGACCCGCTGGGCCACGTCAGGCGGGCCTCGATCCCGTCCAGCTCGACAGACACCTCCGGACCGAGATGCCAGGCGATCCGTACGTCGGCCGTCACATCCAGACGGTCCTCGACGCGCAGTACGCCGTCCTGCAGCGTGGCGATCCGCCGGTGGGTGACCGGGGCGTCGCCGGTGCGATAGCCGTCGTGCTCGGCGTCCCACGTGGTCCCGTCGTACCCCAGGATCTTGCCTGTCGCGCCGCGCAACCAGAGGAACGGCCCACCCCAGATGGACTGCTCAGCACCGGCGACCTCGACCGTGTTGTGGCCGATGGTGGAGCGGAAGTAGTTCCGCCACTCCTCCTCGCCGTGGTAGCAGTACGTGCCGGGGTCCGCGAGTACGTCGACACCGCCGACGCGCACCTCCAACGACAGCGCGTCGCAGTGCGCGTGCGCCGCAATGGAGAGGAAGCCGTGCGGACCTGCGTCGGCGCGGCACCAGATGTCGTTGCTGCGCAGGATGGTCAGGCCGGCGTCGGCGAAGTGATCCGGTCGCTCAGCAGGCCGGTCTGCCCGCTTGCCGTCGATCAGAGCGCCGACGATGACCGAGGTGGTGCTCACTGGCGTCTCTGGCCACCAGGGTGCGCGGCCGACGACCGCGGCACCGAGCGCGAGGTACGGACCCCAGCTGTGGACGTTCGGTGGGTCCAGGACGAGGACCATGCCTTCGTCGTCGTCACCCTGTCGCGGCGGGCGCAGGGTCTCGTCGACGATGGCGGCCGCTACGTCGACGGTGCGGGTCAGCAGTGCCCAGGTGCGTTCGCTGAGCGGGTGACCAGCGCTGTCTGCTTCCAGAGCGGCGTACAGCCCCAGCTCCGAGACGAAGCGGTGATAGTCGCTCGCCAGCTCGCGGTTGACCCCGGACGGGAACGTGTTGGCGTCCAGCTCCTTCTCCAGCAGGGCTGCGGCGTCGTCGCGCCAGCGAGCACTGCTGGTGAACCAGGGGAACGCGCAGGCGCCGACGAGCTGTCCGGCAGCTTCGGCGATCACATGGTTGTTGGCCGAGGAGCCGTGGCTCTGGAACGCGGACAGGTAGCGCTGGTGCCAGTAGATCTGCTGCAGCGCCAACTGGTTGTGCTCGAACAGGTCGGTGATGTCCGGCCAGTCGTTCAGCAGGCGGCGGATCCACGTCCAGCTGATCAGCCTGATGCCGACCTCGATTCCGCTGGCCCAGTGCACGCCGGACAGGAACGGGTTCGACCGCCACCAGTCGTTGAGGTGGTCGGCGACGCGTTCGGCGTACCTGTCGTCGTGCGTCACGTACCAGGCGGCAGCCAGCTGGGTCAGGTGGTGGTGGCGGGACAGCTCCCACACCTGCTTGATGTTGCCGACCGCGTCCTCGTTGCGGTGGTTCAGCTTGAAGACGTACTGCGCCGGGTCCGAGCGGCGGCCGGTGACCGGGTCGCGGAACCAGTCCGGCTTCTCCAGGTCGGTCCGGTCGACGCCGAGCACCTCGAGCCGGCCGGCCATGATCGCGTCGGCGGTGGCGACGACGGACTTGCGCGTCTCTTCGGGTACGGCGCAGGCGGTGTGCGGCGGGAGCGTCGTACCGAAGGTCAGTTCCTTGTGCAGCGGGAGGTCGACGGCCGCGGTCTGCCCAGGCCGCACTTGGTGTGCGGCCCAGGCAGTACGGCGTCCGGTGTCGCGTGCGCGCCAGACGAGTTCGGTGGGGGACATCCGGCGCAGGCGGCGGACGTACCAGCCCAGGGGCTGGCGGGTCACACCTTCTCCGGCTTACCGCTGGCCAAGCTACGGTCGACTGCGATCGTGGCTCGGGTCGTGGCGACCAGAGAGTCGAACGGGATCGGCATCGGGCTGCCGGTCTTCACGGCCTGGACGAAGGCCTCGAGCTCGGTCTTCTGGCCCTTGTCGGTGCCGCGGACCTTCTTGGTGGACGGCTTCCGCCCGGCCCACACCGACGCGCTCTGGAAGTTGTCCAGCCGCCCGTTGCGGCCGCCGCCGGTGATGTCGATCGTCTCCTTCGGGAAGCGGCTGTTCCCGCCACCGACGTAGCTGATCGTGCCGACGGATCCGTTCGCGAACCGGAGGGTGATCAGGACGTCACCGGTCTCTGGACCGGGTACGGCGTACACCTCGGTCGGCAGGCTGTCCAGCCACCAGCTCACCGTGTCGATGAAGTGCCCGCCTTCACCCGCGAACCGGGACCCTTCCTTGCCCGCGTCGAGGTACCAGCTGGTGGAGTCGAGCTTGCCCGCATTCACCAGGTACCGGACCGAGGTCCCGCCGACGTCACCGAACCGTCCCCTGAGGTCGGTCAGCAACGGTGCGAACCGCCGGTTGAACCCCACCATCAACCGATCGTTGCCGGTAGCATCCACCGTCGCCACGATCCGGTCCAGCTCGTCATCGGTCAGCGCCAACGGCTTCTCGACGAACACCGCCTTCCCGGTCTCCAACGCCCGGCACGCCAACTCCGCATGCGAACTGTGCCGAGTCACCACGAACAACGCGTCCAGCTCAGCGTTCAGCACCGCGTCAGCATCAGTAGACACAGCCCGAAAACCAAACCGCCGCTGAGCATTCGCCGCCGACAAAGACTTGTTGGTAGCCACATGAGCCAGCACGACGTCCTGATTACCCTGCAGATGAGGCAACAACATGCTGGACGCGTAATTCCCCGCACCAACGAACCCGAGCCGCACGACGCCGGCGGAAGCCGGCCCACCGGCCGGCTCCCGCCGGCGGGACGCAGGGACGGAGGCCCCGAGACCCTCCTGCTTTTCCGCGGTCGACCCCGCGCGGGGGGGCCGGGGGGCCGCCGGCGGGGGGGTGGGGGAGAGGGGGGCCCCGCCGGGGGGGGGGGGGTGGGGGAAAAAAAAAAAACCGAAAGAAGAGGGGGGGGGGCCCCCCCGCGCC
>NZ_JBEZYC010000020.1:0-28236 GCF_040638345.1 Kribbella sp. NPDC026611
ACGTTGCCCCACCGACAACGAACTACGTCCATCCATACGAACGCTCCCCAGAAATCAGAACTGAATTCTCAGTCCAACTTCTGGGGAGCGGTTCAGACTCGGCGGGGGCTGCTTCGTGGTGCGGGGTTACTTACGCTTGCTGACCTGGACCCTCATCGTGGTCCCGGTCTTGGAGAGAACCTTGATGTTCACGCCGTTGTTCGGGACCTTGACGCTGCTCGTCGGCAGGTCCGCGGACCAGTACGACTTGCTGTCGTTGAAGGTCGGTACGGCGTTCTGGCCGCGGATGTAGCTCGCCTGCCCGTTGACGTGCAGGGTGACCGAGTCCGCCTTCTCCAGGCCGAACGGAGCGTCGTACGCGCTGACGCGGGGGCGCCAGAGCGTGCCGTCGATCCGGTTGATCGGCGTCGGGTGCGAGTCGATCGGCAGGATCAGACCGCTGCCGGGGTGGACGCTGGTGTTGTTGTCCTCCTGCGAGGTGTCCCAGTACCAGACCAGCAGGCCGTCCTGGTACGGGAAGTGCTCGACCTTGTTCGGCAGCGTGCTCGACCAGCCGTAGTTGTACGGCCCGGTCCGCAGGTACTGGTCGTGGTCGATGTAGTTGATGTTCGCAGCGATGTAGTAGTTGTCGTGCTGGGTCGTGTACGACGAGCCGGCCGCGGTGAACCCGTTCAGGGTCCAGCCGTCGGGGGAGGTCTCCGCGCCGGATGTCACCACCGTGGTCGAGCCCGACGCCACCTTGATGTCGTCGGCGAAGAAGCCGATCCCACCCGCTGCCGGGTCGGTGGCGTAGCGGAACTGCAGCGTGATCGTCTTGCCGGCGTACGCCGACAGGTCGAAGGTCGCCGGCACCCAGCCGTTGCTCTTGCCGTCGATGCCGTTGCCCTCGGCGTCGTTGGTGATGCTGCCCTTGACCGTCTTGAAGCCGGTGCCGTCGTTCACGTCGACGTACGCGTAGTCACACGGGTCCGGGCCGCAGTCCTCGATGTCCCAGTTCGCCTGGAAGGTGAGGCTCGCGGGCTGGCCGGCCGGCAGGGTGACCTGGCGGCTCATGGTGTGGGTGAAGTTGTTGCCCTGACCGCTCCACCAGGACTTCGTCCCGACGGCCGGCTGGACCAGTTGGTGCTCGACCTGCTTCTTCGGCAGCGTCACCACCAGGCCCTGCGCCTTCGCGGTGTTGTACTCCTGCGGGCCGACCTCGACGGTCCGGTTCTGGCCGGAGTTGACGAGCTCGTAGTCGAGCCAGCCGAGCTGCAGCTTGTCCCACGGGCCCATGTCGGCGACCCGCTCGCCGACGCCGCCATCGGTCGCGGCGCTGACCCGGTTCTGGGCCATCACGGTCCACCAGTTGACGCCGTTCTCGCCGCCGGCGGTGTCGTACTCGTCCGGCAGGCCGAGGTCGTGGCCGTACTCGTGCGCGAAGACCGCGACGCCGCCGTTCTCCGGCTGGATCGTGTAGTCGCCGACCCACAGACCGGTGTCGCCGATCTGGGCGCCACCGTTCGGGAAGTTGGCCGGGCCGCCCGGGAACTGGACCGACCAGCGGTGCGACCAGATCGCGTCCTCACCCTGGTTCGGGTCGCCGTCGGCCTGGTCGCCGCCGGCGTGCACGATCTGGAAGTGGTCGATGTACCCGTCGGGCTCGTTGAAGTTGCCGTCGCCGTCGTAGTCGTAGCGGTCCCACTGGTCGAACGACTTCAGGTCAGCGGTGATCTGGGCCTTGGTCCGGCCCTTCGCCTCCTGGTCGGTGACCCACTGGTTGACCGCGTCCTGGACCAGGTTCCAGGTGTTGTTGCAGACGCTGCCGCCGCACGGGTAGCCGTTGGAGCGGCCGTACCGCGCTTCGTTGTACTTGACCTTGACCCAGTCGGTCACTTCACCGGACACGGAGTACCGGCCGGACGACTGCTTCTCGTAGAACTCCTTGACCGAGTTGCCGTTGCCGAAGTACAGGTCCTGGTAGTGCTGCTGGTTGTAGTCGGCCTGCCAGATGGTCTTGTTGTCGACCGCGCGGTTCGGGGCCGGGATCTGGTTGTGCAGCGGGCCGTCGAACCGGGCCGGGCCGGGAACCGTCGGAGCCGTGTCCTGGTCCGGGTAGTTCGGGTGGCGCTCGTTGCCGAACTCGGCCAGCACCACGAAGATCCGGTCGGTCTTCTCGCGGGACAGCTCGACGTACTGGTCGACCTTGCCCTTGGCGTTCTTGGTCCCCTTCGCACCGGCGGCCTTGACGCCGAGGTTGACGACCGTGCTGCCGTTGCGCTGCTCCGGCTTGGCCTGGCCGTTCAGGACCTTGGTCAGGGCCTCCTGCCGCAGCTCGCGGCGCTTGTCCTCCTGCGGGCTGGACAGCTCGTCCGGTGCCGGCGCGGTTTCGCTGGCGATCGGCGCCGAACCCTGTTTGGGCGATGTGGCGGCGGTGCCGGCCGAGGCTGCGGTGATGCCGAGCCCGGTCGTCGCTGCCAAAGCCAGGCTGAACAGCCCGGCGGGTAGCTTGCGCACGATTCCCCTCCGTGTTTGGTGACGCGGTGTGATCGAAGCTCCCCCGAGCGTGTTTGCGCGAGAGTACGGGGAAAATCACCGGCGCTGAAGTGGTCCCCGAAAATTGCGGAAACGCGCGGGAAATCCTGCATCCGGGCGGTTTGAGTAGAACGGCTCACGCCCGGCAGCCCTCGGAGTTGGCAGACTGGCCGGATGGAGCGCGATACGGACCTGCTGCAGCCACTGTGGCGTGCGCTGGTCGTGTTCCGCGGTATCACGTGGGCCTTCGCCTGCTTCGGCGTCTGGAGCCGGTGGGACGGGATCGTGCGGCCGTTGGGTGCCGTGCTCCAGCTCGTCGTGATGGGTGTCTGGACCGTGATTTCGTCGTACGGCTACGGCCGGCGCTGGGGCCGGAGGAATACGCGGCTGGCCTTCGCCGACCTGGTCATCACGGTCGGCTGCATGTACGCCACGCTCTGGGCGCAACCCCTGATGGACATCCACGCCGGCGCCTCCGTGCTGACCTCGGTCTGGGCGGCCGGTCCGGTGCTCGCGCTCGCGATCTCTCGGGGTCGCGACGGCGGTCTACTCGGCGCAGCGACTATCAGCCTGGCGCTGCTGTCGCTGCGAGGTGTCGACCACGCCGCGAAGATCCTGAGCAACGTGCAACTGCTGCTTGTCGCCGGTCTGGTCGTCGGGTACGCCGCCTCGACCATGAAGCGGGCTGGAGCGCGGCTGCGCGAGGCGATCGCGGCCGAGAGCGCGACCGCCGAGCGGCTGCGGCTCAGTCGCTCGATCCACGACGGCGTACTGCAGGTGCTGGCCCAGGTGCAGCGTCGCGGTACAGCGATCGGCGGTGAGGCGCTCGAGCTCGCGCAGCTGGCCGCCGAGCAGGAGGTGGCGCTGCGGTCCTTGATGGCGGCCCGGCAGGCCGTTGCCGACGGCGACCAGGCCGACCTGTGCGGGTTGTTGTTGCCGTTGGCCACGACTCGCGTGGATGTCGTCGTACCGGCCACTCAGGTCTTGTTGCCAGCCGCAACGGCTGGCGAACTGGTTGCCGCGGTCAAGGAGGCGCTCTTGAACGTTGTGCAGCATGCCGGCCCCGAGGCTCGCTGCTGGGTAGCCGTCGAGGACCTTGGCGAGTCGGTGGTGGTGTCCGTCCGCGATGACGGAGTCGGTACGACGCCGGCCCGGCTCGAGCAGGCCCGCATCGACGGACATCTCGGGGTGAGCGAGTCGATCCGCGGCCGGATCATCGATCTCGGCGGCAGCGTGACCGTCCGGACCGCGCCGGGCGAGGGAACCGAGTGGGAGCTGAAGGTATGACGAGGGTGATGATCGTCGACGACCACCCGATGTGGCGCGAAGGCGTCGCGCGCGACTTGGGCAGCCGCGGGTACGACGTCTGCGCGACGGCCGCGGACGTGGCGAGCGCGGTGAAGATCGCGCTGGCGACCCGTCCGGACGTGGTGGTCATGGACCTGCAGCTCGGCGACGGCTCCGGGGTCGACGCGACGCGCGAGATCACGACCGCGCTACCGGACACCCGCGTGCTCGTACTGTCGGCCAGCGCCGAGCAGGACGACGTACTGGCCGCGGTGAAGAACGGCGCGTCCGGGTACCTGGTGAAGTCCGCGTCCCTGGACGAGTTCGACGACGCGGTCCGTCGTACCGCCGAGGGCGACGCCATCTTCAGCGCCGGCCTGGCCGGCCTGCTCCTGGGCGAGTACCGCCGCCTCGGCCCGGGCCCCGAGGTACCCCAACTGACCGACCGCGAGACTGAGGTCCTCCGCCTGGTAGCCCGAGGCCTCACCGCCAAACAAATCGCCACCCGCCTGGTCCTCTCCCACCGCACAGTCGAGAACCACGTCCAAAACACCCTCCGCAAACTCCAACTCCACAACCGCGCCGAACTGGTCCGCTACGCGATAGAACACGGCCTCGACGAGTAAGCAGCCCCACGCTCCTTGCGCAGCCGCTACGCTCGTCGCTCCGCTCCTCACCGCGCCCGCTCCAGGAGCTCCCACCCACCCCCGGCTCAGCGCCGTATCTCCGCTGCGCGGGGCTTCCGGCTACCGCCGGGTCTTCCCGCTGCGCGGGGCTTCCGGCTACCGCCGGGGCGTGTTGCCGGCCGCCGCCGGCGTGTTGCGAGCTGCCGCTCGCGGGCGTTCTACGTCGGCCGCCCTTCCGCATCGAGCACGTGTTCGCGGCTACCGCCCACGACCACGAGCTCTCTACGCAGCCGCTACGTTCGTCGCTCCGCTCCTCACCGCGCCTGCTTCACGAGCTACCGTTCGACCCCGGCCGCTGGTCTCGCAAGAGGCTCGCGCCGGCGGGAGAAATGCTGTTCGGCTCTTCTGCTGAGCACCTTCAGTCAGGAGCCCCTCGAAGGTCCGTACGTCTGTGACGAGAATCTGGAACAGTTCCTCCCCGATGGTGCCAAGCTGACGGTCTACGGGCCGAACAACTTCAAGAAGACATATCCCGAATCGCCCCGCGAGAAACCAACCGTATGAGCTACACGATTGAGGCTTACTACCGGCACGGCCACGGGAAGGATCCGGTCATCATCACAACGCCAGAGCAGGTAGACGACCTCGTCGACGCGCTGCTGGCGGGGCCGTTCGACAACACGATCGCTGCGCTCTATCTGCGCGAACAACCGAAAAATGCCAAAGGCCGACCCGACCATGAACTACGAAGATCCAGCGAGTGCTGACCGACAACGGCGCCTGTTACCGCTCCCTGGCCTTCACCGCAGCCCTGGCCACAACCACCACCCGCCACAAACGAACCCGGCCCTACCGCCCCCAAACCGCACTCCAAGGACAACCCCGAGCCACCCGCACCCCCAACGGCGTCACCAACCTCACGGCATAGAACAGCGCTGTCGCCGGCCAAGAGGTTAACCCTTCGGGTGGTCCGTTCACCCTTCGTATACCAGGGGTGAACCGACCACTCGAGAGGGTAACCGTACGAGTGAACCGCGCCGGCTGTACCTGTGGAGTTGTCGGCGGCCGACTCGGCTGGAGGTGCATCACAGCACCACGCACCACCGCCGGCTTACTCACGGACGCCAGCCCGGAGCACTCACCCGCGGTCGGCAGCCCGCAACCTGCGGCGTCAGCCGCCACCAACCTCACGGCATAGAACAGCTAGCTCGCAACCCGCCGGCGGCAGCCGGCAACACCGGCGCCAGCCGGTGGCCCCGCGCAGCGGATGCCCCGCGCAGCGGAAAGTACGGCGCTAAGCCGGGGGTGGGTGGGAGCTCGAGAAGCAGGCGCGGTGAGGAGCGGAGCGACGAACGTAGCGCCTGCGTAGCGAGCGTGGGTCTACCAACCGCGACCCAGTCGCTTTTACATCGCCCACTAATGCGATCCGGTCGCTTGTGTGTATGGGTTGAATGGGCTCCATACACTGTGCGTCCACGCTCGCGTGGATGCTCTCTGTCACGACACCCGTAGTGCGGGTGCCCACCTCCGGAGGCTTTCGGTGAACCGGTCGTCCCTCGTCCGTGCTCTGCTCGCGTTCCTTGTCCTCGCCGGGGCAACGTTCGTCACGCTGACCGCCAAACCGCAGCTCGGTCTTGACCTGCGCGGCGGCACCCAGATCGTGCTGGAGGCGAAGGACTCGCCGACGGTGAAGGCGAACAAGGAGACCACCGACAAGGCCACGCAGGTCCTGCACCGGCGGATCGACGCGCTCGGCGTCAGCGAGCCGAACGTGACCCGCCAGGGCGAGAACCGGATCATCGTCGAGCTGCCCGGCGTACAGGATCCGCGCGAGGCGGCGAAGGTGATCGGCAAGACCGCCCAACTGACCTTCCACGAGGTGCTCGACCAGGTCGCGACCAAGCCTGCCAAGCCCGCGGCCGGGGACCTCTACCTGCCGAGTGAGAGCGGTCAGGGCATCCTCAAGCTCGCTAAGCCGGCCATGACCGGCGAGTTGGTCTCGGGCGCCGAAGGTCGGCTCGACCCGCAGCAGGTCGGGCAGGGCTGGTTCGTCGAGATGAACTTCAAGGGCGACGGCGGCAAGATCTGGTCGAGCATCACCGGCAAGGCCGCATGCAACCCGGTCAACACGCCGCGGCGGCTGATCGCGATCGTGCTCGACAACGAGATCATCAGCTCTCCGCAGGTCGACCCGAACGGCGGCAACCAGCTCTGCAACGTCGGCATCACCGGCGGCAGCACGACGATCTCCGGCGTCTTCACCGAGGAGGAGGCGAAGGATCTCGCCGCGCTGATCTCCGGTGGCGCGCTCCCCGTACCGGTTGAGGTCATCGACCAGCGCACGGTCGGACCGTCGCTGGGTCAGGACGCGATCCAAGCCAGCGCGCTCGCCGCGATCATCGGGCTCGCGCTGACCGGACTCTTCATCGTCGTCGTGTACCGCCTGGTCGGCCTGATGGCTGTCGTCGGCCTGATCGGGTACGCCGCGATGTCGTACGCCGCCCTGACCGCGCTCGGGGCCACGCTCACCCTGCCCGGCCTGGCCGGTTTCGTGCTGGCAATCGGGATGGCGGTCGATGCGAACGTCCTGGTCTTCGAAAGAGCCCGCGAGGACTACATAGCGGGGAGGACCGACGGCCTGCGCCGATCGCTGCGCAGCGGCTTCCAGAACGCGCTGTCCGCGATCGCGGACTCCAACATCACCACGCTGCTGGCCGCTGGTCTGCTGTTCTTCTTAGCCGCCGGCCCGGTGCGTGGGTTCGGGGTCACGCTGTCGATCGGTGTGCTCGCGTCGATGCTGTCCGCGCTGGTTGTCACTCGCGTACTCGCGGAGTTCGTGGTCTCGCGTGGTCTCGTACTGCGCCGACCGGGCCTGAGCGGGATCGCCGGTCACGGTCGCGTGCGTACCTGGCTCGAGGCGCGGCAGCCGTCGTTGATGAAGCACAGCCGTCGCTGGTTGGTGATCACCGCGATCGCGATCATGGTCAGCGTTGCCGGGGTCGCCGTACGGGGTCTGAACCTGGGGATCGAGTTCACTGGGGGACGGCTGCTCGAGGTGTCGACCGCGCAGCAGATCACACCAGACCAGGCTCGCGCCGTGGTCGCGGAAGCCGGGTACCCGAACGCGGTCGTGCAGGCGTCCGGAGCCGACGACATCACCGTGCGGACCGGGACGATCAGCGACGACGAGGCGGAGAAGATCCGCGAGTCGATCTCGGAGATCGGCGGCGGGACGCAGCTGATCCGGAACGAGAGCATCGGTCCGTCGCTCGGTGAGGAGCTGCGGAACAAGGGGCTGATCGCGCTCGGGATCGCGCTGCTGGCGCAGCTGATCTACCTCGCGGCGCGGTTCCGGTGGACCTTCGGCGCGGGCGCCGTACTGGCGTTGCTGCAGAACGTCGCGGTCGTGGTCGGGGTGTTCGCGTGGACCGGGAAGCCGATCGACGGGATCTTCCTGGCCGCAATCCTGACGATCATCGGCTACACCGTGAACGACTCAGTGGTCGTCTTCGACCGGATCCGGGAGACGCGCAGCGCGCGCACCACCTCAACGCTCGGCACGGTCATCGACACCGCGATCGTCAACGTCCTGCCACGGACGATCAACACCGGGATCTCAACGCTGTTCATCCTCACCGCGCTGCTGTTCCTCGGCGGCGACTCCCTGTCCGACTTCGCACTCGCCCTGCTCCTGGGCATCCTGGTCGGCACCTACTCGTCGAACCTGACGGCCGCTCCGCTCCTCTTGGAACTGGAACGCCGCTACCCAGCCCCACCCCCACGCCCGAAACGTCCCCAAGTAGACCGCGACGCCCAACCCGACCGCGGCGCCGTGGTCTGATCCGGCACTTCTACCGCGATCGAAAGGATTGTTCGGAGCGAGACGGTTCGATCACACTCGGTGTTCGTGCAATTCCGGTCTGGACCTCTCGGGTCCAGTCGACCCGAACCCGATGGGAGAACCAGGTATGACCGAATGGATTCTTGGCTTCGACGCCGGCTGTGGTCAGTGCAGCGACGTGATCGAGCGCATCGGCGCCGTGCTCGGTGACCGGGTCACCGTTGCCGGGCTCAACGATGAGCGGATCCACGACCTCAGGCATCGCGCGCTGGGGGCGGAGGTACCTTTCGTGCCGACCCTGCTGGAAGTCGACGGCGAGCGAGTCCGCGCGTGGACCGGGCCGAGATTGTCGCTGCGGCTCGTTCGGCTGCTCGGCGTACGGCGCTCGATCGCCGTGGCGCGTGCCCTTGACCAGGCGGACGTCGTGGTCCGTGGTGACCGGCGGGCGCTCCTGAAGGCGGTCCCGGCGGTGACCTTGGGAGCCTTCCTGGTGTCCGGTGGGTTGGCCGCGCCCGCGATGGCGGCGGCCGGGCGGCGGATGACCTGGTCCGAGGCAGAGAAGTGGGCCGCCGGTCAGGCGGTGCTGCCGTCCACTCATGCCGAGGTGATCAAGCTGCCGCTGATCCTGCGCAAGGCCGTCGTCGAGCGGCTGCCTGCCGAGGCCAAGATCAACCTGTGGCAAGAGCAGGTGCGCCACTTCCGGGTGGCCAATCCGCAGCTGACCCGCGCGCAGCATGCTCTCCTCGATCGGGCGCACGCTCTCATTCCGCAGGCGTTCGCGCCGGCGGGCCACGCGGCTCCGGCCGCCTTGCTGGCTGACTTCGAACTGGAGGCCGCCGACGTACTCGGACGACCGATGAACTACGCCGCCTTCGGTGTGCTTGGTCAGGCGGAAGCGGCCGGGATGACGCCGCAGGACCCGTGGCCGATGAAGTGTGACTGCCGGCCGACTCTCACCGCCTGTAGCTCCTGCGGCAACACGGTTTATTGCATCCGGCAGGACTCCGGGTGTGGCCTCTTTTGGACGCAGCCGTGCATCTCCGTCTGTGGAGGATGACGGGCTACAGGGGCCACAGCATGTGTCGTCGGTAGGTTGTCCACAGGCCAGCCCGCCGCGGCAGGAATCTGTCTGTCGCGCGGGCTAGGGTGTGGCGGTGGGTGTTGATGTGCGGGATCTGCTGGAAGCGGCCGTGGCGGGGATCGCCGGGCAGACACGGCCGGGGCAAGTCGAGATGGCGCAAGCGGTGGACACCGCGATGCACGACGGATCGCATCTCCTGGTCCAGGCCGGGACCGGCACCGGGAAGTCGCTCGGGTACCTCGTGCCCGCGCTACTGCATGCGATCGAGGACCGCCGGGTAGTGGTCTCCACCGCGACCCTTGCGCTGCAGTCCCAGCTCGTCGATCGCGACGTACCCGCGCTGCTCGACGCGACGGAGAAGCTGCTGCCGCGGCGCCCGTCGTACGCGATCCAGAAGGGGCGCAACAACTACGCCTGCCTACACCGGATCCGCGAGGGAGCTCCCGACGAGGACGGGATGCTGATCGACGTTCCGCCGCCGGGGGAGGTCGGCCGTCAGGTGCTGGAGCTCCGCGACTGGGCCGAGAAGCAGCTGACGGATGGTGAGGCGGGGGACCGCGACCACGCGCCGTCGCATCAGTACCAGGCGTGGCAGCAGGTCGCGATCGCCGCGCGCGAGTGCCTGGGCGCCCAGAAGTGTCCGTACGGCGAGGAGTGCTTCGCCGAGAAGGCCAAGGACCAGGCCCGCAAGGCCGACATCGTGATCACCAACCACGCGCTGCTCTCGATCGACGCCTTCGAGAATCGGACCGTCCTGCCCGAGCACGACGTGATCATCGTCGACGAGGCGCACGAGCTGCCGGCGCGGGTGACCGGTGCGGCCGGTGACGAGCTCTCGCCGCAGATGGTCGAGCGGGCGGCGAAGCGGGCGCGCCGGTTCGTGGACGACGACAAGGCGGACGACCTGATCGATGCGTCGGACGCTCTCCGGGCCGCGCTCGACGGCACCCGCGAGGGGCGGATCGAGGCCGCCAACGGACCGGTTCTCGAGGCGGCCGCGCTGGTCCGCGACGCGGCGCGGGGCATGTACTCCGACCTGAACAAGAAGTCCGACGACAAGGACGACGACCCGGACGGCGCCAAGCGGCAGTCGAAGGGCGCCGTCAAGGAGATCTTCGACGTTGCCGAGCGGGTGGCCGCGCTGAGCGATCACGACGTGGTCTGGATGATCGACCGGGAGCGGTTCGGGCGGGAGCTCCGGATCGCGCCGCTGACGGTCGCCGGCCTGCTCCGCGAGCTCGTGCTGCGCGACCGGACCGCCATCCTCACGTCCGCGACCCTGACGCTTGGCGGTGATTTCGACTCGATCGCGCGGCAGGTCGGCCTGCGGCCGTCGGACAAGCTCGATGACGACGACGAGATGCCCGAGATCGACTCCGACGACGAGACGGCCCCGCTGCCGTGGCGCGGGCTGGATGTCGGGTCCCCGTTCGAGTACGAGAAGCAGGCGATCCTGTATGTCGCCAAGCACCTGCCGCCGCCGCACCGGGACGGGCTGGGGAAGAAACAGTTCGAGGAAATCATCGACCTCGTGACGGCTGCCGGCGGGCGGACGTTGGGGCTGTTCTCGTCGCGGCGAGCGGCCGAGGCGGCGACGGCCGCCGTTCGCGAGGCGACCGATCTGAACGTGCTATGCCAGGGGGATGCGCAGCTGGGCGAGCTGGCACGTGAGTTCGTCGACGATCCCGAGACCTCGCTCTTCGGGACGTTGTCGCTGTGGCAGGGGATCGACGTACCGGGATCCACCTGCAACCTGGTGATCATCGACCGGGTGCCGTTCCCGCGACCGGACGAACCGTTGATGGCGGCGCGTCAGCGGGCGGTCGACGAGGCCGGTGGGAACGGGTTCATGGCGGTCGCTGCGACGCACGCAGCTTTGTTGCTGGCGCAGGGGACCGGGCGGTTGATCCGCCGGAGTACTGACCGTGGTGTGGTTGCAATCCTCGACCCACGGATCGTCACACAGCGGTACGGCGCGTTCCTGCGCGCCTCCTTGCCCCCGATGTGGCCGACCGCCGATCGTGAGAAGGTGCTCGGTGCGCTGAAGCGATTGCAGACAACATGAGTCCGGCCGGTCCGCCCGTGCTGCCGATGATGGCGGCGCTGGGGGAGATGCCCACCGGGGCGGGCTGGTCGTACGAGATGAAGTGGGACGGCATCCGCGTCATCGCCGAGGTCGACGAGGGAGTCTGCCGGCTGTGGTCGCGGAACAGCCGGGACGTGTCGGGTGGCTATCCGGAGCTGATCGGGCTGGCGGAGGCGCCGGGGTTGCGGCTGCCCGCCGTACTCGACGGTGAGATCGTCACGCTCGATGAGAACGGCGCGCCGTCCTTCGGTCTGCTGCAGCGGCGGATGCACGTGCGCGATCCACGGCAGCTGCGGCACCTGATCACCGAGGTGCCGGTATCGGTCCGGTTGTTCGACGTACTCCGCTTCGACGGCAAGTGGTTGCTGGAAGCAACGTACGACGACCGGCGGGGGTTGCTGGACTCGCTCGACATCGGGGACCCGTTCTGGGAGATCCCGCCGGCGTACACGTCCGGCCCGGCCGCGCTCGACCTGTCCGCGTCGACCGGCCTCGAAGGCGTGGTCGCGAAACGGCGCAAGTCCCGGTACCTCCCCGGCCGGCGTAGCGCCGACTGGGTCAAGATCAAGCCGGTCCAGACCCGCGACGTCATCCTCTGCGGCTGGCACCCCGGCGAGGGCAACCGCGAAGGCAGGATCGGCTCCTTCTACTGCGCCGCGTACTCCGAGTCCGGCGACTTGACCCTCATCGGCAAGGTCGGCTCGGGCCTCGACTTCGCCACCTTGGACATGCTCTCCGCCGAGCTGGTCGGCCTGGAAATCCCCACCCCAGCCTTCGACCCCTCCACCATCCCCACCTCAGACCGTCGCCAGGCCCACTGGCTCGACCCAGCCCTGGTAGCCGAAGTGACCTACTCCGGCTGGGCCGCCGACAACCGCCTCCGCCACCCCGTCTGGCGAGGCCTCCGCCTAGACATCAACCCCGAATCGGTAGTCGTCTAGGCCATTTGGCACGCCTGGAAACAGTTGATCGCCAATCCCCTCTCGATGAGAGTTCGACGGGTCAGTGACCCCTGACCCAAGGAGAACTCGTGATGAAGAAGGCTGTACTCGCCACCGCCGTGGTTCTGGCCGCGGGTGCCCTTGCGCCCCTGTCGGCAGCTCCCGCAGGGGCGGTACCCGTCCGGGAACCGCGCGCCGCGACCGCGCCGGCGGAACCGTACCCACCGTGCGGCTACTCCAGAGATAGCGATGGCTGGAGTTTCTACCAGAACTGCTCGAACTTCAACGCAGGGATCAGGATCATCTACACCAACGGGTCGATCGGCAGGGACTGCGTTCTGTCCTGGGCGGGGCACAGCCTCGGCTGGAACGTCCAGAACGCGTACACCTACTACACCTGCTGAGACCGGCAGCGGTGGTGTCTGCACCTGCAGGTGCAGACACCACCGTCGATCGACAGTGCTGATGCCGAAGAATGTTCATGTGCAGAAGAGTGTGCGCAGGATTCAGACATGCGGAATGCAGCGCAAATTGTTCGGAATGCGGTGACGTGGCGATGCGTTGAGACGCGAGCTGTTCAACTGTCTCAGAAGAAAAGGGCTTCCGGCGAACGTCGGAACCACTTTGGTACTTCGTTGCGCTCGGCCACCAAACCGGGTTCTGAGTCAGTCGTTCGATTCCCGGGACGGGGCCGGGACCGCGAGCGCTGCCTCGATCTTGTCTGCGAGTTTTTCGGGGGAGTGGGTCGGGGAGTAGCGGGCGATCACCCCGCCGTCGCGGCCGATCAGGAACTTGGTGAAGTTCCACTTGATCCGGCCGCCGAGCAGGCCGCCCTGCTCGCGTTTCAGCCAGTTGTACAAGGGAATCGTCCTCGAACCGTTCACCTCGATCTTGGCGAAC
Source organism: Kribbella sp. NPDC026611 (assembly GCF_040638345.1). NCBI lineage: Bacteria > Bacillati > Actinomycetota > Actinomycetes > Propionibacteriales > Kribbellaceae > Kribbella > Kribbella sp. NPDC026611. The sequence continues at coordinate 13,277 of NZ_JBEZYC010000020.1, forward strand.
ATCGGGAACGTCACGTGGTAGATCGTCGAGCAGAAGTTCGCGATCTCGTTCTCGTCACCGGGCTCTTGGTGGCCGAACTGGTCGCAGGGGAAGCCGAGCACCGAGAAGCCCTGCCGGCGGTAGGTCCGGTAGAGCTTCTGCAGTCCACTGTACTGCGGAGTCTGGGCACACTGCGACGCCGTGTTCACCACCAGGAGCACCTGGTCGCGGAAATCGGCAAGAGACTGTTCATTGCCTTCGATCCGCGTCGCGCTGAAGTCATAGACAGTCGTCATGACTCAATGCTGACACGACTCGCGCGAGATTGCGCGCTGTCTGAGATATCAGACCCGGCGCAGAACTGTTACGACCTTCCCGAGGATGATCGCGTCCTTCCCGTCGATCGGCTCGAACGCCGGGTTGTGTGGTAGCAGCAGGATCTCGGTCTTGGTCTTCTTGAACGTCTTCACGGTCGCCTCGCCGTCGATCATCGCGGCCACGATGTCGCCGTTCTCGGCGGTCTGCTCCTGCCGCACGACCACCCAGTCGCCGTCGCAGATGGCCGCGTCGATCATCGACTCACCCTTGACCTTCAGCATGAACAGCGTGCCCTCGCCGACCATTGCCTTGGGCAACGGGAAGACCTCTTCGATCTGCTGCTCGGCGAGGATCGGGTTACCGGCGGCGATCTGACCGACCATCGGCACGTACACCGCCTCCGGGTGCGCGTCGCCGGCATCAGTCTCGTCGTACGCCGTCTGCCGCACCGAACCCAGCGCCGTACGCCGGGCCGCCGCGTCGGCCTCGCCCGGGTACCGCACCTCGATCGCGCGCGGGCGGTTCGGGTCGCGCCGGAGCAGACCCTTCTGCTCGAGCACGCGGAGCTGGTGGGACACCGACGAGGAACTGGTCAGGCCGACCCGCTCGCCGATCTCGCGCATCGAGGGCGGGTACCCACGGCTGTCCACCGAGTCGCGGATCACGTCCAGCACGCGGCGCTGACGCGGGGTCAGGCCGGTCGCGTCGGCCGGGCCGTCCGGCAGCTCGGTCACGGTCTTGTCCGCGACCTCGGCTGCACGCTCGTCCTTGCTGGAACCGCTCGGCGTCCTGGCCATCGGTGGTTGCTCCTCGGGTCGGGCCGGCGATTGCTGCACCGGCCGAAGCTTGCTCGACTGAGACGACCGTAGACCGAATTCTGAGATTCTTCAAACATCTGTTCGAAGGCGTGTCGGTTCGCACGTTTGTTCGTGTGTCAGGTTATAAGGCCTGCGTGAGCCGCCGGGAGGCCCGGGAATTTCCTGGGCGTGTCGCCGTTGGAAGTGGTTGCGCGACGGGCGGCTGTCGGTTAATCATTCGTACAGGCGTTCGATCGAACAGGTGTTCGGGCCGGTCGGACAAGCCGCCTCCGCAGAAACTGTCGGAGGCGGCCGGTAGACAAGGTTCTGACACCGCAGGACGTGGATTGACGAGGTCTGGAGGATCCGATGAGCACAGCAGCTCTCGCGGCCGACGCACTGACAGGGCGCCAGGCGCCTGAGGTGGCACCGCCCGCGACCACCCCGCGCCGCCGCCCGCGCATCCAGGGTGCGACCACCGAGCCGCTCCCCGTCCGTGCCTGCTCCGGCGAGTCCCTCGGTCGCGAGTCCACGACGACCGCCGTACGCCGTCCCTCGCCGCAGGCGCGCCGCGCGGCAGAGGTCGAGGCGCCCGCGCTGCGACTCACCCGCCGCGGCCGGATGCTGCTGGCCGTCGTCTCGGTGCTCGTGTTCGGATCCGCCGTCGCGGTCCTGGGCCTGAGGGTCGCCGGCGTGCTGCAGCCGGGGCCGGACTTCTCCCAGACCGTGCCCGTCCAGGTGGCCCCCGGTCAGACGCTGTGGTCCATCGCCCAGCAGACGAACCCGAATCAGGACCCGGCCACCGTCGTCGAGAAGATCGCCGACCTGAACAAGCTGTCCAGCCCCGCCGACATCACCCCCGGGCAGACGCTCCAGATCCCCATCGCCCGTTGATCCGAAGCGTCAGCCCTGCGCGGCCCGCCAGTCATCCTCGAGCAGCGCGTAGACGTACTCGTTCGTCCATTCGCCCTTGAAGACCAGCGCATCGATGAAATGCGCCTCGCGCCGCATCCCCAGCCGTTCGAGCAGCTGGGCCGACGCAGTATTCCGGTCGTCCAGAACCCCGACGATCCGATGCAGCCCGAGCTCCTCGAACCCGACCCGCAGCATCTCCCGCGCAGCCTCCGCCGCGAGCCCTTTCCCCTGGTAGTCCGAGTGCAACGCGAACCCGATCTCGCCCTGCCGGCTGGCCTCGCTCTCCCACTTCAGCAGCACCTCGCCGATCACCGTCCCGGTTTCCCGCAGCTCGATCGCGAGCACCAGCCACTGACCTTCCTCGGTCAGCTCGCCCTGCGAAAGCTTCTTCTCGAGCGCCACCCGCGTCTGCTCCCGGTCCCGCACCGGCCACGGCACGTACCGCACCACCTCCGGCATCGAGTGGAACGCGAAGAGATCGTCCAGGTCGGACATCCGGTGCGGCCGCAGCTCCAGCCGCTCGGTCCGCAAGGGGTAATCGGGTTTGAACACAGGCCACCGTCCTCACAACCAGGTTGTCTAACGCCATTAGACAGCACGCACCCCAGCACCCACAATGAGATTCGTGACCAGACGCGACCCGTCCTCGCACGCAGCGGCCGGCATTAGCGCCGCCGCGATCGCGGACGCGGCCTTGCAGGTCATCCGCGAGTACGGCGTCGACGGCCTGACCATGCGATCGGTCGCCGAACGCCTGCACGTCCGCGCCCCGTCGCTCTACCACCACGTCCACAACAAGGCGGAGCTGCTCGACCTCGTCGCGCGCAACGCGTTCGACCAGTTCACCGCGGACACTCCGGCGTACGAGCGCCTCACGACGGTCGACGAGTGGATCGAGCTCACCAGGACCGGCTCGCTCGAGCTCCGCCACTACTACGCCGCACATCCGGGTCTCGCCGCCCTCATCCAGGCCACGGCGACTCCCGATCGCGACCAAGGCGAGGGTTCCCGGGCCAAACTGGTACGCGTCCAGATCGAGGCCCTCGTGCGACTCGGCATACCGGCCGATCAGGCGCGCCACATCTTCGAGGTCACCGCCCGCTGGAGCCTCGCGGCGGTGGTCGCCGAACCCACCACCGCCGTCTTCGCAGACGGCCTCGACCTGTTCCTGTACGGCGTACGCGCTCGCCTGCTCGAGCTGGTTACTTGACCGTACTCAGCCACAACTCCGCGTACCGATCGCCCTCGACCGCAGTCGCCACCTGAACCGTCGTCGGCGCCTGCCCGTGCGGATCGCTGGTCAGATCAGCGGACCAGTCCCGCGTATCCACAATCGTCCGCCCGCGCGACCAGCTGCCCGACAACTCGACCCGCAACGGGAAAGGCTGCGTCGTCAGCCCCGACGGATCGATCACCGCGCAGACGGCGCCGCCATCGCCGATGCTCGCGCCGTCCCGTTGGTACAACGAGCTCCGCTTCTCGATCAGCTTCCGCGCGAGGTCCGCCGACGGCGATCCACCGAGGCCCTTCGCCTGCTCCAGCGACACGACGACGTCGTAGAACACGTCCAGCCCGTACATCGTCACCGGAATCCCGAGCTCGCCGGCCGCACTCAGCACGACCGCGGCCGCCTCCGGATCGGTCCAGATGTTGAACTCCGCCGACGCGGTCGCGTTCCCGATCCCCGCGGCGCCACCCATGAAGACGATCTCGCGCAGCCCAGCCGCCGCTTCCGGGTACGTCCGCAGCAGCAACGCGATGTTCGTCATCGGCGCCAGCGGAATCAACGTGATCAGTTCACCGCTCGCCGCCGCGTCCCGCAGTACGTCGCGCAGCAGCTCGACCGCATGCCGCGGATCTGTCTCCCGCGTCGACCGCGGCCAGTCAAGATCCCCAAGCCCGTCCGCCCCGTGAACGTGCGGTGCGGTCCGCACCGGCTGCAGCAGTGGTACGCCGGCCCCGCGAGCAACCGGTACGTCGGTCCGCCCGGCCGCCTCGAGCACGGTCAGCGTGTTGACGACCACGTCGTCGATCCCGACGTTCCCACCGACGCAGGTCACCGCCTTCAGCTCGAGCTCCGGATGCCGAGCCGCCAGCAGCAACGCGCAAGCGTCGTCCAACCCCGTGTCCACATCAAGAATCACCGGCTTCATGCCCGCCATCCTCACATCCCGCGGTTGGCGTCCACCCGCCCGGCGCGGCCCTCAGGCCCGGCTTTCGGAGGCCGTAGTTTGCGCCTCCGGAGGGTCATTCGGACGGCGCCACGCGGGAGTACACGCGTCCGCGAGATTGTTGAAACCTAGACACGCGCGGGCGATCGCAGGCTGCTTGCAAACTGTCGGAGCAGCGAACTAGGATCCCTAGATGTAGTGGTTACACGGGTGTAATTTTCCACAGGTAGTGGTTGGTTGCACACAGGTCATACACAAGTTGTCCCCAGGCTGATCCACAGCCCACCCCCGCGGTGGGGCTCGGAAGGAGTGATTCGTCGTGCACTGTCCGTACTGTCGGCACGCCGACTCACGAGTGGTCGACAGCCGGGTGGCCGAGGACGGCGGAGCGATCCGCCGCCGGCGGCAGTGCCCGGTCTGCGAGAAGCGGTTCACCACCGTGGAGCAGATGCAGCTCACGGTCGTGAAGCGCTCCGGCGCGACCGAGCCGTTCAGCCGGGAGAAGGTCATCAACGGGGTCGGCAAGGCGTGCAAGGGCCGGCCGGTGAACGCCGACCAGCTCGCCCGCCTGGGCCAGCAGGTCGAGGACGCGCTGAAGGGCAGCGGCTCGCCGGAGATTCCCGCGCACGAGGTCGGACTCGCGATCCTCGGGCCGCTGCGGGAGCTGGACGAGGTCGCGTACCTGCGGTTCGCGAGCGTCTACCGGCAGTTCGAGTCCGCCGACGACTTCGAGACGGAGATCGCGCTGCTGCGCGCCGAGAAGGAGCCGCAGGGCACCGAGCCGGGCCTGGAGCCGACCCAGCAAACGTAAACCGGGGGAAGTGCAGTAGTTCCACGTAGTTGCGTTACCGCAGTACTCCAACGGGTGCGGTCCCGACAGACCGCGGCAGTACCAGACACAGGGCGAGGAGCAACCATGACAGAGACGGTGACCGGCCACTCGGGGTCGACCAAGAGGTCGGCGGCCGGGTTCCGGGGGCGCAAGAACGCGCCCGCGGGACTCACCATCGAGCGCGTCTTCAGCACCGAGGGCGTTCACCCGTACGACGAGGTGACCTGGGAGCGGCGCGACGTCGTGCAGCAGAACTGGAAGACCGGTGAGACGGTCTTCGAGCAGCGCGGGGTCGAGTTCCCCGACTTCTGGAGCGTGAACGCCTCCACGATCGTCACCACGAAGTACTTCCGCGGCGCGGTCGCGCACGACAACCGCGAGTGGAGCCTCAAGCAGCTCCTCGACCGGGTCGTCAAGACGTACCGCAAGGCCGGCGAGGAGCACGCGTACTTCGCCACGCCCGCCGACGCCGAGGTGTTCGAGCAGGAGCTCACCTGGCTGCTCCTGCACCAGTACTTCAGCTTCAACTCGCCGGTCTGGTTCAACGTCGGGACGTCCTCGCCGCAGCAGGTGTCGGCCTGCTTCATCCTCGCCGTGGACGACTCGATGGAGTCGATCCTGAACTGGTACAAGGAAGAGGGCCTGATCTTCAAGGGCGGCTCCGGCGCCGGCCTGAACCTGTCCCGGATCCGCTCGTCGAAGGAGCTGCTGCAGTCCAGCGGCGGCACCGCCTCCGGCCCGGTCTCGTTCATGCGCGGCGCGGACGCGTCCGCCGGGACGATCAAGTCCGGTGGCGCCACCCGGCGCGCGGCCAAGATGGTCGTCCTCGACGTCGACCACCCGGACATCGAGGAGTTCGTCGAGACCAAGATGCGCGAGGAGGAGAAGATCCGCATCCTCCGGGACGCGGGCTTCGACATGGACCTCGGCGGCCGCGACATCACCTCGGTCCAGTACCAGAACGCGAACAACTCGGTCCGGGTCTCGGACGAGTTCATGCGCGCGGTCGAGGAGAAGGGCGAGTTCGGGCTGCGGGCGCGGCTCGACAACTCGGTGATCGAGACCGTCGACGCGCGGGAGCTGTTCGACAAGATCTCCCAGGCTGCGTGGGCCTGCGCCGACCCGGGTCTGCAGTACGACGACACGATCAACGACTGGCACACCACGCCGGAGACGGGCCGGATCACCGCATCCAACCCGTGCTCGGAGTACATGCACCTGGACAACTCGTCCTGCAACCTGGCCTCGCTGAACCTGCTGAAGTTCCTCCGCGACGACGACCTGTTCGACTCGGAGAAGTTCGTCAAGGCGGTCGAGCTGATCATCACTGCGATGGACATCTCGATCTGCTTCGCGGACTTCCCGACCGAGGCGATCGGCGTCACCACGCGGGCGTACCGGCAGCTCGGCATCGGCTACGCGAACCTCGGTGCGTTGCTGATGGCAACGGGCCACGCGTACGACTCCGACGGCGGTCGCGCGCTGGCCGGCGCCATCACCTCGCTGATGACGGGTACGTCGTACAAGCGGTCGGCCGAGCTGGCCGGCATCGTCGGCGCGTACGACGGCTTCGAGCGGAACAAGGACGCGCACACCCGGGTGATGCGCAAGCACGCCGCGGCGAACGACGCGATCCGCACCATCCACGAGATCGACAAGGACGTGCACAAGCACGCGACCGCGGCCTGGGACGGCGTCCTGAAGACCGGCGCCAAGAACGGCTGGCGGAACGCGCAGGCCTCGGTGCTCGCGCCGACCGGCACCATCGGCTTCATGATGGACTGCGACACCACCGGGATCGAGCCGGACTTCTCGCTGGTGAAGTTCAAGAAGCTCGTCGGTGGCGGCTCGATGCAGATCGTCAACCAGACCGTGCCGCGCGCGCTGCGGCAGTACGGCTACACCGAGGAGACGATCGAGGCGATCGTCGAGTACATCTCGGAGCACGGTCACGTCGTCGACGCGCCCGGCCTGAAGCCGGAGCACTACGAGATCTTCGACACCGCGATGGGTGAGCGCGCGATCAAGCCGATGGGGCACGTGCGGATGATGGCGGCCGCGCAGCCGTTCCTGTCCGGCGCGATCTCGAAGACGGTGAACCTGCCGGAGACCGCGACGGTCGAGGAGATCGCCGACGTCTACTTCCAGGGCTGGAAGCTCGGCCTGAAGGCGCTCGCGGTCTACCGCGACAACTGTAAGGTCGGTCAGCCGCTGGCGGACGCGAAGGCGAAGAAGGCCGCCGCGGCCGAGGACGCGGTCGCTTCCCAGGCCGCTGTTGCCGAGAAGATCGTCGAGAAGGTCATCGAGTACCGGCCGACCCGGAAGCGCCTGCCGAAGTCGCGGCCGTCGCGGACCACGTCGTTCGCGGTCGGTGGCGCCGAGGGCTACATGACCGCCGGCTCCTACCCGGACGACGGCCTGGGCGAGGTCTTCCTGAAGATGGGCAAGCAGGGGTCGACCCTGGCCGGGGTGATGGACGCCTTCTCGATCGCGATCTCGATCGCGCTCCAGCACGGCGTACCGCTGGAGACCTACGTCCAGAAGTTCACCAACCTGAAGTTCGAGCCGGCCGGTCTGACCGACGACCCGGACGTCCGGATGGCGCAGTCGATCATGGACTACATCTTCCGCCGCCTTGCGCTGGACTACCTGCCCTTCGACGAGCGGGCTGCTCTGGGCATCTACTCGGCGGAGGAGCGGTCCCGGCAGCTCGACACCGGCTCCTACGAGCCGGCACCGGTCGAGGTCTCCGAGGCCGAGTCACTGAAGTCGGTCGACCCGGCGCCGGAATCCACCTCGACCGCCTCGGTCGATGCCGCTGCCGACGCTGACGCCAAGCCGGCCGACGTGGCCGCGGCGAAGCCGATCAAGGGCGAGGCCCACACCACCGCCGAGATGCTCGAACTCATTACCGGCACCTCGGTCGACGCCCCCCTCTGCTTCACCTGCGGCACCAAGATGCGCCCCAGCGGCTCCTGCTACGTCTGCGAAGGCTGCGGCAGCACCTCCGGCTGCAGCTAACTGGCACGAGCCTGCGGTCGGTGATCAGACAGTAATGGGTGCCTCGGCGATTTCACCAGCCGAGGCGCCCGTCTGAAAACTACATAACGTCAGGAACGACACGACACGAGAACTCAGGGCCAGCTGCATGGGTAGCTGGACCGGGGGTTGGTCTGGACGGCGTCATTGCGTGGCTTAGAACCTGCGTGAAAACCGTCCGATCCTATGACAATGACCGGGAGGTGAAAGGTGGCCACCAACAAACGTCAGACAAGCCCCAGGGCCGCGTCGGCTGCTTCGCGGACGCTATCCAGCTCGAAATCGACTCGCGCTGAGCGTTCGGCCGCCGCGAGCGCTCTTGCGCAGACGGGCGACCGTAGTCAGACCGGCACGAGGGCTGCGTCAGCCGCTGGGCGAACGCTCTCGAACCCGAGCTCGACGCCTGTTGAGCGTTCGGCTGCAGCCAGCGCGCTCTCGCAGACGCCGAGCCGAAAGAAGAAGTAGTTAGGCAGAGCGCCGGGCCCATGAGCGGGAACTGCGATCAGTGCAGTCGCGGCGAGGCGACCCCCATAGCTGCAAGCACCACGGCCCCCGGGAACTTCCCACTTCCCCCGGGGGCCGAGGTGCGTCTTCAGCCCGTCAATGGCCTGCGCGATCCGAGTCAGCCGGGGCTTTGGCCGTCCCGTCCAGAGCATCCAGGGACGCCAGTTCGTCGCTAGTCAGGTCGAAGTCGAAGACGGCCAGGTTCTGTGCGAGGCGGGTGGGGTTGGCTGATTTGGGGATGGGGACGATGGCTTGCTGCGTTTCCCAGCGGAGGACTACCTGGCCGGGGGAGCGGTCGTGGTTCTTGGCGATCTGTTGGATCGTGGGATGGGTCAGGAGGTCTGTGCCCTTGCCTAGCGGGCTCCACGCCTCCGTCACGATCCCGTGCAGACTGTGGAACTCCCGCTCGGCAGCCTTGGTCCAGACCGGGCTGAGTTGGACCTGGTTGACCTCGGGGGCAACGCCGGTCTCGTCGATGAGGCGTTGGAGGTGGGTCGGCTTGAAGTTCGAGGTGCCGATGGCGCGTACCAGGCCGGCCTCACGAAGGGCGATCAGGCCTTGCCACGCCTCGACGTACCGGTCCTGGGCGGGATTCGGCCAGTGGATCAGCAGGAGGTCGAGGTAGTCGACCCCGAGCTTCTCCGTGCTCGCCTCGAAGGCCTGGCGTGGTCCGTCCACACTGTGCCAGCGCTTGTTGAACTTCGAAGTCACGAAGACCTCCTCCCGCGGTGCACCCTTCAGCGCGCGGCCGACGCCGACCTCGTTTCGATAGTTCTCCGCGGTGTCGATCAGTCGGTACCCGAGCTCGAGCGCCGTACTTACCACCCGCTCCGCATCGTTGTCGTTCAGCGGCGATGTCCCGAGCCCGACCCGCGGCATCTCGGATCCGTGACTCAGTGTGACTGTCGGCATCTGGCTCATCCATCTCCTCCTTCGGCAAGCGCTGCCCCGACACCGTACGCCGATCACCGTCCGCACCCGCCGCCAGAGCCTGCCACCCTGCCCAGCCGCGGCCGTACGCCGTACGGTTCGGACCCCGCCGTCTCAGCATCGCCGGACCCCCGCGCGAACTGTCCGATCCGTGGTTCATCATGGTGCGGCGGGGCACGAAACGCGTTAGAGGGGTGGGCTTATGAAGAACCGGCTGATCACTCTGGTGGACCTTGGCCTGGACAGTTCGTTCGACGCATCGATGACGTTCGTGCAGGGCATCACCGGCAACATCAACGCCGGCTGGGACCAGCCCTTCATCGATGTGAACTTCGTCCGGACCCGCGACCACGAGACCGCCTTCTCGGCGTTGACCACCCCCTCCACGGTCCTGCATGTGATGGCACACGGTGACCACAGCGAGGAACCGTCCTTCCTCTCGACGGACGGCAAGACCCAGGTTTCGCTCAAGTCGCTCGCCGACTGGTTCCTCGACCACCAGTGGGGTATCGCCAGCGGCGTCGTCATCGCCGACGGCTGCAAGACCGGCATCGGCAAGTGGCAACGCGCCATCCGCGACTGCATCCAGGACGACATCACCTACATCGGCACCGGCGCGGTGATCGGCTGGTACGAGGCGACCGTCTTCTGCTCCGCCTTCTACGGCTCCCTGGTCCGCAACCGCGGCCTCGGCCGCACCCCCGCCGAACAAGGTTGGGACGCCGCCAACCGAGCCATCAGCGCCTACGAAACCCTCACCGATCAACGCTGTCCCTACAAACCAGTCCTCCTCACCCCCTCCCGCCGAGCCCTCCGCTCCCTCACCGGCTGACCCTCGCCGATCCAACAGACGGCCGGCCGGAGCGACCGGTCTCAGAGAGTGGGCGGCGACACGCTGTGGGTGACTACTTTGGGTTAGGTGTGTGAAACTTTTCGTGGGGTTGTCCTGTTGGGCGATCCGCAGTCTGGGTTGCCGGTGACCTGGGCGGTGTGAGGACGGGGAAGCCGTCCAATACGCATTGGGTGACCTGCTGACGTCTGCCCGACGCGGTGAAAGGAACGCCACCATGAAGCTCCACCGGAACTCCCTCCTCGCGGCTGCCGCGATTGTGCTGATTCTGTACGTCGTAACGCTGATCGTGCATCTTCCGCCGGCGTGGGCGGCGGTCGTGCTCACGGTGGTACTTCTCGTGCTGCTGGCGGTCGTTTGGAAGCAGCCCGACGAACCCCGTCCGGTTTCGGCCAAGACAGCACCGGCCCGACCTGTCGTGGTGCCTGATCCGGATCCGGTGTTCTCCGGGCCGCCGTCGCGGACGGTGAGCGACGTACGGTTGCCGTCGGCCTCGCCCGACTTCCAGTTCAGCTTCTCGGCTGTGGTCCAGTGGTCGACAGTGCTGTCCGGTTCGCGTCACGCCGACCTTGGTGCGGTTGCGGTCGACGCGTTGCTCGAGAGGGCTCGGTCGCTGACGTCCAGGCAGCAGGTGACGGAGGAATCTCTCAACCAGCACCGCCTCGCTGCCCTGCTCGGCGAGCCGGCGCTCGACGAGAAGGGCCAGGTCCGCGCCTGGGCGACCGAAGTACGACTGCGGTTGCCGGATCCGGACCAGAAGCATCTGCAACACCTTGCCGCGTTGCACCGCCGCGAGCAGACGACTCTGCTCGAACGCCGGATGGAGCAGGACAAGCGCGCCTACCTGAAGGACGACGTCTTCTCCACGCCTGGCTCCGCCGCGGTCTGGTGGCTGGTGAACCACCCCGGTGAGGTCGAGACCGCGCTCGGCCTGCTCGACACGTTGTCCGAGCTGTCGGCCGCTGCCAACGATCTGCCGGTTCGGCGCACGTCCCCGGAGGAACTCGAGCACCACCGGCCCACCCGTGCCGAACTCGCCTTCAGCACGGCAGTGGACGACCTCACCGAGACGGCCGCGGACACCGGCAGCAACCCGTCCGACGAGTCGCAGCAGCGCCCCGTCCCACGGCGCGTCGGTGCGACCAACGGCGAGTACCGCGAGGAGTTTTACAACGAGTAGACCGGTGAGGCGGGCCGTGTGCAGGGTGGGCCCGCCCCACCGGGATCGAGCACCCACGGCTACTCGTCCAGCCAGCGGATCGTCGTCGCTCCGCTGTGGCCGTGGATGCTCAACAGGGCGTCGACCCCGTCAGACCAGACCGTTGTGGTCGGGTACCGTCCGCCCCAGTGCAGGGCAACCGTCCCGTCGGTCCATTCGACGCCCTCGGCGACGACCCCGGTACCGCTCACCCCGGAGACGTCGACATGACGGACCAGCTGGAAACAGCGTGGCCCCGACCTGCTCGCGACCTTCAGATGGCGCCGGCGCGGGGTTCGCAGCAGCGTCGCGGGTCTTCCGCTGATCTCGTCCATGGGCCAAGTCAACGTCCGCCCGGCTGTCCGCACCAGGAACTCAACCGGTATCCACAGCGCACAAATTCTGCCCACCGGCGATCACCGAATCGCCATATTCTCATTGCAGGGAGTAACACAGACCACCCGCGAGGAGCGACCCGATGACCCTGATCGAGGAATGGACCGGCCGGCACGCGAACGCGTTGCGTGCGGCGTTGCGGCTGACCGCCGAGGAGTTCGCCGCGACGCTCGGCATCTCACCGCGCACGATCACCAAGTGGCGGGAGCGACCTGAGATCGTCCCCAGCCCGCACCTCCAGAAGGCCCTCGACACCTACCTGAGCCAGGCGCCACCCGACGCACGGATCCGATTCGAGGCCCACCTGGGCGTCGAGCGCCGCCAGGTGCCGATCGACGATGCCGTGCTCACGCAGCTCAACACCGCGATCGGTGATCTGGCGCGGGCGCTGGCCCTACTGCAGCCCGCCGATGCGGAGCGATCAGCCGCCCCTTGACGATGGAGTGCAGACTGGGCGGCGGCACGACGTACCGAAAGGAGCCGTACGTGAGGCGACGCCCCGTGGACTCGCGGAGTGTGCGATCGGTCGGCTGGTCCGACGGCACGCTGGAGCTCGAGTACGTCAACGGCTATGTGTACCGGTACCTCGACGTACCGCAGCCGACGTACGCCGCATTGTTGGCCGCACCAAGCATCGGCGCGTACGTCAACAAGCACATCAAACCGCACTACGAGTTCCGCGAGGTCTGAGCTTCTTTCACGTTTGCCGTTCGGGTACTGGGGTTGTGTAGCACGGGGGTTCGCCCAGACCAGGAGGTGGACATGAGCACGCGTCGAGCGTCCACGACCCGATCCCGAGCCATCACGATGTTCGTGGTGATCTGGCTGCTCATCGGCCTCGCGGCTGCCGTGCAGCGTAACTATTTCGCGAGCTCGAGCACGTCGTGCGCCAAGGTCGGAACGGTTGCCGTGACGATCCTCGTCGGCCCGCTCAACTACGTCGGCGCCAACCCGAAGATCGACTGCGCCGCGCCGAAGCCGTCCAGGTAACCGCCGACGGCGAACCATTTCCGCCGTACCGTGCCCTCACGGATGCACCAGACCGAGGAGGGGCCGTGGGCACACTGCGGGCGGGTATCGAGGCGGATCTCGAAAAGTTCAACGTGCCTGGTGCGAGCTGGGTGGTCTTCGACGACAGTTGCGTCGTCGAGACCGGTACGGCGGGAGTACTAGCCGTCGGTGAGTCCCAAGCTGTCGTGCCGGGCACGTTGTTCCAGGCTTGCTCCATCAGCAAGCCCGTCGCGGTACTGGGCATGCTCCGGCTGGTGGATCGCGGTCTGCTTGACCTCGATGAGGACGTGAACCACAAGCTGACGTCATGGCAGCTGCCGTCGACCAATCGCTGGCAGCCCACGGTGACCCCTCGGCTGCTTGCCAGCCACAGTGCGGGTACGACGGTGTCCGGTTTCCCTGGCTACAGCCACGACGATGTGCTGCCGACCGCTGTGGAGATCCTCAACGGGGTGGCGCCGGCCAACAACATCGGCGTACGCGTCGACATCATGCCGGGCACGCAGTTCCGGTACTCCGGTGGCGGGACGACGGTGGTCCAGCAGCTGATGGAGGACGTCACCGGTACGCCCTTCCGCGAACTGATGCGGGAGCTGGTGCTCGAACCGTTGGGGATGTCCGACAGCGACTATGCCCAGCCGCTGCCAACAGAGCTCCACGACCGAGCTGCGATCGGGCACGACGACCTCGGGGTACCGCTTGACGAGAAGTGGGACATCTACCCGCAGCTAGCCGCAGCTGGGCTCTGGACGACGCCGACCGATCTCGCGAAGTTCGCGGGCGGGGTCCGACGCGCGTATGGCGGCGATGATGGCGGGCTCGTGTCAGCACGGCTGGCGACGGAGATGCTGACGCCGCAGATCGAGTCGACGTCGCGGACCGGAGGACTCAGTCACCTCGGTTTGGGAGTGTTCGTAGGGGACGGTGGGCGGCGGTTCGGTCATAGCGGGAGCAACGTCGGGTACTGCTGCCACCTGTTGACGTACCGCGACAGTGGTCAGGGCGCGGTGGTGATGACGAACGGAGACGCGGGGGGTTGGGTGGTTCGCCGGGCCTTCGCCGCTGCGGCTGCGACGTACGGCTGGGACGACTATCCGATGGAGGTCGAGCTGCCGGAGGCGCCGTCCGAGGAGCTGCTGACCACGCTGGCCGGTCGCTATCGGCTGGAAAGCGGTCCGCGGTTCACGGTGAGGCGCTGGGGGAGTGGACTCGAGGTCGTCTTCGACGGGCAGTTGCCGATGCGCTTCGGCGCTGCCTCGGCGACGAGCTTCACCGCGGAGAGTCTGCTGACCGACCTGGAGGTGCAGGACAAGGAGTTGGTGCTGCACCAGGACGGTGCGGAACTTCGCTGCGCCCGGGAATAGCTCCCCGGGGTGCCCGGTTACACCTGATGCCGTCCGGTTTCATGACCCCGGGCCTCAACCTAAGCCGCTACGAGCGGCCACTCGCCGAGAGGCGTCTGCTGGACGGTGCGGTACGTGACAGGTGGGAGCCGGAGGACCGGCTCCCACCTCGTCGTCTGACCCACGAAAACCGTTTGTGTGGGTGAGGCATGATGGAGGTACTGCTCGCGGAGACGCGAGTGAGTGATGTGACCAGAGGGACGAGCGCTGGCTTCCCTCGGTGCCGGTCAGCCGGTGCTGAGGACGGGTGTCGAGGAGCTCCGGAGAAGGTCCGGGACCTCGATTTGCATCCGCACCGCGAATGTCAGTAATGTTCTTCTTGTTGGAGCGAGGCGCGGGACGCGAAAGCGGCCGGCCCTTCAACAAACTCCCTGAAGGTCTCGGCAGCTGAAACACACCCTGGTGGGTTTCAGTCACTGAGTCGCGCGGGGAGACTGGATCGAAAAGGCCGATTTGACCGGCCGGAAGCGAAACAGTAAAGTAGGGCGAGTTGCCCCGGAGCTTCAAACGAAAGTCTGAAGCGCGGTGTGCGTCCGATTTTTGAGAACTCAACAGCGTGCCGAAAGTCAATGCCGAAAGATGCATTAACCCTGTCCGCAGGCGTTGAACGATCTTAT
>NZ_JBEZYC010000021.1:0-4698 GCF_040638345.1 Kribbella sp. NPDC026611
GCGGTGTGCGTCCGATTTTTGAGAACTCAACAGCGTGCCGAAAGTCAATGCCGAAAGATGCATTAACCCTGTCCGCAGGCGTTGAACGATCTTATCTGGGCCCCCGGGTTTTTGACGCGAGGGTTTGGGTGGTTGTTTGTCTGTGGGTGGATTCCTTTGAAATTATTACGGATAACATGCCAGTAATGGTTTTGTTTCTGATTCGAAGGATCAATACCTGTTGTTGACTCTCCAGTGCCTTTGGGTTCTGGGTTGTCTATATTTTTCAACGGAGAGTTTGATCCTGGCTCAGGACGAACGCTGGCGGCGTGCTTAACACATGCAAGTCGAGCGGTAAGGCCCCTTCGGGGGTACACGAGCGGCGAACGGGTGAGTAACACGTGAGCAACCTACCCTCAACTTTGGGATAAGCCTCGGAAACGGGGTCTAATACCGGATAATATCTCACTCTTCATGGGGTGGGGTTGAAAGTTCTGGCGGTTGGGGATGGGCTCGCGGCCTATCAGCTTGTTGGTGGGGTAATGGCCTACCAAGGCGTCGACGGGTAGCCGGCCTGAGAGGGCGACCGGCCACACTGGGACTGAGACACGGCCCAGACTCCTACGGGAGGCAGCAGTGGGGAATATTGCGCAATGGACGAAAGTCTGACGCAGCAACGCCGCGTGAGGGATGACGGCCTTCGGGTTGTAAACCTCTTTCAGCAGGGACGAAGCGAGAGTGACGGTACCTGCAGAAGAAGGACCGGCCAACTACGTGCCAGCAGCCGCGGTAATACGTAGGGTCCGAGCGTTGTCCGGAATTATTGGGCGTAAAGGGCTCGTAGGCGGTTCGTCACGTCGGGAGTGAAAACTCGGGGCTTAACCCCGAGCCTGCTTCCGATACGGGCAGACTAGAGGTAGGCAGGGGAGAGCGGAACTCCTGGTGTAGCGGTGGAATGCGCAGATATCAGGAAGAACACCGGTGGCGAAGGCGGCTCTCTGGGCCTTACCTGACGCTGAGGAGCGAAAGCGTGGGTAGCGAACAGGATTAGATACCCTGGTAGTCCACGCCGTAAACGTTGGGCGCTAGGTGTGGGGGACATTCCACGTCCTCCGTGCCGCAGCTAACGCATTAAGCGCCCCGCCTGGGGAGTACGGCCGCAAGGCTAAAACTCAAAGGAATTGACGGGGGCCCGCACAAGCGGCGGAGCATGCGGATTAATTCGATGCAACGCGAAGAACCTTACCTGGGTTTGACATATAGGGAAATCTCGCAGAGATGCGGGGTCCGTAAGGGTCCTATACAGGTGGTGCATGGCTGTCGTCAGCTCGTGTCGTGAGATGTTGGGTTAAGTCCCGCAACGAGCGCAACCCTCGTCCTATGTTGCCAGCACGCCCTTCGGGGTGGTGGGGACTCATAGGAGACTGCCGGGGTCAACTCGGAGGAAGGTGGGGATGACGTCAAGTCATCATGCCCCTTATGTCCAGGGCTTCACGCATGCTACAATGGCCGGTACAAAGGGCTGCGAAACTGTAAGGTGGAGCGAATCCCAAAAAGCCGGTCTCAGTTCGGATTGGGGTCTGCAACTCGACCCCATGAAGTCGGAGTCGCTAGTAATCGCAGATCAGCAACGCTGCGGTGAATACGTTCCCGGGCCTTGTACACACCGCCCGTCACGTCATGAAAGTCGGCAACACCCGAAGCCGGTGGCCTAACCCTTGTGGAGGGAGCCGTCGAAGGTGGGGCTGGCGATTAGGACGAAGTCGTAACAAGGTAGCCGTACCGGAAGGTGCGGCTGGATCACCTCCTTTCTAAGGAGCACTCGGCAGACACCCTCTGGGTGCCTGCCCATTCATCACTGCTCAGACGTTCGTTCTGAGGTGATGGTGCTTCGGACTGTGGAACATTGACCATTAGGTGGAAAGCGAAGTCGCTGAGACTAGTACTGCTGACACTCCCTTGAGGGGTGGAGGCGTGGAACGTGGATGGTGACGGAGTGGAACACCGAGGCGCGCTGTTGGGTCCTGAGAAATCGGACCCAACCAACAGGAGCTTGCTTCTGGGGGTTGGAATCGAGATCTCTGGGTCACGGATCAACTGGGTTGTCTGGTTGGTTGGGTGGCTGGGGCCGGCTCTCACCAAACGAGTGGTGTGGGTATCCCGTACTGGGTGTGTTGTTTCCCTGGGGCGGGTGCTGACCTGCTAGGTGGTGGTTTCAGGGTTGGTGTTCCTGCCCGTATTTTGAGAACTGTATAGTGGACGCGAGCATCTCTTTGT
The DNA here is from genome assembly GCF_040638345.1 of Kribbella sp. NPDC026611. Taxonomy (NCBI): domain Bacteria; kingdom Bacillati; phylum Actinomycetota; class Actinomycetes; order Propionibacteriales; family Kribbellaceae; genus Kribbella; species Kribbella sp. NPDC026611. The sequence continues at coordinate 2,257 of NZ_JBEZYC010000021.1, forward strand.
AGCAATTTTTGTCGTCTTTGTGTTGTGTTTGATTTTGGTGACAAGCTACTAAGGGCAATCGGTGGATGTCTTGGTACCAAGAGCCGATGAAGGACGTTGGAGCCTGCGATAAGCCCCGGGGAGTTGGCAACCGAGCTGTGATCCGGGGGTGTCCGAATGGGGAAACCCAGCTGGCATTCTAAAGCCAGTTACCAGTGCCTGAACACATAGGGTTCTGGAGGGAACGCGGGGAAGTGAAACATCTCAGTACCCGTAGGAAGAGAAAACAATTGTGATTCCGTGAGTAGTGGCGAGCGAAAGCGGATGAGGCTAAACCATGTGCGTGTGATAGCCGGCGTGCGTTGCGTGCATGGGGTTGTGGGAGCATTCTAGTCTTAATGCCGTGAGACTGAAGAGTTATAAATCACTGTTGAAGTCGAATCTTCTGGAATGTTGAGCCGTAGTGGGTTATAGCCCTGTAGGCGTAAGACAGTGACTCTTGAGTGTTTTCCCAAGTAGCACGGGACTCTTGAAATCCCGTGTGAATCTGGCGGGACCACCCGCTAAGCCTAAATACTTCTTGGTGACCGATAGCGGACTAGTACCGTGAGGGAAAGATGAAAAGTACCCCGGGAGGGGAGTGAAATAGTACCTGAAACCGATTGCCTACAATCCGTCGGAGCGCTCACCTTGTGTGGGTGTGACGGCGTGCCTTTTGAAGAATGAGCCTGCGAGTTAGTGGTGTGTGGCGAGGTTAACCCGTGTGGGGTAGCCGTAGCGAAAGCGAGTCTGAATAGGGCGTTTTAGTCGCATGCTCTAGACCCGAAGCGGAGTGATCTATCCATGGGCAGGTTGAAGCGTGGGTAAGACCGCGTGGAGGACCGAACCCACCAGGGTTGAAAACCTGGGGGATGACCTGTGGATAGGGGTGAAAGGCCAATCAAACTCCGTGATAGCTGGTTCTCCCCGAAATGCATATAGGTGCAGCGTCGCGTGTTTCTTACCGGAGGTAGAGCACTGGATGGTCTAGGGGGCTTACCGGCTTACCGAAATCAGCCAAACTCCGAATGCCGGTAAGTGAGAGCGCGGCAGTGAGACTGCGGGGGATAAGCTCCGTAGTCGAGAGGGAAACAGCCCAGATCACCAGCTAAGGCCCCTAAGCGATTGCTAAGTGGAAAAGGATGTGGAGTTGCCCAGACAACCAGGAGGTTGGCTTAGAAGCAGCCACCCTTGAAAGAGTGCGTAATAGCTCACTGGTCAAGTGATTCCGCGCCGACAATGTAGCGGGGCTCAAGCAATCCGCCGAAGCTGTGGCACTCACACAAGAACCCGGCGATCTTTCGGGATCGTCCAGGTGTGTGGGTGGGTAGGGGAGCGTCGTGCAGCGTGTGAAGCAGCCTAGTGATGGAGTTGTGGATGCTGCACGAGTGAGAATGCAGGCATGAGTAGCGAATGACGGGTGAGAAACCCGTCCGCCGGATGATCAAGGGTTCCAGGGTCAAGCTAATCTGCCCTGGGTAAGTCGGGACCTAAGGCGAGGCCGACAGGCGTAGTCGATGGACAACGGGTTGATATTCCCGTACCGGCATTAACACGACCCGACCGAACCCGCTGATGCTAAGGAACAGAAGCCACAAGGCCTTCGGGCTGCGTGGGGGATGTTTTGACCCGAGGTGGTAGTAGGTGCATTGAGGAGTGACGCAGGAGGGTAGTCCAACCGCGGCGATGGTAGGCGTAAGCTGATCCGCGGGCAAGGTGGTAGGGCGAGGCATAGGCAAATCCGTGTCTCATTGAGCCTGAGAGCCGAGGCGGACCCGTTCAGGGGAAGTGGATGATCCCATGCTGCCGAGAAAAACTTCGCAGTGAGTGTTAGAGCCGCCCGTACCCCAAACCGACACAGGTGATCAGGTAGAGAATACCGAGGCGATCGAGTGAACCATGGTTAAGGAACTCGGCAAAATGCCCCCGTAACTTCGGGAGAAGGGGGACCGGAACCGTTACATCCTTCACGGGTGGAAGCGGTGATGGTCGCAGAGACCAGGCCCAAGCGACTGTTTACTAAAAACACAGGTCCGTGCGAAGAAGTAATTCGATGTATACGGACTGACGCCTGCCCGGTGCTGGAACGTTAAGGGGACAGGTTAGCTGGTTTCGGCCGGCGAAGCTTTGAACTTAAGCGCCAGTAAACGGCGGTGGTAACTATAACCATCCTAAGGTAGCGAAATTCCTTGTCGGGTAAGTTCCGACCTGCACGAATGGCGTAACGACTTGGGCGCTGTCTCAACCGTGGACTCGGCGAAATTGCATTACGAGTAAAGATGCTCGTTACGCGCAGCAGGACGGAAAGACCCCGGGACCTTTACTACAACTTGGTATTGGTGGTCGGTACAATTTGTGTAGGATAGGTGGGAGACTGTGAAGCTCGGACGCCAGTTCGGGTGGAGTCATCGTTGAAATACCACT
>NZ_JBEZYC010000022.1:0-1484 GCF_040638345.1 Kribbella sp. NPDC026611
TGAACTGGTCCCCGGAAGTTGGATTGGTTAAGTAAGAGGTTATAGAGGGTTTCTAGGCTGCGAGGGTCTGGGTCCGGTAGTGCACCGGGCTCAGGCCCTCGAGTCGTGTTGAGATGCGGTGGTTGTTGTACCAGTGGAGGTAGTCGTGCAGTGCGGCGATGAACGCGCTGGGGCTGGTGTAGGTGGTGTGGTGGAAGAGTTCTTCTTTGAGGTGTCCGAAGAAGTTCTCGATGACGGCGTTGTCGAGGCAGTTGCCTTTGCGGGACATTGACTGGGTCGCGCCGGCGTCGGCGAGTAGGTGCTGCCAGGAGGGGTGCTGGTACTGGAATCCCTGGTCGGAGTGCACCAGCGGTGCCTGGCCGGGGTTGAGGCCGGGCTCGAGGGTCGCGAGGGCGGCACGCAGCGAGTTGTTGGTCAGATCCAGGTTTGGTGATCGGTCGATCGCGTAGGCGATGATTTGGCGGTCGAACAGGTCCATGATCGGTGACAGGTAGAGCTTGCGGTCTGCGACGCGGAACTCGGTCACGTCGGTGACCCACTTCTGGTTCGGAGCGGTCGCGGTGAAGTCGCGGGCCAGCAGGTTCGGGGCGGTCCGGCCGGCCTCGCCGCGGTAGGAGTTGTAACGCTTCCTGCGCCGTACCGGGCACTGCAGCCCGAGGCGGCCCATCAGCTTCAGCACGGTCTTCTTCGCCACCCGCCAGCCCTGCTGAGTCAGTACGGCGTGGACTCGCCGGTGCCCGTAACGACGGTGGTTGTCCTCGAAGATGTCCCGGATCGCGGCCTTCAGCCCGGCGTGCGGATCCGGCCGAAACCAACGGGCCTGGTGGTAGAAGAACGTTGACCGGGCCAGTCCGGCGATCTGCAACAGCAGGTCCAGACGATAGTCAGCCTTGAGAGCGACCACAGCAGCAACTTTCACCGCTGTTGTTGTTCCCTCAAGGCCCGCAATTTTCCCAGGTAGGCGTTCTCCGCCCGCAACCGCTCATTCTCACGACGAAGCTGCTCCAGCTCCGACCCCACATCCACCCCCGACGGGGCCGGCGCGTCCGGATCTTTCGCAGCCTTCGGTGGTCTGCCCTTCGGCTTCGGCTGCAACCCATCCTCACCCTCGCGCTGGTACGCCCGGGCCCATCTCTTCACCAACTCCGGTGAGGACAGCTCGTGCTCGGTCGCCAGCACCATCGCCGACTCACCAGCCAGGAACCTCTCCACCACGGCCAGCTTGAACTCGAACGAGTACGACCGCTTCGTCGGCTTGGTCACCAACGCTCCTCTGCCCCAGATCTGCCAGCGCCGATACAACCGCTTCACCGGCCACAGCACCACACCCAGCAGCCTCGCGACCGAGCGATACCCCAGGCCCTCCTCGAACCACGCTACCGCCCGCTCACGTTGCCCCACCGACAACGAACTACGTCCATCCATACGAACGCTCCCCAGAAATCAGAACTGAATTCTCAGTCCAACTTCTGGGGAGCGGTTCA
>NZ_JBEZYC010000023.1:0-1411 GCF_040638345.1 Kribbella sp. NPDC026611
CGGTCAAGTCCCCAGGAGTGGTGTAGTGCTGCGTTCTCCTTTCTGGGGTTTAGGCGGTGAGGGCGGGCAGGTCGTTTGTTCCGATCTCGGGTTCGGTGTTGGTGAGGACGTTCAGGCGGCAGCGGGCCAGGAGGTCGAGTCCGAGGTAGCGGCGTCCTTCGGCCCATTCGTCGGTTTGTTCGGCCAGGACGGCGCCGACGAGCCGGACGATGGCGTCGCGGTTGGGGAAGATCCCGACGGCATCGGTGCGGCGGCGGATCTCTTTGTTCAGGCGTTCTGCTGGGTTGTTGGACCAGATCTGGGTCCACACGTCTTTGGGGAAGCTGGTGAACGCGAGGATGTCCTCGCGTGCCGATGCGAGGTGGTCGGCGACGGCGGGCAGCTTCTCGGCGACGTAGTCGAGCAGCCGGTCGAACTGAGCGGCCACGGCGTCCGCGTCGGGCTGGTCGTAGACCGAGTGCAGCATCGCCTTGACCGCCGGCCACATGCTCTTCGGGGTCACGCTCATGAGGTTCGCGGCGTAGTGCGTTCTGCAACGTTGCCAGCTGGCTCCGGGCAGGTTCGCGGCGATCGCTTCCCGCAGGCCGGCGTGGGCGTCTGAGGTGACGAGCCGGATCCCGGTCAGGCCTCGGGCCACGAGGTCGGCGAAGAACTCGTTCCACGCCGGTCCTGTTTCGCTGGTGGCCACCCGCAGGCCGAGGACCTCGCGGTGGCCGTCGCCGTTGACGCCGGTCGCGAGCAGCACGACAGCGTTGATGACGCGGCCGCCTTCGCGGACCTTCATCGTCAACGCGTCGGCGGCCACGAAGGTGAACGGCCCGGCGGCGTCCAGTGGCCGGTGGCGGAACTCTTCGACGAGCTGGTCCAGGTCGGCAGCCATCCGCGACACCTGGGATTTCGACAGCGAGTCGATGCCGAGGGTCTTGACGAGCTTGTCCATTCGGCGGGTGGAGACGCCGGCCAGGTAGCAGTCGGCCACGACGGTGATCAGGGCCGCTTCGGCGCGCTTGCGGCGCTCCAGAAGCCATTCGGGGAAGTAGGTGCCCTTACGCAGCTTGGGGATCGCGACGTCGATGGTGCCGACGCGGGTGTCGAGGTCGCGGTGGCGGTAGCCGTTGCGCTGCGAGGTGCGGCCCGGCGTGGGTCGTCCCCACTCGGCGCCGACCACAGCGTCGGCGTCAGCAGACAGCAGCGCGTTGATGATCGATTGCAGCAACGAGCGCATCAGATCAGGGCCGGCCTCGGCGAGTGCTTCGCCGAGCAGGCCGGCAGGGTCGACAATGTGTGGAGCGGTCATCGTGATGGTCCTCGAGGATTCTGTGGAAGGTTGACTCGAAGGATCACGCGGTGGCCGCGTACTCGTCTACGACGAGCCCGACAACCGCGCTACACCACTATCGGGGACTCAACT
>NZ_JBEZYC010000024.1:0-1192 GCF_040638345.1 Kribbella sp. NPDC026611
TGGGGTGTACCAAGGTTGTTGGACAGGTGCTCTTGCTTGAGAGGATTTGTTCATGGCTGAGAAGCGTCGTCGGTTCAGTGCGCAGTTCAAGGCTGAGGCGGTGCAGATGGTGCTGGGGTCGGATCGGACGGTTGCTGATGTCGCGCGGGATCTGGGGATCGAGCGGCAGACGCTGAACAAGTGGGTCGTTGACTTTCAGCGGGTGAATTTGGGTCGTGGTGAGCCGTTTCGCCGGTCGCCGGCGCCGGGTACGGGTCCGCGTCGAGAGGCTGGGAGGTCTCGGGAGGAGGAGTTGGAGGCCGAGGTCGCGCGGTTGCGGATGGAGAACGAGTTCCTGAAAAAAGCCGCGGCCTTCTTCGCCCGGACATCGCAGTAGCCGCGCGGTGCGCGTTGATCGAGGCGGAGAAGGCGAACTACCCGGTGGCGTGGATGTGCCGGTTGCTGAAGGTGCCGCGCTCGTCGTACTACGCCTGGCGGGTCCGGGCTCAGACACCGACCGCGGCGCGGCGCGGTGAGCTGGAAATCCAGGTACGCCGGGTGTTCGATCAGGCCCGGCAGACGTTCGGTTGCCGACGCGTCACGGCGCAGCTCAACCGCGAGGGCTTTGACTGCAGTGTCGGACTGGTCGCGAGTCTGATGCGACAGCTCGGCCTCAAAGCCGTTCAGCCACGCGGCTACCGGCGCACCACTGCACCGGGTGAGCAACCGGTGCAGTCACCGGACCTGCTGGAACGCGACTTCGCCGTCAGCAGCTGCGCTCCAGGCGAGCGACTGGTCGGCGACATCACCTACCTGCGCACCGACCAGGGATGGCTGTATCTGGCCACCGCGATCGACCTGGCCACCCGGATGGTCATCGGCTGGCAGCTGTCCGACCATACCCGCACATCCTTGGTCACCGACGCCCTGCAGATGGCGATCCAGGCCGGCCGGGTCCGGCCCGGCGCGATCTTCCACTCCGACCGCGGAGGTCAATACACCTCCGCGGAATACGTCCGGTTCTGCCGCGCCCACCACATCCGCACCAGCCTCGGCCGCACCGGAGTCTGCTGGGACAACGCCGCCGCCGAAACCTTCTTCGCCGCCCTCAAAAACGACCTCTACCACCGCCAAACCTGGCCCACCCGCACCCAAGCACGAACCGCGGTCGCCGAATACATCGAAATCTTCTACAACCGCCAAAGACTCCACT
>NZ_JBEZYC010000025.1:0-1127 GCF_040638345.1 Kribbella sp. NPDC026611
CTAGTGCCGCGCGTCTGAGGTCTTCTGACGGTTGGCTTTCTTGAGGATCTGGTCGGCGGTTTTGGTCCAGGCGAACGGGTGTGAGCGGTCGTTCCAGCCGGTGATGAAGGTTCGGATCTTGGTGTTGAGATCGTGGACGGATCGGAAGGTGCCGCGGTGGATGGCTTGGCGTTCGATGATGGAGAACCAGACCTCGACCAGGTTCATCCAGGACGCGTGGGTGGGTGTGAAGTGGACGCTGACGCGGGGGTTGGCGGCCAGCCAGGCCTTGATCGTGGGGTGTTTGTGGGCGGCGTAGTTGTCCATTACCAGGTGCAACTCACGGCCGGGGTGGGCGCGGGCGACCTGTTTGAGGAACGCCAGGAACTCTTGATGGCGATGCCGCGGTTTGACCGCTGCGGTGACCTGCCCGGTGGCGATCTCGAGCGCGGCGAACAGGGTCGTGGTGCCGTGCCGGACGTAGTCGTGAGAGCGGCGTTCGGCCAAGCCCGGTTGCAGCGGAAGGATCGGGGCGGTGCGGTCCAGCGCCTGGATCTGCGACTTCTCGTCCACACACAACACCACCGCATTGTCCGGCGGGGCCAGGTACAGGCCGACCACGTCGGTGACCTTGGCCACCAGTTCGGGATCGGTTGAGAAACGGAACGATTCCGACCGCCACGGCTGGACCCCGAACTCGCGCCAGGCCCGCGCGACCGTGGCGTCCCCGATCCGCAGATGCCGGCCCAGCAGCCGAGACGACCAGTGCGTCACGCCGTACTTCTTCGGCGGCGGCCCCAACGTCGCCGCCACGATGCCCCGATGATCAACCGTGCGCGGCCGACCCGAACGAACCTCGTCGTCCAGCCCGGCCAGCCCCCGCTCGGCGTAACGATCCCGCCAGCCGATCACCGTCGGCCGCGACACCCCGACCAACTCGGCGATCCTCGTGTTCGACAGCCCTTGCGAGGCCAGCAACACGATCCGGGCCCGCTGCGCCAGACCGGCCCGCACACTCGACGCCCGCGTCAGCGCAGCCAGACCTTCCTCGTCACCCTCACGCAACACCAACGCAGCAGCAGGACGATTCGCCATGCCTCATCATCCCAACCACCAACCGTAAATCAACTAACGACGCGCGCCACTAG
>NZ_JBEZYC010000026.1:0-1060 GCF_040638345.1 Kribbella sp. NPDC026611
TGATTGTTCTGGCTGTCTAACTTTGGTCCGTTATCCGGATCAGGGACAGTGCCTGGTGGGTAGTTTGACTGGGGCGGTCGCCTCCTAAAAGGTAACGGAGGCGCTCAAAGGTTCCCTCAGCCTGGTTGGCAATCAGGTGTCGAGTGTAAGTGCACAAGGGAGCTTGACTGTGAGACAGACATGTCGAGCAGGGACGAAAGTCGGAACTAGTGATCCGGCGGTGGCATGTGGGAGCACCGTCGCTCAACGGATAAAAGGTACCCCGGGGATAACAGGCTGATCTTCCCCAAGAGTCCATATCGACGGGATGGTTTGGCACCTCGATGTCGGCTCGTCGCATCCTGGGGCTGGAGTAGGTCCCAAGGGTTGGGCTGTTCGCCCATTAAAGCGGCACGCGAGCTGGGTTTAGAACGTCGTGAGACAGTTCGGTCCCTATCCGCTGCGCGCGCAGGAGACTTGAGAAGGGCTGCCCCTAGTACGAGAGGACCGGGGTGGACGAACCTCTGGTGTGCCAGTTGTTCCGCCAGGAGCACGGCTGGTTGGCTACGTTCGGGAGTGATAACCGCTGAAAGCATCTAAGCGGGAAGCACGCTTCAAGATGAGGTCTCCCACCGGGTTAACCGGGTAAGGCCCCCAGTAGACCACTGGGTTGATAGGCCAGAAGTGGAAGCGCGGTAACGTGTGGAGCTGACTGGTACTAATAGGCCGAGGGCTTGTCTCCAAACACACACCCCGTCTCTCGAGACGGACGGTGTGGACACAACAAACAGATACTTCAGAGACTTGCTGCGAATTTGACGAGATGACTCGCGTTCACTGTACGGTTCCCGAAATACGGTCAACCCCAGCCCCGTGTGGCTTGTGTGTGTTGATTTGATATTTCTATAGAGTTTCGGTGGCCATAGCGTCGGGGAAACACCCAGTCTCCATTCCGAACCTGGAAGTTAAGCCCGCCAGCGCCGATGGTACTGCGACCGGGAGGTCGTGGGAGAGTAGGACGCCGCCGGACATTCACACTGTTAAGGGCCACCCCATCCGGGGTGGCCCTTAACATTTGTCC